>NZ_JAFICY010000003.1:0-486276 GCF_017834105.1 Curtobacterium sp. 1310 | reverse complement strand
GCGGGCGCCCCCCCCCCCGCCGCCCCCCCCCCCCCCCCCCCCCCGCGCCCCCCCCCCCCCCCCCCCCCCCCCCCCCCCCCCCCGCTTCCGGTTGTTCCGACGACCCGGGACGTCGCGTGCGAGTGCCCTACGCGGCCGCGTCGATCGCCAGCCGGTCGCGCACGACGGCGGCCAGCTCCTCGGCGACCCGCTGGGCATCCTCCTGCGACGCCGCCTCGACCATCACGCGGACGACGGGCTCGGTGCCCGACGGGCGCAGCAGCACACGACCGGCGTCGCCGAGGGCCTCGGTCGCCGCGGCGATCGCGTCCTGCACGCCCTGGTCGTCCAGCCCGTGGCGGTCGACACCGCGCACGTTGAGGAGCACCTGCGGGAAGACGGTCATGCACGACGCGAGCTCCTGCAGGCTCTTGCCCGTGCGGGCCATCTCGGCCACCAGGTGCAGGCCCGTCAGCACGCCGTCGCCGGTGGTGGCGTAGTCGTTGAAGATGATGTGGCCGGACTGCTCGCCACCGAGCGAGAAGCCGCCCTCGTTCATCTTCTCGAGCACGTAGCGGTCGCCCACGCCGGTCTCGAGCACCGTGATGCCCGCGTCCGCCATGGCCCGCTTGAGCCCGAGGTTCGACATGACGGTCGCGACGAGCGTGTCGTCGGCGAGCCGGCCCCGCTCCTGGAGCGAGAGCGCCAGGATCGCCATGATCTGGTCGCCGTCGACGGCGTTGCCGGCGGCGTCCACCGCGAGGCAGCGGTCGGCGTCGCCGTCGTGCGCGATGCCCACGTCGGCGCCGTGCGCCAGCACGGCGGCGGCGAGGTTGTCGATGTGGGTCGAGCCCACACCGTCGTTGATGTTCATGCCGTCCGGGTCCGCGCCGATGAGCGTGACGCGAGCGCCGGCGTTGACGAAGACCTCGGGCGAGACGCCCGCGGCGGCACCGTTCGCGCAGTCGAGCACGACGTGCAGGCCGTCGAGCCGGTGCGGCAGCGTGCCGAGCAGGTGGACGACGTAGCGGTCCTCGGCGTCGGCGAAGCGGGTGATCCGGCCGACGTCGCCACCGGTGGGCGCCGGGGCGGACTGGTCGTGCATGGCCGCTTCGATGCGGTCCTCGACCTCGTCCGGCAGCTTGCGGCCGCCCGTGGCGAAGAACTTGATCCCGTTGTCGGGCGCGGGGTTGTGGGACGCGGAGATCATCACGCCGAAGTCGGCGTCGATGTCCGCGACGAGGAACGCCGCAGCGGGGGTGGGGATGACCCCGGCGTCGAGCACGTCGACACCGGCGGAGGCGAGACCGGCCGCGACCGCGGCACCCAGGAACTCACCGGAGACGCGCGGGTCGCGCGCCAGGACCGCGCGGGGGCGCGGTCGACCGGACGCCCGGCGGGCGTCCGCATGGTGTCCGTGTGTGAGCACGGCCGCGCTGGCCTGGGCGAGACCCAGAGCCAGCGCGGCCGTCAGCTCGCCGTTGGCGAGTCCACGAACACCGTCGGTACCGAACAGACGCGGCATTGCGATCGGGTTCGTCGCGCGACTAGCGCTTCGAGAACTGCGACGCCTTGCGGGCCTTCTTGAGACCGGCCTTCTTGCGCTCGATGACGCGGGCGTCACGGGTGAGGAAGCCGGCCTTCTTGAGGGTGGCGCGGTTGTTCTCGCGGTCGATCTCGTTCAGCGCACGCGCGATGGCGAGGCGGAGCGCACCGGCCTGACCCGAGGGGCCACCACCGGTGATGCGAGCGACGACGTCGTAGGCGCCGAGGAGCTCGAGCACCTTGAACGGGTCGTTGATCAGCTGCTGGTGCAGCTTGTTCGGGAAGTAGTCCTCGAGCGTGCGGCCGTTGACCGTGAACGAGCCGCCACCGGGGACGAGACGCACGCGGGCGATGGCCTCCTTGCGGCGCCCGACGGCACCGCCCGAGACGTTGAGGATCTGGCGGGGAGCGGCCTCCGAGGACGCCGGGGCGCTCTCGGTGGTGAAGCTCTCCGGGGTCTGGTCGAGGGAGTCAGCGATCTGAGCCATGAGTTTTATCAGTCCTTGAAGTCGTCGTGGCCGGAACTACTGTGCGACCTGGTCGAAGGTGTACGCCTTGGGCTGCTGCGCGGCGTGCGGGTGCTCTGCGCCGGCGTAGACCTTCAGCTTCTTGAGCTGCTCACGGCCGAGGGTGTTCTTCGGCAGCATGCCGCGGATCGCCTTCTCGACGGCGCGGGTCGGGTGCTTCTCGAGCATCTCCGGGTAGGAGGTCGCCGTGAGGCCGCCCGGGTAGCCCGAGTGACGGTAGTAGACCTTCTTCGCGAGCTTGGAGCCGGTGAGGGCGACCTTGTCCGCGTTGATGATGATGACGTAGTCACCCATGTCCATGTGCTGGGCGAAGGTGGCCTTGTGCTTGCCGCGCAGGAGCGCCGCGGCGTGGGTGGCGAGACGGCCGAGGACGACGTCGGTCGCGTCGATGACGATCCAGTCGTGCTGGACGTCTGCCGGCTTCGGGGAGAACGTACGAGTCACAGGAGTGCTGCTTTCGTGTCGAGGTGAGGAGTCCGTGAATCCCGCTCCGGTGGGTGTTCCGCGGGCGATGCTCGTGGAACTGCCCGGTGGAGGGCTCATCTGACTGTCCGGCGCACGGGGCGCACAGACCAAGGTGAGAGCCTACCCGACGCGGCTCGCCTTGTCGAACGGGGCCGTGACGGACGGGAGGCGCGGTGCCGTCCGACACCGCGCCTCCCGTCCGTCACCCGGTCACGTCCGGGCCGTGGTCACCTCAGCCGAACAGTCCACGCAGCCAGCCGAACACACCGAGCACGACACGGACGACGTCCGCGACGAACCCACCGTGACCGGGCCCGCCCGGCTTGCCGTCACCGTGGCCGGGCTTGCCCGGCTTCCCGTCACCGTGACCCGGCTTGCCCGGGTGGTCGCCGCCGTGACCCGGCTTGCCCGGCTTGCCCGGGTGGTCGCCGCCGTGGCCGGGTCCGCCGGGGGTCCCGCCGTTGCCCGGCGTGCCACCGTCACCCGGCGTCGGGGTCTCGTCCTCGGCCAGGTCGAAGCCGACCAGGATCGGGTCGTGGTCGCTCGCCCGGTACACGTCGTCGCGGTACAGGTCGGTGACGTTGTAGTCGTAGCGGCTGTACTCCAGGCCCACCGACTCGGTCGAGTTGATGTTCCAGATGTCCACGCCGGTCACGGCCTCGAGCGCCGCGGGTGAGGCCAGCACGTGGTCGAGCGAACCGCTCAGGCCGCTGAACACGTAGGAGTACTCGGTCGGGTCCTTCGCCGGCCCGAGGTCGGTGTAGCCGGCGTCGCGCAGGACGACCATCGGGTCCTCCTCGCTGTAGGCGTTGAAGTCGCCGAGCATGAACACCCTGTCGGTGCCGTACTTCTCCTGCTCGGTGGTCGAGAACGCGGCGAGCGCCGTCGCCTGTGCCACGCGGGACGCGTTCGAGGCACCCTGGCCGTCGCCCTGGTCGGCGTCCGCGCCCGAGCCGGAGCCCTTCGACTTGAAGTGGTTCGCGATCACCAGGAAGTCGTCGTCCGCGTCCCCGCCGACCGGGCGGAAGGCGTCCGCGACGGGCTGGCGGGCGTTCGCGAAGGCCGGGTCGTCGAGGATGGTCGACTCGCCGACGGGTGCGACGCGGTCCTGCTTGTAGATGAGGGCGAGGCGGATGACGTCCTCGCTCGCGGGCAGCACCGCCGGGGACGGCACGTACGCCCAGGTGTCCTGGCCGGTCGCCGCGTTCAGCGCGGAGACGAGCGTGCCGACGGCGGCGTCGCGGTCCTTGCCGAACCGTGCCGAGTTCTCGATCTCCTCGAGGGAGACCACGTCGGCACCGAGGGCGTTGATCGCCTTCACGATCTTCACCTGCTGGCGCTCGAGGTCGTCGGCGTTCGCGGCGCCACGGGCGTCGCAGCCACCGCGGACGGTCACGGGGTCGCCGTCGCGGTCGGTGTAGTACGTGCAGCCGGTGAGCTGGTCGCCCGTGGTCGGGAAGTAGTTGAGCACGTTGAACCCGGCGAGCTTGAGGTCCCCACCGACGTTCTCGGGTGCCGCGGTGCGGACCTGCGAGAACGACGCGGGCAGGTCTGCCGCGGGCGTCGCACCGGTGATCGGCGACGTCGGCTGGAACTTCCAGGTGTCGTTGCGGTAGTCGAGGACGACCGGCTCCGAGAAGGTCGCTGCGGCACCGACCGTGACCGGGCCCTGCGTGAGCCAGGACACCGGGACCGACTGGTTCGCGGCGCTGAGGAAGTTCGTGCTCGCGCCGTCGTCGAGGACCACCGTGCGTGCGGCGTTGTCGGCGGCGACCGCTGCGGCCTCGGCGCTGCCCGGGCGGGCGACCTCGGTCGGCTGGATCAGGCGCTTCGTCCCCGCGGCGAGCGCGATCTCGCCGTACTGGTTCGTCGTGTAGTTGTCGGCGACCGTGTAGTCGCCCTGCGGCGCGATCAGCATGCTCTCGAGCGACTCGCGCTGCGCGTCCGTGCGCGGCAGGGTCAGCGTGGCCGGGACCGGCTGCACGACGCCCGCGGCGGGGAGACCCTCGACGTCGGCGGTCGAGCCGACCTCGAGCTCGGTGAGGCCGTTGTACTCGGCGACCGTGCCCGTGAGGCGCACGGCGTCCCCGATGGCGACGCTGCCCGCGGTCGCGGCGGAGAACACGAACACGGCGTCCGACGCGGTGTGGGTGGCGAGGTCGACCGCCCCGCCCGTACCGGCGGTCTGGATCGTGTAGCCGTTCAGCCCACCCGTGGCGTAGACCGCGGTCACGACGCCCTCGGTGACGACGCGCTTCCCCACGTACGGCGACGCGGGACCCGTGCCCTGCAGCTGGGCGATCGTGACCGCTTCGGCAGGTGTGGTGGGGGTGCCCGGATCGGTGGGGGTGCCCGGGTCGGTCGGCGTCGTGCCGGACCCGCCGGAGTTCTCCGGGGTCACCGAGGAGCCCAGGGCGAAGTCCGCCGCGTTGGAGTCGGTGTCGACGGTGCCGTCGCGGTGCAGCGCGTCCGGCACGGAGTTCGCCGTCCCGGTCGGCGCGACGGCGGTCTCGAACGTGTTCGACGTGCCGTAGCCCACCAGGTCGACGACGCCGGGCGTCCCGGTGGTGACCGAGCCGACCGGCAGCGTGAGCGCCGTGGCCTGGTCGGACAGGACGAGCGTGCCGGTCGACCCGGACGGGTTGAGGCCGGTCACGGCGTCGGGGGTGGGCAGCGCCTGGCCGTTCGTCCCGTTCGAGCCCATCTGCACGAGGTACGACCCGTGTGCGGGGACGGTACCGCTGAGCTTGCCGACCGACGGCGTGCCGGTGTTCGCGGCGGCCCGGTACTGGATCGACCACCCGTCCACGGCGACGGCGGTGTCGGTCGGGTTCGCGATCTCGACGAACTTGTTCGTGAACGGCTGGTTCGCGCTGCCGCCCTTCAGGTACGCCTCGGCGATGACGAGGCCGGCGCCCGCGGGGTCCGCGACGGCGGTGGAGACGGAGACGAGCGGGGCGGCGACGAGCGTCGCTGCCACCGTGGCGCACAGCACGGTGCGCCGCAGGAGGTTGGGCATGCTGACCTTCGGCAGGAGGAGGGGGACTCCAGCACGCTAGCGACCTGCGGGGCCACTCAGGTTTCCGGCAGGTGAACGATCCGGTCCACCCCCGTCCGGGGTGCGCAGCGTGGCGACGGGACGGTGCCCGGCGGCGCGCTCAGCCGGCGACCGGCACCCACCCGCTGCCGACCCGGTGCACGGCCGGTCCGTGCCCGGGCAGCACGATCTCCGGGATCGGCAGCGCCCGTGCGGACTCGAGCGCCGTCGCCTGGTCCGCGGTGAAGAACGGCGTGATCATGCGTGGTCGCGGCTGCCACGACCCCGGAAGCGTGTCGTGGTGCGAGACGACCGCGTCCCCGGTGACGATGGCGTTCGCGGCCGGCAACAGGTACGCGGTCGAGCCGGCCGTGTGCCCGACGGCGGGGAACGGCGTCATCGCACGCCCCGCGAAGTCGTGCGCGGTGAAGGCCCGGGCAGTGGGGACGGTCACGGGACGCAGGGCGTCGGAACCGACGGCCCGCGCCAGCCAGCGGAACGTCCGCGGTGCGGCGAGACGCCCGCCGATCTCCGCCGGCCGGACCTGCTGCCGCTGCGGCCCGCGCACGTTGTCGAGCTCGTCGGCGTGCGCCAGGACCTGCACGTGCGGGTACCGCTCGAGGATCCCCGGGATGCCCCCGACGTGGTCGACGTGCCCGTGCGTGACGTAGATGCGTCGGAGGTCGCCGAGGTCGTGCCCCGCCCAGCGCACGGTGTCGAGGACGAGCGCGGTGTCCGCGGGGTAGCCGGCGTCGATCAGCGCGACGCCGTCCTCCTCGGCGAGCACGACCCAGTTCGAGACCGCCCCCTCGACGAACACCACACCGGGTGCCACGGAGACGACGGACCGGGGCCTGCGGGAGCTCATCCCCCGACGGTACCGGCGTCCGGCTCGTCGTCCGTCCGGCGCGCACGGGTCTGCGCCGCCCGGGCCGCGAGCTCGTCGTCCCCCGGGTAGCCCACCTCGGTGAGGGTCAGACCGGCCGCGGGTGCGACCTTGAACGCGCTCGTGCGCTGCTGCGCGACCCGCAGCTCCTCGAGGCGGTCCGGGCCGAAGCGGCCCTCCCCGACGGCGATGGTCGCCCCGACCATCGCCCGCACCATGGAGTGGCAGAACGCGTCGGCCTGGAGGCGCGCCACCAGCACGCCGTCCGGCTCGCGGTCCCAGCGGAACTCCTGCAGCGTCCGGATCGTGGTCGCGCCCTCGCGCGGCTTGCAGAAGGTCGCGAAGTCGTGCAGCCCGAGCAACGTCAGCGCACCGCGCTCCATCGCCGCCGGGTCGAGGCGCGTCGGGTGCCAGAGCGTGTGCCCGCGGCGACGTGGGTCGCGCGGGGCGTCGGCGTCCGCCACCCGGTACTCGTAGCGCCGCCAGAGCGGGGAGAACCGGGCGTCGAAGCCGTCCGGTGCGACCGACGCGCGCGTGACGACGACGTCGCCCGTCGCCCCGGCGAGACCGTTCACGCGCTTGACGAGTCCGTCGAGCGAGGTGCGCGGAGGGCCGTCCGGCGACGACCGCCGCGGACGGGTGAGCGCACCCCACTGCTCCGCGGTCAGGTCGACGTGGGCGACCTGCCCGGTGGCGTGCACCCCGGCGTCCGTCCGACCGGCGACCGTCAGCTGCGGCGGCGCGCCCCACCGGGTGAAGACCGTGGCGAGCGCGGACTCGAGCGCGCCCTGCACGGTCCGCAGGCCGGGCTGCCGGGCCCAGCCCGAGAAGGCGGCCCCGTCGTAGGCGACGTCCAGCCGCAGCCGCACGGCACCGCCGACACCGGCACCCGAGTCGTCCGTCCCTGCCACGGGAGCGAGCGTACCGGGGACGGGACGGGCCTCCCGTCCGGCCCCGCCGACGACGACCGCGCCCGCCCCGCTGACGGAGAGCGTCCGACCGTGTCAGCGCCACGTCAGTGCCGCGTGAGCGGCCGGCGGCACGATCGTCCCGACATCGACGAAAGGACCTGTGCGATGACCACCACACCACTCGCCGTCGAGGCGACCGGCCTCGTCAAGACGTTCGGCAGCAACCGTGCCGTGGACGGGGTCGACCTCCGCGTCGAGGCCGGCACGGTCTACGGCGTGCTCGGCCCGAACGGCGCCGGCAAGACGACCACCATCTCGATGCTCGCGACCCTGCTGCGGCCGGACGGCGGCGAGGCCCGCGTCTTCGGGCACGACGTCCGCCGCGAGCCGCAGACGGTCCGCTCCCTGATCGGGGTGACGGGGCAGTACGCGAGCGTCGACGAGGCGCTCAGCGCCACCGAGAACCTCGTCATCTTCGCCCGGTTGCTCGGGCTGTCCCGCACCGACGCGAAGCGCAAGGCGGTCGAGCTGCTCGAGCGCTTCGGGCTGTCCGAGGCGGCGTCGCGTCCGCTCAAGAAGTTCTCCGGGGGCATGCGCCGCCGGCTCGACCTGGCCGCGAGCCTCATCGCGCAGCCGCCGCTGATCTTCCTCGACGAGCCCACCACGGGGCTCGACCCGCGAACCCGGGCGCAGATGTGGGACACGATCCGCGAGCTCGTCGCGACCGGGTCGACCGTCCTGCTCACGACGCAGTACCTCGACGAGGCCGACCAGCTCGCCGACCGCATCGCCGTCATCGACCACGGACGTGTCGTGGCCGAGGGCACCGCGGACGAGCTGAAGTCCTCGGTCGGCACGGCCTCGCTGCAGCTCCGCCTGGCGGACGCGGATGCGGACGCCCTCGCGACCGCGGCGTCGCTCGTCGAGCGCGTGCTCGGCACCCCGGCGGTCGTCAGCCCGGAGGGCGCGCGGCTCACCGCCCCGATGACGGCGCCCGACCGGGTCACCGACCTGCTCGTGTCGTTCCGCGACGCGGGCGTCTCCCTCGCCGAGATGAGCGTGCAGAAGCCGACCCTCGACGAGGTCTTCCTCACCATCACCGGCTCGCCGACGTCCGCGGACGCCGACACCGACACCGAGTCCGAGCGCGCGCTCGAAGGGAGCCCCGCATGACCACCCTCGCCCCGACCCCCACCACCACGTCGTCGCCCCGCGTGACACCCCGACCCGGGATCGGCGGCACCGGCCCGGCCGCCACCGTCCGCCAGTCGTTCACGATGGCGTACCGCGGACTCGTGAAGATCCGCCGGACCCCCGAGCAGCTGTTCGACGTCACGCTCATGCCGATCGTCTTCACGGTGATGTTCACGTACATCTTCGGCGGCGCGATCTCCGGCGACGTCGGCAGCTACCTGCCCGTGATCATCCCCGGCATCCTCGTGCAGACGGCGATCACGTCGTCGGTCGTCACCGGCGTGCAGCTCCGCGAGGACATGGACAAGGGCGTGTTCGACCGGTTCCGGTCGCTCCCGATCGCCCGGATCGCCCCGCTCGCCGGGGCCCTGCTCGCCGACACCGTCCGCTACGCCATCGCGACGACGATCACGTTCGTGGTGGGCATCGTCATGGGGCTGCGCCCCGCCGGCGGACTCGGCGCCGTGCTCCTCGCGGCGCTGCTCGTCATCGTGGTGGCGTGGGCGATCAGCTGGGTCTTCGCGTACTTCGGGGTCATCGCCCGGACCGCGTCGAGCGTCTCCGGCATCGCGAACCTCGTGCTGTTCCCGCTGACGTTCCTGTCGAACGCCTTCGTCCCGACCGACACGCTGCCCGCCTGGCTGCGCTGGTTCACCGAGGTCAACCCGGTCTCGCACCTCATCACCGCGGTGCGCGACCTGGTGAACCACGGCGTGGTCGGCGGCGACCTCTGGCTGAGCCTGCTCGGCGCGGCCGTGGTCGTCGCGGTGTTCGCCCCGCTGACGGTCCGCGCGTACATGCGGAAGGCCTGACGGTCCGGGCGACCGTCCGGGGGAGGACGGCCCGAGCGCCGGTCAGCCGGGCAGGCGAGCGTCCTCGAGCACGCGCCGCACCCACGAGACGGCCTCGGTCCGGTCCCTGCCGGCCGCGGCCGTCTCGGCGTCGGCGAGCGCCGGCTCCCCCACGGCCTCGGCGAGCAGCGGTCGCAGCCGGGCGTGCGCGAGCACCGCGAAGTCCTGCCGCGAGCCGATCCGCGTGAGCGTGCCCCAGCATGCGGCAGCCGTGTCCGGACGTCCGGCGCGCGCGTACGCGATCGCGAGCCCGGCGAGGGCCGTCCCGATGACGGGCACGTCCCGGCGGGCCTGGCGGAGCCGCAGCTGCACGAGGGTGCCGACACGGATCCGGCGGGCGACCGCCAGTTCGGCTGCCGGGAGGCCCGGGGCCGCGCCGTCGGTCCGGCCCGCGCCCGCCTCGTCCACCGCCGCGATGCGTGCCGCCCCCGCCGTCAGCGCCCAGTGCGCGGCGGGTCCGCGACCGGGCTGCACGACGTCCCAGGCCGCGGCGTACGCCGCCGCGGCCCCGGCGAGGTCGCCCTCGTACCGCGCGCACTCGGCGGTGATCGCGACCGCGAGCACGGCGATCAGCCCGCGGTCGTCGAACCCGCCGCGGCCGCCGTCGGGCCGGTGCCGCAGGTCCGCTGCGACGGCACGTGCACGGTCGACGTCGCCGGTCGCGGCCGAGGCGAGACCGACGGTCCACCCGATCTCGTACAGGTCGTCCTCCGCCCCGAACAGCTCGAGGTCCTCCCGGGCGGTGACGGCGGCGGCGAGGGACTCCCGGTACCGCCCGGACTGCGCGAGCAGTTGGGTCAGCGTGACCGCGACGGTGCCCGTGGTCCAGGCCTCTCCGGTCGTCCGTGCCAGCTCCTCCGCACGCCGGATGTACCGCAGCGCCCCGGCCGGGTCGCCGTCGTTCTCGGCCAGCGGCGCGCTGAGCAGGTGGCCGAGCAGGGCGACCGCGGGCTCCCGGTGGGCACGCAGCCGTGCCAGCTCGGCGGAGCCCTGCTCGGGTCGCGGCAGGGCGAGCAGGAGCCCGGCGAGCGCGTCGACGACCGGGTCCTCGGCACGCCCGGAGCGGTGCAGCTCCCGGAGTCCGCTGATCGCCCGGGCGGTGGTGCGGAGGTCGGTGAACACCGCGGTCGCACCGCACATCACGAGGCCGATCACCGTCGCGGTGCGGTCGGCCGGCGCCGGCACGCGCGACCGCAGCGCCGCGACGACGTCGGGTGCGGTCGCGGCGACCTCGCGGTGCAGCCCGCGGAGCGTCCAGTACCCGCCGAGCGCCGCGAAGACGTGCGCCACCGTCGGCACGTCGTCGGCGCGGATCGCCCAGCGCAGCAGGGTGACGAGCGTGTCGGCCTCGCGGCGGACCTCGGCGAACGCGACGAGCTGCGCCGGACCCCGCAGTGCGAACAGGTTGCGCGCTGCCGACAGCTCCCGGCCCCACGCGGTCATGGCCGCCCGCACAGCCTCGGTGGTGCCCCGCGCCGCCAGGCGTGCGGCGCCGAACTCGCGCACGGTCTCGAGCAGTCGGTAGCGGACCGGCTCCCCCTCGACCTCGACGAGCTGCACGAGGGACTGTTCCACCAGGTCGGCGAGGTCGTCGAGCGCGTCCCACCGCCGTCCGGGCTCCGCCACCGACTCGACGGCCTCGACCGCGACACCGTCGGGGAACAGTGCGAGGCGGGTCAGGAGGTCCTGGGCGCCCTCGTCGAGGAGCCGCCAGCTCCACTCGATGACGGCGAGCAGGGTGCGGTGCCGTTCGGGAGCGCTCCGGTCACCACCGCGCAGCAGGGCGAAGCGGTCGTCGAGCCGCCGTTCGACCTCGTCGACCGACATCCCCCGGATGCGGGCGGCGGCGAGCTCGATGGCGAGCGGCGACCCGTCGAGTCGGGTGCAGATCCTGCGCACCGCGTCCACGGGCAGCACCGCACCGGGCCGAGCGGCACGGGCGCGTTCGGTGAACAGCCGGACCGCCGCGCCGTCGGCCTCGACCGGCAGCGGTCCGAGGGGTGCGACGACCTCGCCCGCGATGGCGAGCGGCGCCCGGGACGTCGTGAGCACCCGCAGGCCGGGCACGGCGGCGAGCAGGTCGGCCGTGCAGCGGGCCACGGCCTGCAGCAGGTGCTCGCAGTTGTCGAGCACGAGCACCGTCGGTCCGTCGTCGAGGGCACGCACCACCCGGCCCCACAGGTCGGTGACGACCGCGTCCTGCAGCATGCGCGCCGTCCGGACCTCGGCGATCCCGAGCAGTGCGCCGAGGGCAGGCAGCAGGTCCTCGCCGTCGTCGATCGGTGCGAGCTCGCAGACGACGACGCCCGTGGTCGGGGGCAGCGCGGCGGCGACGGCCTGCGCCAGGCGCGTCTTGCCGAGTCCGCCCGGGCCGAGCACCGTGACCAGGCGGTGCTCGTCGAGCGACCGGGACACCGTCGCGACGTCGTCCTGCCGCCCGACGAGCTCGTTCGGCGCGACCCGGAGCCCGGTCCGCCGGACCGGGTGGTCGGTCGCGGACGCCGACCGGCGCAGGAGCTCGGCGTTCAGCCGCACGAGCTCCGCGGACGGGTCGGCCCCGAGTCCGTCCGCCAGCCGTCCGCGGTGCGCGGCGAACACCGCGAGTGCCTCCGGGGTCCGCCCGTCGACGTCGAGGGCGCGCATCGCTCCGCCGACCGCCGTGTCGTCGAAGGGCGCCGCGTCGACCTCGGCGAGCCAGGTGGTCGCAGCGGCGGCGGCGTCGCCGTCCTCGAGCAGCAGGACGGCGAGCCGCCGACGCAGGGCGTGCTCGACCGCGGCCGCGCGGTCGGCGAGCGCCGAGCCCAGGTCCCCGTCGACGTCCGCACCCGGTGCACCCCGCCACCGGCCGAGCGCTGCCCGCACCGCTGCGGTGTCGGGTGCGTGCACGGCCCGCTCCGCGGCGACGAGGTCGACGTCCGCCGGGTCGCCACCGAGCGCGTACCCCGTGCTGGTCGACACGACGAGACCGTCCGCCGTCGTCCGGCGCAGTCGGGAGACCAGGGTCTGCAGGGCCGCCCGGGCGCCCTTCGGCCGGTCCGCACCCCAGAGCTCGTCGATCAGTGCCTCGGTGCCGAGTGCACGGCCGGGTGCGAGCACCAGCGCCGTCAGGAACGACCGCGCGAGTGCACCGGGAACGGCGACCTCGGCGCCGTCCGGGCCCGCCACCGTCACCGGTCCGAGGACGGCGACACGGGACGCGACGGGCACGACCCGATCCTAGTTCCGGCCGTGCGAGGACGCCGTCACCTGATCGTGACCGGCGAGCACGCGGTCGTCACCGGTCCGTGACACGCGGGGGTTAGCGTCACAGGCATGGGATTCCCTCGTACCCGCTGCGCGGCCGTCCTCGCCACGTCGGTCGCCGTGCTCCTCGCGGTCACCGCCTGCTCGTCGCCGTCGACCGAGGGCGCGACACCGAGCGCCTCCGGCCCGCCCGCGTCGTCCGCGCCGAGCAGCAGCCCGTCCGCGGAGGTGGCCGTGGACTTCGGGACGGCTCCCGCCGGCGACGGCACACCGGACTGCTCGGCGCTGTTGCCCACAGCAGCAGTCGACGCCGTCGTCCCCGGCGCGCGTGCGGTCGCCCTCGCCGACGTCCCGCACGTCGCGGCCGCCGACTGGGCTCCCGTGGTCGCCGGTGGTTCCTCCTGCACGTCGACCACCGGCGTCGCACCGCTCGACGGTACCGTGCTCGGGACGATCGACGACCCCCGCTACGAGGGCGTGCGCGTCACGGTGCTGCCCGACGCCACGGCGGAGTACCAGGACCTCGCCGCGTCCGGGTTGACCGGCGTCCTGGACGGCGGTCCGAGCTGCAGCGCGAGCGACGCCGCGGTCGTGTACTGCGTCTCCGACGTGCTCGTCGGTGACGCCTGGGTGCAGGTCCTGGCGCAGCGCGTCCAGGACGACCCGGACACGACCGAGGCGGCACTCGACGCCCCCTTCCGCGCTCTCGTCGAGCAGGTCGGCGACGCCGTGCGCACGAGCCCCGTCACCACCGCCCGCGTCGACGAGCACGTCGACGGCAGTCTGCCGCCCTGCGTCGCCGACAACGTGGACGCGGTCACGGACACGACGCTCCGCTGGGCACTCGAGGGCACCGACGTCGCTCCGACGACGGTCGAGCACGCGCTCGACCGTCTGGCGGGAGCGTCGTGCGGCTTCGTGGCGCCCGTCGAGTCCGATCCGCGGTACGACCAGCAGCAGGCGCAGTACGACCGCCTCCCGAACGGTGGCTGGGCGGTGGAGCAGCGCCTGGCCGCGGGCACGATCGACCGGGACGGGCGGATCGACCTCGACGGCCTCGACGACCGCGACGGCGCCTGGCGGACGTGCGACGACACCGCGTGCACCCTCGACGTCGTGTCGGACGGTGGCACGTGGGAGCACTTCGTCCTGATGCGCGCGGTGGCCCCGGACACCGCCGAGGCCGTCGAGCGCTGGGCGACGGCCTCGCGCGGCTGACCGGAGGCGCTCGCTAGCGCTGTCGTCCCGAGGGCCCGGTCTCGGTGTCGACGTCGGCGGTCGCCCGCTTCTCGGACTCGAGCACCCCGCGCAGCGCGACGATCGCACTCGAGGTCACCGTCACCTGCGACGGGTCCGCGTCGCTGGCGTCGATCGCGCGCTCGAGGTCGGCGATCGACTCGTCGGCCCCGTCCTCCTCGCAGTCACCGCGAACCACGCAGGCGACCTTCCGGAGCGCGGCCGCGAAGGGTCCTGCGAACGCCGGGTCCGGCCGCCCGATGTTCTCCGCGACCGGACCCGAACGGGCGACCAGCTCGGTGAGGTCGGTCGTGTACCAGGCGACGCGCTCGAGCGCCCGGAAGCGCGCGCCGTCGGTCTGCAGGCGCGCACGCGGTCCCCGCAGCACGCTCCGGGGGTTCATCCGGCGCGCCTCCTGCGCCGTCGAGACGCGGTCCCGCACCTCGGCGATCGCCTTGTCCAGCCGCTCCTGCTGACGGTCCCAGGCACCGGTGTCCGGCTCGCCCTCGTCGAGCACGTCAGCCAGGTCGTCGAGCTGCTGCGCGAGCACGGCGTTCACCTGGTCGATGCGGCGCTCGGCGTCCCAGAAGTGCAGCGGCGGGACCACGGCGAAGTTCACCGCGAGCCCGATGCCGATGCCGATCGCCATCTGCACGACGTACGCGAACGAGTAGCCCTCGGCGTTCCCGCCGCCGATGAGGAGCACGAAGAGCGCCGCCATCGGCACCCACGAGTACCCCTCGCCCAGGATCCGGAAGCCCGAGACGAGCACGCCGAGGCCGACGACGAGCGCGACCGCGATGACGCCGGGATCGCCGATGAGCATCGTGAACCCGGCGATCAGGATGCCGAGCGTGATGCCGACCAGCGTCTGCACGCCGGCCCGGATCCCCGCGAAGACGGTCGTGCGCATCGCGACGATCGCACCGAGCGGTGCGTAGTACGGGTACTCCGCGGCGACGCCCGGCGCGTACTTCGCCAGGGTCCACGCGATCGTGGCGGCCAGCGCGGCCTTGCCGGCCAGCAACAACCGCGGCTGGGTGCCGGAGTCCCGACTCCACCGCCACAGACGGCGCCCTGCGCCGGTGATCCGTTCCGCTCTCGCCATGTCGCGATCACCGTACGGCGGCGACGCTGGGAGCGGACGCGGGTGCGCTCCGGACGGGAGGCTCGTGGCGGCCCCGCCCCGCGCCTCCCGTCCGTCGCCACGCCGTCCGCGGGGACGACGGAACCCCCCGCGACGTGGGTCGCGGGGGGTTCCGTGTGGTGGTGCTGGACCTACTTGGCGTCGTCCGACTTCGCCTCGGCGTCGGCCTCGACCTCGGCGGCAGCCGGGGTCTCGGTCTCGGCCTCGACGGGAGCGGACTCCTCGGTCGTCTCCGTGGACTCGACCGGGGTCTCCTCGGCCGGGGTCTCCTCGGCCGGAGCGGCAGCAGCCGGGGCCGCGTCGCGCTTGACCGGGGCCGGCGTGCTCGACACCGGCTCGAGGACGAGCTCGATCGAGGCGAGCGGCGCGTTGTCACCCTTGCGGAAGCCGAGCTTCGTGATGCGGGTGTAGCCGCCCCGACGGTCCTCGACCTGCGGGGCGATCTCCGTGAACAGCGTGTGCACGACGGACTTGTCGCGCAGCTGGGCGATCACACGACGACGCGCGTGCAGGTCGCCACGCTTCGCGAACGTGATGAGACGCTCGGCGACGGGACGCAGGCGCTTGGCCTTCGTCTCGGTGGTCGTGATGCGACCGTGCGTGAAGAGGGCGTTGGCGAGGTTGCTCAGGAGCAGGCGCTCGTGGGCGGGGCCGCCACCGAGGCGGGGGCCCTTGGTGGGCTTCGGCATGTCAGTTCTCCAGTGGTGATGGTGGTGCGCACCGACTCATCGGTGCGCGTGCGCGTGAGCGCGAGGTCAGTTGTTGGACTCGTCCTCGTCGTACCCGCTGTAGAAGTGGGCGCCGTCGAATCCGGGGACGGTGTCCTTGAGGGACAGGCCGAGCTCGGTGAGCTTGTCCTTGACCTCGTCCACCGACTTCTGACCGAAGTTGCGGATGTTCATGAGCTGCGTCTCCGACAGGGCGACGAGCTCGGACACCGTGTTGATGCCCTCCCGCTTGAGGCAGTTGTAGCTGCGCACCGACAGGTCGAGGTCCTCGATCGGGGTCTGCAGCTCGTTCGAGAGCACCGCGTCGACCGGCGCGGGGCCGATCTCGATGCCCTCGGCCGCCGTGTTCAGCTCGCGGGCGAGACCGAACAGCTCGACCAGCGTGCGACCGGCCGACGCGATGGCGTCGCGCGGCGTGATCGCCGGCTTCGACTCGACGTCGACGACCAGGCGGTCGAAGTCCGTGCGCTCACCGGCACGCGTCGCCTCGACGCGGTAGGTGACCTTGAGGACCGGCGAGTAGATCGAGTCGATCGGGATCTGCCCGGCCTCGCTGAACTCCGAACGGTTCTGGGTCGCCGAGACGTAGCCGCGGCCACGCTCGATCGTCAGCTCCAGCTCGAAGCGCGCGGTGTCGTTCAGGGTCGCGATGACGAGGTCCGGGTTGTGGATCTCGACGCCGGCCGGGGCGGAGATGTCCGCCGCGGTGACCTGACCGGCACCCTGCTTGCGCAGGTACGCGGTGATCGGCTCGTCGTGCTCGCTGGAGACGACGAGGCTCTTGATGTTGAGGATGATCTCGGTGACGTCTTCCTTGACACCGGGGACGGTGCTGAACTCGTGGAGGACGCCGTCGATGCGGATGCTGGTGACAGCCGCGCCGGGGATCGAGGAGAGGAGCGTGCGGCGCAGCGAGTTGCCGAGGGTGTAACCGAAGCCCGGCTCGAGCGGCTCGATGACGAAGCGCGAGCGGTGCTCGGAGATCGACTCCTCGGTCAGGGTGGGGCGCTGTGCAATGAGCACTGTGGGATTCCTTTCGGCGGAGTGTCCGCTATATGACACTCGGCGGTACGACGGGGCCGACCGGGCCCCGACGGGTCTGTTGAGTTGTGATCACGCGCAGCGCGGGGCCGGGAGGGCCCGACGTACGCGATCGAACGACCAGGAATGGCCGGCCCCGCTCGCCCCGGTCAGGGGACGAGCGGGGAACGGCCGGTTGCTCCTCGCGTCAGACGCGGCGACGCTTCGGCGGGCGGCAGCCGTTGTGCGCCTGCGGGGTGACGTCGTTGATCGAGCCGACCTCGAGACCAGCGGCCTGGAGCGAGCGGATCGCGGTCTCGCGACCCGAGCCCGGGCCCTTGACGAAGACGTCGACCTTCTTGACGCCGTGCTCCTGCGCCTGACGCGCAGCGGACTCGGCGGCGAGCTGCGCCGCGAACGGCGTCGACTTGCGCGAACCCTTGAAGCCCACGGCACCCGAGGACGCCCAGCTGAGGACGGCACCCGACGGGTCGGTGATGCTGACGATGGTGTTGTTGAACGTGCTCTTGATGTGGGCCTGGCCCACGGCGACGTTCTTCTTCTCCTTGCGACGCGGCTTGCGCGCGGCAGTCTTGGGGGTAGCCATGATGATCTCCTATCGGGCCTTCTTCTTGCCTGCCACGGTGCGCTTCGGTCCCTTGCGGGTACGCGCGTTGGTCTTGGTGCGCTGACCACGCACCGGGAGACCACGACGGTGGCGGAGACCCTCGTAGCTACCGATCTCGACCTTGCGGCGGATGTCGGCGGCGACCTCGCGGCGGAGGTCACCCTCCACCTTGAAGTTGCCCTCGATGAAGTCACGGAGGGCGACGAGCTGGTCGTCGGTCAGGTCCTTGACGCGGATGTCACCGGAGATACCGGTCTCGGCGAGTGCCTGGACCGCGCGGGTACGGCCGACGCCGTAGATGTACGTGAGTGCGATCTCCACGCGCTTCTCGCGCGGGATGTCGACGCCTGCTAGACGTGCCATGTTCTGGCTGCTCCTGTTTTCGGTGGAGGTGTGGCGCAGTACCGGTGCCCGGGCCTCCGCCCCGAGGTGTCCCCCCGCCGACGACCGAGGTCAGTGGCGGAGTTCTGGTACTGCGTGTTCAGTGTTGAGTTGTGGGTCCTGCTGGGAGCTCAGCCCTGGCGCTGCTTGTGGCGCGGGTTGCTCTTGCAGATCACCATGACGCGGCCCTTGCGGCGGATGACACGGCAGTGCTCGCAGATGGGCTTGACGCTGGGGTTGACCTTCATGATTGCTTCCTGTTGCTCGCTGGCTTCGTGCCCGGCGGGTTCGCCGAGCCGTTCCTTTCCAGCTCGCGGATCACTTGTAGCGGTAGACGATCCGGCCGCGGGTCAGGTCGTACGGGCTCAGCTCCACGATCACGCGGTCCTCGGGGAGGATGCGGATGTAGTGCTGGCGCATCTTCCCGGAGATGTGCGCGAGGACCTTGTGTCCGTTGGTCAGCTCAACGCGGAACATCGCGTTGGGCAGAGCTTCGAGCACCGAGCCTTCGATCTCGATGACGCCGTCTTTCTTGGCCATAGCCTCACTGTCGCTTGGTTGGATTACCGGTGTGATCCCCGAGCCGGTCTGCGGGTCGGGCGCCACGCCGAAGGGCATGACACACCAAAGATCAACCCTATGCGATCAGGCGCAGATTGCCAAGTGCCGGTCGGGCCGCGACCCTCCGTCTGGGGCTCGCCGTCCGGAGCTGAACGGTCCACAGTGGATCAGCGGCCGCTTCCGAGGTCCGGAACGGGCCCGTCGCCGTAGCCTGGCCGTCGCTGACCCCCGGACGCCCGCGCCGGAGAACCGATCGGAGACCACGTGCCTGACGCGCCCCGCCGCCCCCTCGCCCGTCACGGTCGACTGCCGCGCCGTCGCGGCTGGGGCACGCTGCTGGGGTTCGTCGCGGCCACGGTCGCCGTCGTCCTGGTCAGCGGCACGAGCGTCGCGGCGATCGCCGGCGCACAGCTCGCCGCGGCACCGCACACGGTCGAGCTCAGCACCGACGACCAGAACACCGCGAAGACCGCCGACATCACGGCGATGCAGGGCGGCGCGAACATCCTGCTCCTCGGCAGCGACACCCGCGTCGGGCAGTTCGACTCGGACGAGAACGTCGAGGGCGCCCGGAACGACGTCACGATCCTCGTCCACATCTCGCAGGACCACCAGCAGCTCACGGCCGTCAGCTTCCCCCGCGACCTCAAGGTCCCGATCCCGGCGTGCACGAACCCCGAGACGGGCACCTCGTACCCGGCCGTGGACAGCGAGCTCATCAACGAGTCCCTCGGGCACGGCGGGATCTCCTGCGCCGTGGACACGGTCGAGAACCTGACCGGGCTGACGATCCCCTACGCCGGACTCATCACCTTCGACGGGGTGATCGAGATGTCGAACGCCGTGGGCGGCGTCGACGTCTGCGTCGCGAAGCCCATCGACGACTCGTACACCGGCCTGCAGCTCTCGGCCGGTCAGCACACCCTCGCCGGCCAGGACGCGCTCGCGTTCCTGCGCAGCCGGCACGGCGTCGGTGACGGCAGCGACCTCGCGCGCATCAGCTCCCAGCAGGTCTTCCTGTCCGCCCTGCTCCGGAAGGTCACCTCGGACGGCACCCTGTCGAACCCGGTGACCCTCTACAAGCTGGCCGGTGCGGCGCTGTCGAACATGACGCTCTCCGACGGCCTGGCGCAGACCCGCACCCTCGTCGGACTCGCCTCGACCCTGCGGGGCATGAGCACCTCGGACATGCTGTTCGTGCAGTACCCGGTCGTCGACGACCCCTCGGACACCGCGCACGTGCTCGTCGACGAGGCGGCGGCGCACGAC
Source organism: Curtobacterium sp. 1310 (assembly GCF_017834105.1). Classification (NCBI taxonomy): domain Bacteria; kingdom Bacillati; phylum Actinomycetota; class Actinomycetes; order Micrococcales; family Microbacteriaceae; genus Curtobacterium; species Curtobacterium sp. 1310. The sequence continues at coordinate 466,668 of NZ_JAFICY010000003.1, read as the reverse complement.
CTCAACGTCGTGCTGCAGCAGGACCGCAAGACCTCGCTGAGCGACTCGTCCACCGGCCGGGCGTCGGAGGAGTCCCCGACCGCGGCGGGCACCCCGGGGAGCGACGCACCGTCGTCCGACGCGCCGGCCGCGGGGGACGATGCGGCGAGCGGAGCTGCGACCGGGACGCCCACGGATGCGGCGACCGATGCCGGGACGCCGACGGCGACCCCACTGCCCTCGAGCATCTCCGGCCAGTCGGCGTCCGAGCAGACCTGCACCGTCGGCAACTGAGCGCGTCGGGGACTGAGCCCGTCGGGAACTCAGCCCGCCGGGGACCGGCGCGGACGCGCGCGGAGCGGTCCCGGCGTCGGCCCGGCCGTCGTCGGTGACCGGGCCGGTGCGCGGAGTCGCGCCGCGCCTCCCGGCCGACCGCGCGGTCACCGGTCACGGACCGGACGCGTCCGGTCGCCCTACGGGACGGGGACGGGCGTGACGCCGAGCGGCACGAGGCCGGAAGCGCCGCCGTCCGATGCGGTGAGCACCCAGATGCCCTCGGCGTGCACGGCCACCGAGTGCTCCCAGTGCGCCGCGTCGGAACCGTCGAGGGTCCTGATCGTCCAGTCGTCGTCGTCCGTGGAGCTGTCGATCGTCCCGGCGGTCACCATCGGTTCGATCGCCACGACCAGACCGGGCCGGACCGCCGGACCGGCACCGCGGACCCGGTAGTTGAAGACGGGCGGGTCCTCGTGCATGGACCGGCCGATCCCGTGCCCCGTGAAGTCCTCGACGATGCCCCAGGCGCCCGTCTCGTCGATGGCGTCCTCGATCACCGCGCCCACCTCGTTGAGGTTCCGCGCGTGTGCGAGCGCCGCGATGCCGTGCCAGAGCGAGCGCTCCGTGGTGTCGCAGAGCGTCTGGCGCGCCGCAGTCACGGGAGCGTCGCCGCCGGGGAGCACCGTCGTGAAGGCGCTGTCACCGTTCCACCCGTCGACCTCTGCACCGGCGTCGACCGAGACGATGTCGCCCGGCTCGAGCACGCGGTCGCCGGGGATCCCGTGGACGATCTCGTCGTTCACGGAGACGCACAGGGTGTGCCGGTAGCCCGGGACGAGCTGGAAGTTCGGGACGCCACCGCCCTCGCGGATCGTCCGCTCGGCGATCGCGTCGAGCTCGCCCGTGGTGACGCCCGGGCGGATCGCAGCACGGACCGCGACGAGCGCGGCCTCGGTGAGCAGTCCGGGACGGAGCATCGCGCGGAGCTCCTCCGGCGACTTGTAGATCGAGGGCTTGCGACGACGCACGAGGGGTGTCAGACGCCCGCGGTGAGGCCGCGCGAGCTGAGCGCCGCCTGGATGCGGTCCCCGACCTCGTCGATGCCGCCGAGGCCGTCCACGTCGACCACGAGACCGCGCTCGGCGTACGCCGCGACGATCGGCGCGGTCTGCTCCGTGTAGACCTCCTGGCGACGCCGGATGGTCTCCTCGTTGTCGTCGCTGCGCCCCTGGTCCTCGGCGCGCTTCAGCAGCCGCGCGACGAGCGCGTCCTGGTCGGCGACGAGCTGCACGACGGCGTCGATCCCGGCGCCCTGCTCCGCGAGCAGCGCGTCGAGGTACTCGACCTGGCCCACCGTGCGGGGGTAGCCGTCGAGCAGGAAGCCCTGCTCGGCGTCCGGCTCGGCGAGGCGCGACTTGACGAGCTCGTTCGTCAGTTCGTCGGGGACGTAGTTCCCCGCGTCCATGATCGCCTTGGCCTGAACGCCCAACGGCGTGCCCTCGGAGACGTTCTTGCGGAAGATGTCACCCGTGGAGATCGCGGGGACGCCGAAGCCCTCGGCGATGCGACCGGCCTGGGTGCCCTTCCCGGCTCCGGGAGGTCCGACGATGATGAGGCGTGCGCTCAACGGAGAAGCCCTTCGTAGTGACGTTGCTGCAGCTGCGAGTCGATCTGCTTCACGGTCTCGAGACCGACACCCACGATGATGAGGATGCTCGCGCCGCCGAACGGGAAGTTCTGGTTCGCGCCGAACAGCGCCAGTGCTGCCAGCGGGATGAGCGCGATGAGACCGAGGTAGAGCGAGCCGGGCAACGTCACCCGGGTCAGGACGAAGTCGAGGTACTCGGCCGTCGGACGGCCGGCCCGGATGCCCGGGATGAAGCCGCCGTACTTCTTCATGTTGTCGGCGACCTCTTCGGGGTTGAAGGTGATCGCGACGTAGAAGTACGTGAACCCGACGATGAGCAGGAAGTACAGGACCATGTAGAACCAGTTGTCACCCGAGGTCAGGTTGTTCTGGATCCAGGTCACCCAGGCGGCCGGCTCCGAGCCGTCCGAGGGCTGGTTGAACTGCGCGACCAGGGCCGGCAGGTACAGCAGCGACGAGGCGAAGATGACGGGCACGACGCCGGCCATGTTCACCTTGATCGGGATGTAGGTGTTGTTGCCGCCGTAGGTGCGGCGCCCGACCATGCGCTTGGCGTACTGCACCGGGATGCGTCGCTGCGACTGCTCGACGAAGACGACGGCCATCATGATGACCAGACCGACGAGGATGACGAACAGGAAGAGCTCGAAGGACTGCGACTGCTCGATCGCCCACAGGGCCGACGGGAACTGCGCGGCGATGGACGTGAAGATGAGCAGCGACATGCCGTTGCCGATGCCGCGCTCGGTGACGAGCTCGCCCATCCACATGATCAGGCCGGTACCGGCGGTCAGCGTGACGACCATGAGCATGATCGCGTACCAGCTGTCGTTCGAGATGATCGACGAGCAGGACGCCGACGCGTTCGTGCCGAAGAGGGCACCCGAGCGCGCGACCGTGATGAGGGTGGTCGACTGCAGGACACCGAGCGCGATGGTGAGGTAGCGCGTGTACTGCGTCAGCTTCGCCTGGCCGGACTGGCCCTCCTTGTAGAGGGCGTCGAAGTGCGGGATCACCACGCGCAGGAGCTGCACGATGATCGACGACGTGATGTACGGCATGATGCCGAGCGCGAAGACCGACAGCTTCAGCAGCGCGCCGCCGGAGAAGAGGTTGATGAGGTCGTAGAGCCCACCCGAGGAGCCGGCGCTCGCCAGGCAGCTCTGCACGGCGGCGTAGTCGACGAACGGCGCGGGGATGTACGACCCGAGACGGAACAGCGCGATGATCGCGAGGGTGAAGCCGATCTTCTTGCGAAGATCTGGGGTGCGCATGATGCGCGCGACCGCTCTGAACACGAGGACTCCGAACTTCTGGGACCGGCGACCCGATCGGGGTCTTCACGGTGTCGATCGGCAGCGCCGACCTGGCCGACGGACGTCAGCCACTGTCAAGGAAACCGTAACGGCGGCCCGTGCGCAAACGCACGGGCCGCCGACGGGGGTTACTGGGAGACGGTTCCGCCAGCAGCCACGATCTTCTCGGCGGCGGACGCCGAGACCTTGTCGACCGAGACCGTGAGCTTCACGCTGATGTCACCCTGACCGAGAACCTTGACCTTCTCGTTCTTGCGGACGGCACCCTTGGCGACCAGGTCCGCGACGGTGACGTCGCCACCGTTGGGGTAGAGCTCCGCGATCTTGTCCAGGTTCACGACCTGGTACTCGACGCGGAACGGGTTCTTGAACCCGCGGAGCTTCGGGGTGCGCATGTGCAGCGGCATCTGCCCACCCTCGAAGCCGACCTTGACCTGGTAACGAGCCTTCTGGCCCTTGGTACCACGGCCGGCGGTCTTGCCCTTCGAGCCCTCACCACGGCCGACACGGGTGCGGTCCTTCTTGGAACCGGCAGCCGGACGGAGGTGGTGCAGCTTCAGCACCTGGACCCGCTCGTTCTTCTCGTCGCTCATGCGTCGACCTCCTCGACCTTCACGAGGTGCGCCACCGTCGCGATGTACCCGCGGTTCTGGGCGTTGTCCTCACGCAGGACCGTACGGCCGATGCGCTTGAGGCCCAGGCTGCGCAGGGTGTCGCGCTGGTACTGCTTCTCGCTGATAACGGACTTCGTCTGCGTGATCTTCAGCATCGCCATCACGCACCTGCCTTCTCGGTCGCGGCACGCAGCGCCGCAGCCTCGGCGTGGAGCAGACGGGCCGGGACGACCCGGTCGACGTCGAGGCCACGACGGCTCGCGACCGCGCGGGGCTCCTCGAGCTGCTGCAGCGCCTCGACGGTCGCGTGCACGATGTTGATGGTGTTCGACGAGCCGAGCGACTTGCTCAGGACGTCGTGGATGCCGGCGCACTCGAGCACGGCGCGGACCGGACCACCGGCGATGACACCGGTACCGGCAGCGGCCGGACGCAGGAGCACGACACCGGCAGCGGCCTCACCCTGCACCGGGTGCGGGATGGTGTTGCCGACGCGCGGGACGCGGAAGAAGTTCTTCTTCGCCTCCTCGACGCCCTTCGAGATCGCGGTGGGGACTTCCTTCGCCTTGCCGTAGCCGACACCGACGAGGCCGTTGCCGTCACCGACGACGACGAGCGCCGTGAAGCTGAAGCGACGACCACCCTTGACGACCTTCGACACGCGGTTGATGGTCACCACGCGCTCGAGGAACTGGCTGTCGCCACCGCGGTTGTTGCGGTCACGACCCTGCTGACGGTCACGCCCGCCACCACGACGGCCGCGCTGGTCGGCGTTGTCGCGGTTGTTCGACGCGGAGCCCGCGGCGGTCTCGACCGGACGCTCGGCGACGGCAGGGGCTTCCGCTTCCTTGCCGGCCGCGGCCTTGGCGACGGTCTCCGTCGCAGCAGCGGTCTCGGTCTCGGCCGCTTCGTTGTTGTTCGCGATGTCGCTCACAGGTTCAGCCCTCCTTCACGGGCACCATCGGCGATCGCGGCGACGCGACCGGCGTACTTGCTCCCACCGCGGTCGAAGACCACGGCCTCGACGCCAGCGGCCTTCGCACGCTCGGCGACGAGCTCGCCGATGCGACGGGCCTTGGCCGTCTTGTCGCCGTCGAACGAACGGAGGTCGGCCTCCATCGTCGACGCGCTGGCCAGGGTGTGGCCCTTCGCGTCGTCGATGACCTGGACGAACACGTGACGCGACGAACGGGTGACGGCGAGACGCGGACGCGCCTCGGTGCCGGTGATCTTCTTGCGGAGACGGTTGTGACGGCGCGCCTTGGCGGCCGACTTGCTCTTTCCTCGGATACCGAGAGCCATGATCACTTACCTGACTTTCCGGCCTTGCGGCGCACGATCTCGCCCGCGTAGCGGACACCCTTGCCCTTGTAGGGCTCGGGCTTGCGCAGCTTGCGGATGTTGGCAGCCACCTCGCCGACGGCCTGCTTGTCGATGCCCGACACGGTGAGCTTGTTGTTGCCCTCGACGGCGAAGCTGATGCCCGCCGGCGGCTCGACCGTGATGGGGTGGGAGTAGCCGAGCGCGAACTCGACGTTGCTGCCCTTCGCCGCGACGCGGTAACCGGTACCGACGACCTCGAGGCCCTTGGAGTAGCCCTGGGTCACGCCGACGATGTTGTTCGCGATGAGGGTGCGGGTCAGGCCGTGCAGCGCACGCGAGCTGCGCTCGTCGTCCGGACGGGTGACGAGGACCTGGTTCTCCTCGACCTTGGCCTGGATGGGCTCTGCGACGGTGAGCGCGAGCTCGCCCTTCGGGCCCTTGACCGCGACGGTCTGGCCGTCGATGGCGACGGTCACACCCGCGGGGATGTCAATGGGAAGACGTCCGATTCGAGACATTGTCGATCACCACACGTAGGCGAGGACTTCCCCACCCACGCCCTTCTGCTCGGCTTCACGGTCGGTGAGCAGCCCCGACGAGGTCGAGAGGATCGCCACGCCGAGGCCACCGAGGACCTGGGGGAGCTCCGTCGACTTCGCGTAGACCCGGAGACCGGGCTTCGAGACGCGCTTGATGCCGGCGATCGAACGCTCGCGCTCGGGGCCGTACTTCAGGTCGATCGTGAGGGTCTGCCCGACGCGGGCGTCCTCGATCTTCCACTCGCTGATGTAGCCCTCGCGCTTGAGGATCTCGGCGATGTTCTTCTTCAGCTTGGAGCTGGGGAGCGAGACGGCGTCGTGGTGCGCCGAGTTCGCGTTCCGCAATCTGGTCAGCATGTCTGCGACCGGATCGGTCATCGTCATGATGGTCGTCCATTCTTCGCCTGGTTTCGACACCCGTTCCACGAATGCCGACCTGAGCGATCGGGTGGTCTCCGAGCGGATCCCGGAGACCTGGGGGCCGGCGGCTGTCGCCGTCGGCCGGTGTTCGTGCGTGCGGGCCGGAGGACGTGAATCCTCCGGCCCGCAGCGCCCGGACTAGCTTAGACCGTCTGGTCGGCCGAACGGAACGGGAAGCCGAGCTGGCGGAGCAGCGCGCGGCCCTCGTCGTCCGTCTTCGCGGTGGTCACGACGGTGATGTCGAAGCCACGCACGCGGTCGATGCGGTCCTGGTCGATCTCGTGGAACATCGACTGCTCCGTGAGACCGAACGTGTAGTTGCCGTTGCCGTCGAACTGCTTGTCGCTGAGCCCGCGGAAGTCGCGGATGCGGGGCAGTGCGAGGGTGACGAGGCGGTCGATGAACTCCCACGCGCGGTCACCACGGAGGGTGACGTGCGCGCCGATGGCCTGACCCTCACGCAGCTTGAACTGCGCGATGGACTTGCGGGCCTTCGTCACGACCGGCTTCTGACCCGTGATCGCCGTGAGGTCCTTGACGGCCCCCTCGATGACCTTCGAGTCACGAGCTGCTTCACCGACACCGGTGTTCACGACGACCTTGACCAGGCCGGGGACCTGGTTGACGTTCGCGTACCCGAACTGCTCGGTGAGGGCAGCCTTGATCTCGTTCTTGTACTTCTGCTTGAGGCGCGGCTCGACCTTGGTCTCCGGCGCGGCAGTCGTGTCGGTCATCAGAGCTTCTCACCCGACTTCTTGGCGTAGCGGACGCGGACGGTCTTCTTGACGCCGTCCTTCTCCACCTCTTCGATGCGGAAGCCGACGCGGGTCGGCTTCTTGGTCTTCGGGTCGACGATGGCGACGTTCGACACGTGGATCGGAGCCTCGTGCTGCTCGACGCCACCGGTCTTCGACCCGCGCTGCGTCTGGCCGACGCGGACGTGCTTCGTGACGAAGTTCACGCCCTCGACGACGACACGGTTCTTGTCCTTGAGGACCTCGATGACCTTGCCCTGCTTGCCACGGTCGCCGCCACGCTCCTGCTTGGCTCCCGTGATGACCTGGACGAGGTCACCCTTCTTGATGTTCGCCATGGCTTACAGCACCTCCGGCGCGAGCGAGATGATCTTCATGAACTTCTTGTCACGGAGCTCACGACCGACCGGCCCGAAGATGCGCGTACCGCGCGGGTCGCCGTCGGCCTTGAGGATCACTGCCGCGTTCTCGTCGAACTTGATGTAGGAGCCGTCCTGACGACGGGTCTCCTTCTTGGTGCGAACGATGACCGCCTTGACGACGTCACCCTTCTTCACGTTGCCGCCGGGGATGGCGTCCTTCACCGTGGCGACGATGACGTCACCGAGGCCGGCGTAGCGACGACCCGAGCCACCGAGCACGCGGATGGTCAAGATCTCCTTGGCACCCGTGTTGTCGGCGACCTTCAGGCGGGATTCCTGCTGAATCACTGCTGTCTCCTATTCCGAAGCAGGCCGGGGCCTACTTGGCCTTCTCGAGGATCTCGACCAGGCGCCAGCGCTTGGAGGCGCTGAGGGGACGGGTCTCGCTGATCACGACGAGGTCGCCGACACCGGCGGTGCCGAGCTCGTCGTGCGCCTTCACCTTGGACGTGCGACGGATGATCTTGCCGTAGAGCGCGTGCTTCACGCGGTCCTCGACCTCGACCACGATGGTCTTGTCCATCTTGTCGCTCGTCACGTAGCCGCGACGCGTCTTGCGGTAGCCGCGGGTCGAGGCGGCGGAGTTGTTCTCTTCGTTCGCCATCAGTTCTCCTCGGCGGTAGCGGCCTCGGTCGACTCGGCGGGCTTGTCAGCCTTCTTCGTCTTCTTGGCCTTGGTGGCGGTCTCGACGGGCGCGGGGGTGGCACGGATGCCGAGCTCGCGCTCACGGAGGACCGTGTAGATGCGTGCGATGTCGCGCTTGACGGCGCGGAGACGACCGTGGCTCTCCAGCTGGCCGGTGGCCGACTGGAAGCGGAGGTTGAAGAGTTCCTCCTTGGCCTTCTTCAGCTCGTCAGCGAGACGCTCGTTCTCGAAGGTGTCGAGCTCCGTCGGACGGAGCTCCTTGGAACCGATCGCCATTATGCGTCGCCCTCCTCGCGCTTGATGATGCGTGCCTTGAGGGGCAGCTTGTGGATTGCACGGGTCAGCGCCTCACGGGCGATGTCCTCGCTGACGCCGGAGAGCTCGAAGAGCACACGACCCGGCTTGACGTTGGCGACCCACCACTCGGGCGAGCCCTTACCGGAACCCATGCGGGTCTCAGCCGGCTTCTTGGTGAGCGGGCGGTCCGGGTAGATGTTGATCCAGACCTTGCCGCCACGCTTGATGTGACGCGTCATGGCGATACGAGCGGACTCGATCTGACGGTTGGTCACGTAGGCGGGCGTGAGCGCCTGGATACCGAAGTCGCCGAACGACACCTTGGTGCCGCCCGTCGCCTGGCCCGAACGCTTCGGGTGGTGCTGCTTGCGGTGCTTGACTCGACGGGGGATAAGCATGGTTACGCCTCAACTCCTGCGCCGGCCGGCGCGTCCTGCGGAGCCTGCTGCTGACGGCCGCCGCGGTCGCCGCCACGGCGGTCCCCACGGTCGCCGCGCTCGCCACGCGGGCCGCCACGACGCTCGGGGCGCGACGAACGCTGGTTCGCCTGCTCGCGAGCGAGCTCCTTGTTCGTGATGTCGCCCTTGTAGATCCAGACCTTCACGCCGATGCGGCCGAACGTGGTCCGGGCCTCGTAGAAGCCGTAGTCGATGTTCGCGCGGAGCGTGTGCAGGGGCACGCGGCCCTCGCGGTAGAACTCCGAGCGGGACATCTCGGCGCCGCCGAGACGGCCCGACACCTGGATGCGGACACCCTTGGCGCCGGCGCGCTGTGCACCCTGCAGGCCCTTGCGCATGGCGCGACGGAACGCGACACGAGCGGAGAGCTGCTCGGCGATGCCCTGCGCGACGAGCTGGGCCTCGGTCTCGGGGTTCTTGACCTCGAGGATGTTGAGCTGGATCTGCTTCTTGGTGAGCTTCTCGAGCTCGCCACGGACGCGCTCCGCCTCGGCGCCACGGCGACCGATGACGATGCCCGGACGCGCGGTGTGGATGTCCACGCGGACGCGGTCACGGGTGCGCTCGAGCTCGATGCGGGCGACACCGGCGCGGTCGAGGGTCTTCTTCAGGTACTCGCGCACCTTGATGTCCTCGGCCACGTAGTCGGCGTAGCGCTGACCGGCCTTCGTGCTGTCGGTGAACCAGTGCGAGACGTGGTCCGTCGTGATCCCGAGACGGAAGCCGTACGGGTTGACCTTCTGGCCCATTACTTGCTCGCCTTCTTGCTCGTCGCGGCAGCCTCGGCCTCGTCCGGCGTCGCGAGGACGACCGTGATGTGGCTGGTGCGCTTGTTGATGCGGAAGGCGCGGCCCTGGGCACGCGGCTGGAACCGCTTCAGGGTCGTGCCCTCGTCGACGAAGACGCGGCTCACGTAGAGGTCGCGCTCGTCGAGGAAGCTGTTCGTCGAGTCCGCCTTGACACGTGCGTTCGCGATCGCCGAGGCGACCAGCTTGTACACGGGCTCCGAAGCGCCCTGGGGGGCGAACTTCAGGATGGCGAGGGCCTCGTGGGCCTGCTTGCCGCGGATCAGCTCGATGACGCGACGGGCCTTCTGAGGCGTGACGCGGATGTGTCGCACGCGTGCGATCGACTCCACCATTTCGTTCCTCCTCTGCGTCGCCGCCTTAGCGGCGACGGCCCTTCTTGTCGTCCTTCACGTGACCACGGAAGGTGCGGGTCGGCGCGAACTCGCCGAGCTTGTGACCGACCATCGACTCGGTGACGAACACCGGGATGTGCTTGCGGCCGTCGTGCACGGCGATCGTGTGTCCGAGCATGTTCGGGACGATCATCGAGCGACGCGACCAGGTACGGATCACGTTCTTGGTGTTGGCCTCGTTCTGCGTGACGACCTTGCGGAGCAGGTGCTCGTCGACGAAGGGGCCCTTCTTCAGACTGCGTGGCATCTTCTGAACTCCTACTTGCGCTTCTTGCCGGCGTTACGGCGACGGACGATGAGCTTGTCGCTCGGCTTGTTCGGCTTGCGCGTACGACCCTCGGCCTGGCCCCAGGGGCTGACCGGGTGACGACCACCGGACGTCTTGCCCTCACCACCACCGTGCGGGTGGTCGACCGGGTTCATCGCGACACCACGCACGGTCGGGCGGACGCCCTTCCAGCGCATGCGGCCGGCCTTGCCCCAGTTGATGTTGGACTGCTCGGCGTTGCCGACCTCGCCGATCGTGGCGCGGCAGCGGGCGTCGACGTTGCGGACCTCGCCCGACGGCAGGCGGAGCTGCGCGTAGGGGCCGTCCTTGGCGACGAGACGCACCGAGGCACCGGCCGAACGCGCCATCTTCGCGCCGCCACCGGGGCGGAGCTCGATCGCGTGGATGACCGTACCCACGGGGATGTTGCGCAGCGGCAGGTTGTTGCCGGGCTTGATGTCGGCGCCGGGGCCCTGCTCGATGACGTCGCCCTGCTTGAGCTTGTTCGGCGCGATGATGTAGCGCTTCGTGCCGTCGACGTAGTGCAGGAGCGCGATGCGCGCGGTGCGGTTCGGGTCGTACTCGATGTGTGCGACCTTGGCGTCCACGCCGTCCTTGTCGTGACGACGGAAGTCGATCACGCGGTACTGGCGCTTGTGGCCACCACCGATGTGGCGGGTGGTGATGCGGCCCGAGCTGTTGCGGCCACCGGTCTTCGGCAGCGGACGAAGCAGCGACTTCTCCGGCGTCGAACGGGTGATCTCAGCGAAGTCGGCGACCGACGAGCCGCGACGACCGGGGGTCGTCGGCTTGTAGTTACGAATAGCCATGATTTATCCCTCTGGTCCTCAGCCGACAGCCGTGAAGATGTCGATCGAACCGGACTTGAGCGTCACGATGGCGCGCTTGGTGTCCTTGCGCTTGCCCAGGCCGAACTTCGTGCGACGGGTCTTGCCCGGACGGTTCAGCGTGTTGATGCTCGCGACCTTGACGTCGAAGATCTTCTCGATGGCGAGCTTGATCTCGGTCTTGTTCGAACGGGGGTCCACGATGAACGTGTACTTGCCCTGGTCGATCAGGCCGTAGCTCTTCTCCGAGACGACCGGCGAGATGATGATGTCGCGCGGGTCCTTGTTGAAGCCGCTCATGCGGAGATCTCCTTCGCGGTCTTCGACGCGATGAAGGCGTCGAGTGCGCTCTTGCTGAAGACGAGGGCATCCGACTTGAGCACGTCGTAGGCGTTGAGCTGGCCGTACGAGAGTGCGTGGACACCCGGCAGGTTGCGGATCGACTTGAGCGTGAGCTCGTCGTCCGACTCGAGCACGACGAGCACGTTCTTGACGGGCGCGACCTTCTCGATGAGCGTGCGAGCGGTCTTGGTCGACGGCACCTCGGCCGCGACGAAGGACTCGACAGCGGAGATGCGGCCACCGCGGGCGCGGTCCGAGAGCGAGCCGAGCAAGGCTGCGGCGATCATCTTCTTCGGGGTGCGCTGCGAGTAGTCGCGCGGGGTCGGTCCGTGGACGACGCCACCGCCGGTGTGCTCCGGAGCGCGGACCGAACCCTGACGGGAGCGGCCGGTGCCCTTCTGCTTGAACGGCTTGCGACCAGCACCGCGGACCTCGCCGCGGTTCTTGGTCTTGTGGGTGCCCTGACGCGCGGCGGCGAGCTGCGCGGTGACGACCTGGTGGATCAGCGGGACGTTGGTCTCGACGTCGAAGAGCGCGGCGGGCAGCTCGATGCTGCCGGCGACGGCTCCGGTCGCGTCGAGGACGTCGATCGTGGTTGCGGTCTCGGTGGCCATGATCACTTACCCTTCACGGCGGTGCGGACGAAGACGGAGCGACCGCGCGCACCGGGGACGGCGCCCTTGACGAGCAGCAGACCCTTCTCGGCGTCGACGGCGTGCACCGTGAGGTTGAGGACGGTCACGCGCTCGCCACCCATGCGGCCGGCCATGCGCATGCCCTTGAAGACACGCGACGGGGTCGACGAAGCACCGATCGAACCGGGCTTGCGGTGGTTGCGGTGGGCACCGTGCGAAGCGGACACACCGGCGAAGCCGTGGCGCTTCATGACACCGGCGAAGCCCTTGCCCTTCGACGTCCCGACGACGTCGACCTTCTGGCCGGCCTCGAAGGTGTCGACGGTGAGCTCCTGGCCGAGCGTGTACTCGGCGGAGTCGTTGGTGCGGATCTCGGTGAGGGTGCGACGCGGGGTCACACCGGCAGCCTCGAAGTGGCCGGCGGCCGGCTTGTTCACCTTGCGCGGGTCGATGGCACCGGCGGCGATCTGGATCGCCTCGTAGCCGTCGCGCTCGACGTTGCGGATCTGGGTGACCACGTTCGGGCCGACCTCGATCACGGTGACGGGGATGAACTTGTTGTTCTCGTCCCACACCTGGGTCATCCCGAGCTTCTTGCCGAGGAGGCCCTTGACGGTCTTGGTTGAGTTCGCCATTGGTCGGTCCCCCTTACAGCTTGATCTCGATGTTGACGTCAGCCGGGAGGTCGAGTCGCATGAGCGAGTCGACGGCCTTCGGCGTCGGGTCGACGATGTCGATGACCCGCTTGTGCGTGCGCTTCTCGAAGTGCTCGCGCGAGTCCTTGTACTTGTGGGGCGAACGGATCACGGTGACCACGTTCTTCTCGGTGGGGAGCGGCACCGGGCCGACCACGGTCGCACCGGCACGGGTCACCGTGTCGACGATCTTCCGGGCCGACGTGTCGATGACCTCGTGGTCGTACGACTTGAGCCGGATGCGGATCTTCTGTCCCGCCATGTGTCTCTCTGTCCTCTCTGCGCCGCGCACCCTCGGGCCGCCTGACGCCGCCGTCACCGTGCATTCCTGCAGGGCTTGGCTGTTTTCCTGAACCAACCGGCCGCATCCTCGGGGGATGACCGCTGTTCTCCTGTCAACCGCGCAGGGCGACCGTGGCCGTCCAGCGTGGGCATGTCGCTTCCCCCACACCTGGACACAGCAGTGGCCAGGCGCTCACGAGGGACTCGATCGTGTTCTGCTGCCTGCGGCCCAACCCAGCTCCGCTGGACGGAGGGGTTGTGCACTGCCAGAGCAGTGATCCTGCGCGCGCGAACGCCCGCGGAATTCGGAACCGGACAAGTCTCGCACAGCACGTCCCTGCGTGCAACCCGGGCGTGTCGTCGGATTCCGTGGGGCGCGGAGCGGCTCGCTCCCCCGGAACGGCGGGGTTCCGGTCGGCCTGGAGGCACGGCGCACCCCGGGCGCGTCGGGCGCGTTCCCGAGGTGCTCGGTGTGCTCGCGGCGGCGCCTCCGGTGGCCGGGATCGGTCACGCCGGCGCTGCTCCGGCGGGCGCCGGTGCGGCCCCGTCGCTCCGCGAGCCGGCAGGACACGCCGCGCGGTGCGCGCCGAGCGGGCGGGATCGGTCGGGTCGAGGTGCCGAGCGTGACGGAAACGGCCCGCTCGGCACGGCGCAGTGGAGGACCGGGCAGCCCGGCGAACCCTGAGGAACGGATCGTGCCCGCTCGGCGAGGCCGAGCGGGCACGATGGTGGGGAGGTCGTCCGACCCGGTCAGAACTCCTCGGGCACGGGCGGGACGAACCAGGGCGGGAAGACCGCGACGCGGGGCCCGGTGACCCGGTGCTGCGCGAGCAGCGACTTGACCTGCTGTCGGACGCGGTCGTTCGGCACACCGATCACGGCGACGGACGAGAACGGCACCCGGGGACCGGCGAGCAGCTCGAGCCCGTGCATGTCCGGGTCGGTGAAGTCGGTCCGGCGGATCAGGTTCGTCGCGGCCTCGGGACCGACGGCGAACCGCACGTCGTCGGCGTCGGCGTCCTGGTCGGCCACGATCACCGACGCGCCGAACGCGGACACCGGCACGACGAGCACGACGTACTCGGTCGCGCGGGTGCGGCGGGCGGCGTCCGACCACCGGGTGCCCTCGGCACCGTGACGGAGCTCGTCCCAGCGGGTGGCGTCGGGCGAGAGGGTGAAGGGCACGTGCCCGGAGACGGGTCCGCCGTCGGGAGCACTCGCCTCGGCGCGGGCGGCCCGCGTCTCGGCCGAGCTGACGTCGACGACCGGGGCGGCCGCGTCGGCAGCGAGGATCGCACCCTCGGCGACGATCGACGACAGGTTGTCGACGTGGGTGGCGTGGTGCGCGCGGAGCGACGCGAAGACGCGGGGCTCCGGCAGCTCGGGAGCCGCGGGAGACCGGAGCGACGACGAGCCGCGCGCGGGCGCCGGGGTGGAGCGGAGGTCGGTGGTGATGCGGGTCCGACGGGGCGTCGGCGTGGTGGGGACGGCAGGCACCTCGGCCTGTCGGGGGGAGCAGATGTCGCAGAGCTCGGTGGGGAAACCGTGGATGCACTCGTCGGTCACGACTGGGAGGGGTCCTTCCGTGCCCGGGTGGGGGAGGTCGGGCACGGTGTCCAACCGTACGTCATGATCCGCCCCCTTCCGTCACTGTCGGTAGAGCAGGGCACGCACCTCGGACTCGGCTGCGTGCAGGCGCTCGGGGTCGATGGTCTCGCCGTGCTGGTACGCGTCGAGCAGCCGCGGGTCGATGTAGCTCTGCCGGCACACGGTCGGCGTGTTGCCCAGCTCCTCGCTCGCGGCCTTCACGGCGTGCGAGACGGCCTTCTTGCGCTTCGCCTCGCTGGGTTGGGGTCCGGTGCGCGCGAGGTCCACGGCGGCGGCCACCGTGCCGTGCAGGGTGCGGAAGTCCTTCGCCGTGAACTCGTCGCCGGCGCGCTCCTTCACGTACTCGTTGATGTCCTCGGCGGCGAGGGGCTCCCACTCCGCACCCCGTCCGTCGCGGAACGACAGCAGGCGGGCGTTCGGGCCACGCCGCTTCATCCCGGCGATGACCCGCGCGAGGTCGTGGTCGTGGATGGTCGAGGACCACTCCTGGCCGCTCTTGCCCGGGAAGTCGAGCTCGATGTCGTCGCCCGACACGTGCGCGTGCGCACAGAGCAGCGTCGACAGCCCGCGGCTGCCGTGCTCGGTGGCGTACCGCTCGGACCCGACCCGGAGCGAGCCCTGGTCGAGCATCCGGAAGGCCGCGGCGAGGGCACGTCGGCGGTCGGGCTCGGGCCGTCGCAGGTCCTGCGTGACCATCCGTCGTGCGGACGGCAGCGACTCCGCCAGGGCCAGCGCGCGGTCGTACTTGATGCGGTCCATCCGCTCGCGCCAGCCGGGGTGGTACATGTACTGGCGGCGGCCGACGCCGTCCTTGCCGGTCGCGAGGATGTGCCCGTTCTCGTACGGTGAGATCCACACGTCGTCCCAGGCCGGCGGGATCACGAGGTCCTCGAGGCGCTGCCGGACGGCCTCGTCCGTGACGGTCTTCCCGTCCGGGTCGCGGTACGAGAAGCCCTTGCCGCTGCGGACACGGTGGTAGCCACGACCGTTGGTCGCGGAGCGGCGGAGACGGGTCACTCCGACGATGTTGCCCGTCAGCGCCTGGGACCCGTCACCGGGAACGCTCCCGGAGGAGCCCAGAGGTCCGCCGGGAACGACGAAGCGGGGCCGGACCCGAAGGCCCGACCCCGCTGGCGCAGTGTCTTCCGGAGAACCGGGAGTTACTTGACGATCTCCTCGACCGTACCGGCGCCGACCGTGCGGCCACCCTCACGGATGGCGAAGCGGAGGCCGGCCTCCATCGCGATCGGCTGGATCAGCTCGACCGACATGGCGACGGTGTCGCCGGGCATGACCATCTCGGTGCCCTCGGGCAGCGTGATGACGCCGGTGACGTCCGTGGTGCGGAAGTAGAACTGCGGACGGTAGTTCGCGTAGAACGGGTTGTGACGACCGCCCTCTTCCTTGGTCAGGATGTACGCGTTCGCCTTGAACTCGGTGTGCGGCGTGACCGAACCCGGCTTCACGACGACCTGGCCGCGCTCGACGTCCTCGCGCTTGAGGCCACGGATGAGGAGACCGGTGTTGTCGCCCGCCTCAGCCTTGTCCAGCAGCTTGCGGAACATCTCGATGCCCGTGACCGTGGTCTTCTGCGTCGGGCGGATGCCGACGATCTCGACCTCGGAGTTGAGGTCCAGCGTGCCACGCTCGACACGACCGGTGACGACGGTGCCACGACCGGTGATCGTGAAGACGTCCTCGATCGGCATGAGGAACGGCTGGTCGGTGGCGCGCACCGGGTCCGGGACGTTCTCGTCGACGGCGGACATCAGGTCCTGGACGGACTTGACCCACTTCTCGTCGCCCTCGAGCGCCTTGAGCGCCGAGACCTGCACGACGGGGGCGTCCTCGTCGAACTCCTGCGAGCCGAGGAGCTCACGGACCTCGAGCTCGACGAGCTCCAGGATCTCCTCGTCGTCCACCATGTCGGACTTGTTCAGCGCGACGACGATGTAGGGGACGCCGACCTGGCGGGCGAGCAGCACGTGCTCACGCGTCTGGGGCATCGGGCCGTCGGTGGCGGCGACCACGAGGATCGCGCCGTCCATCTGCGCCGCACCGGTGATCATGTTCTTCACGTAGTCGGCGTGACCCGGAGCGTCGACGTGCGCGTAGTGGCGCTTGTCGGTCTGGTACTCGACGTGGGAGATGTTGATCGTGATGCCGCGGTCGCGCTCCTCGGGAGCGCTGTCGATCTGAGCGAAGTCACGGGCCTCGTTGAGGTCCGGGTACTGGTCGTGCAGAACCTTGGTGATCGCCGCCGTGAGCGTGGTCTTGCCGTGGTCGACGTGACCGATGGTTCCGATGTTGACGTGCGGCTTGGTCCGCTCGAACTTGGCCTTGGCCACTGTGGGTCCTCCTCAGGACTCGGAGAGCACGCCCCCGGTCTGACGACCGTTGGCGAGCAGGGTGTGTGTCTAACTGTACTTGGTGACGAGGGGCCCGTCGCCGGGCACCCTCGCCTGTGGAGAGAACGCCGGAGCGTTACTCTCCGCTGTTCTTCGCGATGATCTCCTCGGCGACCTTGGCCGGGACCTGGCTGTAGGTCTCGAAGGTCATCGAGTAGACCGCACGACCAGAGGTCTTGGACCGGAGGTCCCCGACGTAGCCGAACATCTCGGACAGCGGCACGCTCGCGCGGACCACCTTGACGCCCGAGGCGTCCTCCATCGAGGCGATCTGGCCACGACGGGAGTTCAGGTCACCGATGACGTCGCCCATGTACTCCTCGGGAGTACGCACCTCGACGGCCATGATCGGCTCGAGGATGGCGGGACCGGCCTTGCGGGCGGCCTCCTTGTAGGCGATGGAACCGGCGATCTTGAACGCCATCTCGGACGAGTCGACGTCGTGCGCCGCGCCGTCCTTGAGGATGGCCTTCACGCCGACGGTCGGGTACCCGGCGAGGATGCCGACCTGCATGGCGTCCTGGATGCCGGCGTCGACCGACGGGATGTACTCACGCGGGACGCGACCACCGGTGACGGCGTTCTCGAACTCGTAGACCTTCTCGGCCGTGACTTCCATCGGCTCGAGGGCGATCTGCACCTTCGCGAACTGGCCGGAACCACCGGTCTGCTTCTTGTGCGTGTAGTCGTAGCGCTCGACGACCTTGGTCAGGGTCTCGCGGTAGGCCACCTGCGGCTTGCCGACGGACGCCTCGACCTTGAACTCGCGCTTCATGCGGTCGACGAGGATGTCGAGGTGGAGCTCGCCCATGCCCTTGATCGTCGTCTGACCGGTCTCGGCGTTGAGCTCGACGCGGAACGTCGGGTCCTCTTCCGCGAGCTTCTGGATGGCCGTGGAGAGCTTCTCCTGGTCGGCCTTCGTGTTCGGCTCGATGGCGACCTCGATCACCGGCTCCGGGAACGTCATCGACTCGAGGACGACCTGGTCCGACGGGTCGCACAGGGTGTCACCGGTGGTGGTGTCCTTGAGGCCGATGACCGCGTAGATGTGACCGGCGGTGACGTTGTCGACCGGGTTCTCCTTGTTGGAGTGCATCTGGAAGATCTTGCCGATGCGCTCCTTCTTGCCCTTGGTCGAGTTGATGACCTGGGCACCGGACTCGATCGAGCCGGAGTACACGCGGACGTAGGTCAGACGACCGAAGAAGGGGTGCACCGCGACCTTGAACGCCAGGGCCGAGAACGGCTCGGTGGCGTCGGGCTTGCGGATGATCTCCTTCTCCTCGTCCTTGACGTCGTGGCCGATCATCGGCGGCACGTCGAGCGGGGACGGGAGGTAGTCGATGACCGCGTCGAGCATCGGCTGGACGCCGCGGTTCTTGAAGGCCGAGCCGCAGAGGACGGGGTAGACCTCGGAGGCGATCGTGAGCTTGCGGATCGCGCCCTTGATCTCGTCCTTGGTGAGCTCCTCGCCACCGAAGAACTTCTCGAGCAGGGCGTCGTCGGTCTCGGCGACGCGCTCGATCAGCTTCGCGCGGTACTCCTCGGCGCGGTCCTGGAGGTCCGCCGGGATCTCCTGGACCTCGTACTGGGCGCCCATGGTCACGTCACCCTTGGCGTCGCCGGGCCAGACCTTGGCGTGCATCTCGATGAGGTCGATGACGCCGACGAAGTCGTTCTCGGCACCGATCGGGAGCTGGAGCACGAGCGGCTCCGCACCGAGGCGGTTGATGATCGTGTCGACGGTGAAGTAGAAGTCAGCGCCGAGCTTGTCCATCTTGTTGACGAAGCAGATGCGCGGGACGTCGTACTTGTCCGCCTGACGCCACACGGTCTCGGACTGGGGCTCGACGCCCTCCTTGCCGTCGAAGACGGCGACGGCACCGTCGAGGACGCGGAGCGAGCGCTCCACCTCGACCGTGAAGTCCACGTGACCGGGGGTGTCGATGATGTTGATCTGGTTGTTGTCCCAGAAGCAGGTCGTCGCGGCCGACGTGATCGTGATGCCGCGCTCCTGCTCCTGCGCCATCCAGTCCATCGTCGCGGCGCCGTCGTGGACCTCACCGATCTTGTGCGTGATGCCCGTGTAGAACAGGATGCGCTCGGTCGTCGTGGTCTTGCCGGCATCGATGTGCGCCATGATGCCGATGTTGCGGACCTTGTTCAGGTCGGTGAGCACGTCCTGTGCCACAGGTTCCTCCGGAAGAGTTGTAGGAGAGGTTGGCGTCCGGGTGGGCGCCGACGGTTCATGACCGCCGGCACCCACCCGGAGCCGGGACTACCAGCGCCGGACTTACCAGCGGTAGTGGGCGAAGGCCTTGTTCGACTCGGCCATCTTGTGCGTGTCCTCACGGCGCTTGACCGCGGCACCGAGACCGTTCGACGCGTCGAGGATCTCGTTCATGAGACGCTCGGTCATCGTCTTCTCGCGACGGGCCTTGGCGTACGAGGTGAGCCAGCGGAGCGCGAGGGTGTTCGCGCGGTGCGGCTTGACCTCGACCGGGACCTGGTAGGTCGAGCCACCGACGCGGCGGCTGCGGACCTCGAGGGTCGGACGGACGTTGTCGAGCGCCTTCTTCAGCGTCGCGACGGCGTCCTGCTGGTTCTTGGCGGTGACGCCCTCGAGTGCATCGTAGACGATGCGCTCGGCGAGGCCCTTCTTGCCGTCCAGGAGGATCTTGTTGACGAGCTGCGAGACGATCGGCGCGCCGTACACCGGGTCGGCGACGACGGGACGCTTCGGGGCGGGACCCTTACGAGGCATCTAACTCAACCCTTCTTCGCGCCGTAGCGGCTGCGGGCCTGCTTACGGTTCTTGACGGCCTGGGTGTCCAGGGCACCGCGGATGATCTTGTAGCGCACACCGGGGAGGTCCTTCACACGACCGCCGCGGACGAGCACCATCGAGTGCTCCTGCAGGTTGTGGCCCTCACCGGGGATGTAGGCCGTGACCTCGGTGCCGTTCGAGAGCTTGACACGAGCGACCTTGCGCAGGGCCGAGTTCGGCTTCTTGGGGGTGGTGGTGTAGACGCGGGTGCAGACACCACGCTGCTGGGGGTTCGCCTTCAGTGCCGGCGCCTTGGTCTTGACGACCTTGGGCGTACGACCCTTGCGAACGAGCTGCTGGATGGTAGGCAACTGTTCTCCTGGTTCTTCGCTCGTGTTCTGGCCGACGCCTTCCGTCGGCTTCCTCATCCCACGCTGATCACCGCCTGACGGCGGAGGGGAGGTCGTGGGATGGATGACCCGGTACGGTCTCGTCGAGGACGACGAGGGTGACCCGGGATTTCGGGCGCGCCCGAGAGCGCACACCCGGTAGAGACTACCCGCGTCACACGGCGAAATCAATCCGGGCGCGTCGCGCTCCGAGCGACCCGCCGACGCGCCAGGCCGGCCCCGTACCGGACCGCACCGGTCGGGGCGGAGGCGGGGCGGGCCTCCCGGCCGTCGACCGCGGGTCCGGGCCGGTCCGCGTCAGGAACCCGAGTCCGACGACCCGTTCCCGACGGCGGACTCGAAGGTGGCGCCGTCGTCGGAGAAGCCCGACACGTACCCGCTCGCGTTCACGTTCATCGGCCCCGCCGTGGCCGTGCCGACACCGTCGGGTCCGGAGATGTCCGCGGTGAAGGTGGCGCGGCCGAGCGTCGTCGTCGAGATCGTCCACCCGCGCGACAGCCAACCGCCGACCGTGACCTCCGGGCGCTGCTCGAGCGTCCACTTCTGGTTGGTGTAGGTGTACGCCGGGTCCTCGCCGTAGGCGTAGAAGCTGCAGCCCGCGGGGGCGGGGTCGGTGGAGGCGATGCAGCCGTCCACCCAGCGGTCGACCGCCTGCTGCGCGGCCTGTTTGCCGTCGTCGGTGAGCTCCGTCGTCAAGGACACCGGCACCGAACCGGTCCCGCTGAACCCGGGGACACGAGCGGAGGCGCGCTCTGCCGTGAACCACTTCCCGCCGTCGACGGTCACGTCGTACGTCCCGGGCAGCGCGGTCAGGTTCGCGATGCCGTCGTCGGACGTCCGGACACGCTGGCCGGCGACCTCGACCGGGGTCCCGCCGGGGCCGCGCACCGAGACCTGCACCCGGCCGAGGTCGGGGGCCTCGAGCTCCCACACCGGGAAGACCCCCCAGTCGGTCCCCGTGCGGTCGAGCGTGAAGGTGGAGGCGACGTCCCGGCCGCCCTGACGGAGGTAGGCACGCACGGTCGCGGTGTCGCCGTCGGTGCGCGTCGCCGCGATGCGGTACCCGGTGACCCGGTCGGACGCCTTCGCGTAGGCGGCGTCGGTGAGCAGGACGTCCTCGTCGTCGTGGTCCACACCTGCCAGGCGCAGCGCGTCGTCGACGTGACCGGCGGTCAGGTCGTCGAGGAAGGCCCGCACCGGCCGGTCGGCCGAGTGCGAGGAGGACTGGAGCGCGTACCCGACGACCCCCGTCGCGAGCAGCAGGACCACGGCGGCACCGCCGGCGATGATCCCGACCAGTGCGCCGCGGCGCATCCGGCGACGAGGCCGTCGTGCAACGGGGACGGCCGCCGGGACCGGTGCTTCCTGCGTCCCGCGGATCGTGTCGACGTGCGGGACACGTGCCCACCCGTCCGGCTCATGGTCGGTCATGCGTCCCCCGTCGTGCCTGTTGCGTGCCCCCGGATCCTACCGCCGACCGGCGCCGCGGGACCGGGGCTGTGGCCGGCGCTGTGGAGCGCGGGCCGGAGTCGGAGCGGGGTCGGAGGCGCACGCATGCACGGCGCGCGACAGCCGGGGGGCGCCGAGCGCGCGGGTGACTCCTAGCGGCGGTCGCCCTCCACGCCGGGGGTCGCGCCCGCCGGACGCTGCCGGGCCTGGTAGCGGGCGGCGGAGACGCCGCCGACGACGCAGAGCAGCGCCACGACGACGGACCCCACGACGAACGGGCTCAACGCGGACCCCGCCGGGAACACGAGGAGCTCGGTACCGTCGCCCCGCGTCATCGAGTACCCGATCGCACCCGTGCCGAGCATGACGAGGTACGTACCGGCAGCGGCGACGAGCCCGGTGACGCCCGGGTTGCCCTCGCGGATGCCCGCGGCGGTGGCGAGGAACACGACCGCGGCCGCCGCGACCACCATCGTGGGGCCGAGGTAGGGACTCGCGTCCGGCTGCGGGATCGCCTCGACGTCGGCGAGCAGGGCTTCGAAGCCCGTCACCGCGATGACGAGCGCGATGAAGAGGACCGACGTCATCGTCGCGATCAGCCACCGGGACATGGCTCGATGCTACTGCCGGGCACCCTGGGTGGCGGGTCGCGGCGCCGTCACGTCACCGTGCGGCGTGCTCCTGCGCGTGCTGGGGTCCCTGCGCTGCGGGGCTGCCCTGGGTCGCCTGGTGCTGCGCGGAGTCGTCCTGGGGCGCCCGGTGCTGCGCCGAGTCGTCCTGAGCCACGTGGTGCTGCGCGGGGCCGCCCTGGGTCGCCTGGTGCTGCGCGGCCGCGACGAGCGCGAGCGCGATGGTCGCCGTGATGACGGGGACGGACTCCGTCATGGGAGCGACGGGGGCCGTCGCGGTGCCGTCCTGGAGGCGCGACTCGCCGCGGTCGTGCTCCCCCGGCTCCGCCTCATGGTCGCGCAGGGCCGGCCCGACGACCGGCAGGACCGCCGTCGTCGTCGGCGGCTCGCTGTGCAGGACCGGCGCCGTCGGCAGGGCCGTCGCGCTCGCCAGGGCCGACGCGCTCGGTCGGGCCGAAGCCTGGTTCCCGGCGGCCCGACGTGCGCGGCCCATCCTGACGAGGACGACCACCGCGATGACCGCCCAGATGCCGTTCACGATCGTCGACGGGATCGCGTGGTGCGCGGCGACGTTGACGGCGACGGAGAGGCCGCCGACCAGGTTGAGGGACTGGTAGAGCGGCCCGTTCGGGATCTTGCCCAGTGAGAACAGCAGGTAACCTGCGAGAACGGTTACGGCTCCGAACCAGCCGAGGAACTCCACGATTCCGACCAACACGCGCGACTCCGGGCACGACGAGGAACGGCCGTCCTGAGGCGACCGTCCGAGAGGGGTGTGAGCAGCCGCGAGTGCGGCGTCGGGAGCATCGTAGGCACACCGACGGGTGTCGCGGAAGTGGGTGCGGCGTGGCGTGTCGCACCCACTTCGCGGGGGGCTCTGCGGAGGGGGTGTCAGCCGTTCGCCGAGGCCGTCGACGAGGTGTCCGTGAAGACGTAGACCGATCCGGAGAGCGACCAGGACTGCGACTCCATCGGGGGCGCGTCGTCCTCCTCCTCGCTCGCGGCCGCGATGCCGGAGACGAGGAAGAGCCGCGACCCGGACTGCATCGCCTTCGTGAACGCGAGCGCCTGGTCGTACGACCCCTGCACCGCCACCGTCACGGGGACGAGCGAGAAGTTCGCGTCGGTGACCGCAGGGTCGGTCGCCGGCTGCGCCGAGGGCACGTCCTCGTCGGTGCTCGAGGTCGCGGCCGCGGACGGCGCCGCGGATGCCGTCGTCTCCGCCGTGGGCTCGGTGGCGGGGGCGTAGGCGGTGGCGTCCCCGATGGTGACGTTCGTGACCTGGACGCCGGCCGCGGCGGCGTTCGCGTCGATCTGCCGGACGAAGGACTCGCTGTCCGTCGTCGACGGCACCGATGCCCGGAGCTGCGCCAGTTCGGCCTTCGTGGCGTCGAGTCCGGCGAACGCCGCGGCGAGCCGCGTGAGCTCCGCACGGTTCTTGTCGTTCGTCGCGTCGATGGTGCTCTGCTGCGCCTGGTTCGACGACGCCGCCGCGAGTTGCGGCTGCACACCGAGGAACCAGCCCCCGGCCAGGACGACCGCGCAGACCACGAGCGCGATCACGAGGGACAGGTGGTGCTTCGTCATCGGTCGGCGTCCTTCTCGTACTTGCCGTCGTAGGCCCGCGCATCGAGCTCGAGCTCGATCACGGAGGTGTACTCGCCGCGGTCCTCGTCGTACGAGATCGACGAGATCGACGAGTCCAGGTAGCCGGTGGTCCCGGACAGGCGCGAGGTCCAGTCCGGGACGGACGGGATCGTCGTCGACCGGGCGGTCAGCGTGAGGGTGGCGACCCTCGGCGTGGGTCCTGCGTCCGCCGGCTGCCCGAACGGCTCCGTCACGGTCGCGGACGCGATGGTCATCCCGCTGATCGCGAGGTCTGCCGGCAGGACGTCCCGGATGCCGCCGAGCGTGCCGTCCCAGTCGACCTCCGTCGACCCGCCGACGGCGCGGGCGGAGTCGAGGAGGTCGGTGTCGCGTTCTGCCGCACGCAGTTCCGCGTACCGCTGCTGCTGGGCGAGGAGCGTCGTGGTCTCACCCTGCGCCGCGGTCAGCGCCGCCGCCGTGGCCATCTGGTGCGCCATCGCCCCACCGCTCGCGAGCACGACGGCGGCTGCCGCCACCACGACACCGAGCCAGGCGCGACGCGTGACCGCGCGCTGCCGACGCTCGACGTAGACCTCCGCGGGCAGGAGGTCTACACGGGGCGTGCGCCCCGCGGTCGAGTCCGCAGCCGCTCGACGGCCTGCCCGACCCCGACGACCCTGCATCGCGTCCGTGCGTTCCTCTGTGCTGGTCATGCTGCCTTGCTCCCCACCGCGAGTCCGTACGCGACCGCCACCGAGTCGCCGTGCGCGAGGACGTCCTCCTCGCGCACCGCCCGCCCGAAG
Organism: Curtobacterium sp. 1310; assembly: GCF_017834105.1. Classification (NCBI taxonomy): domain Bacteria; kingdom Bacillati; phylum Actinomycetota; class Actinomycetes; order Micrococcales; family Microbacteriaceae; genus Curtobacterium; species Curtobacterium sp. 1310. The sequence goes on along the minus strand of NZ_JAFICY010000003.1, from coordinate 442,044 downwards.
CCCGCACCGCGGAAGGCGGAGGGGGTCGAGACCGGCAGGTGTGTCGTGTCGGCGAGTGCCTCGCGCAGCCCGATGAGCTGCGCGCCGCCGCCCACGAGTGCGATCCCGGCGACGACCTCGTCCGGACGGGTGTTGACGTAGTAGTTGATGGTGTTGCGGAGGCTCGTCACGAGTTCGTTCACCGTGTCGAACACCGCCGCGACGGCGCGGACGTCGTCCGGTGTGCGGGCCCCCGGTCCGATGCCGAAGTGCCGCTTCACCGCCTCGGCCTGGGCGAAGGGGATGTCGAGTCGACCGGCGAGCGACCGGGTGATGTCGTCACCGCCGGACGGGATGATCCGCACGAACTGCGGTACACCGTCCGTGGCCAGCACGACGCTCGTGGTGTCCGCACCGACCTGGATGATCGCGATGGTGCCGTGCTGCGCCTGCGTCGGGCTCAGGACCCGGGTGAGGGCGAACGGGATGAGGTCGACACCGACCGGGTTGAGACCCGCGAGCCGCACGGCGCGCACGTTGGCGAGCACGGCGTCCTTGATCGCCGCGACCAGGAGGCCCTTGATCACCGGACCGGTCTCGTCGACACCCTCGCTGACCGGGTAGAAGTCGAGGATGGCGTCCCCCACCGGCACCGGCAGCATGTCCTGCACGTGGAAGGGGAGGCTCTCGCGGATCTGCGCGAGCGGAGCGTGCGGCACGGTGAGGTCACGCGAGAGGACCCGCTGGTTGCCCATGCCGAGGACGACGTCGCGCGACCGGAACCTGCCGACCGACCAGAGCTGCCGCAGCGCGGCCCCCACCGTGTTCGGCTCGAGCACCTCGCCGCGGCTGACCGCACCCTCGGGTGTCGGCACCTCGGCGACCCGGAGGACGACGGGGCGGTCACGGTCGGCGTCCCCGACCTCGACCGCGCGGATCGACGACGCGGCGATGTCGACGCCGACGATGCTCTTTCCCATGGTGCTGCTTTCGTTGAGGGTCAGGAGAGGCCGAGGAGCCCGAGGTAGGCCGACCAGAGGGGTGCGCCGAGGACGATGCCGATCCAGGCGCCGACGAGCATCGACGGCCCGAAGGGGACTCCGCTGCCCATCCGTGCGCGACCGACGGCGACGAGTGCGATCGCGACCGTACCGCCGACGAGGAAGCCGCCGAAAGCTCCCACTGCGAGGGGTCCCCATCCGAGGTACGCGAGCACGAGGCCGAGGACCACGGCGAGCTTGACGTCGCCGAGCCCCATCCCCCCGGGGACCGCGAGCGCCAGGACCAGGTACGCACCACCGAGCACGACGGCGCCGAGGAGACCGCGCAGCAGGGCGCCCCAGTCCCCGGACACCGCGGACACCGCGCCGAGGAGCACCAGCAGCACGACGGCAGCCGGGTAGACGACGGCGTTCGGCAGCCGGTGCGTGTCGAGGTCGATCAGCGAGAGCGCGACGCTCACCGCCATCAGGAACAGCAGGGCGGCGAGCATCACGGTCCGACCGAGGGCCTCGCCGACGGTGGTGGCGCCGAGCGGCTGGGGGACGACGAGGGCGACGAGCACGAACAGGACCGCGGTCGCGCCCTCGACCGCGGGGTAGCGGGCCGAGATGGGAGCGGCGCAGTCGCGGCACCGCGCGCGCAGCAGCAGCCACGAGAGGACCGGGACGTTGTCCCGCCTGCGGATCGGGTGGTCGCACCGCGGGCACGCGCTCGCCGGCGCGACGACGGAGATCCCGGCGGGGACACGGTGCACGACGACGTTGAGGAAGGAGCCGATCGCCAGACCGAGCACACCGGCCAGGGCGGCGAGGACCCAGACCGCGCTCACCGGCAGGCTCCCGTGCTCGTCCTCGCGCACGCACCGTCGACCTGGTACGCGGACTGCACCTCGACCTGCGTCGTCACGCCGTACGAGGTCGAGACGGGCTGCAGGAACTTCGGCGGGGCGGTGGTGAGCAGCCGCTGGTCGTACACGTAGTTCTTCGAGAAGCCGGTGTTCCCGGTGGTCGCGACCGGTCCGCGCCAGTTCTGCGCGATGGAGCCGACGACCTTGAGCGTGCCGAGCTTCGGTCCGACGTCGTAGTTCTGGTTCCAGAACGTCCCGGCGTTGCTGGCGATGGCACCGCTGATGGTGATGCCGTCCCCGGTCGAGCGGTTCAGCAGGGCGATCCCCGAGTTGTTGCAGGCGGTGCCGTCGGACGCGTACGAGGTGCACTTGGTCGGGTTGTACACCTCGACCGCGTTCTGGCCGACGAGGCCGAGGATGTCGGTGGTGGGGTCGGCGTACGTCACGCTGCCGGTCGCCCAGATCGTGCCCGACGAGGCGATCGTCATCGCGCCGGCGAACGGCCCGCTGACGAAGACGTCGCCGGCGGTGCACGAGTAGGTGTCCGGCGCGGAACCGGCCTGCGTCGTGTTGTTGCGGCCGGCGCTGCGGCCGTTCACCCACTCCCCTGCGGCCGGGTAGCCCATGCCGTTGCTGAACGGCTGGTTCGCCTTCGTCGTCGCCCGGCCGTTCGCCCCGACCGTGACCGTCGTCGTGCAGTAGGTGTTGGTGTACTTCGACGGGAAGGTCCCCGACCAGGTGTTCACGTTGTTCGTCGCCGACGGGACGTCCTGCACGTACACGAGGTTCGCGGGCAGCGTGGGGATCGTCGCGCCGCCCTGGCTCTGCAGGGCGTCGATCGACCCGCAGAGCGACGCTGCCTTCGCGGTGTCCGCGCTCGCGGACACCTCGCCGGACTGGCTGTCCACCCGGATCTGCGTCGCCTTCGACCACGGCGACCAGACCGTCATCTTGCCGCCTCCGAGGAAGGTCACCCGGGTCGGGCCCGTGTACAGGCAGCCGGGACGGGGAACCGTCGCCGGGATGTCGGTCCGGGTCTCCTGGGACATGTTCGAGTTCAGCGCCGGAAGCCCCAGGTACGGCACGGGTGACGGGTCACCACCGAGGAACTGGCCGCTGCAGGTCCCGCTGGACGGACGCACCCGCGTGTCGTGCTGCTCGACGCTGCCGTTGAAGGTCGTCGCGCACGCCGCCGTGAAGACGTCGTTCGTCCGGATCGGGCCGTTGAGGACGTCGGTCCCGGCGAACTGCACGGCCTGGCACCTGTTCGACACGCCTCCCTGCCACTGGTAGGCGGTCGTGCAGTCACTGCCGGAGATCGACGGACTCGACGACTCGTAGTTCGTGAAGTACAGGTAGTTGATGAAGCCGTCGCCCTTGAGGTTCGCCACGAGCGACCGGACGCTCCCGCCGGACTTCCCCGTGACGCGGACCCGGAGCACGCCCTTCGACGAGTAGTCGGCGTTGTCGACCTCGTACCGGAAGAACTGGTCCGTGGAGCCCACGACGGACGCCCACTGCGAGCCGCTGCTGGTGAAGGCGGTGTTCTTGTCGTCGCCGGTGAACGTCGACCCGCTCGTCTTGCTGAACTGTGCTGCCGCGTTGCCGTAGAGCGCGTAGCCGTTGTCGTTGGACAGCTTCGACTGGTAGTCGGCCAGGCCGGCGTACGCCGCGGCCATGGCGTTCTGGAAGTTCCGATCCGTCGCCGACTTCACCGCCCCCGAGGTGGACACCGCGACCATCGTCGCGACGAGCATGAGCATGACCGTGCCGAAGATCACGACGTTCGCCAGGGCCATGCCCCGTTCGTCCCCGTGCGCGCGGCGGAGGGCAGCGCTGATCCGGCCGATCACGGTGTCGCTCCGGAGTTCGTGCCGTACGCCACGTTGAAGAGGTACAGCGTGTTCTGGATGTGGGTGTTGCCCGGGGTGTCCGCCGTGGGGGCTCCGAGCTCGAGGTTCACGCGGACGGCGCGGACCGCTCCGAGCTGCGTCGTGGCCAGGGAACCGTCGGCGAGGGTCGGCAGCGCAGTCCCGTTCGCACCGAGGTAGGTGAAGAGCGGGTCGCCGTCCCCGGTCGGGGAGGACACCGCTCCGCCGAGGACGGTCGAGGTGGTGGGCGGCTGCGTCGGTGCGGGGAAGGTCGTGAAGCCCTTCGTCGTGGTGCCCGTCCACCGGTCGAGCACGATGCCCTTCGCCCCGTTGAGCGAGTACCGCACCTGCACCGGGACGTCGGTGGCGTTGCCGTCGAGGTTCACGAAGGCGGTGAACGTCATCCTCGAACCGTCGGCCTGGGTCACCGCGGACGCGTAGGTGCCGTCCGCCTTCGGCAGCAGGCTCGCCGCGTGCACGTAGCGGGTGAGCGAGTTCATCACGACCGACGCCGATCGCGCGTTCTGGTCGGACCGGGTGTTCGTCGACCCGGCACGCAGCGTCGCGGTGAAGAAGCCCCCGACCGCGACGAGGATCACCATCGAGATGCTCATCGCGACGATGAGTTCCATGAGCCCGACGCCGTCGTCCTCGTGCCGGAAGCGACGGAGCACCCGCATCACGAGGTCTGCCCGCGCGGGTCGAGGGTGAGCGTGTTGTCGTAGCTGATGACGATGAGCGCGGTCTTCCTGTTGACCGTCCCGGGCGTGACCGGCGCGACGTTGGAGGCGTTCGTGGCGATCTCGTTGCGCGACGTCGACCCGAACGTCGTGCCGGACGAGATGGTCCACGTGCCGAAGGGCAGGGCGATGGTGGCGGTGTCCGCGGACGACACCGGGAACTTCATCGTCATGCCCGCTGCGCAGCCCGGATCGCCCGGACCGGGGTTCGCGGAGGAGACCGCGGTGACGTAGCGCCCCTTGACGCCCTTGACCGTCGCGACACCCATGCGCACGGAACCGCTCGAGGGTTCACCCGCGCTCGTCGTGATCACGTCGAGGGTGGCTCCGACCGCTCCGTCCGCGTTGGGCGTGGTCCACGCGGCGGGGCTCGGGCTGAGGCAGTTGACCCTGGCGTTCGGGCTGTTCGAGTAGGGGCCGGCGTAGGCCGTGTACCCGGAGGTGAAGGGGAAGACCGGGAGCGAGGGCGTCGAGGTCGAGGTGATCGCGAGCGTCGTGCTCGTCGTGTCCCAGGGCGTCACCGTGTCGAGCCCGCCGCCGGTGCTCGAGAGCACGGTGGGCATGTTCGTGGGGAGCGTCGCCCCGTAGGACTGCGCGTACCCGAGCGTCAGTCGGCTCGCGCGGTCGTAGACGAACGGGACGGGGGCGCTCGCGCCGGCGGCAACGGTGATCGGGGTCTGCTGGGAGGGCTGCTTCTGGTCGGTGTCGATGCCGCCCGCGACGCTGGCGGTGACGGTGTAGTCACCCGGCGCCACGTTGACCGCGTACGAGCAGCCCTGGGAGTCGGTCGGCAGCGGGGAGGTGCTCGGTGCGACGGCGCCGCTGCCCGAGATCGGCGTCAACGAGACGGTCACGCCGGCGAACGGCGCACCGGACGCGTTCGCGACCGAGACGATCACGGTGCCGTAGCCCGGGTCCGTGACGGCGTCGCTCGGGGCGATCGCCGAGGTCATCGACGTGGAGGACGTACCGCCGCGGGCGTTCGGCCAGGACACCGTCGCGACGACGCTCTTGTAGGCGAGCTTGCCGTTCGAGGTGCCGCACGCGCCGCTCGCACCGTCGCTCTGCACCCACCGCACCGACCGGTCGATCTGGTAGGTCACGCCGCCGAGGGTCTTCGTGTTGACCGCCCCGTCCTTGCTGATGACCTTGAAGATGCCGGCGGTCGTCGCGGCGGCCGTCTGCCGCATCGAGTCGATGTCCTGCGAGGCGAGCGCCACCGCGGTCTCGCGGCCACGGCTCGTCTGGGTGAGCTGGAGGGTGTTCGCGATGCCGTAGGCGATCCCGACGCTCATCACGGCGAAGACCATCATGGCGACCATGACCTCGATGACCGAGAGGCCCGACTCGCGGGTCGTCGGGTCGACCGGGCGCAGGACGCGCTGCAGGGTGCGGATCACGGTCACCTCCTCGGTCGTGGTCAGAGGGCGGAAGGCGCCCCACCACAGTGAGGCGCCTCCCGGAGTTGTTGTGCGGTTACTTGCAAGCGCCGTCGGTAGCAGCCGTGGTCGCGGTGATGTTGAACGGCTTGGCCGTCGCGCCCTGTCCGCCGATGCAGAAGGAGTCGGCCGACGCACCCGGCTTGTAGTCGAAGGTCGTTCCGGTGCTCTTCGTGTACCCATAAGGGACGAGCGTCGTGCCGTCGTCGAACTGCACCTTGGTCGGCAGCGTCCCGTTCTTGTCCGTCTGGAACGCGATGACCGCCGTCTTCGCGTTCGCCAGGTCGGACTTCACCGACGCGTCCTTCGCGTTGTTCTGCACGTTCAGGTACACCGGGATGGCGATCGCGGCGAGGATGCCGATGATGATCACGACGACCAGGAGTTCGATGAGCGTGAAGCCCTTCTCCTTGTCCTCGAGGAGGCCCTTGCGGCGAGCGTCGAGCTTGCCCATGAGAGCGAAGTACATGGTGGTTCCGTTCTTCTCGGGAATGCGATGGGGGTTGTGCCGCAGACTGCTCCGCCGCCGCTGGCAAGCGTATTGACGGCACTTTCCGGGCATAATCCCGAGAACGGGGGTGATCCGTGCTGCGAAATGCCCCCAGTACCGGGGGTGCGGAATTCCTGACCGACCCCCGAACGGAGGGCGTGCGCCGTCGAGTTACTTGACGAGCGAGGAGATCTGGAAGATCGGCAGGTAGAGCGCGACGATCATGCCGCCGACCACGACGCCGAGGAATGCGATGAGCAACGGCTCGATGAGCGACGTCAGGGATTCCGTGGTCGATTCCACCTCGGAGTCGTAGAAGATTGCGATCTTCTCCAGCATGACCTCGAGCGAACCGGCGTCCTCGCCCACCGCGATCATCTGCGCGACCATCGGCGGGAAGACGTTCTCCTTTGCCAGCGGCTCGGCGATCGATTCGCCTTTCCGGACGCTTTCCGCGACCCGGTCGAGCGCTTTCTGCACGACGAAGTTGTTGGATACTTCTCCGACGATCTTCAATGCCTGCAGGATGGGGACGCCGGCCCCGATCATGTTCGAGAAGTTCCGGGCGAACCGGGCGATGACGATCTTCTTCGTCAGCTGCCCGAAGACCGGCATCCGCAGCAGGATCGGGTCCCGGAACGCCCGGAAGCGGTCCGTGTTCTTGTTCCCCCGGTACCAGAGCCACCCGACGACGACGAGTACCGCCAGGATCGGTCCGGCCCAGCGCATCGCGTGCGAGAGCTGCACGAGGATCCGGGTCGGCAACGGCAGCTGCCCACCGAGCGACGCGAACATGTCCTGGAAGATCGGCACGATGAAGACGAGCATGACGACGACTGCCAGCAGCGACATCACGAGCACCACGACCGGGTAGGTCATGGCCGACTTGATCGTCGACCGGAGCTTGTGCTCCTTCTCGAAGTTCGTCGCGATCGAGTCCATCGCCTGGTCGAGGAATCCGCCGGTCTCCCCCGCGCGGATCATGTTGATCATGATCGGCGGGAAGTCGACCGGGTACTTCGCGACGGCGTCCGAGAACGAGACGCCGCGCTCGACGTCGTCACGCACCTTGCCGAGGATCTCCTTGAGCTTCTTGTTCTCGGTCTGGCCCGCCAGGATCGTCAGCGCACGCAGGAGCGAGAGCCCGGACGAGAGCATCGTCGAGGCCTGGCGCGACATGATCGCGAGGTCCTTGAGCCCGACGCCCTTCTCGAGCCCCGGGATCTTGATCTCGGTCTGCAGCCCGGTGCCGGGCTTCGCCTCGGTGATGGCGATCGGCGAGACGCCCATGCCGCGCAGGCGCTGGACGACCGCGCCCTCCGACGCGGCGTCGAGCCGACCCTTGACGAGCTTGCCGGCGCCGTCGCGGCCCCGGTAGTCGAACGCGAGCGACATCAGTGGCCTCCGGAGTACTTGTCGCCGAAGTCGATCTCGGATGCGGCGATCGCGGCGGCGGACGAGTCGGAGGGCGACTCGACGCGCTGGACGAGCCGGTCGAAGCCGTCCTCGTCGTGCACCTTCTCCATCGCCGCAGCCCGGGTGACGGTGCCGACGTTGACCAGCTCGGCCAGGTCCTGGTCCATCGTGTGCATCCCGGCGTCTCGGCCGGCCTGCATCGCCGAGGTGATCTGGTACGTCTTGCCCTCGCGCACCAGGTTCGCGATCGCCGGCGTCGTCCGCATGATCTCGGTGGCGACGACCCGGCCGGTGCCGTTCGCCTTCGGCACGAGCGTCTGGCAGACGACACCCTCGAGTGTCGCCGCGAGCTGCGTTCGGATCTGCCCCTGCTGGTGCGGCGGGAACACGTCGATGACGCGGTCGATGGTGCCCGGAGCGCTCTGCGTGTGCAGCGTCGCGAAGACGAGGTGGCCGGTCTCGGCCGCGGTGAGCGCGACGGAGATGGTCTCGAGGTCGCGGAGCTCACCGATCAGGATGACGTCGGGGTCCTGCCGCAGCACGTGCTTCAGCGCGGCGGCGAACGAGTGCGTGTCCGCCCCGACCTCGCGCTGGTTGATGATCGCCTTCTTGTGGTCGTGCATGAACTCGATCGGGTCCTCGACCGTCACGATGTGGTCGGCCCGGGTCTCGTTGACCAGGTCGATGAGCGCGGCGAGGGTCGTCGACTTGCCGGAACCGGTCGGCCCGGTGACGAGCACGAGGCCGCGGGGCAGCTTCGCGAACTCCCCCACGTGCTCCGGGATGCCGAGCTGCTTGAGCGTCTTGATCTTCGTCGGGATGATGCGGAAGGCCGCGCCCCAGTTGCCGCGCTGCTGGTAGTAGTTCACGCGGAAGCGGAACTCCGGCGACAGGGAGTACGCGAAGTCGAGTTCCTGCTCGTGGTCGAACTGCCCGGCCTGCTCGGGGCTCAACAGGGTCTTCAGTGCGGCGATCACCTTGTTGCGTGCCCAGGGTCCCCCGGGGACCGCGGGCCGCAGGGAGCCGTCGACCCGCACGGTGGGCGGGGCGTCGGCGGTGACGTGGAGGTCCGAGGCGCCCTGGTACACGACCTGCGAGAGCGCCGTGATGAGGTCGGCGTCGGCGACCTCGCGCGCGTGGCGCGTGAAGCCGATCTCGGGGTGCGAGCCGGCGTCGACGGCGCGGCCCTGCGTCGTGGTGGTGACGGCCTGGAGGCTCGTGGTCGGTACCGCGGGCGCCACCGGCAGGTGCTCGGTCACCGTCTCGGCGTAGCCGTACGCGGCCGTCGACGCGGGGACGGCCGCCGGGGGCGTGGCCGGCGCGGCCTGCGGCTGCGCGACCGGGACGGCGACGGGGTCGCCGGCGGGCGGCGGCCACGAGGATCCGCTGGAGGTCGCAGCCGCGGACGAGCCGCCCCACGCCGCCGGTGCGTCCCACGCGGGCTCGGTCGACAGGTCGTACACGGCACTGCTCGACGTCGGCACGGGCGAGCGGTCGCTCGACGACGCCGAGGGTGCCGACGCCGCAGCGGCCGCAGCAGCGGCAGCGAGCCGCGCAGCCCGACGACCGCCGACCTCGTTGCCCGGCTGTCCGGGGTGCCATCCGGCGACGGGGTCGTCGCCGGCCTCGATGTCGTACACCGATTCGTTCATCGTCCTCGTGCTCCCGGGACTACGCGACCACGCGCAGGATCTCGTCGACGCTGGTCATGCCGAGCTTGACCTTCTCCCACCCGTCCTGTCGGAGGGTGAGCATGCCCTGCTGCTGGGCGACGCGGCTGATCTCGGCGCTCGAGGCCCGCGCGACGGCGAGCCGCTCGATCTCCTCGGTGACGGTCATGACCTCGTGCAGGGCGATCCGGCCGCGGTAGCCGGTGTTCGAGCAGACGGCGCAGCCGATCGGTGCGTAGAACTCCGGCACGGCCGCGTCCGCACGGTCGAGGAACCCGAGCGCGTGCAGCTGCTCGGCCTCGTAGACCGCCGGGGCCTTGCACCGGTCGCAGAGCCGGCGGGCCAGACGCTGGGCGACCACCGAGTCGAGTGCGGAGCCGACCAGGAAGGGCTCGATGTCCATCTCGGTCAGACGGGTGACGGCCGACGGTGCGTCGTTGGTGTGCAGCGTGGAGAGCACCAGGTGACCGGTGAGCGAGGCCTCGATCGCGATCTGCGCCGTCTCGTGGTCGCGGATCTCACCGAGGAGCACCACGTCGGGGTCGGAGCGCAGGATCGAGCGCAGCGCGGACGCGAACGTCAGCCCGGCCTTCGGGTTCACCTGCACCTGATTGATGCCGGCCATCCGGTACTCGACCGGGTCCTCGACCGTGATGACGTTGATCTCGGGCTTCGCGACGGCGTTCAGCGTCGTGTACAGCGTGGTCGACTTGCCCGAACCGGTGGGCCCGGTGACCAGGATCATGCCGTACGGCTTCGAGTAGGACCGCTGGTACGCCTGGAAGTTCTGCTCGAGCAGGTTGAGGTCCTTGAGCGTCAGCGACGTGTTCGTGTTGTCGAGGATCCGCATGACGACCTTCTCGCCCCACACGGTCGGCAGCGTCGCCACACGCAGGTCGATCTGCCGACCGCCGTGGCGCACCGACATGCGGCCGTCCTGCGGCTTCCGACGCTCGGCGATGTCGATGTCGCTCATGATCTTGAGCCGGCTGATGACACCGTTCTGGATGTTCTTCGGCGCCGGGGCCATCTCGTGCAGCACGCCGTCGATGCGGTAGCGCACCCGGACCTCGTGCTCGCCCGGCTCGATGTGGATGTCGGACGCGTGGTCCTGGATGGCCTGCGACACGAGCAGGTTCACGAAGCGGACGATCGGCACGTCGTCGAGCGCGCCGTCGGTCAGGTCCACCTGCTGCTGGGTCGGGGCGGCCGACTGGTCCTCGAACGACGAGGTCAGGTCGTTGAGCTCGTCGTCGGCGCGCAGGTACCGGTCGAGGGCGCTCACCAGGTCGCGCTCGTCGACCTGCAGCGGCTTGATCGAGCGACCGGAGGCGGTGCGGGCGTCGTCGATCGCGAGCACGTTCGAGGGGTTCACCATCGCCAGCACGAGCGTCTCGCCCTCGAACCCGACACCGAGCACACCGTGCCGACGGCAGAGCGCCGCGGGCAGCATCGACACCGCCGTGCCGTCGACCGGGTAGTCGGTCAGCGGGACGGTGTGCGCGTTGTTCGAGGCCGCACGCGCGGTGATGTACTGCGCCTCGCTCACCACGCCCTGGTCGACCAGGGTGCGGATCGAGCGCTCGTCGATCGCTTCGTCACCCGTCATCGAGTCGAGGTGTTCGATCGGCAGTGCGCCGTTGAGGATGAGGATCTCGGAGAGCGTGGCCATGTGTCCCGGAGCCTCCTTCGGGTCGAGACCGGGTCGTGGGGATGCGTCCCGCAGCGGTGCGGCGCCCGTCCACGCTATTGCCGCGGTGCGCGGCGACCGCAGTCCCACAACGAGGGGGCGACGGGGTGGCGGGTGTCCCCAGTGCAGGGGTACCCGCCGGTACTGGGTGGTCCGGACGATGATCGACACGGGTCGATGCTCCGTCGCGAGCGTGCTCGCGGGGTGGGCGGTCCGGCGATCGGTGGAGCACTCGGTCGAGACCCCGGGCTGTGCAGGAACGGACGCGACGGGGTCCACGCGCGGCCGCCGCCCGCACCGCCCCACGACGAAGTCCTCGACGTGCGGCGCCGCCCCGGGCCATGATGAGCCATGGACATCACGAGCGTGACCGTGGGCCTCCCCGTCTCCGACATCGAGGCGTCCTGCCTCTGGTACGGCGCCGTGTTCCAGCGTGCGGACCCCGACCTGGAGCCCGAGGACGGCGTCGTCGAGTACGAGATCGGCGGCATCTGGCTGCAGCTGTACCTCGACGCGGACGCCGAACGGCGTCCGGCGACCGTCCGGTTCGGTGTCGACGACGTCCGGTCCCAGCACGCCCGCATCGGGTCGCTCGGCATCGACGTCGGCCCGGTCGAGTGCGTCGACGGTGCCGTCGACTGGTTCGACGTCCGCGACCCCGACGGCAACGTCCTCAGCCTGTACTCGTTGGTCGACGAGAAGGGCCGCACGGCCTGAGACGCGACCGCGCGCCGGCCTGGAGGCGCGTGGCGGGCCCGTCACGAGCCTCCAGGCCGGCAGCACGCCGCTGACCGGCCACGCGCCGGCAACGAGGAAGGCCCCCGCATCCGAGGATGCGGGGGCCTTCCGGGTTCAGCTCAGGCTCAGTTGTAGGTCCCGGGCGTGAAGTCGTCCGACGAGAAGCTGTCGAAGTCGACGAAGCTCAGGTCGGCGTCCGAGAACGAGGAGTCGTCGGCGAAGATGCGGTTGGGGTACCGCTCCGCCTTGGCTTCCTCGGTCGCGGCGACGTCCACGTCACGGTACCGGCTGAGGCCCGTCCCGGCGGGGATGAGCTTACCGATGATGACGTTCTCCTTGAGGCCGACGAGGTGGTCCTGCTTGCCCTCCATGGCCGCCTGCGTGAGGACGCGGGTGGTCTCCTGGAAGGACGCGGCGGACAGCCACGACTCGGTCGCGAGGGACGCCTTCGTGATGCCCATGACCTCCTGGCGAGCCGAGGCGGTCTTGCGACCCTCCTGCAGCGCCGCACGGTTCAGCGCGTTGTAGCGCGACCGGTCGACGAGCTCGCCCGGCAGCAGGTCGGTGTCGCCGTGGTCGACGACGGTGACCTTGCGGAGCATCTGGCGGACGATGACCTCGATGTGCTTGTCGTGGATCGGCACGCCCTGCGAGCCGTACACGTCCTGCACACCGTTGACGAGGTGCTTCTGGACCTCGCGCACACCCTTGACCCGGAGGACCTCCTTCGGGTCCACCGTGCCGGCGATGAACTGCTCGCCGAGCTCGACGTGCTGGCCGTCCTCGATGAGGAGGGTCGCACGCTTGAGCACCGGGTAGATGAACGGCTCGTCGCCGTTGTCCGGCGTGAGGATGATCCGACGACCCTTGTCCGTGTCCTCGATCGTGACGCGGCCGGGGGCCTCGGCGATCGGGGACGCGCCCTTCGGGGTGCGGGCCTCGAAGAGCTCGGTCACGCGGGGCAGACCCTGCGTGATGTCGTCGGCCGAGGCCGAACCACCCGTGTGGAAGGTACGCATCGTCAGCTGGGTACCGGGCTCACCGATGGACTGGGCGGCGATGATGCCGACCGCCTCGCCGATGTCGACGAGGTTGCCCGTGGCGAGCGAACGGCCGTAGCACTTCGCGCAGACACCGACGGCCGACTCACAGGTCAGGACCGAGCGCACCTTGATGCTCTCGACACCCGCCTCGAGCAGCGTGTCCAGCAGGACGTCACCGACGTCCGAACCGGCCTCGGCGACGACCGTGCCCTTCGCGTCCGCTGCCTCGGTGGCCAGCGTGCGCGAGTAGACGGTGTTCTCGACGCGCGGGTCGCGGACGAGGGCGCCGTCGGCACCCACGGTCGCGATCGGCAGCTCGAGGCCACGGGTCGTCCCGCAGTCGTCCTCACGGATGATGACGTCCTGCGACACGTCGACGAGACGACGGGTCAGGTAGCCCGAGTCGGCGGTACGGAGAGCCGTGTCCGCCAGACCCTTGCGGGCACCGTGCGTGGCGATGAAGTACTCCGCCACGGTCAGGCCCTCGCGGTACGAGTTGATGATCGGGCGGGCGATGATCTCACCCTTCGGGTTGTTCACCAGACCACGCATACCGGCGATGTTGCGCACCTGCAGCCAGTTACCACGAGCACCCGACGAGACCATGCGGTTGATGGTGTTGTCGACCGGGAAGTTGTCGCGCATCTCCTGCGCGATCTCGTTCGTGGCCTCGGTCCAGATCTTGATCAGGTCGGCGCGGCGCTCCGCGTCGGTGATCAGACCCTTGTCGAACTCGCCCTGGACCTTGGCGGCCTGGACCTCGTAGCCCGCGATGATCTCCTTCTTGCGAGGAGGCGTCACGACGTCCGACAGCGCCACGGTCACACCGGAGCGCGTGCCCCAGTAGAAGCCCGCGTCCTTGATCCGGTCCAGCGCAGCGGCCGTCTCGGTCTTGGAGTAGCGCTCGGCGAGGTCGTTGACGATCGCGGAGAGGGTGCCCTTGTCGGTGACGCGCTGGACGAACGGGTAGTCCGCCGGCAGCGTCTCGTTGAAGAGCGCACGGCCCAGGGTGGTCTCGAGGAGGATCGGCTGACCGACCTCGTAGCCCTCCGGCGCCTCGCCCTCGGCGAAGTGGACACCCGACATGCGGATCTTCACCATCGCGTTGAGGTGCAGCGTGTTCTGGTCCTTGGCCAGGATCGCCTCGGCGACCGACGAGAACGCACGGCCCTCGCCGAGCGCGCCCTCGCGGACGGTCGTCAGGTGGTGCAGACCGATGATCATGTCCTGTGCGGGCAGGGTCACCGGACGGCCGTCCGACGGCTTGAGGATGTTGTTCGAGGCGAGCATCAGGATGCGGGCCTCGGCCTGGGCCTCGACCGACAGCGGCAGGTGCACGGCCATCTGGTCACCGTCGAAGTCCGCGTTGAACGCAGCACACACGAGCGGGTGGAGCTGGATGGCCTTGCCCTCGACGAGCTGCGGCTCGAACGCCTGGATGCCCAGACGGTGCAGCGTCGGCGCACGGTTCAGCAGGACGGGGCGCTCGCGGATGATCTCCTCGAGCACGTCCCACACCTGCGGACGCGAACGCTCGACCATGCGCTTGGCCGACTTGATGTTCTGCGCGTGCGACAGGTCGATGAGGCGCTTGATGACGAACGGCTTGAACAGCTCGAGCGCCATCTGCTTCGGCAGACCGCACTGGTGCAGCTTGAGCTGCGGGCCGACGATGATGACCGAACGACCCGAGTAGTCGACGCGCTTGCCGAGCAGGTTCTGGCGGAAGCGACCCTGCTTTCCCTTGAGCATGTCGCTCAGGGACTTCAGGGCGCGGTTGCCGGTACCCGTGACGGGACGACCACGACGACCGTTGTCGAACAGCGCGTCGACCGCTTCCTGCAGCATGCGCTTCTCGTTGTTCACGATGATCTCGGGGGCACCGAGGTCGAGCAGGCGGCGGAGACGGTTGTTGCGGTTGATCACACGACGGTAGAGGTCGTTGAGGTCCGACGTGGCGAAGCGGCCACCGTCGAGCTGCACCATCGGGCGCAGCTCCGGCGGGATGACCGGCACGACGTCGAGCACCATCGCGGCCGGCGAGTTGCCGGTGGCGAGGAAGGAGCTGACGACGCGCAGGCGCTTGATCGCGCGGATCTTCTTCTGACCCTTGCCCTCGGCGATCTGCAGACGCAGCGACTCGGCCTCGGCGGCCAGGTCGAAGGCCTCGAGCCGCAGCTTGATCGCCTCGGCGCCCATGTAGGCGTCGAAGTAGATCCCGAAGCGGTCCTGCAGCTCGTGGAACACGGCGTCCTCGGGCTTGAGGTCGCCGACCTTGAGGTTGCGGAAGTCCTCCCACACGCGCTCGAGGCGGGTGATGTCCTCGTCGAAGGACTTGCGGACCTGGGACATCTCCTTCTCGGCGGTGTCCTTGGTCCGGCGCTTCACGTCGGCCTTGGCGCCCTCTTCCTCGAGCGCTGCGAGGTCGTCCTCGAGCTTCTTGAGGCGGTCGGCGATGATCGAGTCGCGCTGACCCTCGAGGTTCTTGATCTCGAGGCGCATCTCGTTCTCGAGACCGGGCATGTCGGCGTGACGGCCCTCTTCATCGATGTCGATGATCATGTACGCCGCGAAGTAGATGACCTTCTCGAGGTCCTTCGGCGCCATGTCGAGGAGGTACCCGAGGCGCGACGGGACGCCCTTGAAGTACCAGATGTGCGTGACGGGCGCGGCGAGCTCGATGTGGCCCATGCGCTCACGGCGGACCGAGGACTTGGTGACCTCGACGCCGCAGCGCTCGCAGACGATGCCCTTGAAGCGGACACGCTTGTACTTGCCGCAGGCGCACTCCCAGTCGCGGGACGGACCGAAGATCTGCTCGCCGAACAGACCGTCCTTCTCGGGCTTCAGGGTGCGGTAGTTGATGGTCTCCGGCTTCTTGACCTCGCCGTACGACCACTGACGGATGTCCTCGGCGGTCGCGAGGCCGATCCGGATGGCGTCAAATGACGTTGCTTCGAGCAATGTTCTTCTCTCTTGCTGAGTTCGAAACGTGTTCGGTACGGGCCGGCTCAGATGTCGTCGACGGACGACGACTCGAACCGCGAGGAGATGTTGATGCCGAGCTCTTCAGCGGCACGGAAGACCTCGTCGTCCGTGTCGCGGAGGCTGACCGCCTGGCCGTCCGCCGAGAGGACCTCGACGTTCAGGCAGAGCGACTGCATCTCCTTCATGAGGACCTTGAACGACTCGGGGATGCCGGGTTCCTGGATGTTCTCGCCCTTGACGATCGCCTCGTAGACCTTCACGCGGCCGAGGATGTCGTCGGACTTGATCGTCAGGAGCTCCTGGAGGGCGTAAGCAGCGCCGTACGCTTCGAGCGCCCACACCTCCATCTCACCGAACCGCTGTCCACCGAACTGCGCCTTACCACCCAGCGGCTGCTGCGTGATCATCGAGTACGGACCGGTCGAACGGGCGTGGATCTTGTCGTCGACCAGGTGGTGCAGCTTGAGGATGTACATGTAGCCGACCGAGACGGGCTCCGGGAACGGCTCGCCGGAGCGGCCGTCGAAGAGCTGCGCCTTGCCGGAGGAACCGATCAGGCGCTCGCCGTCGCGGTTCGGGAGCGTGCTGTCGAGGAGCCCCTCGATCTCGCGCTCGTACGCACCGTCGAACACCGGGGTGGCCACCTTCGTGCCGGGCGCCGCGCTGTGCGCTGCCTCCGGCAGGGCGGATGCCCACTCCTGGATGCCCTCGACGTTCCAGCCCTGCTTCGCGAGCCACCCGAGGTGGATCTCGAGGACCTGGCCGAAGTTCATGCGGCCGGGGACGCCGAGCGGGTTGAGCACGATGTCGACCGGGGTGCCGTCCGCGAGGAACGGCATGTCCTCGACCGGCAGGATCGTCGAGATGACGCCCTTGTTGCCGTGACGACCGGCGAGCTTGTCACCCGCGGTGATCTTGCGCTTCTGGGCGATGTAGACGACCACGCGCTGGTTGACACCCGAGCCGAGCTCGTCGTCGCCGTCCTGCGCGTCGAAGACCTTGACGCCGATGATCGTGCCCTCTTCACCGTGGGGCACCTTCAGCGAGGTGTCGCGCACCTCGCGCGACTTCTCGTTGAAGATTGCGCGGAGCAGGCGCTCCTCGGCGGAGAGCTCGGTCTCGCCCTTCGGCGTGACCTTGCCGACCAGGATGTCGCCGGGGCGGACCTCGGCGCCGATGCGGATGATGCCGCGCTCGTCGAGGTCGGCCAGGAGGTCCGGGCTGACGTTCGGGAGGTCGCGGGTGATCTCCTCCTTGCCGAGCTTCGTGTCGCGAGCGTCGACCTCGTACTCCTCGATGTGGATCGAGGAGAGCGTGTCGTCCTTCACGAGGTTCTGCGACAGGATCATCGCGTCCTCGTAGTTGTAGCCCTCCCACGGCATGAACGCGACGAGGAGGTTCTTGCCGAGCGCGAGCTCGCCGTTCTCCGTCGCGGGGCCGTCGGCGATGACCTCGCCCTGCTCCACGCGCTCGCCTGCGGAGACGATGACGCGGTGGTTGTAGCTCGTGCCCTGGTTCGAGCGGTCGAACTTGCGCAGGTAGTAGGTCTGCGTGCCGCCCTCGTCGAGCTGCAGGGTCACGGCATCGGCCGAGACCTCGGAGACGACACCCGCCTTGTCGGCGGTGACGACGTCACCGGCGTCGATGGCGGTGTAGCCCTCCATGCCGGTGCCGACGAGCGGCGACTCGGAACGGAGCAGCGGGACGGCCTGACGCTGCATGTTCGCACCCATGAGGGCGCGGTTCGCGTCGTCGTGCTCGAGGAACGGGATGAGCGAGGTCGCGACCGACACCATCTGGCGCGGCGAGACGTCCATGTAGTCGACCTCGTCCTTGCCGACGAGCTCGACCTCGCCGCCCTTCTTCCGGACGAGCACCTTGTCGTCCTGGAAGTGGAAGTCGTCGGTCAGCGGCGCGTTGGCCTGGGCGACGACGAAGTCGTCCTCCTCCGATGCCGTGAGGTAGTCGATGGTCGTGGTGACCTGACCGTTCACGACGCGGCGGTACGGCGTCTCGATGAAGCCGAAGGAGTTGATCCGACCGAACGACGCGAGCGAGCCGATCAGACCGATGTTCGGGCCTTCCGGGGTCTCGATCGGGCACATGCGGCCGTAGTGCGACGGGTGGACGTCGCGGACCTCGACGCCGGCACGCTCACGGGACAGACCGCCCGGGCCGAGGGCCGACAGGCGACGCTTGTGCGTCAGACCCGCGAGCGGGTTGTTCTGGTCCATGAACTGCGACAGCTGCGAGGTGCCGAAGAACTCCTTGATCGCGGCGACGACGGGTCGCACGTTGATCAGGGTCTGCGGGGTGATCGCCTCGATGTCCTGCGTGGTCATGCGCTCGCGGACGACGCGCTCCATGCGGGACAGACCGGTGCGGACCTGGTTCTGGATGAGCTCGCCGACGGCGCGGATGCGACGGTTGCCGAAGTGGTCGATGTCGTCCACGTCGAGACGGAGCTGGACGGGCTCGCCGTCACGGACACCGTCGAGCGTCGTCTTCTCGGCGTGCAGCGAGACGAGGTACTTGATGGTGCGGACGATGTCCTGCACGGTCAGCACCGAGTCCGAGAGCTGCGCGTCGATGCCGAGCTTGCGGTTCAGCTTGTAGCGACCCACCTTGGCGAGGTCGTAGCGCTTCGAGTTGAAGTAGAAGTTGTCGAGGAGCGCACGCGCGGCCTCGGCGGCGACCTGCTCGCCCGGACGCAGCTTGCGGTAGATGTCCTTGAGCGCCTCTTCCTTGGTGAGGACGGCGTCCTTCTCGAGGGTCGACTCGATCGAGGCGAAGCCCTGGAACTCCTCCATGATCTCCTCGCTCGTCAGGCCGAGGGCCTTGAGGAAGACGGTCACGGACTGCTTGCGCTTGCGGTCGATGCGCACGCCCACCTGGTCGCGCTTGTCGATCTCGAACTCGAGCCACGCACCACGCGACGGGATCACGCGGGCGGAGTAGATGTCCTTGTCGGAGGTCTTCTCCTGCTGGCGCTCGAAGTAGACGCCCGGCGAGCGGACGAGCTGCGAGACGACGACGCGCTCGGTGCCGTTGATGATGAACGTGCCGCGCTCGGTCATGAGCGGGAAGTCGCCCATGAAGACGGTCTGCGTCTTGATCTCACCGGTCATGTGGTTCATGAACTCGGCGTTGACGTACAGCGGCGCGGCGTAGGTCTTGCCACGCTCCTTGCACTCGTCGATGGAGTACTTCGGGTCCTCGAGCTCCGGGGACGTGAACGAGAGCTGCATGGTCTCGCCGAGGTCCTCGATCGGGGAGATCTCCTCGAAGATCTCCTCGAGGCCGGAGTGCAGCGCGAGGTCGGTGCGACCCTGCTCCTGTCCTTCGGCGAGGCGGGCCTTCCAGACGTCGTTGCCGACGAGCCAGTCGAAGCTCTCCGTCTGGAGGGCGAGCAGATCCGGCACCGTGAGGGTGTCCGTGATCTTGGCGAACGAGAGTCGCGAGTGGTTGCGACCGTTCTTGGGGTTGGTGGATGCGTTGGGCGCAGCAGCCAAGGGTGTGACCTCCGGTAGGCCCCGTCGGGCCGGTACTGACGAGCAGCACGTAGGTGAGTGGATTGATCGCTCGGCGCGACCCCGGGACCACCGACACGGAACGCACGACGGCAACGACCGTCGAGGACCTGTGGGATGATCGGTGAGCGGGTCCCGCCGCCATATACGGGACCGGCTGCACCAGGGCGCGTGTTCGACCGCAATATGACGACACACGAATGCCAGGGAGCGCGAACTGTCATCATAGGTCGCCCTGGCGCGCGCTGTCCAGTCCTGGCTTGACCGGATTCGGCGATGGCGTGTATAAGCACACCGCCCGCCCCGGGATTCCCGCAGCGCGGCCCGGATCAGTCCTCGAGCGCGTGCAGCAGCTCCTCCGGGTGCTCGGTCCGGACGAAGGTCACCCGCCCCCGGTCGTCCGTGATCCGCACGCCGCGGCCCGGCGTGAGGATGAGCGCACGCACCCCGCGACCGAGCCGCAGGCCCACCCCGCCGAAGGTGCGCGCGTCCGCGTCGGCCACCGTCACGTCGGCGATGCGTCCCCGCGCGATCCGCCGCGTCGGCAGCGGCCGGAAGTGCAGGACGACGGCGGCGTCGGTCACCGCGATGCCGGTCCGGGCGAGCAGCAGCAGGGCACCGGCCACGAGTGCGACCACGCCCGGCAGCAGCAGCGCGACCTCCGGTGCGTCCCCCGGCCAACCGAGGACGGCCGCGGTCAGCGCGCCCCCGCCGAGCAGCAGCACGGCGCCGACCACGCGCATCCACCGGGGAGCGCGCTCACCGTCGACGGCCACCGGCCGGGAGGCGCGGTGCGGCCGGGCGGACCGGCGACCGTCCGCCGCGGCGGAGCCGGTCCGGCTGCGTGGCACGCCGGCCGGGCGCCGGGCGGGACGGAGGGTGGGGATGCTCAGGGTGTCGGTCATCGCGGGTCTCCTGCGGGAGTCGTGTTCCTGCCGCGGGCGCCCGGGTCGTCGGACGGCGCACGCGTGGTGCCGTGCGCCGTCGCACGCGGGAGGGCGGCGAGCCTCTGGTGGGGGTGCGGGGCGCGCCGACGACGTGCGGGGCACCCGGGCGCGGTGGGGGTCGCGCGGGGTCGTGCCGGTCCACGTCGCGGTCACCCGGACCGGCGGAACACCACGGCCTCGGCCGCACGGTGCTCGACACCTGTCGGGTGACGACGACGAGAACGGTACGTCGTGTCCCTTGACGTCGGCTGGTCGTGCGGAGAGCGGAGGCTCCGCGGTGGTGTTCCATGGGAGGCATGGCTGATGCGTTCGACGGGTTCCGGATCGGTGCGGGCTGGGCGTCGGTGGAGCCGGACCGGCACCGCCCCGGGTCCTTCACGCTCGTGGTGGACGGCACGCCGCAGTCGCACGTCGACCTCGAGGACCCCACGCACCTGGCGTTCGAGTACATCCGGCGCATCGGACACGCGATCGACCTCCTGCCGGAGGGACCGATCACGGCGCTGCACCTCGGTGCGGGTGCACTGACCCTGCCCCGGTACGTCGCCGTCACCCGCCCGGGCTCGCGGCAGCAGGTCGTGGAGCTGGAGCGGGACCTCGTCGAGCACGTGCGCGAGGTGCTCCCGTTCCCCCGCGGCGCCTCGATCCGGGTCCGCTACGGCGACGCCCGCGAGGTGCTCGGCAAGCTGCCGGCCGGCCTCCGCGGCACGGTGGACCTGGCGGTCGTCGACGTGTTCGGCGGCTCGCAGATCCCCGCGCACGTGACGAGCGTCGAGTTCTACCGCTCCGTCGCCGAGTTCCTCTCGCCCACCGGGATCGTCGCCGTGAACGTCGCGGACGGGGCCGGCCTGGCCTTCGCACGCGGGCAGGCATCGACGCTGCAGGCCGTGCTGCCGTCGGTCGCGGCCGTCGCCGACACCGGCATGCTCAAGGGGCGGCGGTTCGGCAACATCGTGCTGCTCGGGTCGCGGACCGACCTCCCCGTGGCGGACATGCCCCGGCGCTACTCGTCCGACCCGATGCCGGCGAAGGTGGTGCACGGGCAGGAGCTCCGTGCCTTCACGGCGGGCGCGCCCATCGTCACCGACGCGACCGCGGTCGCGTCCCCCGAACCGAACCGCAGCGTCTTCGGCGGCTGAGCCCGCGGTCGCGTCCCGACCACACGCCGGACGGGAGGCCCGGTGCCGGTCCGGTGCCGGGCCTCCCGGCCGTGGGACGGGTACAGGAGCGCCGAGTCCCCCTGAACACGTCGGGCATCCGGCTGCCAGGATGGGGGACAACGACCGCGCGACCGCGCGACCGACCGAGGGAGTCCCCTGATGACGAACGACGACCGGAGCAACGAGGACCGGACGGGCGACGGCGACGCGCCGGTCTGGGGCAGTGCGCCGCAGCGCGACCAGCGCGACCAGCACGACGCACCCCGCTACGGCGAGCGCGTGGACCCGGCACCGGGATCGGCGCCGCAGTACGGCGAGCAGCACCAGGGCCAGCAGCAGTACGGGCAGCAGCAGTACGGCGAGCGCGACCAGTACGGGCAGCAGCAGTACGGCGAGCGCGACCAGCACGGACAGCAGCAGTACGGCCAGCCGCAGCACGGCGAGCACGACCAGCACGGTCGGTACGACCAGCGCGACGGCCGTCACGAGTCCCCGACGTGGGGCGAGCACCAGGGGTCGCACCAGCCCTACGCGGCGTCCTCGGCGCCGGCGAGTGCAGGCAGCCCGGCGTGGCAGTCCTCCGAGGAGACGAAGCCGGCGAAGAAGAAGACCGTCGGCCTCGTGGCGTTCGCGCTCGGGGTCCTGTCGCTCGTGCTCGGCGTCGTCGGCGGTGCCGTGCTGGGCGCCGCGTTCGCGGGCAACGCCGCACTCGAGCAGATCGCACGCGACGGCGGCGGATCGGTGCAGCAGCAGGAACAGCTGCAGCAGCAGCTCATGAACGACCCGTCCGCGATGAGCCAGCTCGGCGGCGGGGCGATCATCATCCTCATCGCAGCCGTCCTCGGCCTGTGGGCCCTGGTGCAGGGCATCATCGCGGCGGTCGCGGGCCGGGGTCGCGTCTGGGGTGTCCTCGCGATCATCCTCGCCGTCGTCGCCACCTTCGCGACGTTCATCGCGGTCAGCATCGCCGCGGCTGCCGCGGTCACCGGCGGCAACTGATCCACGAGTGCCACCGACGGCCCGTCCCGCCGCAGCGGGGCGGGCCGTTCCGCGTCCCGGACCGGTCCGCGTTCTCGGACCCCCCGTGCGCGTGGCACCGCCCGCTCACGGGAGCCCGCGGTTACCCTCGAACCGATGTCCCTCCCGCCTGACGACAGCCAGCAACCCGACCGCGCTCGGGAACCCCGTCACGCCGCGCCGGGCGACTCCGCCCCGGTCACCGCGGGTGTGAGCCCGGGGAGCACCTTCGCGCCGATCAGCCTGCGGCCGGCCGTCGACGCCGACGCCGTGCAGCAGCGGCTGCGCGACCTCGGGCAGAGCCGGAGCACCGAGGCCCTGGCGGAGCGGGCCGAGCTCCTCCGCCTGCTCGGCCGGCTCGACGAGTCGCTCGTCGTCGCGGAGGAGGTCTTCCGGCTGACGATGTTCACCGGTGAGCGGTCGGACAAGGTCGCCGCGCGCATCCGCCGTGCGCACGTGCTGCACGACCTGGGACGCCACGAGCGCGCCGCGACCGAGGCCGCGATGGCGCGCGACACCGCCCGGACCGAGGAGTGGCCGGAGCTCGAGGGCGCCGCCGCCGAGCTCGAAGGCTGGTCGCTGTTCGAGCTGTCACGGTTCGACGAGGCCCGGTCGGCGCTCTCGCGTGCCTACCAGGCCTTCCGGCAGGCGGGGGCTCCGTCGGAGCGCACCGAGGCGCTCCGCACCGCGGTCGAGGCCGCGCTCCGGGCCTCGGTGGCGCAGCCGAAGGCCTCCGAGGACAAGCCCCGCACCGCCCGCGAGGTCGCCGCGCGCCGTGCCGAGGACGACGAGCCGCAGACGACCCGCGTCGCCGAACCGGTGAAGCAGGTCCCGCCGGTCCGTCGCCGTGTGCTCGGAGCACCCGACGCCGCACGCACCGACGCCGACGACATCTGGGGTCGGATCGCGGCGAAGGCGGCGCAGAAGGGTCAGGCGCCGCGCGACGAGCCCACCGACGACCTGCGGGACCCCGGCGCACGGTGACGACGCAGCCCGCAGCGGCGACGCTCGAGCGGGTCCGTGCACGAGCCGAGCACCTGCTGGCGGTGCACCTCGGCCCGGGCGGGTGGACGTTCGCGTTCGACCACGCCAGGACCCGCGCGGGGCAGTGCGACTTCGGCCGCCGACGCATCACGGTGAGCCGGCACATCGTCACCCGGGTGTCGGACGACGACGTGGACCAGGTCCTGCTGCACGAGGTCGCGCACGCGCTCGCCGGTCCCCGTGCCGGTCACGGTCCCGTCTGGCGACGCACCGCGGCGGACATCGGGTACACCGGCTCCCGCCTGTACGACGGGCCCGTCGCGTCGGAGCTCGCGCCGTGGGTCGGCACCTGTCCGGCGGGCCACGAGCACTTCCGCTACCGGACACCGACGCGCCCCCTGGCCTGCGCCCGGTGCGCGCGACGCTTCGACGGCCGGAACCTCATCACCTGGGAGCGGCGCGCGGCTACCGCATGATCGATCCGGCACGTGGAGGCGCGCCGGGGAGCCGTTAGCCTGGGCGGATGCACACGGGGCAGCACATCCGGACGGACAGCGGGTCGTCGTGGTTCTTCGACGCCGGCCGGATCGCCCTGGACTTCGCCCACACCGGTGGGTTCGCCGACGATGCCGACGGCCGTCGCCCTCGCGCCCGGCTCGGTGAGCTCCTCGTGACGCCGGCCGACCTGGACGAGTGGCTCGGCGACCACACCGAGCCGATCGACGTCGGCGCGACGGCGCGGGAGCTGCAGGACGCCCGGGCCCTCCGCGCCGCGATCGGACGACTGGCCGTCGCCGCTGCCCCGGCCCCCGTCGGCTCGTCGGGCCCCGCCGAACGGACCGCGGTCGCCGCCGGGCTCCGCGCCGGTACCGGACGGACCCGGCCGGCACCGGACGACATCGACACGGTGAACCTGTTCGCGGCGCTGCCGGACGTGCCCCCGAGCCTGCCCGGGGGCCGACGTCGGGCGGGCGCGAACCGGGTCCGTCTGGCCCAGGCGCTGTCGAGCGTGGCCCGCGACGCGGTGGCGCTCTTCACCGAGGTCGGCTTCGACGACGTCGCCGCGGACGGACAGGCGACCCGCCTCAGCCGGTGCTCGGCGGACGACTGCGGGCTCGTCTTCTACGACTCGTCGCGTGGCGGCACCCGCCGGTGGTGCTCGATGCAGCGGTGCGGCAACCGCGCGAAGGTCCGCGCGCACCGGGCGCGACGCGCGGCCGCCTAGGGCGCCCTGCCCGGACGACTCGTGACACGCCGAATCTGAGGATTCGGCCCGCCGAAACCTGGCAGGCTGTCGGCATGTCCGACACCGCCGCCGCCCGCCGTGCCCCCTCCGGACGTCTCGACGACGGCACCGGCGGACCCGGTCCCGGTCGGCCGCGTCGCCGTGCCGCCGGCCTCACGCTGCTCGGGCCCGCCTTCGTCGCCGCGATCGCCTACGTCGACCCGGGCAACGTCGCGGCGAACCTGACCGCCGGTGCACAGTACGGGTACCTGCTGCTCTGGGTGCTCGTCGCCGCGAACGCCAGTGCCGTCGTGGTCCAGTACCTGTCGGCGAAGCTCGGGGTCGTCACCGGGAGGTCGCTGCCGGAACACCTGGGCCTGCGGATGCGTCGCACCCCGCGCCTGCTCTTCTGGGCCCAGGCCGAGGTCGTCGCCGCTGCGACCGACGTCGCCGAGGTCATCGGCGGGGCGCTCGCGCTGCACCTGCTGTTCGGCCTGCCGCTCGTCGTCGGCGGCGTGCTCACCGGCGTGGTCTCGATGGCGATCCTGCTCCTGCACAGCCGCCGGGGCACCCGCACGTTCGAGGCGGTGGTGACGACGATGCTCGCGGTCCTGACCGTCGGCTTCTGCGCGGGCCTGCTGTCCGCGCAGGTCTCCCCCGGCGAGCTCGTCAGCGGCCTGGTCCCCCGGTTCGAGGGCGCGCAGTCGGTGCTCCTCGCCGCCTCCATGCTCGGTGCGACGGTGATGCCGCACGCGGTCTACCTGCACTCGGCCCTGGCACGGGACCGGCACGGCGACGTCCCCGCCGGGCCGGAGCGCCGCCGGGTGCTCGTCGCGACGCGGTGGGACGTCGGGCTGGCCCTCATCGTCGCGGGCGGTGTCAACGTCTGCATGCTCGTGCTCGCCGCCGCCACGCTGCCCGGGGTCGCGGGCACCGACACCATCCCCGGCGCGCAGGCCGCGATCGCGGCGAACGTCGGCCCCGTCGTGGGCGTGCTGTTCGCGGTCGGCCTGCTCGCGTCCGGTCTGGCGTCGACCTCGGTGGGCTGCATGGCCGGCGCGGAGATCATGCACGGGCTGCTGCACGTCCGCATCCCGGTCGCGGTACGCCGGCTCGTCACGCTGCTGCCCGCCGTGGTGCTCCTGGCCGTCGGCGCGGACCCGACGATGCTCCTCGTGCTCAGCCAGGTGGTGCTGAGCTTCGGCATCGCCTTCGCGATCGTGCCGCTCGTGGTCTACACGTCACGGCGGAGCATCATGGGCGCAGACGTCAACGCGATGACCACCCGCGTGGTCGCGGGTGTCATCGCGCTGGTGATCGTCGCCCTCAACGTGGCGCTCGTGGTGCTGACGCTGGCCGGCTGAACCCGCCGGACGGCGACGACCGGGTCGTCCCCGTGTCAGTCGACGACGCGGACTTCCTTCCAGAAGGCGTAGTAGCCCGAGTAGTCCTTGCCGACCCGGTCGAACGACGACGGGATCGGCGTGGGGTAGGTCCAGGCGCGGTCCGGCAGCGCCTGACCGTCGACCGTGACGGTGTAGTACTGCGTGTCGCCCTTCCACGGGCAGTGGTACTGGGTGTCGCTCTCCGAGAAGAACTCCGGCGCCACGCTCGGCGGGAAGTACCAGTTCCCCTCGATCTGGATGAGGTCCTCCTGCGGAGCCTCCGCGATCACGGTGTCGCCGACGACTGCCTTCATGACGTGCTCCTTGCGATCAGCGGCGTCCTGGCGACGCCGGTCCCGATCGGGAACGCTACGCCCGGGTGCCGGATTCCCGCAGGACGACGAGCTCGGGCCCCGCGGCGAGCGCCGCGTGCACCGTCTCCCGGTCCAGGTCCGCCGCACCCTCCGCGGCGCTCACGAGGTGCCGCACCGCGCGACGGAGTCCCGTGTACGCGGCGCAGGCGGTGGCCGCCTCGGGCGAGGTGTGGTCGATGCCGACCGTGACGAGGGCGTCGACGACGGCCCCGGCGGCGAGCAGGTCCTCGACCGCGGGCTCCGGCGTCTCCGCGCCGTCCGCCGGCTCCCCGGCGGCGTCCGCGACGGTGACGCCGGGGTCGGTGGTGCGGCCCGCGGCGACGACCGCGACGACGCACCGGTCCCCGCGCTCGGCCTGGAGGCTCGTCACGCGTTCCGCGACCGCCGCCGCGTTGCCGAGGTGGCCGAGCACGACCTCCGGGCCGTCGGGCAGCAGGGCTGCCGCGGCCCGCGCCCGTGCCGCGGGGTCGGCCCCGCCCCCGGACGGTTCCGGCAGGACGTCCACCCACACCACGAGGTGCGTGCCGTGCGCGATCCGGTCGGCACCGGCGCTCCCCCACGCGAACCGGACCTGGTACTGCTCCTGGGTGCGTGCTGCCACCGGTCCACGATAGCCGCGGGCCGTCCCCGTCCGTCCCGGTCCGTCCCCGGCGGTCCCTGTCCGTCCCCACAGGAGCCCGGTCCACAGCCTGTGCCCGCTCGACCCCGCTGTCGGTGCCGCGACCGTAGGATCGGTGACCATGGAGATCGCCACCGTCCCCACGCTGACCGGCGACCGCGTCACCCTCGAGCCCCTGGCGGCCGAGCACGCGGACGACCTGCGGGCGGCGGTGGCGGACGGCGACCTCTGGCGCACCTGGTACACCTCGGTGCCGGCCCCCGACCGGGTCGAGGCCGAGATCGACCGGCGGCTCGGCGAGCACGCGGCGGGGCGGATGGTGCCCTTCGCGATCCGTGACCGCCCGACCGGTCGCGTCGTCGGGGCGACCACCTTCGCGAACATCGACACCGCCAACCGTCGCGTCGAGATCGGCTACACCTTCCTGGCGCGGGCGGCACAGCGGAGCGGGATCAACACCGAGGCGAAGCTGCTCCTGCTCTCGCACGCGTTCGACACCTGGGACTGCATCGCCGTCGAGTTCCGGACGCACTGGCACAACCAGCAGTCGCGGGCGGCGATCGCCTCGCTCGGCGCGAAGCAGGACGGCGTCCTGCGCAGCCACTCGATCGGCCGGGACGGCACGCTGCGCGACACCGTGGTCTTCTCGATCACCGCCACCGAGTGGCCGACCGTGCGCCTGTCGCTCACCGAGCGCCTGCGCACGCGGGACCGTGCCGAGGGCGCACGGCGTCGGGCCGCCCGGCACGCCTGACCCGTCGGACGCACGGGTGCACCGTCCCCCGCGGGGACGTCGCCCGCCCAGCGCCACGGCGTAGCGTCCGCAGCATGCACGTCGGTCTCCGCATCGTCCTCGACGCCCCGGTCGACGCCGTCCGCGACGCCCTGCTGTCGCCCTCGGTGATGGTCGCCGTCACGAAGCCGTTCCTCGTCTACCGCTCACGGTCACCGGAGGGACTCCCGGAGCGCTGGACCCCCGGCGTCCCGCACCCGATCACCGCCGACGCCCTCGGGGTCGTGCCGAGCGGCGACACGCACGTCGACATCGACCTGTACGAGGTCGACGGGGTGCCGGTGCAACGCGACAACGGAGGTGGCACCTCGGGGCTCTTCGGGCGGATGACCATGCGGCACCGGATGGCCACCGTCGACCTCGGTGACGGGCGGACCCTGCTGCTCGACCGGCTCACCTACCGGATGCGCCCCACGCTCCTCGGGGCCGCACTCTGGCCGGGCATGTGGGTCATCTGGCAGTGGCGTGCGCTCCGGATGCGGCAGCTCGCCCCGTCGTGGGGCCGTCCCGGGCACTGACGCGCGACGTCCGTCAGGACTTCGGCTGCTCGTCCACCTGCACGTGAACGGCGTAGTCCGTGCCGTCGACGTCACGCACCTCGACGACGGAGTCGTACACGGTCGTGTCACCCTCGGCACCGATCTCGCAGTGCACGGTGTCCCCCTCGACCAGGTCGATCGGGTCCGTGCCGCAGTCGACCAGCGGACGCTGACCGACCTCGCGTTCGAGTGCGTCGGCCACCACGTCCTCGAACCCCGACGGCGACACCGTCCGGTTCGCGGAGGCGGACACCGTGCACCCGCTCAGGACCGCGACGAGGGTCAGACCCGCCACGATCGGGGCGATCGAGCGGTGCACGCGTGGTGCCGCCCGTCCCGCCGTGGTCCGCGCGGCGGCGGTCCGTCTGGTCGTCGTTCCCCTGGTCACGTCGCCCGTCCCCTCGTCGGTCGCTGTCCGACCAGTGTGCCAGGGCCGTCACGGGAGCACCCGCAGGGGACCGTCCACAGCCCCGGCCCGTCGCTGGCGGGTCCGGAGCACCCGGGCGTACGCTCGTCCTCGTGAGCCAGACGCAGGAGCCGAGGGCCCAGGACCGTGTGCACAGCACCCTCGCCACCGTGGACTGGCGGCGGATGACGTTCGACCTGTACCGCCGGGTGCGGGCGACGGCCGACCCCGAGACCGCGCACGCGATGTGGCGCGAGACCCGCGACGCGATGTTCGCCGAGCACCCGGCCAGTCCGCTGCTCGACGAGGACGCCCGCGACTTCGAGGCGCTGCCCGTGCCCGACTACGACCCCGAGTGGCGGTTCCGCGCGCGCATCGAGTCCGCCGAGCCCCGTGCGATGGACGTGGAGACGGGCACCGACGGCGTCGTGCACTTCGACCGGCTCGGTGTCGTGCGGCTGCCGGGCATCGGCACGCTCGACGTCTGGTCGCACGGCGGCTACGCGGGCGGGCTCTTCGTGCCCGTGAAGGACGCCAGCGCCGGTCGTGCCCGCGGCACCTACGGCGGTGGGCGGTACCTGCTCGACACGATCAAGGGTGCGGACCTCGGCGGCGACGACGGCGAGCTCGTCCTCGACTTCAACTTCGCGTACAACCCCTCGTGCGCGTACGACCCGGCGTGGGCGTGCCCCCTCGCGCCCCCGGGCAACACCGTCGCCGTGCCGATCCCGGTCGGCGAGCAGTACGACTTCTGACACGACGCACGCACGAGCACACGGACAGGACGCAAGGGTGGATCGCATGACGGGACTCGTGGCACTCGACGCGGGCGGCCGGGTGCCGCCCTTCGAGCAGGTCCGTTCGCAGATCGCGGCGCAGATCGCCGCCGGGTACCTGGTGGACGGGGAGCGCCTGCCGAGCGTGCGCGCCCTGGCCGAGGAGCTCTCGCTCGCCGCGGGCACCGTCGCGAAGGCCTACCAGCTGCTCGAGGAGGCCGGGCTCGTGCACACCGCCCGGGGCGCCGGCACGCGGGTGGTGCGGCCGGCCGAGGTGCCCGACGCCGTCGCCGGGGCAGCGCACGCCCTGGCCGCCGCCGCGCGAGCGGCCGGGTTGTCCGCCGACCAGGCCGCAGCGGCACTGCGCGACGCCTGGCCCGCCTGAGGCGACCGCCCGCCGTCCGCGACGCGCGGGGCGGAAGGCACACCGTGCCTCCCGGCCGACCGCCGTGCGCGCCCTCCGCGACACGCAACGTCGGCGAGGTCTCGCAGCGCTGTGCTCCTGCGCACTGCCGCCGACGTTGCGTCGCGCCGGGCGGGACGGGACCGGACGGGGTCCTCAGCAGTGCTCGAAGACGTACTCGTCCGACGCCGGGGTGACCAGGTCGCGGTCCCGCAGGATCGTCATGGCCGGGCGGTCGCGCAGGCGGCACACCGATGCCCACGAGCGGTCGAGCGTGTCCGCGTACTCGACGTCGACCACGCGCTTCCCGTACGCGGCCGTGTAGGCCGAGCACTCGTCGTACTGCACGCACTCCTCGGCGACGACGAAGTCGAAGCCCGTCGACTGCCGCCCGGCCTTCCCGAGCTGCGGCGTGTTCTTCTGCCCGACGGCCAGACCGCGGTCGTGCCCGAGCCGGACGAGCGTCGCCGCCAGCGCGAGGTTCCCCGCGCGGGTCAGTCGCTTCCCCGACCGTGTCCACGAGTCGAGGTTGTCGAACTCGACGGCGGCGAACCCGCGGTCGGCGCACCGCGCGACCGACTTCGTGAGCTCCTTCGTGATCGCGGCGCGCTTCGCGGCGGTCCGGGTGTCGAGGAGCACCTCGTCCGGCCAGCCCGGGTCGGCCACGAGCTCGCCGGAACCGTCGCGCAGCAGCGCCGACGGCGCCCGGCGCTCCCACCCGGCGAGCGCTCCCGGCTGGGTCTGGAAGCCGTTGACGTAACAGACGGAGTACTTCCCGGCGGCCGGGCGGTCGGTGCTGTCCCGCTCGACGATCGTCACCCCGGACGGCGGCGTGTACCCACCGCCGAGCTGGTAGTCGGGGCGCCCCGAGGTCGGCAGGTTCCGGTACGAGGAGGCCGTCGACCCGGCGGGTGTCGCGGCCTCGGCACAGCCTGCGCTGCCGAGGACGGCGACCAGCGCGATCGCGGTGGTCAGGAGGACGGATCGCGTGCGCACCACGGGATCATCGCACGCCCCGTCGCACGCCACGTCGCACGCCCGACGCGAACGGCCCCGGCTCGTTCGACGAGCACCCGCTATGCTGGTGGTACTCGAGGCGCCGATCGCCTCGTGCGTCGTACGGACGCCCCCGACTCCCGACCCTCATCCGGTCGATGATCGCGCACCGACATCCCGGTGCCAGGCTCTCTGCTGCGGCGACCGCGTCAGCCTCTGCTGACGCGGGGTTCCCGCCCGCGCGCCACATGCCAGCGCGCCCACGGCCGGCACGAGCCGGCCCGAAAGGTCACCATGACCAACCAGGACATCCGTTTCTCCGACCTCGGCGTCCCCGCGCCGATGGTCCAGTCCCTCGCCCAGCAGGGCAAGGAGACCGCGTTCCCGATCCAGGCCGACACGCTCCCCGACTCCCTGCAGGGCAAGGACGTGCTCGGCCGCGGGCGCACCGGCTCCGGCAAGACGATCGCCTTCGCGATCCCCCTGGCCGCCCGTCTGGCCGCGAGCCGTCGCCCGCGCCGCGCCGGCCGCCCCCGTGCGCTCGTGCTCGCCCCGACCCGTGAGCTCGCGACGCAGATCGACGCGACCCTCGCCCCGCTCGCGAAGTCGATGGGCCTCAACACGACGACGATCTTCGGCGGCGTGGGCCAGGGCCGTCAGGTCGACGCGCTCCGCGCCGGTGTCGACGTGGTCGTCGCCTGCCCGGGCCGCCTCGCCGACCTCATGCAGCAGGGGCACGTGAGCCTCGGCGACATCGAGGTCACCGTCCTCGACGAGGCCGACCACATGGCCGACATGGGCTTCCTGCCCGGCGTGACGAAGATCATGCAGGCGACCCCGGAGCAGGGGCAGCGCCTGCTGTTCTCGGCCACGCTCGACAACGGCGTGGACAAGCTCGTCAAGAAGTTCCTGCACAGCCCGGTGATGCACTCGGTCGACGACGAGACCAGCCCGGTCGAGGCGATGACCCACCACCTGTTCGAGGTCGCCGACGCCGACGCGAAGAAGGACCTCGTCCGCGCGCTCGCCTCGGGCACCGGCCGCCGCATCCTCTTCATGCGCACCAAGCACCACGCGAAGCGCCTGGCGAAGCAGCTCACGAGCCAGGGCATCCCGGCCGTCGACCTGCAGGGCAACCTGTCGCAGGGTGCGCGTGAGCGGAACCTCGCGAAGTTCTCCTCCGGCGAGGCCCTCGTGCTCGTCGCCACCGACGTCGCCGCCCGTGGTGTGCACGTCGACCACGTGGAGCTCGTCGTGCACGTCGACCCGCCGACCGAGCACAAGGCGTACCTGCACCGTTCGGGCCGCACCGCGCGTGCCGGGTCCTCGGGTGACGTCGTCACCGTGACGCTGCCGGCCGAGCGCCGCGACGTCGCACAGATGATGCGTGCCGCCGCGATCAAGGTCACCCCGCAGCAGGTCACCGCGACCTCGCCGGCCGTCGCGTCGCTCGTCGGCGAGGTCGCGCCGATCCGCCACCTCGCTCCGGAGCAGCCCGCACAGCAGCAGCGCCAGCGGCAGCCGCGTGCGACCGAGACGGGTCTCGCCGAGTCCGCGGGCGGCGGTCGTCGCCGTGGTCGCGGCGGCCGGTCGGGAGGCTCGACGCAGGCTCCCGAGACCGCCTCGACCGGTCGCGGCTCGGGTCGCGCCGCCGGTGGTCGCGGTGGTCGTCCGGTCACCGCGGGGGCTCCGGCCTCCGCTGGTGGCACCGGGCGCGCCGGTGGTGCCGGTCGCGGCAACGGCTCGGGCTCGGGTGCTGCAGCGTCGGGCGGTGCGGCCGCCGGTGGGCAGCGTCGTTCGGGCGGGAGCCGTCGGGCGTCGAGTGACGTCGTCCGTGGCGGGTCCGCCCCGGTGTGGTCGTCCGAGGGCGGCTACGCAGCGGGTCGTTCCGGTGCGGGTGAGTCCGGCGGCGGTCGTCGCCGCGGCGGCTCGCGTCGCGCATCGCGTCCGGCGGGGGCTGCCGACCGCCACTGAGCGGTCCGCTCGGCCGGAGCGACGGTGTCCGGAACCTGGACGCCCGGTGGGAGCACCGGGTGTCCCCGCGCGTAGGTTCTCCTTCACCGACGGCCGCGCGAGTGGCCGACGGGGAATCGTCCGTCGTTGGAAGGAGACCGTATGGCTGGCAGCGAAGAGAACCACACCGGCGAGAAGCTCGTCGGCAAGGTCAAGGAGGGCGTTGGCAACCTGACCGGCAACGACAAGCTGAAGGCCGAGGGTCAGACCGACCAGGCCAAGGCGTCGGCCAAGCAGGGTGTCGACGACGTCAAGGGCGCAGCGCACGGC
Organism: Curtobacterium sp. 1310; assembly: GCF_017834105.1. NCBI lineage: Bacteria > Bacillati > Actinomycetota > Actinomycetes > Micrococcales > Microbacteriaceae > Curtobacterium > Curtobacterium sp. 1310. Next base: position 408,694 of record NZ_JAFICY010000003.1, on the reverse strand, counting down.
GTTGCGGACTCCCTCCGCGACGAGAAGCACTGAAGCCGGTCCACGACCGAGCTGCGAAGCCCCCGGAACCGCATGGTTCCGGGGGCTTCGTCGTGTGCGGGCACCGTGTCGGTTCGGTCGCGGGCGCGGCCCGGGAGCGCCGCGGTGATGTGATGGCTAGTGCAGGGCGCCGACCGAGGCGAGGCCGGCGCGCAGGAGTGCGCCGCGGCCGCCCTCCATCTCCTCGGCGACGGCGTCGGAAGCTGCCTCCATCGGGCTCATCCACGTGAGCTCGAGGGCGTCCTGCCGGGGCTCGCAGGTGCCGGTGACGGGGACGACGTACGCGAGGGAGATCGCGTGCTGCCGCTCGTCGGTGAACACCGAGGCGCCGGGGAGCGGGAAGTACTCGGCCACCGTGAAGGGCGTGGGGCTCGCGGGGAGCTGCGGGAACGCCATCGGACCGAGGTCCTTCTCGAGGTGCCGGAAGAGCGCCGTGCGGATCGACTCGCCGAACATCACGCGGCCGGAGACGAGCGTGCGCGCGATCGAGCCGCTCGGGGCGACACGGAGCAGCACGCCGACCTCGGTCACGACACCGAGCCCGTCGGTCCGGACGGGCAGGGCCTCGACGTAGCAGATGGGGAGTCGACGACGGACGTCGGCGAGCTCCTCGTCGGACAGCCAGCCGGAGTCGGGGTCGGGGGTGCGCAGCGAGGCCATGCACCGTGTCTACCAGTCGCCCCGGCGAGTTCGGCGGGAGGCACGGTCGCCGTGGACGGCTAGCGTGGTCCCCGTGATCGATGCGGACATCGTGCAGTGGACCCGTCCGACCGGGGAACGCGCGGGCACGCCCCTGCTCGTGGCCATGCACGGGGTGGGGTCGCACGAGCGCGACCTGCTCGGGCTCGCGCCCGCGCTGCCGTCCGTCTGGACCGTCGCATCGCTCCGCGCACCGATGCCGTGGGGTCCCGGGTTCTCCTGGTACCCGCTCGGCACGCCGGGGTCCCCCGCGCTCGAGCCGGTCGACGCCGCGGTCGCCGGTGTCCTCGACTGGATCGACGCCGTGTCCGCCGACCACCCGCGCATCGGTCTGCTCGGGTTCTCGCAGGGCGGGTCGATGGCGCTGCAGCTCCTGCGTGCCCGACCGGCCGCGTTCGCCTTCGCGGTGTCGTTGTCCGGGTTCGTGGTGCCCGGGGTGACCGACTCCCGCGACGAGGCGGTCGCGGCCGTCCGTCCCCGGGTCTTCCTGGGACACGGCGACCTCGACCCGGTGATCCCGGCCGAGGCCACCGCGCGGACGCAGGCGTGGGCCGCGACGCACACGGACGTGACCGACCGGACGTACGTCGGCCTGCCGCACGCGGTGTCCGCCGAGGAGCTCGCCGACGTGGCCGCGTTCGTCGACGCGTCCTGACGGCCGCTCCCGCGAAGGTGACCGGGTGACCGACTGACGGCCAGGAGGCGCGTGGCGGGGTCGCCACGTGCCTCCCGTCCGGCACGGCGCTACTCGGCGAGGATCTGCAGCAGGTCCTTGCGGAGCTGGTCGACCTTCGCCGTCGCGGCCCTGGTCTGCTCGTCGGAGGCGCTGGTGCGGTACATGTGCAGCACCCCCATCGCCTTGCGGAGGGCCTCGACGAACTCGCGCTGCGTGTCGGGCATGCCCGGCGCGGCGTCGAATGCGGCGGCGATCTCGTCCGCCTTCGCCTCGGCCTCGGCGCGGCCGGCGTCGGTGAGCTCGAAGAGCGTCTTGCGGCCGTCGCCGTTCGAGACGACGAGGTCCTCGTCGACGAGCTGCTGGAACGTCGGGTAGACCGAGCCGGGGCTCGGCTTCCAGGCACCGCCGGTGCGCTCGGCGATGGTCTTGATCACGGCGTAGCCGTTCTGCGGGCCCTCGGCGAGCAGCCCGAGGATCGCGAGGCGGACGTCGCCGCGACGGCGGCGCTCGCGCCCGAAGCCGGGGCCGCCGCCGAAGCCGGGACCGAAGCCCGGGCCGAAGCCGCCGCGTCCGCCGAACCCGGGGCCGAAGCCGCCGCGTCCGCCGTGGTCGTGGTCGCCGCGGTCGCGGCCGGGGAAGCCGTGGCCGTGGTGCTGCCGCGCGCCGCCGAAGCGGGGGCCGCGCGGACCGGTGCCGCGGGGGCCGCGGCGGGGCGTGGTGCTGTCGAGGTCATCGTACGAGGGGCGCATGATGACTCCTTCCTGTCGGTGGTGACGTGAGCTCGCGATGCGTTGTGTTCCTATCGCGATGGGTCAACGATAGATCGCTACGGATCGGCCTGTCAAGCACCCGTCCTCCCTCGGACCGCTGTCGGTGGCGACGGGCAGGATGGGACGGACCATGACGGACGTCCTCGAGCGCTTCTCCCCCGCGACCGCGGAGTGGTTCCGCGGCGCGTTCCCCGGCCCGACCGCGGCGCAGGCGGGCGCGTGGGACGCGATCTCCACCGGGCAGCACGCGCTCGTGGTCGCCCCGACCGGCTCCGGCAAGACGCTGGCGTCGTTCCTCTGGTCGATCGACCGGCTCATCAGCGCGAGCGACCGTCCGCCGGCGAAGCAGCGCACCCGCGTGCTGTACGTCTCCCCGCTCAAGGCCCTCGGTGTCGACGTCGAGCGGAACCTCCGCAGCCCGCTCGTCGGCATCACGCAGACCGCGCGTCGGCTCGGGACGGAACCGCCCGAGGTCACGGTGGGCGTCCGGAGCGGTGACACCCCGTCGTCCGACCGGCAGCGGCTCCTGCGGCAGCCGCCGGACATCCTCATCACGACGCCCGAGTCGCTCTACCTCATGCTCACGTCGCGGGCGCGCGAGACCCTGGTGAACGTCGACACCGTCATCGTGGACGAGGTCCACGCGGTCGCCTCGACCAAGCGCGGCGCACACCTGGCGGTCTCGCTCGAGCGCCTCGACGACCTGCTCGAGAAGCCCGTGCAGCGGATCGGCCTGTCCGCGACCGTGCGCCCCGCGGAGGAGGTCGCCCGGTTCCTCGGCGGCCGCGCGCCCGTGTCGATCATCGCCCCGCCGGCGCAGAAGACCTTCGACCTGCGCGTGGTCGTGCCGGTCGACGACATGACCGAGCTCGGGGCCCCGCCGGTCGGTGCCGACGCGACCGAGTCACCGACGAACGGCTCGATCTGGCCCCACGTCGAGGAACGCGTCGTCGACCTCATCGAGGAGCACCGCTCGACGATCGTGTTCGCCAACTCGCGCCGACTCGCGGAACGCCTGACGGCACGGCTCAACGAGATCCACGAGGAACGCGTGCTCGCGGCCGTCGACACGGCGGGTGTGGGCACGGCTGCGGTCGGCGCCCCGGAGGTCGTGGGCGCGGAGGCCGTGGGCGCGGTGGCCGGGTCGGCTCCCGTCACGCAGTCCCCCGGACGGGCGTCCGCGCACGCGCCCGTCGCACAGCCGAAGCGACCGCCGGCGCAGCTCGTCGGGCAGTCCGGACAGACCGAGGGCGGCGGCTCCGACCCGTCGGTCCCGGTGCTCGCCCGCGCCCACCACGGCTCCGTGTCGAAGGACCAGCGCGCGATCATCGAGGACGACCTGAAGTCCGGACGTCTGCGCTGCGTCGTCGCGACCAGCTCGCTCGAGCTCGGCATCGACATGGGCGAGGTCGACCTCGTGGTCCAGGTCGAGGCCCCGCCGTCGGTCGCCAGCGGCCTGCAGCGCGTCGGTCGCGCCGGACACCAGGTCGGCGAGATCTCCCGCGGCGTGCTGTTCCCCAAGCACCGCGCCGACCTCGTGAACAGCGCGGTCACCGTCGAGCGCATGGTCTCCGGGCAGATCGAGTCGATCTCGGTGCCCGCGAACCCGCTCGACGTCCTCGCGCAGCACACCGTGGCCGCCGGGTCGATCGACACCGTCGAGGTGGAGCACTGGTTCGAGCTCGTGCGGCGGAGCGCCCCGTTCAGCTCGCTGCCGCGGTCGGCGTTCGAGGCGACGCTCGACCTGGTGACCGGGCGGTACCCGAGCGACGAGTTCGCCGAACTCCGGCCGCGCCTGGTGTGGGACCGCGTGCACGGCACCCTGACCGGGCGTCCGGGCGCCCAGCGGCTCGCGGTGACGAGCGGTGGCACGATCCCGGACCGCGGCATGTTCGGCGTCTTCATGGTCGGCGAGAAGGCGTCGCGCGTCGGCGAGCTCGACGAGGAGATGGTCTACGAGTCCCGCGTCGGCGACGTCTTCGCCCTCGGCGCGACGAGCTGGCGCATCGAGGAGATCACGCACGACCGGGTCATCGTCAGCCCGGCGTTCGGGCAGCCCGGGCGGGTCCCGTTCTGGAAGGGCGACGGCATCGGTCGTCCCGCCGAGCTGGGACGGGCGACCGGTGCGTTCGTGCGCGAGGTCGACGCGGCCTCCGACGACGACGCGCGTGCCCGGGTCGCCTCCGGCGGGCTGGACGAGCGGGCCGTGACGAACCTGCTGACCTTCCTGCGCGACCAGCGTGCGGCGACCGGTCACGTGCCGAACGACACCACGCTCGTGGTCGAGCGGTTCCGCGACGAGCTCGGCGACTGGCGGCTCATCCTGCACTCGCCGTACGGCATGCAGGTGCACGCGCCGTGGGCCCTGGCGGTCGGCGCCCGGCTGCGCGAGCGGCACGGCATCGACGGCGACGCGATGGCGGCCGACGACGGCATCGTGGTGCGGATCCCGGAGACCGACGCGGAACCGCCCGGCGCCGACCTGTTCGTGTTCGAGCGCGACGACCTCGAGGCGCTCGTCACCGACGAGGTCGGCGGCTCGGCGCTCTTCGCCGCCCGCTTCCGCGAGTGCGCGGCCCGGGCCCTGCTCCTGCCGCGGCGGAACCCCGGGCAGCGGTCGCCGCTCTGGCAGCAGCGCCAGCGGGCGTCGCAGCTGCTCGAGGTCGCGCGGAAGTACCCGACGTTCCCGATCGTGCTCGAGACCGTGCGCGAGGTCCTGCAGGACGTCTACGACGTGCCGGCGCTGCTCGGCATCTCGGACCAGATCGCCGAGCGCCGCATCCGCCTGGTCGAGCGCGAGACCGAGCAGCCGTCGCCGTTCGCCCGGTCGATCCTGTTCGGGTACGTCGCGGCCTTCATGTACGAGGGCGACTCGCCGCTGGCCGAGCGCCGGGCGGCGGCACTGTCGCTCGACTCGACGCTGCTCGGAGAGCTGCTCGGACGGGCCGAGCTCCGCGAGCTCCTCGACCCGGCGGTCATCGCCTCCGTCGAGCGCGACCTGCAGCGGCTCTCCCCCGACCGTCGAGCGCGCGACACCGAGGGGCTCGTCGACGTGCTGCGGCTCGTCGGCGCCCTCGAGCTGGACGAGCTCGTCGCCCGCAGCTGGGTGGCCGACGCCGCTGACCCCGACGCCGCGCGTGCGACCGTCCGGTCGGCGCTGGAGACCCTCGAGCGCGACCGTCGTGTGCTGTCGTTCACGCAGGGCGGTGCGACGCGCTGGTCGGTGATCGAGGACGCCTCCCGCCTCCGCGACGCCCTCGGCGTCCCGCTGCCGATCGGCGTGCCGACCGCCTTCGTCGAACCCGTCGCGGACCCGCTCGGCGACCTGGTCGGCCGGTACGCCCGGTCGCACGGACCGTTCGCCGCGCAGGAGGCCGCGAGCCGGCTCGGCCTCGGCATCGCCGTCGTGCAGGACACCCTGCGCCGCCTGGTCGCCGACCGCCGCGTGGTCGAGGGCGAGTTCCGCCCGGACCGCCAGGGCGCCGAGTGGTGCGACGCCGAGGTGCTCCGCCGCATCCGGACGAAGTCCCTCGCCGCGCTCCGGCACGAGGTCGAGCCGGTGTCGCCGGACACCCTCGCCCGGTTCCTGCCGGCGTGGCAGCACGTCCAGGCGCCCGGCACCCGCGGCGGGCTGCGCGGGGTCGACGGGGTGCTGCAGGTCATCGACCAGCTGGCCGGCGTCGCCCTGCCCGCGAGCTCGTGGGAGACCCTCGTGCTGCCGTCCCGCGTGAGCGACTACTCCACGAGCATGCTCGACGAGCTGACCGCCACCGGCGAGGTCCTGTGGTCGGGCGGCGGCACGCTGCCCGGGAACGACGGCTGGGTGCGCCTGCACCTCGCCGAGACCGCGTCGACGACCCTGGCGGAGCCCGACGGCGGCGAGACCACCGAGCTGCAGCGCGACGTCCTCGGAGCGCTGGCCGGCGGTGGTGCCTACTTCTTCCGGCAGCTCGGCCAGGCGGTCGGCAGCACGGACGACCAGGCCCTGACGACCGCGCTGTGGGACCTGGTCTGGGCCGGACAGGTCACGAACGACACGTTCGCGCCGCTGCGGTCGATGCTCGGCGGCAAGGCGAGGTCGACGAGCGCGCCGCGGGCCCGGGCGTACCGCGGGCGGCGTCGGCCGACGCTGCCGTCGCAGTCCGGTCCGCCGTCCGTGGGTGGTCGGTGGTCGATCCTGCCGCTCGCCGAGTCCGACTCGACGCTGCGTGCGGCAGCGACCGCCGAGCAGCTGCTCGAGCGCTACGGCGTCGTGACCCGCGGTGCCGTGCAGGTCGAGGGCGTCCGTGGCGGGTTCGCCGGTGTCTACCGGGTGCTCAGCCGGTTCGAGGAGTCCGGCCGGGCACGCCGCGGGTACTTCGTCGAGGGGCTCGGGGCGGCACAGTTCGCGACGAGCCCGACCGTGGACCGGCTCCGGACCTACGCACGCGACCTCGACGACGACGAGCGCGCCGACCCGGACCGCGAACGCCAGGCACTCACGCTCGCGGCGACGGACCCGGCGAACCCGTACGGTGCGGCGCTGCCGTGGCCGTCGGACGACGCCCCCGCCGACCCGGACGCCGACCCCGCTGCTCCCGGTCCCGCGGCCGACGCCGCTCCGACGGGCGCCCGCGGTGCGGCCGTCCCCGCCAGCCGGTCGACGTCGACGAGCGGTCGCGGACACCGACCGGGGCGGAAGGCCGGGGCCCTCGTGACCACGGTCGACGGCCGCCTCGCGGTCTACGTCGAGCGCGGCGGGAAGTCCGTCCTGACCTTCACCGACGACCCGGCGGACCTCGCGGTCGCGGCGCGTTCGATCGCCGCCACCGTGCGGAGCGGGCTGCGGAAGCTCTCGGTGGAGCGGGTGGACGGCGACTTCGTGCTGGAGACGCCGCTCGGGTCGGCACTGCGCGAGGCGGGGTTCACGGCGACCCCGCAGGGACTGCGGCTGCGTGTCTGACGCGACCAGGGCCTCCCGGGCGTGCGCCGGTGCACGGGACGTGACACGGCCGACCGGACGAGCCGCAGCGGAGGTGTGCCGTGCCCGAGGGTGACACCGTCTTCCGCGCTGCCCGGCGCCTGCACACCGCGCTCGCGGGCAAGGTCCTGACCCGCTCGGACTTCCGCGTCCCCGCGTTCGCGACCCTCGACCTGGTCGGACGGACGGTCGACGAGGTCGTGCCCCGCGGCAAGCACCTGCTGCACCGCATCGGCGACGTGACCGTGCACTCGCACCTGAAGATGGAGGGCCGCTGGGACGTCTACGCGCCCGGGGAGCGGTGGCGACGGCCCGCGCACCAGGCCCGGGTCGTGCTCGACGCCGAGGACGTCTCCACCGTCGGGTTCACCCTCGGGGTGCTCGAGGTCGTCCCGCGCGACCAGGAGTCCGAGGTCGTCGGGCACCTTGGCCCCGACCTGCTCGGTCCCGACTGGGACGCCGACCGGGCGCTCGAGAACCTGACGGCGGACCCGGAGCGCCCGATCGGGCTCGCGCTGCTCGACCAGCGCGTGCTGGCCGGACTCGGCAACGTGTACCGGAACGAGCTGTGCTTCCTGCGGGGGGTGCTGCCGACGCGACCCGTCGGACAGGTGCCGGACCCGGCGCGGGCGATCGCGCTGTCCCACCGGCTCATCACGATGAACCGTGACCGCAGCAACCGCGTCACGACGGGCGTCGACCGGCCCGGGCGCCGCTTCTGGGTCTACGGCCGCGCCGGCAAGCCCTGCCTGCGGTGCGGCACCCCGGTGCGTCGGGGCGAGCTCGGCGACTCGGAGCTCACGCTGCGGGACACCTACTGGTGCCCGCGCTGTCAGACCTGAGCCGGGCCGACCGGAGCCCGGGACGGCCCGCCAGCGAGCAGCACGGGGCCGCGCGGCACCAGGCCTGGGGCGGGGTCAGCGGTCGGCGGCCTCGACGGCGCAGCTCTCGGCGCGCTTCGCGGCGTCGGAGTCCGCGCTGAACGCGCTCGGTGCCGGTGACGCCGAGCGTGACTCGTCCGAGGTGGCGTCCTTCGCGGTCTGGTTCACGGCGTAGATCGTGCCGTCCCAGTCGTCGGCCGTCGGGTCGGTCGCCGTCGCCCAGATGGTCAGTTCGTCGTCGTTGGCGTCCTTGCTGTCCGACGGCACGATCGACGCGGCCAGGTACCAGCCACCGTCGCCCTCCGCCACGTTCGCGAAGTCCGTCGTGTCGTGGGGACCGACCGCGGTGCCGATCGCGTCCACGGCGTTGCTCGCGGCGACGGCGCACTCGGTCGACTGCGACTTCTGCTCGTCCCCGGGGACCTTGCCGACCGGGTCGATGTTCTGGGCGCCGCCCGGGTCGCACGCCGTCAGGAGCAGGGCGAGGGTGGCAGCGCCGAGCAGCGCGGTGGCGGTCTTGGCTCGCGTGGTCATGTGGTGGACGGTAGGCCGCGGTCCCCGTGCAGGACCCCAGGGCGTCCGGGAAGCGAACGACGGGCGGTACGCGGTCGGTGGACCGTCGTGCCGCCCGTCGGGCTCGCGCGGGGGACGGGCCGCTACGCCCGACCCTGGGTCATGATCCACGCGAGCAGGTACGACCGCGTGTTCGCCGAGTCGATCACCGCGTCCGGCAGCCGTTCCGCGTCGCGCAGGGCTGCCGCCGCGTCGGCCTTCCCGCCGAGCGCCCGGTACATGAGCAGGTAGTCGCCGAACTGGACGTCGTAGCGACCGTCCGGCACGGCCTCGTCGAGCACGCGCCCGATCTGCTGCCGGCCGCCCGCGTCGACGTACTCCGCCGCCATCGCGGGCATCGGGATGAGCTCGATGCCCGCCGGCGCCGCGGCCGCCGCGCTGAACCACGTCGCGTGGTCGCGCTTGCCGCCCCAGGTCAGCGAGACGACCCGGTGCGTGAAGCCCGGGAACGCCGACAGGTCCGGGTCGAGCACGTCGCGCTGCGCCGAGGCGGCCTCGTTCGACAGCAGCCAGGTGCCGGTGGACTCGAGCGAGGCCGACCCGGACACGGCACCCCAGCGGGCCAGGCCGTTCCACGCGGACACCGCCTCGGACGACGACTCCTGGTTGTTGCCGTCGGCGAAGGGCGAGTAGCCGGACGCCCAGGAGTGCTGCGCGTACGGGTCGTAGACGCGGAGCGCGGGGAACGACTCCGTCGCGGTCGGCGAGGCGATGTCCGCGGCGACGAGGTCCGCGACGGTGCGCCACTTCCGCACGAGGGACGCGTCACCGTCGGCCACCATCGCAGCGGCGGACAGCACGTACCCGTAGTGGAAGTGGTGGTCGTTGAACTCGTCCGAGCCGAACGACGCCTCCTGGCCGACGAGCCCGTGGACCTCGGGGTCGTAGGCGAAGCACCGCGCGGTCCTCCCGCCGCAGCCCGCCGGGTCGAACCACTGGTCGAGCTCCGCGACGACGGACGTCTTCAGCGCCGCGGCCTGGTCGTCGAGCCCGAGCGCGACGGCGAGCCGGTACAGCGTGGCGACGCGGTACAGGTCCTTGCCGCCGCCGTACGAGTCGGCCGCGTACGACGAGGCGTCGACCCCGGCGGCGTCCTGCCGGACCTGTGCGGCCAGGGTGTCCCGCTGACCGTCGGACAGGCCGGACAGGTCGAGCCGGTCGGACGGCTCGACGGTGTCGGCGTCGAAGCGCAGCGCCGTCCCGGTGCAGACCGGCGCGGGACCCGTCAGCGTCGCGACCCGCAGGTCGGTGCACGTCAGCCCGCGGGTGCCCTGGCCGGGCTGCGGCACGAGCACCCCGGCACCGCCGTCGAAGTCGTACGACAGCGTGGTGCGCTGGGACCCACCGGACGCGCTGCGCTCCAGCGACGAGCCGGAGAGCGGCCGTGCGGCCGCGACGAGCCGGGAGACCTCGGACGACGACGCGCCGTCCGGCGTCGGCAGGAGCACGACCGACCCGCCGCTGCGCAGGCGCACGCCGGACGCGGCGACCGAGCCGTCGCGCACGACGACCTGCCAGGTGCGACCGCCGCCGGACATCGTCGCCGTGCCGTCGCCGGTCGGGTCGAGTGGCGAGGTGCCGGTCAGCGTCTGGTCGCGGTCGGCGGTGTAGGTCACGAGGGGCGACCCCTCGGCGACGACCGAGTGCCCGAGCACGGTGTCGCCGTCGCGGTGCTCGACGGTCACCGACACCGCGTCGTACGCCGACACGAGGGTGCTCGTCGCGCCGAGGTCGAAGCCGACCTGCGGTACGGCGCCGCCGGCGATGGTCTTCTCGGTCGCGGTCACGTCGGGCAGTCCGGCTGCGAAGCCGTGGTCGGTGACCTGCCACGAGATCGGCGTCGGGAACACCGGCTGGGGTGCGTCGCCGAACACCAGGCCGGAGAACCACCGGTTCGTCGGCGGGGTCAGTCCCTCGGCCAGGCGCATCGTGCCCACCGTCGACGACGCGACGTCGCCCAGGGCGGCGACCGCGCGTGCCTGGGCCGCCGCGTCGGTCGGGGTGGCCGACGGGGTCGGGTGGTCCGTGCCTCCCGTCCCGGTGCACGCAGCGAGCAGCAGGGCGACGGACGTCACCAGGGGGACGACCAGGAGCGTCGACCGGGAGGCCCGGCGTGCGCCCGCAGGGCGGCGGCCGGGGTGCAGGTGGTGCCGCACCGGCTACAGCCCGATCTGGCGCGAGAAGTCGCGGACGGCGTCGGTGACGCCCGCCAGCGTGCCGTCGTCGCGCAGGTGCAGGGTCGCGTCGACGGGCGTGCCCGGGCTCGTGATGCCCGACGACGGCGAGGCCGACAGCTCGGGGCTCTCGACGTCGACGGTGGTCTTCGCCCGGCCGTCGTCGTTCGTCTCCACGCTGACGCTCTTCACGGTGCCGGTGATGGTGCGGTCGTCCGGCAGGCGGAGCTCGACCTCGGCACCGTTCCGGATGCGCCCGTAGTCGCGTGCGGTGACGGTGAACTCCGAGGTGACGAAGAGGCTGTCCTCCTTGTGGATGGTGCCGAGCTCGGAACCGGCCTGCACGTACCCGCCGGTCTTCACGTCGATCTTCGCCACGGTGCCCGAGACCTCGGCCTTGAACGTGATGAAGCCGTCCTCGCCGATGTCGTACGCGCTCGTCTGCGTGTCCGCGCCGACGACGCCCTTCCGGATGTCCTGCGCCAGCTGCAGGCTCTGCACCTGCAGGAGCTTCTCGCCCTTGGTGACGGAGTCGCCCTCCTGGACGTACTCCTCGGTGACGGTCCCGCCGTAGTCGGTGCCGACGGCGTACTCCTGCGCGGCGATGGCCGCCGAGGTGCTCGCCACGGCGCTCTGACGCTGGTTGAACACGAGGGTGCACGCGGCGACGATCACCAGGACGACGACGAGGCCGCCGAACAGTCGGAGTCGGTTGGTCCAGGTCATGCGCGGGGTCCGTCCTGCAGCTGCATCGCGACGCCGGCGATCGCGGCGCGCTGGGGTTCGAGGGTGTCGGGGCGGACGACGGTCGTCCGCACGGGGCTGACCGGGGCCTGCACCAGCGGTGCGGCCGGTCGGACGGCCTCGCCGCGAGCGCGCTGCCGGTCGGCCACGCGGTTGCGGGCCTGCTCGCGGAACGCCGCGACGATGAACGCGGCGAAGACCAGCGTGTTCGTGATGTTCCACGCGGTGGCGAGCGTGAACTGCCCGTTGCCGGTGTCCCGCCAGACCGCGACCACGCTGGTCAGGGTGAGGAACACGAAGACGAGCACCTGCGGCACGATGAAGTTGAACGGTGAGGGTGTCCGTCCGCGGTCGGCACCGGTGACGTGCCAGGCCTGCTCCTTGCCGCACAGCACGTTCCAGAGCGCGCTCGCGTAGATCGGGAAGGACACCGCCGCGAGCAGGAGCGTCTCGTAGCGGAACGAGCCGAGCGCGTAGAAGGCCAGCACCACCTGCATGAGGTAGAACCCGAGGTAGAACAGCACCCACTCGCCCGCACCGATCGACAGGTTCATCGGGCGGAGGTCGAAGAAGATCTCGAGCGGCGGCACGAGGAGCAGGAGCCCGGGGACGATGCCCGTCAGGTAGAAGCTCGCCGTCACCAGGTACTGCAGACGCTGGTCCATCGTCAGGCGGTGCTTCGGGTTGAACGGGAAGTGCGTCAGCAGGATCTCGAACCCGCCGGTCGCCCAGCGCAGCTGCTGCTTCGTGAAGCCCTCGATCGTCTCGGGTGCGTCGCCGACGGCGAGGGTCATCGGGATGAAGACCGACTTCCACCCGCGCTCGTGCAGCATCAGGCTGGTCCAGACGTCCTCGGACTTCGAGTCGGTGTGCATGCCGCCGATGTCGTCGATCGCGCTGCGGCGGAAGATGACGTTCGTGCCGACGCAGAACGCCGCGTTGAAGCGGTTCCGGCCGGGCTGGATGAACTTGTAGAAGACGGTCTGCATGTACCCGGCGCCGCGGGACACCAGGTTGTGCAGGTTGCCGTAGGTCTGGGGCGTCTGCACGAACGCGATGGTGTCGTCCGCGAAGAACGGCACGGTCTCGAACAGGAACTCCGGCTCCGGGACGAAGTCGGCGTCGAACACGGCGTAGTAGTCGCCCTTGGCGAGGGTCAGGGCGTGGTTGATGTTGCCGGCCTTGGCACCGTGCGACGACAGCCGGCGGACGTACCGCGCGCCGAGCCGGGCGGCGAGCGCCTGGACCTCGTCGCTCCGGCCGTCGTCGAGCACCCACGTGCGGTGCTCGCCGCGCATCGCGACCGCTGCCCGCACGGTGGCGGCGATCTTGGACAGTTCCTCGCCGTAGACGGTGATGAAGACGTCGACCTCGACCTGACGGCCCCGCACGTGCATCGGCCAGCGGTGCGGCTGGTCGGTGAGCCCGTCGCGCTCGATCGTGTCCCGGTCGAACAGGGTGTCCTGCGTGTGGTGGAACGCGAAGTCCCGGGGGTCGGCACCGCCGGACAGGATCGTCCACATCGACAGCAGCGCCTGGCCGACCAGCACGCTCTCCGCCACGATCACCAGGCCGTACGGCAGGAAGTCGCCGCGGTTCGCGGGGTCGAGGAGGAACACCGCGTAGGCCATCACGCCGAGGGTCGCGACGAGCACGATGAGCACCATGACGGGGCTGTGCGCGCGGCTCTCGGAGCGGGGTCGCACGTGCCCGACCTGCTCGGCCTGCCGGCGTCGACGGGCGCGCTCGCGGTCACGCGGGGTGAGCGGCTGGGGGAGCGGCTGCGGCGGGAGCGCCTGCTGCTGGAGCAGTCGGGGCTGCTGGAGCAGTTCCGTCTGCTGCGGCTGAACGGGCTGGGCCGCGTCCGGGGACTGCGGCTGGGCGCTCCGGCGGTACTGCGGGGTGCTGGCGTCCGGGCGTGCGCGACGGACGTCCGTTGGTGCGGACATGAGGATCTCCTGTCGGGTCGGGAGAAGCTCGCGGCCCGCAGGCAGGGACGCCGACGGGTCGCGAGACGGGCGTCGGCGACTGTGGCGACATGGGCCCGGACCGTCGGGATGGGTCCGGCTCGGCGAGGGACCAGGGATCCTGCGCCGGGGAGGTCGCGACCGAGGGTGCGGTCGCGGTGTTCGGTGTCGAGAGCGGTCGTGCGGCGACGGCCCGTGCCGTCGGTCGAGTGCGACACTACGACCCGCTCGACGCGCTCGGGTGTCCGTCGTGTGAATCCCGCAGGACCCCGCTGCTTCTTGCGGTTTCCCGCATCACCGCGTTGCGGGATCGGGTGGGGCGCCACCACTCCCCTGCTCCCCCGCCCCGCCGCTCCCCCGCTCTCTCGCTCTCTCGCTCTTTCGCGAGACGCAACGAGGGCGGCTGCTCGCAGCGGTACAGCGCTGCGAGCAACCGCCGGGGTTGCGTCCTGCGGAGGGCGAGGGGGCGTCAGGCGGCGGAGCGCTCGGCGGCCGGACGACGGCGGAGCTCGGGTCGCAGGAGCGCGGGCGGCTGGTACTGCTGGTCGAGCCGCGTGACGTCGGTGCCCGGCGGGACGATCGCGTCGATGCGGTCGAGCACCTCGTCGGAGAGCGCGACGTCCGCCGCCGCCAGCAGGTCGTCGAGTTGTTCCACCGACCGCGGCCCGATCAGCGCGCTCGTCACGCCGGGGTGGGCGATCGCGAACGCGAGGGCGAGGTGGGTGGTGGGGATGCCGGTCTCCTCGGCGAGGGCGACGACCTGCTCCACGGCGTCGATCCGCCGGTCGTCCTGGTCGTGGCGGAACATGCCCGCCCGCGACAGGTCGTTCTGCTGTCCCCGACGGAAGCGCCCGGTCAGCATGCCGCCGGCGAGCGGACTCCAGACCAGCGCTCCCATGCCGTAGCGCTGGGCGACCGGCAGGACCTCGCGCTCGATGCCCCGGCTGAGGATCGAGTAGGTCGGCTGCTCGGACCGGAAGCGCTCGAGACCGCGACGCTCGGAGGTCCACTGCGCCTCGACCTGCATCGATGCGGGGAAGTCCGACGAGCCGATCGCACGCACCTTGCCGCTCCGGACGAGGTCGGTGAGTGCGGACAGGGTCTCCTCGAGGTCCACGGTGTCGTCGGGGCGGTGCGCCTGGTAGAGGTCGATGTGGTCGGTCTGCAGGCGTCGGAGCGAGTCCTCGACCGCCGCGGTGATCCAGCGGCGGGAGTTGCCGCGCCGGTTCGGGTCGTCCCCCATCGGACCGTTGAACTTCGTGGCGAGGACGACGTCGTCGCGCCGGCCCTTGATCGCCTTGCCGACGAGCACCTCGGACCCGCCCTGCGAGTAGCGGTCGGCGGTGTCGATGATGTTGATGCCGGCGTCGAGCGCGCGGTGCACGATGCGGATGGAGTCCTGCTCGTCGCCGTTGCCGATGCGACCGTCGGTGCCGAGCATCATGGCGCCGAGCGCGAAGGGGCTGACCTGGATGCCGGTGCGGCCGAGGGTGCGGTACTGCATGGTGGTGCCTCCTGTCGGTGGCGTCCCGAGGCCGGTCGTCGTAGGCTGGCTCGAAGCGGAACGCTCTTCCGCAACGATACGGAAAGCTGTTCCGTTTCCGCAAGCCCTCACCGCGACCCCGTTCGGAGGAACCGTGCGCGCCGATGCCCGCCGCAACCTCGACGCCCTCGTCGACGCTGCCCGTCAGGTGTTCGCCGACCAGGGCGTGGACGCTCCCGCCAGGGTGATCGCCGACCTCGCCGGCGTCGGTGTCGGCACGCTGTACCGCCACTTCCCGCAGCGCTCCGACCTGGTGGTCGCGGTGTTCCAGCAGGCCGTCGAGGAGTGCGCCGACGCCGCCGCGGACCTCGCCGAGCACCACGCGCCGGACGACGCCCTCGCGCTCTGGCTCCAGCGGTTCACCGGGTTCGTCGCGACGAAGCGCGGGCTCGCTGCGGCGCTCCAGTCCGGTGACCCGGCGTTCGAGGGACTGCACCCCTGGTTCATCGGTCGACTCGGCGGGGCGCTGACCGGACTGCTCGACGCGGCCTCGGCAGCGGGGACCATCCGCAACGACATCGACGCCACGCAGCTGCTCCGCGCGGTCGCCGACCTCTGCCACGGGGCGCCGACGACCGAGCAGAGCCAGCAGCTGGTCGGACTGCTCGTCGACGGGCTGCGCTGGCGGGCGACCGTCTGATCCGGCACCGCGGGCGGGGTCCGCAACCCGCTGGGCGGGGCGGAGAGCGTCCGCGGTCAGCCGGGCTGGTGCAGTCGCTCGTGCGCGGTCGCCCGCACGGCCTCGGTCACCCGTTCGAGCAGCGGTGACGCCAGGTTCCACCGCTGCCACCACAGCGCCACGTCCGCCCGACGCCCCGGCGTGAGCTCGACGAGTGCTCCGCTGCGCAGGCCGTCGAGGCACTGGGCCTCCGGCAGCATCCCCCACCCGAAGCCGAGCGACACCGCGCGCGCGAAGTCTGCCGACGTCGGGACGAAGTGCCGCGGCCCGCGAGGGGCGTGCCCGAGGACCCGGCGGAGGTACCCCTGCTGCAGGTCGTCGTCGCGGTCGTAGTCGACGAGCGGGACCGCGTCGAGCCGTGCGGTCATCTGCCGCTCGGACACCGCACCGGCGAGGTACCGGTCGACGAAGGCAGGCGCGGCGACGGCCCGGTAGCGGTCGACCCCGAGTGCCACCGACGAGCAGCCCTGCACCGGGTCGGCCTCTGCGGTGACCGCGGCCATCACGGTGCCCGCACGGAGGAGCTCGGCGGTGCGGTCCTGGTCCTCGCGGTGCAGGTCGAACACGACCTCGGTGTCGGCTCGGGCGAGCGCGAGGGCGTCGAGGAACCACGTGCCGAGCGTGTCCGCGTTCACGGCGAGCGGGATCGACGGCACGACGGGCGCGTCCGCATCCCCGACCGCGCCGAGCGCCCGGGCGGTCTCGTCCTCGAGGAGCCGGGCCTGCCGTGCGTGCCGGAGCACGACCGCACCGTCGGCGGTGGGCGCGACCGGCGTCGTCCGCTGGAGCAGCACCCGGCCGAGCTGCTGCTCCATCGCCTTGATGCGCTGCGACACCGCGGACGGGGTGATCGCGAGGGCGCGGGCCGCAGCGTCGAGCGTGCCGTGGTCGACGGCGGCGAGGAGCGTCTCGAGGTGGTCCCGCTGCAGACGGAGCATGCAGCAGAGCTTACGGACCTTCAGGAACGTGAGCTGGACTGCACCGGGGGTCGCTCCTACCGTCGAGACCGTGACCGTCCTCCTCCCCCTGTTCGCCGGTCTCGGCACCGGCCTCGCCCTGATCGTCGCGATCGGGGTGCAGAACGCGTACCTGCTCCGGCTCGCGGTCAGCGCCCCGGCGCGGGTCGTCGCCGCCGCGGTCGCCGTCTGTGCGGTGTCCGACGCGGTGCTCATCGTCGCCGGGGTGCTCGGCGTCGGGGTCGTCGTCGAGCGGTTCCCCGTCGCGCTCGTGGTGGTGCGGTTCGTGGGCGCGGCGTTCCTCGTGGTGTACGGGGTGCTCGCGGCCCGCCGGGCGTTCCGTCCCACCGGGGAGGCCATGGCCGTCGAGCAGGAGGCGGCGGACGACGGCGTGGTGGCGCCGACGACGGTCGCGCCCACGGCGGTCGCGGCGCCTGCGACGGCCTCGTCCGAGACGGCCGCGCAGGCGGCTGGTGACCCCGGACCGGCCGCGGGCCGAGCCGCGCGGCGGGCCGACGACACCGTCGTTCCCGACGGCGGGGGCGGGGCTGCGGGACGGAGTGCGGAGGAGCCTCCCGGCCGGACCACGACACCCGCGGTCGCGACACGGACCGCCTCCGCAGCACGCGCCGTCCCGACCCTCGGTGCGGCGGTCGCGACGATGCTCGTGTTCACGTGGGCGAACCCGCACGTGTACCTCGACACCCTCGTGTTCCTCGGTTCGGTGGCGAACCAGCAGGGTGTCGACGACCGCTGGTGGTGGACCGTCGGCGCGGTCGCCGCGAGCTGCCTCTGGTTCGGCGCACTCGGGTTCGGGGGACGACTGCTCCGACCGCTGTTCGCGAAGCCGCTCACGTGGCGGGTCTTCGACGGGCTCGTCGCCGTCGTGATGCTGTCGTTCGGCGTCGCGCTCGCCGTCGGGGCGTAGCCGCCGCGGCGCGGGGCGTGCGGCACCCGGCACGGCGGGCGGCGGCGCGGGCGGCGGACGGCGGCGCGGGCGGCGGACGGCGGCGCGGGCGGCGGGCGGTGGCGCGGGCGGCGGGCGGTGGCGCGGGCGGCGGGCGGTGGCGCGGGCTGCTCCGGCACAACCAGAAGCACCTCGCGCCACGGCGATCCGTGGCGCGAGGTGCTTCCCGTTGTGCATGCGGCGAGGCCGCCGCCGCTACTGCAGGCCCTTGCCCACC
The DNA here is from genome assembly GCF_017834105.1 of Curtobacterium sp. 1310. Taxonomy (NCBI): domain Bacteria; kingdom Bacillati; phylum Actinomycetota; class Actinomycetes; order Micrococcales; family Microbacteriaceae; genus Curtobacterium; species Curtobacterium sp. 1310. The sequence goes on along the minus strand of NZ_JAFICY010000003.1, from coordinate 390,849 downwards.
CGGCTGTTGCGTCGGCTGTAGCCGAAGTAGATCGCGAACCCGATCGCCAGCCAGGCGATGAAGCGCAGCCAGGTCTCGACCTCGAGGTTGAGCATGAGCCAGAAGCACAGCACCGCGGAGAGGATCGGCAGGACCGGCACCCACGGCACCCGGAAGGCTCGCGGTGCGTCCGGGCGGGTCTTGCGCAGCACCACGATGCCGATCGACACGAGCACGAACGCCGAGAGCGTGCCGATGTTGATCATGCCCTCGAGGCGCTCGACGGCGGTGAACCCGGCGATGAACGCGACGACGACACCGGCGACGACCTGCACCCGCACCGGGGTCTGCGTCTTCGGGTTCGTCTTCGAGAACCAGCGGGGCAGCAGACCGTCGCGGCTCATCGAGAAGACGATGCGGGACAGGCCGAGCAGCAGGACCATCACCACGGTGGTCAGGCCGATGAGCGAGCCGATCGCGATGATGCCCGCGGCCCACGGCAGTCCGACGATGTCGAAGGCGGAGGCGAGGGACGGCGCTTCCTCGTCGGCGAGCCGCTGGTAGGAGACCATGCCCGTGATGACGATGCTGACGCCGATGTAGAGCAGCGTGACGATGCCGAGGCCGATGAAGATGCCTCGGGGCAGGGTCTTCTGCGGGTTCTCGGTCTCCTCGGCGCTCGTCGCCACGACGTCGAAACCGATGAAGGCGAAGAACACGAGCGAGGCCGCGGCGAGCAGGCCGAACACGCCGTACTGCGCCGGGGCCTGACCGGTCACGAAGGACACGAGCGACTGCGTCAGCACACCGCCCTCGGCGCCCTTGGACGCCTCGGCCGGCGGGACGAACGGGGTGAAGTTCGCGGCCTTGACGAAGAACGCCCCGGCGACGATGACGAAGACGACGATCGCGACCTTGATGATCGTGATGACGGCGGAGACGCGGGACGACAGGCGGGTGCCGAACGCGAGCAGCAGCGTGAAGACGCCGACGATGAGGACCGGGCCCCACGTGAAGCCGATCGGGCCGAGCTGGATCGTGTCGGGGAGGTCGATGCCGAAGACCCCGAACGCGGTGCTCAGGTAGATGCCCCAGTACTTCGCGATGACGGCGCTCGCGGTCAGGGTCTCGAGGATGAGGTCCCACCCGACGATCCACGCGAGCAGCTCGCCCATCGTGGCGTACGTGAACGTGTACGCGGAGCCGGCGACCGGGATGGTCGAGGCGAACTCGGCGTAGCACATGATCGCCAGGCCGCACGTGACGGCTGCGAGCAGGAACGAGATGATGACGCTCGGGCCGGCGAAGTTCGCGGCGGCGTTCGCGCCGACCGAGAAGATGCCGGCGCCGACGGCGACCGCGATGCCCATCGCGGCGATGTCGAACGTCTTGAGGGACCGCTTGAGCGAGCGACCCTCCTCCTCGGAGTCGGCGAGGGAGGCCTCGATCGACTTGATGCGGAGCGGTGATGCCATGGAGGTTCCCGTCGAACGGCTGGCGATGGACCCCGTGAGGGTACTGGTGTACCACCCCGGCTCGCAAACGGTGTCGCCCCGGGACACGGGGCCAGCAGCACCAGCCGTCCGGACGGTGCGCGGCGCTGGCGTCCGGGCGAGGGCGGCGCTGGCGTCCGGGCGAGACGGCGTGGGGTGCGAGACGACGGCGTCCCGGCGAGACGCCGTCGACGCGTCGAGACACCGCCGGATCCGGGACCGTCTCGAGGCACTCAGGGCGTCTGGTGCAGACGCCGGCGTCTCGGCACCCGGGCACCCGTGCAGACGCGGCATCGCGGCATCGCGGCATCGACCTGGAGGCTCGGCGCGGGTCCGGCGCGGGAGGCCCGCCCGAACGCGGGCAGCTCAGGCGCCGCGGCGCCAGTCGGCCAGGAAGCGCGCGCCCGCCTCGTCGTGGATCACGCCGTCGTCCGCGGTGAGCACCGGGTACGGCGTCGCCGGCACCCCGTCCGCCGGCCGGACGTCCACGTGCGCGACGTCGTGCCCGTTGGCGTGCAACCAGTCCGCCATGGCGTAGTCGCTACGAGAGTCGCCGACGGTCCGCCAGGTCACCGGCAGCTCCCCGTCCTGCGCGAGCAGCTCGAGGGCTCGCTCGGCACCCATGTCCTTGCCGGACCGGTCGGACTCGACGTCGGTGGAGATGATCGTCGGGTCGACGCGCCACTGCACCGCGCCGTCGGCGTCCGGTCGGACGTCGTCGAGCCGGCGGACACCGAGCCCGCGCCGCTCCAGCGCCGCCATCGCCTTCGCGTCGAACTCGGCCTGGCGGGCGAGGTACGCGGCGTTCGGCACCTCGACGCGCTGCTCGATCGAGACCATCGCGTGCTTCGTCTCGTCGAAGAACACCAGGTCGGCGTACTCGTCACGGACGAGGTCGCGCATCTCGTCGGCGAAGTCCCGCGGGAGCGCGAGGTCCTCGGCGATCACCAGGTCGCTCATCCCGCCCTCGTACTGCGGGCCGATCGAGCACCAGACGGCACCCTTCTCGCACACCGCGTGCACCCGGCCGCCCTCCGCGAGCCCTCCGGCGATCAGCGGACCGACGACCTGCTCGCGGATGAACGCGTCGCTGCGGCCGGTGTTGAAGACGATCGGGACGCCCTCGGCGGCGAGCGCGACGAGGTCCGCCACGATCGAGGGGATCGCGATCGTCCGGGTCACCGGGCTGGCGATGGGTCCGTCGACGTCGAGCAGCAGGCCGAGGCGGGGAGCAGTCACGCCTCCATCCTCTCGCACCCGCGATGCCCATCCTCCCGCGTCGGCCGGTGACGACCGACCGCAGCGGCTCCGGGCGCGCACGTCACTCGGGCGCGGGCAGCCCGACGAACCGGTCGACCAGGTGCCGCAGCACCTTCGGCTCCGGCACGTGCCCCTGACCGGGGACGACGAGGTGCCGCGAGCCGGGCACCGCCTCGGCCAGCGCGACCGAGGCCTGCCGCATCCACTCGGCGCCGCCGTCGCCCGAGGCCACGAGCACCGGGACGCCGACCGACGCCGCCACCCGCTCGGGGACGGAGAGGCCGTTGAGCACCCGGACGTCCCGGGAGAGCACGTGTGCGTCGGCCAGGAGCGACCGCCACAGTCCGGGCTTCAGGCGCGCCGCGGTGATGTGCGGGATCGGGATGCCGAGCACGCGGGACAGGAAGGCCCGCACCGCCTGCGCCCGGCGTCCGGCCGCGACGTGCCCGTCGAGGAAGTCCGCGAACAGCACGTCGTCGCCCTGCGGGTCGACCGTGGCGCGGTACGGCGGCTCCCAGAGCACCGCGCGCCCGAACGGCACGCCGGCGGCGAGGCCACGCAGCACCACCCCTGCACCGACGCACCACCCCACCGCGTCGGCCGGGCCGTCGACGGACGCCGCGACCGCCGCCAGGTCCTCGACCTCGCGCTCGACCGACCACGGCGCGGTGTCCCCGCTCGCACCCCGACCCCGCCGGTCGTAGGTGACGACCCGGTAGCGGTCGCTGAGGGCCGCGACCATCCGGTCGACCGCCGGGCTGCCGTGGTGGTCCCAGGCGCCGCCGACCAGCACCAGGGCGGGCCCGGAGCCGCTCTCGGCGACCGCGAGCGGTGTGCCGTCCGCGGACACGACCGTGCGGTCGACGTGCGCGGGGTCCCCCGGCTGCTGTCCGGGCGGGGCGTGCTGGTCGGGGGGCATGGGTCCTTCCGAGGTGCGCGACGGCGCTGCGTCGGGTCCTGCGGAGGGACCGTGCGGGTCGGTACCCAGAGCATGACAGTCCGGACCGTGAGCGTCACCACCCGCAACCAGGGGGAGCGCTCCACGTTCCCTGTGCACTCTGCTCGGTCGAACCTGCTCGATCGCCGCTCGGTTCCCGCTCGGTCGCCGCTCGGTTCCCGCGCACGGAGCGGCTCAGGCGAGCGCGGTCACGCCGACCGACTCGCGCTCGAGCAGGGAGCGCTTGACGTCGAGCCCCCACGCGAAGCCGCCGAGCGTCCCGTCGGACCGCAGCACCCGGTGACACGGCACGAAGAGCGCCGGGGCGTTCCGCGCGCAGACGCTCGCAGCCGCGCGGACGGCGTCCGGTCGCCCCATGGCCGCCGCGAGCTCGGTGTACGTCAGGACGGTGCCGGCCGGGATCGCGCGGAGCTGCCGCCAGCCCTCGGCGAACAGGTCGGTGCCGTGCTGCCGGACCGGGACCCGCATCGCCGCCTCGACCTCGCCGGCGTAGAAGGCCTCGACCGCCTCGGCCGCACGCACCCGGCCGTCGGTCAGCCGTCGTGGGCGGTGCCGGTCAGCCAGCCGCGCGAGCAACCGTGCGGAGTCGTCGGTCCACCCCGACGCGAGCACGTACCCCTCGTCGTCCTCGAGCACCGTGAAGGGGCCGTCGGGGGTGTCGAGCGTCTGGATGGTCGTCGTGGGCTCGGTCATGCTGTCTCCTCCTGGTGGTCCGTCGCCGCTGCTGCCTCCGCCGTCGCGCTCGCGCGGTCGACGATCGGACGCCAGCAGTGCATCGTCAGGTAGCTCCGCCACGGCGCCACCTGCTCCGACCGTAGGGAGAGCTCGCGGGCGCCACCGGGCAGTCCGAGTTCCTGTGCACCGTTCCGCACGGCGAGGTCGCTGTGCAGGAACACGTCCGGGTGGTGCCGGACCCGCAGGGCCACGTAGTCCGCCGTCCACGGCCCGATGCCCTTCACCGCCAGGAGCCCGGCGCGCAGCTCCGCGAGGGACTGTCCCGCGTCGACGACGAGCGACCCGTCGGCGAGCGCCGCCGCGACGCGCAGGATCGTGTCCACCCGTGCCGCGGGTCCCCGCAGGACCTCGTGCCCGCGGGTCGCGATCGTCGTCGCGGTCGGGAACAGCAGCCCGTCCTCGGCCAGCCCCGGGTCGACCGACTCCCCGAGGGCTGCGACGAGCCGGGTCTGTGCGGTGCGGGCGGCGGCCACGGAGACCTGCTGCCCGATCAGGGTGCGGAACACGACCTCGTGTGCGTCGACGGCGCCGGGGAGGCGGATGCCGGGGACCCGGGCGACCGCCGGGGCGAGGACGGGGTCCGTGGCGAGGACGGCGTCGACCGCCTCGGGGTCGGCGTCGAGGTCGAACAGGGCCCGCACCCGCGCCACGAGCGTCGGCAGGTCGGAGAGCGTCGTGAGCCGGACGCGCAGGGCGACCCCGACGCGCCCCGCGCCCCTGCCGACCCCGTCGGTGGCGGGGGCCGAGGCGGTGAAGCGGGCCGGGCCTCCCGGCAGGGCGACGAGGCGACCGTAGGCCGTGACGCGGCCCGAGGCGTCCCGCTCGACGTGCTCCAGCCCCGGCAGCGCGTGGAGCGCGTGCCAGTCGAGCAGGCCCTGCAGGTCGAAGGGCGCGCGCGCGGGGAGGTGGACGTGCAGCCAGCCGTCGTCGGCCGACGTCGGCCGGTCGGTCCGGCGCGCGCGGAGCTCGGAGGGGGTGAGGGCGAAGACCTCGCGCACGGTGTCGTTGAACTGCCGGACGCTCGTGAAGCCGGAGGCGAACGCGACGTCGGCCACCGGCAGGTCCGACGAGGTCAGGAGCGTCCGCGCGGTCTGTGCACGGTGCGCCCGGCTGAGGGCCTTCGGTCCGGCCCCGAGCTCCTCGGTCATGATCCGGCCCAGCTGCCGCTCGGAGTACCCCACGCGGGCGGCCAGGCCGGGTACCCCCTCGCGCTCGACGACGCCGTCGAGGACGAGTCGGACGGCACGGCCGGCGACGTCCTCACGGAGGTCCCACTCCGGGCTGCCCGGCGTCGCCTCGGGCAGGCAGCGCTTGCACGCGCGGAAGCCGGCGAGGTGGGCGGCGGCACTCGTGCGGTAGAACGTGACGCCCTCGGCGCGCGGGGTCCGGGCGGGGCAGCTCGGGCGGCAGTAGATGCCGGTGGAGTGCACGGCGGTGACGAACTGGCCGTCGAACCGCGCGTCGCGGGAGGCGACGGCGCGGTGGCGCTCGGCGTGCAGCGCGTCGGGCTGCGGCTCCGTACGGGTCGCGGGGTTCGTCACGCGGTCAGCCTGGCACGGGCCCCCGACAGGTACTGGCGGGAATCGGACACGGCAGCGGGGCGGCGGTGTGTACCGGCGGTCGGCGGCTGTGTCGAGACGGCGGCGTCGCGTCGAGACGCACCGTTCGCTCCGAGACGCCGCGGGATCCGGCGGCGTCTCACAACCTTCGCGGCGTCTCGCGCGCACGCCGGCGTCTCACCACGGCAGCGGGGCAGCGGTGCCGGCCGGGAGGCACGACTACCGTGGGCGCCGTGACCTCCGTCGACGACGTGGCCGGCCCCGGCGACCTGCCCTTCCGCACCGACGTCGAGGTCGCGATGCTGCTCGTCTCCCCGCACCACCGCTACGAGGGGCGCCCGGCGGACGGGGCGCTGCCGGCCGCGGGCCCGGAGCTCCGCGACCGGATCGAGCTCCGGGCGGGACTCGGCATCGTCGGTGACCGCTACTTCGCCGCACGGGCGCACGTGCACGCCACCGTCACGGTGATCGGTCTCGAGGGGCTCGACGCCGTGGCCGAGGCGGTGGGTGCCCCCGTCGACCCCGTGGCGACCCGGCGCAACGTGTACCTGCGGGGTGCCGACGTCGAGGCACTCCGGGGTTCGCCGTTCTCGCTCGAGAGCCCGGGGTCCGGCGGTCCGGTGTCCTTCCGCGGGTACCGGCCGGCGAACCCGTGCGCCTGGATGGACCACGAGGTGGCTCCCGGCGCGTTCCGGGCGATGCGCGGGCTGGGCGGGGTGCGCTGCGACCCGGAGTCCGACGGCGTGCTCACCCTCGGGCCCGCGGTGCTCCGCACGGCGCGCCCCGTCGCGCTCTGACGGACGGGTGTGCCCGGCGCTCCCGCCCGTTCCGGCCGTTCCGGCCGTTCCGGGGAACGCACCGTGGGCGGCACCTCGCAGCGCCGTAGCCCTGCGAGGTGCCGCCCACGGTGCGTGGTGCGAGCGGGTCAGGCGGTGAGCGCCTGCTCGATCGCGTCGACGAACGCCGGCAGGTCGTCGGGGTTGCGCGACGTGATCAGGCCGCCGTCGACCTGGACCTCCTGGTCGACCCACTCGGCGCCGGCGTTGCGCACGTCGGTCTGCAGCGAGGGGAACGAGGTGATGGTCCTGCCCTGCAGCACACCGGCCTCGATGAGGGTCCACGGGCCGTGGCAGATCGCGGCGACGGGCTTGCCCGCCTCGGCGAAGGCCTTCACGAGTGCGACCGCGTCCGAGTCCTGGCGGATGGTGTCCGCGTTGATGGTGCCACCGGGGACGACGAGTGCGTCGTAGTCGCCTGCGCCGCTGACACTGCCGATGGTGGTGTCGACGGAGACCGACTTGCCCGGGTCCTTGTCGCCGACGAGGGTCTCGATCGAGCCGGACTCCTGCGCCGCCACCGTGACGTCGGCACCGCGCTCGCGGAGCTGGTCGGTGGGGACGACGATCTCGTCCTGCTCCACGCCGTAGTTCGTCGCGATGACGAGGATCTTCTTGCCGTCGAGGGCTGCCATGGTCGCTCCTTCCGCTGCCGGGGGTCTCCCGGCGCGATGTCCACGGTCGTCCGGACGGCCTGGGGACGTTCGCAGTCCGGAGCCGACGTTCAGCCCCGGATGCGGAAAGCGGACCCCTCGCGGACGACCTCGATGCCGTCGTACCCCGTGATGCGCGGCAGCCCTGCGGTGACCGGTGCCTCGAGCGTCCCGAGTCGACCCGAGACGGCCCGTTGAGCACCGCGAAGTTTGCGAGTAGTTTGGGGGCGGTGTGAAAGTAACGCTCGACCCAAAGGACGGTCAAACTCTGTGATCGAAATCGAACCGCTACTCATGCAGATCCTCGCTGGACAGTCGACGGCAAACGACCTTGAAGGCGACGCACTCGACTTCAAACGTGAACAGAGGTCAAAGCAAGACACCGCCAACGACATGGCCGACGCCGCGGCCTGCTTCGCAAATGCTGCTGGCGGCACGATCGTCGTCGGTGTAGCGGATGACGTGCTCGGACCGGACGCGTTCCTCGGCACCGGTCTCGACCCGCAGTACCTCCGCCGACGCATCTACGACGTCACGCGCCCAGCGCTCGATGTCTCGGTCCGCTCCATGACCTACTCCGGCGTCACGCTGCTGATCATCGATGTCCGGGAGGGGCTCGAGGTCTACTCCTCCCGCCAGAAGATGCCGACGAAGCGAGTGGGAGACCACTGCGAACCCATGAGCACGGCCGATGTCAGTCGCCTGGACGACGAGCGACGAGGCGGCGACTGGAGCGCAGCGTCCGCCGCACGTCCACTCACCGACGTCGACGCGGATGCGCTCGCTCTCCTGAGGTCCTTCGTCCGGCGTTCGTCGAGCACGTCACTGAGCGCCCTCGCGGAAGCGCCGTCGACTGACCTTCTGGGCACCCTCGGACTGGTGGACGACTCCGGACTCCTCAACCGCGCTGGCGAGATCCTGCTGGCCACGCCGCGGGACGGCCGCGAAGTCCTGGCCTATCAACACCGGGTCTCCGCTGGAGGGGAGACGGACCTCGGCCGTCGGTGGAACGGACCGTTGCTGATCGCCTACGCCGAGTTGGTCGCCCTCCTCGAGTTCCGAATCGGCACGACCCCTGTGAACTTGCGGTCTGGGCAACAGATTCAGATCGAGGACTACCCGCTGACCGCGGTCCGCGAAGCGCTCACGAACGCGGTGATGCACGGAGACCACCGTGACCACCAGCCGATCCAGGTCGAGCACTCCCCGGAAGCGTTGACGATCATGTCGCCCGGGACACTCGTTCCGGGCATCTCGCCGGACAACATCCTCACGCATCCGCCGAAATCCCGATTCCCCGCTTTGGCGGACGCTCTTCGATCGCTTGGACTCGCGGAGCGGTGGGGCCAGGGTGTCGATCGCATGTTCCGCGAGATGATCCGTAGCGGGCGATCGGCACCCACGGTGAGCGTCCGGACCGGTGAGCGGCCGGAGACGATCGTGCAGCTCGCCGGCGGCCCGCCGAACACTCGAATCACGAAGTTCGTCTCGGAGCTCCCGGACCGAGATCAGAACGACACGGACGTCCTGCTCTTGGTGTCCTACTTAACTACGAACAAGACCATCACCGCTGCGAAGCTTGCCACGGTGGTGCAGCGTCCAGAGGAGGCAGCGCAGAATCTTCTGACGAGGATCGCCAACGACGAGGACGGCTTCCTGGAGCCGACGGCAAGCACGAAGAACGCCAGGAAGCCGACCTACCGATTCCGAGGTGCATCGATCGCTGCCCTCGGCCCCGCCATCAAGTACCAGGCCCGCTCAGACACAGATCGAGCACGAAAAGTGACGGACCACGTACGCGAGTACGGCACCGTGAACAATGCAACAGTCCAGCGCCTCTTCGACGTCGACGTGTACGCAGCGCGGGACATTCTCCGCGACTTGGTCGATCAGGAGGTCCTCGTTCGGGTGAGCGAACAGAAGCGCGGTCCGGCTGTCAAGTACGGGCCGGGCGAAGCGTTCCCGGAGAAGACATCTCGACGGAGGCGATGATGTTCAGCCCCGGATGCGGAAAGCGGACCCCTCGCGGACGACCTCGATGCCGTCGTACCCCGTGATGCGCGGCAGCCCTGCGGTGACCGGTGCCTCGAGCGTCCCGACGACGACGGTCGTGGCTCCGGAGGCGACGGCGGCCTCGACCCCGGCGGGGGCGTCCTCGAACGCCAGGCACCGCTCCGGCGGCACCCCGAGCAGCGCGGCACCACGCAGGTAGCCCTCGGGGTGCGGCTTGCTCCGCTCGGCGTCCTCCGAGGGCACGAGGGCCTCGGGCACCGGGACCCCCGCGGCCCGCATCCGCTCCACCGCGAGCTCCCGCGGCGCGCTCGTGACGAGGGCGACCGGCACACCGGTGTCGAGCAGGCGCTGCACGAACGCGCCCGCTCCCGGCACCTCGACGATGCCCTCGGTGTACCCGATCTCGGCGGCGATCATCGTCGCGACGATCGCCCGCTGCTCGTCCGGGGCCAGGTGCGGCAGGAAGCGCTGCACGGTGTCGATCGTCTGCCGCCCGTGCGAGAAGCCGAGGATCTCGGTGGGGTCGATGCCGTGCTCCGCACCGAAGCGGCTCCACGCCTCCTCGACCACGGCGGTCGAGTCGACGAGCGTCCCGTCCATGTCGAACAGCACCCCGGACACCACGACGTCGATCACGCGTCCGACCCTAGCCGCTACCGGTCGCGCACCCACCGGGTCAGCAGCACACCGCCGTCGCCGAGCAGCACGTGCGCGGGCCGCATCCGGCGCAGCTCCGGCGAGGACCCGGTCGCGATGCGCGGACCCTCGCCGCCCTCGAGCGTCGGGTCGATCGTCAGCGTCAGTTCGTCGACCGCGTCGGCGGCGACGAGCGCCCCGAGGAACGACGGACCGCCCTCGCAGTGGATCCGGTCGAGGCCCCGAACGGCCAGGGCGTCCCGCACGGCACCCACGTCGACAGCATCCGAGCCGCAGTCCACGACGTCCGCGACGGACGCCAGGGCCTGCCCGGACGACGACGCGGCACCGGACCCGGACGTCAGCACGATCGGCCGCACCGGAGCCTCGGTGAACACCCGCGAGCCCGCGTCCACCGACGCGGAGTTCGTGACGATCGCGAAGACCGGGTGGTCGGGCATCCCCTTCGCGCGGCGCCAGGCGACGTCCTCGTCGTGCAGCACCATCGGGCCGTACTCCTCGTCGCGCACGGTGCCGGCGGCCACGAGCACGACGTCGGCGACCCGGCGGAGCAGGTCGAACACGCGCAGGTCGTCGTCCCCGCCGAGGGACGCCGTGCGACCCGACGCGGACGCCGAACCGTCGAGCGTCGCGACGAAGTTCACCCGCAGCCAGGGGCCGTCGGGGACGTCCGCGGTGTACCGGTCGAGCAGCTCGTCGTCGGACAGGTCGGCGATCGACGCCGGCAGGGAGGGGCTGTTCACGTGTTGTGCCTCGCTTCCACGGGTTCGCGCCAACCGAGGACCGCCTCGACCATGCGCATCGCGTCGACGCTCTCGACGACATCGTGCATGCGGACGATCCGGGCACCGAGCATCGCGCTGACGGTCGCCGCGGCGAGCGACCCCGACAGGCGAGCACCACGGGGACGCCCGAGGGACTCCCCCACGAAGTCCTTGTTCGACACCGCTGCGAGCACCGGGAACCCGAGCGCGACGACCTCGGGCAGCCGTCGGGTCAGCTCGAGCGTGTGCACGGTGTTCTTGTTGAGGTCGTGCCCGGGGTCGACGATGATCCGCGACTCGGGGATCCGCGCCGCGAGCGCACGGTCGACCCGCTCGCGCAGGAAGTCCACGACCGAGGCGGTCACGTCGGCGTACGTCGGCGGCGTCGGCAGCTGCTGGCGCGGCGGGGCGGTCGAGTGCGTGATCACGACGGTCGCGTCGGAGTCGGCGACCACGGACGCCATCCGCGGGTCGGACAACCCCGTGGTGTCGTTGACGACGCTGGCCCCCGCGGCGATCGTCGCCGCAGCGACCTCGGGCCGGAAGGTGTCGACCGAGATCACGACGTCGGACTGCTCGGCGAGCTGGGACACGACGGGCAGCACCCGGTCGATCTCGTCGTCGGCGGACAGCTCGGGCCCCGGCGCGAACTTGACCCCGCCGATGTCGACCCAGTCGGCGCCCTGGTCGGCCGCGCGGACGGCGGCCTCGACGGCCCGGTCGAGTGCGAAGGTCGCACCCTTGTCGTGGAACGAGTCCGGCGTGCGGTTCACGATCGCCATCACGGCGATGCGGTGGTCGAAGTCGAAGGTGCGGCGCCCGATGGTGCGGACCGGGTCGCGCAGGGCCGGCACGACCCAGCCGGCTGCGGGTGTCACGGCCTTGAGGCCCGTGGTCGGCTGCTCGCTCGTCATGCGTCCGCCCCGTGGTCGGTCCCGGCGCCCGTCCCGATGAGCGCGATCGCCTCGGCCCGCCCCGACGCCTCGGCCAGGCTGCCGGTCGCGGCGACGGTCACCGTCGACGAGCCCGACTGCCGTTCGCCGCGGGCGGTGACGCACTGGTGCGTCGCGTCGAGCACGACGAGCACGCCGTCGGCGTCGAGCCCCTGGGCCACCGCCGACGCGACCTGCTCGCCGAGACGCTCCTGCAGCTGCGGCCGGGAGGCCACGGCGTCGAGCACGCGCGACAGGGTCCCGAGGCCGATGAGCTGCTCGCCCGGCGCGTACGCCAGGTGGGCGACGCCGATGAACGGCAGCAGGTGGTGCTCGCACATCGAACGGAACCGCACGTCGCGGACGACCACGAGCTGCCCGCGCTCCCCGTCCTCGGAGTGCACGGCGCCGGAGCGTGCGATCGCGGTGGCGTCGACCCCCATGCCGGCGAAGAACTCGGCGTACGAGTCGGCGACGCGTGCCGGGGTCCGTTCGAGCTCGGGGCGGTCAGGGTCGTCGCCGACGGCGAGGAGGAGCTCGCGCACGGCGGCTTCGACCCGCGCGCGGTCCAGACGTTCGTTCACGCTCTCATCCAACACCGTCGGATGGCCGCAGAACGCGGCCGCCTGTCGGACGCACCGTCCCCCGGGTCGGTGACCCGCGCCTCCAGGCCGGTGCCCTGCAGCGACACACGAGCCGCTCGGACTCCCAGCGTTCTGTAAACTCGTTCGGTGAGCGCCCAGCAGACCGACACCCCGCCCCGGAACCGCTTCGCATCCGGCCTCGACCGCTTCTTCTCGATCACGCACCGCGGGTCGAGCATCCCCCGTGAGATCCGTGGTGGTCTCGTCTCCTTCGTGACGATGGCCTACATCGTCATCCTCAACCCGCTGATCCTCGGCGGGTTCAGTCAGGACCAGGCGCCGCAGGACGTCCTCGGCGGCTGGCTGCAGAACGCGCAGGTCGCCGCCGCGACCGGCCTCGTCGCCGGTGTGATGACGATCGCGATGGGCCTCGTCGCGAACCTGCCGTTCGGCATCGCCGCGGGCCTCGGGATCAACTCGTTCCTCGCCGTGAGCGTCGTGCACCAGGTGACCTGGGCCGAGGCGATGGGCCTCGTCGTCATCAACGGCGTGGTGATCGTGATCCTGGCGTTGACCGGCATCCGGACGATGATCTTCACGGCCGTGCCCGCGCAGCTCAAGGCCGCGATCACCGTCGGCATCGGCCTGTTCATCGCGTTCATCGGTCTGGTCGACTCGGGGTTCGTGCGCACCACGAAGAACGCCTCGCCGCCGCTGCAGCTCGGTGAGGACGGCTCCGTCGCGGCCCTGCCCACGATCGTGTTCCTGATCGGCCTGGTCATCATCGGCACGCTCATGGCCCGCCGGGTGAAGGGCGCGCTGCTCATCGGCATCATCGGCACCACCGTGATCGCCATCGTCCTGCAGGCGATCTTCAAGGTCCCCACCTCGGTCGACTCCCCCACCGGCTGGAACCTCAACGCCCCCGGCCTGCCGAACGCCCTCTTCGCGCTGCCGGACCTGTCGCTCGTCGGGCACGCCGACGTCTTCGGAGCGTTCACCCGCATCGGCCCGGTCGCCGCGTCGATGCTCGTCTTCACCCTCGTCTTCACGAACTTCTTCGACGCGATGGGCACGATGACCGGGCTCGCGAAGGCCGCCGGTGTCGCGAAGCCCGACGGCACCTTCCCCCGCCTGAAGTCGGCGCTCGTCGTCGAGGGTGCCGGCGCCATCGCCGGTGGTGGCGCCTCGGTGTCGTCGAACACGGTCTTCATCGACTCGGCGTCGGGCATCGGCGAGGGAGCCCGCACGGGCATGGCCTCGGTCGTGACGGGCCTGCTGTTCCTGGCGTCGATGTTCCTCACGCCCCTGACCCAGGTCGTCCCGCTCGAGGTCGCGGCCGCCGGACTCGTCGTCGTCGGTGCGCTCATGGTCGCGCAGGTGAAGGACATCGAGTGGAGTGACTTCGGTGCTGCGCTGCCGGCGTTCCTGACGATCGTCGTGATGCCGCTGACCTACTCGATCGCGAACGGCATCGGCGCCGGCTTCATCAGCTGGGTGCTCATCAAGCTGCTGTCCGGCCGCGGCCGCGAGGTCTCCTGGCTCCTCTACGTCGTCGCGGCGGGCTTCCTGCTGTACTTCGCGCGCGGGCCGCTCGAGGCGCTGCTCGGCGTCGGGTAGCGCGCTCCCGTTTCCGCGTACCGCGCTTTCCGCGCTTTCCGCGAGACGCAACGTGGGCGGTGCTTCGCAGCGACGTTCCGCTGCGAGGGGCCGCCCACGGTGCGTTCCGCGAGAGTGCGTCCGGTGCGTCCGGTACGTCCGGCCTGGAGGCGCGTCGTCAGTCCGACACGTCCGCCGGCTTGGCCTCGTGGCGGCGTCGGCCCGGGGTGCGCCGGTCCTCCTTCATGCCCGCCTCGTACAGGTGGCGCTTGCCGCCGACGAGCTGGTCGCGGGCGGTCTGCTCGAGCTCCTTGGCGAGGGCGTAGTAGTTGTCGTCGTAGTCCTCGACGATCTGGAACGTCCACCGGCCGTCGATGACGTTGCGGCCGACCAGCTCGGTGTCGATCCGCTCGGCGAGCTCGGTGTGGCCGGCCTTCCGGAGCTGTTCGACGGCCTCGCCGAGGTTCAGGTCCGCGGTCCCGGTGAGTCGGTGGAACCCGTAGAGCAGGCCCCGTGCGTGCTCGAGCACCTCGAGTGCGGCCGACAGCGCGCCGAGCGCCTCGACCGTGGCCTCGGACACCCCCTCGGGCACCACGTGTGCGTCGTCCGGTCCCTGTCCGTCTGCTGCCTGGCCGTCTGCGTTGCGCTCGTCCGTCATGCTCCTCGTCTACCGGAGCGTCGCTCGGGTCGCTCCGAGCAAGTGCGGGACGGGCTCCTTCGTCGCGTTCGGCTGGTGCGGTCGTGCGCTGGTTCGACTCGCTCGCGCACGACCGCAAGCGCGTCGCACCACGGAATCCCGTGGTGCGACGTGCTTCCGGTGGTGCGGCGTGACGACGGACCGCGCCGCCGCGAGCGCCGCGGCCGGCCGCCCCGCGAGCGCTGCCGACCGGCTGGCCGGCCGGGCTACGGGACCGGGACCGTCGGCGGCACGGCCGCGGGCGCCGTCGCCGTCGGGCGCTCCATGAGCCGCCAGGACCCACCGAGCAGCGGCGACAGCGTGACGATCGTGTAGACCACGGCCACGATCGCGAACGTCCCGGTCACGCCGATGCCGTCCGCAGCGATGCCCCCGAAGAGTCCGCCGAGCGGGATGCCCGCCCACGACCCCGCCGACAGGAGCCCGAACACCCGGGCCCGCATGTGCGACGGGATGCGCTCGAGCTCGACGGCCCCCAGGATCGGGTTGAGCGCGCCCGCCGCGAAGCCCGACAGCACGCACGCGCCGAGCACCCACGGCAGCCCGAGTCCGAGTGCCGGCACCGCGAGCGACGGCCCGCCGGCCAGGACGAAGCACACCACGAACGTGATCCGCCGGGGCACCCGGTGCGCCACGTACCCGAACGCGAGGGACCCGAGGAACGCCGCACCACCGAAGGTCCCGCTGACGATCCCGAGCGACTGCGCGCCGTCGAGCACTCGGTCGGCGTAGAGCGGGAGCAGCGCTGTCGAGCGCGCCGCGTCGAGCAGGTTCGTCACGAGCACGAGCGCGATGACGAGCCGGAAGAGCGGGTCGCGCACGCAGAAGCGCAGCCCGGCGCCGAGGTCGCGCCAGTACCCGGCGGACGGCTCGGCGGCGCCCGCGTCGGTCGCGGGGGCGACGACGACACCCCGCAGCGTGACGGCGGCGAGCACCGCTGCCGCCCCGAACACGGCGGCGGTCACGGCCAGTGCGGGCAACGGCCCGACGGCGCCCACGAGCAGTCCCGCCGCGGGGGCGCCGAGCAGCACCGAGAAGCGCACCGACGCCTCGAAGTGGCCCACGGCACGCTCGAGCGGGATCCCCGCCGCCGTCGCGAGTCCCGGCAGGAGCACCCGACGGCCCGACTCCCCCGGGGTGTCGAACAGGCCGCCGAGGAACACGAGCACGAGCAGCGCCCAGGCCGGCAGCCCGACCGTCCACGCCAGGAGCGGGATCGCGACGAGCGTCACGGCGCTGACCAGGTCGGACGCCACGCTCGACCGGACGAACCCGAAGCGCTCGACGAGCACGCCGCCGAAGGCCCCGCCGAGCACGATCGGGATCGTCGCCGCGAAGGCCGCGATGCCGACGTCCGTCGCCGACCCGCCGCGGGAGAGCACCACGAACGGCACCGCGATCGTCGTCGCGACGTTCCCGGTCCGCGAGACCACCTGGACGGCGAGCAGCGACCGCAGCCGCCAGTGCGCGTTCACGGGCGCGCCGACCGGTAGCTCTGGACGACCGCGGTGACCCGCTCGGCACCGTCGCCGGGTTCGTGCTCGGCGCTCCGCGCCTCCCACCGGTCGAGGACGCCCTGCAGCTCCGACCCGAGGGCACGCAGCTCGTCGATCGTCAGCCGGAGGGTCCGGTCGCCGCTGTTCGACGCCGCGACCCACTCGCGCCCGAAGGCCGGGACGTGGTCGAGGAACGCCGTGTACTCGTCGGCGTACGCCTGCGCGACGGTCCGGTCGAGCGCGGTGCCGGCGATCATCCGGTCGGGGTCGTCGAAGCCGTCCGCGAGGTCCCACGACGTGTGCTGCGCGACCGCCCGCCACCAGCGCTCACGTCGGTCGGTGCCGAGCTCGGGTGCGGGCTCGATGAAGCCGGCGTCGGCCAGGCGCTTGCAGTGGTAGCTGATCGTCCCCGGTGCCTCGTCGACCTGCTCGCCGAGCATCGCCGCGGTCTGCGGGCCACCGGTCCGGAGCAGCCCGACGAGCCGCAGCCGGGTCGGGTGGGCGAGCGCGCGCATCTGCGCCGCGTCGTCGAGTCGCTGCACGTCCATGGCTCGACCATAGGTGCACAACACGTCTTGTGCAACGTTTCTTGCGCAATGGTCGTTGCGGATCGGTCGGGAGGCTCGCCCCACCGCCGCCGGGCAGGCTACGGTTCCGGCATGGCCAGGTGGGTCGCGCTGCTGCGTGGGGTGAACGTCAACGGGATCACGATCCGGAACGCCGAGCTCGCGGCGCTGTTCGGGGGCCTCGGGTACACCGACGTGCGGACGGTGCTCGCCTCGGGCAACGTCGTGTTCACGGCACCGGGCGACGCGACGGCGGTGCAGACCGCCGTCGAGCAGGCCCTGCGGGACCGCTTCGGGTACGACGCCCGGATCGTCCTCGTCCCGCACGAGCGACTCGCCGAGGTCGTCGACGGCTTCCCGTTCGACTCCGCCCCCGACCGGCACGACCACGTCGTCTTCGGCTCCGACGACGCCGCCCTCGACGGCCTGGTCGCCGACCTGTCGCTCGACGACGGTGTCGAGCGGGTGGCCCGGGGCGACGGTGTCGTCTACTGGTCCTGCCCGAAGGGCTCGAGCACCGACACCGCGTTCGCGAAGCGGGCCGCCGCCGCGCGCTTCCGGCGCACGACGACGACCCGCAACACGAACACCCTGCGCAAGCTGCTCTGAGCCGCGCGTCGGACGGTCAGGACTGCGCGGGCTGCCCGTTGCTCGCGGTCGTCCCGCCGTCGACCGGCAGGATCGCTCCCGTGATGTAGGACGCAGCGTCGCTGGCCAGGAACAGGACCGCTGCAGCGACCTCCTCCGAGCGCCCGCCGCGACCGAGCGAGACACGCTCCGCGAACGCGTGCTGGAGCTCCTCGTCCTCGGCCTGCTGCTGGGTCATGTCCGTCCAGATGAGGCCCGGCGCGACCGCGTTCACCCGGACACCGAACTGCCCGTTGTCGAGCGCCGCGGCCTTCGTGAAGTTCGAGACGCCGCCCTTCGCCGCGTTGTACGGGCTCATCCGCCAGTCGGCGTCCATCCCGGAGACCGATGACGTGTTCACGACCGACCCCTTGGTCTCCCGCAGGAACGGCAGCGCCGCCCGCGTGCCGTAGAACACGCTCGACAGATCGGTCTCGATGACCCGGTGCCACTCGTCGGGCTCGATGTCGGTGATGTCGCCGGAGGTGAAGGTGCCGGCGTTGTTCACGAGCACGTCGACGCGGTCCCACCGATCCACCGCGCCGGACACGATCGTCTCCCACGCCGCCGGGTCGGCCACGTCGGCCTGCAGCGCGACCGCACGACCGGTCGGCAGGCTGTCGGCGACGGCACGGAGCTTGTCCTCGACGCTGTCGACGAGCAGCACGGCAGCTCCCTCGTCGACGAACGCCCGCGCGGTGGCCTCGCCGATGCCCGACCCGGCTCCCGTGACGATCGCGACCTTGCCCTCGAACCGCTTGTCCATGTGTGTCTCCTCTCGATGCACTGCTCGTGCCGCAGGAGACGCCGTCGGCCCGGGGGCACGGACGACCACGGTGCCCGCACCCGGCTGGGCGCGTGTGCAGGCGGGACGGAGGCGGCACCGGTGCCGGCGTCGAGGGTACGGAGACGACGGGAGGCGCGGCGCGGGGCGGACCTGCACCGCGCCTCCCGGCCGGACGATCAGGCGGTGGTCTCGTCGAGGTCGAGGTTCCGGTCCAGCGAGATCATCGGGATCGACGCCGTGATGACGGAGCCGTCCGCCCGGAGCGTGCCCTGGATGTCGCTCGTGGTGGGCGCGTGCCCGCTCATCCGCGGCCCGTGGTGGGCGAGCGGCACGACCGTCGGCGCCCCCGCGGTGACGTCCCACTGCTGGTTGTGCACCCACGCGGTGAAGCCCTCGCCGGTCTCCACCGTGAAGGTCATCGCGTCCTCTTCCAGGTCGACCCGGACGCGCGAGCCGTGCACCTGGATGCGGTAGGTCAGGCGCTCCCAGTCCTTCGGCAGGCGCGGGTTGAAGGTCATCCGGCCACCGTGGTCGCGCATGCCGCCGAAGCCGTTCACGAGCGCACCCCAGATGCCGCCCGTCGACGCGATGTGCACGCCGTCCGCGGTGTTGCCGTGCAGGTCGGCGAGGTCGACGTAGAGCGCCGTCAGGAAGTACTGCGCCGCCAGGTCGTGGTACCCGACCTCGGCCGCCATGATCGACTGGACCACGGCGGAGAGCGTCGAGTCACCGGTCGTCAGGGCGTCGTAGTAGTCGAAGTCGCGACGCTTCTCGGCCGCGGTGAACTCGTGGCCCTGCAGGAACAGCGCGAGCACGACGTCGGCCTGCTTGAGCACCTGGAACCGGTAGATCACCAGCGGGTGGTAGTGCAGCAGCAGCGGCCGCTTGGACTCGGGCGTGTTCTCGAGGTCCCAGAGCTCCTTGTCGAGGAACTGGGCGTCCTGCGGGTGGATACCGCGGTGCGGGTCGAACGGGATCTCCATCGACTCGGCGGCGTGCTCCCACTCGGTGACCTCGTCGTCGACGAGCCCGGTGCGCCGGACCATGCGGCCGTACTCCTCCGGGTCGTCGGTCGCGAGCTGCCGGCAGGCGTTCACCGCGAACCACAGGTTGGCCCGCGCCATCACGTTCGTGTAGAGGTTGTCGTCGACGACCGTCGTGTACTCGTCGGGCCCGGTGACCCCGTCGATGTGGAACTTCCGGTCGCCGTTCGACCGCCAGAAGCCCAGGTCGGACCACAGGCGGGCGGTCTCGACCAGGATGTCGATCGCCCCGCGCTTCAGGAAGTCGGTGTCGCCCGAGGCCCGCACGTACTGCATGAGCGCATGGGCGATGTCCGCATCGATGTGGTACTGCGCGGTGCCGGCCGCGTAGTACGCGCTCGACTCCTCGCCGTTGATCGTCCGCCACGGGAAGAGCGCCCCGCGCTGGTTCAGCTCCCGCGCCCGCGACCGAGCGGCGTCGAGCATGTTGTAGCGGAAGCGCAGCGCGTTCCGCGCGACGATCGGCGCCGTGTACGACAGGAACGGCAGGACGTAGATCTCCATGTCCCAGAAGTAGTGACCGCCGTACCCGGAGCCCGTGACGCCCTTCGCCGCGATGCCGTGCCCGTCGGTGCGGGCGGTGGCCTGCGCGAGCATGAACAGGTTCCACCGGACCGCCTGCTGGATCGCGGGCTGCCCCGGGATCTCGACGTCGCTGCGCGTCCAGTAGTCGTCCATCCACGCGCGCTGCTTGGCGAAGGTCTCCTCGACCGTCTCGGCGCGCGCACGGTCGAGCGTCCGCTCGCACCGGTCGGCGAGTTCCCGCGCCGGCACCCCGCGGGACGTGTGGTACACCATGTGCTTCACGAGCCGGATCGGCACCCCGGCGCGGGCCTGCACGCGGTAGACGTGCTTCGCGAGGTCGTCCTCGATCGACGACGCCTCGTCCCACGAGTTCTCGGTCTCCAGGTGGTGCTCGACACCGACGCAGATCGTCATGCCCGAGCTCGACGCCTGGTAGCCGAGCAGCGAACGACCGCCCGTGCTGCGCTTGAGCTTCGGCTCGAGCACCCGCTCGGTGAACGCCTCGGCCTTGCGGGGGTCGAAGGCGTTCGCCGCAGCCCGCATGCCCGCGTGGTACTCGTCCTGCACGTCCTGCCGGTTGAGGATCTGGCTCGACAGCAGGATCGAGGCGTCCCCGTCGAGCACGGTGACCTCGTAGTCGATGACGGCGAGGTGCCGGTCGGTGAAGGACACGAGTCGACGGGCACGGATGAGCACGCGCTTGCCGGACGGCGTCGACCACTCGGTCTCGCGGTACAGGTAGCCGCCGCGGAACTCGAGCCGACGGGTGTGCCGCAGGATGTCGGCCTCGGCCAGGACCAGCGGCTCGTCGTCGACGTACAACCGGATGACCTTGGCGTCGGGCGCGTTGATGATCGTCTGCCCGGTCTTGGCGAAGCCGAAGGCGTCCTCGGCGTGCCGGATCGGCCAGGTCTCGTGGAAGCCGTTGACGTACGTGCCGTACTGCACGCCGCCGCGGCCCTCGTCGAGGTTGCCGCGCAGGCCGAGGTAGCCGTTGCCGACCGCGAAGTTCGTCTCCGCGACGCCCTGCTCGTCCGGGGCGTACTCGGTCTCGACGAGCGCCCACTCGTCGACCGGGTAGCGGACGCGGTCGAGGGGGTCGGAGGTGATGGGGTTCATGGCGTGTGCTCCGTGGGAGGGAGGAGTCGTGCGGTGGTCGGACGGTCTGGCCGCGCCGTCGGGGCCGTTCCGGTGGGACGGGAGGCTAGCTGGTGCGCGGGGCCGGGAGCTGGTCGACGAGTTCGGCGAGGTCCTGGACGACGACGTCCGCGCCGTGCTCGCGCAGCGCGTCGGCTCCGGCGCCGCGGTCCACGCCGACGACGAGCCCGAAGGCGCCGTTCCGACCGGCCTCGACCCCGCTCGTGGCGTCCTCGACGACGACGCACTCGGCCGGGGCCAGCCCGAAGCGCCCGGCGGCGTCGAGGTAGGTGTCCGGCGCGGGCTTGCCGGCGAGGCCGTCCTGACGCGCGACCAGGCCGTCGACGACCACCGGGAAGTGGTCGAGGATGCCCGCCGTGCGCAGGACCTGCGTCGCGTTCGCCGAGCTCGACACGACGGCGACCTGCATGCCGGCGGCGATCGCGGCGACGAGGAACCGGAGCGACCCCGGGTACGGCTCGACGCCGTGCTCGGTCAGCTCGGCCGTGAACTCGGCGTTCTTGCGGTTGCCGAGCGCGCACACGGTGTCGCTCCCGGGGGCGTCGTCCGGCGCGCCCTGCGGGACCTCGATGCCCCGGGACGCGAGCAACGAACGGACCCCGTCGTAGCGGGGCTTGCCGTCGATGTGGTCGAAGTAGTCCTGCTCCGTGTACGGCGCAGCGCCGTGCTCGGACAGGAACGACGTGAACAGGCGGCTCCACGCGCGCATGTGCACGTCGGCGGTGGGCGTCAGCACGCCGTCCAGGTCGAACAGGAGTGCCCGTGTGTCGGCGAGTCGTGCGGGCGTGCGCCGGTCCGGCATCGTCATCGGAGTTCCTCTGGTCTCGGTGGTCGGTTCGGCTCCGATCGAGTCTAGGACCGCCCCGGCTCGGACGCTCAGGCTCGGGAGGACCCGTGTCGACCGCGCCGAGCGGACCTTCCGGGAGCGCTCGGACCGCTCCCCGTCGAGGTTGAGCGTGACGGAAGGCACCACATGAGCACCACCACGACGGCCCAGGACGGCTCGGGCTCGAAGCTCAAGCAGGCGATCACCGGCCCGCTCCTGTTCCTCTTCATCCTCGGCGACGTGCTCGGCGCCGGCATCTACGCCCTCATGGGCACCCTGTCGAAGGACGTCGGCGGCGCGCTCTGGGCACCACTGGTCCTCGCGCTGCTCCTGGCCCTGCTGACCGCGGGCTCGTACGCCGAGCTCGTGACGAAGTACCCGAAGGCCGGTGGCGCCGCTGTGTTCGCCGAGCGGGCGTACCGGACGCCGATCGTGTCGTTCCTCGTCGGCTTCAGCATGCTCGCCGCCGGTGTCACGAGCGCCGCGGGGCTCTCGCTGGCGTTCGCGGGCGACTACCTCGGCACCTTCGTGGACCTGCCGCCGGTGCCGACGGCGATCGTGTTCCTCGCACTCGTCGCCTGCCTGAACGCCCGGGGCATCTCCGACTCGCTGCGCAGCAACGTCGTCATGACGATCATCGAGGTCTCCGGCCTGGTCATCGTCATCGTGGTCGTCGCGGTCATGCTGGGCGGTGGCGGCGGCGACGTCTCGCGCATCGGCGCCTTCCCCGCCGAGGCGAACCCCGCACTCGCGACCCTGAGCGCCGCGATCGTCGCCTACTACTCGTTCGTCGGCTTCGAGACCTCGGCGAACATCGCCGAGGAGGTCCGCGACGTCCGTCGCATCTACCCCCGCGCGCTGTTCGGGTCCCTCGCCGCCGCCGGCGTCGTCTACGTGCTCGTCGCGCTCGCGAGCTCGATCGCCCTGCCGGCCTCGGAGCTGTCCGGGTCGAGCGGCCCCCTGCTGGCCGTCGTGTCGGCGACCGGCGTGCCGATCCCCGACTGGGTGTTCAGCCTCATCGCCCTGGTCGCCGTCGCGAACGGCGCGCTCCTCACGATGATCATGGCGAGCCGCGTCACGTACGGCATGGCGGAGCAGCGGCTCCTGCCCGCCCTGCTCGCGAAGGTCCTGCCGAACCGGAAGACCCCGTGGGTCGCCATCGTCGCGACCACCGTCGTCGCGATGCTCCTGACGCTCGTCGGTGACGTCGGAACCCTCGCCGAGACCGTCGTGCTCCTGCTGCTGTTCGTCTTCATCAGCACGAACGTCGCCGTGCTGGTGCTGCGGAAGGACAGGGTCGAGCACGACCACTTCCGTGTGTGGACGTGGGTGCCGGTGCTCGGGGTGGCGTCCTGCATCCTGCTGCTCACGCAGCAGAGCGGGCAGGTCTGGCTGTACGCCGCCCTGCTGCTGGCCGTCGGCGTGGTGCTGTACTTCGTCGCCCGTGCGACGGGCCGCCGGACCGGTCGCGACCACGAGGCGGGCCGCATCCACTGATCACTCCCCGATCAGCCGACGGTCTGGAGGCTCGGTGCCGGCTGGCACCGAGCCTCCGGTCTGTCGTGTGGTCGCGTCAGCCCAGGGTGCGCACCCAGTCCTGGACGGCCGCGCTGATCTGCGCCCGCGCGTCCTCGCGTGAGATCGTCGCCGTGCGGTCGCCGGGCTGGTCGCCGTAGGCGCCGAAGTCGGCGTGGTTCGCACCCTCGATCTCGACCATCCGCGCCGTGGAGGGGAGCTCGTCGCGGGCAGCGGCGACCTTCTCCGGCGTCGAGAGGCCGTCGCGAGAGCCGGAGACGCTGAGGACCTGGACGTACGAACGAGCGATGTCGTTCGCGCAGTAGCTGCCGAGCAGCAGCAGACCGTCCGCGTCCTGCGCGAGCTGGCACGCGCGGACGCCGCCGAGCGAGTGGCCGCCGACCGCCCAGGTGCGGACACCGGGTGCGTGCGCCTCGAAGGTCGCCAACGGGCGGGTGTCGAAGAACGCCAGGTTCAGCGTCGGCTTCGTGATGACGACGGTGGTGCCCGAGGCGACGACCTGGCGGAAGGTCGCCAGGTACGCGTAGGGGTCGACCTTCGCGCCCGGGATGAAGACGATGCCCTTGCCGTCGTCGCTGCCCGTCGGGGTCATCACGACGCTGTCGCCCACGTCGCGCACGGCCACGCGGTCGTCCCGCCAGACCTGCAGCGCAGCGCTCCTGGTGCCCTGCATGACGATGTTCGCGTACACGAGGAAGACCACCGCGAGCAGCACCACCACGGTGACGACCCAGGCGGTCCAGCGGAGTGCTCGGTTCACGGTCGGTCCTCCTCGTCGGGCCGGTCCTCGTCGGGCTGGTCCTCCTCGGGCCGACGGGCCGTCACGGTCAGCCAGCGCTCCTCGGCGCCGGGGCGGGTGGTCTCACGGACCCGGACGTCGTGCCACCCGGCGGTCGTGACGGCTGCCGCGAGGGCGTCCTCGTCCCAGTAGGTGAACCAGCGGGGGTCGTCGAGCTTCCGGTCGCTCCAGCCGTCACCCTGGCCGTCACCGTCGCCCCGCTTCACCGTCGCCGCGAGGACGCCACCGGGGCGGACCGCCCGGCGCGCGCGCTCGAGCACGGCGGGGGTGTCCGACCGCGCGACGTGCAGGAGGACCGCGTTCGCGACGACGGCGTCGTACGGGCCGCCCCAGCCGTCGCGGCGGACGTCGAGCACGCGGGCCTCGTGGCCGGCGGCGCGGAGCCGGTCGACGAACGCCGTGGTGCCGTCGGTCCGGTCGACACGGAGGCCCGCTGCCTCGAGCGCGTCCGCGTCCCGACCTGGGCCGGAGCCGAGTTCCAGGACGTGGGCGCCGCCGGGCACGAGGCCGAGCAGGTCGTCGACGAGTCCCGCGCGGTGGTCGTCGGTCCGTTCCGTCCAGCGGTCGGCGCCGCGCTCGTACGCGAGGAGCGTGCGCTCGGCGCTGAGGTCGCGGCGCATCACGGTCTCGGTCCGGCCGTCCGGAAGCCGGTCACCGGGGGTGTCCGTCGCGCTGAACCCGATGCGCTCGTACGCCCGGCGAGCGCGGTCGTTGTCCGGCATCACCGAGAGCTCGAGGTGTTCGGTCCCCTGCACGACGAGCACGCGGGCGACCTCGTCGACGAGGCGTGCGACGAGCCCCCGACCGCGGGCGCCCGGCGCGACCCACATCGAGATCAGCTCGGCCAGCGCGGGGTCGTCCGGGTCGGGGACCCCGCTCGCCATCCCGACGGTGTCGCCCTCCTCGACCGCGAGCAGGTCGACCGCGCCCGGCAGCGACAACCGGGTGCGCCAGCGGTGTTCCGGAGCGTCCTGCCAGTCCTCGAGGCGGGAGCCGAACGCCTGCGGCGCGTCGGTGAGGGCGGCGAGGCGGACCGGGCGCCAGACGGCCCAGTCCTCGGCGGTCACCCGGCGCAGCTCGATGGTCACGGATCGACGGTACCGCCCGCTCGTGTCCGGGGGACGCGGGCGGTACCGGCGGTGTCCGTGGTCAGGACGCCGGCGTGAGGTCGTACATCGTCACGCCGTCGACCGTCGTCGGCTCGTAGTGCGCGGCGACCCACTCGGCGATCTCGGCTGCGGCGTCGCTCCCGCTGCTGCTGGTGCTGGTGCTGGTGCTGCCACCGACGAACCAGTGCACCTTCCCCGCGGCGACGAGTGTCCGGAACTCCGCCAGGGTCGGGGCCGGGTCGGTGCCGTTGTAGCCGCCGATCGCCATCACGGGGTCGCCCGTCGCGAGCTGGTACGTGGCGGCGCTGTTCGACCCGACGGTCGCGGCGGCCCAGGTGTACTCGTCGGCGTCCGCGGACAGCGCGGCGACGACCTCGTCGGACACCTCGGTCGAACCGCCGAGCAGGTTCGTGCCGCCGCCGGGGGCGTTCGTGGCGCCGTCGGCGCCGCCCGCGGTCCCCGGGCCGTTCGCGTTCTGGCTCGTCCCGTTCTGGCGCGTCCCGTTCTGGCCGGTCGCGTTCTGGCCGGTCCCGTTCTGGCCGGTCCCGTTCTGGCCGGTCTGGCCGCCCGGTGCTCCGCCGGGGCCGCCCTGACCGCCGGGCGCTCCCTGGCCGCCGGGCGCTCCCTGGCCGCCGGGACCACCCTGACCACCGGGCGCGCCGCCGCGACCGCCGCCGAACCCGCTCGTCGTGACGCTCGGCCCGGCCGACGGGAGCGCACCCGTGTGCCCGACCGTGGTGGTCTGCACCGAGAACGCCGTCGGCCCGAGCAGCGCCGCGACGAGCACGGTCGCCACCGTCGCCCCCGCGAGGCCCCGACCGCGCGGCGGCAGCAGGACGAGGACGGTCCCGACGACGGCCACGACGAGGACCACCCACCGGATCCACGGTTGCCACGACGACGCCTGGGACAGCAGCGCGGACGACCACGCTCCGGAGAGGGCGACGACGCCGGCGGCGACGATGCGCCAGGCGAGGAACGTGCGGCGCTCCCACAGGAGCCCGGCGCCGATGCCGACCACGCCCGCGATGTACGGCGCGAGCGCCACCGTGTAGTACGGGTGGAAGATCCCGCCCATGAAGCTGAAGACCAGCCCGGTGACGAGCAACGAGCCGCCGAGCACCAGCACGGTCGCGAGCCGCGGGTCACGGCGGCGACGGACCCCGATCGCGACGAGGGACACGACGAGCAGCACGAGCGCGGTCGGCAGCAGCCAGGTCACCTGCGTGCCGAACTCCGAGCCGAACAGCCGGGTCAGGCCGGTCGAGCCCCACGACCCCGCCCCGGTCGTCCCGCCGGGCACGACGCTCCCCGTCTCGTCGCCCGTGACCCGGCCGAGCCCGTTGTAGCCGAAGGTCAGCTCGAGGAAGCTGTTCGTCTGCGACCCGCCGACGTACGGCCGAGCCGAGGCCGGCACGAGTTCGACGATCGCGACCCACCACCCGGCGGACACCACCACGGCGAGCGCCGCCGCGGACAGGTGCCCGATCCGCCGGAGCACCGGGCGGGGCGACGCGAGGAGGTACACCCCGACCAGGGGCGGCAGCACGAGGAACGCCTGCAGCTGCTTCGTCAGGAAGCCGAGCCCGACGAGCACGCCGGCCCAGACGACCCACCGCATCCGCCCGGACTCGACCCCGCGCAGCGTCAGGGCGATCGCCCCGACGGTGAGCAGCACGAGCAGGGCGTCCGGGTTGTCGTAGCGGAACATGAGGGTCGCGACCGGGGTCGTGGCCAGGACCGCACCCGCGGTCAGGGCGGCGCCGGCCGAGAACCGGCGCCGGACGATCCGGTACAGGACCGCCACCGACGCGACGCCCATCAACGCCTGCGGCACGAGGATCGACCACGAGTTCAGCCCGAACAACCGGACGGAGATGCCGATCACCCAGAGGAACGCCGGCGGCTTGTCGACCGTGATCGCGTTCGCTGCGTCGGAGGAGCCGTAGAAGAACGCCTCCCAGCTCTGGCTCCCCGCCTGCACCGCTGCCGAGTAGAACGCGTTCGCCCAGCCGTTCACGCCGAGGTTCACGACGTAGAGGACAGCGGTCACCAGCAGCAGCCCGAGGAACGCGGGGCGCTCCCACCGCGCGGTGTCCGCACGGCCGCGGACGAGACCGACCAGGCGGTCGCGGACGCCGTGCGGACGGATGGGTGGCGGGAGCAGGCGCGGGCGCTCGGCGGGGATCGTCTGGGTCATGCCCCCGAGCGTGCGATCCCGACGTGCGCGGATCGTCGGCGCAGCCTTGGACGCCCCTAAGGGACCGGTACGGGCGGGACCAGCAGCCGGCTCCACGCGACCTCGTCCCCGAGCTGCCCGGTCGCGCGGAACAGCTCGACCTGCGTCGTGCCGGCGAGCACGGTCGCGAGCTCCGCGCGATCGGCCGGCGCGAAGCCGAGGCCCTGCCAGAACGGCCCGGACCGCCGACTGAACAACCACGCCCGTCGCGCCCCGCCCGCCGTCGCCTCCGCCATCGCGAACCGAGCGAGCGCCGCACCGCGACCCGAGCCGCGCAGCGCCGGTCCGACGGCGACGCTGCGGAGGAGGGCGTGCCTCCCGTCCGGCCCGGTCTCGTACCCGGTGGTACCGACGACGGCGCCGCCCGGACCACGGAGCGCCCAGAGCCGGACGCCCGGGTCCGACAGCCCCGCGACCGTCAGGTCGCACGCCGACAGGAAGGCGTGCACCTCGTCGACGTCGTCCGGCCCGACGCGGACCGGCGTCGGCTCAGCGAGCGGCACGGACCGGCACGTCGGTCGCCGACGACAGCGGCCAGCGCCGGTCGAGCCAGGGGCCGAGCACCGAGTCGAGCAGGAACCGTCCGGCCAACCGCCCGACCGCCCAGTACGCCCCGACGAGCAGGAACACCAGCGGGGACCACACGTGCAGGACGAGGAGCAGGACCGTGACGATCCCGAAGGCGATCCCGACCGCGGAGTACAGCGACCAGAACCCGCCGACGAACCGGTCACGCGCGGCCTGCTCCGACGCAGCTGCAGCCGCGGCGGCCTCGGTCCGCTCGTCGAGCCCGCGCACGCCCGGCTCCAGCTCCGCGGGGTCGTCCTGCGCGAAGAGCTCCCGCACCGGGACCTCGAGCGCCCGGGCGATCGCGGACAGGGTCTCGAGGCTCGCGTCGTTCCCGCCCTCGAGTCGTTGCACGGTCCGGACGGCCACGCCGCTCGCCTCGGCCAGCCGTTCCTGGGTCCAGCCGCGCTCACGTCGGAGGGTGGCGATCCGCATCTCGTTCATGGTGCCGAGCCTAGGAACGCCCGGGGCGACAGCACCACGACACGGACACGACACGCACCCGCCAGTGCCCCGTCACGGCCCGTCAGACCCCGCTCGGGTCGAACCGGTACCCCATGCCCGACTCGGTCACGAGGAACCGCGGGTGCGACGGCTCGGGCTCGAGCTTCCGCCGCAGCTGCGCCATGTAGAGCCGCAGGTACCCGGAGTCGTTGCCGTGCGTCGGACCCCACACCTCGGTCAGGAGCATCTCGCGGGTCATCAGCCGCCCGGGGTTCGTGACGAGGACCTCGAGCAGCCGCCACTCGGTCGGGGTGAGCCGGATCGCGGGGCCGGTCGGCGGGGTGACCTGCTTCGCGACGAGGTCGACGACCAGATCGCCGATCGTCACCGTCGGCGTGACCCCCGCGGTCGCCGCGGCCGACGCCTGCCGCCGTCCGAGGGCTCGGAGTCGGGCGAGCAGCTCGTCCATCTGGAACGGCTTCGTGACGTAGTCGTCCGCTCCGGCGTCGAGCGCGTCGACCTTGTCCGACGAGTCGGTCCGCCCGGAGAGCACGAGCACCGGCACCTGCGACCACGCGCGGATGCCCTCGAGCACCCCGATGCCGTCGAGTCGGGGCATGCCGAGGTCGAGCATGACGATGTCGGGGCGCTCGGTGATCACGGCGTCGATGGCGGCCCGACCGTCACGGGCGGTGGCGACGTCGTACCCGCGCGCGGCGAGCGTGACGGACAGGGCGCGGACGAGCTGTGCGTCGTCGTCGGCGATGAGGACCTTCGTGCTCACTTGACATCCACTCCCAGGTGTCCGGCGATCGGCAGCCGCACGACGACGGTGAGCCCGCCGCCCGGGGTGTCGTCGACCTCGATGGTGCCGCCCATGCCCTCGGTGAACCCGCGGGCGAGGGCCAGCCCGAGGCCGAGACCGGTCTCGTTGTCGGTGTCCCCGAGCCGCTGGAAGGGCTGGAACACCTCGCCGCGGCGGTCCTCGGGGATGCCGGGTCCGTGGTCGGCGACACGCAGCTCGACCCCGCCGCCGAAGGCGCTGGCGGCGACCCGGACCCGGGTGCCCTCCGGCGCGTAGCGCTGCGCGTTCGCGAGCAGGTTGACGACGACGCGCTGCAGGAGCACCGGGTCGGCGAGGACCGGCGGCAGGTCGGCGGGCAGGTCGAGGTCGACGTCGTCCGGCCCGAGTTCGAGCTCGTCGAGCGCGGGGGCGACGACCGTCTCGAGCGCTGTGGGCAGCGGGGTGACGGCGAGCACCCCGGCCTGGACCCGGCTGACGTCGAGCAGGTCGGCCAGCAGGACCGCCAGCTGACCGAGGCTCTCGTCGGCGGTGGCGAGCAGTGCCTCCCGGTCGGGTGCCGACAGCTGGATGTCGGACGCCCGCAGCGTCTGCACGGCGGCGGAGGCCGCCGCGATCGGCCGGCGCACGTCGTGGCCGACGGCCGCGAGGATGGCGCTCCGTACCCGGTCGGCCGCCGCGATCCGCTCGGCGTCGACCGCGGTGCGGGTGAGTCGGCGGTGCTCGACCGCGGCGTCGAGCTGCTGCTCGACGACGCGCAGCAGCCGGCGCTGGGTCGGGTCGTCGGGTGCGCCGGAGAACTCCAGGACGGCACCGGACGGGAGGCTCGTGGTCGCGTCCGGCCCGTCGGCGAACGTCCCCGACGTGGCCGGGACCTCGTCGCCCTGCCGGATCCGCACGCCGGTGAACCCGAACGCCTCGCGGGTGCGGTCGAGGAGCGCCTGCAGGGCGTCGTCGCCGCGGAGGACGCTGCCGGCGATCCCGACGAGCAGCCCGGACTCGGCGGCCGCGCGACGGGCGGCTCGACTGCGGCGGGCGGACCGGTCGACCACGAAGCTGACCAGGACGGCACTGATCACGTACATCACGAGGGCCACCAGGTGCCACGGTTGCTGGACGGTGACCATGTAGAGGGGTTGCACGAAGAAGTAGTCGAGGCTCAGCCCGGAGAGCACCGCGGTGAACACCGCCGGCCACATCCCGCCGGTCAGGGCGACGACGAGCACGAGCAGCTGGTACGACAGCACGTCGACCGTGATCGAGTCGGGGTCGCTGCCGAGCGACAGCAGCCAGGTCAGCAGCGGGCCGAGCAGCAGCGAGACCGCGAACGCCGCGGCGATCCGGCCGCGCGAGAGGCTGCCGCCGAGCTTCGGCAGGGCGAACCCGCCGCCGGCGCGCTCGTGCGTGACGACGTGCACGTCGATGTCGCCGGACTCACGGACCACCGTGTTGCCGATGCCCGGCCCGGTCAGTGCGGCGGCGAGGCGGCTGCGACGGCTGACGCCGATCACGATCTGGGTCGCGTCGACCGACTTCGCGAAGCGCACGAGGGTGCTCGGCACGTCGTCGCCGACCACCTGGTGGTACGTCCCGCCGAGCTGCTCGAGCAGGGCGCGCTGCTTGCCGAGCGCGCCGGGGTGGCGCTCGCGCAGCCCGTCGTTCGTCGTGACGTGCACGGCCGCGAGCTCTCCACCGGCACTGCGGGCGGCGATGCGGGCACCGCGGCGCAGCAGGGTCTCGCCCTCGGGACCGCCGGTCAACGCGACGAGGACGCGCTCTCGGGTCTCCCACCGGTGGTCGATGCCGTGCTCGGCGCGGTAGGCCTTGAGCGCGTCGTCGACCTCGTCGGCGAGCCAGAGCAGGGCGATCTCGCGGAGCGCGGTGAGGTTGCCGAGGCGGAAGTAGTTCGAGAGCGCCGCGTCGATGCGAGCGGCCGGGTAGACCAGCCCGTCCGAGAGCCGTTCGCGCAGGGACGCCGGCGACAGGTCGACGACCTCGATCTGGTCGGCGGCGCGGACCACGGTGTCGGGGACGGTCTCGCGCTGCACCGTGCCGGTGATCTCGCGGACGACGTCGCCGAGGGACTGCATGTGCTGGATGTTCACGGTCGAGATGACGCTGATGCCGGCGGCGAGGAGCTCCTCCACGTCCTGCCAGCGCTTCTCGTTCGGGCTGCCCGGGGCGTTCGTGTGCGCGAGTTCGTCGACGAGGGCGACGTCGGGTGCCCGTGCCACGACCGCGTCGAGGTCCATGTCGTCGAGTGCGACGCCGCGGTGCTCGACGACGCGGCGGGGCACGAGCTCGAGACCGTCGACCAGGGCTGCGGTGGCGGCTCGCTCGTGGGTCTCGACGACGGCGACGACGACGTCCCGGCCCTCGGCGCGCAGCCGGTGGCCCTCCTCGAGCATCGTGTACGTCTTGCCGACACCCGGAGCGGCGCCGAGCAGCACCCGGAGTTTCCCGCGCTTCACGTGCTCATCCTCCCGCGGTTCGGTGTGGTGTGGTGGTGGTGCGTGGTGCGACGTGCTGCCGAACAACCGGAAGCACGTCACACCACGCGGTTCCGCGGCGCGA
This sequence comes from Curtobacterium sp. 1310, assembly GCF_017834105.1. Classification (NCBI taxonomy): domain Bacteria; kingdom Bacillati; phylum Actinomycetota; class Actinomycetes; order Micrococcales; family Microbacteriaceae; genus Curtobacterium; species Curtobacterium sp. 1310. Next base: position 359,032 of record NZ_JAFICY010000003.1, on the reverse strand, counting down.
GGTGCTTCCGGTTGTGCTGGCGGCTCCGCCCTCGGGCCGGACCGGGCCGGCCACGGCCAGGCCGAGCCAGACCGGCCGGACCGGCCGGCCGGCCGGCGTCAGCGTTCGGCGGCCAGGGCCAGGTTCAGCTCGAGGACGTTCACGACCGGCTCGCCGAGGAACCCGGTCTGCCGGGACTCGGTGTGCTGCTCGACGAGCGTGCGGACCGTCGACTCCGACAGACCCCGGGCGTCGGCCACCCGGGCCACCTGCTGCAGCGCGTACTCCGGGCTGATGTCCGGGTCGAGCCCCGAGCCCGAGGCGGTGACCGCGTCGGCGGGCACGTCGGCAGCGCTGACCCCGTCGGCCTCCGCCACGGCGGCCCGCCGCTCCTCGATGCTCTTGAGCAGGTCGGGGTTGTTCGGCCCGAGGTTCGAGCCGGACGAGGCGTTCGCGTCGTAGCCGTCCTCGCCCGCGGCACTCGGACGCGACTGGAACCAGCGGTCGGCCTGGGCACCCGCGAAGGACTGCCCGATCAGGGACGAGCCGACGACCTTCCCGGAGGAGTCGGTGACCATCGAGCCGTTCGCCTGGTCGTGGAAGGCCGCCTGCCCGACGCCCCACACCGCGAGCGGGTAGGCGACGCCGAGGACGACGGTGGACAGCAGGGCGAGACGGATCGCCACACCGGTGGAACGGAGGAAGGAGCGTGATGAGGAAGCCATGGTCTAGAACCCCGGGATGAGACCGACCACGAGGTCGATCGCCTTGATGCCGATGAAGGGGACGATGACGCCGCCGAGCCCGTAGACGAGCAGGTTGCGTCCGAGGACGGACGATGCCGAGGCCGCCCGGTAGCGCACACCCCGCAGCGAGAGCGGGATGAGCGCCACGATGACGAGCGCGTTGAACACGACGGCCGACAGGATCGCCGACGCCGGGCTGTGCAGCCCCATGACGTTGAGCGCCGCGAGGCCGGGGAACGCCGCCTGGAACATCGCCGGGATGATCGCGAAGTACTTCGCGACGTCGTTGGCGATCGAGAACGTGGTGAGCGCTCCGCGGGTGATGAGCAGCTGCTTCCCGATCCGGACGACGTCGATGAGCTTCGTCGGGTCGGAGTCGAGGTCGACCATGTTGCCGGCCTCCTTCGCAGCGGTCGTGCCGGTGTTCATCGCGACGCCGACGTCGGCCTGTGCCAGGGCGGGGGCGTCGTTCGTGCCGTCACCGGTCATCGCGACGAGGTTCCCGCCCTCCTGTTCCTTCCGGATGTAGGCGAGCTTGTCCTCGGGCGTGGCTTCGGCGAGGAAGTCGTCGACGCCGGCCTCGGCGGCGATCGCGGCCGCGGTGCGGGGGTTGTCGCCGGTGATCATCACCGTGCGGATGCCCATCGACCGCAGCTCCGCGAAGCGCTCGGCCATGCCGTCCTTCACGACGTCCTTCAGGTGCACGACCCCGAGCAGGTCGACAGCGCCCGAGGCCGAGCGACGGCCGACGACGAGCGGCGTCCCGCCCTGGTCGGAGATCTCGGCGACCGCGGTGTCGACCGCGGCGACCACGGCGGCGTCGGCAGACCCCGCCCAGGCGAGCACGGCGGCCGCTGCACCCTTGCGGATCTGCGATCCGTCGGCCAGGTCGAGCCCGGACATGCGGGTCTGCGCGGTGAAGGGCACCTCGAGCGCACCCGCCGGGGTGCCGGGCGTGATGCCGTCCTGCTCGGCGAGCGTGACGATGGAGCGGCCCTCCGGCGTGCTGTCCGCGGCGCTCGACAGGGCTGCGGCCTCCATGAGCGTCGCGACCGTGACGCCCGGGACGGGCACCATGCGCGATGCCTGCCGGTTGCCGTACGTGATCGTGCCGGTCTTGTCGAGGAGCAGCGTGGTGATGTCCCCGGCCGCCTCGACCGCGCGCCCGGACATCGCGAGCACGTTGTGCTGCACGAGCCGGTCCATGCCGGCGATGCCGATCGCCGAGAGCAGCGCGCCGATGGTGGTCGGGATGAGGCAGACGAGCAGGGCGATGAGCACCGGCACGCTGACGGTCGCACCGACGAGGCCGGCGATGGGCTGCATCGTCAGGCAGACGATCACGAAGACGATCGACAGCGACGCCAGCAGGATGTTCAGCGCGATCTCGTTCGGCGTCTTCTGCCGCGCGGCACCCTCGACGAGCCGGATCATCCGGTCGATGAAGGTCTCGCCGGGCGTCGAGGTGATGCGCACGACGATCCGGTCGGACAGCACCCGCGTCCCACCGGTGACGGCGCTGCGGTCGCCACCGGACTCGCGGATGACGGGCGCCGACTCGCCCGTGACCGCGGACTCGTCGACGCTGGCGATGCCCTCGACCACGTCACCGTCGCCGGGGATGACCTCGCCGGCGACGACCACCACGACGTCGCCCTTCGCGAGGTCCACCGAGGCGACCTCCGCGGTGTCGTTCGACAGCGCGGCGGCGTCGGACGCATCCCATCGCAGCACCCGGCGGGCGCTGGTCGTCGAGCGGGTCTTCCGCAGGGTGTCGGCCTGCGCCTTGCCCCGGCCCTCGGCGACGGCCTCGGCCAGGTTCGCGAAGACGACGGTCAGCCAGAGCCACACCGCGATCGCGGCGGTGAACACCGACGGCTCGACGAACGCGGTCACGGTGGTGAGCGCGGCGCCGACCTCGACGATGAACATGACGGGGTTGCGCCACATCAGGCGCGGGTCGAGCTTGCGGAGGGCGCCCGGGAGGCCCGCCGCCAGTTGACGGGGACCGAACGCGGACGATCGGGTGACCGGCCGGGAGGCACTGCTCGCCTCCGGCGCACTGGTCACGGTGGACGAGGGGGTCGGGGTGGACACGGGTTCGGTTCCCATCAGGAGAGGGCCTCCGCGAGCGGGCCCAGGGCGAGCACGGGGAAGTAGGTGAGTGCGGTGACGATCACGGCGACGGCACCGAGCAGGCCGATGAACAGCGGCCGGTGCGTCGGCAGGGTGCCGACGGTCGCGGGCACCTTGTCCTGTGCGGCCAGGGACCCGGCGAGCGCCAGCACGAGCGCGATCGGGATGAACCGGCCGAGCAGCATCACGACGCCGAGCGCCGAGTTCATCCACGTGGTGTTCGCGGTGAGACCGCCGAACGCCGAGCCGTTGTTGTTCGCGCCGGAGGTGAAGGCGTAGAGCAGCTCGGACAGCCCGTGGTTGCCGGGGTTGAAGATGCTCGTGCCGAGGACCTGCTCACGGACACCCGGGATCACCAGGGACAGTCCGGTGCCGAGCAGCACCAGGGTCGGCGTGACGAGGATGTACAGCGCCGCGAAGGTCATCTCACGGGCGCGGATCTTCTTGCCGAGGTACTCCGGGGTCCGGCCGACGAGCAGTCCGCCGATGAACACCGTGATCACGGCGAGCACGAGCATGCCGTACAGGCCGGAGCCGACGCCGCCGGGGCTGATCTCGCCGAGCATCATGTTGAGGAGCGCCATCATCCCGCCGATCGGCGTGAAGCTGTCGAACATGCCGTTCACGGCGCCCGTCGACGTGGCGGTCGAGGTCGTGCCGAAGAGCGTCGTGCCGAGGATGCCGAAGCGCATCTCCTTGCCCTCCATCGCCGCACCGGCCGCCTGCGTGGCGCTGCCGCCGCCCGCGAGCTCGGCGATCGACATCACCGAGAGCGACACGAGGAAGATCGCGCCCATCACGGCGAGGATTGCGTACCCCTGGCGGTCGTCACCGACGAGCCGCCCGAACGTGCGGGGCAGCGAGAACGGGATGACGAGCATGAGGAAGACCTCGACGAGGTTCGTCCACGCCTGCGGGTTCTCGAACGGGTGCGCCGAGTTCGCGTTGAAGTAGCCGCCGCCGTTCGTGCCGAGCTCCTTGATCGCCTCCTGCGACGCGACGAAGCCGTCGGGGATGTGCTGGGTGCCGCCCGCGAGCGTGGTGATGTCCGTGCCGCTGCCCCACGACTGCACGACGCCGCCGGCGACCAGGACGATCGCGAAGACGAAGGCCCCGGGGAGCAGGAGCCGGCCGGTGCCGCGGACGACGTCGACCCAGACGTTGCCGAGCGTGCCGCTCCTCCGCCGTGCGAACCCGCGCACCAGGGCCACGGCGACCGCGAGCCCGACCGCGGCGGACAGGAAGTTCTGCACCGCCAGGCCTGCCATCTGCACGGAGTACCCCACGGTGGCCTCGGGCGAGTACGACTGCCAGTTGGTGTTCGCGACGAAGGACGCGGCGGTGTTGAACGCGAGCGACGGGCCGACGTTCGGCAGCCCGAGGTCACCGGGCAGCACGACCTGGATGCGCTGCAGCAGGTAGACGAGCAGCACGCCGACGGCGCTGAAGAGCAGCACGCCGCGCAGGTACGCGGGCCAGGACTGCTCGGCGTCGGGGTCCACACCGATCACGCGGTAGACGCCGCGTTCGATGCGGGCGTGCCCCGTGGGCGTGTAGACACGCGCCATCCAGTCACCGACCGGGCGGTACGCGACCACGAGGAGCAGGACGAGGGTCGCGACCTGGGCGATCCCGGCCCAGGTGTCGGCAGCGCTCATCAGAACCGCTCCGGGTGCACGAGCGCCCACACGAGGTAGACGACCGAGGCGATGCCGAGGACGGCGGCGGCGATGGTGACGACGATCACAGCCGCTCCACCCCCTTGGCGATGAGTGCCACGACACCGAACACGGCGAGGACACCGGCGACGACGAAGACGTCGAACACGAAGGACTCCGTTGGTTGCTGCGGGTCCGACGCCGGGCGGCGCGGACCGCACCACGTGTGGTGCGGTACCGATGCTGGTTCCGGCCGTGTGCCTCCAGGCCGGTCCTCACGGAATCCTCACGCCGTCCTGACGGACGCGTGCACCGCCCTAACGCACCGCCGCGCGCTCCAGCCGTTCCGCCGATCTGCGGACGGCGGCGCGGAGTTCCTCCGGCCCCTCGACCACGAACGGCACCGTCAGCCTGGCGATCGCGCCAGCGAGACCGTCCCACGACCAGGACCCGAGCGTCAGCCGTCGACGGTCGTCGACGGGGTCCCCGAGCACGGCGCCCTCCGGCAGGAACGGGGCGACCCGCGCGGCGTCGGCAGCGGTCAGCGAGACCGACCCCGTGCACGGCCACGCGTCGTCGCGGTCGGACCCCTTGAAGCGGGCCGCCACGAAGGCTGCCACGTCCCCACCGGGTACGGGTCGCTGCACGAACGGGAGCCGCGTCCGCATCCGCGGGGCGATCCGGGCCACCCGGTAGGTCCGCCAGTCGTCGTGCTCGGGCTCCCACGCCAGCAGGTACCACCGACCGTGCCGGGCGACCACCGCGTGCGGTTCGACCCTGCGGGGACGGTCGTCCGTGCCGTACCCGAACCGGAACACCTCGTGGCGCTGCACGGCCTCGCTGACGGCCACCAGCACGTCCGGATCGACCCGCGGGGCGGACGATCCCACGACGGCATCCACCAGGTCCACCCGGTCCCGGAGCCGTTCGGGCATGACCTGTCGCACCGTCGCGAGCGCGCGGGTGGCGGCCTCGGCGATGTCGGCACCCGATGTCGGCGCCACCGCGAGGGCGAGGGCGATCGCCACCGCCTGGTCGTCGTCGAACAGCAGCGGCGGCAGGTCCGATCCGGCGGCGAGTCGGTAGCCGCCGGCCGGACCGCGGACGGAGTCGATGCGGTAGCCGAGGTCCCGGAGGCGGTCGACGTCGCGGCGGAGGGTGCGCGGACTCACGGTCAGGCGACCGGCGAGCTCGTCGCCCGTCCACTCCCGGTGCACCTGCAGCAGGGAGAGCAGCGCGAGCATGCGCGAGGAGGGTCCGGACACGTCGTCCATCCTCGTCGGAGAAGCGGTCACGATCTGACCGCAACGCTCGCGACACTCGATCCATGAGCATCGAGACCACGACCCACCTCAACTTCGACGGACAGGCCCGCGAGGCCCTGGACCACTACGCATCCGCGTTCGGCGGCACCGTGACCGCCGCCACCTACGGCCAGATGGGCGCGTCCCAGGACCCCGCCTGGGCGGACCGCATCGTGTTCGGTCAGGTCAACACCGAGGCCGGCTTCCGGATCATGGCGTTCGACGTCTGGCCGGACCAGCCGTACGACCAGGGCACGAACGCCTGCTACGTCTTCGTGCACGGCGACGACGCCGACGAGGTCACCCGGTACTGGGAGGCGCTGTCCGAGGGTGCCGAGGTGCGACAGCCGCTCGCGCCCTCGCCGTGGGCCCCGCTCGCCGGGCAGCTGCGCGACCGGTTCGGCGTCGTGTGGCAGTTCGACGTGGCGGCGCCGCAGGGCTGACACCCGACCCCGGCACGTGGACGGCCGACGGCAGCGCCTCAGTGCCGCCTGGCGACCGTCCACGTGCTCACGGTCACGGCAGCCGTCACGGCCGTCGGCGCGAACACCCGGTCCGGATCGACGTGGTGGTGGCTCGGGCCCATGTGCACCACGTCGTGCACGTCCTCCGCGGACAGCTCCATCGTCCACGTGAGGTCCTCGGACCCCTGCAGCGCGAACGTCGGCTCGAGCGACTCCCGCAGCCGCCGCTCCTTCTCCGGGTCCACCGCGATGGTCGCCTCGGCGAGCTCCGCCAGGTGTCCGGTCCGCGGCGTCACGACGACGAGCACACCGTCCGGGTGGAGCACCCGCGCGTACTCCCGCTGGTTGCGCGGGGCGAAGACGTCCAGCACGACGGCCGCCGTGTCGTCGACGACCGGGAGGCGCTCGGTCACGTCCCCGACGACGGCGCCGGCCCGCGGGTGGACGCGTGCCGCCCGCCGGACGGCGACGGGTGACAGGTCCAGCGCGACCCCGAGGCGGGCAGCGACGGGGACTGCCGGGGCCGAGCCGGGCCTCCCGGCCGACGCAGTCTCGTCCGGTCCGTCCAGCCCGTGCGCGAGGTAGGTGCCGGGGCCGGAGCCGACGTCGAGGACGACGCCCGGCGCCTCCGTGGCGGCGACCACCGCGGCGAGCGCCCGCTCGACCGGTGCGTAGTGCCCCCGCCCGAGGAACCGGATCCGCGCGTCGACCATGTCCGGCGTGTCCGCGGTCAGGGCGCGGCGCTTCGCGGGCAGGAGCGTGAGGTGGCCCTGCTTCGCCTCGTCGAACCGGTGCCCGGTGGCGCAGCCGACCTGCCCGCCGTCGACACGGGCGAGGGGCTCGGCGCAGACGGGGCAGGCGAGCACGGGGAGCAGGTCGTCGCGCACCGACCCAGCGTACGGGCGTCGGTAGCCTGGCCGGATGGCACTGGAGCAGCTCTTCGGCCTCGACGGACGCCGTGCACTGGTCACCGGGGGCAGCTCCGGCATCGGTCGGGCGATCGCGCTCGCCCTCGCGGACGCGGGCGCCCACGTGCTGGTCGCGGCGCGCACGCGGGAGGCGATCGACGAGACCGTCGCGACGATCACCGCCGACGGCGGGTCGGCCGCCGGTGTCGTCGCGGACCTGTCGACCCGGGAGGGCGCCCACGCGCTCGCGGACGCCGTCGGCGAGGTGGACGTCCTCGTCAACTCGGCCGGCATCAACCTGCGGCCGCCGATGCCGGACCTCGACGAGGGCACGTGGGACGCGACGATGGCCGTCAACCTCGACGCACCCTTCGTGCTCGGCCAGCGGCTCGCGCCCGGCATGGCCGCACGCGGGTACGGCCGGATCATCGGCATCAGTTCGCAGCAGGCCCACCGCCCCTTCGCCGCGAGCGGCGCGTACGGGGTGTCGAAGGCCGGCCTGGAGGCGCTGGCACGCTCCCAGGCGGAGGCCTGGTCGGGCAGCGGGGTCACCTCGAACGTCCTGGTCCCCGGCTTCGTGCAGACCGCGCTCAACAGGCGACTGTCCGCCGACCCCGAGCGGGTCGCGGCGCTCGCCGCGCGCACGCTCGTCGGGCGCAACGGCGAGCCGTCGGACTTCGCGGCCGTGGCGGTGTTCCTGGCCGGACCGGGGTCCGCGTACGTCACGGGCCAGTCGATCGCGGTCGACGGCGGCTTCTCGGTGCACTGACCCCGTGCACTGAGCCCCGTGCACTGACCTCCGCGCCCTGACCGCAGTGCGGCGGGCCGACGGTGGAAGCCGAGGTCTGCTCGGTAGCGTCGGTGCATGGCCGTCATCCACCGCGCAGAACTCCGACCGTCCAAGGCCGAGGCCCTCGCCGCCTGGCTGCCCGCGCAGCCGTGGAGCGGCCTCACCGCCGGTGCCGCCGTCGAGATCGTCACCCGCTTCCGGTTCGACGACCCCGAGGGCGAGGTCGGTGTCGAGGAGATCGTCGTGCGGACGCCCGAGGGACGGCTCCTGCACACGCCGCTGACCTACCGCGGCGCTCCGCTCGACGGCGCCCGGGGCTCCCTGGTGTGCGAGATGCACCACTCCGTGCTCGGGCAGCGCTGGGTGTACGACGCCGTCGCGGACCCGGTGTACGCCGACGTCCTGCGTCGTGCGATCGCCACCGGCGGGCACGAGGCGGAGCTCGAGCGCGCCGACGGCTCCGGACGGTTCGACAAGGAGGGCACGGCGGTCGGCAGCGGGTCGGCGCCGGACTCCCCCACGGTGACGTCGGCCACGGCCAGCACCGACGGGACCGAGACGACGGTGCGCACCGACCACGGCGACCTCGTCGTGCTGCGGGTGATCGGGCTGCCCGTGCCGGACGGCGAGACGCTGACCGCGACCTGGAACGACCGCTCCGCCGTCGTCGCGGTCCTGCCCGCCTGACGGACCCGGTCGCGGCCGCTCCGCGACGTGCCCCGTCCGGGGGACTCGGAGCTTCCGGGCGTCTGATTGCAATGTGCAACTTCAAGGCGGGACCGACTGGGTGGGGCTGCTCCCCGCCTCGGTGGTCGCCGCCGCCGCCGACCACGACCTGAGCGGCCCCCTCGCCGACGAGGAACGCGCGGCGATCGCCCGTGCCGTCCCGGCGCGGCGTGCCGAGTTCCGGACCGGCCGCCTGCTCGCCCGCCGCGCCCTGACGGCGATCGGCACCCCGGTGACGGCACTGCCCGTGGGTCGGAGCGGGGCTCCCCGCTGGCCCGAGGGCGTGGTCGGCACGATCACCCACTGCCCCGGCCTGCGCGCCTGCGCCGTCGCCCGGCGCGACGACCACGCCGGCATCGGCATCGATGCCACGCCGGCACGTCCCCTGCCGCCGGGAGTGCTCCGACGCATCGCGGACGTCACGGACGACCGTGTCGCGCGGGGTCTCACCGCACTCCGGCGAACCGGGGTTGAGAGTCCGGACAGCGTCCTGCTCGCCGCGACCGAGGCCGTCGCCAAGGCCCGCTCGGCCGCGCACGACGGCTGGTTCGGCATCGACGGTGCCCACGTGGAGCTGCGCCCGGACGGGACCTTCACGGCGAGCGCGCGTCGCGGCCCGGCGTTCGCGGCGACGGGACGGTGGGCAGTGGACCGGGGGACGGCGCGTGCGGGCATCGTGCTCGCCGCGCGCTGAGAGGCCGCGCGCGGGGGCGCGTCGGACGAACGAGGAAGGGAACCACCATGGTGCAGCAGGACGAGGACACCTCCGTCGAGGCGGTGTTCGACCGGTACGCCGACCGAACGGCGATCCGACAGCGGGACGGCGAGGTCGTCACCGACACGAGCTTCCGGGAGCTCCGGGACCGTGCGCGGGCCCTCGCGGCGGTGCTCGGCGAGTCCGTGGCCCCGGGTGACCGGATCGCGGTGCTCGGTCCGCCGAGCGCCGACGTCGTGACCCTCGAGCTCGCGTGCTCGGTGCTCGGCGCGGTGAGCGTGCCGCTGCAGACCAGCGCGGCCGTCGAGCAGCTCCGTGCGATCGTCGACGAGACGACGCCGGTGTGGCTGGGCGTCACCGCCGACCAGGCCGCGACGGCCCGGGCGGTCACCGACGCGGCCGCCGCCGAGGTGCACACCGTCCTGCTCGACACGACGGGTGCGGCCGGCGCGGCGACCGGGGCCGAGGGCACCGACGGTGCGGCGGCGCTGCCGACGCTCGCCGACCTCGTGGCACGGGGCCGCGACCTGCCGCAGCCGACCCCGTGGCGACCGGCGCCCGACGAGGACCCGCTCGCCCTGCTGCTGTACACCTCGGGCAGCACCGGGACCCCGAAGGGCGCGATGTACACGCGGTCCATGGTCGAGCGGCTCTGGCACGCACTCCCGCCGGACCACCCGGACGCCGTGACCGTCGGCTACGCCTACCTCCCGCTGAGCCACCTGACCGGTCGCGCGGCGCTGCTCGCCACGCTCGGCCGCGGCGGCACCGTGGCGCTCGCGACCTCGACCGACCTGTCGGCCCTGTTCGAGGACCTGCGGGTCTACGCACCGACCGAGCTCGTGCTCGTCCCGCGGATCGCCGAGATGGTCCGCCAGGAGGGCGCCCGCGAGGAGCAGCGCCGGCTCGCGGCCGGAGCCACCGACGCCCCGGCCGTGCGTGCTCAGGTGCAGGACGACCTCCGGACACGTGCCTTCGGTGGTCGCGTCGGGCAGGCCGTCTGCGCCAGCGCCCCGCTCACGCCCGAGCTCCGCACGTACCTCGAGGAGTGCCTCGGCGTCCCGCTGCACGACCTGTACGGCTCGACCGAGGCGGGCAGCATCCTGCGCGACGGCGTGGTGCAGCAGCCACCGGTCACCGAGCACAAGCTGGTGGACGTCCCCGAGCTCGGGTACCGCACCACCGACCGACCGCACCCGCGCGGCGAGCTGCTCGTGAAGAGCACCGCGGTGATCCCCGGGTACTTCCGCCGCCCGGACGTCACCGCCGCGGTGTTCGACGAGGACGGGTTCTACCGGACCGGCGACGTGATGGCGCAGACCGGTCCGGACACGTACGAGTACCTCGACCGCCGGAACAACGTCATCAAGCTCTCGCAGGGCGAGTTCGTCGCGGTCTCGGCCCTCGAGGCGACCTTCGGTGGGACGCCGGAGGTCCGGCAGATCGCCCTGCACGGGGACAGCAGGCACGCGTTCCTCGTCGCGGTCGTCGTGCCCGTCGACCCGGAGGCCACGGAGGGCGACCTGCTCGCCGCCCTCCAGCGCACCGCCCGCGCCCACGGGCTCGCGCCGTACGAGGTGCCCCGAGCGATCGTCGTCGAACCGGACCCCTTCACGGTCGACAACGGCATGCTCTCCGATGCCCGCAAGCTCCTCCGCCCCCGGGTCACCGCCCGCTACGGGGACCGGTTCGCGGCGCTCTACGACGCGGTCGCCGAGCAGCAGAGCGGCACCCTCGTCGCGACCCTGCGCGAGCACGTGGGTGACGAACCGACCGTCGACACCGTCGTCCGTGCCGCCCGTGACCTGCTCGGTGCCGAGGTCAGCACCGAGACCGCCTCGGCCGCCCGGTTCTCGGACCTCGGCGGTGACTCACTGTCGGCCCTGACGTTCTCCGGGGTCCTCGAGGACGTCTTCGAGACCGAGGTGCCCGTCGGTGTCATCACCGACCCGACGAACGACCTCGCCGCCGTGGCCGCGTACGTCGAGCGCTCGGCCGCCGACGACCGGCCGACCGTCGCCCGCGTGCACGGCGCCGACCCGACGGTGCTGCGGGCGTCGGACCTGCGGGTCGACCGCCTGCTCGGTGCGGTCCCCGCGCCGGTGGCACGCGCACCCCGCCCCACCGCGGACGGGCCGCGCACCGTCCTGCTCACCGGCGCGAACGGCTACCTCGGCCGCTTCACCGCGATGGACTGGCTCGAGCGGCTCGCACCGGTCGGCGGCTCGCTGGTCTGCGTCGTGCGCGGGTCGGACGACGCCGCTGCCCGCCGTCGACTGGACGCGGCCTTCGCGGCCGATCCCGCGTTCGCCGACCGGTTCGCCGAGCTCTCGGGGTCGCTCGAGGTGGTCGCCGGGGACGTCAGCGAGCACCTGCTCGGCCTCGAGGAACCGCGGTGGGAGGACCTCGCCGCGCGGGTCGACCTCGTCACGCACGCCGCCGCCCTGGTGAACCACGTCCTGCCGTACACCGCGCTGTTCGGGCCCAACGTCGTCGGGACCGCCGAGGTCGTCCGGCTCGCGATCGCCGCCGGGAGCGTCCCCGTCACCTTCGTGTCGAGCGTCGCCGTCGCCGGTGGAGCCCGCCCGAGCGCGACCGAGGACGTCGCCCCCGACGCCCCCGCGGCACTCGACGAGCGGGCGGACATCCGGTCGACGATCCCCGAGTGGACGATCGCCGACGAGTACGCGAACGGGTACGGCGCGAGCAAGTGGGCGAGCGAGGTGCTGCTCCGCGAGGCGCACGAGCAGCACGGCGTCCCCGTCGCGGTGTTCCGCTCCGACATGGTGCTGGCGCACCCGCGCTGGCGCGGCCAGGTGAACCTGCCCGACGTGTTCACCCGCCTGGTCTGGAGCGTGCTCGCGACCGGGCTGGCACCCGTGTCCTTCGTGCAGCGGACCCCGGACGGCCGGGTGCAGCGCTCGCACTACGACGGCCTGCCCGCCGACTTCACGGCCGCCGCGATCGACGCCATCGGCGCGTCGGTGGTCGACGGCCACCGGACGTTCAACGTCGTCAACCCGCACGACGACGGCGTCTCGCTGGACACCTTCGTCGACTGGCTGGTCGAGGACGGGTACGCGATCGAGCGGGTCGCGGACCACGCCGAGTGGGTCGAGCGCTTCCGGTCCGCACTCGAGGCGCTGCCGGACGAGGACCGTGCACGCTCGGTGCTGCCGCTGCTGCACGCGTTCGCGACCCCGGAGGTGCCGCACGCCGGGTCCGCGATCCCCGCGGACGCGTTCGCGGCCGCGGTCCGCTCGGTGCGTCCGCTCGGCTCGCCGGACATCCCGTCGCTCGACCACGCGCTCGTCACCAAGGTGGCGGACGACCTGACGTTCCTCGGTCTGCTCGGCCCGGCCGCGTCGCCCACGCGCTGAGCACCGGACGGGAGGCGCGGTGCCGGTCCGGCACCGCGCCTCCCGTCCGTCACCCGGTCGCATCGGGCGTGACTGCCGGGCGCGGCCCGACGGGCACCGGCAGGGCCTCTCTGCGCACGGCGAGCTGCTGGCAGGATCGAGCGCGTGAAGACACTGGAGTTGCCACAGACCGACCTCACCGCGTCCGACGTCGTCGTCGGCCTCATGCGGATCAACGACATGAGCGACGAGGACATCCGCGAGCTGTACACCGCCTCGCGCGACGCCGGCGTCACGATGTTCGACCACGCCGCCGTGTACGGCGTCTGGCACGGGTGCGAGCAGCGGTTCGGTTCCGCCGTCACCCTGTCGCCGTCCGAGCGCGCCGACATCCAGCTGCAGACCAAGGTCGGCATCCGCCCGACGCCGGACGGCGCGTACTTCGACTTCTCGTACGAGCACATCATCGAGTCCGTGCACGAGTCCCTCGAGGCGCTGCGGACCGACTACGTGGACGTGCTGCTCCTGCACCGTCCCGACGCCCTCGTCGAGCCCGAGGAGGTCGCCCGGGCGTTCGACGAGCTGCACGCCGCCGGCAAGGTGCACCACTTCGGCGTCTCGAACCACACCCCCGGTCAGGTCGAGCTGCTGAAGCGGTCGGTGCGGCAGCCGCTCGCGTTCAACCAGGTGCAGCTGAGCATCACGCACGCCAACGTGATCACGCAGGGCCTGACGGCGAACATGGCCGGGCTCGACCAGTCGATCGACCGCGACAACGACATCCTCAACCACGCCCGCCTGAACGACGTCACGCTGCAGGCCTGGTCGCCGTTCCAGAAGGGCTTCTTCGACGGCGTCTTCCTCGGCGACCGCGAGCAGTACGCCGAGCTCAACGACGTGCTCGAGGAGCTCGCCTCGGCACACGGCGTCACCCCGACGGGGATCGCGGTCGCGTGGATCACCCGACACCCCGCGCACTTCCAGGTCGTCCTGGGCACGACGAACCCGCAGCGGGTGCGGGACTCGGCCGCGGGTTCCGACGTCCGGCTCTCGCGCGAGGAGTGGTACCGCGTCCTGACGGCGGCGGGGCACACCGTCCCCTGACCGGGCTGCGGGGCTCAGCCCTGAGCGTGCCGCGCTCCGGAACTCGGCCCTGAGCGTGACGGGCTCCGGAGCTGGGCCCTGACCGTGCCGCGCTCCGCACAACGGGGAGCACGTCGCGCCACGGAAGTCCGTGGTGTCGCGTGCTCCCCGTTGTGCTGACGCACGTCGTGCCCCCAGGCTGCTCGGCTCGGCTCGGCTCGGTCGGGAGCGGGCGGGCGGGCGGTCAGTCGTCGGTGGTCGGTGCGCTCGGCACGCGCACGTCGACGGGTGAGACCCGTGACGGGTCGGCCGACGCGCCGCCGACGACGTCGAACGAGATGCCGAGCTCGGCGGCGGTGTCCTCGTCGAGCTCGAGTCCGTCCTCGGTGACCTGGTCCTCTGGGATGGCGCGACCCTTCGACGGGTCCCACGCGTTCGCGAACGACATGCGCACGAGCTTGCCGTCCCCGACCGACAGGACGCCGTGAGCGCCGTCGGCGGCACCGGCACCCCCTCCCCAGAGCGGGGGACACGCCTGACATTTCATCGTATCCGCATTACGATCCTCCTCGGTTTCGGAACGCAACACAGAGGAGTCCTGATTGGACGAGCGGCAGGGCAGCCGAGCAACAGGACTCCGCGGACGGTCCGAGGAGGTCAGGGGCGGCCCCGGCGCACCCGTGGTCGTCTCCGTGCGGGACGTGTCGAAGCGGTTCACGATCCGCAAGGACAACTCGCTCAAGGAGCGTGTGGTCACCTTCGGCCGTGCCGGCCGCCGGCACAGCGAGGACTTCTGGGCGCTCCAGGGGGTCGACCTCGAGATCCCGGCCGGCAGCACGGTCGGCCTCATCGGACCGAACGGTTCCGGCAAGTCGACGCTGCTGAAGATGATCGGCGGCATCCTCGAGCCCACGACCGGCGTCGTCGAGCGCCGCGGTCGCCTCGCCGCCCTCATCGAGCTCGGCGCCGGGATGCACCCCGACCTGACCGGGCGCGAGAACGTCTACCTGAACGCGTCGGTGCTCGGCATCCCCCGCGACGAGGTCGACGCCCGGTTCGAGGCGATCCTCCAGTTCTCCGGCATCGGTGACTTCATCGACACGCAGGTGAAGTTCTACTCGTCGGGCATGTACGTCCGGCTCGCCTTCGCCGTCGCGATCAACACCGACCCCGACGTGCTGCTGGTGGACGAGGTGCTGGCCGTCGGCGACGAGCAGTTCCAGAAGAAGTGCATCGACAAGATCAAGGAGTTCCAGGCGCAGGGCCGCACGATCGTGCTCGTGTCGCACTCGCTCGGCCAGGTCCAGGAACTCTGCGACACCGCGGTCGTCCTCCACCACGGTGAGGTCAAGTACCACGGGCCCGCCCGCGAGGCGGTGCAGAACTTCCGCGAGATCCTCGAGGGCCGCCGACTCGCCGAGGCCGAGGCCGAGGACCCCGACCAGGACCCCACGCCGGGCAGGGTCACGGACGTCGACGTCCGCGTCCCAGGACGCGAGCCGCAGGAGATCGTCCGCCCGGGAGACCCGCTGCGCATCACGGTCCGCTACGAGCACGCGACGCCGCTCGACCGCTGGAACGCCGGGTTCCTCATCGAGAACTCGCTCGGCAACCTCGTGTACGGCACCGACACGGGTCGCGTGGAGAAGGTCCTCTCGCCGCTCGACGGCTCCGCGACGCTCACGTTCGACCTGGACGCCGTCGTGTTCGGGAACGGACCGCACTTCGTGCACGCCTTCCTGTCGGACGAGCGCGGTGAGTACATCGCCCTCCGACGCGACGCCGCCCGGTTCGTCATGGAGGACGACCCGACCCACCTCGGCACCCACCGCATCCCGACCCTGATCAGCGAGGACCACACCGCATGACCCGACCGATGGTGACCATCCAGTCGGTGCTCTACCACTCCGACACGGAGCGGGTGGAGCGCGCACTCGAGAGCCTCGACAACGCCGCACGCTGGGCACGGTTCGACGACCGCGTCGCCGGGGTCCGCGTGCGCTACGGCGACTGCTCACCGGCGGCGACCGTCGACCCGGCCCTGCTCGAGCGCTGGCGCCGGGCGACGCCGAACCTCGCCTCGCTCGACTACGTGTCCTTCGGCGAGAACCTCGGGCACGGCGGCGCGCAGAACCGCCTCGCGGCCGAGGACGACTCCGAGCTGCGCATCATGGCGAACCCCGACGTGATCATCACCGGGGACACGCTCAGCCAGTTGGTCGAGCGCATGGACGACACCACGATCGGCGCGGTCGAGGCGAAGCAGCTCCCCCTCGAGCACCCCAAGGACTACGACGTCCGGAGCGGCATCACCTCGTGGGTCGCCGGTGCCTTCTGCATGGTCCGCTCCGCGCTCTTCGACGAGCTCGGCGGGTACGACCACGAGTCGTTCTTCATGTACTGCGACGACGTCGACCTGTCCTGGCGCATCCGGGAGCGCGGCTTCGGCGTGGCGATCGTCCCCGCAGCCCTCGCGTTCCACGACAAGCGCATCGGGTCGACGAGCGGCGTCCTCGAGCCGACGTCCGCCGAACGGTACTACTCCGTGGAGTCCGCCCTGCTGCTCGCCGACAAGTGGTCCCGGCCCGACATCAGCGAGGACATCCTGCGGTTCTTCGACGCGAACCCGGAGCCGGAGGCCACGCGTGCGTGCGCCGAGTACCGGCGCCGGCGCGACGACGGTCTGCTCGCGGACCGCCACGACCCCGACCACACGACCGCCGAATTCACCGGCGGCAACTACGCGGAACACCGGTACGGACTGTGAACGACGAGGCACGCTACGACAACGCCTACTCCGAGGAGAACACCTACGGGGCCGTCCTCCGCCTCCTGCGACGCTCCGTGGTCACGTCGGGCGAGCCGGCCGTCCTCCTCGACCTCGCCTGCGGTTACGGGGCCATCGCCGCGGCGGTCGAGGACCAGCTCGGCGCCACGTACGTCGGGGTCGACGTCGACGCGGACGCCGTGACGGCACTGCGCGACGGTGGCTTCGAGGCCCACGTCGGCGACGTCGGCGATCCCGAGGCGGTGCGCGTGCTGCTGCGCGACGTCGTCGGCGACCGCCGCGTGCTCGGGGTCACCATGCTCGACGGGCTCGAGCACCTGCCCGCCGGACGGGCCGTGCTCGCCGAGGTGTCGACGTTCCTCCGCGACCACAGCGCACCGCTCGTGCTCAGCGTGCCGAACAACACGCACCGCGACGTCGGGTTCAAGCTGGCGTTCGGCGCATGGGAGTACACCGACACCGGGCTGCTCGACGACACCCACGTCCACCTCTACAGCGAGCCCGAGCTCGAGCGCACGCTCCGTGCCGCCGGTCTGCACCGCACGGACCGCGAGGACTTCCTGCTGAGCAAGAGCGACCAGCACTTCCCGCTCGACCACCCGGCGCTCATGCGTGGCACCACCGTCAACCAGTGGATGAACGCGCTGCGCGACCAGGCCGCGCCGAACGCCCGCGTGAACCAGTTCGTCTGGGCTTGCCTGCCCGGGCCGGTCCCCGCCGCCGCGGTCACCCGGACGTCGACCGAGGACGACCCGTTCCTCACGGTCGTGATCCGGACCCAGGGGCGTCGTCCGCAGCAGCTCGCCGAGGTGTTCTCCTGCCTGGCGGGCCAGACGGACCAGGACTTCGAGGTGCTCATCATCGGCCACCACGTCGACGTCGCGACGCAGATCGTGCTCGAGCGGTTGATCGAACGCCAGCCGCCGTCGATCGCCGGCCGCACGCGCTTCGTCAAGGTCGACCACGGCTCGCGCGCCACGCTCCTCAACGAGGGCTTCCGACTGGCGACCGGGCAGTACGTCGTGGCGCTGGACGACGACGACCTGGTCTTCGCGCACTGGGTCTCGGCCTTCCGGGACGTGCATCGCAAGCACCCGGGGATGGTGCTCCGCAGCGTCGGGTCCCTGCAGGCGGCCGACGTCGTCAGCACCAGCGGCCACTGGGGCGTCCGTACCGAGGGGCCGATCACCCGGCCCTACGACGCCGAGTTCTCGATGGTGAAGCACCTCGTGCTGAACCAGACGCCGTTCATGACGGCGGCGTTCCCCCGCGGGCTCTTCACGAACCTCGGACTGCGCTTCGACGAGTCGCTGACCACGACCGAGGACTGGGACTACCTGCTCCGTGCCGCGTCGCTCGTCGGTGTCGCGGACTCCCTGCAGCTCACCGCGATCTACCACACGTGGGTGTCGCAGGACGGCTCGCGCACCGACCACGACATCGCGGAGTGGCTGCTGAACCAGTACTCCGTCGACCGCAAGATCGACGCCCTGCCGATCCTGCTGCCGGCCGGCGAGACGCGGCGCATCCGCGAGCTGGTGAAGCTCGCCGAGCAGCCGGCTCCGCCCCCCGCACCCGTGGCGCAGGAGTCGACCATCGACCACGGTGAGCGCTTCGCACTGGCGCAGCGACTCATCTCCCTGCTGGAGTCGCGGTCGTGGCGCGTGAGCGCTCCGCTCCGGGCCGTCTCACGCCTCCGCGGGACGAGCGGCCCCGTGCGGGCATCGGCCTTCGTCGACCCGGCCACCGACGAGCAGATCCTGCGCGACGCGATCGACGCGGTGCTGCGGTCGCGGTCGTGGCGGTCGACCCGTTGGCTCCGGCGCGGCGGCGTCTGAGCCGCAGCACCACGACGGGCCGCCCCTGGATCGTCCGGGGGTAGCCCGTCGTCGCGTCAGCGGTCGTCAGCGGGCCCCAGTGGGCCGTCCGGGCGAGGTCGGTCAGCCGTCTCGGGTCACCGGGCGACCGGGCCCCCACCGGCCTCGTCCTCGTCCTCGTGCGGGGCCGGCGAGACCGACGGGTCGACCGAGTCCGGGCCGACGTCGGCGCCGCGGTCCTCCTCGACCTCGATCTCGGTCTGGTCGTCGCCGTCCACGGGGAGGTCGGCGCCGGGCTGCTGCGGATCGAACGGTGTGCTCATCGACATGCTCCGAGCGTGCTCCCGCGACGGTGGGCGTCGGCTCGACGCTGTCCGTCCACCGCGCCGGGGTCGGCAGCGACCGCGTCAGCCGCGGCCGGGGCCCGTCGCCGGCCCCTGGGTGAGCGACCCGACGGTGGTGTCGACCGTCGTGTCCGCCGCACCGGATCCCTTGCCCTTGCCGCTGTTGCTCCCGGGACCGTTGCCGTTGCCGTTGCCGTTGTTGCCCGCGCCGCCCTGCGGGGCCTCGACGGGGTTGGACGCCGGACCGCCCGGTTGGGGGCCGACGCTCGGGTCGTCGGCGGGCTGGCTCGGTTCCTGCGCGGGCTCGCTCGGCTGCTGCTGCTCCTGGCTGGGCTCCTGCGCCGGCTCGCTCGGCTCCTGCGCGGGTTCGCTCGGCTGCTGCTCCTCCTGGCTGGGCTGCTGCTCCGGCTCGCTCGTCTGCTGCTCCGTCGGCGACGAGGGCTCGCTGGAGTCGGTCGGCGCGGGCGTCGAGTCGTCTCCTCCGCCCAGCGCGATCAGCGCGACGCCGATCCCCGCGAGGACGAGGATCCCGACGACCACCGCGGTGATGATCCCCGCACGCCGTCGCTTCGATCCGTCCGTACCGGGACCGCCCCGTCCGGCAGCCCCCGCTGGACCACCGGCTCCTCGCGACGCGGCACCACCGGCCACCGCACCACCGCCAGCAGCAGCGGCGGCGCTCGCTCCACCGGCGCCCCGCTGGGCACCGAGGACCGTCGTCGCGACGTCGTCCTGCGCGCCCGTCCGGTCGTACGCCCGGGTCGCGGCGTCGGCACCGCCGGCGTTCGGCATCGCCCGCGTGGCCTGGTCGCCGTCCGCAGCGCCCGGCACGGCCTGGGTGGCCTGGTCGGCGTGGGCTGCGTCCGGTCCCCCGGCACCGAGCGCGGCACCGGCGAGACCGGCTCCGGCACCGGCCGCTCCGCCGGCAGCACGGGTGAGCGTGCCGGGTCCGCCCGGGAGCAGCTGGGTCGCCGGTGCCGTCCCGTCGCGTTCGAGGGCACGGAGACGTCGGGCCGCCTCGGCCGCGGTCGGGCGCTCGGCCGGGTCCTGCGCCGTCATCACGCGCAGCAGCGTCCGCCACGCGGTGGGCAGGTGCTGGTCGATGTCGGGGCCCCGCGTGAGCCGCGCGGTGGCGGACTCGACGGCGGTGCCGGGGAACGGACGTGCACCCGTCAGGCACTGCAGCAGGACGAGCCCGAGGGCGTAGACGTCGGCCTGACCGGTGACCTCGCGCCCGAGGACCTGCTCCGGTGAGATGTAGGCGGCGGTGCCGATGACGGTGCCGGTCCCGGTCACGCGGGCGGCGTCCCGGAGCAGCGCGATGCCGAAGTCGGCGAGCTTGACGTGCTGGCCGTCGCTCTCGAGCAGCACGTTGGCGGGCTTCACGTCACGGTGCACGATGCCCTGCGCGTGCACGGCGGCGAGTCCCTCGGCGACCTGGGCGCCGGTGCGCGCGGTCGTCGTGGTGTCGAGCGGGCCCTCGCGCAGCCGGGTGTCCAGGTCGCTGCCGGGGACGAGCTCCATCACGAGGTACGAGTCGCCGTTGCCGTCGTCGAGTGCGGCGTCGTAGAGCGTGACGAGCGAGGGGCTGCGGAGCGCGGCCAGCGTGTGCATCTCGGCCTCGGCGCGCGCACGTTCGCCGTGGTCGACCGCGCCGATCCGGAAGACCTTGACGGCCACCTCGCGGCCGAGCTGCTCGTCGACGGCGCGGTAGACGGAGGCCATGCCGCCGTGACCGAGCGTGCCGGTGACGCGGTACCTGCCGCCGAAGACCCGTTCTTCCATGCGGGTGAACCTACCGTGACGACCTGACCGGGCGTGCCGGTCCGCGGCCGCGCACGACCGGGTCGGCACCCCGGTGGAGGGCGGTCAGGTACAGCCGGTGCGCCGTGATCACGAGCGCCAGCCACGCAAGACCGAGGGCCCACGCGGCGAGCACGTCCGTCGTCCAGTGGTGGCCCAGGAACACCCGCGAGACGCCGATCGACAGCACGAAGAGCGTGCCGACGACGATCGTCCACACCCGGGTGACCGTGCGTGACTGCCGCAGGATGAGCAGGTACACGATCGTGCCGACGACGACCGTGGCGTTGAGCGTGTGGCCGGACGGGAACGACGGCGAGTGCTCGTACGGCGGCACCGCGTCGGACAGCGGCGGTCGGGCACGGCCGATCAGGTCCTTGCCTGCGATCGTCATGAGGAGCGAGCCGCCGCTCGCTGCGACGAGCAGCACGAGCGGGGTCCAGGCGCGGCGCTGCACCGTGAAGCCGATCAGGAAGCAGACCGCGACGATCGGCATCCCGATCGTCCCGGCGATGTCGGTCCACCACGTGACCGCCTGGTCGGCGAACGGGGAACGCAGGGTGAGCATCCAGTCGAGGACGGGGCGGTCGAGCACCGCGACGTCGTCGGACGCCCGCACGGCGTCGTACACCTCCGATGCCGCCCAGGTCGCGGTCGCGGCGATGCCGACACCGACGGCCAGCGTCAGGACGAGCAGGGGGAGGGCGCCGTAGCGACGGCCGAGTGTCGCCCAGCCCTCGGCGACCGTGTGGCCGGCCCGGGACCGCCACGTCGTGAGGTCGAGGTCGCCGACGCGCCGGTCCTCGACGACCGCCGCCTGCTCCGCACGGTCGACCCGACCGGCAGCCGAGGGGTCCTCGTCGTGGTGTCGCTCCATCGACCCACCCTGCCCGTCCCAGGCTGCGAGCGCGCACGCGCCTGCCCGGACGCAGTCCTCACCGCGGGCGAGCACCCGCCCGTACCGGCCCGGACGCAGTCCTCACGGCGGGCGAGCACCCGCACGCGCCGGCCCGGCTCAGTCCTTCGCGGCCCCGTAGTCGCGCACCGTCGACACCGTCAGGGGGAAGACCACCGGGAAGTCCCGGAAGAGCAGCCGTCCGGCGTCGACCGCCGCGGCCCGGACCTGCTCCGCCACGAACGCGGCGTGCTCGACGGGCGTGTGCACCACGATCTCGTCGTGCACGAAGAACACCAGGTGCGGCCCGGCGGTCAGCGGGCCGGGGAACCGGGTCGCGAGCCGGGTCCGGAGCGATCCCATCCACGCCAGTGCCCACTCGGCCGCGGTGCCCTGCACCACGAAGTTCCGCGTGAAGCGCCCCCAGCTGCGGGCACGCCCCTCGACCGCCCGCTGCTGCGCCGGCGTGCCGTCCACCGACCAGGCGCGGTTGCGCGCGGCGAACCAGGCCTCGTCGGGGACGGGCGACGTCCGGCCGAGCAGCGTCGTCACGGGCTCGCCGCGCTCGCCCGCCCGGGCCGCCCGGTCGACGAGCCCCAGCGCCGCAGGGAACGCCCTCGCCAGCCGCGGGACGAGCCGTCCAGCGTCACCCTGGGTCGCGCCGTACATCGCGCCGAGCATCGCGCCCTTCGCCTGCTGCCGCGTCTCGACCGCGCCCGAGGCGACCACCCCGTCGTACAGGTCCCGCCCGTCGCCCGCGGTCGCCATCGCCCGGTCACCGGCCATCGCCGCGAGCACCCGCGGTTCGAGCTGCGCCGCATCCGCCACCACGAAGGCCCAGCCGTCGTCGGCGACCACCGCACTGCGGACCGTCCTCGGCAGCTGCATGGCGCCGCCGCCGTCCGCCGCCCAGCGCCCGGTGACGACCCCGCCGACGACGTACTTCGGGTGGAAGCGCCCGTCCTGCACCCACTCGTCGAGCCATGCCCAGCCGTTCGCGGTGAGCAGGCGGGACAGGCGCTTGTACTCGAGCAGCGGCGCGATGACCGGGTGCTCGAGCTCCTGCAGCTCCCACTTGCGCGTCGACGTCACCATCAGGCCGACGGCCCGGAGCGACCGCAGGACGTCGGCGGGCGAGTCGGGGTTGAGTGCGGGGTCGCCGAGGTGGGCGCGGATCTCCCCCGCGAGCTCCTCGAGCCGGCGCGGCCGTACCCCGGCGGGTACCCGGGGGCCGAGTTCCTCCTCGAGCAGGCGCTCGTGCACGTCCGGACGCCAGGGCAGACCCGCGGACAGGATCTCGGCCGCGACGAGGGCTCCCGCCGACTCGGCGGTGGTGAGCAGGCGCAGTGCGCCCGGCGTCGTCGACGTGGCGACCGCGTCGAGCTGGCGGCGGAACTCGGCGACCGGATCGGCTGCGTCGTCGGCCGGTGCGACGGTGAAGAGCGCGTCGTCGAACAGCCGGGCCTGCGTCGGGCGGGTGGGGCGGGCCTCCTGGCCGGGGTCGTCCCACGTGTCGGGTGGTGCCGTCGCGAGGGCCGTCCCCCGTGCGGCGAGCGCGCCGCGCAGGATGCGACGGCACAGGCGGAGGTCGACGCAGCGGCCGACACGTCCTCCGGCCGCCAGGACGGCCGGGTACCAGCGGGCGGTGTCGTCCCAGACCCAGCGCACGTCGGGTGCGTCGTGCGCGGCGACGAAGGCCGGGAGGCCCGGCTCGTCCAGGCGCGTCGGCTCGCCGGCCGGCTCCCCCGCGTCGGTCAGGGGCGTCGCGGTGACGCCGCCGTCGACGCGGTGGAGGACGAGGTGCACCCGACGATCATCCTCCTTCCCGCGGGACGCACCGTCGGCGGGTGCTCGCAGCGGTACCGCGGTGCGAGGTGTCGCCGGGGTCGCGTCGTGCGAGGGAGGGCTCAGTCGGCGGGGTGGGGGTCCTGCGTCGCGTCGGTCCGGGGGTCGGTGCCGTCGGCGTCCCCCGGGCGGACGGCCGCGGAGTCCGCGACGTCGATGCGCACGTCCCCGTCCTCGGCGCGGGAGACCTCGACGCGCGGATCGGCGTCGTGCTCGTCCGACCCGGACATCCTGCGGAGGGTGTCCTGTCGGCGTTCCTCGAAGGACATGTCGACGCCGTCGCCGAGGTGGTCGTGGTCCGTGTCGCTCATGCGTCCGACCGTACCCGCGGCGGCCGGAGTGCCTCCCGGCAGTGCACGTGAGCAGCGTTCAGCGATTTGGTGCGCGAATCGGACAGACGCCATGGTGGAGTGATGGAGGTGGAGTGATGGAGACGGAGCGCGCACGAGCACCACGGTGGCGACCGGTCCCCGCCGACGACGTCCCGATCCACGCGGTGGTCCGCTACCGCGACCGCGGGCGACTCGTCGCCGGGACGGCGGTGGACGTCCTCGACACTCCGGGGCGTCCCGCACTCATCGTCCGCACCGACGACGGGCAGCACCACGTCGCACCGCGCGCGATCCCGCTGGAGATGCAGGTCCACTGACCGGCCCGGGCGGTCGTACCGGGGCCGTCGCCACGACGCAGCGCGCTGCGGCCGCTCAGCAGAGGGGGACGTTGACCGCCAGTCCGCCCATCGCGGTCTCCTTGTACTTCGTCGACATGTCCGCACCGGTCTGCCGCATCGTCTCGACGACCTGGTCGAGGGACACGTGGTGCACACCGTCCCCGCGCAGCGCCATCCGGGCCGCGTTGATCGCCTTGTTCGCCGCGATCGCGTTCCGCTCGATGCAGGGGATCTGCACGAGGCCGCCGATCGGGTCGCAGGTCAGCCCGAGGTTGTGCTCCATCGCGATCTCGGCGGCGTTCTCGACCTGTTCGGGGGTCCCACCGAGGACCTCGGCCAACCCGGCCGCCGCCATCGACGCGGCGGAGCCGACCTCGCCCTGGCAGCCGACCTCGGCGCCCGAGATCGACGCCCGCTCCTTGTAGATCGAGCCGATGGCCCCGGCCGTGAGCAGGAAGCGGACCACGGCGTCGTCGCGGTCCTCCGGGAGGACCTCGGAGACGTAGGTCAGGGCGTAGTACAGCACCGCGGGGATGATCCCGGCGGCACCGTTCGTGGGGGCGGTGACGACCCGGCCACCCGTGGCGTTCTCCTCGTTGACCGCCATCGCGGTGAGGTTCACCCACTCCATCGCGAAGAGCGGGTCGTGGTGCGGGTCGTCGCGGGTGAGCTGCTCGTGCCAGTTCGCCGCGCGACGCCGGACCGTTAGGCCGCCGGGCAGCGTGCCGGTGCGGCGGATGCTGCGGTCGACGCTCTCGCGCATGACGTCGTGCACGTGCAGGAGTCCGGCGCGGACCTCGGCACCGGTCCGTGTCGCGGTCTCGTTCGCCATCGCGACGCCGCTGACGGGCAGGCCGGTCGCGGCGCACGCGGCGAGGAGTTCGGCGCCGCTCGAGAACGGGTGCGGGACGGCGTCGTCGACGGGGATCGCGGCCTCGGCCACGGCACCCTCGGTGTCGCTCGTGATGAACCCGCCACCGATCGAGTAGTAGGTCTCCTCGGCGAGGACCGCCCCCGAGGCACCGGTCGCCCGCAGCCGCATCGCGTTCGGGTGGCGGGGCAGCATGGTGAGCGGGTGCAGCACGATGTCGGCCTGGCGGAACGGCACCGTCGCTCCGCCCGCGAGCCGCAGCACACCGGTGTGTTCGAGGTCGTCCAGGGACGCTGCCATCGCGTCCGGGTCGACCGTCTCGGGGTCGGAGCCCATCAGCCCGGCGAGCACCGCACCGAGCGTGCCGTGTCCCTGCCCGGTCGAGGCGAGCGAGCCGTACAGGTGGACGTCGAGCCCGGTCACGGGGGCGTCGGCGAGCCCGGCCGCGAAGGCCGCGCCGGCACGCATGGGCCCGACGGTGTGGGAACTCGACGGGCCGATCCCGACGCTGAACAGATCGAAGACGGAGACCGGCATCCCGCCACACTAACCCGTCCGGACGGCACTGCTGTCGGGTACCGAGAGTGGACCGCTCCATCGGCACGGGCGTGGGAGACTCGTGCCATGCCCATCCTCCACAAGGACATGCAGGTCTGCATCTCGCTCGCGGCCCGACCGAGCAACATCGGCACGCGCTTCCACAACTTCCTCTACGACGAGCTCGGGCTGGACTTCGTCTACAAGGCGTTCACCACGACCGACCTGCCCGGCGCGGTCACCGGGATCCGCGCGCTCGGCATCCGGGGCTGCTCGGTGTCGATGCCCTTCAAGGAGGCGATCATCCCCCTCGTCGACGTGGTCGAGGAGTCCGCGGCCGCCATCCGGTCGATCAACACCGTGGTGAACGACGACGGTGTGCTCACCGCGTCGAACACCGACTACGAAGCCGTCGCGTCCCTGCTCCGCACGCACGATGTCGACCCGACGGCCCGCGTGGTGCTCCGTGGCTCCGGCGGGATGGCCAAGGCGGTCACGGCGGCGTTCCGCGGTGCGGGCTTCGAGCAGCTCACCGTCGTCGCGCGCAACGCGGAGACCGGTCCTGCCCTGGCCGAGCAGTACGGCTTCGACTGGGTCGCGAGCGTGCAGGAGGCGCCCGAGGCCGACGTCCTGGTCAACGTCACCCCGCTCGGCATGCGCGGTGCGGACGAGGACGCCCTCGCCTTCGCGCAGGACCGTGTCGAGGCCGCGTCGACCGTCTTCGACGTGGTCGCGTTCCCCGCCGAGACCCCGCTGGTCCGCGCCGGTCGCGCCGCGGGTGCGCACGTGATCACCGGCGCCGAGGTCATCGCACTGCAGGCAGCCCGCCAGTTCGAGCGGTACACGGGCGTCGCCCTGACGAACGACCAGGTGCGTCGAGCGAGCGAGTTCAGTCGCGCGGAGTGACCAGGTGGCGGCACGGAGGCTCGTGGCGGTGCCGCCACGAGCCTCCAGACCGTCTACTGGGCGCCCGCGCGCCCCTCCGCGACCCAGCGGAGCCGCCGGATGCTCTCGTTGTTGCGGATCCAGATGCCGGGCTGCGCGATGAACCCGGGCACGAGTGATCCGGGACCCCGGACGGGGTTCTCGCGGAGCGTCACCCGGCTCCCCCGCGGGTGCGGTTCCACCTCGACCTCGACCCGGGCCTCGCCGACCGGCCAGCCCTTCGCCTGGATGACGAGCCGCCGGGGCTCGTCGACCTCGAGCGAGATCGTCGTGTCGTTGATCAGGAACGGCCAGATGCCGAACGAGTGGTGCAGCTCCGTACCGACGGCGGGCCACCCCGGGTCCTGACCGCGCATGCGCGAGGCGCCGACCACCCAGGTCGGGTAGAGCCAGCCGTCCCGGAGCACGTCGAAGACGGCCTCCGGGCTGCAGTGCACGATGCGGACGTTCTTCGCCATGGTTCAGTCCTCCGGTGCGAGGTCGACGTGCTCGGACAGGCCGAAGGTGTGCCGCAGGGCGCTGCGGGCCGCGTGCCAGCCCGCCATGCCGTGCACACCCGGGCCGGGCGCGGACGCCTCCGAGCACAGGTACATGCCGCCGCCCATCCGCCACGGATCGGACGACAGGACGGGCCGCTTGACGAGCTGCCAGAAGCTCGCGGCCCCGGCGGCGATGTCGCCGCCGACGTAGTTCGGGTTGTACTCGCCCATCTGGACGGCCGTGCGGCTGCTCGACTGCAGGACGGTGTCGCGGAACCCGGGCGCGAAGCGCTCGACCTGCCGGACGATCGCGTCGGTCGGGTCGACGTCGGAGCCCGCGGGCACGTGTGCGTACGCCCAGAAGACGTGCTTGCCGCGCGGGGCCCGGCTCGGGTCGACCACGGTCGGCTCGCTCCCGAGGACGTACGGGCGTTCGGCGTGCCGACCCTGCGCCACGGCGTGCTCGGCCTCGGCGATCTCCGCACGGGTGCCGCCGATGTGCACGGTGCCGGCCTTCCGCAGCTCGGTGTTCGTCCACGGCACCGGGTCGGACAGCGCGAAGTCGACCTTCGCCGCCGCGTTGCCGAACCGGAAGCGGCGCAGCGCCCCGCGCTTCGGGGTGGGGATCTGCTTCCCGGCGATGTGCAGCATGCCCGGGACGCTCGTGTCGAAGAGGACGGCCTTCGCCGGGGTCAGGTCGGCGAGGGACCGGACCTCGCGCCCGGTCTCGATGGTGCCGCCGTGGGCGACGAGGTCGGCGGCGAGCGCGTCGACGATCGCCTGGCTGCCCCCGATCGGCACGGGCCAACCGCGGGCGTGGGCGTACGAGCCGAGCGAGAGCGCGGCCGCGGCGGTCGACAGGGACGGCATGTGCTGGATCGAGTGCGCCGCGACGCCGGAGACCATCGCCGGTGCGACCTCGTCGCGGAACCGGGCGTTCCAGGCGGCGCTCCCCTGCTCGAGGGCGCGGAGACCGAACCGCAGGACGGTGAGCGGGTGTCGCGGGACGTGCAGCAGCGCGTCGGTGGCGAAGTCCGCGACCTGGTCGGCGCTGCCGGACAGGGGCGCCATGAGGTTCCGGAAGGCGCGGCCGTCGATGCCCAGGCCCTCGGCGGTGCGCTCGAGGTCGCGGTAGGCGATGCCGGCGCGGCCTCGGTCGAGGGGGTGGCCGTACTGCACCTCGGGCAGCCGGAGCTCGATGCGGTCCTCCATGCGGAAGAGCCGGAAGAACTCGGACTGCAGCGCCATGGGGTGCACCGCGGAGCAGACGTCGTGGTGGAACCCGGGCAGCGTCAGCTGTGCCGTGCGGGCACCACCGCCGATCGTGTCGTTCCGCTCGACGACCTCGACCGACAGCCCGGCCCGCGCGAGCGTCACCGCCGCCGCGAGTCCGTTCGGTCCGGCACCGACGACCACCGCATCAACCATGTGCCCGAGCCTAGGGACGCGCGCCCCCGCGGGCGGTCAGATGACCGTCCGACCCGCCTGCAGCGCCTCGTCGCGACGATCGAGCACGGCGTCGATGCGACTCGACGCGACGATGAGTCGCTCGGCGTCCCGGCTCACGGCCCCCGCGATCCTGGCGATGTCGTCACGGATGTGCCCCAGCGGGGCGGTGTGGATCGGCTCGTGGTGCGCGAGGCGGTTGCGGAACCGGCGGACGTCGTCGAGCAAGCGGTGCAGACCCTTGCGGCGGAGCGTGCCGCGGTGCGGGAACGCCGTCGTCAGGCGCGGTTGCCAGAGCACGGTCTCGTAGCTGAGGGTCGGGTGGCGAGGCACCCCGGCGTCGGTCAACCCGACCCAGAACCCGAAGCTCGTCGCGGCGACGACCTGGTCGGCGGTCGGTCGGGCGAAGCCTCGTCGCATCAGCGTGTCCGTGGCACCGTCGACGGCGCGGCGCTCTCGCGGCATGAGGTGCACCGCTTCGTCGTTCCACCAGTCGTCGTTCCGTCCAGCACGCAGGGCGTCGTGCATCGCGTTCCGCACGGCGACCTCGAGCACGGCGATCGGACCCCAGAACGCGGCGGTCATCTCGATGTTCCAGGCGTAGAGCCGGAGAGCGCCAGCTCGATCACCGTCGCACGCGGCGAGGTAGGGGCACAGACGGGCAGCGCTGAAGAGGCGCGGGAGGCCCGCGAGTGCGGCGATGTCCAGCGCATCGACGGCTGCCCGACCGGTCACATCAACTCCCCCGGAGACGACGATCGCCCCAGGAGTCCGGCGGTGCCGAATGGTCCTGGGGCGTTACACCTCTACCGTAGACGAACCTCGGTGGTACATCAAGTACCAGTCCTGCACTCCCGTCGTCAGGGGCGTGCGGTGTCCGCGTCGGCGGGATCCGTACCGTCCTCGGCGGCGTCGCCCTCGTCGGGCTCGTCCGCATCGGCCGGCGTCGCGACCGGGGCCTCGGCGCCCGCCGGGTGCTCCGCGAGCAGCGCCGCGAAGTCCTCGTCGAGCATCTGCTGCAGACGTTCGTCGCGGCCGATCTCGTAGTCCTCGGTCGGGCGCTGCGCCCACCCGAGACGTCCGACGACGGTCGTGCCGATGTCGTCCCACGCCCGGGCACGGGCCTGCAGCACGATGCGGTCGACGAAGCCCTGGTCGTCGCGCCGCCGGTCGAGCATGGCGGCGAGCTGCTCGTAGGTGGCCTCGCGCGTGCGGAGCTTCAGGTCGTCGCCGCGCTTGTAGTCGTGCTGGTGCTGCGAGCGCCCCCGCTTGTTGCTCGACGTGGACCGGATCTCCCGCATGCGGGCGGCGTCCCCGCGCTGCTCCTCGGCCATGCGGTGCAGTTCCTCGCGGGTGGCCTCGGCGATGACGGCGTGGTCGAAGTACCCCTGGTCGCGGAGGGCGTTCGTGATGATCCGGTTCGCCACCGCGACGGTGACGGCGGCCCTGGCGATGAGGAAGCCCTCGTCGACGGCCCGCTTCAGCTCCACCTGGCTGACCGGGCGGTCGCGAACGTCGTTCCTGGGGCGTCGTCCGAACAGGGCCATGCTCCGACGATACCGGCGTGCGGCCGTCCGTCCGCAGGAGGTCCGTCCCCGGGAGGACCCGCGGTCACACCACCGGGGGACGCGCCGCGGCAGCAGGACCCCGTAGCGTCGGGGACATGACCACCGTGCAGCACACCCCTCGGACCGGCCTCGGCACCGCGAGCCTCGTGCTCGGGGTCTGCTCGCTGCTCGCCGGGTGGACCTTCTTCGCCCCCGTCGTCGGCCTGTGCCTCGGGATCGCCTCCCGCAGTCGTGAGCCGATGGCCCGTGGCCGAGCGGGGTGGGGCATCCTCCTCAACCTCGTCGCGCTGGCGGTCTGGATCGTGGTCGGCGTGCTGCTCCTGCTCGGCGGCGCGTTCGCCGTGTGGGCGGGCGTGTCCCAGGGCCGCTGACGCAGCGTTCGTCTCGCCGGGGGCCCGGCGGAGCGCCGCCGAGGACCGTCAGGTCAACAGCCCGTACACCGCCACGTCGACCCGTCGGGGCCCGAGCGGGAGCGCGCTGCGCAGCGTCCCCTCGTGCACGAACCCGAGCCGCTCGGCCAGCGCCCGGCTCCGGGCGTTGTCGACGCCGGTGCGGACCTCCACCCGGGCACTCCCCCGCTCGCGCGCGACCTCGAGCAGTGCAGAAGCGGCCCGTCGGACGATGCCGCGCCCCTCGTACCGCTCGTCGATCCAGTAGCCGAGCGACGCCTGGCCCAGGTACGGGTCGAGCGCGAGCGACACCGAGCCGACGATGTTCCCGTCCACCCGGACGACGCACGGCACCGCCCGGTCCATCGCGTACTGCCCGAGCAGCTGCTCCGTGTGCAGGACGAGCGAGTCCCGGGAGACCGGCGCCCAAGCCCACGGTTCCGCGGCCCGGAGGCGTGCGAGGTTGGCCTGCACCAGGTCGTGGACGGCGTCGACGGTGCTCAGGTCGCGCAGCGTGAGCGTGCACCCGTCGCCGAGGTCCCGTCCCGAAGCCGCCACGCGTCCGAGACTATGCACGCGGCGTGCGCGCCGTCCGGAGCCGGCCGCGCGGACACGCAGACACGCGGCCACGCGGCCACGCGGCCACGCGATGCAGCCCGTCCGGAGCTCGCGAGCAGCGACGCGACCCCGCGGACGACGGGAGGCGCGGTGCCCACCGGCACCGCGCCTCCCGTCCGACAGGTCACCCGGTTCGCCCGGACGACCGAGTCACCCGTCAGGGCGCCGTGATGAAGCCCTTGTCCACCATCCAGTCGAAGGCGACGTCCGCCGGCTCGCGGCCCTCGACGTCGACCTGGCGGTTCAGCTCCTGCAGCGCCTCGTCGGTGAGCTCCGGCGAGATCTGGTCGTACACGTCACGGAGCTGCGGGTACTCCTCGAGCGTCTCGGAGTCGATCACGGGTGCGACGTTGTACGCCGGGAAGAACCCGCGGTCGTCCTCGAGCACGGTCAGGCCGAGCGACTTGATGCGGCCGTCGGTCGTGAAGACCTCGCCGAAGTTGCACTTGCCCCGGTCGGTCGCGGTGTAGACCGTGCCGGTGTCGAGGATGCTGACGTTCGACGTCGGCACGCCGTTCTCGCCCGAGCCCCCGAGCTCCAGGCCGTACTTCTCGAGCATCGGCTTGAAGCCGTCCGCACGCGAGTTGAACTCCGACTCGACGCAGAACGTCCGCTGGTCGACCGGCAGCTTCGTGATGTCCGACAGCGTCTTCACGTCGTCGAGCTCGGACACCGCCTCGTCGCGCACGGCGAACGCGTAGGTGTTGTTCATCGGCGCCGGTTCGAGCCAGGTCAGCCCGTTGCCGGCGTCCTCGTCCTTGACCGCCTGCCACTGCTCGGTCTTGTCGGGGATCCCCTGCTCGTGCGCCATGAACGTGAGCCAGGCGGTGCCCGTGTACTCGTACGTGAAGTCCGCGCCGTGCGAGGTCATCAGCTCGCGCACCGCGACCGACCCCGGCACGTTCGTCTCGTCGGTGACGTCGAACCCGGCCGCCTTGGCGGCGAGGACGGCGATCTTGCCGAGGACGAGCTGCTCCGTGAAGTTCTTCGACGTCACGGTCAGCTTCGCGTCGTCCGGCAGGTCGTCGATCCGCTGGATCGATCCCGGCGCGGCACCCGGCACGAAGGACGCGGCCGGCTGCAGGCCGCAGCCGGTCAGGACGAGGGCGCTCGCCCCCGCGACGGCGGCGGCGGCCACCCAGCGGCGACCGGTGGACGGACGGGAGGCGCGGCGGGCGCCCGTCCCGTCGGTGCGGGGGGCGCGACGTACGCCCTGCTCGCGGGTCGTCTCGTCGGCGTGCGTCGTGTCGTCGGGCGTCATCGGAGTCCCTTCGGTCGTGCGACCGTCTCGACCACGCGGCCGATCCAGTCGATGGTCAGGGCGAGGAGCGCCACCAGGAGCGCTCCGGAGACGAGCACCTTCGGCAGGAACAGGTTCACGCCCGTGGTGATGAGGAGCCCGAGGCCACCCGCGCCGACGAAGGTCGCCAGGCTCGCGGTGCCGACGAGCAGCACCAGGGCCGTCCGGATGCCGGAGAGCATGACCGGGACCGCCAGCGGCAGTTCGACCTTGAGCAGCACGCTGAGGGCGCTCATGCCCATGCCGCGGCCGGCCTCGACGAGCCGGTCGTCGACGCTCTGCACACCGAGCATGGTGTTCCGGAGCACCGGCAGGATCGCGTAGAGCACGAGGGCGACGACCGCCGACCAGCTGTTCAGGCCGAGCCAGGCCGCGAGCAGCACGATGAGCCCGACCGCGGGGGCCGCCTGTCCGAAGTTCGCGACGGCGATGACCGTGGTGCTCGCCCGCCGGAAGGGGCCGCGGGTGAGCAGGACCCCGAGCGGGATGCCGATCACGAGCACGAGCACGGTGGCCTGGAGCGTCAGGACGAGGTGCTGTCCGGTGAGCTCGAGGATGCCCGACGGGTTGAGGGTCGAGCGCTCGGTGGCACTGAGGTCCGCGGTGTTCAGCCAGAGGACCCAGGCGGCCAGGACCACCAGGATCGCGATCGGCTGGACGAGCAGGCCCTTCCAGGGGGTGCGCTGCGCGGTGCCCGGGCCGGCTGCGGCGGGCGCGTCGGTCGCGACGGTGGTCACAGGTCCTCCCCGGACGTCGCGACCGTCGGGGCCACGGGCGAGGACGGCAGGGTCTCGATCGGGTTCGTGTTCGTACCGACCGGCGTGTACGCCTGCTCGTCCGCGGCGGCCGCACGGGACCGGGTGATGGCCTCCATGACGGTCTCGACGGTGATGACGCCGCGGAAGGCGTCACGGCGCCCGGTGACGAGCGCGGCACCGGCGCTCGAGACGAGCATGGTGTCGAGCGCGTCGTTGAGCGTCGCCCCCTCGCCCACGACGGGCAGGGCGGGGTCGATGCCCTCCGGGATGCGGTCGAGGCGCTCGAGCTGCCGCCGGGACGGCCACCCGATCGGGCGCTGACGGCGGTCGACCACGACGGCGTGCCCGTGCCGTCCGGCCTCGTCCATGCGCTGCAGGACGGCCTTCGCCTCCTCGCCCGGCGAGCAGGTCACGGCGTCGACGACGTCGACGTCCCGCACGCGGTTGAGGGTCAGCTGCTTGAGGCCGGCGCCGGAGCCGATGAAGTTCTCCACGAACTCGTTCGCCGGTTCGGCCAGGATCCGCTCCGGGGTGTCGTACTGCACGATGTGCGCACCCTCGGTGAAGATCACGATCCAGTCGCCCAGCTTCACGGCCTCGTCGAAGTCGTGGCTGACGATGACGATCGTCTTGTGCAGTTCCTCCTGGATGCGCAGGAGCTCGTCCTGCAGGCGCTGCCGGGTGATCGGGTCGACGGCGCCGAACGGCTCGTCCATGAGCAGGACGGGCGGGTCCGCGGCGAGCGCCCGGGCGACACCGACGCGCTGCTGCTGGCCGCCGGAGAGCTCGCGGGGGAAGCGGTCGCGGTAGGTGGCCGGGTCGAGCGAGACCAGGTCGAGGAGCTCGTCGACGCGGGCGGCGATCTTCTCCTTCGACCAGCCGAGCATCTTCGGGACGATCCCGATGTTCGCCGCGACGGTCATGTGCGGGAAGAGGCCGCCGGCCTGGATGACGTAGCCCATGCGTCGGCGGAGCTCGTCGGCGTCGATGCCGGTGACGTCCTCGTCCCCGACGACGATGCGGCCCTCGGTGGGTTCGATGAGCCGGTTGATCATCTTCAGCGTGGTGGTCTTGCCGCAGCCGGACGGGCCGACGAGCATGACGATCTTGCCGGCCGGGATCTCGAGCGTGATGCCGTCGACTGCGGGCTTCTGCTGGCCCGGGTACCGCTTGGTGACCTCGTCGAGCAGGATGCTGCGGCCGGTGACGTCGCCCTCGGGGGCGGTGGTGGTGGCGGAGTCAGTGCTGGACACGGATACCTCTCGGGGTGGTCAGGCGGCCGAGGCCGATGAGGAGCAGGTCGAGGACGAGGGCGAGCAGGACGACCCCGACCACCCCGACGACGACGGAGTTCAGGGCGTTGGCGCCGCCGAGGCGGGACAGGCCGGAGAAGATGAAGCCACCGAGGCCGGGGCCGAGCGCGTAGGCGGCGATCGCGGCGATGCCCATCACCATCTGCGCGGACACCCGCACGCCGCTCAGGATGATCGGCCACGCCATCGGCAGCTCGACCTGCAGCAGGGTGCGCATCCGGCTCATGCCGATCCCCCGCGCCGACTCGACGACCGTCGGCGGGATCTCGGCGAGGCCGACCACCGCGTTCCGCAGGATCGGCAGCGTGGCGAAGAACACGACCGTGACGACGGACGGCACGACGCCGAACCCGAGCGGCACGATGAGCAGACCGATCACGGCGAACGACGGCAGGGTCAGCCCGACGGCGGACACCCCGTTCGCGATCGAGGTCAGCTGCGGACTGCGGTAGACGAGTGCTGCGAGCACCACGGCGATGAGCGTGGCGAGCACGGTGCACTGGACGACCAGTGAGAAGTGCTGCCACGACGAGAACCAGATCTGGTCCCATCGCTCCACGACGTACTGGAACACGGTTGGGCGCCCCTCCCTGGTCGGCCGAACGCCCCACCGGACGGGGCACGAACTCGACCGACCGTACGCAGGGGTCGGGGTACTTGACCAACGGCAAACGTCCGATCCGTGCAGTTCCTGCAATTTCGCGCAGGAAGAAACCCCAGTTCAGCGGGCGAGGGAGCGGTGTCACCTGGGAGAACGGTAACGATGTCGAGCAGCGGTCGGCTACTGCGGGATCCTGCCCGCAGCGGGGACGACCCGCCGCACGGGGTACGACGGGTCGTCCGGTGGGACCCGGGACGGTCCGGCTCCCCGATCAGGCCGGCAGGGGGACGCGTCGGGCGGCGACCCGCTCGGCCTCGTGCACGGCGACCCGCTCCGCGGTGAGGAGCAGCGACGCGACCTCGGCAGCGCTCCGCCCGGGCCGGTCGTTCCAGGTGGTGAGGTCGCGGACCCGGGCCATCCGGACGTCCGGCGCCGGGCACCAGACCACCGGTCGCCCCTCGTCGGCGGCCAGGGCGTGCCACACCAGGTCGAGGGCCCGCTGCACCGGCTGCGAGTGCACGACCTGCGGGCCACCCGCCGCCGAGACGACGGCCCCCACCAGGCAGGCGGCGACGAGCGGTCGGCCCTGGGCGGCGAGCGCCGCAGCACTCGACGCCTTGCGCAGGCGTCCGTGCTCGTCGAGGTAGGCGAACCAGGAGTGTTGGATCCACCCCTGCTCGACGACGCCCCGTGCGCCGGTGAGCAGCCGTTGCAGGTCGTCGAGCTCGTGCAGGTGGGCGACCAGCCGTCGGTCGCGGGCTGCCGCGCGCCGGACGGCCAGGCGGTCGAGCAGACCGCGGAGACCGGTGCGACGGACGGCGTCGGGTCGGGCGGACGGGGCGGGAGAGGCGTCGGTGTCGACGTCGTGCGGGACGCGGAACTCGAGGGTCATCAGGCCCCTCCGATCTCCAGTGCACGGACAGGTGAGGGAACGGTAACCCCTGCGGGCTCAGCCGTCCAGCACCGCGTCGATCGCCCGGGCCGCGACCGTCCGGAACGCGTCGTCGTCCGTCACGGCGAGCGCCGACGCGATCGACACGGCCCACCCGCGCGCCCGGGTCCAGGTGGCGGGGTCCGCGTCGACGAGCGACGCGAACGTCCGCCCGCCGGCGTCGTCGAGCGTCAACCACCGGGTGGCGAGGTCGACCGCCGGGTCGCCCGCGGTCAGGTCACCGAAGTCGACCACGGCCGACAGGCGTCGGTCACCGAGCGGCGTCGGCTCGACGAGCAGGTTGAACGGGTGCAGGTCACCGTGCACCCAGACGGGAGGCCCGACGTGCGTCGGCGCACCGGCAGCGGTCCGCCAGAGCGTG
Source organism: Curtobacterium sp. 1310 (assembly GCF_017834105.1). Lineage (NCBI taxonomy): Bacteria > Bacillati > Actinomycetota > Actinomycetes > Micrococcales > Microbacteriaceae > Curtobacterium > Curtobacterium sp. 1310. The sequence continues at coordinate 322,864 of NZ_JAFICY010000003.1, read as the reverse complement.
GCCAGCTCCACGGCGCGGGGCACGTCGTCCGTCGCCAGTCGCGTCGTCACGGCCTCGCTCCGCGTCGCGAGCGGGACGGCGCGGACCGGGTTCGCGGGGGCGTCCGCCGGTGCCGGCACGTGCAGGCGGGTCACGACGGCGGCGAGGTCCCGTGCCACCCGGACGCCCTGGGCCTGCTCACCCGCCGGTCGCCCGGGCAACCACGGCACGATGCTCCACGCCCACGGGTAGCCGAGCGCGGGACGGCCGGTGCGGACGGGCTCCGGGACGGGTGCGGCGTCCCCCACCAGCGCAGCGATCGTCGGCAGCCACCGCTGCTCGTGCTCGACGAGGGTGGCGGCCGCGGCGCGGCGGGGCAGCCGCACGGCGAGGGCGTCACCGGCACGGACCACGACGTTGTCCCACCCGCTCGCCACGACCCGCAGGGGCAGGTCGGCGAGGTCCGGGTGCTGGTCACGGAGCAGTGCGACGACCAGCTCGACGTCGACGTGGAACTCGGCCGCCGGGGTGCCCATCAGGCCAGGGTACGACGTCGTCGTCATCCCCGCGAAGTGGGGCTGCTGCGGAAACGTACTCCTTGGTATCCTCCAAGAGAAGCGACGTGGGTGTCCCTGGGGGGACCCGCGTCGCTCAGACCTCCCCGGGGCCCTCCGGCCGGATGATCGCCACGAGTCGAGGCACCTCGGCCCGGGTCCGTTCGGTCGCCATCGCCGACAGCAGCATCGTCCAGAGCTCCTGCAGCCGGTCGTACAGGTCCGCCCGGTCGTGCAGCATGTCCGACACCATCTGCACACCGGCGACGGCGGGGCTCACGACGTGCCCGACGAGCTCCGGGTCCCACGACGGGTCGACCTCGCCGACCTCGATCGCCCGACGGATGATGTCGGCCGTGTGCTCCACCCAGCGGCCGAACGGGTGCTCGCGCGGGATCTCCCGGGCGTTCGGGTCCGCGGCGAGCCGGAGCCCCGCACGGACCACGACCTCCCGCGTCATCTGCGTCGCCACGCCCTGCGACATCCACATCAGGGACTCCAGCGGCGATGCCGAACGCGCGGCGGCGACCTCCGCGTAGTGCCGGGAGATCTCGTCCTGCCGAGCGATCACCGCGCTGGCGATGTCGGCCTTCGACCGGAAGTGGAAGTACAGCGCCCCCTTGGTCATGCCGGCACGCTCGGCGACGCCGTCCATCGACGCCCCGAGGTAGCCGCGCTCGTCGAACTCGGCCGCCGCGGCCTCGATGAGGGCCGCGCGCGTCGCCACCGCCCGCTCCTGCCTGATCCGGCCGTCCTGCGCCATGTGCTCGATGGTAGCCAGCCGGCCCCGCCCGGAGGAGGCCCTCAGGGGACCCCCCGAGCGCTGCCGTACCGTGACCGGCATGGACGGATGGCGGGCCCCGCGGCGCTGGGTACGGGTGGGACGGTGGCTGCTGCTGCCGATCGCCGTGCTCGACTGGGTGGCCCTCACCCCGCAACCGGTCGTCGTCATCGCCTTCCTGCTCGCCGTGGCCGGCATGGCCGGCATGGCGGCAGCCCTCGTCGTGCGGATGCTGCACCGGTCCCGTGGCGCGATGGCGGGCCTCGGCGTGGTGCTGCTCCTCGGGGGACTCGTGGTCCTCGGGCTCGACCCCTTCCCCGGCACGGTGCCGTTCCTCGATCCGTGGTGGCCGGACGCGATCACGCAGCCGCAGGTCGTCGGCAGCGCCTACTGGAAGACCGCCGGCCTCGGGGTCGAGCTCGCCGGCTTCGCGCTCCTGGCCACGCTGCTCGTCGCGGCCGCCACCGGACGACCGGCGCCCCGCGGCCGCTGACGCCGCAGCACGTCCGCCCGGAGGGGCACCCGCCCCCGACTCCGCGCGGTCAGGTGCGGGTGAGCACCACGACGGCGACGTCCGCACCGTCGCCACCGACGGGGACGAGCGACCGGACGTGCGCGACGAGGTCCTCGGGGTGCTCCACCGCGAGCGCTCCGAGCCCCTGCACGTCCCCGACGCCGTCGAGCGCCAGCGCGCCGTCGGTCGCCAGCACCACGCGGTCCCCCGGCCCGAGGTCCAGCGCGCCGACCGTGCGCGGCACGGTGTCCGGCTGCAGGCCGATCGGCAGGTCCGACGACCGCAGCGCGGCCACCGTCCCGTCGGCCCGCACGAGCAGCGCCGGACCGTGCCCGGCGTCGACCCACTCGGCGTGACCCGTCGTCGGGTCGAGGCGCACGTGCAGGAGCGACCCGACGGCACCGCCGGCCGACAGGTCGGGGGCGAGCTGCGCCTCCAGGCCGGCGAGCGCGTCGTGCAGCGGCAGGTCCGTGCGGGCGACGACGGCGGCACGGACCGACGCCGCGAGGAGCGCCGAGGCCCGACCGCCCGCGGTGACCGTGCCGATCGTGGCCTGGACGGACCCGTCCGCGGCGGTGCGCCAGTCGACCAGGTCGCCCCCGTCCTCGTCCGGCTCGAGGAACCCGTCGACCGCGGCTCCCCCGGTCGTGACCGGGTCGGGCACGAGCCCGGTGAGGACACGTCGTACCCGGCCCCGCTCGATCGAGTGGCCGAGCTCGCGCTCCGCCCACCGGGCGAGGTCCCCGAGGAGCGCGAGGTCCTCGTCGGAGAACACTCGCGGCTGCGCGTCCATCACGCACAGCGTCCCGACCCGCGTGCCGTCGGACATCGTCAGCGGTGCGCCGGCGTAGAACCGGACCCCGTACTCGGTCACGGCGGGGGTGTCGGCGAAGCGGAGGTCGAGGAGCGTGTCCGGGACGACCATCGGCTCGGGAGTGAGCACCGTCGTCGCGCAGAACTGCCCGGTCGCCGGCACGCTCGTGCCCTGCTGGAACCCGAACGTCGACTGCGTGGTGACGAGGTCGTGGTGGACGAGGTTGAGGAAGGTCAGCGGGACGCCGAACGCCTCGTGCGTCATGCGGGTGATGCGGTCGAAGCGCTCCTCGGGCCCTGATCCGAGTACCTCGAGCGCCTCGATCACCGCAGTGCGGCGGGCCGCACCGTCGAGATGGTTGGTCACCCCTCCTGTGTACCCGCACCACCGGCGAGGAACCAGTCCCGCGGGTGGGGGTCAGCCGTCAGCTCGCGTCGCTCGGACACCGGGGCCGCCCAGGCCGCCGCGTTCGCGAGCACCCGCTGGATGTCCGGGTGGTGGTAGACGGGGTACTCCTGGTCGCCCGGCGAGAAGTAGAAGACCCGGCCGAGTCCCCGGCGGTAGGCGACACCGGAGCGGAAGACCTCGCCGCCGGCGAAGGTCGACAGGAAGACCTCCTCGTCGGGGCGCGGGATGTCGAAGTACTCGCCGTACATCTCCTGGCGGTCGATGACGATCGGGTGCGGGACGCCGGCGGCGATCGGGTGCTCGGGTGCGATCGTCCAGACGAGCTCGCGCTCTCCGTCGTTCCGCCACTTCAGCGAGCACGTCGTGCCCATCAGCCGGGTGAACGGCTTCGAGTAGTGCCCCGAGTGCAGGACGACCAGGCCCATCCCGGCGTGCACGGCCTCGACCACGCGGGTGACGACCTCGTCCGACACGTCCTGGTGCGCGACGTGTCCCCACCAGAACAGCACGTCCGTCTCCGCCAGGCGCTCGGCGGTCAGACCGTGCTCGGGCTCCTGCAGCGTGGCGGTGCCCACCGATGCCTCGGGGTGGTGCTCCCGGAGCGCGGCGGCGATCACGGTGTGCATGCCGTCGGGGTAGTGCCCGAGCACGGTCGCGTCACCGCGGCTCTCGTGCACGTTCTCGTTCCAGACGACGATGTTCAGGGGACGGCTCTCGGTCGGCGCTGACATGCCCCCGACGCTACCCGCTCCCCTGGTCGAATCGATACGACCGGCGGTGTGTCGGGGGTGTCGGGGGTTCTCCCGGACGGGTGCGCGACCATGTCGGCATGACCCCTCGCTCCCTGTTCCGTGCCGCCGCGGTGGCCGAACTCGTGACCTGGACACTGCTGATCGCCGGGATGGTGCTGAAGTACGGGCTGGACGCCGGCGACCTGGGCGTGCGCATCGGCGGGAGCATCCACGGGTTCGTGTTCCTGGCGTACCTCGTGGTGACGACGGTCGTCGCGGTGAACCAGCGCTGGTCGGTCGGGGCGCTCGTGCTCGGGTGGGCGAGCGCCGTCGTGCCGTACGCGACCGTGCCGTTCGAGGTCGCGGTCGCCCGGCGCGGCATGCTCGAGGGCCCCTGGCGACGGACCGCCGACGAGCGGTCCGGGGTCTGGGACCGCCTGCTCTTCTTCGTGGTGCGTCGGCCCGGGGTGTCGGTGGCGATCGGGGTCGTGGCGGTCGCGCTGGTGTTCTCGGCGCTGCTGGTCGTCGGTCCCCCGGTCCCCAAGGGCTGACGCGGCGCCGCCCTCGGCCGACCCGGTCGCACGACTTGCCGCCCGCGATCGTCCCGGTCGCACGACTTGCCGCTCACGTCCGGCGGCGACGGCATGTCCTGCGACCAAGACAGGGTCTGAGCGCGACCGCGTGACGGACGGGAGGCGCGGTGCCAGCTGGCACCGCGCCTCCCGTCCGTCGTCGGTGCGCGCCTAGAGCGCGGCCAGCGCCTCGTTGAGGGTGGCCGACGGACGCATCACGGCGTTCGTCTTCGCCGCGTCCGGGCGGTAGTAGCCGCCGATGTCGGCCGGCTTGCCCTGGACCGCCACCAGCTCGTCGACGATCGTCTGCTCGTGCTCGTCGAGCTGCGCCGCCAGGCCCTGGAACGCCGCTGCGAGCTCGGTGTCCTCGGTCTGCCGGGCGAGCTCGTCGGCCCAGTACTTCGCCAGGTAGAAGTGGCTGCCGCGGTTGTCGATCGATCCGAGCTTGCGGCCGGGCGACTTGTCCTCGTCGAGGAACGTCCCCGTGGCACGGTCGAGCGTGTCCGCCAGCACCTTCGCCCGTGCGTTGCCCGTCACACCCGCGAGGTGCTCGAGCGACACCGCGAGCGCGAGGAACTCACCCAGGGAGTCCCAGCGCAGGTAGTCCTGCTCGACCAGCTGCTGCACGTGCTTCGGGGCCGACCCGCCGGCACCGGTCTCGAACAGCCCGCCGCCGCCCAGGAGCGGGACGACGGAGAGCATCTTCGCCGAGGTGCCGAGCTCCATGATCGGGAACAGGTCGGTGAGGTAGTCGCGGAGCACGTTGCCCGTGACCGAGATGGTGTCCTCGCCGCGACGGATGCGCTCGAGCGAGAAGCGCATGGCGTCCTCGGGTGCCATGACCTCGATCTGCAGGCCGTCGGTGTCGTGCTCGCCGAGGTACTGCCGGACCAGCCCGATCAGGTTCGCGTCGTGCGCACGCGTCTCGTCCAGCCAGAACACGGCGGGCGAACCGGTGGCACGGGCGCGCGTGACGGCGAGCTTCACCCAGTCGCGGATCGCCACGTCCTTCGTCTGGCAGGCACGCCAGATGTCGCCCTGCTCGACCTCGTGCTCGATGACCGTCTCACCGGAGCTCGTGACGACGCGGACCTTCCCGTCGCCGGGGAGCTCGAAGGTCTTGTCGTGCGAGCCGTACTCCTCGGCCTTCTGCGCCATGAGCCCGACGTTCGGCACGGAGCCCATGGTCGACGGGTCGAAGGCGCCGTTCGCGCGGCAGTCCTCGATGACGGCCTGGTAGATGCCGGCGTAGCTCGAGTCGGGGATGACCGCGAGGGTGTCGTGCTCCTCGCCGTCCGGGCCCCACATGTGGCCGGAGGTGCGGATCATCGCGGGCATCGAGGCGTCGACGATGACGTCGCTCGGCACGTGCAGGTTGGTGATGCCCTTGTCCGAGTCGACCATCGCGAGCTCGGGGCCTGCGTCGATCCCGTCGGCGAACGCCTGCGTGATCTCCGCGCCGTTCGGCACGCTGTCGAGCCCGGCGAGGATCGAGCCGAGGCCGTCGTTCGGGTTCAGGCCGGCGGCGGCGAGGTCGGCCCCGTAGCGCTCGAACACGGTCGGGAAGAACGCCCGGATGACGTGGCCGAAGATGATCGGGTCGGAGACCTTCATCATCGTGGCCTTGAGGTGCACCGAGAACAGGACGCCCTGGTCCTGCGCGGCACGGATCTGGTCCTGCAGGAACGCCTCGAGCGCGCGGACGTGCAGGACGGTGCCGTCGACGACCTCGCCCGCGAGGACGGGGATCGACTGCTTGAGCACGGTGGTGTCGCCGTCGGCGGCCACGAACTCGATCGTCAGGGTGTCGTCGGCGGGGGCGATCCACGACTGCTCGTTCGAGCGGAAGTCGTCCTTGCCCATCGTCACGACGTTGGTCCGCGACTCGTGGCTCCAGGCGCCCATGCGGTGCGGGTGCTTGCGGGCGTAGTTCTTCACCGACAGCGGCGCGCGGCGGTCGGAGTTGCCCTCGCGCAGGACCGGGTTGACGGCGCTGCCCTTGACGCGGTCGTAGCGGGCCCGGACGTCGCGCTCCTCGGCGGTGGTGGGCTCGTCGGGGTAGGCGGGCAGGTCGTAGCCCTGCGCCTGGAGCTCCTTGACCGCCGCCTTGAGCTGCGGGATCGACGCCGAGATGTTCGGCAGCTTGATGATGTTCGCCTCGGGCGTCCCCGCGAGCTCGCCGAGCTCCGCCAGGGCGTCGTCCAGGCGCTGCTCGTCGGTGAGCCGCTCCGGGAACTGGGCGATGATCCGACCGGAGAGCGAGATGTCGCGGGTCTCGACGTCGACCCCCGCGGTGCGCGCGAACGCCTCGACGACCGGCAGGAACGAGTGGGTGGCGAGGAACGGTGCCTCGTCCGTGAGCGTGTAGATGATCTTGGCCATGCTGGCGGGTACTCCCTTGTTCGACCGTGCCGGACCTCGGTCCGTCCACGGTACTCGCGGCGCGGTTTCTCTCGACGTCAAGATACCCGGTCGGGCACTGCCGTGGGGTCGGGTCAGATCGTGATCCGGAACACCCGCACCCCGGCGGCCCGCAGTCCGGCGGTGCCGAGGCGGGTCCGCATGCTCCGGAAGGGGCGCTTGAAGCCCGAGCGGGCCGAGGCCACGCCGATCTGGTGGAGCACCTCGGACGTCAGCGTCCGCTCGACCTTCGGGGCGAGCCGGGTCACCCCCGAGACCGTGATGACGATGCGCACGGCGTTCGGTGCGAGCAGCGGCGCGATGAGTTCCGCGGCCTCCTGTGCCCGGTGGAACGCGGGGTCGTCGCCCGGTCGGCGGATCGCGATCACCGCGAGGTCGGCATCGGCGTGCTCGTGGGGATCGGGGAGGTCGTCCACCCCGACGACCCGCATCCTGGCGGCGTCGACGCCCGCACGGACGGCCGACGCCCGGAGGACGGGGAGCAGTTCCTGGGTGCCGGCGAGCACGACCTCGGCGGTCGCGAGGTCGATGGGTTCGTGGCGTTCCCGCGGCGTTCGGGCCATGGCGCAGGTCCTTCCGGTCGCTGGTCTCGGACACTACCGACGCAACGTCCAGCGGGCACGCAACCGCGGTGACACGTCAGCGGACTGCCAGCCGTTCGGTAACGGGAAGATCACGATCACCCCTGTACAAAGCGACAGACTCGTGCAGAATGGTCTGCGGCCATGACGACGACACACGACACCGACCAGCAGCAGCCGGAGACCCCGGTCGTGCACCTGTCCCGTCGCGCTGCCCTCGAGGCCGAGCGCGCAGCGGCTGGCAAGGCAGCGCGTCGCACCCGCGCTCCCCGCCCGTCCCGCTCGGACGCGGCCCCGGCGGTCGCGACCGTCTCCCCCGCACCGGCGCCCGGACGCACGCCCGAGTCGTCGGCCGCTCCGGCTCCGGCTCCGGCTCCGGCTCCGCACACCGTCCCGGTCGCTGCGCGGTCGGGACGTCGCACCACCGAGGCCCGGGCCACCACCGAGCACGTCGACGCGCGGATCACCCGGGTCGTCCGTCGACGGAGTGCCGCGCTGCCGGTCGCCGCGACGCCCGCGGCACGTGCAACGCGCCCGTCCCGCTCGCACCGCGCGAGCCGCATCACGCTGACCAGCGCCGCTGCCGCACTCGCGATGTTCGCCGCGTCCGCGATGCCCGCCCACGCCAGCGCCGGCACCTCGTCAGCGACGTCCACGCTCGCGCCGCAGGTCCGCACCCAGGACTACGCGGTCACCCAGGCGGTCACGGCGGCCGCCCTCGACCGCGACGACTTCACGGTCGGCGGCGGGCAGCAGGTCGTCGTCGCCGGTGACGGCGGCGCCGAGGGCGCGGTGTCGTACGGTGGCGAGGTCCGCTCGCCGTTCCCCGGCCCGGTGCGCATGAGCTCCGGGTTCGGGTACCGCTCCGCTCCGTGCGCCGCGTGCTCCTCGCTCCACCAGGGTCTCGACTTCAACCCGGGCATGGGCGCCCCGATCGGCGCCGTCGCCGCCGGCACCGTCCGCGTCTCGGGCACGTACTTCTCGTACGGCACGACGGTGATCATCGACCACGTGATCGAGGGCCGCCGGGTCTCGACCCTGTACGGGCACATGATCCCCGGGTCGTCGCCGCTGCGGGCCGGCGACACCGTCGAGGCCGGCCAGTTCATCGGCAGCGTCGGCTCCTCCGGCGTCTCGACGGGCGCACACCTCCACCTCGAGGTCCTGATGGACGGCGTCACGCCGATCGACCCCGAGGCCTGGCTCGAGGCCCGCATCGGCCGCTCGCTCACGATCTGACCCGAGCACGACCCGGCCCGAGCACGATCCGACCCGGGCTCGATCCGACCCGGGCGACCCGGCGGATCGTCGGGACCGCTGACGTCCCGGTCCGTGCACCCCGGACCCACAGCACTCGTGCAGCACCGGCGCGGCGGCGTCCCAGCATGGCTGTACAGGATCACAGCATGGACGATCACCACAGACCGCCCGCCCGTCGCCGACCCACGGTGGTGTCCCGCTGATGGACGCCGACACCTGGATCGCCTTCGGGCTCGTCATCCTCTTCGTGCTCGTCGGCGGTGTCTTCGCCGCGGCGGAGATCGCCCTCGTCTCGCTCCGCGAGTCACAGCTGCAGCAGCTCGAGCGACGTGGCTCCCGCGGAGCCCGGGTCGCCGCGCTCGGGCGTGACCCGAACCGCTTCCTGTCCGCCGTGCAGATCGGCGTGACCGTCGCCGGGTTCTTCTCGGCCGCGTACGGTGCGTCGTCGATCGCGCCGGACGTCGCGCCGCTGCTGTCCGGCCTCGGACTCGACCAGGGGGCGGCCGAGGCCGTCGCCCTCGTCCTGATGACCCTGGTCATCGCCTACCTGTCGCTCGTGTTCGGCGAGCTCGTGCCGAAGCGCCTCGCCCTGCAGCGCGCCGAGGGCTTCTCGATGGCCGTCGCGCCGACGCTCGACCGGTTCGCGACCGCGATGCGCCCGGTGATCTGGGTGCTGTCGAAGACCACGAACGGCGTGGTCCGGCTGCTCGGTGGCGACCCGGACGCCCGCAGCGAGTCGATGAGCACGGAGGAGCTCCGCGGTCTGGTCGAGGACCACGACGCCATCGACGCGCAGGGCCGCCGCATCGCCCGCAGCGCCCTCGACGCCGGCGACCGGATCCTCCGCGAGTCGATGCGCCCCTGGTACGACGTCTCGACCATCGACGCCTCGCTCAGCATCGCCGACGCGACCGACCACGCCATCGAGGTCGGCCACACCCGGTACCTGGTCACCGAGGGCTCGCGGGACGACGTCGCGGGCTTCGTGCACCTCCGCGACCTGCTCCGCCCGACCGACCCGACGGCACCCGTCTCGACGCTCGTGCGCCCCGTGCTCGCGCTGCCGGAGACGAAGTCGCTGTCGAGTGCCATCGCGGACATGCGCACCGAGGGACACCAGATCGCGCTCGTGGTGGACGAGTACGGCGGCAGTGCGGGCATGGTCACGCTCGAGGCGCTGCTCGAGGACCTCGTCGGCCGCATCAGGGACGAGTACGACCCGCCGGCCGCCGAGTCCGACGGGATCGACGGTGCGACCGTGCTCGAGGACCTCGCGGCCGACGGCGGTCCGCTGCTGCCGGACGGCGACTACGAGACCGTCGGCGGGCTCGTGCAGGTGCACCTCGACCGCGTGCCCGAGGTCGGTGACGTGGTCGAGACCGGCGAGCACCGCCTCGAGGTCACCGAGATGGACGGGCACCGGGTGGCGCGTGTGCGGGTCACTCCCCGAGCGGCGGACGCCGCCACGGCGGCGCCGGCGGCCACCGAGCCGGTGCACGCGGTCCCGCCCGTCTCCTAGCCGGGCCACCACCGGACGGGAGGCGCGGTGCCGACCCGCACCGCGCCTCCCGTCCGTCACGGGTACCGCCGGTGCCTGTCGTCGCGACGGTGCCGCCACGTACGCTCGTGCCATGGGTATCGACGTGCGCAACGAGATCCGTGACTTCCTGTCCTCGCGACGGGCGCGGCTCACCCCCGACGAGGTCGGCATGCCGTCGTTCGGCGGCGGCGTCCGCCGGGTGCCCGGCCTGCGTCGGCACGAGGTCGCGATGCTCGCCGGGGTGAGCGTCGACTACTACACGCGGCTCGAGCGCGGCTCGCTCAAGGGCGTCTCGGACAGCGTGCTCGAGGGACTCGCGGGCGCACTGCAGCTCGACGAGGACGAACGGACGCACCTGTTCGACCTCGCCCGTCTGGCCAACGCCGGCGTCAAGGTGATGCACCGGAACGTGCCGACGCGTGTCCGGCCGGGCGTGCAGCGCCTGCTCGACGCGATCACCGGCGCGCCCGCGTGGGTGCGGAACGAGCGCGGCGACGTCGTCGCGACGAACGAACTCGGCCGGGCCCTGTACGCGCCGATGTTCGCGGGCCCCGGGCGCCCCGTGAACACCGCACGGTTCACGTTCCTCGACCCGGCCGCGCGCGAGTTCTTCCCCGACTGGGCGGCCACCGCGCGCGAGGCCGTCGCCGTCCTCCGCGCCGCGGCCGTCGCGAACCCCTGCGAGCCCGGTCTCGTGACGCTCGTCGGCGAGCTCTCCACACGGAGCGAGGAGTTCCGCGGCTGGTGGGCTGCCCACGACGTCCGGGTGCACCGACGGGGCGGCAAGCGCATCGCGCACCCCGTCGTCGGGGAGCTGCAGCTGGACTTCGAGGCGCTCGAGCTCGTCGCCGACCCGGGCCTGACGATGTTCACCTACTCGGCGGAGCCGGGCAGCGAGTCCGAGCGGTCGCTCGCGCTGCTGGGGACCTGGGCCGCGACGGAGCGGTCCGAGCGGCTCGCCGCCGTGCGTGCGGGCGAGGCCGAGCTGGACGACTGACGGGCCGACCGGACGACCGCCGTGGTCAGCGGTCGGTCGTCACGGCGCGGTCGGTCCTGCGGGTCCCTCGGGGCGAGGGGCGCCGTCGGCGCCGTCGGTGCCGTCGGTGCCGTCGGTGCCGTCGTCGCTCCCGAGCGTGTCGACGAGCGAGTCCACGCGGAGCCGGTCGATGCGCAGTTCCTTCTCGGTCGCGGTCAACCGCAGCACGCGGATCGCGGCGAACACGAGCACGATGAGTGCGACGACGAGCACGAGCAACAGCAGCACGACCGCCAGGTAGACGATGCTGACGACGGCGAATCCCCCGGAGACCATGCGACGACGCTAGCAGGGAGCGTTCGTAGGGTGGGGCCGTGACGAGGATGCCGGTGGACGAGGACACAGCGGCGCTCCTGCGACGACACCGCCGCCCGGAGCCGACGTTCGTCCGTGCGGTCGCGGGGTCCCTGGCCGATGCCCGCACCGTGCGCGAGGAACGGCCTGGTCCGGTCTCGTACGTGCCCGCGGACCGGCGGGTCGTCTCCGACGGGGACGCCGACGCGGTGCTGCTCACCTTCCCGAGCGTGGACACCGTCGCCGGGCTCGCACGGCCCGAGGACGGCCGGGTCGTCGTCCTCGCGCGCGACCCGGACCGGCTCCGCACCGGTTGGCTCGCCGAGTACGCGTCCGCGGTGGTCGCCGCCGAGGCGGACACGCTGCCGACGGTCGACCGGCTGGCGACGCTCGTCGGACCGTCCGTCGAGGTCGTGCGCCTCCCGGTGCCGTTCACCTGCGTGGACGGCTTCGGCGAGGGCTACTACGCGCGACCCGAACGGCTCCTCGACGCCGAGGTCCGCGCCGCCGACCCGGCGTGGAGCCTGGTCGACGACCTCACCGCTCGCCGATCGGTCGCCGCCCTGCGGAGCGCGCTCGCGTCGGGCGAGTGGGACAGCCGGTACGGGGCTCTCCGCCGGCGGCCCGCGCTCGACGGGTCGGTCGTCCTGCTGCGGCCCGCTCCGTGACTCCCTGACCGGGTCGACGACGCGACACGCCCGGCTTGACACGCCGTCGTAGGCTGGGACCGTGAGTCAGCAGGAGGTGGTCGGCGCGCAGAGCGCCGGCATCAGGGCGTGACGCCCCCGGCTGTGCCGTCCGGCACGGCCGCGTCCGTCGAACCCTGACCACACCTCCGCCCGTGCGGCGCGCACCCGCGCCCGGGCCCGTCGAGAGCGACCACACCGTGCTGCCCATCAGCGAGAAGACCATCCGTTCGTCCTTCGTCAACGCCTCCCGCAAGGAGGTCACCGACCTGACCCTGCCGACCGACCTCGAGACGCTGGACTGGGAGTCGCTCGACTTCCTCGGCTGGCGCGACCCGAAGACCGCGCGCCGCGCCTACGCCGTCGTCCCGACGCTCGAGGGCGACCTCGTCGGCATCCTGTTCCGGCAGGCCGAGGCGTCGCCGCGTGCACGGGCGCAGTGCTCGTGGTGCCAGGACGTCAAGCTGCCCAACGACGTCGTCTTCTACGCCGCCAAGCGCTCGGGGAAGGCCGGGCGGAACGGCAACACCGTCGGCACGCTCGTCTGCCAGGACTTCCAGTGCTCCCGCAACGTCCGACGCCCGGTGCCCCCGGCGTACGAGGGCTACGACGTCGAGGCCGCCCGGGTCCGCCGGATCGAGGACCTGCAGCTCCGGATCGCGTCCTTCGCCGCCGACCTCTGAGCCCGCCGAAGCCGCGGGAAACGTCGGCGTAACGCGCGGTCCCTAGGGTGTGGCGGGTGGACCTCCGCGACTTCGACTCCGCCCCCGCCGACGACGCCCGACGGACCGCCCTGCACTGGGCAGCGGTGCCGGCGTGGGCGGACGCCCTGGTGGCCGCTCGACCGTTCCGCACCGTGCCGGCCCTGGTCGCAGCGGCCACCGAGGCGGCGGCGCAGTGGACCGCGGCGGACCTCGACACCGCCCTCGCCGAGCACCCCCGCATCGGCGAGCGCACCACCGAGGCGTCGTCGGCCCGCGAGCAGGGCGCGATGGCGACGGCGGCGGACGACGTCGCAGCGGCCATCGCCCGCGGGAACGCCGCGTACGAGGACCGGTTCGGCCGGGTGTTCCTCGTGCGTGCCGCCGGGCGGACGCCGGAGGAACTCCTCGCCGAGCTCGAGCGGCGCCTCGCGGGGGAGCCGGACGCCGAGGTGACCGAGGCCACCGCTGCCCTGGCCGACATCGCCGTGCACCGGATCCGAAGGACATTCGGCGTCCCGCACCTGACCACGCACGTGCTCGACGCCCGCACCGGCACCCCGGCCGTCGGTGTCGCGCTGACACTGCGAACCCCCGAGGGCGAGGTCCTGGCCACGGGGGAGACGGACGCGGACGGGCGTGCGGGGCTCGGACCGGACGTGCTGCCCCGTGGGGACCTGGAGCTGCGGTTCGACACCGGCGCCCACCACCGCGCCGCCGGGGTCCCGACCTTCCACCCGTACGTCGTCGTCGCGTTCACGGTGACCGGGACCGACCACCTGCACGTGCCGCTGCTGCTCAGCCCCTTCGCCCACAGCACCTATCGCGGCAGCTGACCAGGCGGTCGCCCGGCGCCCGGCGCCCGGCGCCCGGCGCCGAGTCTCGCCCAGGCGGACACGTTCGTGGTCCCACGACCGCGAACGTGTCCGCGGAGCCGAGTCTCGCTGGAGCCGCGGCGGCGCGGCGCGGCGGCGGCGCGCCCGGCGCGGCGGCGGCGCGCCCGGCGCGGCGCGCCCGGCCCGGCGCGGCCCGGCGCGCGCGCCGCGTCAGGACCGGCCGTCGCCGACCGTCGCGACCGGCGCCGTCGAGCGCACCGCGTCGTACGACCCCACGGCGGGGTCGGCGCCGTAGCGCTCCCGCAGCCCGCGCGACCCGAGCAGCAGGTTGAGCAGGATCGCGGCGATCGCTCCGGCCGAGATGCCCGAGTCGAACACGAGCGTGAACCACGTCGGGAACGCCCCGTAGATCTCCGGCGCGACGGTCGGCAGCAGCGCGATCGCGAGCGGCAGCGCCACGACGAGCACGTTCCGGTTGTCGAACCGCACCTTGGAGAGCGTCCGGATGCCGCTCGCCGCGACCATGCCGAACAGGGCGACCCCGGCACCGCCGAGCACCGCGTGCGGCACCGCCTCGACGACCGCTGCGACCTTCGGCACGAGCCCGAGCACGACGAGCATGCCGCCGGCGGCCGTCGCCACGTACCGCGAGCGCACCCCGGTCAGGGCCACCAGCCCGACGTTCTGCGCGAACGCCGTGTACGGGAACGTGTTGAAGACGCCGCCGAGCACGGTACCGAGGCCGTCGGCCCGCAGTCCGTCGGCCAGCGTGCGGCGCGACACCGGACGGTCGACGACCTCGCCGACGGCCACCATGTCGCCCGTGGTCTCGGTCATGATGACGAGCCCGACGACGAGCATCGACACGATCGACGCGAGGTCGAACGCCGGCAGCCCGAAGTGGAACGGCGTGACGACGGCGAACCAGGCGGCGTCGCCGATCCCCGACCCGTCGACCATGCCGGGGACGAACAGCGCCGCGACGGTGCCGAGGACGAGCCCGAACAGCACCGAGACCCGAGCCAGCCCGCGCGGCGCGAAGCGCTCGACGAGCACGACGGCCAGCAGCACGCCGGCCGCGAAGGCCACGTCGAGCGGATCGGCAGCGCCGTCCTCCCCACCGTCGGTGATCCACCCGGCGGCGACGCTCGTGAGCGAGACGCCGATGATCAGGATCACGGTGCCGGTGACGATCGGCGGGAACAGCCGCACGAGCTGCGAGAACCACGGCGCCACGAGCACCATGAACACCCCGCAGGCGATCGTCGCCCCGTAGACCGCGGTGATGCCGTGCGCACTGCCGATCGCGATCATCGGACCGACGGCGGCGAAGGTCACGCCCTGCACGAGCGGCAGGCGGACCCCGAAGCGCCAGAAGCCGACGGACTGCACGATCGTCGCCAGCCCGGCGACGAACAGGTCGGCGCTGATCAGGAAGGCCAGGTCGGCCCGGTCGAACCCGAGCGCCCCACCGACGATGAGCGGGACGGCGACCGCCCCGGCGTACATCGCCAGGACGTGCTGCAGGCCCAGCGGCAGGAGCCGACCGAGCGGCGGGACCGTGTCCACCCCGTCCGGTCCGGTGGTCGTGCGTGGTGGTGTCGTGCTGGTCATGGTGCCCCCGTCGCGGTGCCGGTCACGTGTCACCTCGACGCTAGGGAGCCCCTGTTTCCGCCCCGTGACGAGCTCGGGTCGCGCGCGTCACGCACCGCGGCCCCGGAACGCGCGTTCCGGAGTGACCGCCGACACCGTGACGGACGGGAGGCGCGGTGTCGGCCGACACCGCGCCTCCCGTCCGTCTCCTGGTCGCGTCAGCGACCGATGGACGACATGTCGGGGTACCGGTCCCCGGTCGGTACGGGCAGCGCCGACAGGCGCGCGAGCTGGTCGGCGGAGAGCGTCACGTCGGCGGCGCCCACGTTCTCCTCGAGCCGTGAGACCCGCTTGGTGCCGGGGATCGGCACGACGTCGTCGCCCTGCGCGAGCAGCCAGGCGAGCGCCACCTGACCGGGCTTCGCGCCGACCTCGTCGGCGATCGCCGTGACGGCGTCGACGATCCGCATGTTCTCGGCGAACGCCTGCTCTGCGAAGCGGGGGTTCTGGCGGCGGAAGTCGTCCTCGTCCAGGTCGGACGGCTTCGTGATCGCGCCGGTCAGGAAGCCGCGGCCGAGGGGCGAGTACGGCACCAGGCCGATGCCGAGCTCGCGGAGGGTGTCGAGCACGTCGCCCTCCGGGTCGCGCGTCCACAGCGAGTACTCGCTCTGGAGCGCGGTGATCGGGTGCACGGCGTGCGCCCTGCGGATCGTGGCGGCGCTCGCCTCGGAGAGCCCGATGTGGCGGATCTTGCCCTCCTGCACGAAGCCGGCGAGCTGTCCGACCACGTCCTCGATCGGGACGGCCGGGTCGACGCGGTGCTGGTAGTAGAGGTCGATGTGGTCGGTGCCGAGGCGGCGGAGCGAGCCCTCGAGCGCCTCGCGGACGGACTCGGGTGCGCTGGAGATGCCGCGCTGCTGCGTGGGGGTCTGCTCGCCGGCCTCGTGCCGGTAGAGGCCGAACTTGGTGGCGATCACGACCTGGTCGCGGCGGTCGCCGAGGGCACGACGGAGGAGCTCCTCGTTCGTGTACGGGCCGTAGGCCTCGGCGGTGTCGAAGAGCGTGACGCCGAGGTCGATCGCGCGGTGGATCGTGCGGATCGACTCGTCGTCGTCGGTGCCGGCGCCCGTGTAGAAGGCGCTCATGCCCATGGTGCCGAGGCCGACGGAGCCGACCTCGAGGTCTGCGAGCTTGCGTGTCTGCATGGGTGCAGGTCTACTCCTGCCGGCACCTCGTCAGGGAGGTACCGGCACGGCTACGCTGAGGGCACGGACAGTGTCCGCGACGGAAGGGGAACGTCATGACCGTGGTCTGGATCGTCATCGGCCTCGTGGTGGTCGTCGCCGCCCTGCTCGTCGTGCTCGAGGTGCAGAACGCCCGGCGTCGGAAGGCCCTGGCGCACCTGGAGCCCGTCGACCCGCGCGTCGGGGAGCGCGCGATGTCCGAGGCATCGGGGGAGCACGCGATCATCGAAGGCGTGGCGAAGTCGGCGCACCCGGGGATCAGCGGCGCCGGGGGCGGCCCGCTCGGCTGAACCGCCCCGACCAGGCGGTTGCAGGTTCCGCTGCACGGTGTTGCACTCGACACCGGACGCGCTCGTGCGGTTCCTCCAACGGGATCGGACGCACAGCCCGGCACTGGTGTGATCGACCCGTGAACCTGTACCTCCGGCTCTTCCTCCTCGGTCTGCGCCTCCGGCTGACCGCCCTGCGACCGGGGCGGCGCCCCTCGCTGTGGGACGAGGCCCGCACGCCCTTCCGCGTGCTGCCGACGGACCTGGACACCTTGCGGCACGTGAACAACGGCCGGTACCTGACACTGATGGACCTCGGCCGCTACGACCTGCTGTACGGGTCCGGCTTCTGGCAGGAGTCCGCCCGCCGCGGCTGGTACGCCGTCGTCGCTGCGCAGACGATCACGTACAAGCGCTCCCTGACGCTCGGGGAACGCTTCACCCTGCACACCCGGGTGCTCGGCGTCGACGAGCGCGCCGTGTACATGGAGCAGACCTTCGTCCGGCAGGGCGCGGTCGTCGCTCGGGCGGTCGTCCAGGCACGGTTCCTGCGGCGCGAGGGCGGCCAGGTGACACCCGACGACGTGGTGGCCGCGGCGGGCGGCGCGGCGCGTGACCTCACGCTGCCCGGCTGGGTGCACGAGTGGGCCGACGCCGTGCGGATCAGCAGCGGCGGCGGCGTTCGCTGACCGGTCCGCCCGCGGCCGCGGTGCCCGTCCTACGATGACGGCGTGGACGACGACGACCTGGTGCTCCCCGACGCAGCCGCCTGGCGTGCCTGGCTCGACGAGCACGAGGACGATCCCGACGGCGTCTGGCTGGTGCTCGCCAAGAAGGGCACGACGGAGCCGACGTCGCTGACGTACGACCAGGCGCTCGACGAGGCCCTGTGCTCGGGGTGGATCGACGGGCAGAAGCGCGGCCGGGACACGGCGACCTTCCGGCAGCGCTTCACCCCGCGCCGCCGGGCGTCGCTCTGGTCCCAGCGCAACATCGGGCTCGTCGCGGCACTCGAGGACGCCGGCCGCATGCGCCCACGCGGTCGCGCCGAGGTCGACCGCGCGAAGGGCGACGGACGGTGGGACCGCGCCTACGCCGGAGCGGCGACCGCCACCGTGCCCGACGACCTGCGGGCCGCGCTCGACGCCGCACCCGCTGCGGCCGCGCTGTTCGCCGAGCTCGACGCGACGAACCGGTACGCCGTGCTGCACCGGGTCGTCACGGCACCGAGCGTCTCCGCACGGGCGAACCGGATCGCGAAGCTCGTCGCCGGGCTCGCGACCGGCGAGACGCCGCACCCACGCCCGGGTCGCTGACCAGGGCGCCCGCGCTGCCCGTCGCACGCGCGAGGGGGACACCGATCCAGCAACGGGTCACACCACGGGCGTAGACCGGGGTCATGACCACTGGTACCGACACCACGAACCGTCCTGCCGCCGCCTCGGGCACGTTCCGCATCGGCGGTGACCTCGAGGTCCACCGCCTGGGCTACGGCACCATGCAGCTCACCGGCCCGGGCGTCTGGGGGCCGCCGAAGGACCACGACGAGGCCGTCCGTGTCCTCAAGCGCGCGGTCGACCTCGGCGTCGACTTCTTCGACACGGCCGACTCCTACGGCCCGTACGTCGCCGAGGAGCTGCTCCGTGAAGCCCTGCACCCCTACGGCGACGACATCGTCATCGCGACCAAGGCCGGCCTGACCCGCACCGGCCCGAACGAGTGGCCGCCGGTCGGCCGCCCGGAGTACCTCCGCCAGGAGGCCGAGATGAGCCTCCGCCGCCTCGGCCTCGAGCGCATCGACCTGTTCCAGCTGCACCGCATCGACCCGAAGGTCCCGCTCGAGGACCAGGTCGGCGAGCTGAAGAAGCTGCAGGACGAGGGCAAGATCCGCCACATCGGCCTGTCCGAGGTCTCCGTCGACGACGTGAAGGCCGCGCAGGAGCACGCCGAGATCGTCACCGTCCAGAACCTCTACAACCTGCAGAAGCGCGACGCCGAGGAGCTCCTCGACTGGTCCGAGGAGCAGGGCATCGGCTTCATCCCGTGGTTCCCGCTCGCGACCGGTGGACTGACCGGCGAGGACTCGCCGCTCACCGAGATCGCGCAGCGCAAGGGCGCCACGCCGGCACAGCTCGCGCTCGCGTGGCTGCTGAAGCGCTCGCCCGTGATGCTGCCGATCCCGGGCACCTCGAGCGTCGACCACCTCGAGGACAACATGCAGGGCGCGACGATCGAGCTCACGGACGAGGAGTTCGCGGAGCTGTCGAAGCTGGGGGAGTGACCCCACCAGGCACCGGACGGGAGGCCCGTGGCGACACCGCCACGGGCCTCCCGTCACGTCTCGTGACCACTTCGTGACCCGTCCGGGCTTGTCGGGGGCTACCCGGTATGTGCATACTCGGTATGTCCGAGACGGACCGAGACGGGGGAGTCACGATGAGCGTCAAGATGGGCGTACTCGCGCTGCTGGTGGGAGGACCCGGGTACGGGTACCAGCTCCGGGGCGAGTTCGAGCACCGCACCGGGGGGAGCTGGCCGCTCAACATCGGCCAGGTCTACACGACGCTCGACCGTCTCGAACGGGACGGACTCGTGGCCCGCGGCGACGCCGACGACGACGGACACGTCGTCTACACGGCGACCGACGCGGGCCGCGAGGAGGTCGCACGCTGGTTCAGCGAGCCGGTGCCCGCGAAGCGCGGTCGCGACGAGCTCGCGATCAAGTTCGCGCTCGCCGTCACGGTCCCCGGCATCGACGTCCCTCGACTGGTGCAGGTGCAGCGCGCCTCGGCGATGCATGCACTGCAGGACCTGACGCGGCTGAAGCGCTCCGCCGACCCGTCGGAGGACCTGGCGTGGTCCCTCGTCCTCGAGTCGATGGTCTTCCAGGCCGAGGCCGAGGTCCGGTGGCTCGACCACGTGGAGAGCTCCGTCGCGCGGTACATGCCGCCGGCGGCACATGTACCGAAGGCACCGGTTGAGCCCATCGCCGACACGGCACACGAGGGCGTCCGATGAGCGCCGCCGACTCCGATGCGCTCCTCACCCTCGATGCCGTCAGCGTCCAGTACGGCTCCGGTGAGCGATCCGTAACCGCACTGGCGGGTGTCGACCTGACGATCCGACGAGGAGAGATGGTCGCCGTGATGGGGACCTCCGGGTCCGGCAAGTCGACCCTCCTCGCGTGTGCCGGAACGCTGCTGCCGCCCACCAGCGGCGAGGTGCGCATCGGCGGCGAGTGGGTCTCCGACCGCCCGGCGCGGGAGCTCGCGGCGCTGCGTCGACGCCTCGTGGGGTTCGTGTTCCAGGACTTCAACCTCATCCCGTCCCTCACGGCGGTCGAGAACGTCGCCCTCCCGCTCGAGCTCGACGGGTGGAAGGCGAGCAAGGCCCGCCGCGCGGCCGAACTCGCGCTCGAGAACGTCGAGCTCGGTGACCGCGCCGACGCCTTCCCCGACGACCTGTCCGGCGGGCAGCAGCAACGCGTCGCCATCGCCCGTGGCGTCGTCGGTGACCGGCGACTGGTGCTGGCGGACGAGCCGACCGGTGCGCTCGACTCGCAGACCGGCGAGGTGGTGCTCCGGATGCTCCGCCGGCACGTCGACAACGGTGCGGGTGCCCTGCTCGTGACGCACGACGCACGGCACGCCGCCTGGGCGGACCGGGTCGTCTTCCTGCGCGACGGTCGGGTCGTCGACGAGACGGTCTACGCCGGCGTCGAGTCGCTCGTCGGCCGAGCAGCCTCGTGAGGCTCTGGCCGGCGCTCCGACTCGGTCGCCGCCTGGCCTTCGCGAAGACCGGCCGCGCGGTGCTGATCGTGTCGCTCATCGGCATCCCCACCGCGGGGTTCGCGGCGGCGGCCGTGGTCATCCAGTCCACACTGCCCACCGTGCAGGAGCAACTCCGGTACGACCTCGGCCACGCAGCCGCCCAGATGCGCCTGTCCGGCCCGGACCTGCCCGGGATGCGGCAGGACCCCCTGCAGTGGCAGCTGACCGACTCGGCGCGGGACAGCCCGGTGACGAGGGCGGACGAGGACTCCCCCTGGGCCGACCTGCTCGACCACGTGCCGGCGGGAGCCGAGGCGATCCCGGTCCGGACCACGCAGGTCGTCGTCGCCGGCCCGGGGGTGCCCGTCGCCGTCTCCGCGGACGAGGGAGCGACGTGGTCGCCCGACCTCGACGGACACTGGCACGTGCTGTCCGGCCGTGCACCGACCTCCCCCGACCAGGCGATGGTGACCCCCGCGACGCTCGAGCGCCTCCACCTGTCCGTCGGCGACACACTGACGGTGACCGATCCGGTCCGCGAGCGGTTCACCGTCACGGGCACCATGCGCGACGCCGCCTCAGGCCCGGGTGCCCAGGGGGTGTTCCTGCCGCCCGGGTCCCTGCCGGCCGAGCTCCCGTACTCCGTGCAGCGGGGTGGGTCGGACACGACCGTGTACCTGCCCGAGGTCGCCCCGACGTGGTCGGAGATCCGCGCGCTCAACGCGCACGGGATCGTCGTCGAGTCCCGTCCGGTCGTGCTCGACCCGCCGGCGGACCGACTCGAGGGCGTCCCGACCGAGATGACCGTGAACGCGTACCTCGGTGCCCTGGCGCTGGTCGGGGTGTTCGCCGCCTTCGAGGTCGCACTGCTCGCCGGTGCCGCGTTCCTGGTCGGTACCCGGGCGGACACCCGCACGTACGCGATCGTCACGAGCCTCGGCGGTGAGCGCGGCTTCGTGCGGGCGGTCGTCGCCGGCTCCGGGCTGGTGCTCGGTCTCGTCGGCGCCGTGCTCGGGACGGCCCTGGGCACCGGGATCGGTGTGCTGGCGTTCCACCTGCTCGACGACGGCAACGTCGGGACCTGGCCGGGGCTGCACGTGCCGGCGCTCGCCCTCGTCACGATCGCGGCGGTCGCCGTCGTCGCCGGGCTCGTGGCGGCCCTGGTCGCGGCACGTGCAGCGACCAGGATCGACGTCCTCGCGGCCCTCCGCGGGTCCCTGCGCCCCGCTGCACCCCGTCCCCAGGCGGAGCGTCGGCGGCGGATCTGGGTCCCCGTCCTGGTCGTCAGCGGGACGGCGATGACACTGGCGTGCGGCGTCGGCGTGCTCCTGCTCAACGACCGACCCGTGCAGCAGGACCGGTGGGCCGTGCTCGCCGGCGTCGGTGTCGCGCTCGGGCCGTGCCTGGTGCAGCTCGGTGTGGCCCTCGCGTCGCCGTGGGTCCTGGCCGGCGTCGCACGGCTCTCGGCCCGCCTCGGTCTGTCCGCCCGGATCGCCGCGCGGGACGCTCGACGCAACCCGGTCCGCACGGTCCCGGTGCTCGCGAGCGTGATGAGCGTCGTGTTCGTCGCCTCGGTCGTGATCACGTGGAGCGCCTCGGAGCACGCCCGCTTCGTCCGGGGGTACGAGTACACGACCGCCGTCGGGGTCGCGACCGCGAACGTCTCGCTGACCGACCGCGACGGGTACAGCGACGGGTACGACGCCGCGGTCACCGAGCGGGCCGCGCACGTGCTCTCCGGAGCGTTGGACGGCGTCCGGCTGCACGTGCTCGCCGTGAACCGCGAGGACGCCGGCAAGGAGCCGACCACGATCACGACGCCGCACGACTTCGTGCAGCGGGACTGCCAGACGTACGACACGACCGGTTGCGCGGGCTTCCTGCAGAGCGTCGGGAGCGGCGAGCCGCACATCGCGGCGGGGACGGTCGACGACTACGCCCTGCTCACCGGGCACCGTCCGTCCGCCGAGGTCCGACGGGCGCTCGAGGACGGCGAGGCCGTGTCGCTCTGGCCCGAGTACGTCCGCGACGGAGCGGTCCGCATCGACACCTTCCGGAACCGCACGATCGACGACACCGCGCAGCTCGAGGACACCCGCCCCGATGCCTCGACGACGATCCCGGCCGTCGTCGACGTGCAGACGCCACGGATCAAGATCGGGGTCTTCATGACCCGGGGCACGGCAGCGGCCCACGGGGTCCCGCTGGTCGACGGCCTGCTCGCGATGCACCTGCCGCAGGACCTGACCCCGGCGCAGTACGACGCGCTGTCGTCCGCGTGGCAGAGCGGTGGCGGCGCTGACCGGGAACGGTGGGGTGGTCCGGGCTTCGCCTACGAGCGCGGTCCGGTCGACGACCAGGCCGCCGTGCAGGCCCTCGTCCTCGCACTGGCCGCCGCCGTCACGATCGGTGCCACCGCCGTCGCGGTCGGGCTCGCCCGCTCCGACGGACGCCGGGACGACGAGGTGCTCGACGCGATCGGGGCGGAACCGGTGCTGCGGCGCCGGGTGTCGGCGTGGCAGGCGGCGATCCTCACCACGGTCGGCGCGGTCGTCGGCACGCTGCTCGGGCTGCTGCCGATCCGGGCGCTCACCCTGCGGTTCGACGGCGGCCCGACGGGGACCACGCACCTGCCGTTCGTGGCGGACTGGCCGGTGCTGGCGCTGCTCGCCCTCGGCCTCCCGCTCGTCGTGACGGCGGGCACCTGGGCGACCGCCGGACGCAGCTCCCGCCCGGTGGTGCGCCGTGCCCCGTGAGCCCGAACCTGAGAACGGCCGCGAGGACCCTCAGCGACGCTGCGCGTTCCCCAGGTCTGGGGCCTGGTCCCGGCGGGCGATACGGAGGATACCTGTACCCGTGACCCGCACCACCCGTCTCGCCGTCGTCGCGAGCATCGTCTCCGCAGCCTGCCTCGTCGGGGCCGGCGTCTTCGTCGTCGCCGCACCCCACACGGCGAGCGCCGAGGACCGCCCCGTCGCCGCAGCAGCCGACACCCGCGTCGAACGCGGCACCACGGACCTCGCTCGTCCGAGCACGCCGGACCAGGTGGTCTCCGGAGCGCTCAGCACCCCCGCGCTGCCGGACGCCGTGCCGTTCGCGTACGCCGGCGACTCGATCACCGCCCGACCCGACTCGTGGCTGCACCAGCTGGAGTCCGACGACCGGCTGCGCGCCGTCGGTGGCTACGCGCACAGCGGGTACCGTGCCGACCAGGTCCTCGCGGAGATCGGCCCGGTCCCGCAGGCGCGCGTGCTCGTGGTCGAGGTCGGCACGAACGACGTCAACCAGGCCGTCCCGCTCGACCGGACGATCGCCGGTGTGGACGCGATCGTCCGCAAGGTCGGTGCGGCGCGGGTCCTCGTCGTCGCCGGTCCGCCGTCCGACTGGACGTGGAGCCGGTGGGGTGCCGACCGTCGCTCGGGTCAGATCGTCCTGACCGATGCGCTGCACGCGGATGCCGACGCCCACGGGTGGGCGTTCGTCGACCCGTTCCGCTCGCTCCGGGCGGCCGACGGGGCCTACGTGGCGGGGACGACGCCGGACGGCATCCACCCGACGGCCGAGGCGAACCGTTCGGTCGCCGCGGCGATGGCCGACGCGATCGAGCGCACCGCGCGCTGACGCTGCCGGCTCGGGCGTAACGAAGCACCGTGCGACGGACGGGAGGCCCGTGGCGATCCCGCCACGAGCCCGGCGTCCGTCGTCGCTCACTCCGGCAGCGGCTCGGCGTGGGTCCGGAAGTCCCCGCGCTCGGTGTGGATGCTCCAGAGCCGCTCGGCGACCGCAGCCGACGAGTGGTCGTCCTGTCCGTCGTCGATGCCGAACGGGATGATCAGCTGACCGACGTGCACGTGCTCGTCGGCCACCGCGTCGTGGAGGAGCTGCGCGTAGGCGCTCTCGCCCGCGAACGCGACCGACGTGCCCGTCACCCGGGCGCCGGGTCGGACCGCGCTGCCGCCGTTGACGAAGAGGATCGTGCCCGTCCCGATCGCCCGCATGCCCGGGAGCACCTGGCGCACGGCGTTCACCGAGCCGTAGACCGAGAACTCGATCGGGCCGACCAGGTCCTCGGCGGTGGTCTCGAGCACCGGGCGCATGTACTCCTTCGCGGGCAGCGGGCTGTACTGCAGCACCTCGATCGGGCCGAGCTGTTCGGTGGCGGCCTCGAGCGCGGCGCGGAGCGAGTCCCCGTCGCGGACGTTCGCGGCGAAGCCCTGCGCGCGGTACCCCGACGACCGGAGCTCGGCGGCGAGCGCGTCGAGCCGGTCCTGGTTGCGGGAGATCAGGGCGACGTCGAAGCCCTCGCGGCCGAAGCGGTCCGCGACGGCGAGCCCGAGGCCCTTGCCGGCGCCGACGATGGCGATGGTGGTCATGCGGTGGTCCTTCCGTGGGTGTGGCGCCGACGGTAGGCCGCCCCGCGCAGCGGTGAGGGGTTCCGCCGGGAACCCCCAGCCGTTTCCCGACGGGGCCGTGTGGACTCGGGGCACGACCCGGGAGGATCACCGTGGACACCACCCGCACACGCCGCAGCCGCCGCACCTGGTCCGCCCTCGGGTTGGCCGCCGTGGCAGCCCTCGGCCTGGCCGCCTGTTCGGACGACCGCGCGACGACCGGTCCGGGCGACCCCGCCGGGCAGGGCAGCACCGCGAGCCCGCCCGCCGACCTCGCTGCCGGCCAGCTGGCGCCGGACGGCCGGACCACGGACGTCGTCTCGGGCCTCGAGGCGCCGTGGTCGGTGGTCCCCGTCGGCGACGACGGCGACGCGTTCGTCAGCGAGCGGGACTCGGCGCGCGTGCTCGAACTCCGGGCGGACGGGTCGACGCGGGAGGTCGGGACCGTCGACGGGGTCCGGCACGGCGGCGAGGGCGGACTCCTCGGCCTCGCCCTGCACGACGGAGACCTGTTCGTCTACTCGACCGCCGACGACGGCAACCGGATCCAGCGGTACGACCTGACCGGGGACACCGGCTCGTACCGGCTCGGTGCGGCGACGACGGTGATCGACGGGCTGCCCGCGAACACCTTCCACGACGGCGGGCGCATCGCGTTCGGCCCCGACGACATGCTCTACGCGAGCGTCGGCGACGCGGGGCAGCGGTCCGAGGCGCAGGACCGCGGCTCCCTGGCGGGCAAGATCCTGCGGCTGACCCCGGACGGCCAGGTACCCGACGACAACCCGTTCGACGGTTCGCCCGTGTGGTCGCTCGGGCACCGGAACGTGCAGGGCATGGGTTGGGCCGAGGACGGCACGATGTTCGCCGCGGAGTTCGGGGAGGACCGCTGGGACGAGCTCAACGTCATCGAGCCAGGGGGGAACCACGGGTGGCCCGAGGTCGAGGGCACCGGCGGCGAGGACCGCGGGTTCGTCGACCCGGTGCAGCAGTGGTCGACGGACGAGGCCTCGCCGAGCGGGCTGACCGTGATCGGCGAGACCGTGTTCGTCGCGAACCTCAAGGGGGAGTCCGTCCGCGCCGTCCCGGTCTCCGACCCGTCGAGCTCGACGGTGTACTTCCAGGGCGAGCACGGGCGCATCCGCACGGTGCTGCCCGGCCCCGACGACACCCTCTGGTTCGTGACGAACAACACCGACGGCCGCGGCGACCCACGCGACGGCGACGACCGGATCCTGTCCGTGCCGCTCACCAACGTGCGCTGACGGGAGACACCGTGCGCTGACGGGGGTTCCGGCAGCACCTCGTTGCGGATCCCGCACGGCCGTACCGTGGGGCGCATGGATCACCGTGACGAAGCCCGCGACTTCCTGTCCAGCCGTCGCGCACGCATCAGCCCGGAGCAGGTCGGCCTCCTGACTTCCGGCACCCGTCGGCGCGTCCCCGGACTGCGGCGCGAGGAGGTCTCCCGCCTGGCCGGCGTGAGCATCGACTACTACACGCGGCTGGAGCGCGGGAACCTGCAGGGCGTCTCCGACAGCGTGCTGGACGCCGTCGCCACGGCGCTGCAGCTCGACGCCGCCGAGCACGAGCACCTGCGCGACCTCGCCCGGCACCAGAACACCAGCCCCCGCCGGGCGGCCCGGTCCGTCCCGGTCGCCGCCGTGCGCCCGGAGCTGCAGTACCTGCTCGACGTCGTGACCGAGGCGCCCGCCATGATCGTGAACAACCGGCAGGACATCGTCGCCGCGAACACGCTGGGGTGGGCGTTGCACGCCGAGATCGTCACGGGCGACCGACCGATGAACTTCGCGCGGTACATCTTCCTCGACTCCAGGGCGCGCGACTTCTACCGTGACTGGGACCGCGCGGCGCACACGAACGTCGCGATCCTCCGGCGCGAGGCCGGTCGGGCCCCCGGAGACCGGGAGCTCGCGGCGCTCATCGGTGAGCTGGCGATGCGCAGCGAGGACTTCCGGGAACTCTGGGCGTCCCACGACGTGCGGCGGCACTACGCCGGCGTGAAGTCCTTCGACCACGGCGTGGTCGGACCGATCGAGCTGCACTTCCAGTCGTTGGAACTCACCGAGGACCCCGGCCTGTCGCTGACGATCTACCCAACGACCCCGGGCAGCGCGACCGCCGACGCGCTGCGGGTACTCGCGTCGTGGGCCGCAACGGAGCGGATCGCCGAGCGTGCCACAGGTCCGACGACGGCCGACGCGACGGGACAGGAGCTCGCGTGACCGACACCTCCGCCGTCGCCACACCACTGTCCGGGCGACCGGGGCCGTGGGCACGCCTGCGCTTCCGGTGGCAGGCCGAGCAGGAGGTCCACGAGCTCACACGCGACCGGGAACACGAGCGACGGGTCCTCGCCGAGGCGGCCGTCCGCCTGCAGCCCGGCCCGTGGGCCGTCGGCCTGCTCCTCCGCCGTGATGCGGACACCGACCAGGGCACGTCCCGGTGAGCAGAGAGCAGGCTCCGGCGACCATGACCCGCGGCCGCACGCTGCTCTTCGCCGTCGCGGGCGGTGCGGCGGTGGGCAACCTGTACTGGGCGCAACCGCTGCTCGACGACATCGCCGCCGACCTCGGCACCTCGCCCGCGTCCGCGGGGTTCCTCGTCACGCTGACGCAGGTCGGCTACGCCCTCGGGATCCTGCTGCTCGTGCCGCTCGGCGACGTGGTCGACCGTCGTCGGCTGGTGCCGGGCGTGCTCGCAGCCTCCGCCGTGGCCCTGCTCGCGGCCGCACTCGCCCCGGGGTTCAGCGCCCTGCTCGTCGCACTCGCGCTGGTCGGCGCCACGACGGTCGCCGGACAGCTCCTCATCCCGCTCGCGGGCGACCTGGCCGACCCGGCGTCACGTGGTCGGGTGGTCGGGACGATCGCGTCCGGCGTGCTCACCGGCATCCTGCTGTCCCGGACCGTCAGCGGCGTGATCGCAGAGGTCGCCGGGTGGCGGAGCGTGTACGTCCTGGCCGCGGTGGTCGCGGTCGTGCTGGCGTTCCTGCTCGCGCGGGCGGTCCCGCGCCTGCCACGGCGCGAGCGGGTGCGGTACCCGCAGCTCATCGCGTCGGTGGTCGGAGTCGTCCGGGCACACCTGGCGGTCCGCGTGACGCTGGTCGTCAGCGCGTCGGTGTTCGCCGTGTTCACGATGTTCTGGACGGCGCTGACGTTCCTGCTCAGCAGCGCACCCTTCGGGTACTCGACCACCGCGATCGGCGCCGTCGGTCTGGTCGGGCTCGCCGGGGCGGTGGCGGCGCAGCGCGTCGGGCGGCTGCACGACCGCGGCTGGTCGGTCCCGGTCACCGGTGCCGCGCTCGTGCTGGTGCTCGTCTCGCTGGTGGTCGCGGGGCTGGGGGCGCGGTCGATCGTGGTCGTGCTCGTCGCGGTGCTGCTGCTCGACGTCGGGGTGCAGGCCACGAACGTGCTGAACCAGACACGGCTGTTCGCGATCGACCCCGCGGCTCGCAGCCGGTTGAACACGGCGTTCGTCACCGGGAACTTCGCCGGCGGCGCGGTCGGGTCGGCGATCGCCGGCGTGCTCTGGAACGCCGGCGGGTGGACCGCCGTGACGGTCGGCGCTGCCGTGCTGGTCGGCTTCGCGACGACGGTCTGGGCGGTGCACCGACGCGGGGCACTCGCGCTCCCGGGGCGCACCGCGTCGAGCTGACGGTCGGGATCAGGGGCGGAACGACTCCGGCACGTCGAGGTCGCCGTGCTCCGCCTGCCACCGCAGCGCATCGCGCACCGTCGCCGACGCCGTGTACGCCGGTGCGTACCCGAGGACACGCCGCGGCTTCTCGGTGCTGAACACCTGGCTGCGGGACAGGTGCTCCCAGCTCGCGTCGGCGTGCTCCGGATCCGTGGTCTGCCGGAACCGGTCCCAGTCGACGGACTCGAGCCGTGCCTCCCGGCCGGCCCACGACGCGACCAGGTGGGCGTACCCGCGCACCGTGAGCGCCGTCGGGGCGGTCGCGAAGAAGTCCTGCCCGGCGGCGGCGTCCCGCTGCTCGACCGCGAGCTGGAACAGCTGCGCGACGTCGTCGGCGTGCACGTGGGCCATCGACTCCGCGCCGAGGCCCGGGACCTCGACGACCTCGCCCGCGGCGAGCCGTTCGACCACCGTGGGGTCGAGGTTGCCGAGCGGACCGATCGGCATCCAGCCCGGACCGCTGATGTGCCCGGGGTGGATCGACGTCGTGACGACCCCGCCGTCGGCGGTCTCCTGCAGGAGCATCCGGGCGATGGCGTCCTTCTGCGTGCCGTACTCGCCGAAGGGCGGCGTGGCGGTCTCCTCGGTGATCGGCAGGACGTGCGAGACGCCGGCGCGCCAGATCGACCCGCAGTGGACCAGGTGGGTCCGGCTGCCGCGGAGCGCCCGGACGAGCTGCTCGGCCGACCCGAGCGTGAAGCAGACGAGGTCGACCACGGCGTCGGCGCCGAGAGCGGCGATCCGGTCGCCGAACGTGCCGTCCCGGTCCTCCTGCTCGCGGTCGGCGGTGATCCGCTCGACCTGCTCCCACTCGGGAGCCTCCGCGTACGGGCTGCTGGTGCCGCGCGTCACGACCCTGACGCGGTGCCCGGCGCGCACGAGGCGGGGGACCAGGAAGGTGCCGATGTGGCCGGTGGCTCCGATGACGACGATGTCCATGCGGGCCACGCTAGGCGCGCGTCCCCGTGTGCGGCAGGCCCTGCCGGTGCTCCCCGGCGGACGGGACGGCGACGGACCGGACACCGGACGGACGGGAGGCGCGTGGCGGGTCCGCCACGTGCCTCCCGTCCGGTGTCGGTCCGGTCAGGACCCGCTGACCACCTTGACGGAGCCGGCGATGACCGCCGCGTCCTCGGCGAGCGCGCCGACCGGGTCGGGCAGGCCGGAGCTGCTGAGGAGCTTGCGGGCGGCCCACCCGGCGAAGCTGCCGACGATCGCGCCGACGCCTCCGAGGATCGCGCCCTCGAGTCGGAGGTCCCGCCGACCGGTCGTCCCGAGCGCCGCACCCGCGAACGCACCGGCACCGATGCGGCCGACCAGGCCGAGCGGCGAGATGCGGGCGGGGGCCTTCGGGGACTTGTCGCCGACGAGCTCGCCGATGGCGGACGCGACGAGCAGGCCGCGGCCGAGCGGCGAGCTGAAGGCCTTCCACTGCTGCCAGTCGCCCTTGACGGCCTTGTTGTCGTGGTTCAGCGCGAGGACGGCCAGCGGGGTGCTGCTCCGTCCACCGCTGAGGAACCCGAGTGCCAGAGTGCGGACCAGGGTGTGCTGCTCGTCGTGCTTGCTCATCGGTTCTCCCGTCGTGTCGCACCGGACGGTACTCGCCGGGCGCTGGGGGACGGACCCGCTCCCGCCGCTTCCGAGCCGCACCGCGTACCGTCCGGGCCATGAGCAACGTCATCCTGTTCGGCGGCCACGGCAAGGTCGCGCTCCTCGCCACCCGGATCCTCACCGAGCGCGGACACCGCGTGACCTCCGTGATCCGCGACCCCGACCAGCAGGACGAGGTGCGCGCCCACGGCGGCGAGCCCCGGGTCGCCGACGTGCAGGAGCAGTCGCTCACCGACTTCGCCGACCTGGTCCGCGGGCACGACGCCGTCGTCTGGTCGGCCGGTGCCGGCGGCGGTTCCGCGGACCGCACCTGGGCGATCGACCGCGACGCCGCCGTCCTGTCCGTGCAGGGCGCCGCGCAGGCCGGGGTCGACCGCTACGTGATGGTCTCGTGGTCCGGGTCGAAGCTCGACCACGGGATCCCCCAGGACCAGGACTTCTTCGCGTACGCGCAGTCCAAGATGATCGCCGACGCCGTGCTCCGGGACTCCGGGCTGCAGTGGACGGTCGTCGCGCCGAGCACCCTGACCGACGACGAGCCGACCGGCTCGGTCGACTGGGACGGCTCGGCGTCGCAGGTCCCGCGCGGTGACGTGGCCCACGTGGTCGCGGACGTGCTCGAGGACCCGTCGACGGCCGGTCGGACCATCCGCTTCAACGGCGGCGACACGGCGATCGCCGACTTCCTCCGGGGCTGACCGCGTGGCGGACGCCCCCCGGTCGCTCACGCTGGAGATCGGGGACCACGAGCTGGTGATCCGGCTCGTGCGGCGCGTCCACCTCCGACGGATCGGGGGCCCCGTCACCGAAACGTCGCGAGACTTCTGACCACCGGGACGAACGGACCAGTCCATGCACGCTCTCCTCGTCCGCATCCGGGAGTCCTTCTGGTTCCTGCCGGCCGTGCTCGGTGTGGTGGCGATCGTCGCCGCGCAGCTGCTCGTCACCCTCGACCGCGAGGTCCTCGACGGGCGGGTCCCCGCGGTGCCGTTCCTCGACGCGCTGAGCGCCGGGGGCGGTCGGTCGATCCTGACGACGATCGGCACGGCGATGCTCACGGTCGCCGGGACGTCGTTCTCGATCACGATCTCGGTCCTCGCCACCACGTCCTCGACGTACGGCCCGCGGCTCGTGCGGAACTTCACGGCCGACCGGGCGAACCAGCTCGTGCTCGCGGCGTTCACGTCGACGTTCCTCTACGCGATGGTCGTGCTGCGGACGGTGCACACCGACGTCGACGACGGCGACCCGTTCGTCCCCGTCGTCGCGATCCACGTCGCGGTCCTGCTCGCCGTGCTCGACGTGGGCGTGCTCGTCTTCTTCATCCACCACATCGCGTCGAGCACGCAGATCACGTCGCTGCAGCGGCAGGTGCAGACCGACCTGCGTGCAGCGGTCGACGAGGCCTACCGGGACGGCGACGACGATCGACGGACGATCGCCCCCGTCGTCGTGCCCGAGGACGGGTGGTCCGCGGTCCGGGCTGCGGCCGACGGCTACGTGCAGTCGGTGGAGTGGCGGGCCCTGACGGCCTGGGCGGGCCGCAACGACCGTCTCGTCGACGTCGTCGCGACCCCGGGCCGGTACGTGATCCAGGGCGACGTCGTCGTCCGGGTCCGCGCGGACGGGGGCAGCAGGCCGACGGTCGACGCCGCCACCGCTCGGACGCTGCGCGCCGCGGTGGTCCTCGGCACCGCCAGGACGCCCGTGCAGGACGTCGAGTTCGCCCTGCAGCAGCTGGTCGAGATCGCCGTCCGCGGGCTCGCTTCCGGCTCGAACGACCCGTACACCGCGGTCAGCGCCCTGGACATGGCGACGCCGGTCCTGGTGCCGCTCTGGCGGGACCGGGCGGCCGTCACGGCGCTGCTCGGCCCGGAGGGAGCGCCGCGCGTCCTGCAGCACTGGCCGGCACCGGAGGACCTCGTGGCGGGCCTCTTCGCGACCGTCGGCCACTACGGCGCCGGGCAGCCGCTCGTCGAGCGTGCCGCCGACCGGCTGGCCGGTCGGCTCGAGCAGCAGGCGTCCCAGCGGCGGCGCGGACTCGTCGCGACGATGCGTGCGCGGACCGTCGACCCCGGCCAGGACAGCCCCGCCTGAACGGTTCCACAGCACATCAGGCACCATGGACGGATGGCCACCACCAGACCACCCGCAACCGCATCCGATCAACTCCGGCCCGGTGAGCCGGTCCGCACCACCCCCCAGCTCGCTCGTTGGGTCTTCTGGCCGGCCGCCGTGATCGTGCTCGGCTTCGTCGCCTGGACCCTCATCGCGCCGTCGTCCGCCGAGGCCGTGTTCACCGCACTGCAGAGCGGGATCGTCCGCAACTTCAGCTGGTACTACGTGCTCATCGCGGCGTTCTTCGTCGGGTTCTCCCTGTTCGTCGGCTTCTCGAGGTACGGCGACATCAAGCTCGGCAAGGACCAGGACGAACCCGAGTTCTCCACCGGCTCGTGGTTCGCCCTGCTCTTCGCTGCGGGCATGGGCATCGGCCTCGTCTTCTACGGTGTCTCCGAGCCGCTCAGTCACTTCGCCTCGCCCCGGCCCGGTGTCACGGGCACCGAGAACCAGCTCGCCCAGCAGGCGATGACCCAGACCTTCCTGCACTGGGGCCTGCACGCCTGGGCCATCTACGTCGTCCTCGGCCTCGCCCTGGCGTACGCGATCCACCGCAGGGGCCGCCCGGTCTCGATCCGCTGGGCCCTCGAACCGCTGCTCGGCAACCGCGTGCGCGGCGGGTGGGGCAACCTCATCGACGTGATCGCCCTGATCGGCACGCTGTTCGGTGTCGCGACCTCGCTCGGCCTCGGTGTCATCCAGATCGGTGCCGGCCTCGAGAGCGCGGGCCTCGCCGAGAGCAGCACCGTCAGCCAGATCGCCATCATCGCGGTCATCACCGCCGTGACGATCGTCTCCCTGGTCACCGGTGTGACCAAGGGCATGAAGATCCTCTCGAACTTCAACCTCATCCTCGCGGCGGCACTGCTGCTCTTCATCCTGATCGTCGGCCCCACGCAGTTCCTGCTCCGCGACTTCGTCCAGTCGATCGGTGCCTACCTGCAGAACGTGGTGGGCCTGTCCTTCAACGTCACCGCGCAGCAGGGCGCCGCGGGCGAGGAGTGGCAGGGCGCCTGGACCACGTTCTACTGGGGCTGGTGGATGTCGTGGGCCCCCTTCGTGGGCATCTTCATCGCCCGGATCTCGCGCGGTCGCACCGTCCGTGAGTTCGTCTTCGGCGTGCTGCTCGTGCCGACCGCCCTCACCTTCCTCTGGTTCGCCGTCCTCGGCGGTGCCGCGATCCACCAGGAGACCGACGGTACCGGCGGCCTCGTCGGCGCGGACGGCTCCGTCGACGTCGAGGGGTCGCTCTTCACGCTGCTCGCCGACCTGCCCGCGGGCGTCGTGCTGACGTTCGGCGCGATCCTGCTCATCGGTGTGTTCTTCGTGACGTCCTCGGACTCGGGGTCGCTCGTCATGGCGATGATCGCCTCGGGCGGTGACATCGAGCCGAAGAACTGGCTCCGCGTCTTCTTCGCGGTCGTCGCCGCCCTGCTCGCCGTCGCGCTGCTGCTGACCGGCGGGCTGAACGCGTTGAAGACCGCGGCGATCACCACGGCACTCCCGTTCAGCGTCGTGCTGCTCATGGTCTGCTGGTCCACCGTGATCGCCTTCAACCGGGAACGCCGGGCGTACGACAAGGCGGAGCGCGAGGTCCTGCTCGAGCACGTCGGCGCGTACTACGGTCTCGAGGTCGACGCACCGGAGCAGCGGCAGTCCGGTCGCCCCTGGGACCTGGTGCGCCGGATCCGCGGCGGCCGTGGGCGTTCCGCGTCGGCCGTCGGCGAGGTCAGCACCTCGCCGGACGCCTTCCCGGTGCACACGCAGACCGTCTCGCCGGACCCCGGCATCGACGCGACCCTCGACCCGGCGCCGGCGGACACGTCCGCCGACCGCCCGGAGGAGCGCCCAGGCTCCTGACGCGACCCGGTGACGGACGGGAGGCGCGGTGCCGGCTGGCACCGCGCCTCCCGTCCGTCCTGCCGTCAGCCGAGCTGCGCCGCGAGCACGTCCGGCGTCTGCTGGAGCGACGCCTTGACCATCGCGCTCCACTCGTCGACGACGACCTCCGCGAGCCCCTGCTCGACCCCGTCGAGCGACGCGCGTGCGACGTCGGCCGGGTCGGTCATGTGGCCGTCGTACCCGGCCATCATGTCGGTGTCGGCCGCGCCGAGGTGCAGCCCCTGGACCGTGATCCCGGCGTCGCGCAGCTCGAGCCGGACCGCGTTCGTCATGTTCCACTCCGCGGCCTTCGCCACCCCGTAGGCACCTGACCCCGGGTACGCGAACCAGGAGAGCGCGGAGAGCACGTTGACCACCGCGCCACCACCGTTGCGCTCGATGACCGGTGCGAAGGCCCGCAGCATCGACAGGGTGCCCCAGAGGTGGGTGTCGAGCAGCCGGTGCGCGTCGGCGAGGTCGTCGCGCAGGAGCGAGCCGGTCCCGGCGATCCCGGCGTTGTTGACGAGCAGCGTGACGTCCTGCGCGGCGGCAGCCGCAGCGGCGACCGACGTCTCGTCGGTGATGTCGAGCGGCAGCACCTCGACGCCGTCGATGTCCACGAGCTCGGGACGGCGAGCGGTCGCGTAGACCTTCGACGCGCCGCGCTCGAGCAGCTGGGTGACGAAGCGGCGGCCGATGCCCCGGTTCGACCCGGTGACGAGTGCGACGGATCCGGCGATGTCCATGGTGTCCTCCTGCCTGGCGGGTCCTTCCCGCTGCGGCTCGGCTACGGTAGGACCTCACATCGGTGTCAGGTGCAAGTGTGGATCGGAGACGACGTGCGGATCGGTGACCTCGCTGCGGCGACGGGTGCGAGCGTGCGCTCGCTGCGGTACTACGAGGAGCAGGGGTTGCTCAGCGCGGAGCGGACCGCGGGTGGCCAGCGGTCCTACGCGGCGTCGTCGGTCGAACGGGTGCAGCTCGTGCAGCAGCTCTTCGCCGCCGGACTCCCGAGCCGGACCATCGTGCAGCTGCTGCCGTGCGTCGACGCGGGGGTGGCGACGCCGGAGTCCTTCGCGCTGCTGGTCGCCGAGCGCGACCGGATCACCGCACAGCTCGCGGAGCTCGAGGCCGCCCGCGACCGGCTCGACGAGGTCATCGCGATCACCGAGCACCCGACGCCCGAGCACTGCCCGGCGCTCCGGGAGCACGCCGCCGCGGCCTGAGGGACGCCGACGCTGTCGGTGGCCCCGCCTAGCGTGAGGGCATGCCCGAGGGTGACTCCGTCCACCGCCTGGCAGCTCGACTCCGTGCCGTCGACGGGGCCCTGGTCGCCCGCGGCGAGCTCCGCGGCGGCGCCGACGCCGGCACCCCGCTCGGCGGCCGGCGCATCGTCGCCCACGCCACGCACGGCAAGCACCTGCTCACCCGGTTCGACGACGGCACGACGCTCCACACCCACATGCGGATGACCGGTTCGTGGACCACGACGGGTGCGGGGAAGCGGCTGCCGGTCCGCGCCGCGCAGGACGCCCGGGTGCGCATGGCCCTCGACGACGGACGGACGGTGTGGGGGATCGCGCTGCCCGTGGTCGAGCTGCTCCCCACCCGCGACGAGCACCTGGCGGTCGGGTACCTCGGCCCGGACCTGCTCCACGACGACTTCGACCGCGACGAGGCCGTCCGACGCTGCACGGCCGACCCGGACCTGCCCGTGCGCACGGTCCTGCTCGACCAGCGGCGCGTGGCCGGGCTCGGCAACCTCTGGGCGAACGAGCTCGGCTTCGTCCGCGGGCTGCACCCGGACCGGCCGATCGGCACGGTCGACGTCGGGACCCTGCTCGACACCGCGCAGCGGATGCTCCGCCACTCGGCGACGACACCGGACGCCCACCAGGTGACGACGGGGGTGCTCCGTCGTGGGGAGCGCCACTGGGTCGTCGGGCGGGCCGGTCGGCCGTGCCTGCGCTGCGGCACGCGGGTGCGCGCCCGCGACGACGTCGAGGTGGTCGGCTCCGCGCCCCGACGCGTCTGGTGGTGTCCCCGCTGTCAGCCCGCGGCGATCGGGCTCGCCGGGACCGCCGCGGGCTGACCGTCAGCGATGCCCCGGGCGACCTGCTCGGGCGTGCGTCCGACGGTCGACACGACCTCGGCGGCGTCGTGCAGCCAGCCGTCCGCCGCCTCGGCGTACGGGGCGAGGCGGCTCATCCGGAAGGTCGAGTAGCCGACGACGGCGTCGTCCTCGATCCGTCGGCGCAGGGTGTCCTGGTCGGCGTGCAGGACGACGTGCCGCACCGGGATCCCGTGCTGCGCGAACCCGTCGGCGATCTCCCGCCAGTAGGCCTCGACCAGCACGGTCTGCGGCATGACGAGGGTGCCGCCGACCTGGTCGAGCACCCGCCGCGCGGTCTCGACGACGAGGGGGCGCCACGGGGCCCAGTGCTGGAAGTCCCCGTGGTCGGGCAGCGCCGGTCGGACGTCCATCAGGACCTCGCCGATCTTCTCCGGGTCGAGCACGTGGGCGTCGGGCAGCATCGGCTGCAGCAGGCGGGCCGTCGTCGTCTTGCCGGCCCCGTGGGTGCCGTTGATCCACACGATCACCCCGCGGACGCTACCGCACCGACCCGCTCGGGTGGGTCACGATCTGGACGCGCCACGGGACGGACGGGAGGCACGGTGCCGGCCCGCCACGGGCCTCCCGTCCGCCGCCGGGCCCGTCCGTTCACCTCGGTGCGGCAGGATGACCCCACCCCGTCCCGACGACCCCCGGAGTCACCGTGCCCGACCAGAAGCCCGCCGTCCTGTTCGTCTGCGTCCACAACGCCGGCCGCTCGCAGATGGCAGCCGGGTGGCTCCGGCACCTCGGCGGCGACCGTGTCGACGTCTTCTCCGCCGGGTCGGAGCCCGCCGACCGCATCAACGCCGTCGCGGTGCAGGCGATGGCCGAGGAGGGCATCGACATCGCGGGGGAGCAGCCCGCCGTCCTGACCACCGACGCGGTGCGCCAGGCGGACGTCGTCGTGACGATGGGCTGTGGGGACGCGTGCCCGGTCTTCCCGGGCAAGCGCTACGAGGACTGGGCGCTCACCGACCCGGCCGGCCTGCCGATCGACCAGGTGCGCCCGGTGCGCGACGACGTCCGCCGCCGGGTCGAGGCCCTGCTCGCCGAGCTGCTCTGAACCAGCGCCGCGACCGCTCGGTCAGACCAGCGCGGCGATCCCGAGCAGGAGCAGCGCGAGGAGCGGCAGCGCGCCCTGCGTGGTGGCGGCACGGCGCTTCGTCGCGTCGCTCGTGAACAGCACCAGCGCGGCGGCCAGCATGCTCCCGGTGCCGGCGACGACGAGCGTCAGGCCGACGGCGGTGCCGCCCGACGCGACGACGACGATGCCGACCAGGACGAGCACGGCGAGGAACAGGTTGTAGAAGCCCTGGTTGAACGCGAGCGAGCGTGTGGCGGCGGCCTCCTGCTCGGAGGTGCCGAAGGTGTTCCGCGCACGCGGGGTGGTCCAGAGGACGGACTCGAGCACGAAGATCCAGACGTGCAGGAGCGCGGCGAGGGCGGCGAGCACCAGGGCGACGACGGTCATGCCCAGACCCTACGACGTCCGGTCAGCGACGTCGCGTGGCCCGGCGTCGCACGAGCCCGAGCGCCGCTGCCGCGAGCAGGCCGCCGATCACCGCGCCGATGCCGTTCGTGACCAGGTCGCTCGTGTCGCAGGCCCGGCCGATGCCGAGCACGAACGCCTGCACCACCTCGATGCCGGCGGACAGGCCGATGCCGGCAGCCGCCGTCAGCAGCGGCCGGCCGGTGCGCAGCCCGGCCAGGAACACGACCGGGACGAGGACGCCGGAGGCGAGCCACGGCACCTCGACGAGCAGGGTGGAGAACAGGGGTCAGGTCCTTCGGTGCGCAGGGAGCGGGAGCTCGTGCCCCGCGTCCCAGGGCTCCGTCCAGCCGAGCCGGTCGAAGAGCGCGTCGAGCAGCATCGCCGTGAACCCCCAGAGCGTGTGCACGCCCTGGTCCGACCGTACCGTGAAGGCCGGCCCCCGCCACTCCCGGCCGCCGCGACGGAGGACGGTCACCCCGCGGTTCGCCGGGTCGAGCAGGTCGGCCACGGGCGTCCGGAAGACGGCGGCGGACTCCCGCTCGTCGACGACCCGCACGGGAGTGGGTTCGCGCCACCACCCGAGCACGGGCCGCACCAGGTGGTTCGAGTGCGCGAGCGGTACGGCGGGCAGGGTGCCGAGGACCTCGACACCGGACGGGTCGAGCCCGGTCTCCTCGCGGGCCTCCCGCAGGGCCGCAGCGGGCGCGTCGACGTCGTCCGGGTCGATGCGCCCGCCGGG
Source organism: Curtobacterium sp. 1310 (assembly GCF_017834105.1). Classification (NCBI taxonomy): domain Bacteria; kingdom Bacillati; phylum Actinomycetota; class Actinomycetes; order Micrococcales; family Microbacteriaceae; genus Curtobacterium; species Curtobacterium sp. 1310. Next base: position 284,215 of record NZ_JAFICY010000003.1, on the reverse strand, counting down.
GAACGCGATCTCGCCCGGGTGCGAGCGGAGGGTCGAGGCGCGGGCGAGCAGCAGGACGTCGAGGTCACGGTGCACGGCGTCGGCGACGGCGGGGCGCGTGCTCGGGGTGCGGTCGAGCACTCCGAAGAGCATGAGCACGGCCGCCGCCCGGGGGTCCGGCGTGCTCGGCATCGCGGGCACGAGCGGGGCGGCTCCGGGGCCGGCGGCGGCGGCGAGCGCCGCGCGGGCAGCGTCGGCCGACGGGACCTGCGCCGCCCTGGTCACCGCCGTGTGCCGTCCTCGTCCGTGCCGTGTCCGACCGTGCCGTCCTCGACGTCCGGTCCCGCGGCGGGGACACCGTTCCGACGGGCCAGCAGGGCGCGGACGCCGACGACGCCGGCGAACACGACGACGACCAGCGCGACGATCAGCAGCAGGATCGTGTGGTGTCGGTGGTCGACCGGGGCGACGGCCGCCTGGGTGGCCGACACCTCGTCGGAGGTGCCGGACGCGGCGTCCGCCGTCGCCGTCGCGGTCGGCGCTGCGGAGGACGCAGCAGCGGTCGGGGTCGGCGTCTCCGCGATGCCCGAGGTCGTCGAGGAGTCGAGCGCTGCCGGGCCGCTCGACGCGAACCGGTACTCGCCGGAGATCGGGTGCCCGTCGACGGAGACGCTCCGCCACCGCACCGAGTACGACCCCGCTTCGGAGATGTCGAGGTCCTTGCCGATGGTGTTGCCCTCGACCGTGACCTCGCCGGACGTGTGCTCGGCGTCCTGGGCGTCGGTGACGCTGATCACGATGCCGGTCTGCAGGCCGCTGAGCGGCGGTTCGGAGAGGGTCAGGGTGATGCGGTCCAGGTCACCCGCGACCGTCGCGTCGGCCACCGGGTCGGACGCGACCAGCACGTCGTGGGCCGATGCCGGTCCGGCGACGAACAGGACGGGCGCGAGCGCTGCGACGACGACGGTGGCGAGGAGGGCTCGGAGACGCACGGGTGCCTTTCGACGAGGGCGGACCCGGCTGGTACCGGACGCCCCGAGCGTACCCGGGGCGTCCGGCAGAGCGGCCCGGTCAGCCCTTGCTGACGAACTGCACGTCGGACGAGCCGAGCTGCAGCTGCTCCTCGATGCCCTGCTGGTCCGTCGAGCCCCAGCGCTCCGCGATCCTGCCGTCGACGAACTTCGACACCTGGATGCCACGGACGGTGAACGAGCGTCCGGTCGGCTCGTGCCCCTGGAACGGACCCGTGTGCGTGCCGTGGATCGTGAACACCGCGGTGACGAAGTCGTCGGTGACGATCAGCGGGTCGGCCTCGAGCGTGACGTCGGGGAACGCCGTCGTGAACTCCGTCCAGAAGTCGACGATGCCGGCGAGTCCGGGCGCCTGCCCGGGTGCGGGGTCGTGGTCGACGACGTCCTCGTGCCAGGCCTCGTGCATGCGACCCCAGTCGCGGGCCTCGAGGATCCCGCCGAGCTTCTCCTGCGTGGCGGCGTTCGCGTCCTTGGTCATGTGGGTTCCTCCCGTGGTCGGACGGTGAGGGTCCTGGCTACGCCGGAGACCCCGGAACGACCCGGGTGTCCGAGGGACACGCTGTCCGATCGGCGAACGACGGTGGCGACGGACGGGAGGAGCGTGGCGACCCCGCCACGCTCCTCCCGTCCGTCCGCCGACCGGTCAGCGGCCCGTCCCGCGCTGGATCTCGACGTCGCCCGCCACCGCCGTGAACCGGTACTGCTGCGCGGCACCGGGGTCGGTACCGAGCTCGTTGTCGACGTCGCCGACGGTGGCCTCGGCGGTGATCCGGTAGTCGCCGTCCGGCAGGCTGACCACCTGGTCGCCCGACGTCGTCTCGACCGTGATGCTCCGCGGCGCCGCAGCGAGGGTGAGCTGCACGTCGCCCGAGGTCGCCTCGACGGCGAGGGCGTCCGCCCGCCCGTCGAGCGTGACGTCACCGGCGGTGCTCGTCAGTGCGACGTCACCCCAGCTGCCGGCGAGCAGCACGTCGCCGGCGGTGGCGTCGACCTCGACCGGGACGTCCGCGGCGTCCTCCGGCACCCGCACGGTCAGGTGGGCGCCCTGCCGGACCCCGACGGAGAGGTCGACGATGCTCCACGCCGGACCGGACACCGTGAGGTCGAGCACCCCGTCGCGGACCGCGTGCCGCTCACGGAGTCGTGTGTCACCGGCGACGAAGACGACCTCCGTGCGGTCCACGTCGACCCGCTCGACGCGGACGTCGGTTGCCCCGGCCTCGATCCGGATGCGGTCGAAGGACTCGTCGACGGCACTCGTCCGCGAGTGGTCCTGCCGGTCGCTGGCGGCGACGGACTGCACCACGACGACGGCGAGCAGTGCGACGAGCAGCACGGAGCCGACCACGAGCAGGACGGTCCGCAGGGTGCGGGGACGTCGGGGAGCCGGTGGGGGCGTGGAGCTGGTGGGCGGGGCGGTGGTCGTCACGGGGATCTCGTTCCTTCGGGTGCTGGTGCGGGGTGGGCGGGCGGGGCGGGGCGGGTGCGCGGTCAGCGTCCCCGGCCGGCGGCCTCGGACAGGTAGCGGAGCACGGCGAGCACGCGGCGGTTGCCGGTGCCCTCGGCCGGGACGCCGAGCTTCGTGAACACGGCGGAGACGTGCTTCTCGACCGAGCTCTCGGTGATGTGCATCGCAGCGGCGACCGCGCTGTTCGACCGACCCTCGGCCATGAGCTGCAGGACCTGGAGCTCCCGCGGGGACAGGGTGTCGATGCCGTCCGTGCGGCGCGAGCGGGCGAGGATCTGCGCGACCACCTCGGGGTCGAACACGGTGCCACCCGAACCGACCCGCGCGACGTCACCGAGGAACTCGTCGACCTCGACCACGCGGTCCTTGAGCAGGTACCCGAGTCCTGCGGTGTCGCTCGTGATGAGGTCGGCCGCGTAGCGCTCCTCGACGTACTGGGAGAGCACGAGCACCGCGACCCCGGGGTGCTGCGCGCGGATGAGGACCGCGGCGCGCACCCCCTCGTCGGTGGAGGTCGGGGGCATCCGCACGTCGACGATCGCCAGGTCGGGGCGGTCGGCGGCGACGGCGTCGAGGAGGGCGGGAGCGGTGTCGACGGCCGCCGTCACCTCGTGCCCGGCGTCGGTCAGCAGGCGGACGAGTCCGGCCCGCAGGAGGACGGCGTCCTCGGCGATCACGATGCGCACGGGAGCTCCACGGTCACTCGGGTCGGGCCGCCGACGGGGCTCTCGGTCAGCAGGGTGCCGCCGGCGGCGCGGACGCGGTCGCGCATCCCGCTCAGTCCGCCGCCGGGGTGACCGTCGGTGCCGGCGCCACCGACCCCGTCGTCCCACACGACGGTCCGGACACCGCCGGGCACCTGGTCGACGGTGACGGAGCACCGCGTGGCACCGGAGTGCTTCGCGACGTTCGTCAACGCCTCGGCGACGGCGAAGTAGAGGACCGCCTCGACCTCGGGCCGCGGTCGACCGGTGAGCACCACGTCGACGGTCGTCGGGACGGCGTTGCGTGCGGCCACGGCGGACAGCGCGGCGTCGAGCCCCCGGTCGGTGAGGATCGCCGGGTGGATGCCTCGGGCGAGCTGTCGGAGCTCGGTGATCGAGTCCTTCGCGTCGCGGTGCGCCTGGTCGAGGAGCTCCCGGGTGGCCGCGGGGTCGCTGTCGAAGCGCGACCGGGCCATGCCGAGGGTCATCGCGAGCGCCACGAGCCGGGGCTGGACGCCGTCGTGCAGGTCGCGCTCGATGCGGAGTCGTTCGGTGGTCGCGGCGTCGACCGCACCCTGCCGGGCGTCGGCGAGGGCGTGGATGCGGTCCTGCAGCGCCGCGGTCCGGCTGGAGCCGAGGAGCAGCGGTGCGAGCGCCCGGTCGAGACTGCCGGCGCCCCACACGTAGAGCACGGTCACCACGAGGAGCACCACGCTCGCCGTGACACCACCGGCCGTGCCACCGGGGAGCAGTCCCGGCAGGGGACCGGATCGAGCCGTCGTCACGATGAACGGAGCGAGCGTCACGAGCGAGAGGAACCCCCAGCCGAGCACGGTGGACACCAGGTGGTGCGCCAGCGCCCGCCAGGTCACCGGGTCGGCGAGGTCGACGAACGCCTGCACCACGGGACGCCAGAGCCCGGTCGTGCGGGTCGTCCGGCGGATCGGCCGTGGGATCTCGACGTCGCGGAGGGCCGCGGCGCGGCGGCGCTCGAGCTCGGCGGCCCACCGGGCCGTCAGGGTCGTGGCCACCAGCAGGAGCACCCCGACCCCGGCGGCGGGGATGCTGCCGATCGAGGTGGCGAGGAACGTGACGAGGAGGACGGTCCAGACGAGGCCGAGGAACGCGTCGAGGAGGAGGTCCACGGCGGAGCTCCAGAGGGCGATCGCTTTCTGCACGGCTTCACAGTAGGGGCGGACGCGAGCACCGCTCGACGGTGGTGACCGCACGATCGGGTGGGGGTTTCCCCCACCCGCCCACGGACGGACGGGAGGCGCGCGGCGACCCCGCCACGCGCCTCCCGTCCGTCGTGCCGGTGGGTCAGCGACCGGCGGCGTTGTGGTTCGCGACCTGCGTCGCGGACAGCTCCGTCGAGTAGACCGCGGCGTACCGCATCGACCCGGTGAAGTACTCCCTGGACGGCGCCCCCGGCCACCCGCTGATGGTGTCGTACCCGATGCGGAAGTACCCGGTGTAGTTCTCCGGGGCCTTGAACGCGGTGTTCGACGCGACGAGGGTGCCGTCCAGGTACAGGCGCATCCCGTTCGTCGGCGACATCGTCGACACGACGTGGTGCCACGCACCGTCGGTGACGGCCTTCGGGGACGTGATCACCTGCGTGGTGCCGTTGTACGAGCCGAACACGAGCTGCCCCGAGGTGTTGACGTAGATCTGCCGGTCGTGCTGCCCCGAGGTGGCGACCTGGTTGCTGCCGAAGCCGATGAGCAGTCCACCGGCCACCGTGGTGCGGAACCAGACCTCCTCGCTGAAGGTCGTCGGGTTCGCGTAGGCCCGCGGCGTCGAGACGAAGCTCGTCGACCCGTTCAGCGTGTACGCCGGACCACCGTCGCGGGAGCACGCTGCCGGGTTCGCGGTCGTGGTCATCGACCCCTGGTAGGTGCCGGCGTTGCCCTTGCCCGACGAGTCCGCCGCGGTCTTCGCGCCGGCAGCCTCGTCGAGGTCGTAGGCGAACAGCGCGCCGGAGGCGTCGGCCAGCGCTGCGGCACCGCAGGTGAAGTACGGCGCGGTCGCCGCGGTGTTGCCGGTGTTCGCGACGGTCGCGCTGTACGCGGACCGCGTCGGAGCGAACTGGTTGAGCAGCACGACCACGGCGAGGGCGACGACGAGCAGTGCGGCGACGACCCGGCCGTCGCGGAGGCGACCGGCCCTCACGAGGCACGCACCGGTTCGACACGGCCGACGGCCAGGCAGAGCACGAGCGGCACGAGGCACACCAGGACGAGCGCAGCCCAGCCGACCGGGTCGAGGTGGATGTTCGAGGTCAGCTGGTAGTGCCCGTTCGCCGTGAGCTCGTGGATGACGACGCGTCCGACCTGGCCGTCGACCAGGTGCACGGTGGTGCCGCCGTGGGCCTCGACGCGGACGGGGAACATCCCGGAGGAGACGATGGTCGCCTCGACACCCTCGGGGCTCGAGGTGTTCGTGATCGTGGTCACGTTCACGAACGGCTTGAGGACGAAGGCTGCGTACGAGGTCGTGAGGGCACCACCGGCGATGCGCAGGCAGGTGCGGGTCACGCGGTCGGTGAAGGCGCTGGTGAGCGTCCAGATCAGCAGGGTGCCGACGAGCAGGATCGGTGCGGCGCGGAACAGCCAGCCGAGGTGGGGCACGAGGAGCACCGGTGCGCCGATGACGTCGTGCTGCGTGAGCGTCCACGGGTCGGTGGCACCGTTGATGTCCCCGCGGGTGTGCAGGCCCTGCGCGTCGATGCCGATGATGCGGTGCGTGTAGACGACGCCGGGGTTCGCATCGGTCGCGAACGAGACGACGTCGCCGACCGCGAGCGTGTCCACGTCGACCGGCATGTCGAGCACGAGGGTGCCGACCGGGGCGGCCACGCCCATCGAGGGCGTCTCGACGACGAACCAGCGACCACCGGCGGACAGGAACAGCACCGCGGCGGTCAGCAGCACGGCGGCGACCGCGGCGACCGTCCAGGCGAGGACGGTCTCGGAGCGGCTGACGGCACGGCCGCGCAGGACCGGACGGTCGAGCGTGCCGCTGAGCGGGATCGCTGCGGTCTGGCTCATCTGCTGCTCCGGTGGGGTCGGCCGCCCCGGAGGGACGGCGGGTGGTGCGGGTGCGGGGAGTGCGTGGGGAAGGGGGGCGGCGCTCGGGCGTGGGGGGACGTCCGAGCGCCGCCGGGGTGGACGCGTCCGACCGGACGGGGGGATGACGGTCGGACTGCGCCGGGGGTGACGTCACCCGGCCGGAAGGGGGGAGGCCGGTCGGGGGGCGTCGGTCTGTGGAGTTCGGTCTGGGAGCGGGGGGTACCGTGCCGGCGGGACGGGATCAGGGCGTCACGCCGGCTCGCTCCCTGCGGGTCAGGCGGTGAAGGTCCAGGTCATCGGGACGGACGCTGCGAGGCCCTGGTACGTGTTGCCGGCCGACGGGTCGAGGGTGACCGCGAAGTTGAACGGCACGGTGGCGCCGGCGGCGGGGGCCTGGGGCATCGTGAAGGACGAGGCCGGCGCACCCTTGAAGCTGGCGAGGGTGCCGCTGAAGACGGTGGTCGAGCCCGAGGTGATGACGAGGTTCATCTTCGCGCACAGGTCGGTCGCGGTGCCGTTCTGCGTGCCGTTGGCCGACTGCGTGCAGGTCGCACCCGGGGTCAGCGTGAAGGTCGCGGCGTTCGCGGTACCGGTGTTCTTGATCGAGATCGCGGTGTTGACGGTGTTGCCGGGCGTCATCGTCGTGCTGCCACCGAACTTGTTGATGGTGGAGCAGGTCGCCGCGTTCGTGGAGACCGAACCACCGTCGGTGCTGAGGCAGGTGACGGTCGCGCCGGCGTTCTGCTCCTGCATGACCAGCGTGCCGGTCGCGGCGGTGTTGCTCGAGTTGGTGATGCTCGCGGCGAACCCGGAGAGGGTGCCGGTGAGCGAGAGCGACAGCAGGACGGCGGCGAAGATGCCGGCGAGGAGTGCCACGGGGGCGAAACGGATCCGCTTCATCGCGGAGGTGCGGAGCTTGGTGGACACGGTGTACCTCATCGTTCGGTGGTGGTGCGGGCAGTCGGAGCAAGTGGTTCGGGCTCACTTGCTTCAATGATCAAGATAGTCAGTTGTTCACCAATTTGACCACTCGTATACTTACCCCAGAGCGGGGGACGCCCCGTGTCCCCCCTTCGACGGAAGCAGGTCCCGTGGCCCCCTCCACCGACGACGCCGACCTGATGGCGGCGTTCGCCGCGGTCGTCCGCGCGAACACGAGCCTGGTCGGCCAGCTCAGCGCGCGAGCCGGCATCCACGAGAACGCCCTGCGTGCGCTCGTGCTCGTCAGCGACACCGGGTACTCGACCCCCACCGAGGTGGCCGGCTACCTCGGGCTGACCTCGGGTGCGGTGACGAACATGATCGACCGCATGACGGCCGCCGGACTGATCGAGCGCGCACCCAACCCCGCGGACCGACGGGGGTCCCTGCTGCGCCTGCTCCCGGCTGGCGACGCCGTCGTCGAGGACTACCGCACGCGCTACGGCGCGATGCTGCGCGCCGTCGACGGCGCGCACGGCGGCGAGCTCCACGAGGTGCTGAACTCCCTGGCGACCAGCCTGTACGAGCAGGCGGCCGACGCGATCGGCGTCCGCGGGGACTGAACCGGGACGCGGCGGACGGAAGGGACGTCGCGGGCCCGCCGCGCGCCTCCCGTCCGCATGCCCCAGACTGGAACGATGCCCCAGCTCCCCGTCGTCTTCGAGGTCGGCTCCATCATCGCGCTCGTCGCGATCCTGCTCGTCGACCTGCTCATCGTCGCCCGCCGACCGCACGTCCCGAGCCTGCGCGAATCGGGCACGTGGGTCGGTGTCTACGTGGGGCTCGCGCTCGTCTTCGCGGTGCTCATGCTCGTCTTCGCCGGCGGGGACGCCGCGGGGCAGTTCGTCGCCGGCTGGCTGACCGAGTACAGCCTGAGCATCGACAACCTGTTCGTCTTCGTCATCATCATGGCGCGGTTCAGCGTGCCGAAGGCGATCCAGCAGGAGGTGCTGATGCTCGGCATCATCATCGCCCTGGTCCTGCGCGGGGTGTTCATCCTGGTCGGCGCGCAACTCATCGAGGACTTCACCTGGATCTTCTACCTGTTCGGCGCGTGGCTCATCTGGACCGCGATCCAGCAGCTCCGTGAGGACGACGACGAGGAGCAGCAGGACAGCGCCCTCGTCCGCCTGCTGCGCCGTCGGGTGCGCATCACGGACGAGTTCGACGGCATGAAGTTCCGCGTCTCCCAGGACGGGGCGAAGCACTTCACACCGCTGCTCATCGTGCTCATCGCGATCGGCACGACGGACCTGCTGTTCGCGCTCGACTCGATCCCCGCGATCTTCGGCATCACCGAGAGCGCGTTCATCGTCTTCACCGCGAACGTGTTCGCCCTGATGGGTCTGCGGCAGCTGTACTTCCTGCTCGGCGGGCTGCTCGAGCGCCTGGTCTACCTGAAGTACGGGATCGCGCTCATCCTGGCGTTCATCGGGGTGAAGCTCGTGCTGCACGCCCTGCACGAGAACGAGCTGCCGTTCCTCAACGGGGGCGAGGGGTTCTCGTGGGCACCGGAGATCCCGACCTGGGTGTCCCTCGTGGTGATCCTCGTCGCGATGGCGGGCGCGACGGGGGCGAGCCTCGTCCGGATGCGACGGGACGCGGTGGTCAGCGGGCGCTGACCGTCCGGGCCGCGGTGGTCGGCCGGCGCTGACCCTGCGGCCGCGTCAGGCGGCGGGCTCGGCGCTCTGCGGGATCGGCAGGGCGATCTCGACGTCGGGGTCGTCCTGCCGGGCCGCCCGGATCATCGAGTTCGCGGTCGCGGCGAGCGGTACGGCGAAGAACCCGCCGGCGATCCCGCCGATCGTCGTGCCGGCGATCACCGCGAGCAGCACCGCGAGCGGGTGCACGGCGACGACGGACCCGGTCAGGAACGGGTGCAGCACCTGGCCCTCGAGCTGCTGCACGAGCACGACGACCCCGAGCATGACCAGGGCGACCACCCAGCCCTTGAACAGCAGTGCCAGGAGCACCGCGACGGCCCCGGCGGCGAAGGCCCCGACGACCGGGATGAACGCCCCGACGAACACCACGACACCGATCGGCCCGGCGAGCGGCACCCCGAGCAGGAACGCGCCGAGTGCGATGCCGATCGCGTCCGTCGCCGCGATGACGACCTGCACGCGGATGAAGTGCGTCAGGGTCGTCCACCCCGCCTCGCCGGCGACGCCGATCCGGTGCTGCGCGGCCCGGGGGAAGAGCGAGACGACCCACTCCCACATCCTCCGTCCGCCGGTGAGCGCGAAGATCGTCACGAAGGTCACGATGAAGAGCCCTTCGCCGAGGTGCACGAGGGTGGCGCCCGCGACGACGACGCCCTGCTGCAGTTCGGCGGCGTGCTGCTCGACGAAGGTCCTGGCGTCCGTCGAGAGCGTGTCGAGGTCGACCGACGGCAGGCCGAACGGCGGGTGCCGCAGCAGGTCCTGCACGGTGCCGATGAGCGCCACCGTGCGGTCCTCGAGGCTCGGGAGCTGCTCGCTGACGCGCCAGACGACCAGGAAGACGAGCAGGGCGATCCCGACGACGAGCGACAGCAGCGCGAGGACGATCGCGAGCCACCCCGGGACACCGTGACGCTGCAGCAGGGCACTGAAGGGCACGAGCAGCGCGGCGACGACCAGCCCGATGAGCAGGGGCACCACGACGTTCGACAGGGTGAAGGCGATCCACCCGACCAGGCCGACGGCCGCCGCGATGACGAGGATGCGACCGGCGAACACCGCGCCCGTGCGCAGGCCGGACGGGCGGGGAGCGGGTGTGGTGGTCACGGGGTGTCCTTCGTTCGGGGTGCTGGTGCCGGGCGCTCGGTCGAGCGCTCGGCACGGGGGTGCGTCACGTGGTCCGGTGTGCGTCGGGACCAGGTGCGCTGCACGTGGTCCATCCACGTGACGACGACGGTGTGCGGGGTGGTGAGTGCCGCGATGAGCACCAGGTAGACGCCGAGGTCGGCTCGGCGGACCACGACGGCGAGTGCCACGAGCATCGCCACCGCGATCGCGGTGATCGGCCACGCCTGACGGGCGAAGCGGAGGAACGGCGCGAGCAGCCGCCCGCGGTGCAGCTGTCCCGCGCTCGTCGGCTCGGTCAGCTCGAGGCGCAGGATGTGCCGGACCGCGTGCCACAGCGTGAAGTAGAGGCCGACCGCGAGCACCGGCGGCACGACGGCGAAGAACGCGACGAGCACGAGGTCCTCGGAGACCTGCCGCCAGCGCGGTCCGCCGGCACGGGCGACGATCACGACGTGCAGCACGACGAGCGCGGCGACCAGGACGGCGCCGGCGAGCCGGACCGCGCCGGGCACCTCGAGCACGGCGCCGTCGAGCCCGCCGTCGACCACCGCCGCCGACTCGACGACCACGTGCGCGGCGGCACCCGGCTGCGCGACGAACGGCACGGTCATCGGCAGGGCTCCGCGCACCGCCACGGTCAGGGTGGACCCGAGCGCACCCGGCACGCCGTCGCCGAGCAGCCGGTCGACGAACAGGTCGCCCTGCCCCCAGTGGAACCAGGTGATCCCGACGAACACCGCGAAGCCGAGCAGCGGTGCGGTGGTCCAGAGCGCGACCGTCGCCGCGCCGACGACGAGGTAGAGCGCCACGACCGTGTCGACCGACCGCGCGGTGCTCGTCCCCGGACGCAGGCGCGCGGGGACCAGGTGGTCGAGGGCGCCGTGGGGGAGCCCGAAGACCAGCACGCTCACCGCGAAGGGCACGAGCTGCACCGCCACGGGGACGGCAGCGCCGCTGAGCGTCGTGACGGCGCAGGCGAGTGCGACGAGCGCGAGCACCGCGGTCACCGGCGCGAGCACGCGGTCGGCGACCCAGGTGCGGAGGGCGGGCGGCGCTACGAGCCCGCGGTCGGGCAGGACGCCCGCCGGCACCGCGGTCACGATCGGCCCCCGGACCGGGCGGCCGTGTCCCGGTCCGTCCGGGTCCGGGTCCGGGTCCGGGTCTGGGTCCGGGTCTGGGCGATCGTGTCCCGGTCCGTCCGGGTCCGGACGACCGCGTCACGGACGGTCCGCGCCAGTGCCGCCAGGAACGGGCGCTTCTGCAGCGCCAGGACGATGCGCAGCTCGTCGATCGGGCCCGACCGCTCCGACAGGAACCGGACGACGAGGGGACCGGGCAGCGCGAAGAGCCGCCGGAACGCCTCCGCTGCCTGCTCCGGCCGGTCCCGCAGGAACCGCAGGAACACCGCGTCGAGGAAGCGCGTCCGCCACCCGTCGACGAACGGCGGCACCGCGGTCCCGGCGGCGAGGTGCTGCGCGACGAGGGCGCTGTGCCGGTTGCTCCGGGCGAACCCGTAGCCGCTGCTCGGACGGGTCGTCCCCACGACGGCGGTCGCTGCCGACCACCGGGCGTCGGGCCGTGCCGGTGCGTCGGTCATCGGGATGCACCCGCGTTCCTCGTCGACCACGCGCCACTCGTCCGGACGGAGCCCCCACCGTCGCCCGACGTAGCCGGCGACGTGGCCCTCGTGGTCGAACGGGTCGGCGGCGTCCGGGGTGAAGACCGTGCTCTCGACGAGCGCCTCGGTGGGGGAGACCGGCAGGACGTAGACGAACCGGACGGGTCCGGCGGCGTCCTGTCCGGTGAAGTCCATGAGCGTCGCGGACGACGTGTCGAACACGGGTCGGTCGGCGGTGACCCAGTGTCCGACGAACCGCTGGTGCAGGAGCACGCGGCCTGCGCCGATGTGGTCCGGGCACCGGGGTCCACGGGCGTCGAGCACCTGCCGTGCGCGCACCGTCCCGAGTCGGGAGGTCACGACGCACCCGTCGTCGGTGCGCACGACCGTCGAGACGGGGGCACCGCCGACGACGCGGACGGTCCCGGCGGTGTCGTGGCCACCCGCGGCGATCCGTCGCTCGGCTGCCTCCCGACGATCGGCGGCCCGGACGAGCACGTAGGGGTGTGCGGGGTCGGTCCCGGTGCTCGTTCCGTGGTCCCTGCGGACCTCCCACCGGTCCCAGCTCGCCGACCGCGCCTCCGGCAGGGGATCGCTGCCGTCGTCCCACGAGCACCACGAGCGCGGGTCGGGCGTCGAGCGCCCCTCGAGCACGAGGACGGTCGGTGCGCCCGCGGAACCGGCCTCGGCACCAGCACCGACACCGACACCGGCACCGGCCCCGGCCCCGGCCCCGGTCTCGGCCTCGGCCTCGGCCTCGGCGAGCCGGATCGCGGTGGCCAGGCCGGAGCAGCCGGCCCCGACGATCGCGACGTCGACGGTGCCGGGCAGTGCCGGACGGACGGGGCCGGGGGCCGGAACGCCGTGCGCTCCGACCCCCTGGCTGGTCGCGACTGTCGAGTCAGCGACGAGCACGCTGCGCACCGGGGGCGGCGGTGGCGTGCTGCGAGTGGTGCGCCGTGGCGGTGTTCGGGAGCGTGCCGTCGGAGAGCTTCTCGGACGAGATCCAGAGCGCCTCGGGGAGGGTGTCGACGCCGGTGCGGACGTCCTCGGCGGAGCGGAGCTTGGCGATCTTGTGGATCATCGACCCGAAGCCGACCTTCGCGACGATGTCGGCTGCCGACAGGACGATCTGCATCCACGTGATGACCGCGCCCCCGTGCCCCCAGCCCTGCAGGCCGAAGACGACCGGGTACGCCATCCACGTGACGATGAGCAGGATCCCGGCGTTGCGGAGCGTCCCGGCGGCCTCGGTCCCCTTGAGGTCACGGCCGCCCTTGACGACGACGTAGATGACGAGGACGTACAGGACCACCATGAAGACGCCGGAGATGACGCCCCAGGTCCAGAGCGCGCCCGTGTTCGTGCCGGAGTCGATGACGACACCGCCGACGAAGCCGGTGCTGATCATCAGGAACGCGGCGGCGATGCCCACCGCACGCAGTCGACGGGCCGCGGCACCGGCGAGGGTGGCGACGGCGATGAGCTCGATCACCAGCAGCGGCACGGTGACGGTCCAGTCGAAGTAGCGCGGCGCCCAGGACAGGATCGCGTTCGCGTTCGGCACCCAGGACGCACCCTTGCGGTCGTAGCCGATCGCGAACTCGAGCACGAGCAGGACGTACGACAGGAACGCGATGCCGGTGATGCACAACCCCGCGTACACGCCGCTGCGGTACCGGCCGGTGACCTCGCTGACCGAGACCCACGACTTCACGAAGAACGCGAAGAGCGCGAGTCCCGCGACCGAGAGTGCGTAGACGATGAGCGTGTGCTCCGCGAGCGTCAGCGTCGCGTTCCACGGAGCGAGTGCATCCGACATGGGGGTCCTTCCGGGGGATCGAGGGCCGACGGGAGACCGCCGACCAGGAGAACTTGCTCCTGGGCAACCGTCGCGGTTCCCAGGCCCGGCTGCGGACGGGGTACAGCACCGTCCGTAGCGTGGTGATCCCGAACGAACCAGGGCACGATCGCGCCCGTCTCACCCCCAGGGGTGGTCCTGAGAGGATCCAGATGTCCGAGCGCATCCGCGTCGCACTCGTCAACGACTACGAACTCGTCCTCCGCGGCCTCGCCGACCTGCTCGCCCCGTTCTCGGACCGACTCGAGGTCGTGCAGCTCGACGCCCGTCACCGGGTGACCGTGGACGTCGACGTGGCGCTCTACGACACGTTCGCCCAGCCGCAGCCCGACGACGAGGACGTGACCCGGCTGGCCGCGAACCCCCGCATCCGGACCGTCGCCGTCTTCACGTGGAAGATGGACCAGGACCTCATCGACGCCGCCGTGTCCCGTGGCGCGACGGGCTACTTCGCGAAGAGCTCGACCGCCGAGCAGCTCGCCGGCGGGCTCCTCCGCGTCGCGGCGGGCGAGCGGGTGCTGGACGAGCCGCGACGTCGGGTGGCGAGCGGGCCGGGTGTCGACTGGCCCGGCCGCGAGCTCGGGATCTCGGACCGGCAGTCCGAGATCCTCGCCCTGATCACCCAGGGGAAACGCAACGACGAGATCGCCGAACTGACGCACCTCAGCCCGAACACGGTGAAGACCCACATCCGCACGCTCTACAGCAAGATCGGCGCCCGGACCAGGGTCGACGCGGTGCTGTGGGGGACCGACCACGGGTTCCGGCCCGACCACCGCAGCGTCGACCGGGCCACGTCGCCGTAGGCTGGCCCGGTGGGCGACGACGATGAGCAGCAGTCACGAACGGAGTCGTCCGTCGTGGACGCGTCGGTCGTCGGGCTCGGCATCGTGCTCCGCTCCCTCGCGCCCGCGCTCGAGCAGGTGACGCTGCAGCAGTACCGGATCCTCGTCCTCCTGGCCACCCGCGGGCCGCTGCGGGCCGGGGACCTGGCCGTCGAGCTCGGGCTGCTCCCGTCCGGCATCACGCGGATGGTCGACCGTCTGGTCCGCGACGGGTGGGTGACCCGGAGGACCTCCGGTCGCGAGGTCCTGGTCACCGCCGGTGAGGACGCCCTCGCGCTCGTCGAGCGCGTGCTCGCGCGTCGGGCCGTCGAGTTCCGGGCGGCGCTGCGCCGGATGACCCCCGAGGAGCGGTCCGCCGTGCGCACGGCGGCGGACGCGCTGGCGCGCACCGCGGTCGCGGACCCGGTGCTGGACGCACAGCTCCTGCTCGCGACCCCACCCGAACGGTGATCCCCGGGTCGTACCGTGGGGGCGTGACGATCACGCTGACCAGGACCGACCCGCAGGGCGCCGACCGGGAGGCCATGGTCACCTTCCACACGTCTGCCCGCTTCCCCTTCCACGTCCGTCCGCAGCCCACCCGCGTCGACCTGGAGCGCGCGATCGACCGCGGTGCGTTCCGCGACGACGAGCACGACTCGTGGTGGCTCGACGACGAGCGGCTCGGACGCGTCGGGCTGGTCGTCCTCGAGGACCTGCAGGACCCGGCACCACTGCTCGACCTGCGGCTCGCCCCGGCGATCCGTGGGCAGGGACTCGGGGTGCCGGCGCTCCGAGCGGTGACCGACCACGTGTTCCGCACCATGCCCGACGTGACGCGCTTCGAGGGGCAGACGCGCGAGGACAACACCGCGATGCGACGCGTGTTCCTGCGCGCCGGGTGGGTGCAGGAGGCGCACTACCGGGAGTCGTGGCCGGTCGAGGGCGGAGCACCGCTGGCGTCGGTGGCGTACGGCGTCCTCCGGCGGGACTGGGAGACGGGTCGGGTGACGACGTTCGCGTGGGACGCCGTCACGCTCGACGACTGACCGAGGAGTCGTCGCGATCAGCCCGACTCGTCGCGATCAGCCCGACTCGTCGCGATCAGCCCGACTCGTCACGATCAGGACGGCTCGTCGACCAGGGCGGTGAACCGACTGCCGACGCCGTACACGAGGTGCCGCGTCGTCCCGGCCGCGGGCGGCGGCACCTCGTCGTGGTCGTCGCACACGAGCAGCGTCCAGTCCGGCCACCACTTCTTCGGCCGCTCCTGCTCGGAGAACCCGCAGACGGCGCACTCCAGGTGCGTCCAGACCTTCTTCGTCCCCGTGCGGTTGCCCCGGGACTGCACCAGCCAGGCGGGCGGGTCCTGCTCGATGCGCTCGAGTTCGGCCTCGCCGATGTGCGACGGGATGCCGTGGCGAGCGGCCATCTCGAGGGGGATGTCGAGCCGGATCGCGGCGTCACGGCGGGAGAGCATCCGTCCAGGGTAGGTCGTCCCGAGGTGTGCGGATGCGCCGGTTCCCGCGTCGCCACCCGGCCACCCGAGTCATCCGCGCGGCGGATCTTGCCTGAGCCCCCGTTCAGCCCACGGTGGAACGACCGGTGCTGACCGGGACTTTCCCGTCTGCCCCTCGGGCGGGGGACCAGCCGCGCGCCCAGGATCCTCCTACTCTGCGCGAACCGACAGATTCCCGTTCTGTCACCTGACCCCTGGGGGAACCCGTGCGCCGTAGCACCTCCACCGCCCGACGCGCCTGCGCCGTCGGCACGACCATCGCCCTCGTCGGCCTCACGACCGGCCTCGGCATCATGACCGCGACGTCGGCCTCCGCCCTCGAGCCGACGACGAGCACCGCCGTCGCGGACGGCGGGACCACGTCGACGGTCGCCCCGAGCACCGACAGCCCGAGTACCGACGCGCCGGGCACGGAGGCACCCGTGACGGGGACCCCGACCTCGGACGCCCCCGCCACCGAAGCACCGTCGACGGCTGCTCCGACGACCGACGCCCCCGCCACCGAGACCCCCGCCACCGACGCGCCGACCCCGTCCGAAGGCGACGAGCCGACCGGCTCCTCGACGACCGCCGACCGCCCCGCGGCCGCCGGCACCGTGACGATCGACGGCGTCGCCGCGGTCGGGTCGAAGCTCACGGCCGAGCCCTCGGGCTTCACCGCCCCGACGAACCTCAGCTACTCGTGGACCGTCGACGGCACGTCCGTCAGCCAGGGCCAGAGCTACGTGGTGAAGCCCACCGACGCCGGCAAGGTCGTCATGGTCACCGTCACGAACACGCAGGGCGGGATCGCCGTCGAGTCCGAGTCGGCCCAGACCGACCCGATCACGCAGGCCCCGGTCTTCGTCGACGAGGACGGCGAGCCGGTCACCGACGGCACCACGACCGAGGGCGACCTGGCCCTCACCGCAACCGCGGGCGAGGCGTTCTCGTACACCTTCCGCGCGATCGGTTCGCCGAAGCCCGTGCTGGCCCTCGACTACTACAACTCCGAGGACGGCGAGGACGCGGACGGCTGGACCCCGGCCGACCAGCTGCCCGAGGGGATCTCGTTCGACCCGGTGACCGGCGTGCTCAGCGGGACGACCGTCGATGCCTCGTACTGGGACTTCGCCGTCACCGCGACGAGCGGGACCGCGACCGTGACGCAGACCGTCGAGCTCGACGTGCAGGCCGCCGCACCGGTCGGGCTCGAGGCGACCGCGGTCGACCGCGCCGACTTCATCGACTACGCGAAGGCCGGCTTCCCGGTCGGCTGGTTCGACGACGAGGCGACGAAGAAGTCCGGCTCGCTCCGGTCCTGGATCATCAAGGCCGACGGGTCGGTCGTCACCGAGCACACCGACTGGGAGCAGACGCCCTTCGGCGGGTCGGAGTTCATCGACGAGGTCCCCGGCGGCACCCCGACCGTCCCGCAGGGCGGCACGCTGCTGCTGTCCGGCACCCTGGTCGACGAGTTCGGCAACGCGGTCGAGGACGAGGAGGACGACCTCGGCGTCACCAGCATCGACGTCCGCTCGAACGTCGCGTCCGACGTCGTGGAACAGGACTCCCTGCTCGGTGACTCGGGCTTCGTCGGGGTCACCTTCCCGCACGCCTCGGTGCACCGCCTGACGGTCAGCGCGTCCGACTTCAGCACCGCGTTCGACGTGCAGGTGACGCCGACGCCGGTCGCGGCCGTCCCGGGCGGCACCACGCCCCCCGCTGCGGTGCAGCACGGCACCGCGTCGGCGCCGAAGGGCCACGGCCGGCTCGCCTACACCGGCGCCGACGAGACCTCGCCGATCGCGTGGGCGCTCGGTCTGCTCGTCGCGGGTGCCGGCCTGATCGGCGCACGCACGCTGCGTCGTCGACGCGCCCGTTCCTGACCCGGTCCCTCCCGTCCGTCAGGTGCCCACCTGACGGACGGGAGGCTCCTCCCGCGGCCCCGCCACGTCCCTCCCGGACGCAGCGGGGCCGTCGCGCGTCCGTGGACGGGTGGGTCAGACGGCGATGCGGCCGCCGTCGACGGGCAGGACCGCGCCGTGCACGAAGGACGCCGCGTCGGCCGCGAGGAACGCGATCGCCTCGGCGACCTCCTGCGCGGAGCCCGGGCGACCCGCCGGACCGGCCGCGGCCAACTGGTCGAGTGCCTCACCCATGGCCGCGGTGCCCTCGGTACGGGTCGGTCCGGGGCTGACCGCGTTCACGCGGACGCCGGAGGGACCGAACTCGGCCGCCCACGACTTCGTCAACAGGACCAGCGCCGCCTTGGTCGAGCCGTACAGGCCCATGCCGGCGGCGCCGAACTCGGCGACCATCGTGGTCACGTTGACGATCGCACCCGTGCCACGCTCGGCCATGCCCGGCGCGAGCGCTGCGACGAGGAAGTACGGCGCCTTGACGTTGAGGTCGTAGACCTCGTCGAACCCCTCGGGCGTGGTGTCGGCGGTCGGGCCGAACGGGAAGATGCCCGCGCTGTTCACGAGCACGTCGACCCGACCGTCACCGATGCGCAGCGCCGCAGCGGCGAGGACCCTGGCGCTCTCCGCGTCGCCGAGCTCGGCGCGCACGAAGTCTGCGGTACCGCCGGCCGCGCGGATGCCGCGGACGACCTCCTCGCCGCGCTCGGCGCTGCGGCCGGACACGACGACGTGCACGCCGCGTGAGGCGAGGAGCTCGGCGGTCGCGCGGCCGATGCCGCTGGTGGAACCGGTGATGAGGGCGGTGGTGCTCATGGGACAGTCCTAACTGAACAGATCTGTTTGGTTTGTGGTGCTGGTAACTGTACAGATCGGTGCAGTAAAGTCAAACCATGGCCGAGCCCACCAAGACACGCCGCCGTCCCGCGTACGAACGCGCCGTCGCGACCGCCGACCGGCTGTTCTACGAGCAGGGCATCCACGCCGTCGGGGTCGACCAGGTCGCGGCAGCAGCGGACATCTCGAAGGCGAGCCTCTACACGCACTTCCGCACGAAGGACGACCTCGTGCTCGGCTACCTGCGCGGCCGGAGCACCGCCTGGCAGGACCACGTCGCGACCGAGCTCCCGCAGCGCGGGGCGACACCGCACGAGCGGATCGTCGCCGTGTTCGCGCTGCTCGGCGAGTGGTTCGACGAGCCCGGTTACCGCGGGTGCCCGTTCATCAACGTCGAGGCCGAGTACGGCGCCGGACACCCCACGCACGAGGTGACGCTCGAACATCGCGACTGGGTGCGCGGACTGTTCAGCGGCCTCCTGGCAGAAGCCGGCTCCGCGGACGTCGACGGCACCGCGCTCCAGCTCTGCCTGCTCTACGACGGCGCCATGGCCAGTGCGCAGGCCGACCCGTCCCGACCGTGGGCCCGGGCGGCAGCGGCAGCCGCACGGGCACTGCTCGGACCGGCGCTGTAGCCGGTCCGCGGGGAGGGGCGCGGCCCGACCTCGTGGTCACCGGGCGCGGTCGGGCGCCGGCCTGCTGAACAGGTTGACGACGTTGCCGTCGGGGTCACGGACCAGCACGGAGCGGTTGCCCCAGGGCATCGTGGTCGGCTCGAGGACGACGTCCTCCGGTCCGAGCCGGAGCTCCGCGAAGGCGCCGTCGACGTCGGCGACCGCGAACTCGATGAACACCGACCGGTTCGTGGCTGGTGTCAGGGCCCCGCCGAGCATCGCGACGGTGGCGGTACCGGCGATCGCGAGGGTCGCGCCGGGTCCGGTGAACTGCGCGAAGACGGGCGCGGGGCGTTCGGCGCGCTGGCCGGTGACCCGCTCGTAGAAGGCGACGAGGCAGTCGAGGTCGTCGGTGACGATGCGGATGGATGCGAACGACAAGGGGTCCTCCGGTGGTGCTGGTGCTGACGTGGTCGGCGCCCAGCCTCACCGGGGGTCGCGACACCGTCCTGTCGGTGTTCGCGGGATCCCGTCCGTGTCCGCGGGATCCCGTCGTGAGAGCGCGGACGCGGTCAGTCGACGACCGGGCGCAGTCGCCCGTACTCGACGCCCAGGTCCTCGGTCCGGAGCACGCGCCTCGGTGGTCGTTCGTCGGTGACCTCGATCGCCACCATCCGGTCGGCGCGGAACGCACGGACGCCGTCACGCAGTCGGCACCACGCGACCAGGTACCACTGCCCGTCCTTCTCGATCGATCCCAGCGGTTCGACGTCCCGGATCGAGACCGCGCCGTCCGCAGCCCGGTACCGCAGGCGCACCACCCGGTCCGCACCCAGCGCCTCCGCGAAGGCGACCGGCGTGACGGGGTCCTCGTCGGCCTCCAGGAAGTGCACCCGGGACGCAGCGGCACCAGCGCGAGCCGCGTCGCGGTCCGGCATGACAGCGAGCACCTTGCGTGCCGCGGTCCGGGCAGCCTGCCGGAACGGGCTGTTGCCGAGGGCGCCGAGGCCGATCAGCACCGCGAGGGCCTCGTCCGGCGTGAAGCCGGCGGGGCCGAGCGTCGCCGATGCGTCGATGACGTACCCGCCGGTGCGGCCGGGCTCGGCCCAGATCGGCAGACCCGACTGCTGCAGCGCCGCCAGGTCCCGCTCGACGGTCCGCACGGACACCTCGAACCGCTCCGCGAGACGCCGTGCGCTCCGCGGCCGGGGTGCGGCGGCCCGGAGCTCCTCCACGATGCCGTAGAGGCGGTCGGTGCGGTTCACGGACCCATCATCCGGCAGGGCGGACCGGTCCGCGGACGTCGGGTCCCCGAGCGCCCTTCGGTGCGACGGTGCTCACACGTTCGCGAGTGGCAGGAGATGCGTACAGGTGAGGATCGCGAGAAGAACAAGTTATTCAAAATTGTTCCTACTGCCGACCACGAGAAGAACACCGCTGTAATTCACTCGATTGCCGTATAACGGGATCCCCTCCGCTCGCCGCGCCGTTCGAGCCGACCGTCCTCGACCAACTGGTTGAGTAGCCTCGTCGCTTCGAGCGCAGTCAGGCCCGTGAGGCGGCGAACGTCGGCATTGACCACCTCTCTGTCTGCAGCGGCCTCCATGACCATGTCCTGCAGTTCTTCCTGCGACACACGGTACGCAGCAGGCGATGAGAGATCCGGATGCAAGCTGTACCGCGCCGCTCCGCGCTGTCCCGTCTGACGAAGGAGATGACGATCGCGCAGGCTCTGCAAGACGGCTCGCGCCTCCGCCGGATCGGTCGTACCGAGGTACTCACGCGCACCTGAGTTCGTCAGTTCCTCGCCACGAGCAGCGTGGATCATGAGAAGGCGTTCGTGTGGCTGGAGCTCGCGAGACCTCTCGAGCTCACTGACCCAGCCTCGTTCGCGCTCTGTGATGGGGCCCCGCATCGGTAAGGTCACCGTCACGAACGCCCCATCATCGTCGAAGACGGGCGCGTCGAGTAGGGCGTCGCGCATGGAGTCCTGCATGACGTCGACACCACGGCCCGCATCTTCAGCCAGCGCCAGTGAACGGAGGATGTCGATGATGATCGGGTTCCTCGCCGACTGCGCGACCCGCATCGTCTCGACCGTGACGGGCTCGGGCAGGCTGCCAGGCGATCGAACGATCACCGAATCCTCCCTGATCTCGACTATGGTCGCGGCACGATCTGTCTCGTAGCTCCGGTGCGCAACGGCATTGGCGATTGCTTCCCGGATCACTACTACGGGCAGCCTCGGCAGGTCGTACCGGTACACGCCACTCACGATGAGATCCGTGCCCAGTTCATCGCTGATGTACCGCGAAGCATCGAGTACTTGTTGCTGCAGCGGTCCATCGAAAACGGTGCGGCGGTCGTAGTTCACACCTTCGCCTCTGTACCGCCGTACCTCGACGACGCACTTGCGAAGATCCATGGAGTCTCGAGGATGAGTCAGAAGGAGCGCTCCGGCGATCGTGAGCACTCCGTTCTTCAGAAGCCCCCGCTCCTGGAGCCGGTCCGCGAGGTGCGCGTCGGTCAGAGACCAGCCACGGTTCCCCCCGACCTGGCTGAGAAGGTCGGGATCGATGTCCTCGAGTGTGGATCGCGACTCGACGGTCTCGAAGCGCTGGAACGACCTGCTGCTGATGAAGGAGAAGAGCTCGGTTCCTAGCAGAGCGTGATTTCGCGGTCCCCTCCTCACCAGGACCCGACCGTTGGAAGTCTGCGCGAAGCCCTCAGATCGCTTTGCGATGCGGATTGCGGTGATGTCGACGTCCCCCACACGGACGGACAGCACTTCGTAACGGCCGATGTCGTGACAGCTGAGGAGGGCCTCGTTCACTTGTTCAGCGACACCCTGATCAAGCGGACGACCCCGTACCGTCCCGTTGTCGCTCACTCCGACGAAGATGATCCCTCCGTTGGTGTTCGACAGCGCCACGGCAGCTTCACCCAGCGGAGTCGATCCTGTCCCGGTCTTGAACTCGACCGTCTCAGACTCTCCGGGGAACTCAACGACGAACTCTGCCGCCGTGTACTGCGTTTTCAGGCCCACATGCCAAGCTTACAGTTTGGCAAACTTGTTGAACAAGCGCGAGAAAAAATAACTTTGTCTATCACTGCGGCATGTCGACGAACCGCGAGAACATCCCGTGGAACGCCACCGTGATGGTGTCCGTCGGGCCGTTGCGGTGCTTCGCCACGATGAGGTCCGCCTCACCCTGACGCGGGTTGTCCTTCTCGTACGCCGACTCACGGTGCAGCAGGATGACCATGTCGGCGTCCTGCTCGATGGAGCCCGACTCACGCAGGTCCGAGATCATGGGCTTCTTGTCGGCACGCTGCTCCGGACCACGGTTCAGCTGCGACAGCGCGATGACCGGCACGCCGAGCTCCTTCGCCATGAGCTTCAGCGCACGCGAGAACTCCGAGACCTCCTGCTGACGGCTCTCGACCTTCTTGCCCGAGGTCATCAGCTGCAGGTAGTCGATGACCACGAGCTTGAGGTTGTGCTGCTGCTTGAGCCGGCGGCACTTCGCCCGGATCTCCACCAGGGTCATGTTGGGGGAGTCGTCGATGAAGAACGGGGCGTCGTTGATGCGCCCGCGGGTCTGCGCGATGGTCGTCCAGTCACGGGAGTCGACGGTGCCCTTGCGCATGTTCTGCAGCGGCACGCTCGACTCGGCGGACAGCAGACGCATCGCGATCTCGGCGCGACCCATCTCGAGCGAGAAGAACGCGGCGGTCTGGTCGTGCTTGAGCGCTGCGGCGCGGCACAGGTCGAGCGCCAGGGTCGACTTGCCGAGCGCGGGCCGGGCGGCGACGATGATGAGCTGCCCGGGGTGGAAGCCGTTCGTCAGGGCGTCGAGGCCACTGAACCCGGTCGGGACGCCGGTCATCTGCCCGTCGCGCCCCTTGGCGGCCTCGATCTCGTCGATCGCGGCGCCGATGGCGTCGGTGAGGGGCACGTAGTCCTCGGTCTGCACGCCGCCGGCGACGTTGTAGACCTCCGCCTGCGCGCTGTTCACGAGGTCGGTGACCTCACCCTCGGACGCGTAGCCCATCTGCACGATGCGGGTGCCCGCGTCGACCAGACGGCGGAGCACGGCCTTCTCGGCGACGATCGCTGCGTAGTACCCGGCGTTCGCCGCGGTCGGCACCATGCTCGTGACGCTGTGCAGGTACTCGGCGCCGCCGGCCCGGGAGAGCAGTCCGGTCTTGGTCAGCTCGTCGGTGACGGCGATCACGTCGGTAGGCTCACCGTGCGAGTACAGCGACAGGATCGCGTCGAAGATGACCTCGTGCTTCGGGATGTAGAAGTCCACCCCGCGCGCGGTCTCGATGACGTCGGCGACGGCGTCCTTCGACAGCAGCATGCCGCCGATGGTGGACTGCTCCGCGAGCAGGTCGTGCGGCGGCGTCCGCTCCGAACCCCGTTCGGACAGGTCCTGCGGGGACGGATCGAGATGCGCGATCGACACACGGACTCCCTCTTGTCGTGACGGTGCGGGCCTCGGCCCACACCGGCTTTCCTACCCCGGACGACCGACATCCCCTGCCCTCCGCCGAGTCGCTGGGCCAAGCTACGGGGACAGAGTTATCCCCAGCAAACGGCCCTGTGGATAACTCTGTGGAGAGGATGCGGAACACGCCGGACTCGCATGTGCACAACTGTGGATGGACGTGTGGACAAGTCGGCATTCGAACACGTGTTCTTGCCCCGGACCTGGGCTTTTCCGTTCCACACCGTGTGTGGAGAACCGCGGTTCAAGTACACCTTGAAGGTTCCGATTCGGGGCGTTTCGACTGTGTAAAACGACTTGACAACAGGCCCTCCTGTGGGGAGCGTTCTCGGTTCGTTCCCAGCAAGCCCGGACGGGCGCGAGGGGTAACCGGCCAACGCAGCAACACCTGTCCCACAGCAACACCCGCGCGCGCGGCGAGCCGCGCGCACGACGAAGGGCGGGCCTCCCGGAGGAGACCCGCCCTTCGACGGTGGTGACGCTGCTTACTTGGCGGCGACGACCTGCAGGGAGATCACCGCGGTGATGTCCTCGCGCAGACGCACGGTGGCCTCGTGGTCACCGACGGTCTTGATGGTCGCGGGGACCTCGACCTTGCGCTTGTCCAGCGAACCGACGCCCTGCGCCTGGACCGCGTCGGCGACGTCCGCCGGGCGGACCGAGCCGAACAGGCGGCCGTCCTTGCCGGCCTTGACGGTCAGCTTGATGGTCGCGTTCTCGAGCTTCATCTTGAGGTCCTGGGCCTCTTCGATGGTGGCGAGCTCGCGAGCGGCACGGGCCGCACGGATCGACTCGACCTGCTTCTCGCCGCCCTTGGACCACGCGACGGCGAAGCCCTGGGGGATGAGGTAGTTGCGGGCGTAGCCGTTCTTGACGTCGACGACGTCACCGGCGGAACCGAGGCCGGAGACCTCGTGGGTGAGGATGAGCTTCGACATGGTGATCCTCTTGATCAGCGGCCGGAGCCGGCGTAGGGGAGGAGCGCCATCTCACGGGCGTTCTTCACGGCACGGGCGATGAGGCGCTGCTCCTGGACGGAGACGCCGGTGATGCGACGGGCGCGGATCTTGCCACGCTCCGAGATGAACTTGCGCAGGGTCGCGACGTCCTTGTAGTCGATGACGCCGACCTTGATCGACTTCGCGGGAGCGGCGTTCTTGCCGCCCTTGCCGCGAGGCTTCCGGCGGTCGCCGGTGCTCTTTCCAGCCATTGTTTGTCCTTAGAGAAGAAGAAGTTGTGTGTCCGTCAGACCGCTGAGGATCAGAACGGGGTCTCGTCGTCGTACGAGCCGCCGGGCTGGCTCCACACGTCGTTCGACTGTGCGTTGCCGCCCTGCTGGCCGCCCTGGGGCGACCACGGTGCGTCCGACTGACCGCCGCCGCTGTTGTTGTTCCAGCCGCCGCCGTTCCCGCCCTGGCCACCGCCGGAGGCGTTGCCGCCGCCGACCTGGCCACGACCGCCACCGGAGCCACCCGCAGCGCGGGTGATCTGGGCGGTCGCGTAGCGGAGCGACGGGCCGATCTCGTCGACCTCGAGCTCGATGCTCGTGCGCTGCTGGCCCTCACGGTCCTGGTAGGAGCGCTGACGGAGACGACCCTGCGCGATGACGCGCGAGCCCTTCGTCAGCGAGCCCGCCACGTGCTCGGCGAACTCGCGCCACACGCTCGCACGGAGGAACAGCGCGTCGCCGTCCTTCCACTCGTTCGCCTGACGGTCGAACGTGCGAGGGGTGGAGGCGATGGTGAAGTTCGCCACCGCGAGCCCGTTCTGCGTGTACCGCAGCTCCGGGTCTGCGGTGAGGTTGCCCACCACCGTGATGACGGTTTCGCCGGCCATGAGCTACTCGGCGCTCGCGGTCGCGTTCGCGGCCTTGCGGGCCGCGCGGGCCTCGTCGCGCTGCTTCTGCGCGGCGACCTGGGCGATCGCCTCTTCGGCGCGGAGGACCTTCGTGCGGAGCACGGCCTCGGAGAGACCGAGCTGACGGTCGAGCTCCTTGGCGGCCTCGGGCGTCGAGGTGAAGTCGACGACGGCGTAGATGCCCTCGGACTTCTTCGCGATCTCGTAGGCCAGGCGACGACGGCCCCAGACGTCCACGTTGTCGACGGTGCCACCGTCGTTGCGGATGACCGCGAGGAACTTGTCCAGGCTGGGAGCGACGGTGCGCTCGTCGATCTCGGGGTCGAGGATCGCCATCAGTTCGTACTGGTGCATGCGGAACCCACCTCCTTTGGTCTCGGCGGCTCCGGGCGGTTCCCGGAGCAGGAGGGTTGATGCATGTGTCCGGACACGCAGGAGCGCGTGGACAACTCGAGTAGCTTAGCCCACGGCCTGGAGGCGCGCCACCGGTCGTGCAGAGCGGCCGGCGTCGTCAGGCGGTCGCGCCGTCAGGTGGTCGCGTCGCGCTCGGCCCACCAGGCGCGCAGGCGCTGCTCGGCCTCGTCTGTGCCGAGGGGACCCTCGTCCATGCGGACCTCGAGCAGGTGGCGGTACGCCTCGCCCACGGCACGCCCCGGCGGGATGTCGAGGATCCGCATGATGTCGTCGCCCGTCAGGTCCGGACGGATCGAGTCGAGTTCCTCCTGGTCGGCCAGCGCCGTGATGCGGTCCTCGAGGTCGTCGTACGCGAAGCCGAGCCGGTCGGCCTTCCGACGGTTCCGCGTCGTGACGTCCGAGCGGGTGAGCTCGTGCAGGCGCTCGAGCAGCGGGCCGGCGTCCCGGACGTAGCGGCGGACGGCGGAGTCGGTCCAGGCACCCTCGGTGTAGCCGAAGAACCGCAGGTGCAGCTCGATCAGTCGGGAGACGGCGGCGATGGTGTCGTTGTCGAACCGCAGTGCCCGCAGTCGCTTCTTCGCGAGCTTCGCGCCGACCAGGTCGTGGTGGTGGAAGCTGACGGCACCGCCGGGCTCGAGCTTGCGGGTGGCCGGCTTGCCGATGTCGTGCAGCAGGGCCGCGAGCCGGAGCACGGTGTCGGGGGCCTCGCCCGGGTGCCGCTCGGCCTCGTACCCGATGGCTTGGGACAGCACCGTCAGCGAGTGCTCGTACACGTCCTTGTGGTGGTGGTGCTCGTCGATCTCCAGCCGCATCGCGGGGAGCTCGGGCAGGAAGCGCTCAGCGAGCCCGGTGTCCACGAGCAGGCGGATGCCGGGGACCGGCTCGGACGTGTTCAGCAGCTTCACGAGCTCGTCACGCACCCGCTCGGCCGACACGATGTCGATCGAGTCGGCGAGGTCCGTCATCGCGGCACGCACCTCGTCGGACACCGTGAAGCCCAGCTGCGCGGTGAATCGTGCGGCGCGCATCATGCGCAGGGGGTCGTCGCGGAACGAGACGGGCGCCGCCTGCGGGGTGTGCAGGCGCCCGGCGAGCAGGTCCTCGACCCCGCCGTGCACGTCGACGAGCTCACGCTGGGGGAGGCGGAGCGCCATGGCGTTCACCGTGAAGTCACGGCGGAGCAGGTCGTCCTCGATGGTGTCGCCGAACGCCACCTCGGGCTTGCGGGTCTCGCCGTCGTACACGTCGCTGCGGTAGGTCGTGATCTCGACCTGCTCGCCGGCGACCCGGGCGGCGATGGTGCCGAACTGCCGACCGACGTCCCACGTCGCGCTCGCGATCGGCTCGACGATGCGCAGGACGTCGTCGGGGCGGGCGTCGGTCGTGAAGTCGAGGTCGGTGACGGCACGGCCGAGGAAGGCGTCGCGGACGGGGCCGCCGACCAGCGCCAGCTCGTGTCCGGCGTCGGCGAACGCCCGAGCGAGGACGGCGACGGGCTCGGTGGCTGCGAGTGCGTCGAGTCGTTCGACGGCCTGGGCAACGGACTGCATGACGGACCTCATCCTCCCAGATCGGTGCGCCGAGTTCTCCACACGGCCCGCGCGCACGGGATCGTCCCCGTCCGCCCCTCGTACACTCGTGCTCGGCCGGAACCGACCCTCGGGCCCTCCTGTATGCACATCCTCCGCTCCACGCTCGCCGCCGCTGCCACGGCCCTCGTCGCCGTCGGCCTCGTCGCCACGCCCGCAGGTCCGGACCCGGCGCACGCCGCCTCCGTCGACCGCACCACGACGCGCACCGCGGCTCCGGCCGCCGCCGACCAGGGGAAGACCACCGTGTCGATCGCCCCGGCCGACCGCGGGATCGTCCGACGGGACGAGGACCTCCAGGTCACGGTCACGGTGACGAACGACACCGACACGGACGTCCCCGCCGGGTCGGTCGAGCTCGACATCTTCCGCTCCGAGAGCACGCGCGACGTCCTCTCCGACTGGCTCTCCGACACCACCACGACCGGTTACCTCGGCGCCCCGATGGACTCGGCGGACGTCCCGATCGTCCCGGCGCACCGCTCGGTGACCCAGACGGTGACCATCGTGCCGGGCAACGTCGCACTCGGCGGCTACTCGTCCTTCGGCGCCCGACGCATCGCGGCCGAGTACACCGCGGGCGACACCTTCGCCGTCGCCCGGTCCGCGATCACCTGGTACCCGGACTTCCAGCAGACCCCGGTCGGTGTCTCGGTCGCGATGCCGATCACCCTGCCGAGCACGGCCGACGGCGTGATCGGTGCCAACGACCTCGCGGCGGCGACCGCGGTGGACGGCACCCTCACCCAGCAGCTCGACGCCGCCGTGGACCACAACGTGGCCGTCGGCGTCGACCCGAGGATCATCGCCTCGATCCGGCTGCTCGGCGAGAACGCCCCGTCGAGTGCGCGCAACTGGCTCGACCGGCTCGAGGGGCTCCGGAACGAGACCTTCGCGCTGTCGTACGCCGACGCCGACGTCACCGGGCTGCGCCAGGCCGGCGCGGACGGGATCCCGGGCGTGATCTCGCTCGACCAGGCGGTCGAGGAGCAGAACTTCCCCGGTGCCAGCACGCCGACCCCGACCCCGACGGCCACCGGGACGCCGACGGCCTCGGCCAGCGCGGGTGACCCCGTCGACGAGACCCCGGACGCGACACCGACCCCCTCGGACGACGTGACCGCCGGCACCCAGGACGGCACGGGCCAGGACGGCACAGGTCAGGACGGCTCGGGACAGGACGACACCGACGGCACGACCACGACGCTGCCGACCACCGCCAGCCTGCTGGACTTCCCGTACGCACTCGACGACGTCGCGTGGCCGGTCGAGAACACCGTGGCCACCGACGACCTGCCCGCACTCGCGAAGGCCGGCACCGAGACGACGATCATCGCGAGCGGCAACACCTCCGCCGGCCCGGACACCACCGTCTCCGCCGCCGAGCGCATCGGCGACCAGAAGGTCCTCGTCGCCGACCAGGGCATGTCTGCCCTGCTGCGGGACGCCGCCGACGCCACCGACCAGCGCGCCTACGACGCGGCCGTGGCGGAGCTCACCGCGACCCTGGCGACGGCGGCGCGTGCCGGTACCGCGCAGAGCCCCGTGCTCCTGACCCTCGGCCGCAGCTGGCCGACCGAGACCGGTCGGCTGAGCGCCGTGCTCGACGCGCTCGAGGACACCCCGTGGGTGTCGCCCTCGGACCTGTCGACCGCGGCGAAGGCGACCGCCGGCTCGCTCACCCTGGCGCCGGCCGACGACGGCGACGCCCGCCTCGACCGCCTGCGGACCCTGGTGGACAGCGAGCGCGAGCTCGTCGCCTTCGCATCGGCCGTCGACGACCCCGCGACCGTCACCGCCCCTGCGCGGCTCCAGCTGCTCGCCCTGGCGTCGAACGCCTGGCGGGACGAACCCGACGCCCTCACCACCGCCGTCGACCGGCAGGCCCGGTCCTGGACGCAGACCACCGACCAGGTGAGCATCCCCGACTCCAGCTCGCTGACGCTGCTCGGGGACCGATCGTCGCTGCCCGTGTCGGTCCGCAACCGGACGGACTACCCGGTCACCGTGCGCCTCAACGTCCAGCCGTCCAGCTCGGCGCTGCAGGTCGTGCGGAACGACATCGAGGTGAAGCTCCAGCCGCAGTCCTCCGCCCGCACGACCATCCCGGTCCGGTCGGTCGCGAACGGCACGGTCAACCTGACGATGTCCCTGACCACGCCGACCGGGGTCACCGTGTCGCAGCCCACCACGGTCGAGCTCAACGTGCAGGCGCAGTGGGAGACCGTGATCACCGCGGTGGCCGCGATCGGCCTCGTCGCGATCTTCGGCTTCGGGATCTTCCGCAGCATCCGGAAGCGCATCCGCCGCCGCAACGGCGAGCTCGACGACGAGGACGACGACGACCCGAACCGTCCGCTCGCGGTCCAGCCCGATGCCCCCGGCGCCCCTGCCCGATCGGGAGGCCCGTCCCACGTCGCACAGGCGGCGCCCGCCGCCGCCGTGGTCGGCACCACTGCCGCGTCCGGTCCCGCGCGCGTCGCACCGCAGCAGGCCGGTGCGCGCCCTGCGGACGCGACGGTGCGCGACGGCGGCGAGCCGCGCCTCCAGGCCGGCCGTCCGGACCAGGACGACACCCCGCCAGATCCCGAGGAGCCGACCATCAGCACGCAGCAGCAACCCGCCGTCGACGCGGAGCCCGCGGCCGAACGGAACCTCGGTCGGGCGAGCGCGATGCTCGCGGCGGGCACGATGCTCTCGCGGGTCCTCGGCTTCGGCAAGACGTTCGTGCTCGCCTACGCGATCGGTCAGGCGAAGTCGCCCGGCGCCGACGCGTTCGCGCTCGCGAACCAGCTGCCGAACAACATCTACGCGCTCATCGCCGGTGGTCTGCTCTCCGCGGTGCTCATCCCGCAGATCGTCCGGTCGATGCGGGAGAGCAGCGACGGCGGTACGGCCTACGTCAACAAGATCGTCACGCTCGGCGCGACGGTGTTCGTGGTGATCACCATCGTCGCGACGGTCCTCGCGCCGTTCCTCGTGTTCGTCTACAGCCAGCAGGCGACCGGGGACGGCAAGGGCTTCACGCCGGCACAGACCGACCTGGCCGTGGCGTTCGCCTTCTGGTGCCTCCCGCAGATCCTCTTCTACGCGCTGTACTCGCTCCTCGGTGAGGTCCTCAACGCCAAGCAGGTCTTCGGCCCCTTCACGTGGGCACCGCTCATCAACAACGTCATCGCCATCGCCGGTCTCGTCGTCTTCATCGCGATGTTCGGCGGTCAGGACGTCAACTCCTCGGTCGACGGCTGGACACCGCTGAAGATCGCGGTGCTCGCGGGGAGTGCCTCGCTCGGCGTCTTCGCGCAGGCCGCGTTCCTGCCGTTCTTCTGGCGGCGCGCCGGCCTGTCGTTCCGCCCGGACTTCCGCTGGCGCGGTGTGGGCCTGAAGGCGACGGGCACGGCGGCCGGCTGGCTGTTCGCGATGATCCTCGTGACGCAGCTGGCGGGCATCGTGCAGTCGCGCGTCGCGTCGCTCGGTACGGGCGCCGCAGGCAACGCGGTGCTGCAGAACGCGTGGCTGCTGTTCATGCTGCCGCACTCGATCTTCGCGGTGTCGATCGCGACGGCGTACTTCACGCGGATGAGCCACGACGCCGGCCGCGGCGACCTCGACGCCGTCCGGCGCAACCTGTCGCTGTCCCTGCGGATCGTCGGACTGTTCACGGTGTTCGCGTCGGTGGCGCTGATCGTCGTCTCCGTGCCGTTCGGTCGCATGTTCGCCGGCACCTTCGAGCAGGCGCTCTCCATCGGCGCGGTGCTCCTCGCCTACATGCCCGGCCTGGTGCTGTTCAGCATGCTGTTCATCATCCAGCGCGTCTTCTGGGCGATGCACGACCACCGCACGCCGTTCCTCATGCAGTGCGTGCAGTCGGTGCTGTTCGTCATCGGAGCCCTGGCCGTCGCGACGTTCCCGCAGAGCATCGTCGGCGTCTCCATCGCGGCGTGCACGACGCTCGCCGGCACGGCGCAGACGATCATCGCGCTCGTGCTCGTCCGTCGCCGCCTGAACGGCATCGAGGGCCCCGTGGTCACCCGCTCCCACGTGCAGTTCGTCATCGCAGCACTCATCGCCGGCGTCGCCGGGGCGGCCGTCGTCACCGCCCTCGGGACCTTCTCGCCCGACGGCTTCGCCATGTCCGACCGGACGGGCGCGCTCGTCACCATCGCGCTGACCGGAGCCGTCATGGCGCTCGTGTACTTCGGCGCCCTGGTCGTGTCGAAGAACGGCGAGATCGCGAACGCGGTCGCGCTGCTCCGCAAGCGGCTCGGACGCTGACCGCCGATCGTCCGCACATCGGCTGTCCGCTCATCGGCTGTTCGCTCACCGGCTGTCCGCTCACCGGTGGGCCGGAATGTCCCGCCGCTACCATGTGTTCACCCGGTCAGCACTCAACGGAAGGGCAGCGAGGCATGCGCCAGCTCATCATCATCGGTTCCGGTCCCGCCGGGTTCACCGCCGGCATCTACGCCGCGCGCGCGGAGCTCAAGCCCCTGATCGTCGCGTCCAGCGTCGAGACCGGCGGCGAGCTCACCAAGACCACCGAGGTCGAGAACTTCCCGGGCTTCCCCGAGGGGATCCAGGGCCCGGACCTCATGATCAAGATGCAGGAACAGGCCGAGAAGTTCGGCGCCGAGGTCCTGTACGACGACGCGGTCTCGGTCGACCTGACCGGTGAGGTCAAGAAGGTCACCGTCGGGTCCGGCGAGACGTACGAGGCCCTCGCGGTCATCTACGCGACCGGATCGGCGTACCGCCACCTCGGTCTCGCCGACGAAGAGCGTCTGTCCGGCCACGGCGTCAGCTGGTGCGCCACGTGCGACGGGTTCTTCTTCCGGCAGAAGAACATCGCCGTCGTCGGCGGCGGCGACTCCGCGATGGAAGAAGCCACGTTCCTCACCCGGTTCGCCGACAAGGTGACGGTCATCCACCGCAAGGACAGCCTGCGCGCGTCGAAGATCATGCAGGACCGTGCGATGAACGACCCGAAGATCGAGTTCGCGTGGAACAAGGAGGTCACCGGGATCACGGGTGACTCCTCGGTCGAGGGCGTCACCCTCCGCGACACCGTCACCGGGGAGGAGTCCTCGCTCCAGCTCGACGGCCTGTTCATCGCGATCGGCAACGACCCGCGGACGCACCTCATCCACGGGCAGATCGACCTCGCTCCCGAGGGCACGATCGCGGTCCAGGGTCGTTCGTCGAAGACCAACCTCCCCGGGGTCTTCGCCGCGGGCGACGTCATCGACCCGACCTACCGCCAGGCGATCACGGCAGCCGGTTCCGGTACCGTCGCCGCCCTCGACGCGGAGAAGTACCTCGCCGAACTCGACGACGCGCTGGTCGACCAGGCCGAGGGCGTCACGCCCGCGGGGCCGGCGATCATCGACGTCGAGGCCGCACGGGCCTGATCCAGACCGGAATACCGCAGCGGCCCAGCCGTTGCACCAACTGAACTTCTCGAAGGAGCACACATGTCCAACGCAAAGGCCGTCACCGACGCCACCTTCTCGGACGAGGTCCTCAAGTCCGACAAGACCATCCTCGTCGACTTCTGGGCCGAGTGGTGCGGCCCGTGTCGCGCCGTCTCCCCGATCCTCGACCAGATCGCCGCGGAGCACGCCGACAAGATCGAGATCGTCAAGCTCAACGTCGACGACAACCCGCAGTCGGCCATGAACTACCAGATCACGTCGATCCCGGCGATGAAGGTGTTCAAGGGCGGCGAGGTCGTCAAGACCGTCATCGGCGCCAAGCCGAAGCCGGCGCTCGAGGCCGACCTCGCCGAGTTCCTGGCGTAGTCCGACCGACAGACCGCGAACGGCCCCGCTCTCCTCGGAGGGCGGGGCCGTCGCCGTTCCCGGATGCCGGCTGCGCGCGCCAGGGCCACAGCTTCAGGATCGGCCCCCGCCTCCCACCGCGGATCCGGCAACGCATGTCGTAGTGTGGCGGGAATGTCCCACTGAACGGAGCACACGATGACGAACGGCAACAGCCTCGACCCCTGGTACGACTCCTACGCCCAGCGCACCGCCGGGCTGAGCGCCTCCGAGGTCCGAGCCCTGTTCGCCGTGGCATCGCGGCCCGAGGTGGTCTCCCTCGCCGGCGGCATGCCGTACGTCTCGGCGCTCCCGCGAGAGCTCGTCACGGGGTCCATCGACCGCGTGATGACCGAGGACGCCGCGATGGCGCTGCAGTACGGCGGTGGGCAGGGCCTGCGCTCCCTCCGCGAGCACATCGTCGACGTGATGAGCCTCGAGGGCATCCGTGCCAGCGCCGAGGACGTCGTGGTCACCACCGGCTCGCAGCACGCGCTCGACCTCGTCACGCGGCTCTTCATCGACCCGGGCGACGTCGTGCTCGCCGAGTCGCCGTCGTACGTCGGCGCCATCGGCGTCTTCCGCTCGTACCAGGCGGAGACCGTCCACGTGACCACCGACGAGCACGGCCTGGTCCCCGAAGCGCTGCGCGAGGCGATCGCGAACCTGCGCACGCAGGGCAAGCGGATCAAGTTCCTCTACACGATCCCGAACTTCCACAACCCGGCGGGTGTCACGATGAGCCGTGAGCGCCGCATCGAGGTCCTCGACATCTGCCGCTCGAACGGCATCCTCGTGCTCGAGGACAACCCGTACGGACTGCTCTGGTTCGACGAGCCCGCTCCGCAGGCGATCCGGTCGATCGACGACGAGGGCGTCGTGTACCTCGGGTCCTTCTCGAAGACACTGGCTCCCGGCTTCCGTGTCGGTTGGGCCCTCGCCCCGCACGCCATCCGCGAGAAGCTCGTGCTCGCCAACGAGTCGGCCGTCCTCGCTCCGAACTCCTTCGGTCAGTACGTCGTCAACGCCTACCTGGACGCCGCAGACTGGAAGGGGCAGGTCGACACCTTCCGGGGCCTCTACGCGGAGCGCAGGGACGCGATGATGGCCGCCCTGGGGGAGTTCCTGCCGGACCTCACCTGGACGAAGCCGAACGGTGGGTTCTTCGTCTGGCTGACGCTGCCCGACGCCCTCGACTCGAAGGGCATGCTGCCCCGTGCCGTGAAGGAACTCGTCGCGTACACACCGGGGACCGCCTTCTACGCCGACGGCCGTGGCGGCGGCAACATCCGCCTGTCCTTCTGCTACCCGACCCCCGATCAGATCCGGGTCGGCGTCAAGCGCCTGGCCACCGTCATCAACGACGAGCTCGAGCTCCTCGAGACCTTCGGACACACAACCCGTCCGAGCGCGGTGTCCGAGTCGCGCTCCACCGTCGTCGCGCCGCCGCCGAACGTGTCCTGATCAGCACTTTCATCGTTCGCTCTTCCCGGAGGACCCTCGCATGGCCGAGCTCACCCGTCGTCACGTCGTCGTCGTCGCGGGAGGGATCTCGCACGAACGAGACGTCTCCCTGCGGTCAGGGCGACGCGTCGCCGACTCACTGACCGGTTACGGCTGGACGGTCGACCTTCGCGATGCCGACGCGTCGCTCCTGCCCGCGCTGCGCGAGTCACGCCCGGATGTCGTCTGGCCGGCCCTGCACGGCGCGTCCGGCGAGGACGGCGCGCTGCGGGGCATCCTGGAGGCGCTGGACATCCCGTTCGTCGGCTCCCGTTCCACGTCAGCCCGGCTCGCATGGGACAAGCCCACCTCGTCCGCGCTCGTCGCGCGGGCCGGTGTGCGGACCCCTCGGTCGGTCACGTTGTCGCACGACGTCTTCCGCGAGCTCGGTGCCGTGGGCGTCCTCGACGCCATCGCCGCGGAACACCCGGTGCCGCTCGCCGTGAAGCCGGCACGAGGCGGGAGCGCACAGGGGGTCACGCTCGTCGAGGACGCACACGATCTCCCGCGTGCGATGGTCAGCGCGTACACCTACTGCGACGACGTCGTGGTCGAACAGCTCATCCGCGGCACCGAGGTCGCCGTCGGGATCATCGACACGGGTGACGGCCCGGTGGCGCTCTCGGCGGTCGAGATCGTCCCGAAGAGCGGGACGTACGGGTTCGAGGCGCGCTACAACGCGGGGGAGACGACCTTCTTCACGCCCGCCCGACTGTCGGGCGACTTCGCCTCCGCCGCCGCAGACGCAGCCGTGTCAGCGCACACGGCGCTCGGTCTCCGCCACATCTCGCGCGTCGACCTGATCATCGATGCGGCAGGGACGCCGTGGTTCCTCGAAGCCAACGTCCTCCCGGGTCTGACCGAGACCTCCCTCGTTCCGCAGGCGCTGAGTGCCTCCGGCTTCGACCTCGGTTGGACCTACGCGGAGCTCGCGGAACAGGCCATCCGGGACCACCGCAGCTGACCATGTCAGTACGACGCAGGGGCAGTGTTCCACGTGGAACACTGCCCCTTCTCGTTGTGGCCGTCCCGTTGGGCGCTGCCGCGATCGTCGGCGAGGTTGCTCATGCTGTGGCATCGGTGACCGCCCGGCGCGCGCTCGGCACGATTCCGACTCGCAGCGCAGGGAGGACCGCGGGTACCGGAGCGGTGACGGCCATCGTCGTCCTCGGTTTCGCGAATGCAGGCCCCGAACCGAACGCGGTGAACCGGTGGCGCGCCCGTATCGCGGTGCGCACGGCGCGGCGGTACGAAGCGGCGGGTGACACTGCCACCGTCGTGTGCTGCGGCGGAGCGGTGCGCGGTGCGTTCCCTGAGGCTGATCTACTCGAGGATGCGGTGCGCAGGCTCAGATGGACCGGTGCGGTCAGGAAGGATCGCGACAGCGTCTCCACATGGGAGAACATCGCGAACGCGAGGCCGATGATCGCCGCCGCAGACCGCGTCGTCATCTGCTCGAACGGACTCCACGCCGCGAAGGGGCGAGCGTACCTCCGCCGCCAGGACCCGCACCTGGCGTCGAAACTGGCCCCAGCGCTGGACTATCGCGTCGGAGAGATGCTCTGGGCGAAGCCGGTCTTCGCCGCCGTCGGTATCTGGAAGCTCCTCCGGACGCGCCGTTCCACGTGAAACACTCCGACGAGTGGTCCCCGGATGCACTGTCGCCCGTCGTGGGACGGTTGACGAGGACGTCTCCGGGGAGGGCGCCGAACCACGTGATCCGGACGCGGTGAACAGAGCCGGCGTGCGTTCGTCATCTCCATCGGGAGAGGGGCGCGGAGGCCGATCATGCTCGCCAGCGCGGTAGAGGTACTGCATCGCCGGTTCCCAAGCGGAGATTGCGCCGATCAGTCCCTCGGCTGCTGACCGGGTGCGGACAGCTCTCGCACGACGGTCGTCGTCGAGGTGCACCGCGCCGCCGATTCTCCAACCTCGACCCTTCGTGCAGCCCCGACCCTCGCACTGGTGCAGGAGCGGACTCACGGCGCCTCGTGCACCAGGGGCAAGCCGGTCGTGAATTGGTGCATCCGGCGCACAGGTGCCGCACATCGCTCCGGTCCTGGTCGACCCTGACGGTGGCCTACGGGCGTCGCAGGATGCATCGGGTTCGCGCTCGCACCTCCGAACGGCTCGGCTCGAGCCTCACCTGAGCCGATGCCGTCGGTCGCAGCGATCCTCGTCCTCCTCGATGAACCCCCGCCAGCCCAGAGACCGTATCCCACGGCGCGCGTCGCTTCGCGCGCGTCGCGGGCCGAGCGGGGGAGGGCGGCGCTGTAGAACGATCAGTGCGGACGAGTTCGAGCAAAGCAGGCCCCTTCCCACCGTGGCGCACTGCAGCCACGGGATGCGGGCCAGCCGCGCGACACCCTCCGCAGGTCGCCTCCCGTGGATGGTGCGGGCATCTGCATCCTCACCCCGGACGTCACGCTACCGTCACCAGGGGGCGAGGTAGGGATCACATCACGTGGCTCCGTCGAGGTCGTCGCACCGCTGTCGACCGTCCGCGGCGCCCGACGGTACTGCCGACGGCCAGGGAGCCGTGCCGCCCGTAGCCGCAGACGGACCGCTCGTTGTCGCACCTTGCGCACATCCGGGTTGGGCCGACCTACTCAGTTCGAAGTCCACAGCGCCCGCTCGCTCGTGCCGCCAGCGTGAGGACGAACGATGCGCTGCCCGCTTACGGTGTGAGGTCGGGTCTCAGCACCAAGCCACGCGGCCGTCGTCCGCCCGAGGTCCGGCGCCGCACCCGTCCCGGGTTGTTCTGATCGAACGCCGTCACAAGCATCGTTGCGCCGTCGCCGTCGCCGTTGCCAGGGAGGCCGAGCACCAAGCCGTTTCTGTCGCGCACGACCGCTCGTTTGACGGGCGCACCGCCGGTACCGCGAACACGAGGATCGTGGTCGAGGTCGAGGTCGACGACCGACGCACTCGGAGGACAAGAGGGAGAGAGACCATGGAGCAGTGATGGTGCCAGCACGTCCGGTGGCCCGTCATCGCGTAGCGGCCATGCGATCCGCGTACTGCCGCAGGCTCACCCCAGCTGCACTCCGCGAGCCGTACGCCGGCACAGGCTCCGATCGGTAGCACCGGAAGAACTCGGTGGCGTACGCAGCCTTCTCCAGCTCGCAGGGACCACCGGCAGGCACGCACATCGTCACATCGTCGAGATGTGCGGGCCGCGAGCGCCCGAGCAGCCTCGCGAGACGAGACGGCTGACCCGAACAACCGGATTCAGACGTTTCACGTGGAACACTGCCTCAACGGCCTTGGCGTACGCGCGAGCGCAGCTGTCGCCCTCGGCGCCTCGTCAACGCCGCCGTACGCCCCGCAGGCGGCCGAACAGGTCCGACCGGGGACTGGATGACGGGGACGCACAGTACGCTCCGCACACGGCCACAGGGCGCCGTCCCTGCACCAACGACGGCCTCCGAGCGCGTCTAGCCAGCGATGTCGCTGATGCCCAGCTCGCCGAGGATGCGGTTGAGATCATCGCCGTTCGCGAAGTCGATCGTCACCGAGCTCTTGCGAGCACCAACCGCGATCTTCACGCGTGTGTTCAACCGATCACCGATGCGCTCGGCGAGGTCGTTGAAGTGCGCCTGTCGCTTCGTCGGCTCCGCCTTCGGCTTCACCGGCGTCTTGGCCGACAACTGCTGCGCGATCGCCTCTGCGGCCCGGACGGACAGGTCCTCGTTGACGATCTTCTCGGCGAGGTACTCCATCGCCTCGGCGTCCGGTGCCGCGAGGACGGCACGTGCGTGTCCCGCGGACAGCACACCGGCAGCGACGCGGCGCTGGACGGGGGAGGGCAACCGGAGCAGACGGATCGTGTTCGTGATCTGCGGACGCGACCGGCCGATGCGCTGCGCGAGCTGCTCCTGCGTGATCCCGAAGTCCGCGAGCAGCTGCTGGTACGCCGACGCCTCTTCCAACGGATTGAGCTGTGCACGATGCAGGTTCTCGAGCAGCGCGTCCCGAAGCATCGCGTCATCAGGGGTGTCCTTGACGATCGCGGGGATGGTCGCGAGCCCGAGCTCCTTCGTGGCACGCAGACGACGCTCACCCATGATGAGCTCGTACTGCGCC
This sequence comes from Curtobacterium sp. 1310, assembly GCF_017834105.1. Classification (NCBI taxonomy): domain Bacteria; kingdom Bacillati; phylum Actinomycetota; class Actinomycetes; order Micrococcales; family Microbacteriaceae; genus Curtobacterium; species Curtobacterium sp. 1310. The sequence continues at coordinate 245,239 of NZ_JAFICY010000003.1, read as the reverse complement.
TCGGTGCCTGATGCGCCGGCGATCGGACGGACGACGATGGGCTGGAGCACACCGATCTCGCGGATCGAGTGGACGAGCTCCTGGAGCTCCTCCTCGCGGAACTCCTTGCGCGGCTGCTGTGCGTTCGGCACGACGTCGAGCGGATTGAGGTTCGCCAGACGTGCGCCGGGAACGGCGACGAAATCCTCAGCGGTCGCACCGGCGGAGGGCGCCGAGGCCGGGGAGCCGCCCGTGGGGAAGAACACGTCGACGGGCCGGTCCTGCTGGTCCGACGCCGTCGGGATCAGGGCGCCGATGCCTCGTCCGAGTCCAGTTCGCTTGGGTGCCATCAGTCCTGCGCTCCTCGTGCTGCGATCTCGGCGGCTGCCTCGAGGTACGAGAGCGAGCCCGACGAGTTGACGTCGTACGACACGACGCTCTGTCCGTAACTCGGTGCTTCGCTGACGCGCACCGACCGGGGGATCACGGCCTTCAGCACCTGCTCGCCGAAGTGCTCACGGACATCCGCTGCAACCTGGTTGGACAGGTTCGTGCGTCCGTCGAACATCGTGAGCAGGATCGTGGACACCCGGAGGTTCGGGTTGAGGTGGCGTTCGATCAGCTCGATGTTCCGCAGGAGTTGGCTGAGGCCCTCGAGCGCGTAGTACTCGGTCTGGATCGGGATCAGCACCTCCTGCGCGGCGACGAATGCGTTGATCGTCAGGAGGCCGAGGGAGGGCGGGCAGTCGATGAAGACGTAGTGGTACGGCTCCTCGAGCGACGACAGGTACTGGTCAAGCGCCGTGCGCAACCGCTGCTCACGCGCGACGAGAGAGACGAGTTCGATCTCCGCACCCGCCAGGTGGATGGTCGCCGGGACACACCAGAGCGTCTCGGACTCTGGCGAGCGCTGAACAGCATCGGCGATCGGCGCCTCGTCCACGATCACGTCGTAGACGCTCGTCACTTCGGCCTGGTGCTCGACCCCGAGCGCGGTCGAAGCATTGCCCTGCGGATCGAGGTCGATCACCAGGACACGGGCACCACCGTGCGCGAGGGCAGCCGCGAGGTTCACCGTGGTGGTCGTCTTCCCGACGCCACCCTTCTGGTTCGACACGGTGAACACGCGAGTCTTCGCGGGGAGCGGGAACTGCTGCGTGGCGATCGCTCGCCGCCGCCGGTTGAGGTCAGCGATCTCGCGAGCCAGGGGCGTCGACGAGTCGTAGTCGGTCGATGAACTCAACGAAGACCTCTTCCCCGGGTCAGTGTTCCACGTGGAACGTCGGGCTCTCTGGTCCAGCACAGCCGGACCCAGCCGCGGCGTCAGTCAACTGTAGCCCGGAAGACTCGCGTGGTCTCCTCGACCACACCGTCTCCGAGCTCGAGCACCTCGATATCGGCCAGGCGCTTCCGGAGGATCACCTTCCGAGCCTTCTCGATCTCTTCGTCGACCCGCGCACCCTTCATCAGGATGAGCTGACCACCCGACCGCACCAGCGGGACCGTGAGCGGGATGAGCTTCGACAGCGCACTCACCGCACGAGCCGTGACCTGGTCGACGACGACCGAGTCTGCGACGTCCTCAGCCCGCCCGCGGAGGACGGTGACGTTCCCCAGCCCGAGTCGCTCGGATTCGGCGTTCAGCCAGTCGCAGCGACGCTCCATCGGTTCGATGAGCGTGAAGGAGACGTCGGGACGGGCGATCGCGAGCACCAGGCCCGGGAGCCCCGCTCCGGAACCGACGTCCGCGACGCGACCATCGGCCTCCAGGAGCGGCGCGAGCAAGGCAGAGTTGAGGATGTGTCGCGTCCACAGGCGGGGGAGTTCGAGGGGTCCGATGAGGCCCAGTTCCTCGCCGCGACGAGCGAGCTCGGCCGTGAAGGACCGCGCGACCTCGATCCGGTCGCCGAACAGCTCCGCAGCGGCAGCCGGCTCCCGCTCGAGGACCGGCGTGACCTCGTCGGTCATCGCGTGACGACCGTGTGGCGGTCTCGTCCCTCGCCCTCGGACTCCGAGTGGAAGCCCTTCTCGGCAACCAGGTCGTGCACGAGCTTGCGCTCGTAGGACGACATCGGAGGGAGCGCCGCCGACGACGAACCGCTCTCGATGCGCTCGACAGCCGTGTCGACCAGACGCTGGAGCTCCGTCGCTCGGGCGTCACGCGAGCCACCGACGTCCAGGATGAGGCGGCTGAACTCGCCGGTCTCGGCCTGCACGGCGATGCGGGTCAGCTCCTGCAGGGCCGACACCGTGTCCGGCTTCGAGAGCACCCGCAGTGCGCCGCCCTCGTCGCTCACGGACAGGTACACCCGTCCGCCACGCTCCTCGATCTCGATGTCCCCGTCGAGGTCGCAGATGTCGAGGAGTTCCTCGATGTAGTCCGCCGCGATGTCCGCTTCGTCGCGGACCTCGTCGGTCTCGGTCTCCGCCGCGGCGTCGACGGTGGGTGCGGTGTCCTGCTCGGTCACTTACTTCTTCCCGTTCTTCTTGGAGCGGTTCTTGCCGACGGGCTGCTGACGCTGCGTGGTCACGCGGACGGGCTCGACCTCGACCGCGGTGGAGCCAGCGCCGGCCTCGGCGAGCACCGGGGTGCCGCGACGCTGGGCCTTCTTGGCCAGGCGGGCCTCACGGGCGAGTGCGGCCTCGGAACCCGGGGTCGGCATGCTGCGGATGACGAAGTACTGCTGCGCCATCGTCCAGATGTTGGAGGCCAGCCAGTAGAACATGACGCCGAGGGGGAAGCTCAGACCCGAGATCACGAACACCAGCGGGAGGATGTACAGCATCATCTTCTGCTGGCGGTACATCGGCGACGCCTTGGTCTCCGGCGACATGTTCTTCGCCACGAGCTGCAGCTGGGTGACGAACTGCGACGCGGTCATCACGACGATCATGAAGCCCGCGATGACCCGGACCTCCCACCCGGAGGCGTTCGTGAAGGTCTCGTGCAGGGGAGCGCCGAACAGGGCCGCGTTGCCGAAGTCCTGCGCCAGGGTGTTCGTGAGCAGACCGATGCCGGTCTTGTTGATCTGCGCCTCGTGCAGCACCGAGTACAGCGAGAAGAAGATCGGCATCTGGATGAGCAGCGGCAGGCAGGAGCTCAGCGGGTTCGTCCCGGTCTCCTTGTAGAGGGCCATGGTCTCGCGGCTCATGGCCTCACGCGAGAACTGGTCCTTCTTGCCCTTGTACTTGTCCTGGATCTTCTTCAGCTGCGGCGCCACCTCGAGCATGCGTCGCTGCGACTTGATCTGCCGGACGAAGATCGGGATGAGCGCGGCCCGCACCACGAAGGTGAGGAAGATGATCGACAGCACCCAGGTGATGCCGGCCGACGGGTCCATGCCGATCGACTCGAAGATCCAGTGGAAGGCCACGAGGATCGCCGAGACCACCCACTTCAGTGGCCAGAGGATCGTTCCGATGAAGTCCATGAGGACGGTCACGCCTTTCGAGTGCGCTGGGGGAGCAGGACCGGACGACGGGCATCGCCGGACGGCTGGGGGTGCAGCTGGGACGGGGGGAGCACGAACCCGAACCGGGTCAGGCGGTAGGGGCGGCGGCGGTCACGCACGTCGTCGATCCCGCCTGCGGCCCACGGGTTGCACCGCGCGATCCGCCAGGCCCCCATCGCCGACCCGCGCACGACGCCGTACTGCTGGATGGCCTCGAGCGCGTACCGTGAGCACGACGGGTGGTAGCGGCAGACGTTCCCGTACAGGGGAGAGATGACCGCGCGGTAGGCGCGCAGCACGACGACGCACACGTTGCGCGGGAGCAACGCGACGACCCAGGCCAGTCGGTTCAACGCCAGCCGGGTCCACTGGATGCGGTTCATGCTGCCTTCTCCACCCCGCGCGCGAAGGAGCGCGAGACGTCTCCGAGCAGGCTAGGCCATCCGGCCTGCGCCGCGGCTGGCAAGGCCCTGATGACCACGTCGTGGCCGGTCGGCACCTCGGTCAGCAGATCGTGGGCGATCGCCTTGAACCGACGTCGCACCGTGTTGCGGGTGACGGCGTTGCCGACCGTCTTCGCGACGATGAACCCGAAGCGGGTCGGGTCGTCCGGACCGGGCTCGGCCCCGACGGGTCGACGGACCACGGATACGACGACGTGCGCCGTGGCGCTCCTGCGACCACGACGCACGACGGACCGGTAGTCCTCACCGCGGACGATGCGGTTGGCGCGGGCCAACACGATCGCTACCGGGTTCCGATTCGGGACCGAATCAGGCGCTGCCCCGAGGGGCGCAGCCCGATCAGGCGCTGAGCTCGGTGCGGCCCTTGCCGCGGCGCGCGGCCAGGATGGCGCGGCCGGCACGGGTGCGCATGCGGGCGCGGAAGCCGTGCTTCTTGGCGCGACGACGGTTGTTCGGCTGGAAGGTGCGCTTGCTCATGATGATCTCCACACGGCTGCGCTCGAGGACGGGCTCAGCGCGAGCCGACACGTATGTCTGGACAGCCGCTCGACGAGGCCGAACGACACGATGGGCGCGACCAGGTGGCCGCAGTCAACTGGTTAACGGTACGTGACAGCGGCGGTGAGGTCAAACGGCGGCGACGGCCGCCCTCGTCCGAGGTGAGCGCACGATCATCATCCACATTGGGGAAAACGTGCGTTCGGTACGACTCGGTCGGACCCTTTACAGTGGTGTGATCGATCGGCCCGTTCCGCGGAGCGACGGGGGAGTCACCTCACCGTCCGCAGCCGGGCCACCGTGGACAGGACTGTGGACAACCCTGTGGATCACCGCGACGGCGTGACAGCGGTCCGGCCCGTGGATCGGCCGCGCCGGACACCACTCGCGGAGCGGCTCCGACCCGGCGCGCCGGAGTCCCGCCGTTCCGGGCACCGAGCACCACGGGACCGGCGCCACGACACCAGCACACCGACACCAGACCAGGAGACCAGCGCGAATGACGATGCCGGCCGACCCCGTCGAGGACCTCTGGTCCTCCGTCCTGGGCCTCCTCTCCGAGGACGACCGCATCACCCCGCAGCTGCACGGCTTCCTCAACCTGGTCGAACCGAAGGGCGTGCTCGCCGGCACCCTCTACCTCGAGGTCCCCAACGACCTGACACGGGGCATGCTCGAGCAGCGGATCCGCGTCCCGATCACCGAGGCCGTGTCGCGGGTCGGTGACGACTCGGTCGCGAACTTCGCCATCACGGTGAACCCGGACATGGCGTCGGAACCGCGGGTCGAGGCGGTCGTCCCGAGCCACGTCCCCGAGTACGCGGAGCCGGTGCAGGCGCCGGTGGAGCAGAGCGCGGCACCCCGCCAGTACATCGAGGCACCGTTCGTCCCGAGCCAGATCGACTCCCCGGGCACCGGTGGTCGCCCCGAGTCGCGACTCAACCCGAAGTACAACTTCGACAACTTCGTCATCGGCTCGTCGAACCGCTTCGCCCACGCCGCCGCGGTCGCGGTCGCCGAAGCTCCGGCCAAGGCGTACAACCCGCTCTTCATCTACGGCGACTCCGGTCTCGGCAAGACGCACCTCCTCCACGCGATCGGCCACTACGCCGAGAGCCTCTACCCGGGCATCCGTGTCCGGTACGTGTCGAGCGAGGAGTTCACCAACGACTTCATCAACTCGATCGCGAACAACCGATCGAACCAGTTCCAGCAGCGCTACCGCGACATCGACATCCTGCTGATCGACGACATCCAGTTCCTGCAGGGGAAGGACTCCACGCAGGAGGCCTTCTTCCACACGTTCAACACGCTGCACGACCACAACAAGCAGGTCGTGATCACGTCGGACGTCGCGCCGAAGCACCTGACCGGCTTCGAGGACCGGATGCGCTCGCGGTTCGAGTGGGGCCTCATCACGGACGTGCAGGCGCCGGACCTCGAGACGCGCATCGCGATCCTGCGCAAGAAGGCGCAGTCCGACCACCTGCAGGTCCCCGACGACATCCTCGAGTTCATGGCGTCGAAGGTCTCGAGCAACATCCGTGAGCTCGAGGGGACGCTCATCCGCGTCACCGCGTTCGCGAGCCTGAACCGGACGGCCGTCGACATGGCCCTGGTGCAGACGGTCCTCAAGGACCTGATCACCCTCGACGACGACAACGTGATCGCGCCGACGGACATCATCAACCACACCGCGGAGTACTTCAAGCTCTCGGTCGACGACCTGTACGGCTCGTCCCGGTCGCAGGCGATCGCGACCGCGCGGCAGATCGCCATGTACCTGTGCCGTGAGATGACGAGCCTGTCGCTGCCGAAGATCGGGCAGCTGTTCGGCAACCGCGACCACACCACGGTCATGTACGCGAACAAGAAGATCACCGAGCTGATGAAGGAACGACGGTCGATCTACAACCAGGTCACCGAGCTGACGAGCCGCATCAAGCAGGACCGCCGCTACCGCTGACGCGGACGCGAGCAGGACGCGGACGCGAGCAGGACGCGGACGCGAGCAGGACGCGGACGCGAGCAGGACGCGGACGCGAGCAGGACGCGGACGCGAGCAGCTGACGGACGGGAGGCACGGTGCGACACGGCACCGTGCCTCCCGTCCGTCGTCTCCCCTCGACCCGACATCCGTCGCACCGGTGTCCGACCGGGAGGCCCGCCCCACGGCCCCGGATCGGCCCGCCTCGGCGCGCATCCACCATCTGAGACGGTTCCATGCGCCGAGTTTCCCCCAGTGTGGAAAGCCTGTGGATAACTGTGGAGGACACGCGGTCCGGTTGTTCACAGTTCTGTACCCACCTGTGGAGACTGGGGATGGAAGCGGATAGATGAGATTTGTTCATCCAGACGCTGCCAACACGGGACTCACAACTCACACGTGTGTAGTTCCCTGTGGAGAAGCGGGATGCACAGAGTTATCCACACTGTGCACAGGCGTTAACACCATTGATCCTGGTTAACGATGAAGTTCCGCGGGCCAACCTTGTGGACGGCGGGATGACAAGAAATCCGGGCCCTGCTCCGCTGTGCCACAATGGGGCGGCCGGACAGTCCGCACCGATCGACAGGGGTCCCAGCTGTGAAGTTCGAGGTCAACCGGGACGTCTTCTCCGAAGCCGTCTCCTTCGCGGTGAAGCTCCTCCCACAGCGCACGACCCTCCCGATCCTGTCCGGAGTCCTCATCCACGCCGAGGGCGATCGGCTCACGCTGTCGTCGTTCGACTACGAGGTCTCGGCGCAGACCTCGATCACGGCGCAGATCGACGAACCGGGCACCGTGCTCGTCTCCGGCCGTCTGCTCAACGACATCTCGAGCCGACTGCCGAACGCCCCGGTGACCTTCACCACCGAGGACACGAAGATCTCCGTCACCTGCGGATCGGCGCACTTCACGCTGCTGTCCATGCCGGTCGAGGAGTACCCGACGCTGCCGGAGATCGGTGAGCAGACCGGGGTCGTCCCCGGTGACGCCTTCTCCGAGGCCGTGTCCCAGGTGGCCGTCGCCGCGAGCCGCGACGACGTCACCCCGGTCATCACCGGTGTGCAGCTCGAGGTCGGCGACAACGACCTGTCGCTCATCGCGACCGACCGCTACCGCGTCGCGGTCCGCACGATCGCGTGGGACTCCGGTCGTGTCGGATCCGACCCGCTGCACGCGCTCGTCCCGGCCCGCACGCTGCAGGAGGTCGGCCGCACGTTCGGGTCGGCGTCCACGGTGTCGGTCTCGATCAGCGGGTCGTCGGACCGCGAGCTCATCGCGTTCCACGCCGACGACAAGACCGTGACCTCGCTGCTCATCAAGGGCAACTACCCGCCGGTCCGCCGGCTCTTCCCCGAGACGGTGAACGACCACGCGGTGATCAACACCGCCGAACTCGTCGAGGCCGTCCGACGGGTCTCCCTCGTCCTGGAGCGCGAAGCGGCGCTCCGGTTCTCCTTCTCGGTCGACGGGCTCACGCTCGAGGCGATCGGATCCGAACAAGCGCAGGCGTCAGAGTCGATCAGTGCGTTGCTGACCGGGGAGGAAACGGTGGTCTCGCTGAAGCCCGCCTTCCTCCTGGACGGGTTGAACGCGGTGCACTCCGAGTTCGTCCGCATCTCCTTCACCAAGACGGAGAACCCCAACAAGCCGGGTCCGGTGCTCATCACCGGGCAGACCTCGCAAGAGGCCGCGGCGACGGACGGATACCGGTACCTGCTGCAGCCCAATCTCCTGCTGCGATAGCGCAACAGCCGTACCACTGCGCTGACGCGCCTCTGGCCACCAGCGCGACGACGAACAGAAGAGGAAATCATGCACATCGGTCTTGTCGGCCTCGGTCGCATGGGCAACAACATGCGTGCCCGTCTCCGCAACGCAGGCATCGAGGTCACCGGGTACGACGCGAACCCCGCCGTCTCCGACGTCGCGGACCTCGGCGCCCTGGCAGCCGCACTGCCCGAGGGCAAGAAGCTCGTGTGGGTCATGGTCCCGCACGGCAAGATCACCGACGACGTGATCACGGACCTCGCCGGCGTCCTGGGTGAGGGCGACCTCGTCATCGACGGTGGCAACTCGAAGTGGCTGGACGACACGATCCACGCCGAGCAGCTCGACGCCAAGGGCATCCGGTACATGGACGCCGGTGTCTCCGGTGGTGTCTGGGGCAAGGACAACGGCTACGGCCTGATGGTCGGTGGCGCCCCCGAAGACGTCGAGTTCGCCATGCCGGTCTTCGACGCACTCCGCCCCGAGGGCCCCCGCGAGGAGGGCTTCTCGCACGCCGGCCCCGTCGGCGCCGGTCACTACGCGAAGATGGTCCACAACGGCATCGAGTACGCGATCATGCAGGCGTACGGCGAGGGCTACGAGCTCCTCGAGGCCAAGGACATCATCAAGGACGTCCCCGCGGTCTTCGCCGGGTGGCAGCGCGGCACCGTCGTGCGCTCCTGGCTGCTCGACCTGATGGTCCTCGCGCTGAACGAGGACCCGAAGCTCGACGCCATCGAGGGCTACGTCGACGACTCCGGCGAGGGCCGTTGGACGGTGGAGGAGGCCATCGAGCACGCCGTACCGATGCCGACCATCTCCGCGTCGATCTTCGCGCGCTTCGTCTCGCGTCAGGGCAGTGCGTCCCCGACGATGAAGGCCGTCGCGGCCCTGCGCAACCAGTTCGGCGGTCACGCCGTGAAGAAGGCGTAGTTCAGGTCACCACCTGAGCTCGTCCCGGCCCGCGTGCACGTCGACCACCTGCAACTCACCGACTTCCGGAACTACCGGGAGGCGGACGTCGACCTCGCACGCGGGCCGAACCTGTTCGTCGGGCGGAACGGACAGGGCAAGACCAACCTGGTCGAGGCGATCGGCTACCTCTCGACCCTCGGGTCGCACCGGGTGCCGACCGACGCCGCCCTCGTCCGTCAGGGCTGCGACGCCGCGATCGTGCGCGCTCGACTGGCGCACGAGGACCGCAGCATCCTGGCCGAGGTGCAGATCAACCGCACGGGGTCGAACCGAGCCCAGGTCAACCGGGCCGCGATCAAGCCCCGCGAACTGCCGCGGTACTGCACCAGCGTGCTCTTCGCCCCCGAGGACCTGGCCCTCGTCCGCGGTGAGCCCTCGGGCCGTCGGCGCATGCTGGACGAGCTGCTCGGTCAGATCGCACCCCGGATGCAGGGCGTGCTCGCCGACTACGACCGGACGCTCAAGCAGCGGAACACCCTGCTGAAGTCGGCACGGGCGACCGGTGCGCGGTCCGGATCCCTCGCGACGCTGGACGTCTGGGACGACCGGCTCGTCGCGTTCGGTTCCGAGATCATCGCGGCCCGCGACCACCTCACCCGTCGCCTCGCGCCGTTCGTGACCGAGGCCTACGCCACCGTCGCCGGCGAACGGCACGAGGCGACCATCTCGGGTGTGCTCAGCGTGCGCGGCGGTGACCCCGAGGACGCTGCCGCGACCGACCCGGTGCTCGGGACGCCGGACGAACCGGTGTCCGTCGCCGCTGCGGCCGAGGCCTTCCGTGGTGCGCTCGAGCGTCGGCGTCGGGACGAACTCGACCGCGGACTGACCCTCGTCGGACCGCACCGCGACGACGTGCTCTTCCAGCTGAACGGGTTACCTGCGCGCGGGTACGCCAGCCACGGCGAGTCGTGGTCGTTCGCCCTCGCGATCAAGCTCGCCGGCGCCGCGGTGCTCCGGGCGGAGTCGACGCTCGGCGACCCGATCATCATCCTCGACGACGTGTTCGCCGAGCTCGACGAGTCACGGCGTGAACGGTTGGCGGGGGCGGTCGCCGACTACGAGCAGGTGCTCATCACCGCCGCGGTGTTCGGGGACGTGCCCGACCAGCTCGCCGCCCACACTGTCCGGATCGAGGCGGGCACGATCGTGACGGACGAGGCTCGCGCCTGATGCCCAAGCCGTGGAAGCCCTCCGAGCCCTCGCGGGTGTACCGGCACCTGCGCGCCGTGTTCGGCGACCCGTCCCTCCGCACCGTCGACGCCCGACGTCGCCGGTCCCGCGAGCTCGACGCCGACACGGTCCCGTACGGCAAGGGTCGCGAACCCCGGGGGCTCGGCGACGTGGTCGGCGCGCTGGCCCAGGAACTCGGGTGGTCGGAGCCGTTGGCGCGCTCGGAGCTCTTCGTCGACTGGCCCGCCGTGGTGGGCGACGAACTCGCGAAGCACTCGCGCCCGATGACGATCGACGACGGCACGCTCGTCATCCGCTGCGACTCGACGGCGTGGGCGACGCAGCTCCGTCTGATGCGCGCGACCGTGACGACGACGATCGCCGAGCGGCACCCGGGAGCGGGCGTGCAGTCGATCCGGGTTTCCGGCCCGGACGTCCCCACCTGGAAACGCGGTCCCAGGACCGTCCAGGGGCGTGGTCCTCGCGACACCTACGGTTGACGCGACGAAATCGTCCTCGGGGATGAAGAACACCCGTCCAGCGGGCGGATGAGCCCCGTGGAGAGGGGCTCCTGCGGTAGACTGGCGAGTGCAGTGTGCGGGCGTTCCGCGCGCAGGCAGGAGCAATCCCGACATGGCATCAGAATCTGACGACGACCGGACGATCCCGCAGGACGAGACCGAGCAGGCTCCACCGACGGAACCATCGTACGGCGCAGACCAGATTCAGGTGCTGGAGGGGCTCGAGGCGGTCCGCAAGCGCCCGGGCATGTACATCGGCTCGACGGGTCCGCGCGGTCTCCACCACCTGGTGCAGGAGATCGTCGACAACTCCGTCGACGAAGCACTGGCCGGCTACTGCGACACGATCGACGTCACCATCCGCGAGGACGGCGGTGTCCGCGTGGTCGACAACGGCCGTGGCATCCCGGTCGACACCCACGCGGCCGAGGGCGTCTCGACGCTCCAGGTCGTCCTCACCGTCCTGCACGCCGGCGGCAAGTTCGGTGGCGGCGGGTACGCGGTGTCCGGTGGTCTGCACGGCGTGGGCTCCTCCGTCGTGAACGCCCTGAGCTCCGAGCTCGACGTGGAGGTCCGCCGCCAGGGCCACGTCTGGCGCCAGAGCTACACCGACGGCGTCCCGGTCGCCCCCGTCTCGAAGGACGAGGAGACCGACGTGACCGGCACCACGATCACGTTCTGGCCGAACGCCGACATCTTCGAGACCGTCGAGTTCGACTACGAGACGCTGCGCACGCGCTTCCAGCAGATGGCCTTCCTCAACAAGGGCCTCCGCATCAACCTCACCGACGAGCGCACCCCGGACGAGGGCGAGGAGTCGCGCCGTGACTCCTTCCGCTACGAGCGCGGGCTGCCCGACTACGTCGAGTACCTCAACGCGCAGAAGAAGGCCGACCTCGTCCACCCCGACGTCATCGCGATCGAGGCCGAGGACACCGAGCGCAAGATCGCGCTCGAGATCGCCATGCAGTGGAACACCTCCTACCAGGAGAGCGTCCACACCTTCGCGAACACGATCAACACGCACGAGGGCGGCACCCACGAAGAGGGCTTCCGTGCGGCCCTGACGAGCCTGGTCAACCGGTACGCCCGCGAGACCAAGATCATCAAGGAGAAGGACGACAACCTCACGGGTGACGACATCCGCGAAGGGCTGACCGCCGTCATCTCCGTGAAGCTCGGCGAGCCGCAGTTCGAGGGCCAGACGAAGACCAAGCTCGGCAACACCGAGGCGAAGTCGTTCGTGCAGCGCGTCGTCGGCACCGAGCTCACCCACTGGTTCGAGAGCAACCCGTCCCAGGCGCGCGACGTCGTGCGGAAGGCGATCCAGGCGTCGCAAGCCCGGCTCGCCGCCCGCAAGGCCCGCGAGACCACCCGGCGCAAGGGGCTGCTCGAGTCGGGCGGCATGCCCGGCAAGCTCAAGGACTGCCAGTCGAAGGACCCGACGCTGTCGGAGATCTTCATGGTCGAGGGTGACTCCGCCGGTGGTTCCGCCGTGCAGGGTCGCAACCCCATGACCCAGGCGATCCTGCCGCTGCGCGGCAAGATCCTCAACGTCGAGAAGGCCCGTCTCGACCGCGCCCTGGCCAACCAGGAGATCCAGTCGATGATCACGGCGTTCGGCGCCGGCATCGGCGAGGACTTCGACCCGGACAAGGCCCGGTACCACAAGATCGTGCTGATGGCCGATGCCGACGTGGACGGTCAGCACATCACGACGCTGCTGCTCACGCTGCTCTTCCGCTACATGCGTCCGCTCATCGAGCGCGGGTACGTGTACCTCGCACAGCCGCCGCTGTACCGCCTGAAGTGGTCGAACGCGGCACACGAGTACGTGTTCAGCGACCGGGAGCGCGACGCCCTGATGCAGGCGGGCATCGCCGCCGGCAAGCGCATCCCGAAGGACAACGGGATCCAGCGCTACAAGGGTCTGGGCGAGATGGACTACAAGGAGCTCTGGGACACCACGATGAACCCGGACACCCGCACGCTCCTGCAGGTCACGCTCGAGGACGCCGCCGCGGTCGACAGCGTCTTCGCGACGCTGATGGGTGAGGACGTCGAGTCGCGACGCCAGTTCATCCAGCAGAACGCCAAGGACGTCCGCTTCCTCGACATCTAGTACCGGCCTGGAGGCGCGGTGCCAGCCGCGTCGACCAGTCCCGACCCCCTGTGGTCGCGCCCGGCGCGACCGACGGAACCAGTGCCTCCCGGCCGACGACCGGAGGGCCACCAGAAAGGTGACCAAGCCACATGGCTGACGACAACGAGAACGGCGCCGACGAGCAGCCCGAGATCGTGCACGGCGAGGTAGGCGACATCGTGGTCTCCGGCGACCGCATCTCGCAGGTCGACCTGCAGCTCGAGATGCAGCGGTCGTACCTCGACTACGCGATGTCCGTCATCGTCGGACGTGCGCTGCCGGAGGTCCGTGACGGTCTGAAGCCGGTCCACCGCCGCGTCATCTACGCGATGTTCGACGGCGGCTACCGGCCGGACCGGGCGTTCTCGAAGTGCTCCCGCGTCGTCGGTGACGTCATGGGCCAGTTCCACCCGCACGGCGACAGCGCGATCTACGACGCGCTCGTCCGCCTCGTGCAGCCGTGGTCGCTCCGGTACCCGCTCGCGCTCGGCCAGGGCAACTTCGGGTCCCCGGGCAACGACGGCGCCGCGGCCCCGCGGTACACCGAGACCAAGATGGCACCGCTCGCCATGGAGATGGTCCGGGACATCGACGAGGACACCGTCGACTTCCAGGACAACTACGACGGCCGCACGCAGGAGCCGTCGATCCTGCCGGCGCGCTTCCCGAACCTGCTGGTCAACGGATCGGTGGGCATCGCGGTCGGCATGGCCACGAACATCCCCCCGCACAACCTGCGCGAGGTCGCCGAGGGCGCCCAGTGGGCGCTCGCACACCCGGACGCGACGCGTGAGGAGCTCCTCGGCGCGCTCATGCAGCGGATCAAGGGCCCGGACTTCCCGACCGGCGCGCAGATCCTCGGCACGAAGGGCATCCAGGACGCCTACCGCACCGGTCGTGGCTCGATCACGATGCGCGCGGTCGTCAACGTCGAGGAGATCCAGGGTCGCACGTGCCTGGTCGTCACCGAGCTGCCGTACCAGGTGAACCCGGACAACCTGGCGATCCGCATCGCCGAGGGCGTGAAGGACGGCAAGCTCGCCGGCATCGCGGACATCCGCGACGAGACCTCCGGCCGCACCGGTCAGCGCCTGGTCATCGTGCTGAAGCGCGACGCGGTGGCGAAGGTCGTGCTCAACAACCTGTACAAGCACACGCAGCTGCAGGAGAACTTCGGCGCGAACATGCTCGCCATCGTCGACGGGGTGCCGCGCACGCTGTCGCTCGACGGCTTCATCTCGGCGTGGGTCGACCACCAGATCGACGTCATCGTCCGCCGTACCCAGTACCGGCTCCGCGAGGCCGAGAAGCGCGCGCACATCCTGCGCGGCTACCTCGCGGCGCTCGACGCCCTCGACGAGGTCATCGCGCTCATCCGTCGGTCGCCCGACGTCGAGGAGGCGCGGACCGGCCTGATGGACCTGCTGTCCGTCGACGAGATCCAGGCACGCGCGATCCTCGAGCTGCAGCTCCGCCGCCTGGCCGCCCTCGAGCGCCAGAAGATCCACGACGAGGCCGAGGAACTCGAGCGCAAGATCGCCGACTTCCAGGACATCCTGGCGTCGGAGACCCGGCAGCGCACGATCATCGGCGACGAGCTCGCCGAGATCGTCGACCGCTTCGGGGACGACCGTCGCAGCGAGATCATGCTCGGCTACGACGGTGACATGTCCATCGAGGACCTCATCCCGGAAGAGGAGATGGTCGTCACCATCACCCGCGGCGGGTACGTCAAGCGCACGCGGAGCGACAACTACCGGTCGCAGCACCGCGGCGGTCGCGGCGTCAAGGGTGCGCAGCTCCGCGCGGACGACATCGTCGAGCACTTCTTCGTCACGACGACCCACCACTGGCTGCTCTTCCTCACCGACCAGGGCCGCGTGTACCGCGCCAAGGCGTACGAGCTGCAGGAGGCGAGCCGTGACGCCAAGGGGCAGCACGTCGCCAACCTGCTCGCCATGCAGCCCGACGAGCAGATCCAGCAGGTGCTCGACATCCGCGACTACGAGGCGGCGCAGTACCTCGTGCTCGCGACCGAGCAGGGTCTGGTCAAGAAGACCGCGCTGACCGAGTACGACACCAACCGCACCGGCGGCATCATCGCGATCAACCTCCGCGAGGGCGACAAGCTCCGCCAGGCGCTGCTCGTCGACGAGACCGACGACCTGCTGCTCGTGTCGAAGCACGGCATGTCGCTCCGCTTCACGGCGACCAACGACACCCTCCGTCCGATGGGCCGGTCGACCTCCGGCGTGAAGGGCATGTCCTTCCGCGGCGACGACGCACTGCTCGCCGCACGTGTGGTGTCGGACGACGGCTACGTGTGGGTGATGACCGAGGGCGGCTACGCCAAGCGCACCTCGGTCGACCAGTACCGGGTGCAGGGCCGCGGTGGTCTCGGCATCAAGGTGGCCAAGCTGGCCGCCGATCGGGGCGACCTCGTGGGGGCGCTCATCGTCGGCGAGGACGACGAGGTGCTCGTCGTGCTGCAATCGGGCAAGGTGGTAAGGTCTGCCGTGTCCGAGGTGCCCGCCAAGGGTCGCGACACGATGGGTGTGGTCTTCGCGAGGTTCGCGGAGAACGACCGGATCATCGCGGTGGCCCGGAACAGCGAGCGGAACCTGGATGACCAGGACGACGCCGACCCCGAGATCGAGCCTGCGGGCCCGGTGGAGA
Source organism: Curtobacterium sp. 1310 (assembly GCF_017834105.1). NCBI lineage: Bacteria > Bacillati > Actinomycetota > Actinomycetes > Micrococcales > Microbacteriaceae > Curtobacterium > Curtobacterium sp. 1310. The sequence goes on along the minus strand of NZ_JAFICY010000003.1, from coordinate 229,604 downwards.
CGGTGAGCCCTGACGAAGCGGCCCCCGAACCCGCCGACCCCGCCGACACCGAGCCTGTCGAGGACGAGGCCGGAGAGGACCAGTCGAACAATGAGTAGTGTCGCCGAGAAGCTCCAGAAGAAGGCGAAACGTCCCAGCGGTACCCGGCAGGTCCGCCTGCGTCTGGTGTACCTCGACTTCTGGTCGATGGTGAAGCTGAGCTTCCTCATCGCGCTCGCCGGTTCGATCGTGATCATCGTCGCGACCGCGCTGGTCTGGGTCATCCTCAACCAGACCGGTGTGTTCACCCAGATCGACGCCCTGCTCAAGGACGTCACCGGGCAGAACAGCTACTCGATCATGGACCAGTTCTCGCTCGGGCAGGTCCTCGGGTTCTCGGTCGTGGTGGGCATCCTCAACGTGGTCGTCGGCACCGTGCTCGGCGCGATCGTGAGCGTCCTCTACAACCTCAGTGTGCGGATCACGGGCGGCCTGCTCGTGGGCTTCACGAACAACTGACACACCCGGGCCGGACGGCAGTCGCCCCTCGATTTCGTTCTCCGAGATCGGTACGGTAGGCTTTCTTCTGGTCTGAGGGGCTATAGCTCAGGCGGTTAGAGCGCTTCGCTGATAACGAAGAGGTCCAAGGTTCAAGTCCTTGTAGCCCCACCACTTCCCACCGGGACCAGTACGCTGATCCTCACGGGGCCTTAGCTCAGTTGGTAGAGCGCCTGCTTTGCAAGCAGGATGTCGGGAGTTCGATTCTCCCAGGCTCCACTCCCTCAGGGCGGATACTGCTCCGCTCGTTCCTCGCTCCGCCGGTTTCGGTCGTCGTGTTCGTCGGCGCCTCCGGCGCGCCGCTCCGCGATGGTCGCCTTCTTCCGGGCGTTGCCGCTGCGGGATGGTCGCCTCGGTCGTCGTCGGGCGTGAGGTGTCGCCGCTGCGGGCGTTCGGCCCGGCGCTGGCGCACGACATGCCGTCAGTGGTGCTTCGACGCGGCATGTCGTGGCACCTGTGCGAGCGACGGCGGCATGTTGCGCGACGGCGCATCAGCGGCTGACGGAATGAGGGCGTGCCTCCAGTCTGTGGCTGGGGCTGAGGCCGGGCCTGTGCCTGAGGCTGGGACCGGTGCTGTGCCTGAGGCTGAGGCTGGGGCTGCCGAGCGGGCAGGACGTGCCGCGTGCGGGGCGTCGGGAGGGTTCTTCTCGTCGAGTCTCGGCGGTGAGCGGGCCGTATGTCTCCCGTTCGGGGCTCGGGGCTCGGGGCTCGGGGCAGGTGGCACGGGGCAGGGGCAGGTTCTGCGGCGTGCGGGACGGCCGGGGACGACGAAGGGCCCCGGCGCGGTGCCGGGGCCCTTCGTACGAACCGGGAGGTCAGGCGGCGGGCTTCTCCGCCGTGTCGGCGTCGTCGGCGACCCACAGGTCGTCGTCGGCGCGGAGCGTCTGGTAGGCGGCGTACGCGGCACCGGCAACGGCGACCACACCGACGACGATGAGGGCGACCCCACCGAACCCGAGGCCCTTCTTCTGCTGCCCCGGCGTGTACTTCGCCGCGGCCTTCTTCGCCTTCTTGCCCTTCTTCTGGGCGTCCTTCACGATCTTCTTGACGCGCGGGTCCTTCGCGAGGTCCTTCACGCTCATCACCGAACCAGCGGTCGCCACGAGGCCGGGGACGACCTCGGTCTGGAAGCGGTGCGACGCGCTGTGCGCGGCCGAGGTCGCTGCGTGCACGCCCGTCGCGACGGCGGGACGGATCCCGTTGTCGATCGCGTTCTGCACGCGGGGGGCGATGTCCTTGCGGGCTGCGTCAGCAGCGTGCGAGCGGGCCTCGGCGAGGATCGCGTTCGCGTGCTCGAGGACCTTGCGCTGCTCGCCGAGGAGCGAGGCCGTCTTGCCCTTGAGCTTCTTGATCTGCTTCCGACGCTTGCGCGGGATCTCGATCGTCGTCATCTGGTACCTCCATCGGATCGGCGTGACCCCATCCTGCCACCGAGCACCCTGACAGGTCACGGATCGTCGGCTGTGTGATCCGTGTCACCGTCAGGAGTGCATGCGAGAATCGACACATGTCTCTGCACACCGCTGTCGCAACGATCCACACGAACAAGGGCGACATCCGCGTCAACCTGTTCGGCAACCACGCCCCGAAGACCGTCAAGAACTTCGTCGACCTCGCGACCGGCAAGCAGGAGTGGACGCACCCCGGCACGGGCAAGGTCTCGACCGACAAGCTCTACGACGGTGTCGTCTTCCACCGCATCATCAAGGACTTCATGATCCAGGGCGGCGACCCGCTCGGTCAGGGCATCGGCGGTCCGGGCTACCGCTTCGACGACGAGATCCACCCGGAGCTCACCTTCCAGGAGCCGTACATCTTCGCGATGGCGAACGCCGGCATCCAGGGCGGGCGCGGCACGAACGGCTCGCAGTTCTTCATCACGACCGTGGCGACCCCCTGGCTGCAGGGCAAGCACACCATCTTCGGTGAGGTCGCCGACGACGAGTCGCGCGCGGTCGTCGACGCGATCGAGGGCGTCCCGACCGACGGTCGCGACAAGCCCGTCGAGGACGTCGTCATCGAGAGCATCGACGTCGAGGACGTCTGAACCCGGTGACCGACCAGGCCCCGGGGCGGGACAACTACTGCTACCGGCACCCGGACCGGCAGAGCTTCATCCTGTGCCAGCGGTGCGGGCGGACGATCTGCACCGAGTGCCAGACGCCGGCGGCCGTCGGCGTGCACTGCCCGGAGTGCGTGCGTGAACAGCGCGCGCAGTTCCAGGCGAACCGTCGTGCCTCCGGGGCCCCGGGCGGCCTGACCGTCGTGCGTCGTCGGTTCGCGATGATGGACCAGAAGGCGACCACGGTGATCATCGCCGTGTCCGTCGTGATCTGGCTGCTGAACCTGTTGTCCGGCAACGTCGTCAACCAGTGGCTCAGCTACTGGACGCCGTTGGTCGGGACCCAGCCGTGGCGCCTCGTCACGGGGCTGTTCGTCCACTCGTCGATCTTCCACATCGGGTTCAACATGCTCGCGGTGTTCATCTTCGGGCGGATCCTCGAGAACCTCCTCGGTACGTGGCGCTTCGTCGCGCTGTACTTCCTGGCCGGCCTCGGCGGTGACCTCGCGGTGTCGATCCTCTCGCCCGGGGTCCAGGTGGTCGGTGCGTCGGGTGCGATCTTCGGTCTGTTCGCGGCGTTCTTCGTGATCCAGCGCAGCCTCGGCTACAACGCCGTCCAGCTGCTCGTCATCATGGGGCTCAACCTCGTCGTCGGCTTCCTGCCCGGGACCAACATCTCGTGGCAGGCCCACTTCGGTGGCATCGTGCTCGGGTTCGTCACCGGCTTCGTCTTCTCCAAGACCCGGAACGTCCGGCAGCGTGGCCTGCAGATCGGGCTCCTCGTCGGCGAAGCGGTCCTGCTCGTGGCCGGGATCGGCGCCGCGTACATCAGCATCGGTGGCTACGCGATCGGCTGACGAGTCCGCCGCCGCTCAGGACGCCCCGTCCCACCACAGTGTGGGGCGGGGCGTTCTGCCTCTCTGGAGGCCGCTTTCCACAGCCGTCCGGTGAGTTCTCCACAGTTGGGGACAACTCGGTGAGTTACACGGGTGTGATTATCCCCACTGTGGACGGGCCTGTGGACAACTCGGGGGCCATGGTGTGGATGGTCGTGTGGAAAGTGTGGACAACTGTGGAGAACGTGGTCCCGGGTGTGGACGGATGCGTCGGGGTGGTGTCGGGCTTGTGGACAGCGAGCAGGAATCCGGGCCGAGACGGGACGGGCCGGGACAGGACGGGCCGGGACAGGACGGGCCGGGAGGGGACAGGCCGGGACGAACGACGACGCCCGCCGTACCGGGCGGTACGACGGGCGTCGGGAGATGCTGGGCGGCGGTCAGCGCCACCGCGTGGTCATGAGGAACCCGATGAACATGATCCCGAAGCCGATCAGGATGTTCCACGACCCGAGCGACGGTACGGGCAGGGTCGTGTTCGAGATGTAGAAGACGATGACCCAGGCCAGCCCGATGAGCATGAAGCCGAACATGACCGGCTTGAACCACACGGGGTTGGGCTGGTCGCCCGCCGTGTCGACCGAGTCGGCTCGGGTCCTCCGGGCGGGCTTGGTGCGGTCCTTGTCCTTGGCCATGGCCGGTATCCTACCGTGACCACGTCTGTGGGAAGACCCTCAGCAGCCCGCGCACATCCCCCACGAGTACGGTGATCCGACCATGACCAAGATCCTCGTCGTCGACAACTACGACAGCTTCGTCTACACGCTCAACGGCTACCTGCAGCAGCTCGGTGCGGACACCGACGTCGTCCGGAACGACGCGTTCCCCGAGGACGAGATCGCCGAGCGCATCGCCGACTACGACGGTGTGCTGCTCTCGCCCGGGCCGGGTACCCCCGCGGACGCCGGTGTCTCGATCCCCACCGTGCGTGCGGCCATCGACGCCGAGACCCCGCTGCTCGGCGTGTGCCTCGGGCACCAGGCGATCGCCGAGGCCATGGGCGCCACGGTGACCCACGCCGAGGAACTGATGCACGGGAAGACCTCGCAGGTCGACCACGACGACAGCGTGCTCTTCGCCGGTGTCCCGCACCCGTTCACCGCCACGCGGTACCACTCGCTCGCGATCGTCGACGGGACGGTGCCCGAGGAGCTCACCGTCACGGCGCGGACCGGAGGTGGCGTGATCATGGGCGTGCAGCACCGTGACCACCCGGTGTACGGCGTGCAGTTCCACCCGGAGTCCGTCCTCACCGAGGGCGGGTACCGGATGGTCGGCAACTGGCTCGAGACCACCGGTCTGACCGGTGCTGCCGAGCGGGCCGCAGCGCTCAACCCGCTGATCGCCGAACACCGGTCCTGACGCCGGAGCGGTACGACCGCCGACGCGTCCGGTGACCACCGGCGCAGGCGACGTCCGCGGGGATGCTGCCGCGTGCCTCCAGGCCGACGGACGGACGCCCGCCGCAGCCGACGTGACGGACGGACTACTGTCCGGCGCCGCCGCCCTGGACGGTCCCGCTGCCGCCGCCACCGTCGCTGCCGCTGTCGTCGCCACCCCGGTCGGGGACGGACGGCGCCTGCGACGGCCGCTGTGCCGAGGCTGCGCAGTACGTCAGCGTGATGGTGCTGCCCTGCGCGACGTCGCCCTGCGGCACGCTCTGCTGCACCACGGTGCTGCCCGTGCAGGTGTACGTCGGGGACGCCACGACCTTCAGCCCGAGGTTCGCGAGTGCCTCGTTGGCGGCGCTGATCGGCTGCTGCGTGACGTCCGGCATCTGCACCTTGCCGTTGGAGACCGTCAGGTTGACGACGGAACCCTTCGTCAGCTGCGTGCTGCTGCCCGGGTCGCTGCTCATCACGGTGCCCTCGGGCACGTCGCTCGAGTAGTCGCTGTTGATCGCTCCGACCGCGAACCCGGCGTCCTTCAGGGCCTGTTCCGCCGCGTCCTGCGTCTGGTTGGCGACGTCCGGGACGGCGACCTGCTCCGGTCCCAGGGAGACGACGACGCGGATGCTCTGCTTGCGGGCGACGTTCGTGCCCTCCCCGGGCTCGGTGCGGATGACCGTGTCCTTGGCGACGTCGTCGGAGTTCTCGCCGACCTCGACGGCGCTGAGGTCTCGCTTCTCGAGTTCGGTCCGCGCCGAGTCCCACGTGGCGCCGACGACGTTCGGTACGGACACCGACGACGACACCGGTGCCTTGCCGGGCTGCAGGTTCGCGACGAAGAACACCACGCCCGCGATGACGGCGGCGGTGAGGATGATGCCGAGCCAGATCCAGGCGACCGGAGGGCGGTTCTGCGTGCGCTGGGGTCGGTGGTCAGCGGCGTCGTCGTCGAGCTCGCGGAACGCCACGGCAGGGTTCGAGGTCGTGCGGGGGTTCACGCCGAAGAGCATCGTGGACGCGTCGTGTGCCGCGTTCTGCTGGAGCGTGCGCGTGGACACCGGGACCTTGCCGGCGGCGGCCTGCTGCAGGTCGGTCCGGAAGTCCGCGGCGGTCTGGAACCGACGGGTGCGGTCCTTCACCAGGGCGTGCAGCGTCACCGCGTCGAGCGCCGGGGACACCTCGGGCACGAGCGTGGAGGGCGCGACCGGCTGCTCGCTCACGTGCTGGTAGGCCACGGCCACCGGGGAGTCGCCGACGAAGGGCGGGCGGCCGGTGAGCAGCTCGAAGAGCAGCACGCCGGTCGAGTACAGGTCGGTCCGGGCGTCGACGGTCTCACCGCGGGCCTGCTCCGGCGAGAAGTACGAGGCCGTCCCGAGGATCGAGGTCGTCTGCGCGACCGTCGCGGACGTGTCGGTGATGGCACGGGCGATGCCGAAGTCCATCACCTTGACCTGGCCGCTGTGCGTCACCATGACGTTCGCGGGCTTGATGTCGCGGTGCACCACGCCGGCGCGGTGCGAGTACTCCAGGGCGGTGAGGATCCCCTCGGTGATGCGGACCGCCTCGGCCGGGTCGAGCGGGCCGTCGTCGAGCACGTCGGAGAGTGCGCGACCGTCGACGTGCTCCATGACGATGTAGGGCACCTGGACCTGGGCGCCGGAGGGCTCGGTGACCGTCTCCTCGCCCGCGTCGTAGACGCGCACGATCGTCGGGTGCGCCATGCGGGCCGCCGCCTGGGCCTCCTGCCGGAAGCGGATCCGGAAGGTCGGGTCCGTGGCGAGGCTCGGCTTGAGGAGCTTCACCGCCACCTTGCGACCGAGTCGCGTGTCGGTGCCCACGTGCACCGTCGCCATGCCCCCACGACCGATGACGTCACCGATCTCGTAGCGGTCGGCGAGGAGCGTGATCCCCGCGGTCACACCTTCTGGCACGTACTCCTCCGAATGTTCGTCCGGGCAAGTGTACGGCAGGGGTCCCTGCCCGAACGCTGACGACGGGGGCTGCCGACGAACCGTTACACAACGGTGTCGACAGCCCCCGTTCGGGTGACGATCAGTTGGCGTCCTGCGGGCCCGTCGGGGTCGGGGTCGGGGTGCCCGAGGGCGTCGGGTCCTCGGCCTGTTCCCACGTCGCCGTCGCGGCGTCCGAGGACTCGGAGGCAGCGAGCGAGCCGCACGTGACCGTGTAGGTGAAGGACACCTCGTCGTTCACGGCGTCCGCCTGGATGGTGACGGCCGTCGAGCTGGTGTCCCCGGAGGTGGCTCCCGAGGCGTCCTTGCCGCCCGTGACCGTCCACGTGTACTTCGACACGTCGTAGCCGTCGGGGCACGTCGCGCCCGACCAACTGAAGGTGACCTGGCCGGACTCGGACACCGTCCCCGCGGTCGGGGTGTTCGGCTTGTTGGCCGTCGGCGGCGTCGTGTACTGGGTGAGCGTGACGAGGGTGCCCTCGACGACGCTGCCGGTCGGGGTGAGGTCCGCGACGGTGCCGGCCTGCTCCGCCGTCGGCGCGGGGCTGCCGTCCTGCACGGTGACCTCGAAGCCGCGGCTCTGGAGCTCGTTCCGGACCTCGTCGGCGCTGCGGCCGACGTAGTCGCTCTTGTTCAGGAACACCCGTGCCGTGGTCGGTGTCGGTGTCGGCGTCGACCTGGTCGGCGCGGCCGAGGCCGACGTCGGTGCGGGGTCCGGGTCGTCGGAGCCGCCGAGCGCGAAGGCCGCGATGACCCCACCGATGACGAGCACCGCGAGGACCCCGACGAGCCACCAGATCCAGGCGCGCTTCTTGGTCGGCTCCTCGTCCTCCGGCGCTGCCGGTGACCGCGGCGTGCCGGGAGGGCCGGCGACGGCTCCGGCCTGCGTGCCGATGAGCGCGGTCGCCGCGTCGTTGCCCGGACGCTGCGGCGGGTTGAACGCGACGGTGCCCGCGCCGCCGACTGCAGGCACGGCGACGGTCGCTGCGGCGACGTCCCCGCGCCGCAGCGCCTGGGACGCGCGGGCCAGGTTCGCCGCGGTCGCCGGACGGTCCGCCGGCTTCTTGGCGATGCAGGACAGCACGAGTGCCGAGACCGGCTCGGGCACGTCACCGGGCAGCGCGGGCGGCTGCTCGTTGATGTGCGCCATCGCGATCGCGACCTGGGACTCGCCGGTGAACGGACGACGCCCGGCCAGGCACTCGTACGCGACGATGCCGAGCGAATAGATGTCGGTCGACGGCGATGCCGGGTGGCCGCTCGCCTGCTCCGGGGACAGGTACTGGACGGTGCCCATCACCTGGCCCGTCGCGGTGAGCGGGACCTGGTCGGCGATGCGCGCGATGCCGAAGTCGGTGATCTTCACACGGCCGTCGGGCGTGATGAGCAGGTTCCCGGGCTTGATGTCACGGTGCACCAGGCCGACGGCGTGGGCGGCCTGCAGGGCGTTCGCCGTCTGGGCGACGATGTCGAGCACCTTGTCGACCGGCAGCGTGTGCTCCCGCTCGATCATGGTGGACAGGGCCTCGCCCGGGACGAGTTCCATCACCAGGTAGGCGCTGCCGTCCTCCTCGCCGTAGTCGAAGACGTTGGCGATCCCCTCGTGGTTGACGAGGGCAGCGTGGCGCGCCTCTGCGCGGAAGCGCTCGAGGAAGCCCGGGTCGCCGAGGTACTCGTCCTTGAGGATCTTGAGTGCGACGGTCCGGCCGATGACGAGGTCGGTCGCCTGCCACACCTCACCCATGCCGCCGATCGCGACCCGCGAGGAGAGCTGGTACCGCCCACCGAAGGTGAGTCCGCTGGTGGGTCTCATTTGTTCAGCACCGCCTCCATGACCTTCTTCGCGACCGGGGCCGCGACCGTGTTGCCGACGCCGGACTGCCCGAGTCCGCCGCCGTTCCCGACGACGACCGCGACGGCCACCTCCGGGTTCTTCGCCGGGGCGAACCCCGTGAACCACAGCGTGTACGGATCACCCGTACCGCCTTCCGCCGTACCCGTCTTGCCGGCGACGTCGACTCCGTCGATCTTGGCATTGGTGCCGGTCCCGCCGCTCACGACGCTCTGCATCGCCTCGGTCAGGTCGGCGGCCTCGGAGCCGGACAGCGGGTCGCTGTACTGCTTCGGCGAGAACGACTCGACGGTCTTCAGGTCGCTCGTGGTGATCGAGTCGACGAGCGAGGGCTGCATGACCTTGCCGCCGTTCGCGATGCCGGCCGACACCATCGCCATCTGCAGCGGCGAGACGCGCACGCTGGCCTGCCCGAACGCGCTCAGCATGAGCTGGGCGGTCGAGTCGACGTCGGGGTACTGGCTGGCGGTGGCGCGCATCGGGACCTCGATCGCGTCACCGAAGCCGTACTCGTCCGCGACGGACTTGATCGTGTCGTACCCGAGCTTCTGGCCGAGCTCGGCGAACGGGATGTTGCACGAGAACTGGATCGCCGTCCGGAGCTTCACCGTGTCGCCACCGCCGCAGGAGCCGCCCTCGGCGTTGTTGATGTACGAGCTGGTGCCCGGCAGCTGCAGGCGCGACGGGTTCGGGAACTCGGAGTCGAGTGAGTACTTGCCGTCCTTGAGCGCGGCGGAGGCCACGACGAGCTTGAAGACCGATCCCGGCGTGTACAGGTCACCGCCGATCGCCCGGTTCTGCAGCGGGGTCGGGGTCTGCTGCAGCAGGGCGTCGTACTGCTGCTTGACCTGCGCGGTGTCGTGCGAGGTCAGGGCGTTCGGGTCGTACGCCGGCTTCGACACCATCGCCAGGATCTTGCCCGTGCTGGGCTGGATCGCGACGACCGCACCGCTGTTCTCGCCGAGTGCGTCGTACGCGGCCTGCTGCACGTCCGGGTCGATGGTGAGGTTGACGTTGTCGCCCTGGACGTCCTGACCGGTGAGGATCGCGTTGAGGTTCTGGAAGAACGACGCGTCGGAGTTGCCGGAGAGCACGGCGTTCTCGGCGCTCTCGATGCCCGTGTTGCCCTGGCCGATCGTGAAGTAGCCGGTCACGGCGGAGTACAGCGCACCGTTCGTGTACTTGCGCTGGTACTGGTACTGGTCGTCCGAGGGGGTCGACTCGGCGATCGGGCTGCCGTCGACCAGGATCGCGCCGCGCTTGGTCGAGTAGCTGTCCAGGATCGTGCGGGAGTTCCGCGAGTCGGCACGCAGGGTGTCGGCGGCGAAGAACTGGATCGAGGTCGTCGACACGAAGAGCGCGACGAACATGAGCACGATGACGGTCGAGACGCCGCGGAGCTGTCGGTTCACCGGGTGCGCTCCTTCCTGGTCGTCGCACCGCGTCCGGAACGGCCACGGGCGGCGGGGACCGCGCCCTGCTGGACGCGCTGTTCTGCGGGGATCGAGTCGGTCAGTCGCAGCAGCATCGCCGCGATGATCCAGTTCGCGATGAGCGACGAGCCACCCGCGGCCATGAAGGGTGTGGTCAGACCGGTCACCGGGATGATCCGGGTGATGCCGCCGACGACGACGAACACCTGCAGGGCGATGATGAAGCCGAAGCCGACACCGAGCAGCTTGCCGAAGTCGTCCTGCGCCATGAAGGCCACGCGGAGGCCCCGCGACGCCAGCACGATGAACAGGGCGAGGATCGCGAAGACGCCGATCAGCCCGAGTTCCTCGCCGAGCGACGCGACGATGTAGTCCGCGTTGGCGACGGGCGTGATGTACGGGCGGCCCTGACCGAGGCCGGTACCGGTGATCCCGCCGTTCGCGAAGCCGAACAGGCCCTGGACGAGCTGGTAGCTGCCCTGGGTCTGTCGGTCGAAGATCGCCTGGTCGAACGGGTCGAGCCACTGCTCGAAGCGACCCCGCACGTAGACCAGGACCGACTGCGCGACGAGGGCACCGCCGACGAACAGCCCGAGCCCGATGACGACCCAGCCGAGCCGGGCGGTCGCGACGTAGATCATCACGAGGAACAGGCCGAAGTAGAGCAGCGCCGTGCCGAGGTCGCGCTGGAACACCAGGACGGCCATGGCCGACGCCCACATCACCAGGATCGGGCCGAGGTCACGGGCGCGCGGGAACGTCATGCCGGCGAACTTCTTGCCGACGATCGACAGCGAGTCCCGGGCGGTGACGAGGTACCCGGCGAAGAACAGCGCCATCGTGATCTTCGCGAGCTCACCGGGCTGGAACGAGAACGGGCCGACGCGGATCCACACGCGGGCGCCCCCGACGTTCTCCCCGATGCCGGGGAGCATCGGGAGGAGCAGCAGCGCGATCGTCGCGAACATGAAGATGTAGCGGTAGCGCTGCAGGAAGCGGTGGTTGCGGACCGCGACGACGGTGATCGTCGCCAGGACCATCGCGAGCATCGTCCAGACGATCTGCTTGACGCCGATCGCGTCCCAGCCGGTCAGGCCGTTGTGCACGTCGATGCGGTAGATCTCGGCGATGCCGATGCCGTTGAGCACCAGGGCGATGGGCAGCACGAACGGGTCCGCGTGCTTCGCGACGACGCGGAGCACCACGTGCATGACGAGCGCGAGGCCGAGGATCCCGCCGCCGACCCAGAGCACACCGGTGTCGAAGATGCGGCCCTTCGTGCCGAGCTGGACGAGCACCATCGCGCCGGCGCAGATGCCGCACGCGATGACGAGCAGCACGAGCTCGAGGTTCCGGGCCCGGGCCGGCTCCCGCAGCTTGATGGTGATCGCCTGCGTGAAGGACTGCGCGGTCGCGGTGCTCATCGGCCGTCCCCCGGGCTCTCGGACGGCGAGGCGCTGCCGGACGGCGAGGCGCTGCCCGACGGTGACCCCGACCGGGTCGGGGTGGGCGACGGCGACGAGTCCGCATCGCCGCCCGTGCCGGCCTGGTCCTGGCCGGTCTCGGCGGCCTTCCGCAGCCGGTCCACGATGTCGCGCGCGTCGGAGAGCGAGGTCGCGTTGATCGTCGACCGCACGTTCTCGCGCGTGTAGTCCGGGAGCGACGTGACCGAGATGTCGGTGTCCTCGTAGACGTCCGACAGCGCGATCGGCCCGATCGACTGCTGCACGCCCTGGTAGATGGCGACCGTGCCGCGGTCGGTGCCGACGTAGTAGTGCGCCTGGGTGATCCGCCAGCCCAGGAACACCGCCCCCACGAGGGCCGCGACGGCGACGACGAGCGCGATCGACCAGGCCACGCGGCGTCGGATGCGACGACGGCGGTCCTCGGCGATGAGCTCGGCGAAGTACTGGTCGGACTCGGGCTCGAAGTGGGAGTCCTCCGGCACGGCGCTCACCTTGAGCGGGTGGAGCAGGATCGTGGGGAGGCGGATCGGCTTGCGACCGGTCGACGCCTCGAAGGTCAGGGGTGCCGCGGCGGAACCGACCGTGGTGGCGGCGGCGTCGTCGTCCTCGGGTTCCGTGTCGGTGACGTCCATCACGACGACGGTCACGTTGTCCGGGGCACCGTGGTCGAGCGTCTCCTTGACCAGGCGCTGCGTCACCTGGTTCGCGTCCATGGTCGACGCGAGCGCGTGCCGGATCCGCTCCTCGGCCAGGTACGACGACAGACCGTCCGAGCAGAGCAGCCAGCGGTCGCCGGTCTGGATGTCCATGACGGCGGTGTCGACCTCGGGGGCGGCGTCGACGTCGCCGAGCACGCGCATGAGCACCGAGCGCCGGGGGTGGACGGCGGCTTCCTCCGGCGTGATGCGACCGCTGTCGACGAGGCGCTGCACGAAGGTGTGGTCTGAGGTGATCTGCTGCAGCTCGCCGTCGCGCAGGCGGTAGATGCGGGAGTCGCCGATGTGCGCGATGGCGATCTGCTCGCCGACCCGGATGAGTGCGGACACCGTGGTGCCCATGCCGGTGAGTTCCTGGTGCTCGAACACCGTCTCGGTGATGAGCTGGTTCGCGGCGATGAGCGCGGACTGCAGGGCGAACTCGGCGTCGTGCGCGGACGGGAACTCGCGGTCGACCTCGCGGATGCGGCGGATGGCGATCGCGGACGCGACGTCGCCGCCGGCGTGGCCGCCCATGCCGTCCGCAACGGCGAAGAGGTGCGTGCCGGCGTAGCCGGAGTCCTGGTTGTTGGCGCGGATGCGCCCCACGTGGGACACAGCGGCGCTCAGCGTGCGAGCCGTCATGTCCCGGTTACCGCCGCAGCTCGAACGTCGTCGTCCCGATCGTGATCGGCGTCCGTTCCGCGATGGTCACGGGGCCGGTCACCTTCTGACCATTGACGAACGTGCCGTTCGTGGACTCGAGGTCGGACAGGACCCAGCCCTCGCCGCGGAGGTCGAGGCGGGCGTGGTTGGTCGACGTGTAGTCGTCGCGGATGACGACGTTCGACTCGCTGGAGCGTCCGATGGTGATCGGACCGCCGCCGAGGGGCATCTCCATGCCCTCGCGGGAGCCCTCGGTGATGACGAGGCGCGTCGCGACGCCGCTCGGCGGTGCGGAGCCGGACTGCTGCTGTGTCGGGCCCGAGGGTTGGCCGATCAGCTCCGTGAACGCGCCGGGCGCTGCGGCGGCAGGAGCTGCGGCGGCGGGCACGGTCGGCGTCGTCGGTGCGGACGCCCCGGCCTTCGGGTCGGTCGGGATGGTGCGGACGCGTTGGCCGAACAGGTCGCTCCGCAGGGCGAAGACGATGACGAACACGAACAGCCACAGCACCGCGAGGAAGGCGAAGCGCAGGACGAGCAGGGTCAGGCCCGTGGTCATCGCGCACCTCCGTCGTTCTCCGGGATCACCCGGAACACCATACGGGTACGACCGATCTCGATGGTGGAGTCCGGCTCGACGATGGCCTGCTGGAAGCGTTCGCCGTTCAGCTTCGACCCGTTCGTGGACCCGAGGTCGTTGGCCTGCGCGTGCTTGCCGTCCCAGATGATCTCGACGTGCTTCCGACTCGTCCCGGTGTCGGCGACGGTGATGTCCGCGTCGGTGCCGCGCCCGATCACGGTGCGGCCGCGGTGCAGCCGGTGGCGCTGCGACCCGATGTCGAGCACAGCGACCCACGCCACGTCACGCTGCACCGTCGACGAGTCGACCTGCAGGATGCCGGTGGACAGCGTGCCGTCCTGCTGCAGCGTGATCGAGACCGGTCCGGAGAAGGAGTAGTTCTGTGCCACCGCGTGCTGCTGCACCATCTGCGACAGCTCGTCGATGAGCGGGCGCCCGATGTCGTTCATCCGCGTGTGGTCCGGCGGCGCGAGGCGCACCGTGAACTCGTTCGGGACGAGGATCCGCTCGCGGGAGACCACGGCGGCCTTCGTGTCGAGCTCCCGCCGCAGCGCGCTGGAGATCTCGACGGGCTGCACGCCGGAGCGGAAGGTCTTCGCGAAGGTGCCGTTGACGGCGCGCTCCAACCCTCGCTCGAAGCTGTCCAAGAGGCCCATGTGTCTCCGTGTTCGTCGGTCAGGGACCACTGCATGGTAGTGGGTGGCGCTCGTGCCCGTCTGTGCGTGGTCACGGGCACCCTCCGTCGCGTGCTAGTGTTGCCGGGCTGGCGCGAGTGGCGGAATTGGTAGACGCGCACGGTTCAGGTCCGTGTGCTGGAAACGGCGTGGGGGTTCAAGTCCCCCCTCGCGCACCAGGTGAGGAACGGCCCCCGGAGGAATCCGGGGGCCGTTCCGCGTTCCGGTGCCGATGCTCCCCACGACCGGCCTGGAGGCTCGTCCCACCTCCGTCCGTCGGCCGCGGCCGCGCAAGGATCGGGTCCGCCTCGGCGCGCCGACCGGGTCGGCCCACGACCCCGTGGCGACCGCCGGGTGCCCGTTCTGGGGGTTGCCCCTCCGCTGCCGCTCTCCGCACACTGATCGGCGTCGTACCGGGTCGTGCCGGTGCGCCTGCTCCTGGAGGACCCATGCGGACGTCGTCCGTGACCGCTGCCGTGGTCGCACTCGGGACCGCGCTCGTCGCGGTCGTCACCACCAGCGTCGGGGTCGCCCCCGCGCACGCCGCGTCGTCGTGCCGCGGTGACCGGATCACGGTCGCCGAGCTGTCCGGTGGCTGCGTCGTCGCGTCCGGCTCGGTCGTGCTCCCCGACGGTCGCGTCTTCGCGGTGCCCGACGCCGGCACGACGGTGACCGCGCTGCCCGTGGCGACGACGACCGGTGGCGATCCCGGGGACGCCTCGGTGACGAACACCGGCGCGGCAGGCATCGCCGTGGCGGTCGACGGGCGCTGGTCCGGCGCCCCTGCTGCCGTCCGGCGGGTGCTCGCACTGCGTGAGGGCCGCGTCGCCGCCGGGCACGACGCCGGTGCGGGTGCGGCCACGACCGGCACCGGATCGGACGCCTCGAGCTGCACGGACCGGTCGTACACGCTCCTGGCGTACCGCTGGACGAGGGACGTCCGGTGGTGGTCGAACCCGACGGGAGCGAAGGCGGCGGACCGCGTGGCGATCCGTGCGGGTGCGACGGCGTGGAGCGGACGGCTCGGGACCTGCGGGCGCTCGATCACGTCGAGTGCCGCGAACACCTGGGTCAGCACGACGGCGAGGACCCCCGCGGTCTCGAGCACCGGGGGCTGCGGCGACCCCGACCGTCGGAGCGTCACCGGCTGGGGCTCCCTGCCCGCGGGCACGCTCGCGACCACGTGCGTGTGGTCGCAGGACGGCGTCGCGGTCGAGGCGGACCAGCGCTACTCGACCCGGTACGCGTGGTCGTCGACGGCGACGTGCTCCGGGAACCGGTACGACCTGCGCGGCGTCGCGACGCACGAGTGGGGGCACGCGTACGGCCTCGGGCACACCGCAGCCTCGTCGGCCCTCGTCATGAAGCCCGCGGCCGCGCCGTGCGACGTCGCCCAGCGCAGCCTCGGGCTCGGGGACGCCCTGGGCATCGACGCCCGGTACTGACCATCGCCACCGGTGCCCGGCGCCGGCGCACACCGGCCACCGCCGCCGCCCGACGCGCAGGTCGCAGGACCCTGCACTCTCTAGGATCGACCGCATGACGAGCACGATGCCGGGCTTCGGCTCCGCGCGGATCACCCAGATCGGGTTGCGCGACCGCGTGTACGACCGGGTGCTCGAGGTGCTCATGGGGCACGACGTCGAGCCCGGGATGCGCCTGTCGATCGACGGTCTCGCCCGGACGCTCGGCGTCTCCCCGACCCCGGTGCGCGAGGCCCTCGTGCAGCTCGAGCGGACCGGCCTGGTCACGCGCGAGGCCAACAAGGGGTACCGCGTCGCGCCGCCGCTCGCCGGCGACCAGCTCGAGGCGCTGTTCGACGCGCGGCTCATCGTCGAGAGCGGGGCGGTCGAGCTCGCGGCACGCGGGGACGTGGCCGTGCTGCGGGAGCGGCTCGCTGCGGCGCTCGCCGAGCAGGAGGCCGTGGCCGCCGAGGTCGCCCGGGTCGGTGCCCGCCGTGCGTCCGAGGAGCTGATGGCCCGGTTCTTCCGCTCCGACTGGCGGTTCCACCAGCTCGTGTTCGACGCGACGAGGAACCCCTTCCTCGAGGAGATGTCGGCGATCATCACGACGCGGGTGCACCGCATGCGGCAGATCGTCGAGGGCGGGGACGACGACACCGAGCGGGCGGTCGCCGAGCACCGTGCGGTCCTCGATGCCCTCGCCGTGGACGCGCCCACCGCCGTGGCGGCGATGCGGCACCACATCGACGCGGTGCGGGTGCGCTCCCGGGCCGACGCGTCACACTCCGCCTGACGGATCGGGGTTGCGCTCTCGCTCAGCGTGGGTATCTTTCCTATAGGAAAGAGGTTCAAGGATGAACCACGTGATGCAAGGGAGCACTCCGTGAGCACACCGCAGGACTGGGTCGAGCAGGACTGGGACCCGGACAGCTGGACCGACCGGACGTGGCCGATCGCCGTCTGCCTGCACGGCTTCGACCGGGTCACGCGGGACGGCACCGCCTTCCACGACGCCCCCGTCGAGGTGTGGGACGACGTGTTCGCGCAGATCGCCGCAGCGGGCTTCTCGCTCGCCGAGCTGGCCGACAGCCACGTCCGCCCCGCGGACCTCGAACGGTACCGGCGCGACGAGCTCTTCGCGGTCGCGGCGGCCCACGGCGTGGGGATCCCGTCGGTGCACCTGCAGCGTCGGAGCGTGATCCAGCCCGGGCACGAGGAGGAGAACCTCGCCTACGCCCACCGCACGATCGACGCGGCGGCCGAGTGGGGCATGCAGGTGTTCTCGACCGGACTGCACCAGCCGTTCTCGGAGGCCCAGCAGCGCGCGCTCTGGTTCTGGACGGCTCCCGGGCCGAAGGACCCCGAGGACCCCGACGTGTGGGACGCGGCCGTCCGACGCCTCCGCGAACTCGGGGAGCACGCGGCGAGCGTCGGCCTGCCGATGGCCCTCGAACTGTACGAGGACACCTACCTCGGCACCGCGGACAGCGCGGTCCGGCTCGTCGAGGAGATCGGGCTCGACACCGTCGGTCTCAACGCCGACGTGGCGAACCTCGTCCGCCTGCACCGTCCGGTCGAGGACTGGCGGGAGCTCTTCGCGAAGACGATGCCCCACACGAACTACCTGCACGTGAAGAACTACACGCGCGACGAGGCGGGCGACGGCAGCTGGGCGACGAGTGCGCCGAGCACGATGGAGACCGGGCTCATCAACTACCGCCAGGTCCTCCGGGACGCGGTCGCCGACGGCTTCCGCGGGATCGTCATGACCGAGCAGTACGGCGGGGACAGCCTCGGCGTCTGCGCCATCAACCAGCAGTACATCCGGTCGGTGCTCGCCACGACGAGCATCGGCACGAAGCACGGAGGAGCAGTCCGATGAGCACCCTCGACATCGCCGTCGTCGGGTCCGGGTACATGGGCGGCGGGATCGCCCAGGTCCTCGCCCTCGCCGGTCACACCGTCCGCATCGCCGACGTCTCGGCCGAGATCGCGCAGCAGAACCTCGAGCGGCTGATCCGCGAGACGGGCCAGTTCGTCGCCGACGGCCTGTTCCCGGAGGACGCCGTCGAGCGGGTCACCGCGCACCTCAGTGCCGCCGAGTCGATCGAGGCCGCCGTCGCGGACGCCGACTTCATCGAGGAGGCGGTCCCCGAGAAGCTCGCGATCAAGCACGAGACCCTGCGTCGGATCAGCGCCGCCGCCCGACCCGACGCCGTCATCGGCTCGAACACGTCGACGATCCTCATCGAGAGCCTCGCCGAGGCCGTCACCGGTCCGGAGCGCTTCCTCGGCGTGCACTTCTCGAACCCGGCGCCGTTCATCCCCGGTGTCGAGCTCATCCCGCACCCCACCACCGGCGAGCACGCGGTCACCGTCGGCGAAGCAGTCGTCGCGGCGACCGGCAAGCAGTCTGCACGGGTGCAGGACTCGACGGGGTTCGTGCTGAACCGCCTGCAGTACGCCCTGTTCGAGGAAGCATCGAAGATCGCGGACGAGGGCATCGCCAGCCCCGACGACATCGACACGATCGTCCGGACGACCTTCGGGTTCCGCCTGCCCTTCTTCGGCCCGTTCGCGATCGCGGACATGGCGGGACTCGACGTCTACGCGTTCTGCTTCGAGTCGCTGCAGACCCGCTGGCCCGAGCGCTTCGCCACCCCGCCGACGCTGCAGCAGCACGTCGACGCCGGCGAGCTCGGCACGAAGACCGGATCGGGCTACCTCGACGTGCCCGCCGACCGCACGCCGGAGCTCGTCGCCTACCGGAACAGGGCCTACGTCGCCATGCAGGAGCTCCTCGACGAGCTCGGCCCGGCCCCGATCCACTGAAGGAGCACGCGATGCGCAACGAGCAGCAGACCGTCGTCCTCACCGGCGCGGCGTCCCCGCGCGGCATCGGCCGTGCGACCGCCCATCACCTGGCCGAGCAGGGCTGGAACGTGGGGATCGTCGACCTCGACCAGGCCGCGAGCGAGGCCGTCGCCGCCGAACTCCGCGAGCAGCACGGCGTGCAGGCCGTCGGCGCGGGCGCGGACGTCGCTGACGAGGCCGCCGTCCGGGCCGCCTTCGACACCATCGAGGCCGGGCTCCCGCCGATCGCGGCACTCGTGAACCTCGCGGGTGTCTCGTCGGCGCACGCCTACCTCGACCTGCCCGAGGGGGAGTGGCACCGGGTGCTGAGCATCAACCTCGACGGGGTGCACTTCGCCGGTCTCCGGGCAGCCGAGTCGATGGTGCGGAACGGGTACGGCCGCATCGTCAACCTGTCGTCGGTCTCCGCGCAGCGCGGCGGCGGGACGTTCAGCAAGACGCCGTACTCGGTCGCGAAGGCGGGCGTGATCGGCCTCACCCGCGGGATGGCCCGGGAGCTCGGGCAGCACGGCGTGACGGTGAACGCCATCGCGCCCGGCCCGATCGACACCGACATCATGGGCGGCACCCTCTCCGAGGAGCGCAAGGCCGAGATGGCTGCCGACGGTGTCCTGCCGCGCATCGGCACGCCGCGGGACGTCGCCGCCGCGGTCGCCTACCTCGTCAGCGCCGACGCCGGGTTCGTGACGGGTCAGACCCTGAACGTCGACGGCGGCCTCTACATGCACTGAACCCGACGGCACGCACCGGAGCCGACGGCTCCGACCACCAGAACGACCACTCATGATCGCGAAGGAGCGATTCGTGTCCGCAAGCAGCCCCGCCCTGGGGTCCACCCACGACCCGGCACTGAGGTCCGCGATCGCCAAGGCGACCAAGCACCTCATGCCGATGCTGGTCATCCTGTACTTCGTCGCCTTCCTCGACCGCACCAACGTCGGCTTCGCCGAGGAGGCCCTGAGCGTCGACCGGAACATCTCCGACGCGGCCTTCGCCCTCGGCGCCGGCATCTTCTTCGTCGGCTACGCGATCTTCGAGATCCCGTCCAACCTGCTGCTCAAGCGCTTCGGGGCGCGCTTCTGGCTCGCCCGGATCGCCGTCACGTGGGGCATCGTCGCCGCACTGTTCTCGTTCACGACGAACGACACGATGTTCATCGTCCTGCGCTTCCTGCTCGGTGTGACCGAGGCGGGGCTGTTCCCGGGCGTGATCATGTACCTGTCCGAGTGGTTCCCGAACAAGGTCCGCGTGCGGATGTTCGCGATCTTCTACCTCGCGCAGCCGTTCTCGCAGATGATCGGCGCACCGCTGTCCGGCGGGCTCATCAGCGTCGGTGACCAGGTCACGCCGTTCCACGGCTGGCAGGTCATGTTCTTCGGCGAGGGCATCCTCGCGGTGCTGGCCGGCGTCGCGGCGCTGTTCTTCCTGACGAACAGCCCGCAGCAGGCGAAGTGGCTGGAACCGGGGGAGAAGCAGTCGCTCACCGCGGCGATGGCCCGTGAGGACACCGCCCGCAACGAGGACGGCCCGAAGGGCATCTGGAAGGCGATGGCGAGCGGCCGCGTCTGGTACTTCACGATCATCTACTTCTGCCTGCAGGTCGCCGTGTACGGCACGACGTTCTACCTGCCGCAGCAGGTGTCGTCACTGCTCGGGCAGGACGTCGGCTGGCAGGTCGGCCTCGTCGCGGCGATCCCGTGGCTCGTCGGCCTGGTCGCCTGCTACCTCGTCGGGTCGAAGGCCGACACCGTGGGTCGTCGCCGCCGCTGGGGGACGATGTTCTACATCACGACCGGTCTGTCGATCCTCGGGTCGGCGTGGGCGGGTGCGAACGGCCAGCCGGTCCTCGGCATCCTGTTCATCACCCTCGCCGTCGCGAGCTTCCTGGCGGTCGGCCCGATCACCTGGGCCTACCCGACGGCGTTCCTCACCGGTGCGGCGGCGGCCGCGGGCATCGGCCTGATCAACTCGCTCGGCAACCTCGGCGGCTTCGTCGCCCCGATCATGCGCACTGCGATCAACGAGGCCGTGCCGACCGACAGCGGGGCGTTCGGCATTGTGTCGCTCGGCGTCCTGGCGTTCGTCGCCGCCGTGATGATCTCCTGCACCAGGTTCTTCCGCGGCGCGAAGGCCGACGAGCTGCTCGACACCTCGCACGTGGCCACCACCTCGACGAAGGGGACGACGCGATGACCCGGTTGTACAACGACCCGGCAGCCTTCGCCGACGAGGCCACCGACGGCTTCGTCGCGGCGAACGAGCGGTGGGTCCGCAGGGTGCACGGCGGTGTCGCCCGCGCGACCACCAGTCCGGACGGCACGGTCGCCGTCGTGATCGGCGGTGGTTCGGGCCACTACCCGGCGTTCGGCGGTCTCGTCGGGCACGGGCTGGCCGCCGGCGCGGCGATGGGGAACCTGTTCGCCAGCCCGTCCGCGCAGCAGGTCGCCGCGGTCTGCCGTGCCGCCGAGCACGGTGGCGGCGTGCTGCTCAGCTACGGCAACTACGCCGGCGACGTGCTGAACTTCGACGCCGCGGCCCGCACGCTCGAGGACGAGGGCATCCCCGTCCGCACGGTCCGGGTGACCGACGACGTCGTGTCCGCCCCCGCCGGTGCCGAGGCCGACCGGCGCGGCATCGCGGGCGACCTCTGCGTGTTCAAGGTCGCCGGGGCCGCGGCCGAGCAGGGGCGCCCGCTCGACGACGTCACCGCCGTGGCGGCCCGCGCGAACGACCGGACCCGGAGCTTCGGCGTCGCGTTCTCGGGCTGCTCGCTGCCCGGTGCCGAGGAGCCCCTGTTCGAGGTGCCCGAGGGACGGATGGCGATCGGCATGGGCATCCACGGTGAACGCGGCATCGACGAGACCGACGTGCCGAGCGCCGACGGTCTGGCGGCGCTGCTCGTCGAACGGCTGCTCGACGAGGTGCCCGCGGGCGTCACGGTCGAGGGCGCCCGGGTGGTCCCGGTGCTCAACGGGCTCGGCAGCGTGAAGTACGAGGAGCTCTTCGTCGTATACGGCTCGGTGCAGCGACGGCTCCGGGACGCCGGTGTCGCGATCGTGGAGCCGGAGGTGGGCGAGCTGGTCACGAGCTTCGACATGGCCGGGGTCTCGCTGACGCTGTTCTGGCTCGACGACGAGCTCGAGGAGCTGTGGTCGGCACCCGCGGACACGCCCGCCTTCCGCAAGGGCGGGGCGGTCCCGCAGGAGCGGGTGGCCGAGGACGTGGTCGCCGCCGACGAGGAGGGCATCGTGATCGGTCCGGCGAGCGACGACTCGCGTGCCGCGGCCGGTCGGATCGCAGCGGGCATCAGCGCCGTGCGCGCGGTGCTCGACGACCACGCGGACGAACTGGGCCGCATCGACCAGGTCGCTGGGGACGGCGACCACGGCATCGGGATGCAGCGCGGCTCGCACGCGGCGGACACCGCCGCCGCGGACGCGCTCGCCCGGGGTGCGGGGGCGGCGACGCTCCTGCGGGTGGCGGGTGACGCCTGGTCCGACCGGGCAGGCGGGACGTCCGGTGCGATCTGGGGTGCCGCCCTGGAGGCGCTGGGTCGCGTCGTCGGGGACGACGCGCGTCCGACGTCGGCGACGGTCGCGGACGCGGTGCGGGCCGCCACCGAGGCGGTGCTGGCCTTCGGGGCCGTGCCCGGCGACAAGACGATGGTGGACGCCCTCGTCCCCTTCGACGAGGAACTGCGGCGCCGGCTCGAGGCCGGCGATGCCCTGGGCGCCGCGTGGCGGACGGCGGTGGACGCCGCCCGCCGGGCAGCGGACGCGAGCGCGGACCTGCTGCCGCGGAAGGGCCGCGCGCGGACGCACGCGGAACAGGCCGTCGGGACCCCCGACCCGGGCGCGGTGTCCTTCGCGCTCGTCGTCGAGACCCTGGCGGCGACGATCGACGAGGAAGGAACGGGAGCATGACGCTACGACTGGTGGTGGGCTCGGACGACGCGGGCTTCGACTACAAGGAGGTCATCAAGCGGGACCTCGAGGCCGACGACCGCGTGGCCAGCGTGGTCGACGTGGGCGTGGACGCGGAGGGCCACACGGCGTACCCGCACGTCGCCGTCGAGGCCGCCCGGATGGTCGCGGACGGCGAGGCCGACCGGGCGATCCTGGTCTGCGGCACCGGGCTCGGCGTCGCGATCAGCGCGAACAAGGTGCCCGGAATCCGGGCCGTCACGGCGCACGACTCGTTCAGCGTCGAGCGGTCGGTGCTGTCGAACGACGCCCAGGTGCTCTGCATGGGCCAGCGGGTCGTCGGCATCGAGGTCGCCCGGCGCATGGCGAAGGAGTGGCTCGGGTACACGTTCGACCCGTCGAGCGCGAGCGCGGAGAAGGTCGCCGCGATCTGCGAGTACGACGGCTCAGCGCCCGTCGGCACCGACGCCCCCGAGGACGGGACGGACCCGGGCGCATGACGATCGTCGGGGTGTCGCTGAAGATGTACTTCTCGCACGCGCAGACGCTCTCGTGGGCGAGCGCGGTGGCGGACATCGCCCGGCGGCACCCCGCGGTCGCCGCCGGCGCGGTGGAGCTCTTCGTCGCGCCGACCTTCCCCGCGCTCGTCCCGGTGCGCGAGCTGCTCGCCGGGTCGGGCATCCGGCTCGCCGCGCAGGACCTGTCGGCGTCGGACGAGGGCGCGTCCACCGGCGAGGTGTCCGGCGCCGAGCTCCGCGAGATCGGCGTCGACCTCGTCGAGATCGGGCACGCCGAGCGGCGCTCCCGGTTCCACGAGACGGACGAGGTCGTCGCGCGCAAGGTGCACGCGGCCTTCCGGCACCACCTCGAACCGCTGGTGTGCGTCGGCGAAGCTGTCCGCGCCTCCCGTGCGGAGGCCGTGGCGGAGGTCACCGGGCAGCTCGACCGGGCGCTGGCGGCGGCCGCGGAGGCCGGGACGACCGGACGGGTCACCGTGGCGTACGAGCCCGTGTGGGCGATCGGCGCCGCCGAGCCGGCGCCGCACGAGCACGTCGTCGGGGTCCTCGAGGGGATCGAGCAGTCCCTGGCGGCCCGGCCGGCGTTCGCCGGGTCGCGGGTGGTCTACGGCGGCAGCGCCGGACCGGGGCTGCTCACCCGGGGACGCGGACGGATCGGCGGA
Source organism: Curtobacterium sp. 1310 (assembly GCF_017834105.1). Lineage (NCBI taxonomy): Bacteria > Bacillati > Actinomycetota > Actinomycetes > Micrococcales > Microbacteriaceae > Curtobacterium > Curtobacterium sp. 1310. The sequence goes on along the minus strand of NZ_JAFICY010000003.1, from coordinate 205,948 downwards.
GTGTTCCTCGGGCGCTTCGCGCACGAACCCGCGGCGGTCGGTGCGGTGCTCGACGAGGCGGCGGCCCTGGCCTCCTGACCGGGTCGCCGGTCACCCCTCCCGGGCGCCCGCCAGGCCGTGGTCGTGCGCGTAGACCACGAGCTGCACCCGGTCGCGGAGCTCGAGCTTGCCGAGGATGCTCGAGATCTGCGACTTGACGGTCGACTCGGTGACGAACTCCTTCGCCGCGATCTCGGCGTTCGAGAGCCCTCGGGACGCCCACCCGAAGACGATGCGCTCCCGGTCCGTCAGGGTCTGGAACGCCTCGGGCTGGGGAGCAGGGGCACGGTCGACGTCGGCGCCGAACAGCTGCGACAGGTCGTTCGGGGCGATCACCGAGCTGCCCTCGTGCACGGCCCGCACCGCGGCGAACAGGAACGGCGGTGTCGTGTCCTTGAGCAGGAACCCGCTCGCACCGAGCCGGATCGCGGTGGCGGCAGCGGGGTCGAGGCCGAACGTCGTGAGCACCACCACGCGGGGGAGCGGCCCCGGGACGGCGCCGGAGAACAGCTGGCGCACCGTCTCGACGCCGTCCATCCCGGCCATGCGCATGTCGAGCAGGACGACGTCGGGCCGCAGCTCCCGGACGCGGTCGAGGGCCTCGGCGCCGTCCGAGGCCTCGCCCACCACCTGCATGTCGGGCTGCGCGTCGAGCACCACGCGCAGGCCCGCCCGGAAGAGCGCCTGGTCGTCGGTGAGCAGGATGCGGATCGGGTCGGTCATCGGCTCGTCCCCCCTCGGACGTCGAACGGGATGCGGGCGCGCGCGACGAACACGGCGTCCAGCACGGCGGCGTCGAACGACCCGCCGATCGTGGTCAGTCGGGTCTGCATGCCGGTCAGGCCCCGGCCGGAGCCACGGGTCGACGAGACCATCGGCTGCTCGGCGGTCGCGGTCGGCTGTCCTGCGGTCGCGGTCGCGCGGACGGGGACGGCGCCGGTGGCCGCCGCGGCGAGTTCCTCGAGCCCGAGTCCGGGACCGACCGGCAGCGCGTCCGACGGGACGGCGTTCTCCACCTCGAGCACGAGGTCGGCGGACCGCCAGGTCTCCCGGACCTCGACGGCACCGCCCGGCGCCCCGTGCCGGAGGGCGTTCGTGAGCATCTCCTGCAGGACCCGGCGGGCAGCCGTGCCGTGCACCGCGCCGAGCGGTCGGGCGACACCGCGCACGGCGTGCTCGACGTCCACCCCGGCGTCGCGGATGCCGCGGACGATCTCCTCGAAGGACGTCGGGTCGCTCGCGGTGTCCGACCCGTCGATGTGCCCGAGGACCTGTCGCACCTCGACCAGGGAGCTCCGGGCGGTGCTGGCGATGGTGGCGCTGACCTCGCGGATCCGCGCCTCGTCGTCGAGGAAGGGCACCGAGTCCGCCTGCGCGATGATGACCGCGAGCGAGTGGCCGACGACGTCGTGCACGTCGCGGGCGATGTCCGCACGGATGCGTTCCGCCTCGGCCTCGTCGACCGCGCGCGTGGCCACGGCCTCGGCACGGTTGGCCACCGCCTCCGCCCGACTGGCGGCGGCCTCGGCGTCGGCGCGCCGGACGGCCTCGGCGTTCTGCGACCGGATCGCCCGACCGGCGAGACCAGCCGCCCAGAAGGAGAGCAGGACGAGTGCCGGGGCGGCCAGGACGAGGACGACCTGGTCACGCGGCCCGTTCAGCAGCAGTGCGTAGCGGTAACCGGTCGTGGAGAGGTACATCGACGCCGAAGCCCCGGCGACCACGGCGAGCAGACCGGCCAGCACGGCCTCGAACCGCGTCCCGACGACGGCGACGGTGCCGATGACGACGGCGATGGCGAGGTCGACCAACGACGGTCGCTCGCCGCCGGCCACCTGCACCGCGCCCAGAGCGACGGTCGCGGTCATCGCCGCGCTCGGCGAGAGGCGGCGGACGGCGATGGCGACGGTGGCGATCGCGACCGCGAGGGGGCTGGCGTGCTCGAGCTCGACGTCGATCGGGGCGGCGGACACCAGCGCGGCGAGGCCCGCCCAGAGGAGGTCGACGACGACCGACCGGGTCCGCATCGGCCGGAGGAACGTGCGCCGGTCCGTCACGGCTCGATCATCGCACGACGCGGGCTCACGGCACGGGGGACATCGCGACGAGGGCCACCGCGGTGACGACGATGATCGCCGCGCAGGTGGCGAGGGTGGCGATCACGTGCTTGGTCGAGCTCTCCATGCCACCGAGCCTGTCGGTCGACCAGGTCGTCGGGCATCGTGCGGAGGGACGAACGGGGTCGTCCTGCAGGACGAACCCGTCAGATCGTCAGTTGTCCCAGCACGCGGTGCCCGATCGACACCGACTCCCCGCTGACGACCGAGCGCGGGGACGACAGGAACGCGACGAGGTCGGCGATCTGCTGCGGGCTGGACTCGCCACCGGCCCCGGGCTGCACCGTCCTGGCGGGATCGTCCGTCACCGCACCGGGGTTCACCACGTTCACGGTGACCCCCGTGCCGACGGACTGGTCGGCCAGGTTCCCCGCGATGATGCTCGTTGCCGCGTTCCGGAGCGAGGTCGTGACGTTGCCGGACAGGTAGGCGTTCTGCCCGCTCACCACCACCACGCGGCCGAAGCCCGCCTCGCGCTGCACGGGCAGCACGGCGTTCGCGACCCGGAGGAAGCCCAGTGCCTTGCCGTCGATCGCCGCGGCGACCTGATCGGGGTCCGACGCACGCTCCGGGTCGAGGGTCCCGGCCGCGGGCGCGGCGGTGACGACGAGGACGTCGATGCGTCCGTGCTGGTCGAGGACGCGGGCGACCCCGGCGTCCACCGACTCCTGCGACGCGGTGTCCATCGCCACGGCGTCGTCCCCGTCGGCGTTCCGCGACGCGACGACGACCCGGGCGCCCTCGCGACGCAGGGTCTCGGCGACGACGGAGCCGATGTACCCCCGTCCGCCGACGACGAGGGCGACACGGCCGGTGAGTTCGAGGTCCATGCGCCACACGCTAGGCCGATCACCCGCGCTCGGACCGGGGGCAGCGGGACGTCGTCCGCGCGATCCGGCCAACGGACCCGCGCGATCCGTCCACCCCGAACGCCCGCCCAGTCATCCGAGCGGAGCGTCGGCCACGACGACGGACCCCGCCGCGCCGCCGTGCACCACGACGACGTGACGACCATCGAGACAGGAGAACGAGTTGTACTTCCACAAGCAGGAGCTCCAGTTCAAGGCCACCCCGGACAAGCCCGACGCGGTGTACGCGCGCAAGCTGCAGGAGGTGCTCGGCGGTCAGTACGGCGAGATCTCCGTCGCCCTGCAGTACCAGTTCCAGGCGTGGAACATGCACATCCCGGGCAAGTACCGCGACATGGTGTTCGGCATCGGGGCCGAGGAGATGGGCCACGTCGAGATGCTCGCGACGATGATCGCGCAGCTGCTCGAGAAGAGCCCGCTCGGCATCACCGAGGACGCGCTGCAGGACGACCCGACCGTGGCCGCGATCGTCGGCGGGACCGACGTGCAGCACGCCATCGTCGCGGGTGCAGGCGCCCGTCCGGTCGACAGCAACGGCAACCCCTGGCAGGGTTCCTACATCACCGCGTCGGGCAACCTGCTCGCGGACTTCACGGCCAACGAGAACGCCGAGATGCAGGGCCGTGTCCAGGCTGCCCGGCTCTACCACATGACCGACGACCACGGCGTGCGGGACCTGCTCTCGTTCCTCATCGCCCGCGACACCATGCACCAGAACATGTGGGCGACCGCCGCGGCCGAGCTCCGCGAGCAGGGCGTCGAGGGCTTCCCGGTGCCGAGCAACTTCCCGCAGTCGAAGGAGCACACCGAGTTCAGCTACCAGTACCTCAACTTCTCGGACGGCAAGGAGGCCGGCGACGGCCCCTGGGCGAGCGGCCCGTCGTTCGACGGCAAGGGCGAGTACTCCTACCACGACGGCCCCACGTCGTCGGTGCCGATGCCGCCGCCCACGCACCCGGACGTGCGGTTCTACGGCACGACGGAGCTGCCGAACGTCGTCGAGAAGACCGCGGGGCTCGTGCAGGACAAGCTCAACAAGGAGTGACGGTCCGCCGGTCGCGCGGCCTCACCACCCGACGCGGCCGGGAGACGGACGGGAGGCCCGGTGCCAGCTGGCACCGGGCCTCCCGTGCGTCACGTGGTCACGCCGTCACGACTCCACGCCCACCGTCGCCAGCGCGGCGGTGTCGTCGTCGCGCGGTGCGCGCGGTGGCTCGAAGATGCCGGACCAGAGGCGCGTCGCGCTCCAGAGTGCGATGAGCGCGACCGTGCCGGCAACCGCGGCGAGCCAGGGGAGGAGCGGGACCTGTGCCCACGCGCCGGGCGCGACCAGCCAGGTGAGGAAGTTCCCCGCCGTGCTGCCGGCCGCGCCGAGGAGCACGGCCACCCGACGGTCCAGGCTCGTCGCGACCAGCGCTCCCGTCACGACCGCGACGGCGAGGAAGGCGTTGATGATCGTCGTCACCGCACGCCCCCGGACTACTCGGCGGAACCGCTGCCGACCGCGAGCTGCTGCGCCCCGCCACCGGTGGTGACGTCGATCTTCCGGGGCTTCGCGGACTCCTTGACCGGGATCGTGACGCTCAGTACGCCGTTGTCGTAGGCGGCACTGATGCGCGCGGTGTCGAGGTGGTCACCGAGCGTCAGCTGCCGGACGAACGTGCCCGGCTGGCGCTCACGGGTGAGCCACTGCGAGCCCTCCGGGGCACCGAGCGTGCGCTCCGCGCGGATGGTGAGCACCGAGCCGTCGACGTCGACGTCGACCGAACCCGGGTCGATGCCCGGCAGGTCGACGTCGAGGACGTAGTGGTCGCCGGTCCGGTACAGGTCCATCGGCATCGAGCGGGGAGCACCGGCGCCGGCACCGAGCAGGGAGCCGGCGAGTCGGTCGAGCTCGCGGAACGGGTCGAACTGCATCGTCATCGAGATCAACTCCTTCGTCCTTGTTGAGTCCCTTCGACTCAACTGCAGAACGTTCTAGCACTCTCGCCTCAGGAGTGCCAAGAGAGCGCTCGGAGTCCGCTGAGAAGGTCGGCTGGTGACGCTCAGCGGTCGCCGCGGTGCGTGATCTCGTGGTGCAGGTGCTCGAGGGCAGGCAGCGCGGCGCTGAGTGCTGCGCGGTCCTCGGGCGGGAGTCGGTCGAGCGCCTCGACGAGCACGGCGGTCGACGCCTCGTCGTAGGCGGCGAGCCGTTCCTCGGCCAGGGGGGTCAGGCGGAGCTCGGTCCGGCGTCCGTCACCCGCTGCCAGTCGTCGCTCGACGAGCCCGGCGGTCTCCATCGCCGACACGAGGTTGCTCACCGTCGAGCGAGCGAGTCCGAGCCGACCGGCGAGGGCCGAGGGCGTGGTCGTGGTCCCCGTCAGGGCCCGCATCACCTCGACCTGGGCGTCGGGCAGGTCCGGCAGGTCGGCGACCTCGCGCGACGTCCGGAGGAGGGCGCGCCGGAACGGGCCGATGCGGTCGCTCAGCCTGCGCGCGACCTGCGTCGTGCCGCCCGGTCCGTCCGTACCCTGCACACACGGCAACCTAGCAGCGAGGTTTGTTTGCAACAAAACCAGTTCGGGAGCAAACTCGACGCATGACCACGCAGACCTCCGTCGAGCACCCCGAACCGCCCCAGGACCTCACCGGCATCGTCGGCCACCGGTTCGTCTACACGTACGCCAACGGCTGGCAGTACGAGATGTACGTCAAGAACGCGACGACCATCGACTACCGCATCCACACCGGCCACGTCGGCGGTCGCTGGGTGAAGGACCAGACCGTCGACCTCGTCGCCCTCGCCCCCGGCGTCTACAAGGTGTCCTGGAACGAGCCGACCGGCACCAGCGTCGTCGTCAACGTCGTTCCGGAGCAGCGCGTCCTGCACGGCACGATCTTCTTCCCGCGCTGGATCGAGCTCGACGGGCAGAAGACCGTGCTGTTCCAGAACGACCACCTGGACGACATGCAGCGCTTCCGCGACGAGGGTCCGACCTACCCGATCTACGTCGTGCCGGAGTTCGCGCACATCACGCTGTTCGAGCACGTCGGCGCGGACGACGAGACCGTGATCGACACCGCTCCCGGTGACCTGCCGGCCGGCTGGGCGGACCGGACGAACTGATGTCCGTCGTGCCGCTGCGGGGCGCCGATCCCCGCACCACCCCGACCACGCTCGACCACCACGGTCGGACGGTCCGCGGATGGCAGTGGGAGCCGCAGGACGGTGCGGCCGCGGATGCGCCCGTCGTGCTGCTCGTGCACGGCTTCAGCGACAGTGCGCTCGGCGGGCACCAGCTCTTCGTGCAGACCGCACGACACCTGGTCGCCCGAGGCGCGGTCGTCCGCAGTCACGACCGACTCGGACAGGGCGCCAGTGACGGGGAGTTCGCGGACATCACCATCCGTGACGAGGTGGAGCAGGTCGTCACGATGATCCGCGCCGCCGACCGTGGGCAGGGCGTGCACGTCGTCGCGCACAGTCTGGGGGCCGTCGAGTCGGCGCTCGCCGCGGCGCAGGAGCCCTCGCTCGTCCGGACGCTCACGCTGTGGTCACCCGCCGGCGTCGTCGTGGACGACATCACGGAGCACGACGTGATCCAGGGGCAGCCGCTCGCCCCGGTGCGCGAGCACGGATGGTTCGACTTCGGCGGGATGCCCCTCGGTGGCGCGTTCATCGCCGACGTGCAGGACGACCTCGACGTGTACGGGCCGGTGTCGGGCTACGGCGGACCGGCCGACGTGGTGCACGGCAGCGAGGACGCGATCGTGCCGGTGTCGTACGGTCGCCGGTACGCCGACCTCCTGCCGGGTGCGCGACTCACGGTCGTCGACGGTGCGGACCACGGCTGGTCCTCGGTGCCCTTCCGCGAGCGGCTCCTGGCGCTGCTGGACGAGCGGCTCGGCCTGCGCTGACGCCACCGTCCCGCACGACGCAACGTCGGCGGCAACTCGCAGCGGTACAGCGCTGCGAGCGACCGCCGACGTTGCGTTCCGCGACCCGGGCCGGGCCGGGCCGGGCGGACGGAGCCGGTCCGGGGTCAGCTCACCTGACCGGAACGGGCTCCCGACCACAGGTCGACGTCGAGCACGCCGACCGAGTGCTCGTCGATGCGGCGCAGCTCGTCGTCCGTGAAGGACAGGTTGCCGAGCGCCGCGACGTTCTGCTCGAGCTGCTCGACGCGCGACGCCCCGATGACGAGCGAGGTCACCCGCTCGTCGCGCAGTGCCCACGCGAGTGCGAGCTGCGCGAGGCTCTGCCCGCGGTCGGACGCGATGTCGTTCAACGCCCGCAGGTGTCCGACGACCTCGTCCGTCAGGGACCCGGCGTCGAGGGACTTCCCGGCGGCGGCGCGCGAGTCCTCCGGCACGCCGTCGAGGTACCGCCCGGTGAGCAGGCCCTGCGCGAGCGCGGTGAAGCCGATCACACCGAAGCCCAGGTCGCCCGCGGCGTCGAGCAGGCCCTCGTCCTCGATCCAGCGGTTGAGCATCGAGTACGAGGGCTGGTGGATGAGGAGCGGCGTGCCCAGGTCGCGGAGGATCTCGGCGGCCTGTCGGGAGCGCTCGGCGTCGTAGGACGAGATCCCGACGTAGAGCGCCTTGCCCTGCTGGACCGCGGTGTGGAGTGCGCCCATGGTCTCCTCGAGCGGGGTCGAGGCGTCGAGGCGGTGCGAGTAGAAGACGTCGACGTAGTCCAGGCCCATCCGCTCGAGCGACTGGTCGAGCGAGGCGAGCACGTACTTCCGCGAGCCGCCGCCCTGCCCGTACGGCCCGGGCCACATGTCCCAGCCCGCCTTCGTCGAGATCACCATCTCGTCGCGGTAGGGACGGAAGTCCTCCCGCATGAGCCGGCCGAAGTTCACCTCGGCGGCGCCGTAGGGCGGGCCGTAGTTGTTCGCGAGGTCGTGGTGCGTGATGCCGAGGTCGAACGCCCGGCGGCTGATCGCCCGCTGCGTCTCGAAGGGCTTGTCGTCGCCGAAGTTGTGCCAGTAGCCCAGCGAGAGCAGTGGCAGGTCGAGGCCGGAGCGGCCGGTCCGGCGGTAGGGCATGGAGTCGTAGCGGTCGTCCGCGGCGATGTAGGACATGGGACCCATCCTGGCCCCGCCCGGTCGAGTGCCGCGCGAACCGTACAGAACGCGAAAGGTTCGTTGCACTGATCGTTCGCGTCGTGAAACAGTTCACTCGTCCGACCAGGACGGCAACGACGCAGGAAGGCGGGATCAGTCATGCACAGCACGTACTCCGGGATGCCGCGCACCACACGGATGTCCGCGACCCACACACGGGTCGGCCTGACCGACCCCGCCGTGATCGACGCCTGGGTGTCCCGGCGCATCCAGGACCCGTCGCTCCTGTCGACGCGCAGCGAACCGTCGTACGCTGACTTCTTCACGGCGCCCACCGCGTAGCCACCCGCTCCGACCGGATCCGCCCGACAGAGAGACCCCACCAGCCGATGCCCCTGACCGTCGTCCGCCGTGAGCACGTCCACCTCTACGCCAGGGAGCCGCGGTCGAAGGCCGCGAAGGTCGCCGTCGACGCGCTCCTGCGTCTGCAGCACGTCGAGGAGCAGCAGCTGGAGCAGGCCCGCACCGAGAGCGGCCTGACGAAGAACGAGTTCCTGACGGTGCGGTACATGCTGCAGGCGCACCGGGACGGTCGGGCGATGGGCCCGAAGGACCTCGCCGTCATGCTCAACGTCTCGAACGCGTCGGTCACGAAGATCGTCGACGGGCTCGCGGCGAAGGGCGACATCGTCCGCGTCCCGCACCCCACCGACCGACGGGCGCAGGTGCTCGAGCCGACGGTGCAGGCCGCCGAGAAGATCGACTCGTCGTACGCCCGGTTCCACGAGGCCGTGGTCGGCGTGATGGACCACCTGTCGAGCGAGGACAACGAGGTGCTCGCGCGCTGCCTGTCGCAGATCACCGACGCCCTCGCCGTCGGGACCCCGACACCCGTCGACGAGTACACGGTCGACCCCGACGGCGCTGCGGAGCCGAACGACTCCTAGCGGCGACCGCAGGGTGGCGCGAAAACCTTCCAGCGGTAAGTTGGGGGGATGACGCACGAGGTCGACGACGACGGCGCGACCCCGCCCCGACGCGGCGGGTACCGCAAGGGCGCCGAACGCCGTGCGCAGATCCTCGACGAGATGATCCGCATGGTCGCGGCGCAGGGCGTCGACGCGTCGTCGCTCCGCTCGGTCGCCGACGCGCTCGGGATCACCCACGCGGCGCTCCGGCACTACTTCCCGAGCCGCGACGAACTGCTGCTCGCCGTCTACCGCGAGCACGAGGTGCGTGAGCAGGACGCCCCGGACCGCCTGCGGTCCGCGATCGGCGACATGCGCGAGAGCGCGTCGCGGAACCGCGCGGTCCCCGGGCTCGTGCAGCTCTACACGACGCTCGCGGCCGACGCCGTGCAGGAGGGGCACCCCGCCACGCGCGACTTCATGCGCGAGCGCTTCACCCGGCTCCGCGCCGACCTCGCCGAGCTGATCGCCGCGGACCAGGCCGCCGGACGGATCCGGGCCGACCTGGACCCGGTCGACCTCGCCAGCCTCGGCATCGCCGCGTCCGACGGCCTGCAGGTGCAGTGGCTGCTCGACCCGGAGGCGGTCGACGGTGAGCGGGTGCTCCGCCTGCTCGAGTCGATCATCCCCGCAACCGAGGACTGACGCCGGTCCCGGCGACGCGACCACGGCTCCGTCTCGACGCGTGGCGGACGGGAGGCGCGGCGCGGTGCCGCCACGAGCCTCCCGTCCGCCGCCCGGTCGCGACTACGGCGTCGACGCGCCGTTCGCGATGTTCGCGGTGACCGCGTCGATGTACGCGGCGCGCTCCGCACGCGTCTGGGGGCGACCCGGCACACCGGGCCGTTCCTCCCACGGGCGCGGGCCGGACTCGTGCCGGTACGCGACGCCGAGCGCGTCGAGCCGGGTGAGGTGGTGCGTCAACCGCTGCCGGAACTCCTCGACGTCGCGAGGGCGGGCGACGTCCGCCGACCAGAGCGCCTCGGACAGGGCGACCACGCGCGGGAACAGCTGGTAGTCGAGTCGGCCGACGGTGTCGACGTGCTCGGTCCACATGTTCGCCTGCCCACCGATGACGTGTGCCCGCTCCGCCTCGGTGAGCTCCGCGGGCACCGGGTCGAAGGCGTACACGTCGTCGACGGTGAGCACGATCGACACCGGGATCGGCTCGTTCGGCAGGTCGCTCTGCCGGTAGTCGAGGTAGACCTGGTCGTCCGGTGTCGAGATGACGTCGTGCCCACGCCGTGCGGCGGTGATCGCACCCTGCAACCCGCGCCACGAGACGACGGTCGCCGACGGGGACAGCGTGCCGCCCTCGAGGATCTCGTCCCACCCGAACGCCCGGCGTCCGTGCGACTCGAGGTGCGCCGCGAGCTGCCCGACGATCCAGGCCTGCAGCTGCTCCTCGTCCGCGAGGCCGAGCTCCCGGATGCGCTCCTGGGTGCGGGGATCGTCCTCCCACTGGTCCTTCGGGCACTCGTCGCCGCCGAGGCCGATGTACTCGGAGGGGAAGAGCGCGACGACCTCGTCGAGCACGTCCGTGAAGAACCGCACCGTGCTGTCCTCGGCGTTCATCACGTCGTGCGCGATGCCCCACTCGGTCCACACGTCGAGCTGCCGCTCCGGGTGCACGCCGAGCTCCGGGTACGCGGCCAGCGCGGCGCGGACGTGTCCGGGGGTCTCGATCTCCGGCACGACCGTGACGAACCGGTCGGCCGCGTAGGCCACGATCTCGCGGATGTCGTCCTGGGTGTAGGAGCCGCCGTGCGGGCGTCCGTCCTTCCCCGCGACCCGGAGGGTGCCGTCCGCGTCCGGCACGTGTGCGCCGACCTGCGACTCGGTGCGCCACGACCCGACCTCGGTGAGCCGCGGGTACTTCGTGATCTCGATGCGCCAGCCCTGGTCCTCGGTCAGGTGGAAGTGCAGGCGGTTGAGCCGGTGCACGGCGAGCTGGTCGACGAGGCGCAGGACCTCGGCCTTCGTGCGGAAGTGCCGGGCGACGTCGAGCATCACGCCGCGCCAGGCGAAGGCCGGGGCGTCCTCGACGACCGTCACCGGGAGCGTCCACCCCTCGGTCCGCACCTGGCCGCGGCGGAACACGTCGGCGGGGAGCAGCTGGAGGAGTGCCTGGACGCCGTAGAAGACGCCGGCGGGGCCACCGCCGGTGACGACGACGCCCTCGGTGGTGACCTCCAGCCGGAAGGCCTCCGAGCGGTCACCGCCGGGGCCCTCCGGCAGGTCACTCGGATCGGCGGCGATCCGGAGGGCGACCAGGGGGACGTCGGTCGCGCCGGCGGCGCCGAACAGGGGGAGACGGGTGGAGGCGCGCAGGACCTGCTGCAGGTACTGCGCGACCGGCTCGGCCGCGGGGTCGGCGGTGACGCGGGTCCGCTCGTCGAGGGTGAACGAGCCGGCGCCGTCGACGCGGGAGCGGGGGCGGGGGATGAGCATGCGGTGCTGTCCTTCCGGGGTGGTCGGGGACGGATCGGGATGGTCAGAGGCGGAACGGGTTCGTGCGGGTGACGGCGAGCAGGTACCAGGCCGTCGCACCGGTGTGCAGGCTCGAGTGGTAGAGGTCGCCGAACCCGGTGTCGAGTCCGTCGGACGACGCCGAGACGATGCCCTTCCCGTCGCCGTTCGCCTGCGTGCGCTGCGCGAGCTGGACGCTGTCGAGGACAGAGGCGGACCGGGTGCGGTCCGTTCGCGTGCCCCGCGCCTCCAGGGCGAGCGCCAGCTGACCGGACCCCTCGAACCAGACCTTGCTGACGTCCGTGTCCGAGAAGGACGGGCCGGTGTACGGACCGTCGTGGGCGATGAGGTGGTCGAGCACCCAGGTGACCGATGCGGAGTACCGGCGATCGAGCGTGGCGAGGTACGCCCAGACCTGCACGTCCTCGGGGATCGGCGTGCGGTTGATCGTCGTGCCGTCCGGGTCGGTGCCGGTCCAGAGGTGCCCGTCGGTCCGGTCCTGCATCGCGCGGACGAAGGTCTCCGCCAGGGTCGCTCGTCGGGACCAGGTGCGGTCGCCGGTGAGCCGGGCGAGCTGGGTGAAGAACGCCGTCACGTCGATGTTGTGCTCGGTCGACTTGTAGGTGATCGGCTGGTCGTCGGCGTTCCGTCCGCCCGTGTACCCGGCGGGCTGCCGTACGTCGTCGCGGGCGTTCGTCTCGATCCAGGCGCCGAGCCGGAGCGCCCCGTCGAGGAACCGACGTTCCCGGGTGACCACGAACAGGCGGCAGAACGCCATGCCGACCCACGACTGGTTCCCCGTGTAGGCGGCGGGGGAACCGATGTCGATCGGACGCGGGGGCGTCGCGACGGGGAAGGTGTCGGGTTGGTACGAGGCCCGGGTCCGACCGTCGCCGATCGGGTCCGCAGCCTGCAGCGCCAGCAGGGTGTCCCCGAGCACCGTGGCCCGCTGGACGTCGCGGTGCCGGCCCCGGCCGAGCCAGGCCAGCACCATGAGGGCATCGTCGTAGGCGAACGACGACACGAACTCGGTGGGCAGCGACGCGAAGTACCCACCGAAGTAGCTGCGGGGGAGGCGGAGCTCCGTGCCGGAGCCGTACTCGTCCATGCGGAGGTCGAGGTACTCGTAGGCGAGGTCGCGGGAACGGCCGCGCGACACCGGACCGGCCGGGGGTCGAGCACCCCCGCGCGGTACGGCCGGCGGCGTCGCGGCGGCGATGCCCGGGGCGCCGAGCGTGACCGCGGCGGACGCGACGGTCGCCGCGGCGCCGAGCACGATCCCTCGGCGCGTCAGCGTGCCGCTCGCTCGGGGGCTGTCGTGGTCGGAGGGACGGGATCTTCCGGTCATGGCGTGCTCACTTCCGCTGCGTCGGGACGCGATCGGTGGGTTCGAGGCTTCGGTGGTGCGGGCGGCCGGTCGACCGCGGTCAGGCGGTCGAGACGGCTGGCTCGACCGCGGTCAGGCGGTCGAGACGGCCGGCGCGGGTGCGAGGAACGCGGCCCCGAGTGCGGCGAGCGGACGGTCGACGGGGGCGATGTGGACCCTGGACGACAGGTCGAGCGAGGCGGCGAAGGGGGACGTGCGCGCGGCGCCGTCGAAGCCGGCGCGCACGAGGGCGAGCAGGCGTTCGCCGAGGGTGGCGAGCCCACCGCCGACGACGACCGACTCGACGTCGGCCGTGACGACGAGGATGCGCACGGCCGATGCGAGGCCCGAGACGAAGCGGTCGCGGACGGCGACGGCAGCGGGATCACCCGCGTCGGCCGAGTCGAAGAGGGCCGTCGCTGCGGAGCTGCCGTGGCCCGGCCACGCGACTGCCAGGGCGGACCCCGATGCGAGGGTCTCGAGGCAGCCGCGCTGACCGCACACGCAGGGCTGCCCGTCCGGCACGACCGGGATGTGCCCGACCTCGCCGGCGTTGCCCCGTGCTCCGCGCCACAGGCGCCGGTCGACGACGAGTCCGGCGGCGAGTCCCGTCCCGATGTTCAGGTACGCGTGCGGCCCGTCGAGCTGCATCGCCTGCGCGGCACCGAGCGCGGCGACGTTCACGTCGTTCTCGACCTGGACCGCCGCGCCCGTCGCAGCGGCCACCAGCGGACCGAGTGCGACCTCCGAGAGCCCGAGGTTGACAGCGTGTCGCACCCAGCCGGTCTCGTGGTCGACCAGACCGGGGACACCGATGCCGATCGTGTCCGCGGTCGAGCGCGTCCGGACCTCGAGCGATCGGACGACGGCGAGCGTCTCGGACACCACCGCGTCGGGCCCGAAGCCGGTCGGGACCCGGACCCGATCGACCACGTCGCCCGCCGGTGAGACGGCGACGGCGTCGATCTTCGTCCCGCCGATGTCGAGGCCGATCCTCATGGTGCTCCCGTCCTGGGGGTGCGCGGCCTCGTCAGCGAGGACGCGGCGTCAAGGCTGCGCATGCGGGTTAGTAAACACGCCTAACTCGACGCTGGCAAGAGCGTGTCGAGCAGTGTTTCCGCGAGATCACGGGGCTGTTACGGCTCTAGATCGGTGCTTGACATCGGATTAGGAACGGTCCTTTACTAAGGCAACCACTCGGAGGGAGGAACCCCATTGGCGAACGACACGGATGCTCCGGCACCCTTCGCGGCGCAGGTACGGCGTCAACGGAGCAAGGCCCTGCCGCAGCACAGCCGGGCGCTCAACCGCTCCCTGATCCTGCAGACGCTCTTCACCGACGGCGCGATGAGCCGAGCGGACCTCTCCCGGCACTCGGGGCTCACCCGGCCGACCGTCTCCGGTCTGGTCGCCGAACTCGAGGCCGATGCCCTCGTCACCGAACTCGGGCCCCGCGAGGACCTGCGCGTCGGGAAGCCCGCGACCCTGATCAACCTGAACGTCGACGCCTTCCACATCGTCGTCGTGGACCTCTCCGTCCCCGACCACTTCGTCGGGGCGGTCACGAACCTGCGTGGCGACGTCGTCGACAGCGCGAAGATCGAGGTCGACGGTGCCGTCGGGGACCAGGCCCTCAACCGCATCATCCGACTCGTCGAGCGCCTGGCGGCGACGACGTCGTGTCGCCTGCTCGGGATCGCCGTCGGGTGCCCCGGCGTCATCGACGAGACGGGCACGGTCCTCGACTCGGTCGCACTCGGGGGCGGCTTGCCCCTGCAGCGGCAGCTCGCCGAGCACTTCCGGCTCCCGGTGCACGTCCTCAACGACGCGAACGTCGCGGCGCTCGGCGTCCACGCCTTCGAGGTCGACCCGACCCGGGACGTGCTCGTCGTCGCGCTCGAGCACGGCGTGGGGACGGGGATGGTGCTCGGCGGACGACTCGTGCTCGGTGAGCGCTACGCGGCAGGTGAGATCGGCCACCTGACGATCGACGAGGACGGCGAGCCGTGCCCCTGCGGGCGCCGTGGGTGCCTCGAGGTGATCATCGGGGCCGACCACCTGGCTCGGCGGCTCGACGCTGCCCCCGTCGCCGACCGTGCCGGCCTCCTCCGGTCTGCGGGGGACACCCTCGGCCGGGTGCTCGCTCCGATCGTCAGTGCTGTGAACATCACCGAGATCGTCGTCACCGGGCCCGCCGACCTCGTCGAGGGTCCCCTCGTGCAAGCCGTGCACGACACCGTCTCGGCCCGCACGCTCGCGAGCGTGGGTGACGACCTCGCCGTGACGGCCACGTCCACCAACAGCGACCTGATCCTCCGGGGCGGGGCAGCGTTCCTGCTCGCCGCGGAGCTCGGGGTCAGCTGATCCGACACAGCAGAACGACCACCAAGGAGAAGCAATGCGTACGAAGAAGTTCGCGGCAGCAGCTGCCGTGGCCCTGACCGTCGCCCTCGGGGTGACCGCGTGCTCCAGCGCCGGCAACACCGGTGCTGGTGGCAGCGGTGGCACCAAGGAGATCGGGGACGTCAAGGGGGACGGCAAGACGCTGACCGTGTGGGCGATGACCGGGGACTACTCCGACAAGACCATCGCCGCGATCAACGACCAGTTCGAGAAGGAGACCGGCGCGAAGGTCAAGGTGCAGATCCAGCAGTGGGACGGCATCACGACCAAGGTCTCGACCGCGCTGGCCACGAACACGCCGCCGGACGTCCTCGACCTCGGCAACACGCAGGTCGCGAGCTACGCAGCGAACGGCGCGTTGCTGGACCTCACCCCGTACGAGTCGGACCTGGCACAGGGGCAGACCTGGCTCGACGGCCTGTCCGACCCGGCCACGGTGGAGGGCTCGCTCTACGGCGTCCCCGGTTTCGCCGGCGCCCGATCGGTCATCTACAACAAGCAGATGTGGAAGGACGCCGGCATCACGGAGGTCCCGACCACCTACGAGGAACTGACGGCCGACCTCGACAAGGTCAAGGCAGCGAACACCGCGAAGGACTTCTCCGCCTTCTACATGCCCGGTCAGTACTGGTACGCCGGGATGCAGTTCGTCTGGGACGCGGGCGGTGACATCGCGACCGAGGACGGCGGGACGTGGAAGGCCGGGTTCGGCGACGCGAAGGCGCAGCAGGGCCTCGAGGACTTCCGGGCGTTCGCGAACGCGTACTCGACGAAGGCCTCGGCCACCCTCAACACCGACAGCCCGGACATGAACCAGGTCTTCGCGGACGGCAAGACATCGGCCATCCTCAGCACCAGCGGCACGCTCGGCCTCATCGAGCAGGCGAACCCGGAGATGACGGCGGACACGATGGGCACCTTCCCGTTCCCGGGGAAGTCCGGGAAGACACAGCCGGTCATGCTCGGTGGATCGGACTGGGGCATCGCAGCGAAGTCCGGCAACACCGACCTGGCGCTCAAGTGGGTCGAGATCGCGTCGAGCCCGGACGTCCAGAGCAAGTACGTCTACGGCGACAACGGCTGGATCCCGAACAGCACCGAGGGCATCAAGGCCGCCGACTCCAGCCTGAGCGAGATCAACAAGGCCTTCTTCACCGCGGCGTTGAACTCGAAGGCGACCCCGGCCAACGCCCGGTGGGCCGACCTCGAGGGTGACCAGAGCATCAACACCCTGTTCTCGAGCATCGTCTCCGGTTCGAAGACGCCGGAGGAAGCCGCGGCGACCTTCGACAAGGCCGCCGACGACGTCCTGAACAAGCAGTAGGACGACCCACCAGGACGGTGCGGGTGCCGTCGTCACGCGACGGCTCCCGCACCGCCCGCCCCGACCGGAAAGGCCAGACGTGACCGTCTCAGCCACCCGCCCGAGCACGGAGCGCCGCAGCCGCCCCGACCGCTCGCCCGGGGATCGTCCCGGCGGCGCTCCGCAGCGCCGGGCAACCCGCTCGTTCGCCCCCCTCTGGCTCCTGACCCCAGCAGGGCTCGTGCTCGTCTTCGTGACGGTCGCCCCCATCGTCTTCCTGGTCTTCACGTCGTTCACCGACTACGACCAGCGATCGCTCTTCACCGGTGCGTACGACGCCGTCGGGCTGGCGCAGTACGGGCAGATCCTCTCCGACCCGGCCTTCTGGGCATCGCTCGTCCGCACCGTGCTGTTCACGGCGGCGATGGTCCTCGGGAGCATCCTGATCGGCGCGGGCGTCTCGCACCTGATGACCCGGCTGGGCGTGGTGCTCCGCTACGCCGTCACGATCGTCCTGATCTGTGCGTGGGGCATGCCGAACGTGGCGTCCTCGCTCGTGTGGAACTGGCTCTTCCAGCCGGGCTACGGGGTCGTGAACTGGGCGCTCACGCAGCTCCGGGTCTTCGGTGACATGACCGACACCGACTGGGGCAACAGCGCCGGCCTGGCGTACACGTCCATCTGGATGCTCGTCGTCTGGCAGGCGGTGCCCTTCATCGCGCTCACCCTGTACGCCGCCGAGACGCAGATCCCGATCGAGGTGAAGGAGGCCGTCCGGCTCGACGGCGGCTCCGAGTGGACGGTGTACCGCGTCGTCACGATCGAGTACCTCCGACCGACCCTGCTCCTCGTCACGATGCTCTCGATCATCTGGGACTTCAACGTCTTCAACCAGATCTGGCTCGTCTCGCAGGGCGGTCCGGACGGTGCGACGTCCACCCTCGGTGTCTTCACCTACGTCACCGCATTCGTCGGGCACGACATCGGGACCGGCTCGGCGGTCGCCGTGATCGCGGCGCTGATCCTCATGGCGCTCAGTGCCCTCTACATCCGGAACCTCGTCCGATCGGGAGAAGAGCTGTGACCACCGCGATGCCGACGGGCGTCCCCGTCCGAGCCGACGTCCCCGCAGCCGTCCCCACCCCCGAGGGCGTCGCGGCGACGAGACGCATCCGCCGTCGCCGGCGCCCCGTGCGCTGGATCAGCAGCTCCATCGCGATCGTGTTCTGCGTCGTCTGGATCTTCCCGGTCTACTGGATGATCAACACGGCCTTCAAGCCCCGCTCCGAGGCCCTGACCAGCACCCCGCTCTTCGCTCCGGCTCACCCCACGCTCGACAACTTCGTGACGGCCTTCACCCGAGCGGACTTCCTGGTCTACCTGGGCAACTCGACCATCGTCGTGGCAGGGGCCGTCGTGCTCTCGCTGGCCCTGGGCATCCTGGCGTCGGCGGCACTCTCGCGGTTCCGGTTCCGTGGCCGTCGCACGATCCTCGTCGCGATCCTGCTCGTCCAGATGCTGCCGGGGACCGCACTGCTCATCCCACAGTTCCTCATCTTCAACCAGGTCGGCCTCACCGGTACCTACGCGGGGCTGATCCTGGCCTACGTGGCTGCGGTGCTGCCGTTCTCGATCTGGGTCATGCGCGGCTTCTTCCTCGCGATCCCGATGGAGGTCGAGGAGGCAGCGCGCATCGACGGTGCCAGTACGTGGCAGGTCCTGACGAAGGTGCTCTTCCCCCTGGTGATGCCGGGCATGATCGCGACGAGCGTCTTCGCGTTCATCGCCGCGTGGAACGACTACATCGTCGCGTACACGTTCATGCAGGACCAGGCGCACTACACGCTGCCCGTGTGGCTCGCGTCGTTCACCACCCAGACGACCGGCACCGACTTCACCGGTCAGATGGCCGCGTCCGTGCTGTTCTCGCTGCCGGTCGTGGTGTTCTTCATGATCATCCAGCGCAACCTGGTCTCGGGGATGTCGGCGGGAGCGGTGAAGGGCTGACTCGACGGACGGGAGGCACGGTGCGGGCCCGCACCGTGCCTCCCGTCCGTGCGCGTCAGGTGCGCGGCGCCGGGTCGGGTTCCCCGAGCAGCCGGGTCGTCCAGTCGGCGAGGGCCGCGACCGCCGACCGCGAGACCGCCGCTCCCGGCACCATGCTCGTGAAGCCGTGGAACGCACCCGGCCACACGTGCAGCTCGGCGTCGACCCCGGCGGCCCACAGCGCGCTCGCGAACGCCACGGTCTCGTCGCGGAAGACCTCGGCGCTGCCGCAGTCGACGTAGGTGCGGGGGAGTCCGGACAGGTCCTCGGCGCGCGCCGGTGCCGCGTACGGGGAGACGTCGTCGGTGCCCCGGCGCTCGCCGAGGTACGCGCCCCAGCTGAAGTGCATCGCCTGGCGGTCGGCCACGCCGACGCCGTCGATCTGCCGGGTCGACACGGAGGCGTCGCGGTCGTCGAGCATCGGGGAGACCAGGACCTGCGCGAGGACCTCGGGGTCGCTGCGGTCCCGGGCAAGGAGGACGGTCCCCGCGGCGAGGCCCCCGCCGGCGCTCTGGCCGGCGACGACGATGCGCGCCCGGTCGATGCCGAGCTCGTCGGCGTGCTCCGCGACCCAGACGAGTCCGGCGTAGCAGTCCTCGACCGGGGTCGGGTCGGGGTGCTCCGGAGCGAGACGGTAGTCCACGCTGACCAGCACGACGTCGTGGTCGAGCAGCCAGTCGTCGTACGAGTCGAGGTTGCCGAGGTGGTGGCCCATCACCATGCCCCCGCCGTGGATCGTGTAGACGCCCGTGGTCGGACCGGTCCGGCCGGCGCGCTGGATGACCGCGAGGTCGATCGGGTCACCGCCGTGTCCGGGGACGGTGATGCGCCGCCGCTCGAGCCCGCGGGCGCGCAGGCGGTCGTCGAGCTCCTGCTCGGTGATCTCGAGCGCACGCATGCGGGGGAGGGCTGCGGCGTCGATCGTGAAGGGACCGCGAGCCTCGAGTGCGGTGAGGAAGACGCCGAGTTCGGGGTCGAAGGGCGGGCGGGGCGAGGTGGTGTCAGGCACGGGAGGGCTCCTGGTGGTGGTCGGCGGAAGTGGACGAGGAAGAGGAAGAGGACGTGGACGGCATCGGCGGGGTCGGGGTCGGCGTCGGTTCCGGCGTGCCCGCGCCGCGTCGCGCGCGGAGCACCCCGACGGCGACGAACAGCGCCGCGACCACGGTGATCACGGCCCCGGCGACCTGCAGCGCACCGACGACGGCGGCAGCGTGCGCTGCCGTGGTCCGGGCGACGGTCACGCTGCCGGGGACGAGCGCGGCGAGCACCGTCCCGGTCGCGGCGATCCCCACCGCCGTGGCGAGTTCGCTCGCGGTGTCGACGAGTGCCGCCCCGATCGACGTGCGGTCCGTCGGGAGCCCGGACAGGACACTCGCGCCGGCGACCGCTCCGACGACACGCATCCCGGCCGCGACGAGCACGAGGGCGACCGCGACGGCCGGGTACCCGGTGCGCCCGGACAAGGTGAACACGGCGAGCCCGACGACGACGGCCGTGGCGCTCGTCCACGCGGCCCGATCGAGCCCGACCCGCCGGACGAAGGGCCCGACGAAGCGGCCGCTCGCGAGGAGCACCACGACCTGGGGCAGGGTGCCGAGCGCGGCGAGGGCCGGCGGCCACCCCCACGCAGCCTGCAGCTGCAGGGTCACCGCGTAGGACAGCCCGGCGGTGGCGAGCCCGGCGGCGGCCTTGTACGCCAGACCGCTCGCGACGAGGGGCCGTGCCACCAGGGTGAGGTCGAGCAGCGGGTGCGGGGCCGTCCGCTCCCGCACGACGAAGCCCGCGACGGCGGCGACGGTGGCGGTCGCCGCGGCCCAGGTCGGCCAGCCGGTGGTGGACACGGCGAGCGTCGGGGTCACCAGGACGCCGACGACGGCGGCCGTGCCGAGCACGGCGCCGACGAGGTCGAGCGGGTGCCGGTGCAGGTCCGCCGGCCGATCGGCCACGATCCCGGAGCGGATGCCGACGAGCGCGACGAGGGCGATCGGTACGTTCGCCACCAGGAGCACCTGCCACGGCGCCACCGCGAGCACGAACCCGCCGATCGTCGGGCCGACCGCCAGCCCGACGAGCCCGGCGGTCGACACCACGGTCAGCGCCCGGACGCGCAGGTCGTCGGCGGAGAAGAGCCGGAAGGTCAGGGCCATCGAGCCGGGCGTGGTCATCGCGGCGGCGAGGCCCGTGAGGACCCGGACGACGACGAGCTGCTCCACGCTGGTCACCAGGACGGTCGCGGCGCTCGCCGCGGCGAGCAGCACCAGCCCGACGAGCATCGTGCGGCGGCGGCCGAACCGGTCGGCGACCGCCCCGAACAGGAGCATGAGCCCGCCGAACGCGACCGAGTACGCGCTCGAGACCCACTGGAGCGAGGCAGTGGACGCGGCGAGGTCCCGACCGATCGTCGGCAGGGCGACGGTGAGGACCGAGTTGTCGAGCATCTCGAACAGGAACACGGCGGACAGCCCGGACAGGGCGATCCACGTGTCACGGAGACGGGCGGGTGGGGTGTGTGCAGACACGGGTGCACTCCTTCGATGAAGAAGTGGCGACTCCCGTGAGACGCGTGCACGCTCCCGGCCGGTGAGCGGCGCGGGATTTTTCCCTCTGCGAGGAACAGTAGCCGATCGGCGGCACGTGCAGAAGAGCGGCTGGGGACCTGCCGAGCGTGATGACTTCCGCGCCCTGCTACAAAAGCAGAACCCCGGCCGTCTGATCTGGCCGATGAGGGCCTACAGGGACGGTTCCGGGGTGTTGACATCGATCTTACGTCAGTGGGGGGATCTTGAGCAACGAGACGTGGGACTCCGTCGAGCACCACATCGGTCGCGAGCGGTTGCAGCACTACCTCGCCGCCGCGTCCGGCGACACGTCCGTCGCGAGAGCGTTGTACGACTGGAACGTCGAGGCATCGTCTGCGTTCTGGGGCTCCTTGGGGCACCTCGAAGTCGCCCTGCGCAACACCGTCGATGCGCGGATGACCGCTCGGCACGAGCGACTCGGGCGCGAAGGCCACTGGATCTTCGACGACCAGTACGAGTTCGGCCGGCGCGAGCCGCCGGCTGCGCACCAGTACCCCTACGTGGACGTCGTCAGGGCGAAGCGCCGCGTCATGAAGAACGGGAAGCCGGTGACGCCAGGGCAGTTGATCTCAGAGGTCTCGTTCGGGTTCTGGCACCAGATGGTCTCCCGGGCGCAGATGCGGTTCTGGCCCGACGTCGCAACGGGGTTCCCCGGCGCTCCCGATCGAGCGCAGACGACCGTTCGTGCACCGGTCAGCCGCCTCCGCGACCTCCGGAACCGCATCGGCCACCACCACCGCATCTGGAACCAGGACCTCCGAGGACGGTACGACGACGTCCTGTTGGTCACCGGGTACATCGATCCGGTGCTCAGTGCCTGGGTCGATGCTCGGTCAGCAGTCCCCGCGGTCCTGCGTCGTCGTCCCCAGCTCTCCTGACGCCGTCCGGGTCGATCCCGCCACCACCGGGTGTACGCAGGACCCATGAGCCGTCCCCGCAGCCCCTTCCGTGGCCTCCGCGCCCTCGTCACCGGCGCCAGTGGGGGGATCGGCGAGGCGGTCGCCCTCGGGCTCGCCGCAGCCGGCGCCGACGTCGTGCTGGTCGCCCGGTCCGAGGGCCGGCTCGACGCGCTCGCCGAGCGCATCCGCCGCGACCACGGCGTGACGGCGACGGTGCTCCCCGCGGACCTCGCCACGGCGGACGGCGTCGACGGGGTCGTCGCACGTCTCGGGGGCACCCGGGTGGACATCCTCGTCGCGAACGCCGGCGTCGGCGACCACGGGCCGTTCGCCGCCTCGACGGACGAGCGGCTCCGGACCCAGGTCGACCTCAACTGCACCGCGGTCGTCCGCCTCGTCCACGCGTTCCTGCCCGGCATGCTGGAGCGTCGGATCGGCGGGGTGATGACCGTCGCGTCGACGGCCGCGTTCCAGCCGACGCCGCAGATGGCCGTCTACGGCGCGACGAAGGCGTTCGTGCTGTCGTTCACCGAGGCGGTCTGGCAGGAGAACCGGGGGAGCGGGGTGCGGTTCCTCGCCCTCTGCCCCGGCCCCACCGCGACGGGCTTCTTCGACGAGGCCGCCCGGGGATCGGGGTCGGCGGGCGTCATGGAACGCGGTCGGCAGTCGGCGGAGCAGGTCGCGGCCGTGGGGCTCCGGGCGTTCGCGCGGCAGGGCGGTCCGACGGTGGTGTCCGGCCTCGGCAACGCCGTGACGGCGAACGCCCACCGGTTCGTCCCGCGCGGACTGATGGCACGGATGTCGGCGCTCGTCACGGGCGGTGAGTGACCGTCCGGGCCGGCTGGTCACCGGGAGGGGCTGCTCACCCGTAGCCCTCGCTGTACAGCCGCCACCCGTCGGCGGTGTGGCGGAAGCAGAACTGCCACCCCTCGAGCGTCCCGGGGTCGTCGCCGTTCATGTTCGTCTGCTTGACGTCCACCGGGATGCACTGCACCGCGACCCCGCCGTTCTCGTCCGCGGGCCGTCGCTCGACGGTGCCGACGTTCCGGTGGGCGAGCAGGTCCGGGTGCTCGTCGAACCAGGACGTCGGCTGCCGCTGCCCGCACCACGCCTGGTCGGGTGACGACGGCGCGTGCGCAGCCGTGAGGGCTTCGGTCACCGCGCAGTCGTGGGCCTCGGCGGCGCGGAGGTAGACGCGGAGGACCTGCTCCGACGAGGCGCTCGCCGGAGGGAGGCGTCGCGCGGTCTCGGCAGCGTGCTCGAGGTGCACGCCGATGCCGACCCCCGTGGCGACGACGGCCAGCGCGGCAGCGGACACGAGGACCGGCAGGACCCGTCGTCGTGGCGCTCGGTCGTGCGTCGTGTCCGTGGCGCCTCCTTCGACAGCGGTCGGATCCCCCTTGCTCGACCCTGACACGACAGCGCTCCCATCGGCATCCCCCTGCGGGACGAAGCCGACCGGCCGGTCGGCCGATCGGCTCGTCGTGTCACCCACGAGCGGGCAGGACACGCCGCTCGTCCTCCGCCCGGAGGGCGGAGGACGTCGGTGTGCGGCTCCGGACGTGACGGATCTGGCCCGCTCGGTGGGCCGGACGCACCCACGACGCGGACGGACGGGAGGCGCGGTGCCAGCTGGCACCGCGCCTCCCGTCCGTCACGTGGCTGGCTAGGCGTTCGCGCCCTCCGCCAGCACCGCAGCAGCCGGGTCGAAGTCCTCCGGCAGCGGCTCCGGCTTCGTGATGCGCGAGGTGATGTCGACGGGCTGGCCGGACTCGGCGGCGTCCCGGATGCCGAGCATGACGTCGAGCGCGTGGGACGCGACGGCACCGGAGGCGCGCTCCGGGCGGCCCTCGGCGATCGCACGTGCCATCTCGACGACGCCCGTGCCGCGACCCCAGGTCGAGCCCTTGTGCTCGAGGGTCGTCGGTTCGTCCTTGCCGAGCGTCCACAGCGTGCTGTCACCGTCGAAGACGTTCGGGTCCGGCAGCACGATCGTGCCCTCGGAGCCGTTGATCTCGACGAAGCCGTTGCGGGGCAGGGCGTGCTGGAACGACAGCGTCGTCTGCGCGGACTGCCCGTCGGCGAACGAGATGAGCGCGGCGTGGTGCGTGGGCACCTCGACCGCGAACTCGGTGCCGGCGCGGGGGCCCGAGCCGATCACGCGGGTCTCACGGGACTTCGACGACACGGCCTGCACGCGCGAGGCCGAGCCGAACGCGTGGAGCAGGGTCGTCACGTAGTACGGGCCGATGTCGAACAGCGGACCGGCGCCCTCGGCGTAGAGGAACTCGGGGTCCGGGTGCCACTGGTCCGGGCCGGGCACGTGGAACATCGTCGTCGCGGTGAGCGGCGTGCCGATGTCACCGCGGGCGATGGCACGGATCGCGGTCTGGATGCCGGCACCGAGCACGGTGTCGGGGGCGGTCGCGTACCGCACGCCGGCGGCCGATGCGGCGGCCAGGAGGGCCTGAGCGTCCTCGGCGGTGGTGGCGACCGGCTTCTCGCTCCAGGTGTGCTTGCCGGCGGCGATGATCTGCTGGCCGACCTTCGCGTGCTCGGCCGGGATCGTGATGTTGACGACGATCGAGATGTCGTCGCGGGCGAGGAGCTCCTCGACCGTGCCCGACGACGGCACGCCGTACTTCTCGGCCTGCGATGCCGCGCGCTCGAGGATGAGGTCGGCGACCATCAGGACCTCGACGTCGGCGAACTGCGTCAGGTTGGTCAGGTACTGGTCCGAGATGTTGCCGGCACCGATGATGCCGACTCCGACGCGGCTCACTTGTCGTTGCCCTTCAGCCACTCGAGCGACTCGGCGATGCCCTGGAAGACGTCGCCCGAGTACGCGTCGAACTCGACGACGCGGATGGCCTGCGGTGCGGCGGCGAGGATGCCCCGCACGTCGACGTCGCCCTGGCCGGCCGGGGTCTGGTTCTCGAAGGCGCGCTGCAGTGCCTCCGGCACGACGAGGGCGCTCTCGGACGAGGGCAGCGCGGTGAGGATGTCACCGTCGACCTTGCCGTCCTTGACGTGGATGGCGACGACGCGGTCGCCGAGCGACTGCAGGACGGCCGGGGCGTCGGCGCCACCGACGGTGGCCCAGAAGGTGTCGACCTCGAGGACGGTCTCCGGCGAGAGCTGCGACACGAAGAGCTCGTAGACGGTCTTGCCGTCGACCTTGTTCGTGAACTCCCACTGGTGGTTGTGGTACCCGAACTTCAGGCCGCGCGCGGTGGCCTCGGCGGTGAGCTCGTTGACGCGCTCGGCGATCTTCGCGACGTCGTCGGCGGTCTGCCAGCGGTCGGTCGGGATGAACGGGTCGATGACGGTCTGGATGCCGAGGCGCTCCGCGGCGTCCCAGATCGGCGCGGTGTCCTCGGCGTCGATCACGGCGACGTGGCCGGACGGAGCCTTCAGGCCCGTGGCGGCGAAGGCCTTCTCGAGGTCGGCGGCGCGCTCGACGAACGCGTACGGCTCGACGTTCTCGTAGCCGATCTCGCGCACCCGGGCGATGGCCTTGTCGAGGTCTTCGGCGATGGCGTCGCGCAGCGAGTACAGCTGCACAGAGGTGGTGGGCATGGCAGAGGGCTCCTTCGGTCCTGTCAGGTTGTCGGGGCCCGTCGAGGATCGATGCTCCCCGGCGAGATCGAGACCGACGCTACCCCAAAAACCACCCGCTGTGTAGTTTTTGTCGCGCGTCGTCGGTGGCGCACTCGCGCGCCGCCTGGACGACACGTGTCGATCACCCCTCGGGAGATGTATGCTCGCCGACGGAAAACCTTGCAGTACAAGGTTTCCGATCGACTCAAGGAGGCGTCATGAGCACACCCGAACCCGGCAGCCCCGCACTGCTGGACCCGGAAGCGGGCATCACCCAGCCCGTCAGCACCGTCAAGGTGGGGATCGGCTACCAGGTCGCCCTGTTCCTCGGACAGTTCGGCCTGTTCGTGGCGCTCATGGCCCCGGTCTACGTCAGCATGCAGATCAAGGCACAGGCCCTGGTCGGCGACGACGCGGCGAACGTCATCGGCTCCGTGCTGCCGATCGGCGCGTTCGGTGCGCTCATCATGAACCCGCTGGCCGGCGCGCTGTCCGACCGGACCCGCACGCGCTGGGGCCGCCGACGCCCGTGGCTGCTCGGCGGTGTCGTCGTCTTCGCGATCGCGCTCGCCTGGATCGCCTACGCGCCCGACGTCCTCAACCTGACGCTCGGCTGGCTGCTCGCGCAGCTCGCCGCGAACGCCACGCTCGCCACCCTGCTCGCGAGCTTCGCCGACAACGTGCCGCAGCTCCAACGCGGCCGGGCGTCGAGCATCATCGCCCTGGCGCAGAACACCGCAGTGCTCGCCGGCACCTACCTGTCGGTGTTCTTCGTCGCGAACCTGCCGGTGCTGTTCATCGCTCCCGGCATCCTGGCGATCGTCCTGGTCGTCGTGTACGCCCTGGTCGCCCGTGACGACCTGCCCACCTACAAGCTCAAGCCGTTCACCTGGATCAACCTCATCTCGTCGTTCTGGACGAACCCGATCAAGAACCCCGACTTCGCGTTCGCGTGGTGGTCGCGCTTCCTGATCATCCTGGCGACGTTCATGTTCACGACCTACCGCCTGCTCTACATGCAGGAGCACCTCGGGATCGCGGACCTGAAGGAGGCCACCGAGGCCGTCGCGTTCGGCGTGCTCCTCTACACGCTCGCGCTGCTCGTCAGCGCGGCACTCTCCGGCTGGGCGTCGGACCGGATCGGCCGCCGCAAGGTCTTCGTCGGCGGATCGACGGCGCTGTTCGCGGTCGGCCTGGTGATCCTCGCCCACGCCGACACCGTGACGGGCTTCTACGTCGCCGAGGTCGTCATGGGCTTCGCCTACGGCATCTACTCGGCCATCGACACGGCCCTGGTCGTGGACGTCCTGCCGAACGCCGACCGCCCGGGCAAGGACCTCGGTGTGATCAACATCGCGAACGCGCTGCCGCAGTCGCTCGCACCCGCGATCTCGCTCTTCTTCCTGAAGATCGGCAGCAGCCACCCGGACAACTACGAGCTCATGTGCTGGGCCGCCGGCATCGTCGCCCTGCTCGGTGCGCTGGTGGTCATCCCGATCAAGCGGGTCCGCTGACGCCCGTCGCACCGACGGACTGGCGCGCCCCGCTCAGCGGCAACGCGAAGCGTTGTGCGGTGCGCGCCGACCGAGCCTGCGAGGGAGGACGGTGCCAGCTGGCACCGCGCCTCCAGTCCGTTCGTCTGGCGTCCGCCGTCGGTCCGCAGGTCGCGTCGTTACCGTGGGTCGGTGCGCTCCACCGACACCCGTTCCTTCGACTCCCCGGCCGGCACGATCGAGGCGGTCGTCGACGGCGACGTGACCCGCGCCCTCGGGATCCCCTACGCCCAGGCCGAGCGCTTCGCGCCGCCGTCGCCGCAACCGCCGTTCAGCGGGCCGTTCCGCGCGGACACCCCGGCGCCCGTCCCACCGCAGCCGAGCGCGCAGTTCGTCGACCAGCTCCTGCCGTCGATGGACCACCTGCAGGTCGACGAGCACTGCCAGCGACTCAGCATCACGGTGCCCTCGGACGTCCGACCCGACGAGCTCCTGCCCGTGGTGGTCTGGGTGCACGGCGGGTCCTACGTGCTCGGCGGCGGTGACCTGCCGATCCACGACGCCCACGACCTGGTGACCGAGCAGCGCGTGGTCGTCGTCACGGTGACCTACCGGCTCGGGGTGCTCGGGTTCCTCGGTGACGGCGAGACGGTGCCGGCCAACCTCGGACTGCTCGACCTGGTCGAGGCGTTCCGGTGGGTGCAGCGGAACATCGCGGCGTTCGGCGGGGACCCCGACTCCGTCACCGCGTCCGGGCAGTCCGCCGGAGCCGACGCGATCGCGCACCTCATGATCAGCGAGGGCGCCCGCGGCCTGTTCCGCCGCGCGATCGTGCAGAGCGCGCCGCTCGGGCTCTCGCGCGGGCGGGCGCGGATGAACCGGGCGATGGTCCGGGCCGTCGGGGCGGTCGCGGCGGACACGTCGCTCGACGAGGTCCTCGAGCGGCAGGCCCTCGCGACGAAGGCCGGCGGCCGGTACGGCCTGGCCGGCGGCATGCCGTTCGGCACGCAGTACGGGTTCGCACCGTTGCCCGCCGAGCGCGACGCCGACCGGGCCTGGCGGTCGGTCGCACCGGAGGTCGACGTGCTCATCGGGTCCGGCTCGGACGAGGCGGGAATGTACGTGCCGCTCGTCCCGGGGCTCCGGACGGCCGCGCGGTCCCGCCTGGTGCGACCCCTGCTGCGCTGGCTGCTCGTGCGGCCCCTGTCCGAGGTGATCTACGGCCGCGATGCGCGGCGCTTCGCCGATCGTCACCGGGCCGCCGGTGGACGGGCGACGGTCTACCGGTTGCTGCGGCACCCGTCCGTGGCGCCGGTCGGTGCGGTGCACATGAGCGACCTGCCGTTGCTGCTCGGCGGTCGGTCGGCGTGGGTGGGCAGTCGCTTCGTGCCGGAGCGGGACTGGCCGGAGGTCGAACGGCGCGGGCGGGCGTTCCGGGCGATCTGGGCGGAGTTCGCGCGGACCGGACGGGTGACGGCGGCGGACGACGAGACGCTGGTGTTCGACCGGGGGTGACCGCCACGGGAGCACGCAGGCGGTGTCGCGGGGGTGGCCGTCCAGCCGCGCACTCCCCGGGCGCTCGCCCCCGGACGGGGAGGTCGCGCCGGGAGCGCGCGGTCGGCAGGATCGACCACATGCCCGACGCCGACCTCCGCGCCCGCATCGTCTCCGGTGCCGCCGATGCCTTCCGTGACGGCGACTTCCACACGGTCGGCCCGGACGACGTCGCCCGTGCCGCCGACGTCACGGTGGCCGAGGTGCACCGCGTGTTCCCGTCGTGGGAGCTGCTCGTCGTGGCCGTCGTCGACCGGTGGACCAAGGACGGCCGCGATGCGCTCCGCGGGGTCGCCGAGCAGGAGGGGGCCGTCGCGTACCTCCGAGCCCGGCTCGACCGCGGACACCGACACCCCGCGGTCGTGCGGGTCCGCGTCGCGCTGCTCAGCGCGACCTCGACCCCGGGCCACCCGGCGTCCGGGTGGTTCCGGCAGCAGTACACGATGCTCTTCGAGGACGTGACCCTCGCCCTCGTGCGGGACGTCGTCGCCGGTCGTGAGTCCCGCGGGGCCTCACCGCGGCACGCCGCCGAGCAGCTCGTCGCACTCTTCGAGGGGCTGCAGCTGCAGGCGATGCTCCGCGACGACGCCGACCTGCTCGCCGGGTGGGACCGGGCGGTCGCACGCATGCGGGCCGGCTGGGCCGCCGCCGCCGTCGCAGCCTGAGGGGAGCCGGCAGCGCGGGCACCGGACGTTCGCGCAGCGCCCTGCCGGTACCCGCGGGCACCCGGACGTTCTCGCGACGCCCTGCCGGTGCCGGGTCCTAGGACCCGCGTGTCCCGTGCCCGCGGAGTCCACGGCCGACGAGCAGCACGACGGCACCCACGACCAGGGCGACCGCGACGAGTGTCGGCACCCGGAACGCCAGCGCGGTGACCACGCCACCGATCCCGCCGCCGGCGAGGAACGACCGCACCCCGACGGCCAGCGCCAGGACGACGACCACTGCCAGGGCTGCGACCGGGACGAACCGCTCGACGGGGGGCAGGGGCCCGACCGGCCGGACGTCGGCGCGTCGCCACCACACCGCGGCGACGACGAGCAGGGCGAGCAGCCCGAGCACGCTCGACAGGTCCTGCAGCAGGAAGGGCAGCGGGTACCCGCCGACGGCGCCGTCCCGCAGTGCGGGCCAGGCCCGGACCACGAAGCCGTGCTCGTGGGTGAAGCCGTCCCACACGACGTGCGTGACGCTGCCGAGCAGGCAGCCCACGACCACCGGCAGCACGTCGCGCGCACCGAGTGCCGGCCGGCGACCCCAGCCCCGCGGCAGACGCCGACGCAGCCCCGGGACGACCGGTGACCATGCCGGCCGTACGAGGAACCACCACGTGGCGAGCACCACGAGGGAGACGGCGAGGTCGATGGTCGGGACGCCCCACCACGAGTGCGCGTCCTCGTAGGGCGGCAGGAACGGCGCGAACAGCACCGTGTCCGGCGCCATCGAACCGATCGCGACGGCGGCGACCGGCACGGGCAGGCGACGTGCTGCCAGGGCGACGACCGCGTGGCTGACGGTGAAGGGCACGGTCACGTCCTCGTCATCGGGCCAGGTGCGTGCGGTGCACGAACCACTCGACGCCCTCGGCCAGGGCGACACCGGCGGTGTGCCAGTCGTGGCCACCGTCCTCGATGATGCGCTCCGTCACCGTGACGCCGGCTGCACGTGCGGCCGCCACGACCCGCGGGACGACCGGTCCGTACCGGCTGTCGTCCGCACCGGCCGCGACGAACGCGGCGGAGTCGCGGTACGGCGCCCGTTCGGCGAGCACTCGGAGCGGCTGCGCGGCCTCGTACGCCGCCCGGTCACCGCGGAAACCCCTCGAGACGGTGTCGTCGCGACCCTGCAGGACCGGCCCGATCTGTCCCGAGACGTCGATCCACGAACCGAACCGGTCGGGTCGGCCGGCCCCGAGCTGCAGGGCGCAGGTACCTCCCTGCGAGAAACCCGCGATGGCCCAGTCCGCCCCGCCGGCAGCGGCGTGCAGGTGCTCGCGCACCCAGGTCGGGACGTCGTGCGTCAGGTAGGTGGCGCTGTTCCCGAGCGGACCGTCGACGCACATCGGGTTGTTCGATGCCCGGGCGAGCTGGTCTGGCATCACGACGATCGGCGCGAGTCCGCGGTGCCGGTGGGCGATCGCGTCGAGCCGGGTCGCCATGCGGCCGGCCTCGACGATGTTCGCCGGAGCGGCGCCGGGTCCCTGCCCGGAGAGCATCACGACGACGGGCAGCTCCGGGGCGTGCTCGACGAGGGCGGCCGGGGGGAGCCAGACGATCGCGGGTCGGGCGTGGAAGTGCGACACGGTGCCCGGGATCCGCACCGAACCGTAGCGGCCGTGGGCCGGCATGTCGCGCGGGGGTCGCCAGCTCGCGGCGTCGACCGGGGCCGATCCCGGGGCCGGGTCGTCCGGCAGGCGGAGGGGCGGCACGTGCGACTGCCCCAGGGCGTCGGCGATCGTGGGGAAGAGCCCGGCGTCCCGGTTCACCGCCAGTCCGCCGGACACCAGGGCGAGGGGGACCAGCAGCGCGGCGACCACCCGGGTCAGCACCCGGCCCCGCCGTGCCCGGCCACCGCGGACGAGTCCGACGACCGCGACCCCGAGCAGTGCGCACACCACACCCGTCCAGACCCGGTCGACCCAGGTCGGCGGGACGCCGAGCACGTCGAGGACGTCGCCGAGGAACCAGGAGAGCAGGGTCCCGACCAGCGCTCCCGCGACGATCGCGACGGCTGCCCAGCGCCAGGAGCGGCGGACGGCGGTGAGGACGAGGACGGCGGCGACCAGGGTCAGGGCGTAGAGGGGCAGCAGCACGTGGGCGGACAGGAGCGGCAGGGTGGTCACGGGCGGGTCCGACGGTCGGGACGCTCTCGGACACCCGGCGGGTGACGGGACAGGAGCGGCGTGGTCCAGCGACGGTAGCGAGCCGAGGTGTCCGGACCGGCAGCGGGGAGCCCGTCCCCGGCGGTCTCCCGGCTGATCCTGAGCGATCCTGCACAGGGGGTGGCCGGCCGACGGTCCGGAGCTGTCCGAGCGGCCAGGCCCGGGTGGTCCGTCGACCGTGCGGAGGACCGCACCGTCCCCGCACCGGACGGTGGCGGGCGGCGCGTCTGGGTGTGCCCTCCAGGGGATCCTGGCAAGGTCGGCGGATGGAGTACACGGACTACGACACCCGGCTCGCCGCCTACGGCGTGATCACCGAGGGCGACCGTGTGCTCCTGGCCCGACTGCGGGTCCCCGAGGCCGGCACGTGGACGCTGCCGGGCGGCGGGGTCGAGTTCGACGAGACCGTCGAGCAGGCCGTCGTGCGCGAGGTCCTCGAGGAGACCGGGTACGAGGCGACGTGCGGTCCGCTC
This sequence comes from Curtobacterium sp. 1310, assembly GCF_017834105.1. Lineage (NCBI taxonomy): Bacteria > Bacillati > Actinomycetota > Actinomycetes > Micrococcales > Microbacteriaceae > Curtobacterium > Curtobacterium sp. 1310. The sequence goes on along the minus strand of NZ_JAFICY010000003.1, from coordinate 173,844 downwards.
CTCGGCGTCCGGCACCACATCGTGCCGAAGGAGCGCCGGATGCACGACAACGGGCGGCCGATGAAGGCGGTGCAGGTCGTGTTCCGCGTGACCGTCACCGGCGGCGAGCTGCGCAGCGAGACGGACGGCTCGACCGACGAGGCCGCGTGGGTCCCGGTCGCCGAGCTGCCCCACCGACGGCACGGGCTGCTCGTGCCGATCGCCCTCGGCTGGGCTCGACGACCGTGAGCGGCGAGGCCACCGACCTGTCCGCCCGGCTCTGGGACGAGCGGGCGCTGCTCGGCGACCTGGTCACCGCTGCGGCCGACCCCGACCGCGTCCGCCGGCTCCTCGACCGGTTGCGCGAGCTGCGCCTGGAGCAGGACGTCCTCGTGCACGCCCTCGCCGAGCAGTGGGGCACCGGTCCCGACACCGCCACGCTCCGGTCGCTCGAGCGTGTCGCACCCCCGCCGTGGGACCTGCTCCTGCCCGAGCACCTGACAGCCCTGGCGAGCCTGACCGCCGAGGTCGCCGCGGTGCTGCCACCCGGCCCCGTGCGCGACGCGTGGGACCGGATCAGCCCTCGAGCACGCTGAGCACGTTGCCCGACGGGTCGGTGAACCACGCGATGAGCGGACCGCCGTGCCGGTTCACCCCGCGCTCGTCGGTCACGCCCTCGTAGCGCAGGAACGTGACGCCCTTCGCCGACAGCTCGTCCACGGCTGCGTCGACGTCCGGCACCGGGAAGTTCAGCACCGTGAACGACGCCGGCTCGTGCGCGGGCCCCTTCGGGTAGACGAGCACCCCGGTGCCGGAGCCGACGTGCAGCACGAGCATGCCGTGGTCCTCGCTCACCGGCAGCCCGAGGACGCCCTCGTAGAACGCCCGCGCCCCGGGGAGGTCACGCACCGAGAACCCGCTGAACGCCGTCGTCGCATCGACCATGCGGCCAGTGAACCACCGCTCCTGTCAGGATGGGACGGTGACCCCGACCGAGCTGTCCGTCGACGCCGCCGTCGAGCGGGCGGTGGCGCTCGCCGCGGGTCCCGGCCGCGCGGTGCTCGGCATCGCAGGGGCGCCCGGGGCGGGCAAGTCGACGCTGGCACGCCGGATCGTCGTCGCCGTCGACGCCGCGCACGGGCCCGGCACCGCGGTGCAGGTCCCGATGGACGGCTTCCACCTGGCGAACGCGGCACTCGACGCCCTCGGCCGGCACGACCGCAAGGGCGCGATCGACACCTTCGACGCGGCCGGCTACGTCGCCCTCGTCCGTCGTCTGGTCGTCGCGGACGACGACGTCGTCTGGGCGCCGGACTTCGACCGCCGCGTCGACGAGCCCGTCGCCGGCAGCATCGCCGTGCCGCGGAGCACCCGGCTCGTCGTCTCCGAGGGCAACTACCTGCTCGACACCGACGCGCCGTGGTCCGCGCTGCCCGACCTCTTCACCGAGACGTGGGCGTGCGTCGTGGACGATCGTGTCCGCGTCGACCGTCTGGTGGGCCGGCACGTGCGGCACGGACGCGACCACGAGGCGGCCCGGACCTGGGCGCTCGAGGTCGACGGCGTGAACGCGGCGAGGGTCGCGACCACGGTGACCCGTGCCTCCCGGACGGTCCGGACCTGACCGGAGCCGGACGACCAGGGCGACCCGACCCGAGCCACCCGACCAGCAGCACCGAAGGACAGGAGCGACCATGACCATCGCCATCACCGGAGCCACCGGCAACATCGGCGGGGCCGTCGCCCGCGCGCTCGCCCGGGCGGGCACGCCGATCCGCATGCTCGTCCGTGACGCGGCCCGGGCACCCGAGCTGCCGGGAGCGGAGGTCGCGGTCGCCTCGTACGCCGACGCGACCGCGTCCCGCGCCGCGCTCGAGGGCGTCGACATGCTGCTCATGGTCTCCGGCGCCGAGGCGCAGGACCGCCTCGACCAGCACCGCGCCTTCGTGGCAGCGGCCGCGGACGCGGGCGTCGCCCACGTCGTCTACACGTCGTTCGTGGGTGCGGCACCGGACGCCACCTTCACCCTCGGCCGCGACCACTGGGCGACCGAGCGGGCGATCGAGGAGACCTCGATGCGGCACACGTTCCTGCGGGACTCGTTCTACCTGGACTTCGTCGAGGACCTGGTCGGCGAGGACGGCGTGATCCGCGGACCGGCCGGTGTCGGCGCGATGGCCGCGGTCGCGCGGGCGGACGTCGCGCGCGTCGCGACCGAGGTGCTGCTGCACCCGTCGGACCACGCCGACCGGACGTACGAGCTCACCGGACCGGAGGCGATCACCCTCGCCCAGGCGGCCGCCACCGTGTCCGAGGTGCGCGGCCGCGCCGTGACGTACCAGCCGGAGACGGTGGCGGAGGCGTACGCCTCGCGTGCGCGATGGAACCCGGAACCGTGGCAGGCCGACGCGTGGGTGAGCACCTACACGGCGATCGCCGAGGGTGCGCTGGCGCACGTCTCGACGGACGTCGAGCGGGTGACCGGCCGTCGGCCGCTGTCGCTGCGCGAGGTGCTGCAGGCGGACTGACCCGGCCGGGAGGCGCGGGGCGCGTCCGCCGTGTCGGCCGCGGGTACTGCTGCAGGTGCTGCGGTGGGCGCTGCGGCGGGTGCCGGTGCCGCTGCTGCGGGTAGCGGCGCTGCGGGTGCTGCTGCACGACGGGAGGCACGTCGCACCACGTCCTTCCGTGGTGCGACGTGCCGTCGGTTGTTCGCGAGCGCGTCGAACCACGTCCTCGAGTACGGGCCGATCGCCGCGCTTCGCCGCCGCGGCGCGCCGCGCCGCTGCGCCGCGTCAGCGCACGCGGCGGGCCGCGAGCGTCCCCGCGACGCCGAGCGTCAGCACCGCCACGAGCACGACGAGCAGCGGGGCCGTCCAGCTCCCGGTCGCGCCGTGCAGGGCCCCGGCGACGAGGGGTCCCGCCGAGCCGATCAGGTACCCGCCGCCCTGCACGAACGCGGACATCCGCCGGGCGTCGTCGTCGCTCGTGACGATCCGCACGACGATGATGAAGACGACCGTGATCCCGCCGCCCTGCGCCGCTCCGCCGAGCACCGACCAGAGCAGCCAGAGCTGCGGCGCGAACAGCAGCCCGAGGGGCATCGCGAGCCAGAGGAAGGCGACGAGGGCGATGATCGCGCGGGGCGCCCAGCGGGTCGCGAGCACCGGGACGCCGAGCGCGCCGACCACCGCCAGGATCTGGAACACGGACGAACTCGCGCCCGAGGACTCCGCCGAGAAGCCGATCTCGTCGTGCAGCAGCGTCGGGATCCACGCGGTCAGGGCGTAGTACGAGAACGCCTGCCCGCCGAAGGCCAGCGTCAGCCCCCACGTGATGAGCCGGCGCGCGGGTCGGACGGGCTCCGACGCTGCCGACACCGTGCGGATCGACCCGGTCTCGGTCAGGAGCTCGACCGGACCCGTCGCGACCACGGGCTCGACCCGGGCCGGCCGGAGCCACGCCGCGCGCGCCCCGACCGCGTACGTCCACGCGGCCCCGGCGACGACGGCGAACACCGCCCACACGGCGATGGCGACCGGCCACCCCCACGCGGCAGCGATCGGGGCGGTGCCGAGCGAGGTGATCATCGACCCGACGTTGAGCGCCGACGTGTACACGCCGGTCACCAGCCCGACGCGCTCGGGCGAGGTGTCCCGTCGGATGACCACCGGGATCACGACGTTGCCGATCGTGATGCCGATGCCGATGATCGCGGTGCCGACCAGGAGCGCCGCCGCCGACGGGGTCGACCGGACGACCGTGCCCGCGAGCACGATCACGAGCGCCAGCGACACCGCACGCTCCGGGTCGGCCTTCGCGATCACCCAGCTGGCGAACGGTGTCGCCAGCGAGAAGCACAGGACCGGGATCGTCGTCAGGAGCCCGGCGATCGTCGCGGTCAGCCCGAGGTCCACGCGCAGGTCGCCGATGACCGGCGCCGAGGCCACGATCGGCCCGCGCAGGTTGAGGGCGATGAGGACGATCGCCGCCGGCAGCAGCCAGGCCGCACCGCGGAGTCCGCGACGGGCGACGGTGTTCACCGGTCCCTGCTCACGCCGCCGCGTCCGGCAGCAGGATCGGCAGCAGGTCGAGCGGGGTGGCGGCACGGGCGACGGTGCCCTCGGCCTCGGCGGGGGAGCCGTAGCCCCACTCGGCGAAGACGACCGGCACGCCGTGCACGTGGGCGCCCTCGACGTCGTGCAGCCGGTCGCCGACGAGCACCGGGCGGCTGACGTCGTGGCCGGCCGCCTCGAGTCGTCGCAGGGCCTCGGCGACGACGTCGGCCTTGGCGCTCCGGACCTCGTCGTCGCTCGCACCGGTGACGAAGTCGAAGTACCCGGTCAGGCCGTAGTGGTCGAGGATCACCGTGGCCGGTGTCTCGGGCTTGCTCGTCGCGGTGGACAGCGGCAGTCCGGCCTCGTGCAGGGTGCGGAGCACGACGTCCATGCCCCTGAACATCGCCGAGTCGAGAGCCCCGTGCGACAGGTAGTGCTCGCGGTACACGGCGAGTGTCCGCTCCGCACCGACGTCGTCCATGCCCATCGCCGTCCGGAAGGTGTCCATGATCGGCGGGCCGACGAACGACATCAGCGTCGCGTGGTCCGGCACGGGCACGCCGACCGTGCGGAAGGTGTGCGTCATGCTCTCGAGGATCCCCGGGGCGGAGTCGCTGATGGTCCCGTCGAGGTCGAACAGGATGGCGGAGTAGGGGCGCGTCATGTCCTGACCAGCCTAGTCGCGGCGGTGGGGCCGGCCACGGGGCGGGCCGGTGGGCGCGCAGGGCGGTGGGGCGAGCCTCCCGGCTCGGTGCCGGTCCTGCGACATCGCACGCGTCGATCGACGGGTGCGGTGTCGCAGAACGCGTGCCGAGCGCGCCACGCGACCGTCAGAACAGGCGGGTGTGCCCGCCCTCGATGCCGCGCATCGCGTCGTAGTCGAGCACGAGGACGCGGATGCCGCGGTCCTCGGCGAGCGTGCGTGCCTGCGGTGCGACCGTCTGCGCGGCCAGGACGCCCTGCACCGGCCGCAGGTGCGGGTCGCGGTTCATGAGCTCGAGGTACCGCGTGAGCTGCTCGACGGCGTCGATGTTGGCGTTGCGCTTCATCTCGACCGCGACGCTCGCCCCCGCGTCGTCGCGCGCCAGGATGTCGACCGGACCGATCGCCGTCATGTACTCACGTCGGACGAGCGTGTGCCCGTCGCCGAGGAGCTCGATCTGCTCGGCGAGCAGCTGCTGCAGGTGCGCCTCGACGCCGTCCTTCACCAGACCGGGGTCGACGCCGAGGTCGTGGCTCTCGTCCGCGACGACCTCGTACAGGCTGACGATGAGCTTGTCCTGCGTCTTCTTCTGCGTGACGGTCCAGACCTGGGCGATGCCGGCGCTCGCCTGCTCCTCGTCCGGCTCGGTCATCTCGATCGAGCACGGCGGGCTCATCCAGTTCAGCGGCTTGTAGCTGCCGCCGTCCGAGTGGACGAGCAGCGAGCCGTCCGCCTTGAGCATGAGGAGACGGGTCGCGAGCGGCAGGTGGGCCGACAGGCGTCCGGCGTAGTCGACGGAGCAGCGGGCGATGACGAGACGCACCCGGCGATCCTAACGGTCGGTGCGCGTCCCACCGGACGCGGCGGGGTCCACCGTCGTGTCGTCCGTCCCGTGGTGCGGGCGGTCGGTCTGGAGGCGCGGCTCGCCCCCGCCGTGCTGCGCCGCGTCCGGCTGCTGGTCGCGTGCCGCCCCGTGGCCACCGTCGTCGCGTCCGCGCCGCTTCCGCAGCGTCTCGGCCGCCGCGCCGGTCTCGCGCGCCGCTCCCGATGCCAGGCCGGCGGCGATGATGAACACGAACACCACGAGCAGCGCGCCGAGCAGGCCGATGTGCTCGCCGAGGAAGCCGATCAGCGGCGGACCGGCGAGGAACGCCACGTAGCCGATCGTCGCCACGGCGCTGACCTTGAGCGCTGCCGAGCGGGGGTCGTCGGCGGCGGCGGACATGCCCATCGGGAAGCCGAGGCTCGCACCGAGGCCCCAGAGGACGACACCGACGATCGCGATCGGGATCACGTCCACGAAGATGAGCAGCCCGAGGCCGACCACGGCGACGGCGGCGCTCACGCGGAGCACGGGCACCCGGCCGAACCGGTCGATGAGCGGGCTGCCCGCGATGCGTCCGGCGGTCATCGCGGCGAGGAACACCGTGAGCACGGCGGAGCCGGCGGCGTTGTCGAGTCCGTGCCCGTCGATCATGGCGAGGGGCAGCCAGTCGTTGGCGGAGCCCTCGGCCAGCGCCATGCCGAGCACGATCACACCGATGAGCAGCGTCGACGGTTGTGCCCAGACCTGCCAGCGTGTGAGCTGCACCGGGGTCGGGCTGGTCGCGGTGGACTCGTGCTCCTCGTACCGGTGCTCGTCCCCGAAGCGCGACGCCGCCGCGAGCATGACCAGGCAGACCACGACGCCGAGCACCGCGAAGTGCAGCACGACGGGGACGTCGAGCGCCTCGGTCAGGGCGCCGAGCCCGGCACCGGCGAGCGTGCCGACGCTGAACGCAGCGTGGAAGAGCGGCATGATCGTGCGACCACCGGCCTTCTCGGCGGCGGCGCCGGAGACGTTCATCGACACGTCGACCAGGCCGTTGCCGAAGCCGAACGCGATGAGACCGATCCAGATCGCGGCGAAGCCCCAGCCGGCGGTGACGGCGACGCCCGCGAAGACGAGGCCGACCGCCAGGCAAGCCGAGGCCACCTGCACGCCCCGGCGGGCGCCGACCTTCGCGACGATGTGGCCGGCGAAGGTCAGGCCGCCGATCGAGCCGACCGCCATGCCGAGCACCAGCAGACCCATCTCGAAGGTGGTGGCACCGAGGGAGTCGCGCACGCTGGGGATGCGTCCGAGCCAGGTGGCGATGGCCAGACCGGACAGCGTGAAGGCCACGAAGACCGCGATGATCCAGGTGCGGGTCGTCGGGGCGGTTCGGGTGGACGTCGTCGTCATGCGGAGCTTCCGGTCTCGTGCTGGTCGTGTCGTGGGCCGCCGGCGAGGCCGTCCCTGATCGGGTTCCTGCCTGCGGCTGTCCGGTCGAATCGATTCGACCGGTTCGTGTGACTACGCTAACGGGCGATGGACCACCCGGCAACAGCACCCGGCGCGTCCGGGGCGACGAACCCCCGCGACCACGCCGACGGTCCCGTGCGCCGTGGGCCCAGACCGACGCTGGCCGCGGTCGCCCGCGCAGCGGGGGTCGCGCCGTCGACCGCCTCCCTCGCCTTCAGCGGTGCCGGCCCGGTGTCCGAGGACGCGAGGGCCCGGGTGCTCGCCGCTGCTGCCGACCTCGGCTACGGGGGCCCGGACCCGCGGGCGCGCTCGCTCCGCCGGGGTCGGTCCGGGGTGATCGGCGTCGTGATGGACGAGCGGCTGAGCGATGCGTTCCGCGACCCGGTCAACGTCCTGACGCTCGACGGCATCGCCGAGGTCGCGGGCGAGGCGGGCGCCTCCCTGCTCCTCGTGCGCAGCCCCCTCGACGACGAGCACGGCGCCGGGCCGATCGTCGACGCCCCGATGGACGCCGTCGTCCTGGTCGGGTGCAACGTGCGGATCGACCCTGCGGTCGCCGTGCTCCGCCGACGACAGATCCCCGTCGTCGCGATCGAGGCCGACGACATCGAGGGCGCGGTCCCCGTCCAGCTCGACAACCGCGAGGCCTCCGGTCGTGCCGCCGACTACCTGCGCGAGCTCGGGCACACCGCGGTCACCGTCGTCACCCTCCCGCTCGATGCCGAGCGCCGCCGCGGCCCCGTCGACGCAGCGCGCGAGGCGGAGGGGGTCGCCCACACCACCCTGGAGCGTCTCCGTGGTGTGCGCAGCGTCTACCCCGACGCCGTCGCGGTCGAGGCCGCCGCCAGCTCTGTCGAGGAGGGCCGGATCGCCGGACAGTCACTGTTCACCGGCGACGGACCGGTCCCGAGCGCGGTGATCGCGCAGAGCGACCTGCTCGCCGTCGGGGTGGTCTCGGCAGCGCTCGACGCGGGACTCCGGGTGCCCGAGGACGTCAGCGTCGTCGGCTTCGACGGCATCACGGTCGACGACAGCCTGCTCCACCGCTCGCCGATCCGGCAGCTCACGACGCTGGTGCAGCCGTTCGAGCAGAAGGGTCGGGCCGCCGCACGCGCCGCGCTCGCGATGCTCGAGGGCGACGAGCCGCAGCCGGCGGCCTTCCGGTCGGAACTGCGCGTGGGCGACACGACGGGGCCGGTGCGCCGGGCGGTCGGCGACTGAGCGCCCGGGTCCGCGACCCGCGCGCCTCCTGCCGGAGCGCTGGGGGCTAGGCGCCCGAGGTGCCGCTGGTGGCGATGCCCGCTGCGCCGATGCCGATCACGAAGATGACGAGCAGCGCCCACCCCACGACGAAGAGCCCGTTCAGGATCAGACCGGTGACCGCCATCCCGCGACCGGCGGGTTCCTTCCGGAGGCCGACGATGCCGAGGACGAACCCGACCAGCGGCACGAGGAAGGTGAACCCCAGGACGATCGACACCAGGCCGAGCACCATGCTCGCGATGCTCAGACCACGCGGCGGAGCGGGCTGGTAGCCGACCGTCACGTGCGTCGGCTGCCCGTACTGCGGCGCCGGCGCGTACTGCGGCTGCTGCTGCGCGTACTGCGGCTGGTGGTGGCCCTGGTTCCCCTGGCCCGGGTACTGGTCGTCACTCATCGGTTCCCCCTCGTCGAGTCCGCTGTCGCGTGCCCCAACGGTAGCGGATGGCAGAGCGCGGCCCCGGCTGGGTGTCGGTTGGGGGTTTCCTCAGCGCCGCAGGCCTCCGCCACCGACTGCTCACGAGGAGCGCTCCCTACGCTCCGTCACGTGCAGCCGATCGATCGTTCCCGGGACCTGGTGTGGCTCGTCGTGGTCCTGGTGGTCGCGTTCGTCTCGGTCGCGCTCACCGTCGTCGTCGTGCGATCGGTGGGGTCGTCCGACCAGGCGACTGCTGCTCCGGCACCGAGCGCGACGCTGATCGCGCCGCAGCGCACCCGCAGTGTGCCGACGAGTTCCCGCGGCATCCCCGCCACCGAGCGCCCGACGTCGCGCGAACCGTCGAGCGTCGACCTCGCGACGACGTGGACCCCGCCCGCCGACCTCCCGCAGCAGGGGCGCCTGCTGCACGTCGCCATCCCGGGCACCCGGTCGCACTTCGTCGCGCGGGACGCCCTGCTCTGGCTCCCACCGGCGGCACTGGTCGCCGATCCGCCACCACTCCCCGTCACCGTCCTCATGTCGGGGCAGTCACGGGGCGCGGGCCCCGACGACGTCGAGACCGGCGGGCACATCGCACACACCATGGATGCGATCGCCGGCCTGCACCGCGGCCTCGCGCCGATCGTCGTCGTGCCCGATCAGCTCGGCCCACGATCGGGCAACCCGATGTGCGTCGACGGGCCGCTCGGCAACAGCCGGACGTACCTCGAGCAGGACGTCCCCGCGTGGATCACGAGTCACCTGCGCGTGCAGACCGGTGCCACGGCGTGGACCGTCGGCGGGTTCTCGCAGGGCGGCACCTGCGCGATCCAGCTCGGGGCGGGCGATCCACAGCGCTTCGGCAACGTGATCGACGTCTCCGGTGAGCTCGGCCCGACCGAGCTGACCCGCGCCGAGACCCTGCACGGGTTCGGCGGCAGCGTCGCGGCCTGGCGTGCGGCGCAACCGATCGCGGTGATGGCCCAGCACGGCCCCTACACGGGTACGTCCGCGTTCTTCACCGCTGCGCAGCTGGACCGGCACTACGGTCCGGCGATGCCCGTGGTCGCCGCGCACGCTGCTGCGGCGGGCATGCACGTGACGCGGTGGGTCGTGCCGGGAGGCGGGCACGACTGGGCGATGGCACGCGCGGCCATCGCTGCCGGGATGGCGTGGCTGGAGCCGCACGTGGGACTCGCGGCGTCCTGACGGCTCGCTCGCCACTCGAGGGCTCCGGCCGCCGGTCCCTCAGGAGTACTCGGAACGGATGAAGGCGGCGAACCCGGGGATCGTGAACTGGAGCATCCCCCGGTCGGCTGGTTGCACGAGTCCCTTGTCGATGAGCCGCGCCCGCGGCGTGGAGAGCTGGTTCGTCCCGGTCCCCAGCGCCTCCGCGATCGACGCCCGCGAAGTCGGACCGTCGCCGAGCCGTGCCATCGCCGTCAGCAGACGCCGTTCCGAGGTCGAGCACGCCGACCACCTCGCCCGGAAGAGCGCCTCCAGGTCGGCCTGCATGGAACGGTGTCCGGTCTCGACCGAACCGACGTCGATCACCGCTCCCGGATCGGGCCGCCCTGCAGCCGCCCACGCGGAGTCGGCGATGAGCTGGACGGAGTACGGGTAGCCCTGCGCGATCGACAACGCGCGGTCGACGGCTTCCGGCGTCCACTGCACTCCGAGGAGGCGAGCCGGTCCGACCAGTGCGATCTCCTCGGCATCACGATGCAGGGGGCCGAGCGGTCGGTACGCGAGGCGTTCGCTGAAGGTGACGATCTCGGCGATGGTCTCCGGCGCGTTCGGCAGTCCAGCGGCGAAGACCGCGGCGGGGACGTCCGTACCCTCCGCCTGGAGGTGTTGCCAGGCGTAGACCAGCGTGCGGAGGCCTGCCGCGTCCGCTGACTGGATCTCGTCGACGAAGATGACAAGCGGCCGCTCCGTCGTGGCGGCGCGGATGACGTCCTCGAGGCCGCGGGCGCCCGCACGAGCGCGCTCGTCGTCCGGAGCCGTCGAGCGGAAGGTCCCCGTCGCGGTGGCGATGCCCGGCACCCCGAGCGAGAGCCGGAGTGACTCGACCTTCTCGCGGAGAGCCCTGCCGTGCGGGGCGCCGGCAGCCCCGACGGTCCGCCGCAACTCGTCGAGGATCTGCTCGACGAGCCCTTGCGGTTCACCTGCCGTCACCCACACGGTGGCCGCGCCGCGCGCAGAAGCCCGGCGTTGGTACTCGCGGAGCAGTGATGTCTTCCCGAAGCCTCGCGCGGCGTGGTCCACCCGGATCCGACCCACCAGACGGTGGAGGTCGACCAGGACTGACAGGCGCTCGTCCAGATCGGCGAGTTGGAGGGCGCGCCCGGGAACGGCGCGGGCGATCTCACCCGGTGTGTAGGGGCTCGGCTGCATGGGCCTCCGATGATCTGTTATGAAAGACGTCTTTCATAACAATCTATCGCACTCCTCCCGCCCGCGGCCCGCGCAGCCCGAGCACCACCACGGCGACGAGGTTCACCGCGCTCCCGACCAGGAACCCCGTGCTGCCCCCGGCCACGCCCCACGTCGGAGCGAGCACCGCCATGAGCACCACCCCGACGACGAACCCGGCGACCGACGCCAGCGCCACCTGCCGCGACCGCCCGGACGCGAGCAGCAGCGCCGCGGGCACGAGCCCGACCGTGAACACCCACACGCCGACCATCAGGTACCGCAGGTCCGACACGGCCTCGGCCCCCTCGGCGGGGTAGACGAGCGGCAGGAACCAGCCGGCGAGCCACGCCACGAGCCCGAACACCACGGCGGTCCCGCCGGTGAAGCCGCCGACGAGCAGGAGCACCCCGCGTGAGCGCAGCGACCCGCCGTCCGAGCGGTGGGCGAACGCCGGCACGAGGACCTGGCCCAGCGCCTGGCCGACCATCGACGCCGGGGTCGCCAGGGTGAACGCCGCCGCGTAGACACCGGCCTCGTGCGCCGAGACGGAGACCTGCGCCGAGATCATCGTCAGCTGCAGCAGCCCGTTCGAGGTCACGACCGCGAGCACGTTCCAGGCCGCGAAGGCGAGCACCCCTGCGGTCGGTTCCGGTGCGCCGGGAGCACGGTTCCCTCGCGGCCAGCAGGCGACGGCGAACACGGTGTACCCGACCGCCAGCGGCAGCAGTACGAGGGGCTCGAGCCGGGCGACGCACGCTGCGACGAGCAATCCGAGGGCGAGCAGGCTCGTGACCGTGTCCCACAGTGCGACGCGTGGCGCCCGGTCGTACCCGAGTTGCGCTCCGCGGGCGTAGCAGTACAGTCCGTACCCGACGACGACCCCGACCCCGCCGACGAGCATGCCCGGGCTCGCTCCCCAGGCGAGCGCGACCGGCACCGTCACGGCGGCGAGCACGGCGCTCGACACCGCCATCGAGGCCCCGAGCAGCCGGTTCACCGCGGCGTCCGAGCGACGTCCGCGCAGTGCGATCGCCAGCACCCTCGACGCGGTGTTCCCCGCGGCGTTCGGCCAGAGCAGCGCGGTGAAGACCGACAGGGAGAGCAGGGCGGTGGTCTGCCCGAGGGTCTCGGTGCCGAACACCCGGCCGACGACGACGGTGACGAGCAGCTTCGCGAGCCCCTGCACGCCGATGCCGACGGTGGCGAGCAGCGCCGACGACGCGACGCGCCCGTGCCCGTCCGCACGCCCGCCCGTGTGCCCGCTCACCGCGCCAGCGCCTGTTCGACCCAGCCCCGACGGTGCGCCCGCACCCCGAGGGTCACCGCCCGGACGCCGATGTAACCGAGCGCGAAGGCCGCCCAGAGCCCGGTGAGCGTCCCGCCGACCCACCAGAGCAGCGGCAGGTACACGACCAGGTTCACGAGCCCGGCGACGGCGAGGTAGCGCGCGTCCCCGGCACCGATGAGCACGCCGTCGAGCACGAACACGTAGCCGGCGACGGGCATCCCGACGGCGATGAGGACGAGCACGAGCGGCAGGGCCGAGCGCACCGCGGCGGAGTCGGAGAAGACCGGTCCGAGCAGTCCGCTCACCGCGAGGGTCAGCACCCCGAGCAGTGCCCCGCCGACGATGCCGAGCAGCACGAGCCGGCTCGTGACCAGCCGCACCCGGTCGGGGTCGCGCGCGCCGAGCCCGTGGCCGACGAGCGCCTGCCCGGCGATCGCCAGGGCATCGAGTGCGAAGGCCAGGGTCGAGAACACCGTGAGACCGACCTGGGTCGTCGCCAGGCCGGTCGTGCCCAGGCCCGAGGCGGTCGCCACGGTCGCGAGCATCGCCACGCGCAACGACGCCGTGCGCAGGAACAGCCACGCCCCGGACCGGAGCGCCCGCACGACGCCGGACGCGCCCGGTCGCAGCGGTGCACCCGATGCCCGGGCCGCACGCACGGCGATCACGACGTACACGGCGGCCATCGCCCACTGCACGATCACGGTGCCGGCGGCGGACCCCTCGACGCCCCAGCCGGCGCCGTAGATGAGCACGGCGTTGAGCAGCCCGTTCGCCACGAAGCCGATCGTCGCCACGACGAGGGGTGTCCGCGTGTCCTGCAGGCCCCGCAGCAGTCCGGTCGACGCCGTCACGACCAGGATCCCGGGGAGCCCGATCAGCGACACCGTCAGGTACGCGGTCGCCGCGGTCGAGACCGCCGCCGAGGCGCCGAACAGCTCGACGAGCGGTCCGGCGAGCGGCCAGCCGACGAGTGCGAGCACGACACCGAGCCCGAGCGCGAGCCACATCCCGTCGATGCCGGCGTGCACCGCTCCGCGACGGTCGCCGCCGCCCAGCGCCCGGGCCACCGCGGGGGTCGTCGAGTACGCCAGGAATACGAGCAGTCCGGTCACCGTCTGCAGCACGACGCTCGCCAGGCCCACGGCAGCCAGCGCCGTCGCCCCGAGGTGTCCGACGAGCGCCGTGTCGGTCAGCAGGAAGAGCGGCTCGACGACGAGCGCGCCGAGGGCCGGCAGCGCGAGCCGGACGATGTCCCCGTCGACCGACCGACGCTCGGTCGTCGCGGCGGGCGAGGTCGGTCGTGGCACCGGACCATCCTGCCGGAGTCGGAGCAGCACCGGTCCGTCCCGCCGTCGGTACGCTGCGCGCGTGGACCTCCTCGCGCTCGCGCCCGGCGCCGTCGGCATCGCCCTGAGCCCGCTGCCCGTCGCGTCCGTGGTCGTCCTGCTCGGGCACCGTCGCGGCTCCGCCCCCGCCGTCGCCTGCACCGCCGGGTGGACCGTGGCCGTCGCCGCGGCGCTCGTCCTGGCGGTCGCGGTGGGGGAGCGGCTCCCCGTGCAGACGGCCGGTGGCTCGTCCGTCCAGGCGATCGTCGCCGTGGTCGCCGGGGTGGTGCTCGCCGCGCTCGCGGTCTGGCAGTGGACGGTCCGCCGGCTGCCGGACGGCTCCCCGTCGAGCACCCGCTGGGCGGACGTGGTCGAGCGGGTCGGTCCGGTGCACGGCTTCGGGCTCGGGATGCTGCTGTTCTGCAACCCGAAGGCGGTCGTGCTCGCCCTGACCGCGGGGCTCGCGTTCGGGGACGCCGAGCCCGACCCCGGCGAGGCACTGCTCGCCGGCGCGGCCTTCGTCGTGGTCGCCGCGTCGACGACGGTGCTGCCCGTGGTCCTCGTGCTCGCGGCCGGTCGTCGCGCTCGCCGTCCCCTCGCTGCGATGCGCGCGGGCATCGCCCGGTGGGGCTCTGTCGGACTGGTCGCGGTGCTCGCCGTCCTGGCGGTGGTCCAGCTCACCGTCGGCGTGGTCGGTCTCCGCTGACGCTGGCCGACAGGGCGGGTGCGCGCACGACCGGACCGCGGACGGAACGGACGGGAGGCCCGTGGCGGGGTCGCCACGGGCCTCCCGTCCGGTGGTCCCGGCGTCAGTCGGCGCGCGGCTCTGCCGGGATCGCCCCGGTGGCGGCGCGCGCCTCGTCCGACGCGCGGAGCGTCGCCGGGTCCGTCCCGCGGGCCCGTCCGACCAGGTCCATCAGGTGGTAGACGACGATCGCGGCGACCGTGCCGACGATGATGCCGCCGAAGGTCGCGCCGCCGAACGAGAACGTGAAGTCGGCGATGCCCATGATCAGCGCGATGCCGGCGGTCAGCTGGTTCTTCGGCTTGGCGAAGTCGACGCGGTTCTCGACCCAGATGCGGATGCCGATGACGCCGATCAGTCCGTACAGGGCGGTGGTCGCACCGCCGAGCACCCCGGCCGGCACCGAGGAGATGACCATGCCGACCTTCGGCGACAGCCCCAGCAGGATCGCGACGATCGCGGCGACCCAGTACGCGGCCGTCGAGAAGACGCGGGTCGCGGCCATCACGCCGATGTTCTCGCCGTAGGTCGTGGTGGCGGAACCGCCGCCGGCACCGGCGAGCACGGTCGAGACGCCGTCGGCGAAGAGCGCGCGACCCGTCAGCGGGGTGAGGTCACGGCCCGTGAGCTGTCCGACGCCCTTGACGTGACCGACGTTCTCGGCGACCAGGGCGAGCACGACCGGCACGAAGCCGAGGTAGATCGCGAGCTGGCCCGGGTCGAAGGCCGGGGCGGTGAAGGTCGGCAGGCCGATCCACGGGGCGGCGCTGACCGTCGACAGGTCGACCTGGCCGGAGAGCAGGGCGGCGACGTAGCCGACGAGGACACCGATGACGATGGACAGGCGACCGAGCAGTCCCTTGAACAGCACCGTGACCAGGATGATCGCCGCGAGGGTGATCAGCGCGACGACCGGGGCCTTCGCGAAGTTGTCGCGGGCGGCCGGCGCGAGGTTGAAGCCGATCAGGGCGACGATCGCTCCCGACACCACCGGGGGCATCAGGCGGTCGATCCACCCGGCCCCGGCGAGGTGCACGAGCGCGCCGACCAGGGCGAGCAGCACGCCGACCACGATGATCCCGGACAGCGCGAGCGGGATGCCGCCGATCTTCGTCGCGGCGCCGATCGGGGCGAGGAAGGCGAACGACGAGCCGAGGTAGCTCGGCAGCCGGTTGCCGGTGATCAGCAGGAAGAGGATCGTGCCGACGCCGCTGAAGAGCAGGGTCGTCGAGGGCGGGAAGCCCGTGATGAGCGGCACGAGGAAGGTGGCACCGAACATCGCGACGACGTGCTGGACGCCGAGCCCGATGGTGCGACCCCAGGAGAGGCGCTCGTCCGGCGCCACGATGGTCGAGGAGGAGACGGTCGCGCCGTCACCGTGCAGCTTCCAGCCGAGTCCCATGGCAGCACCGTAGCGGCTGCGCGGCTGCTGGCTCCGTCCCGACGCGGACCCGGTGGCTATCGTGGAGCGCATGACCGACGTCGCACGCACCTCAGGGATCCACACCGACGAGCTCGACCCGGCCGTCCGCCCGCAGGACGACCTCTACCGGCACGTGAACGGGACGTGGATCGCGCAGACGCCGATCCCCGACGACAAGGCGCGGTACGGCTCGTTCACCGTGCTCGCCGAGGACGCCGAGGTCGCCGTGCGCGAGATCGTCGAGCGCTCCCAGCAGGCCGCACCCGGCACCGAGGAGCGCAAGGTCGGTGACCTGTACACGTCCTTCACCGACGAGGAGCGGCTCGAGGCCCTCGGCACCGGACCGATCGACCCGCTGCTCGGCGAGATCGACGCCGTCGAGACCACCGACGACGTCATCGCGATGGTCGGACGCTTCGAGCGCCTGGGCCTGCCCGGCTTCGTCCAGCTCTTCGTCGACAACGACCCGGGTGACCCGGAGTCGTACGTCGTCTTCCTCGAGCAGTCCGGCCTGGGCCTGCCCGACGAGTCGTACTACCGCGAGGAGCGCTTCGCCGACATCCGGTCGAAGTACCGCGAGTTCGTCGCGTCGATGTTCCCGCTCGCGGGCTTCGCCGACGCCGGACGGAGCACCGAGGCCGTCATCGCGCTGGAGACGGCGCTCGCCGCGGCGCACTGGGACAACGTGACGACCCGCGACAGCCAGAAGACCTACAACAAGATGACCTGGGACGAGGTCGCCGCGCTCGCGAACGGCGCCGACCTGCACCTGTGGTGGCAGGCGATCGGTGCCCCTGCCGGCGCCTTCGAGACCGTGGTCGTGCGCGAGCCGTCGTTCATCACCGGCCTGGCCGAGCTCCTGCGCTCCCAGCCGCTGGACGCGTGGAAGGACTGGCTGCGCTGGCAGGTCATCCGCGGCTCCGCGGCGTACCTGACGAGCGCGATGTCCGCCACGAACTTCTCGTTCTACGGCACGGCGCTCACCGGTGCGCCGAAGCAGCGCGAGCGCTGGAAGCGCGGCGTCTCGCTGGTCGAGGGCGCGATGGGCGAGGCCGTCGGTCGCATCTACGTGCAGGAGCACTTCGACGAGACGTCCAAGGCCGAGATGGACGACCTCGTCGCCAACCTGGTCGAGGCGTACCGGCAGAGCATCACCGCGCTCGACTGGATGACCGACGAGACCCGCGCCCGTGCCCTCGACAAGCTCGACAAGTTCACGCCGAAGATCGGCTACCCGGTGACGTGGCGCGACTACTCGGCCCTGTCGGTCAGCCCCGACGACCTGATCGGCAACGTCCGGGCCGTCGCGAGCTTCGCGGTCGACCGCGAGCTGGGCAAGATCGGGAAGCCGATCGACCGCGACGAGTGGTTCATGACCCCGCAGACGATCAACGCGTACTACAACCCGGGGTTCAACGAGATCGTCTTCCCGGCGGCGATCCTGCAGTTCCCGTTCTTCGAGGCGTCGCGCGACGCCGCCGCGAACTACGGCGCGATCGGTGCCGTCATCGGGCACGAGATCGGACACGGCTTCGACGACCAGGGCTCGCAGTACGACGGGGACGGCCGACTGCAGAACTGGTGGACCGAGGCCGACCGCACGGCGTTCGAGGAGCGCACGAAGGCCCTCATCGCCCAGTACGACGCGCTCGTACCGACCGAGGTGCCGGACGGCCACGTCAACGGCGCGCTGACCATCGGCGAGAACATCGGTGACCTCGGCGGGCTGTCGATCGCGTGGAAGGCGTACCTGCTGTCCCTCGACGGCCAGGAGCCCCCGGTCGTGGACGGACTGTCCGGCGCCGAGCGCTTCTTCCTCAGCTGGGCCCAGGCCTGGCGGATGGCGATCCGTCCGGAGGAGGCAGCGCGTCTGCTGAGCATCGACCCGCACTCGCCGAACGAGTTCCGCTGCAACCAGATCGTGCGGAACATCGACGGCTTCTACGAGGCCTTCGGCGTCACCGAGTCGGACACGATGTACCTCGACCCGGCCGAGCGCGTCGCGATCTGGTGATGACCGAGCCGGACGCGGCTCCGTCGTCCGAGCCGAGCGCTGACCACAGCGGGACACCCAGCGCTGCGCCGGGCGAGACGCCGGGCGCCGACACCGGTGCCTCCCGCCGTCCCCGCCGCCGACACCAGGTCGGCGGCGGGAACGGCGCTCGTGCGCGCGGACGCCACCGTGGCGGGGCCGACGAGCGGTTCGGCGCGACGGTCGACGCCCTCGGTTCGATCGCCCGTGACGGTGCCGCCGTCAGCGCGTCGATCATCGACACGTCGACCGGCAAGGCCCTGCTCGCCGTCGACGACACCCTGGTGCAGCCGGTCGCGAGCCTCGGTCGCGTGCTCCTGCTCATCGAGGTCGCCGCGCAGCTCGAGGACGGCCGGCTGCACGGCGACCGGCTCCAGCGGATGGCACGGGACACCGCCACCGGTGCCGGGCTGTGGCAGTTCCTGCAGGAACCGACGATGCAGGTGCCGGACCTGGCGACCCTGGTCGGGGCGACGGCGGACGCGTGGGCGATGAACGCACTGCTGTCGACCGTCGGCATCGACGCGGTGCGGCAGCGGGCCGAGGCGCTCGGCATCGACCGCACGGCACTCATCGACCGCGTGCGGGACCGGCGCGGTCCCGACGACGCCCCCGACGCCTCCGTGGCGCCGGCAGGCGAGCTCGCCTGGCTGATGCGCGGCCTGGCCCTCGGCGAGGTCGTCGACGAGGCGGTGTCGAACCGGGTGCTCGGCTGGCTGAGCCTGGCGAGCGACACCGCGCTCGTGGCGGGCTCGTTCGGCCTCGACCCCCTGGCGCACCGTGCGCTGGACCACGGGTTGCAGGCCGTGGTCGTCACCGGCTCGTCGACCGGCGTCCGCGCCGAGGCCGGCATCCTCCGGGGACCCGGCTCGTCGGTGAGCTACGCGGTCACGGTGACCTTCGACGACGCGACACTGCAGCGGCGGCTCGCGGTCGTCGAGGCCCTGCGCACGATGGGCACCGAGGTGCTCGAGGCCGTGCACACCCCCGCCCGCCGCTGACCAGCACGGACGAGCACGGACGGGCGGGCGCAGACGGGCGCCGGCGGGCGCGACGGGCGCCGGCGGGCGCGACGGCTCAGTCGGCCGCCTGCCCCTCGGGCACCAGGCCCTGCACGCTGAGCAGCCCCGCGTCGGTCGACCGGCACGCCGTGATGCCGGAGTCCCGCACGAACAGTGACTCGGTCGACCCGGGCGGGTACACGCGGAACCCGTCCGCGGACACCGGGTCGCACGTCGCCGTCGGGTAGTTCTCCGCCTGGGTGATCTTCAGCGGTGCGACGGCCACCGCGCCGGGCGCCAGCGTCACGGTCGGGTGCGCCGATGCCTCGTCACGGGTGGCCGGGGCGCCGATCTGCTCACCCGAGCCGCCGCCGACGAAGGAGACCCCGGGCCACCCCTGCAGCGTGCAGGTCGTGGAGCCGGTGTTGCGGAGCGCGAGGTGCACGTACGTGCTGCCGGCGGCCCCACCGCTGCCGGACTCGACGCTGCCCGACAGCGATCCGGTGGTGCACCGGCCACCGTCGCCGCCGGACCCGCCACCCGCCGAGCCGCCCGACGACGACGACGCCGCCGACGACGAGGACGGAGCCGACGTCGCGGTGGAGGGTGACGAGCCCCCGGCCGACGCGGTCACGGTCTCGGTGGCCGTCGGCGCCGTGTCCGTACCGCCCGACGAACAGCCGGTGAGCGCGAGGGCGAGCACCACCCCGGTGCTCGCGAGGACGATGGGTGTGCGGGTGCTGCGGTGCATGCCTCGACGCAACACCGGCCCCCACCCACGGGACTCGGTGAGCGTCCAGTCGTCACGGGCACACTCGCGTCACAGCCAGGAACACGAGCGACGGAGGTCGGAACATGGCAGGCAAGCACGAGCAGGCACGCGGCGAGGACGGTCGGGCGGACGGCGTCGACACCCGCGCCGGCGCCTTCACCGACAGCGAGATCCCGGGCGAGCAGCACGTCGAGTCGCACGAGCCCGCGGGAGAGTTCGTCTCCAGCGACATCCCCGGCGAGACGCGGCCCCAGGGCGCAGGCGGCGCGGACGAGGGTGAGTACGTCGAGTCGGACATCCCCGGCGAGGCCGAGCCCACGCCGGACGGCGAGGCCGGGCACTACGTCGACAAGGACGAGTGAGGCGCCGAGGGGCACCGGTCGGAGCTGACCGGATCCTCAGGCGTCAGGACCTCAGTCGACCAGATCGGCGGCGACCAGCCGGCGGAGCGTCTCGACGCCCGCCGGCGGGCACCGGTCCGCGTCCGACGAGGTGACCCACTCCACCTCGTCCACCTCTGCGGAGGCGACGGGCGAGGCGCCATCGGCGGTGCCTCCCGGCCGGACCCGGAACAGGGCCATGGCGACCATCGTCTCCTCGCCCTGGCCGTGCGCGGCCTCGGTCACCGTGCCGAACGGCTCGAGGTCCGCCTCGGTCAGGTGCAGCCCGGTCTCCTCGCGCGCCTCGCGGATCGCGGCTTCGACGTCGGTCTCGTGCGGCTCCGCCTTGCCGCCGGGCAGGTAGAGCACGTCGCGTCCGCGGGCGCGCACCATCAGGACCTGCCGGTCACGGACCAGCAGCAGCGCGCTGACGCGCAACGTGCGGGGGACTGCCGGGAGGCTCAGCTCGCGTCCGCCTCGCCGGTGCGGTCCGTCGAGACGGGGCACTCGGGCGCGGTGCGCTCCGCGAGCGGTACGATCGGCGACGGCAGCTCCGCCTCGGGCTCCGGGTGCACGCCGAACAGGGCGTCGAGCGCCCCGACGAACTCCTCGCCGCGACCGGCGCGACCGAGCTCGCGCGCGCGCACCGAGGGGCGGTGCAGCAGGACCCCGACCAGGTGCCGGAGGGCCCGTTCGGTCTGCTCGACGGACTCCGGGTCGCCGTCGCGACGCTTCGCGCGGTCGATCTCGTCGTCGAGGATGTCGAAGACGTGCTTGCGGAAGGCCACGAGCGCCGGCGTGGTCGACTGCTCGAGCGCCTGCGCACGGAAGCGCGACACGGCGTCGTCGACCATCTGACGCGCCTCGGACTCGGCGTTCAGCTCGGCGATCGGCGCGTGGATGCTGATCGTCTCGAGGTCGAGCAGCTCGACGCCCTCGACGTGGGCCGCGTCGGGGTCGACGTTGCGGGGCAGCCCGAGGTCGATGACGATGCGGCGCTGGCCGTCGGCGAGGTCGGCCGGTTCGACGACCGGGACCTCGCTCGAGGTGCAGGTGATGACGACGTCGCTCGTGCCGATCGCCTGGCGCAGGTCGGTCGCGGCGACCAGGTCGTGCTTCGCGGCGAACCAGGGCGCGCGGCCGGACGGCGAGAAGACCTGGATGTTCGCGGCACCGCGGTCGCGCAGCGCGGCGATGGTGGTGGCCGCGTAGCTGCCGGTGCCGACGAGCAGCACGCGGGTCCGGGCCCAGTCGGTGATGCGCGACGAGGCGAGCTCGAGCCCGAGACGGACCAGCGACCGGCCGGCGGCACCGATGCGGGTGCGGGTCTTGACGCCGCGGGAGGTGTGCGCTGCCTCCTGGAACAGGCGCTCGAGGTCGGACGTCGTGGTGCCGTTGGCGCGGGCGTCCTCGAGTGCCCGGCGGACCTGGCCGGAGATCTCGGTCTCGCCGACGACGACGGACTCGAGTCCGCTGGACACGGCGAACAGGTGCTGCACGACGTCCCCGCCGCCGAGCACGCTGACGGAGTCGAGGACCTCGGCGGGCACGAGGTCGCTGGCGGTGGCGACGGCGTCGACGGTGGCCGACACGGCGGAGTCACGATCGTCGCCCGCGATGTCGAGGTAGGCCTCGAAGCGGTTGCAGGTGGCGAGGACGACGGCTCCGTCGAGCACGTCGGAGTCCGTCACCAGACGGCTCGCGGCGGTCGGTGCGCCGATGCTCAGTCGCTCCAGGAGGTCGAAGCTGGCGTTGCGGTGCGACGCCGTGAGACAGATGAGCACGTCTTCCATCGTAACTCGCGCTCGGGCCACCGGCTGTTCGCCCTCCGCGTGCACAGCAGACTGTGCGGTGGCGCCCGTGTCCGGGGCGGGTCGTGCCCGGCCGCGGATGGAACAATCGGTGGGTGACCTCCGCCGCACCCGCCGCCCTGCCCGACAGCCACCCGCTCGTGACCGGCAGGACCTCGGGGTCGCCGCTCGTCCGGGCGCTCCGTGGGGACCGTCCGGAGACGCTGCCCTTGTGGTTCATGCGGCAGGCCGGCCGGTCGCTGCCAGAGTACCGGGAGCTGCGGGTCGGCACCGCGATGCTCGACGCCTGCCTCGACCCGGCGCTGGCGTCCGAGATCACCCTGCAGCCGGTCCGTCGGCACGGGGTCGATGCCGGCATCTTCTTCAGCGACATCGTCGTGCCGATCAAGCTCGCGGGCGTGGACGTCGAGATCGTCCCCGGTCGTGGCCCGGTGCTCGGGTCCCCGATCCGCACGGCGGCCGACGTGGACGCGCTCGCCCCGCTCGACCCGGGTGCCCTGGCGCCGATCACCGAGGCCGTGCAGCGCACCGTCGCCGAGCTCGGGGACACCCCGCTCATCGGCTTCGCGGGCGCACCGTTCACGCTCGCCGCCTACCTGGTCGAGGGCGGCCCCTCGAAGGACCACATCCGCGCGCGCACGCTCATGCACAGCGACCCGGAAACCTGGGCACGGCTGCTCGACTGGGCCGCCGGCGTCTCGGGCGCCTTCCTCCGTGCGCAGGTGACGGCCGGTGCCTCGGCCGCGCAGCTCTTCGACTCGTGGGTCGGCTCGCTCTCCCGCCGGGACTACGTCGCCTCGGTGGCCCCGCACTCGGCGACGGCGCTGTCGCACGTGGCGGACCTCGGTGTCCCGCGCATCCACTTCGGCGTCGGCAGCGGCGAGGTCCTGCACGAGATGACGACGCTCGGCGACCCGTCGGACGCCGTCGCGGTCGACGCCGTGGGTGTCGACTGGCGTGTCCCGCTCGACGACGCCGTCCGTCGCGTCGGCACCGGCGTCACCGTGCAGGGCAACATCGACCCCGCGATGCTCGCCGCCCCGTGGGAGGTGCTCGAGGCCCACGTGCGCGACGTCGTCCGCCGTGGCGGCACTGCCCGTGCGCACGTGGTCAACCTGGGCCACGGTGTCCCGCCGGAGACCGACCCGACCGTGCTCACCCGCGTGGTCGAACTGGTCCACGGGCTGGGCGACGGCCGGGGCGACGGGACCGGAGCCGCGGCGTGACCGACGTCGTCGTGGTCGGCGGTGGGGTCGCCGGCCTGGTCGCCGCCCGTGACCTGGCCGAGGGCGGCGCGCACGTCGTGCTCGTCGAGGCCGGGGAGCGCCTGGGCGGGATGATCCGCCGGCACACCGTCGCCGGGCTCGACCTCGACATGGGCGCGGAGTCCTTCGCGACCCGCACCGACGCCGTCGAGCGGCTCGCGATCGAGCTCGGCCTCGGGAACGACGTCGTGTCGCCCGACCCCCGCGGTGCGTGGCTGATGACGCGCGACGGCCGGACGGCCCCGATCCCGCAGACCGGCTTCCTCGGGATCCCGGGCAGCCCGATGGCCGCCGACGTCCTCGCGGTGGTCGGCCAGGGCGGTGGCCTCCGCGCACAGATGGACTCGCTGCTGCCGTCACCCGTCGGTGCCCGGGCACAGTCGCTCGGTGCCCTCGTGCGGAAGCGCATGGGGGAGCGCGTGCTCGACGACCTGGTCGTCCCGGTCGCGGGCGGCGTGTACTCCACGCACCCCGACCAGCTCGACCCCGACCGCGTGGCCCCGGGGCTCCGTGCGGCCCTGCAGCGTGAGGGCTCCCTCGCCCGCGCCGTGCTCGCCCTGCGCTCCCGGTCCGCCGCGGGCTCGGCGGTGCAGGGCATCCGCGGCGGCATCGCCCGGCTCGTGGACGAGCTCGTGGCCGACCTCGAGACCCACCGCGTCGACGTCCGGACGGGCACCCGCGCCACCGCGGTCGAGCGCTTCGCCGTCGAGACCGTGGCAGCGGACGGCACCCGCGAGCGCCTGCCCGCACAGCACGTCCTCGCGTCGACGGCCGACCCGGGCCGGACCGCGGCGGCCGACCGCACCGGCATCGAGCTCGTCACCCTGGTCGTCGACCAGCCCGAGCTCGACGCCGGGCCGCGCGGGACCGGGATGCTCGTGCACCCGGAGGCCGCCGGGGTCGGGGCGAAGGCCCTGACGCACGCGACGGTGAAGTGGCCCTGGCTGGCCGAGGCGGCCGCGGGCCGCCACGTCCTGCGGCTCAGCTACGCGACCGCACCCCACGATCCGGTGACCGGTGACGACGGGGTGGGGACGAGCCTCCCGGTCGACCCGGAGGACACCGTCGGCGCCCGCGCCGTCCGGGACGCGACCGCGCTCCTGGGCGTCCCCGTGACCGCGGACCGTGTGCAGGGCGCCGCCCGCGTCCGCTGGTACGGGCCGGACCTGACCGCAGCCGGCTTGGCCGAGGGGGTCGTCGGCATCGGCGAGACCTCCTCCGGCCGCGGCCTGGCGGGCATCGTCGCCGCGGCCCGGGCGTCCGCTGCACGCATCCTGGGATCCTGAGCGGACCGAGGAGCACCCGAGGGCTACTGTGGACCAACGCCGGACGTATTCCGTTCGGCGCATGACCACCGCACACCCTCAACAACGGAGGATCGCACATGCGAGGCAAGCTCCTGTTCGTCGCCGGCGCCGCACTCGGGTACGTCCTGGGATCGCGAGCCGGACGGGCGCGGTACGAGCAGATCAAGACCGTCAGCGGCAAGATCTGGAACAACGGCAACGTCCAGAAGGGCGTGCACCAGGCCGAGGAGTTCATCCAGGACAAGGGCCCGGACGTCGCCGAGTTCGTCGGTGAGCAGACCAAGAAGGTCGTCCGCAAGGTCAGCCAGAAGAAGGACTCGACCACCTCATGACCGACACCCGCGACCGCAAGTCGCGATCGTTGTTCGGTCTGGTCGGGGACATCCCGAAGCTGGTCAAGAACCTCGTCAAGGGCGAGATCGACCTGCTGAAGGCCGAGATGATCGCCAAGGCGAAGGTGTTCGGCCTCGCCGCCGGGCTCCTCATCGGCGCGCTCGTCATCGTGCTGTACGCGATCGGCGTGCTGCTGACCGCTGCCGTGATGGGCCTCGCGACCGTGATGCCGGCGTGGCTCGCAGCCCTGCTGCTCGCCGTCGTCATGCTCATCGTGGCCGGCATCCTCGGCTTCGTCGGCTGGAAGCGCTTCAAGAAGGGCCTGCCCCTCACCCCGAAGCGCACGATCGACAGCGTCAAGGACGACATCAACGCCGTGAAGGGCATGGGCAACAAGCCCGGCCAGCACGACCGGATCACCCGCTCCTGAGCGGGACGACCGACACCCCCACCGGAGGACCCCTGTGACCGATCAGCACGACGACCTGGCGAACCGCGTCGCGGCGACCCGCACGCAGCTGTTCGAGACCCTCGACGCCATCGAGGACAAGCTCAACGTCCCGAAGCAGCTCGGCATCGCGGCGTCCAGGGTCAAGCAGGGGATCGACGAGAAGCCGGTGCCGTACCTGGCCGGCCTCGCAGCCGGTGTGGCGGTGGTCGGGAGTATCGTCGTAGCGGTGCTCCGACGGCGGTAGACCGCCTCTGATCGGTGGTCTCCCGGACGCGGCGCGCAGCCACGACCCAGGCAACCGACAAGACGAGGAACCATGAGCTCCGACGTGCACGCAGCCACGCACGAGAACGTCCCCGACAACGCCGCCGCGCACGGCGGCATCCCGGCGCACGAGACCGACCCGGCGAGCGGGATCGACCCGAACCTCCTCACGGCATACGCGCTGTGGGCCGTGTTCCGGCGTCCGCTCGGGCCGATCCACCGCGTCGGTGACGACGCCGTCGCCGAGCTCGACGCCGCGGTCGCCCGCGCCGCCGACCAGGGCGTGACGATCCGCGGTTTCTACGACGTCTCCGGCTTCCGGGCCGACGCCGACGTCATGATCTGGCTGCACGGCGACGACGCACAGGCGATCCAGGCCGCGCTCCGCGACCTCCGTCGCACGGCGTTGTTCCAGGACGCCGAGCCGGTCTGGCACGCGATGGCCATGCACCGCGAGGCCGAGTTCAACAAGCGCCACACCCCGGCGTTCCTGCGCGGCAAGGACCCCGAGGCCTGGATCACGGTGTACCCGTTCGTCCGGTCCTTCGAGTGGTACCTGCTGCCGGAGGAGGAGCGCTCGAAGATGCTCCGCGACCACGGCATCGCCGGCGCGAAGTACCGCCGCGTGCTCACCAACACGATCGCGACCTTCGCCCTCAGCGACTACGAGTGGATCCTGCCGCTCGAGAGCCCCGAGCTGGTCGACCTCGTCGACCTCATGCGCGACCTGCGCTACACCGAGGCGCGCCTGCACGTGCGCGAGGAGGTCCCCTTCTTCACCGGTCGTCGGGTGACGACCGCCGAACTGCCGGAGGTGCTGTCGTGACCGACACCAGCCAGATCACCAACGGGAAGGTCCTCGCCGCGACCCCCGCCGCGGCGGACGGCCCCGAGCACGTCGAGGTCCCGACCGCGTACGACGCGATCCTGCTCGCCGGCTTCGGCGGCCCCGAGGGCCAGGACGACGTCATCCCCTTCCTCCGCAACGTCACCCGCGGCCGCGGGATCCCGGACGAGCGTCTGGAGGAGGTGGCGCACCACTACCGCCACTTCGGCGGCGTGAGTCCGATCAACGCGCAGAACCGCGCGCTCAAGGCGGCGCTCGAGGGCGAACTCGCGAAGCGCGGCATCGACATGCCCGTGCTCTGGGGCAACCGGAACTGGGCGCCCTACCTCGAGGAGGCCTTCACCGAGGCCGCCGACAAGGGCTACACCAAGCTCATCGCCATCGCGACGAGCGCCTACTCGTCGTTCTCGAGCTGCCGCCAGTACCGCGAGGACTACGCCCGCGTGCTCACCGAGACCGGCCTGATCGACACGATCCAGGTCGACAAGGTCCGCCAGTTCTTCGACCACCCGGGCTTCGTGCGCCCGTTCGTCGACGGCGTGCGCGACGGCATGGCCCGCGCGATCCGCGAGAACGAGGGCCTCGACGTCGCGACCGAGCTGCACATCCTCTTCTCGACGCACTCGATCCCGTCCACCGACGCGGCGAAGTCGGGCCCCGACTACCGGGGCTTCGACGAGCACGGCGCGTACGAGGCCCAGCACCTCGCCGTCGGCGAGGTCGTCCTCGAGCAGGCCTGGAACGAGCTGCTCGAGCAGCCGGAGTTCGCGCACCTGCAGGGCACGTCGAAGCCCGCGTGGAAGCTCGTCTACCAGTCGCGGTCGGGCCCCCCGACGCAGCCGTGGCTCGAGCCCGACATCAACGACTACATGAACGAGGAGCTGAAGGGCGGCCCGACCCGCGCGGTGCTCATCGTCCCGCTCGGCTTCGTGAGCGACCACATGGAGGTCATGTGGGACCTCGACGAAGAGGCCACCGAGACCGCGGGTGAGCTCGGCTTCTGGTCGCTCCGCACGCAGACGCCCGGCGTGGACCCGGCGTACGTCGCCGGCCTCGTCGACCTGGTGCTCGAGCGCGTCAACGGCACGCCGACGACCGAGCGTCCGCACCTGACCGACATCGGCCCCTGGTACGACGTGTGCCGTCCGGGCTGCTGCGAGAACGTGCGCGCCGGGTTCAAGCCGGCCGCGGCCGGGGTCGCCCCGTGACGGACGCCGACAGCGCGACGCCTTCCGACGGCCCGGCCCCGATCCGGCTCGGCACCCGTGCCAGCCGACTCGCGGTCGCGCAGTCGCAGGACGTCGCCGACCGTCTGGCCAGGGCGGCGGGGCGTCCGGTCGAGCTCGTCACGGTGACGAGCGAGGGCGACACGAACCGCGCCTCGCTGGCGAGCCTCGGCGGCACGGGCGTCTTCGCCAGCGCCCTGCGCGAGGCCCTGGTCGCGGGCGAGGTCGACGTGCTCGTGCACTCGCTGAAGGACCTGCCGACCGCTCCGTACGAGGGGCTCACGATCGCGTCGGTCCCGAAGCGCGCGGACGCCCGTGACGTCCTGGTCGCCCGGAACGGCGCAACGGTGGAGACCCTGCCCGAGGGCGCGAAGGTCGGCACGGGCTCACCCCGCCGCGTCGCGCAGCTCAGGGCGAAGCGTCCCGACCTCGACGTCATCGACATCCGCGGGAACATCGACACCCGGCTCGGCCGCGTTGACGACGACCTCGACGCCGTGGTGCTGGCCGCCGCCGGCCTCGGCCGGATCGACCGGCTGGACGCGGCGACCGAGCTCCTCGACCTCGGCTTCTGGCCGAGCGCTCCCGGCCAGGGAGCACTCGCGGTCGAGATCCGGGCGGACGAGACCGACAAGGGCCTGCTCGCTGCGCTCCGCAAGCTCGACCACGCCCCGACGCGCCTCACGGTGACGGCCGAGCGCGAGGTCCTCGCGAAGCTCGAGGCCGGCTGCTCCGCCCCGATCGGTGCCACGGCGGTCGTCGATGCCGAGCTGCTGCTCGTGTCCGCGACGGTCTACCGCCCGGACGGTTCCGAGTACCGCACGGCGTCGCACGCGGCACACCTCGACGGGTCCGCGCAGGACCGTCTCGACGAGGCGCTCGAGGTCGCCGGTCGCGTGGCCGCCGAGCTCCTCGAGAACGGTGCCGCCGAGCTGGCGGACCTGGCGTCGACGGTGACCGGTGCCCCTGCCGAGGGCGACCACTCCGCCGGGCCCGGTCTCGCCACCCCCGCCGCCGAGCAGCCGGCGGACGACAGCTCCACGACGACGGCCTAGGCGGTCACCACGGACGACACCGCTCGCGTCGCGGACGAGGCACGGCCCCCGGTCGTCCTCGTCCCGCGCGGCGGTGCGTGGGGGGACGCGGTCGCCGCCGCGGCACGGGAGCGCGGGCTCGTGCCCGTCGTCGTCCCGCTCATCACGGACGCTCCGCCCGCCGACCCGGCGGACCTCGACGCGGCGCTCGTCCGGTTCGCAGATGCCGCGCTCGCCCCGTCCGTCGACCGCGCGTCGGGACCGTCCGTCGTCGACGCCCCGGCCGGGAGGCACGACACACCACCCGCGGTCGGCACGCGTCCCGGGGGAGTCGGCTCCGGAGCCCCCTGGCTCGTCGTGACCAGTGCGACGGCCGTGCGCGTGGTCGCCGGGCGCGTGCCGCGCCTCCCGGCCGGCGTCCGCGTGGCCTGCGTCGGCGACGCGACCGCGCGTGCTGCCCGGCAGGCCGGGTGGCCGGTCGACCTGGTGCCGGACGAGGAGTCCGCCGCCGGGCTCGCCGCGGCCCTGCCGACGGACGCCGGACCCGTGCTGTTCCCCCGATCCGAGATCGCCGCGACCACCCTGGTCGACGCACTGCGCGCCCGCGGCATCGCCGTGTCGGAGGTGGTGGCGTACCGTACCGTGGGGACGGGCCTCGATCCGATCGTCCTCGACCCCCCACCGGACGCCGTGCTCGTGACGAGCGGGAGCGTCGCCCGACAGGTCGCAGCGCGGATGACCCCGCTCGACCCGAGCACGCACGTCGCGTGCATCGGACCGTCCACCGCCGACGCCGCCCGTGCCGCGGGACTCCCCGTGCACGTGGTCGCCGCCGCTCGGTCCGCCGAAGCCCTGCTCGACGCCGTCGTCGAGACCCTCCACCCGAACCCCAGAACAGGAAGGTCATCGTGACCGGACGCTTCCCCCAGGTCCGCCCCCGTCGACTGCGGGCCACCCCCGCCATGCGACGACTCGTCGCCGAGACGCGGATCCACCCCGCCGAGCTCGTGCTGCCGATGTTCATCCGCGAGGGCGCCACCGATGCGATCGACATCTCGAGCATGCCGGGCGTGCAGCAGCACTCGCTCGATTCGTTCCGCCGGGCGCTGAACGAGGCCGCGGCGCAGGGCGTCGGCGGTGTGAACCTGTTCGGCGTGCCGACGTCGAAGGACGCCGAGGGCTCCGGTGCGACCGACCCCGACGGCATCCTGAACGTCGCGATCCGCGTGGCGAAGGAGGAGGTCGGTGACGCACTCGTCGTGCAGTCCGACCTGTGCCTCGACGAGTTCACCGACCACGGCCACTGCGGCGTGCTGGCCGCGGACGGCTCGGTCGACAACGACGCGACGCTCCTGCGGTACCGCGACATGGCGGTGGCCCAGGCCGAGGCGGGCGCGGAGCTCGTCTGCATGAGCGGCATGATGGACGGCCAGATCGCCGCCGCGCGCGACGCGCTCGACACCGCCGGCCACAGCGGCACGGCGCTGCTCGCGTACTCGGCGAAGTACGCGTCCGCGTTCTACGGTCCCTTCCGCGAGGCCGTCGCCTCGACCCTGCAGGGCGACCGACGGACGTACCAGATCGACGCCGCCGACGGCCGGCAGGGCCTGCGCGAGGTCCTGCTCGACATCGAGGAGGGCGCCGACATCGTCATGGTGAAGCCTGCGATGAGCTACCTCGACGTCCTCGCCCGCACCGCCGACGTCTCCGAGGTCCCCGTCTGGGCGTACCAGATCTCCGGCGAGTACGCGATGATCACGGCCGCCGCCCAGAACGGGTGGATCGACCGTGACGCCGCCGCGATGGAGGCCCTCGTCGGCATCAAGCGCGCCGGTGCGGACGCGATCCTGACGTACTTCGCCGTGGACATCGCACGGAAGCTCAACCAGGAGGCCGGCCTGCGCACGTCCGGCAGCACCGCGGCGGTGTCCGGCGTCGCCTCGACCGGGAAGGCCCCCGAATGACCACCACCGCTTCCACCGGCACCGCTCCGGTGTCGAACGACGAGCTGTTCGGCCGCGCGAAGGACAGCATCCCCGGCGGGGTGAACTCGCCCGTCCGCGCGTACGGCTCGGTCGGCGGCACGCCCCGGTTCCTGACCGCGGCGAACGGCCCCTACGTCACCGACGCCGAGGGGCGGCAGTACGTCGACCTCGTCGCGTCCTGGGGCCCCGCGATCCTCGGGCACGCGCACGCCGGCACGGTCGAGGCCGTGCAGCAGGCGGCATCCCGCGGCCTGTCCTTCGGGGCGTCGACCCCGGGGGAGACCGAGCTCGCCGAGCTCGTGAAGCAGCGCGTGCAGGTCGACGGCGACGGGCCGATCGAGAAGCTCCGCATGGTGTCGACCGGCACCGAGGCGACGATGACCGCCATCCGCCTGGCCCGCGGGTACACCGGCCGCGACCTCCTCGTGAAGTTCGCCGGGCACTACCACGGCCACTCGGACTCGCTGCTGGCCGAGGCCGGATCGGGTGTCGCGACGCTCGCGCTCCCGGGCAGTGCGGGCATCACCGCCGAGACCGCCGCGCAGACCCTGGTGCTGCCGTACAACGACCTCGACGCCGTCCGCGCCGCGTTCGACGAGCACTCCGAGCGCATCGCCGCCGTGATCGTCGAGTCCGCCGCCGCGAACATGGGCGTCCTCGCGCCGGAGCCCGGGTTCAACCGGGCGCTCGCGGAGATCACGCGGGCGCAGGGTGCGCTGCTCATCGTCGACGAGGTCCTGACCGGCTTCCGCGTCGGCCCGGCCGGCTGGTGGGGCCTCGAGGCCGACGGCACCGTCCCGGAGGGCACCGGGTGGAAGCCCGACCTCGTCACGTTCGGCAAGGTCATCGGCGGCGGCATGCCCCTCGCCGCGCTCGGTGGTCGTCGGGAGGTCATGGACTTCCTCGCACCGCTCGGGCCGGTCTACCAGGCGGGCACGCTGTCCGGGAACCCGCTCGCGGTCGCGGCCGGCACCGCCACGCTCCGGGCCGCGACGCCCGACGTGTACGCGCACCTGGACCGCACCGCGGCGAGGATCGCCGACGCCACGAGCGCCGCGCTCTCGGCCGAGGGGGTCGCGCACACCGTGCAGCACGCCGGCAACCTGTTCTCGTTCGCGTTCGTGGAGCAGGCACCGCGGAACTACGACGACGTCCGCGCGCAGGAGGCCTTCCGCTACGCACCGTTCTTCCACAGCATGCTCGACCAGGGCGTGACCCTGCCGCCGAGCGTGTTCGAGGCGTGGTTCGTCACGGCGGCGCACGACGACGAGGCCGTCGGCCGCGTGCTCGACGCGCTCCCCGCGGCCGCTCGCGCGGCTGCTGCCGCGACCGCGTAGGAGTCCCCTCGCAAGACGCCACGTCGGCGGTTCCGCGCAGCGACATCCCGCTGCGCGGAACCGCCGACGTTGCGTTCCGCGGTCGGGGTGCGGTCGAGCTCGCGCTGGTGCGGAAACCGAGTGACATGTAGTGTTCCAGTGTGCTGAACACGACGCTGTCTTCGTACTTCCGCTCCGCGCGCGCTCGCCGACTCCTCGTCGACCTGGCCGTGACCGTCGCCTTCGCGTGCGTCATCTGGACGTACTCGCTCACCTACGACGGGTCGGTCGACAAGGGGGACCGGGTCGTCCAGACCTGGACCGGTTGGCACCTGGCGATCCCCGCCGTGACCGTCGCCCTGGTCGGGATCCGTCGGTTCGTGCCGTGGGTCGTGCTCCCCGCGCTGCTCGCAGTGGACTGGTACGACCGCTGGAAGTCCATCGGGAGCGAGCCCTTCGGTGTCGCGATGGGGCTGTTCGCCATCGCCAGCGAGCGTCCCTGGCGCCACACCCTCGTCGCGGGCGGTGTGGCGCTCACCGTGCTCGTGGCGTCGACACAGCTCATCGGCCGGACGACACGAGGGTTCTGGACGTGCCTGATCGTCTACACGTTCGGCATCGTCGCGGGATTGGCGGTGCGCCGTGCACAGGCCGCCCGATGGCGGGTGCTCCGGCTCCTCGCACAGTCGCGCATCGAGCGCAGGACGACCCAGCGCGCCGAGGAGCGAGCGGCGCTGGCCCTCGAGGTCCACGACGTCTGCTCCAACTCCCTCGCGGTCGTCAGTCGACTCAGCGAGGTCGCGCGCAGCCGTGTCACGACCGAGCCCGCCGAGGCGATGCGCCTCCTGGACGACGTCGCGCGCGTCGCACGGGACGGCATGACCGAGGTCCGACGGTTCGTCCGACTCGCCGAGAGCGACCCGGTCGACGGCGATGTCCACGCCATGATCGCGCGCGTCCGGGCGGTCGGCGTCCCGTTGAGGGCGACGATCTCGGGGGAGCCGCGGGACGAGCGGGTCGCAGCGACGGTGTACCGGGTGGTGCAGGAGGCCCTGACGAACGTGCTGCGCCACGCACGTCCCGCACGGGTCGACCTCGAGGTCCACCACGACCAGGACGGCGGGGTCTCCCTGCGGGTCCTGAACGACGGGGTCGTCGCCACCACGCGCGGCTCCGGCCGTGGGACGCGCGGGATGGCCGAGCGTGTGGCGACCCTCGGCGGGAGCCTCCGGGCGGGGCCTGGACCGACGGACGGCACCTGGTGCGTCGAAGCGACCGTCCCGCCGCCTGGTCGCTCGGTCACGGGCGCTCACCCTCGAGCCGCGGCGGTGGCACGGTGATCCGCGTCCTCGTCGTCGACGACCAGCACCTGCTCCGCACCGGGACCGCGATGGTGATCGGGACGGCGGACGACCTCGTCGTCGTGGGGGAGGCGCAGGACGGTCTCCAGGCCCTGGAACGGGTCGGTGTCCTCCGGCCGGACGTCGTCGTGACGGACGTCCGGATGCCGGGGATCGACGGCATCGAGACCACCAGGCGGATCACGGAGCGCTTCCCGGCCGTCAAGGTCCTCGTGCTCACGCAGTTCGACCTCGACGAGCACGTGTTCGGCGCCCTCGCCGCCGGCGCGAGCGGCTACCTGCTCAAGGAGAGTTCCGCCGCGGAGCTCTGCACTGCGGTCCGGACGGTGGCCGCGGGCGATGCGATCGTGGCACCTCGAGCGTGCCGACGCCTGGTCGAGACGGTGAAGCCGGCGTTGCTCACGGCCCGCCCGCAGCAGGCTCCGGCCTCGCCCTTCGACGCCCTCAGCGCTCGGGAGCTCGACGTCGTCCGGGCCCTGGCGGACGGGTCGTCGAACGCCGAGGTGGCCCGGTCCCTCTTCATCTCCGAGGCGACCGTGAAGAGCCACGTCGCGAGCATCCTGCGGAAGCTCGGGGTCCGTGACCGCGTGCACATCGTCATCGAGGCGTTCCGCTGCGGGGTGGTCCAGGACTGATCGTCAGGGCAGGACGACGATCGGCGTCCCCAGCGGCAGTGCGTCGAGCTGCGCGACGGCATCCGGTCGGACCCGGATGCACCCGTGCGACACGCGGCCGCGGGGGTCCGGGTTGGCGTGGATCGCGATGAGCCCGCCGTCGGTGCCGGTGTACGGCTCGTCGGCTGCGGTCGCGTGCAGCGAGGTGAGCTGGATCGCCCCGGGCGCCAGCGCCTGCGCGGGGTCCACGTAGCGGGCCTGGAGGTAGCCGCTCACACCCGTCGGCGTCGGGGTGGAGTCCTGTCCGACTCCGACCTCGTGCCGGTGCGATCCCTGCGCTGTCGTGATCGTCATCGACTGCTCCGCCACACGGACCGTGACCGAGGCGGTGGCTGGCTGCATCGCGGGCAGCTCGTCGGTCCGCGCCCACGCCGCCGTCTGCGCGGGTGCCCCCGACGCACCCGCCGCCGAGGGCAGCGTCTGCCGGGCGGGCGTCAGGACGAGCGTCCAGTCGCCGGTCGTGGTCACCGCGGCGACCACGGTCGGTCCCCGCAGGAAGTTGCGCCCGGGGAGCACGGCGACCGGTTCTCCGTCGCGGGCCGCGTACAGCACGAGGTCGTGATCGAGGAGCCCGGCGTGTGACGCCACAGCGTCGGGCCCGGGCAGGAGTGCGCCGATGACGGCGTCGTGCACGGCGACCGGCAGGTCCTCGGTGGGCGGACCGGTCGGTGCGGTGCTCGCCTCCGGGGAACGGTTCGGTGTGGGGCTCGGCGGGGACTGGCCCTGCGCGGGTGACGTCGGACGTGACGGACGCGGGTCCGTGGAGGTGGTGCTGCATGCCGACGCACCTGCCACGAGGGCAGCACCCACCGTGAGTCCGAGGCAGCGGAGCGCCGCACGGCGGTCGAGGGTCATGGATCGGTCCTTTCGACGGTCCGGGGATCAGCGGTGGGGGGACGGCGGGGCCGCGGCGACGTGGCGCCGCGGCCCCGAGCCGGATCACCCCGCGACGCGCGGGAGCTTGGTCGGGGGCTGGGTGACGCCCTGCTTCCCGACCGGGGCCTTCGGCTTCGAGCTGCCAGATCCGGGGGTGCTCTTCCCCGAGTGACGGTCAGGGTTCGCCGCCTCCTCCAGCTCCGATCCGTCGTTCGCGCTGCACCCGGCCGCGAGGAGCTGCCGAGCGCTCTCCGGCGTGATGTGTCCGTCCTTGCCGTACACCGGTGTCGGCTTCGTGCCCTTCGTGCAGGTGAAGCGGTCACCCGCCGGCTGCTGCTGGCGCTGCTGCTCGGACTGCGGCTGCTTCTTCTTCTCCGCGGGCGTCGTCGATCCGTCGTTCCCGCCCGACCCCCGCGCGCCGGACCCGGTCGAGCCCGACTTCCCGCCGGACCCCTTCGTGTCCGGCGTCCGAGGGTCCTTCCGGTCCTGTCCCTGGTTGCCGGTCTGCTGCTGCGAGGTGGTCGGCCGACCGGTCTCCGACCGGTCCGGTTCCCCGTGCGCCGTGAGCGGCGCGAGGACGACCCCACCCACGAGGGCGAGCCCGGCCGACGTGGCGAGGATGGTCTTCTTGATGGTGTTCACGATGTGCTCCGTTCGGTCGTGTCGGCGGTCTCTCCGTCGACATGAACAGTGAAGCGCTGGAACACCACATGTCACACCGTCCGGACGGACGGTTGCGCGCCCCGCCGTCCGGACGACGCGGCGCACGGTTCCCCGACCAGGGGTGGTTCCGAACGGGAGGCGCGGTGCGGCTACTCCGCGCGGCGCGCGTGCCAGCGGCCAGCGGTCCGCTCGATGGCCAGCGGGAAGGCGAAGGCGTGCGACACCGCCTCGGACGTGACGACCTCGTCGGCCGGGCCCTGGGCCACCACGGCGCCGTCGCGCAGCAGCATCGCGTGCGAGGTCGACGCGGGCAGGTCCTCGAGGTGGTGGGTCACCATCACGCTGCCGAGGTCCGGCTGGCGCTGGCGCAGGGCGTCGACCGTCTCGAGCAGGTGCTCGCGCGCGGCGACGTCGAGTCCGGTGGCCGGCTCGTCGAGCAGCAGCAGGCGCGGTTCGCTCATCAACGCCCGGGCGATGAGGGTCCGCCCGCGTTCGCCCTGCGACAGCACCGGCCACCGGGCGTCGGCCCGTGCCGCGAGGCCGACGTCCGCGACGTGCCGTCGGGCGGTCTCGAGCTGGTCCGGCGTCGGCTCCCACCGCATCATGAGGTCCGTCGTGCCGGTCAGCCCGGTCAGGACGGTCTCGGTGACCGTCAGCGGCGACAGCATGCGGTGTCGCGGATCGACGTGCCCGATGTGCTCGCGGAGCTCCCGCACGTCGACGCGGCCGAGCCGACGCCCGAGCAGCTCGACGGTGCCCGCGGTCGGGTGCCCGTTCGCACCGAGGACGGCGAGCAGGGTCGACTTGCCCGCGCCGTTCGGACCGAGCAGCGCCCAGTGGTCGCCGCTGCGGACGGTCAGCGCCACGTCGTGCAGCAGGTCCCGCCCGGCGCGGGTGACACGGAGGGCTTCGGTTCTGAGCAGGACGTCGGTCACCCGGCCAGTCTGCCCGGTCGGGTGCCC
Organism: Curtobacterium sp. 1310; assembly: GCF_017834105.1. Lineage (NCBI taxonomy): Bacteria > Bacillati > Actinomycetota > Actinomycetes > Micrococcales > Microbacteriaceae > Curtobacterium > Curtobacterium sp. 1310. The sequence goes on along the minus strand of NZ_JAFICY010000003.1, from coordinate 137,383 downwards.
CGGCCAGCCCGTCTCAGGCGGTCGCGTCGGCGTCGGCGTGCGCGTTCGCGGCGCGGATCTCCGCCATGTGCTCGGCCATCGCGCGGGACATGCTGCGGATGACGGCACCGGCGGCCTCGCCGTCGCGGGCCTTCGCCGCCGCGCGGAACGAGTCGAGCCCGTGCTTGACGTCCCAGAACACGAACTCCGGCTGCCCGATGCGCACGAACTTCGCGCGGTTGACGATGCCCTCGGCGGTCTTGACGAGCAGGTCGTTGCCCGAGTGCGCGACGAGGAACGCGATGAGTGCATCGACGTCGTCGTTCAGGGCGCGGTCCTCGGCGTCGGCGTGCTTGCGGGCCTGGTCGAGGAGCTTGCCGAGCTGCTTCACGGCGGCGTCGTCGAGCTTCGGCACGGCCCAGCGGGCGGCGAGCTCGGCGAACCCGAAGAGCAGCTGGAACGCGTCGTCGTACTGCTCGCGGGTCGGGGACGCGACGCGCGTGTACCGGTTCGCCTCCATCTCGACGAGCCCGAAGTCGACGAGCTTCGCGATGGCCTCGCGGATCGGGGTCCGACTGACGCCGAGCCACGCGACGAGCTCGTCGTCGTTGAGGCGTTCACCGGCCTGCAGCGTGCCGTCCTGGATCGCGGCGAGCATCTTCTCGAGCACGACGTCCCGCAGGAGCTTCCGGGGGGACGACTCCACCGACGACTTGGGTACCGGCATGGCTGCTCCTCACAGGTTCGGGTGTTCCGTGTGCCAAACCTAGCGTGTCAGTTGGCAAGCGTTCGGGAAATCACCTGAGAGGGAAAAGCGTCAGCGTCGCAGGTCGACCACCGTCCGGCCGTGCACCCGTCCGGCGACCACCTCGGCGCCGACCGCGACGGCGTGCTCGAGGTCGACCGTGCGGGTGACGTCGGCGAGCAGTGCCGGGTCGAGGTCGGTCGCGAGCCGCTCCCAGGCCCGCTGTCGCAGCGGCAGGGGTGCCTCGACCGAGTTGATGCCGAGCAACGACACCGCGCGCAGGATGAACGGCATCACCGACGTCGGCAACGCGGAGTCCTGCGCCAGGCCGCACGCCGTCACCGCGCCACCCCACCTCGTCGCGGCGAGGACGTTCGCGAGCGTGGCGCCGCCGACGCTGTCCACGGCGCCGGCCCAGGTCGCGCGCTGCAGCGGCTTGCCGAGCTCGGCGATCGCTGCGCGGTCGACCACGTCCGACGCGCCGAGGGCACGGAGCGAGGCCTCGTTCGCCCGCCGCCCGGTCGAGGCGGTCACGCGGTACCCGCGGGCGGCGAGCAGGGCGATCGCCACCGTGCCGACGCCGCCGGACGCCCCCGTCACGAGCACCGGCCCGTCCTCGGGCGAGACCGTTCGCTCGAGGGCGAGGACGGAGAGCATCGCGGTGAAGCCGGCGGTGCCGATCGCCGCCGCGAACGAGTCCTCGACCGTGTCCGGCAGCACGACGAGGGACCCGCTGGGCACGATGGCGTGCTCCGCCCACCCGCCGTACCGCGTCTCGCCCAGGCCGGCGCCGTTGCACACCACGCGGTCACCGATCGCGACGTCGTGGACCCCGGGGCCGAGCGCCGACACGGTGCCGACGACGTCGATGCCCGGGACCAGCGGGTCGATCCGGGCGACGCCGGGGTTGCCCGCCAGGGCGAGCCCGTCCTTGTAGTTCACGCTCGAGTACGTGACGTCGACGCACGCCTCGCCCTCGGTGGGGTCGGGGAGGTCGACCTGCGTGATCGCGGGTGGGGTGGAACGGGAGACGAGGACTGCGCGCGTCATGGACCGGACGCTACCCCGTGCCTCCCGGCCCGATGCCCGTTCGTTCCCAGAACGGGTGCGGTACCTGGCGCAACCGGGCGTACCTGGTGGCTCCGACGGACCAGGTACGCCCGTTCCGACCAGGTAGGCCCGGATCGACCCGGCGCCGGCAGCCGGCCCCCGGCCCCCGGCCGCCAGCCCCCGGCCCTGGCGCGCCCGCCGCCGCGCCGCTCAGCCGAACATGATGGCGGCCTCGTCGTACCGCGCCTGCGGGACCGTCTTGAGCTCACCCAGGGCGTCCTCGAACGACACGTGCACGATCTCCGTGCCCTGGAGCGCAACCATCCGGCCCCACCGCCCCTCGACCACGGAGTCGATCGCCGCGAGCCCGAGCCGTGTCGACAGCACCCGGTCGTACGCGGTCGGGGTCCCACCGCGCTGGATGTGCCCGAGCGTCGTGGCGCGGGTCTCGATGCCCGTCATCTCCTCGATCATCGGCGCGAGACGCTCGCCGATCCCGCCCAGCCGCGGCCGCCCGAACGCGTCGAGGCCGCGCTCCGTGTGCGCGTTGTCCTCGTGGTCCGGCACGAAGCCCTCGGCGACGACCACGAGCGGCGCGCGCCCTCGGTCGTAGGCGGCACGCACCCACGCCGCGATCTGCTCCATGCTCGTCTTCTGCTCCGGGATGAGGATCGCGTGCGCACCCGCGGCCATGCCGGAGTGCAGCGCGATCCAGCCCACGTGCCGGCCCATGACCTCGGCGACCATGCAGCGCGAGTGGGACTCGCCCGTGGTGCGGAGGCGGTCCATGGCCTCGGTCGCGATGGCGACGGCGGTGTCGAAGCCGAACGTGTAGTCGGTGGCACCGAGGTCGTTGTCGACGGTCTTCGGGACGCCGACGATCCGCAGGCCGGCGTCGGTGAGGCGCTTCGCCGCGGCCAGGGTGCCCTCGCCGCCGATCGCCACGATGGCGTCGATGCCGTGCCGTCCGAGGGTCTTCGTGATGTTCTCGACGCCGCCGTTCGGCCCCTCGAAGGGGTTCGTGCGGCTGGTTCCGAGGATCGTGCCGCCCTGCTTGGCGATGCCCTGGATGTCCTTGCGACCGAGGGGCACGATGTCCCCGTCGACGACGCCCCGCCAGCCGTCGCGGAACCCGACGAACTCGTGGCCGTGGATCGCGATGCCCTTGAGCACGATGGCGCGGATGACCGCGTTGAGGCCGGGGCAGTCGCCTCCGGAGGTGAGGATGCCGATGCGCACGGAGACTCCAACGTCGTCGGGTTGCGGGGACCTCCCCATCATGTCTGACGGTGGTGTGGCATTACCATCCCCGTGTGTCCCTGCCGTCCTCCGTCGCCTCCGGTCCGTCCGGAGCGCCCGGTCGGCGGCCGGGTGGGTCCGGCCGGGGCGTCGGGTCCGGCCAGACCTCCGCTGCGGCCGTCCGGGTCGACACCGTGTACCGGCCTGGAGGCGCGGTGGACGTCCGCGCGACCCTCCGGCCCCTGCAGCGCGGTTCCGGTGACCCCGCCTTCCAGGTGGTCGGGTCCGACACGTGGCTCGCGCTGCGCACGCCGGCGGGGGCTGCCTCGGTGCTCGTGCGCCGTGCGGGCAGCGATGCCGTCGCGGTCTCCGCGTGGGGTGCCGGTGCCGCCTGGGCGGTCGAGCACGCACCTGACCTGCTCGGGCGCGGGGACGACTGGTCCGACCTCGACGTCAGCGCGCACGCCTTCCTGGCCGAGGCGCGACACCGTCAGCCGGGGTTACGGCTGCTCCGGACGAACACCGTCGTGGCGATGCTGGTGCCGGCGATCATGGAGCAGAAGGTGACCTCGCGACAGGCCTGGCGCGCGTGGCGGTACCTGCTCCGGCGCTTCGGCGAGCCGGCACCCGGTCCGGCGCCCGCGGAGATGTTCGTCCCGCCGGCCCCCGAGCAGTGGGCGCGGATCCCGAGCTGGGAGTGGCACAGGGCGGGCATCGAGCCCGGTCGCTCGGCGACGGTGATGCGGGCGGTCAAGGTCGCGCCCGCGCTCGAGCGGACGCTGGGGCTCGGTCGCGGTGGCGCGGTCGTGTCGCAGCGGCTGCAGTCGGTCCCGGGCATCGGGCAGTGGACCGCTGCCGAGACGGCGCAGCGGGCGCACGGGGACCCGGACTCGCCGAGCGTGGGCGACTACCACGTGCCGGCCCTCGTCGGGTGGGCACTGACGGGCGGCCCCGTCGACGACGACGGGATGCTCGAGCTCCTCGAGCCCTGGCGCGGGCACCGCGAGCGCATCGTCCGACTGATCGGGGGCTCGGGCTTCCGGAAGCCGACGTTCGGTCCGCGGATGACGATCCAGGACCACCGCTGGCACTGAGCCGGATCGCTCGCTCGCGGACCGGCGCCACCGGTGCGGTCCTGCCGGGCTCCGTGTCATGATCGGGGAGTGGGGAACGTCGTCGTCGTGCAGGTGGGAGACCCGCGCCGTGCGCGCCTCGAACGCGAGGGGTGGTCGGTCACCGCTCGGTCGTTCGGCGCGCAGCTCGACGCCGATGGGATGGACCTCGATCGCATGACGGCGCTCGTGTCCCGAGCTGGCGCGGGAGTCGCGTTCCGGTCGATCGGCCCGGACGACGTCGACGACGTGCTCGCCCTGGATCGCCTGACGGCGGACGACTACCCGGGCAGTGTGGCGACGCGGCACGAACAGATGGACCGGCGCGCCGCGACACCGACCGCGGAGCGCTGCGCTGCCGGGGCGTTCCTCGAGGACGGGTCCCTCGTCGCCGTGACCTACGTCGAACTCGACGGGGCCGTCGCCGAGACCGACTTCACGGTGGTGCACCCGTCACACCGCGGCCGAGGGATCGGCACGGCGCTCAAGGCGTGGTCGGTCGTGGCGCTCCGACGCGAGGGTGTCCGGCGTTTCCGTACCGGTGGCTCGGCCGAGAACGCTGCGATCCTCCGCGCGAACGCCGCTCTCGGCTACGAGCGGGACGAAGAGTGGGTGACGCTGACCGCCCCGGACAGGGCCGGAGCTGCGACGTAGGCTCCTTGTGAGAACCGATCTCACGAAGGAGGAACCATGTCGGACCCGAACACCACCCCCGCCGCCGAGGCCGAGGAGCACCGCGTCGCCGAGCACGACGTCGCCGACCACGACCACGAGCAGGACGGCGGCGAGCACGAGACCGTCGAGCACGGCGACCACGTCGACTTCGTGCACGACGGCCACCGGCACGCCCGTCACGAGGACCACTACGACGAGCACTGAGCGGCACTGACGTGACCGGCGGCGGCCGGGAGGGGCGTGGCGGAGCCGCCACGTGCCTCCCGGCCGTCGTCCGTGCGGCCTCGGGCCTCCTACGCTGGCCGCATGACGACATCCATCCGCTCCGCTCGGCCGAGTGACGCGGACGCCGTCGAGCGGATCGAGAACGACGCCGACCTGCCGTTGGTCGACCGCCTCCGCGCCGACGTCCGGGCTCCGGCTCCACACGGCGATGCGCGGCTCGCAGAGCCCGGCTTCCTGCTCGTCGCCGAGGTCGACGGCGAGGTCGCCGGGTTCGCGCACGTCCTCGAGGTGGACGGTGTCTGCCATCTCGAACAGCTGTCGGTCCACCCGCTGCTGTCGCGGCGGGGCCTCGGCCGAGCGCTCGTGGAGGCCGCGAAGGACGGAGCCCGCGAGCGTGGGTACGCACGCATCTCCCTCCGCACCTACGCGGACGTGCCGTGGAACGCGCCCTTCTACGCGACGGTCGGCTTCCTCGAGGAGGAGCCGGCCACGTCCTTCCACCGGTCGCTGCTCGAGGTCGAGGCACAGCACGGTCTCGATCGGTACGGGCGACGGGTGCAGATGAGCGCGCCCCTCGGAGACCCACGTCCGTAGGAGCGGTGTCGGCGCCGGCGACGCCTACGGGTGCCGGGTGCCCTCGCCGGCGAGCACGGCCCGGTAGCCCTCGCGGAACGTCGGGTACCGCGGCTCCCAGCCGGTCGAGCGCAGCAGGGCGTTCGCGAGCCGCTTGTCGCCGCCAGCCTGCCGCCCCTCGGGCTCGGCGCTCGGCAGCTGCTCGACGCCGAGTTCGCACGCCAGGAACGTCAGGACGTCGTCGAGTCGGACCGGTTCGTCGTCGGTACCGAGGTACGTCGGTGCGGGGTCGTCCACCCCCGCCAGGTGGACGAGTGCCGCGGCGGCGTCGTCCCGGTGGATGCGGTTCGTGTGGGGCGACGTGCCGGACGACAGCCGGGCCTGCCCGGACCGCACCTGGTCGATCAGTCGCTCGCGGCCGGGTCCGTAGATGCCCGAGAGCCGGACGAGCACGGCCTCGGGTGCCCGCTCCCGCAGCAGCGCCTCGGCCTCGAGCAGGACGCCGGCGGTCGGGGTGCTCGCCCGCGCCGGGGTCTCCTCGGTCACCTCGCTGCCGTCGTCGACGTCGTACACCGCGGTCGAGGACACGACGAGCAGCCGGGGTGAGGCGCCGGACGCGTCGATGCCGTCGAGCACGTTGCGCAGGCCGTCGAGGTAGGTCGCGCGGTACTCGTCCACGGCACGGGAGCCGGCGGCGAAGGCGACGACGACCACGCCCGTCTCCGGGTCGATCGTCGGGACCTCCTGACGGAGGTCGACGCTGCGGCCGGTGATCGGCGCGGGGATGCGCTCGGCGCGACGGCGGAGCCCGGTGACCGGGTGGCCGAGCGCTGCGAAGCGCAGGCCGGCTTCGGTACCGAGGTCGCCGCAGCCGGCGATGACGACGGGGGAGCGGTGCTGCATGCCCTGAGCTTGTCAGGTGTGCGTCGGAGCGGCCCGAGCGCGAGGGCCCGGGCTGTCGGTCGTCAGACCTGCTCGTTGTCCGGCGACTCGGGCTCGCCGCCCGAGTCGACGTCGCTGTCCTGCTGCGGGTCCTCGGTCGCGTTGCCGGTGGATGAACCGTCGGGCAGGTCCTCGGTGCGCTGGAACTCGCTCTCGGGGGCGTCCGTGGAGCCGTCGGTCGGGGTGTTCTCGTGCTGCTGGTCGCTCATGCGGCGCACGCTACGCGGGAGCGCCTCCACCGCTGTCCGGGCAGGAGTGTCCCCCGGGAGGCGACTCGGGCGCGGTGCTCGTGCGACCCGTACGGGCGCTGCGTCCCCCGGGTTTGTAACGGAGAGATAACGACTCAGAACTCGTCCAAACCCTTCGGCGGAGGGTCCCGAATCACCTGCATCAACCGGGAAACACCCGGAGCGCTCACCAGCCGCAGGTAGCTGGTTCTCCACCCCTTTCCGGGGTGTGTTCGGCGCACACACAGTGTCCGCGCCGAGCGCGACGACGAAAGGAACGCATCTCATGCGCAAGTCCCTCAAGACCTCGATCACCCTCGCCACCACCGGCGCCCTCGTCCTCGGTGGTGCCGCGTTCGGCATCAGCTCGGCGAACGCCGCGACCCCGAACGTGCAGACGGTCTCCTCCTCGTCCGAGGCCTCGAAGATCCCCGCCCCGGTCGCATCCGTGCCGGACGTCCTCGGCGGCGACACCTCCGTCGCGCTCGACAGCAGCTTCACCGACGCGCTGACCTCGCTGGGTCTGACCCCGGGCGTCTCGGGCGACGCGAAGCTCGAGAACGGCGCCGTGTCGTTCCCGATCACCGCCGGCTCGGTCACCTACTGGAGCCCGGACGGCAACTACCGCCCCTACGTGCAGGGCCTGCTGAACCACAACGGTTCGGGTCTGACCCTGAAGGCCGGCGACACCACGGTCACGCTCGAGAACTTCGTCGTGAACCCGGGCTCGTCCAAGCTCTACGGTGACGTCCTCGTCAACGGCGAGGTCGCCGCGTCGAACGCCTACCTGTTCGAGCTCTGGGGTGGTTCGCTCAAGCCGCTGCAGCTCGAGGGTGACAACGCGGTCCTGACCGGCACCACCGTCCACATCTCCGAGGACGCTGCTGGCCTGCTGAACAAGACCTTCAGCACCGACGCCGTCAAGCGCGGCATGCTCGTCGGCACCGCCACGATCACCGCGCAGATCAAGTAACGCCCCGCGGCACAACCGCCGCACCGGCACCACCACGAGAAGGCGCCGCTCCCGACCACGGGAGCGGCGCCTTCCGCACGTCCGGGTGAACGATCCGGCCGGCTGTCTCGTCGTCAGGGCATGGGACTCCGCACACGTACGAAGGTCGTCATCGGCATCGCCACCGGTGTCGTCGTCATCGGCGCCGCAGCCGTCATCGCCGGCCCGGTCATCTACGCGAACACCGTCAACGGCCAGGCCGCCGCCGCCCCCTCGCTGAGCGCCGCTCCGTCCGGCTCCGGTGCGACGCTCGATGCCCAGCAGGCCGACGGCACCTGGACGAGCAGGAGCAGTTCGTACGCCGGGTACCGCGTGCACGAGGTCCTGCAGGGGAATGATGTGGACGTGGTCGGTCGGACGAAGGACGTGGAGGGCACCGCGACGGTCGACGGCGGCTCGCTCACGAAGGCGACCGTCACGGTGCAGGTCGCGACGATCTCCACACCCGAGGCCGCGCGCGACGAGTACTTCCGGAGCAAGGCCCTGCAGACCGACCGGTACCCGACGGCGACGTTCGCGCTCACCGAGCCCGTCGACGTCTCGAAGGCGCTCGACGGCAGCACCCAGGACGTCACGCTCACCGGCACGATGGACCTGCACGGCGTCGAGAAGCCGGTCACGGCCGATGCGCAGGTCGCCGTGACGAAGAACGGGGCCGTCCAGGTCGTCGGCTCGGTCCCGATCACCTTCGCCGACTACGGGGTCGAGGCCCCGTCGCTCGGCTTCGTCACCGTGGACGGGAAGGGCTCGGTCGAGTTCTCCCTCGACCTGGCGAAGTGACCGTGACGAGCCGTTCCGCCGACGAGCTGCTGGCGACGCTGTACCGCGAGCACGGCGACGCGCTCACCCGGTACGTCCGGCACCTGACGCGGGACGGCTCGACCGTCGAGGACGTCGTGCAGGAGACCATGGTCCGCGCCTGGCAGCGTCCGGCGGTGCTCGAGCGGGCGCCCGACAGCGCACGGGCCTGGCTGTTCACGGTCGCCCGGAACCTGGTCGTCGACGACGCCCGCTCCGCACGCAACCGGCGTGAGCAGGGCTCCGAGCACCCGGTCGACCGTGCCGAGGCCGACCGGACGGACGCGGTGCTCGACCGCATCGTCGTGGCGGACGCACTCGCGTCGCTCAGCCCGGACCACCGCCGCGTGGTTGTCGACGCCTACTGGCTCGGCCACACCGTGCCGGAGATCGCACGACGACACGACATCCCCGAGGGCACCGCGAAGTCGCGGTTGCACTACGGGCTCCGGGCCCTCCGGCTCGCACTGCAGGAACGAGGAGTGACCCGATGAGCGAGGACCGGTACGCGGAGTGGGACGCGGCGTACGTCCTCGGCTCGCTCACGCCCGACGAGCGGCTCGAGTACGAGCGGCACCTCGAGACGTGCGACCGCTGCACGGCGGCCGTCGCCGAGCTCGTCGGCCTGCCCGGTCTGCTCGCGAAGCTCCCGGCCGACCAGGCGGTCGAGATCGCGGCACCGGACGGGAGGCCCGACACGCGTCCCGAGAGCACCCTCGCCGCCGTCGCGCACCGCGTCCGACACCGTCGTCGCCGCCGTCGGGCATGGGTGGCCGTGACCGCGGGGCTGGCGGTCGTCGCCGCCGTGCTCGGCGGGCTCGCCGTCGGCACGGCCGGTGGACGAGGTGCGACGGTGCAGGCCGGTGGCGCGCCCACGACGTCCGCACCGACGACCGCGGGCGACCGCTACACGATGACCGGGTCGCAGGGTCTCGACGTCGACCTGGCCGTGAGCGGCGAGCAGTGGGGCACGCGCTTCGACTGGGGGTGCTCGTACGGCGGCAGGGAGTGGTCGGCGGACGGCTCGGTGATGTACGACCTCGTGGTGGTCCGGAAGGACGGCTCCGTGCAGACCGTGGCCTCGTGGTCGGCAGCCGGGGCCGAGGCCCGCGGGCTGTCGGCGTCGACGGACGTCCCGCGCGACGACATCGCCGAGGTGCAGGTCCGACTGCGCGGCGAACGCGGGTCCCTGGTGAGCACCGACCTCGCTCGACACACGGGATGATGGCGGGGTGGACCGCGCCGCACCAGTGCTCGACGACGTCGTCCGCGCGGTCGCGCGGACGGGCTTCCGCGCCCACGGCCTGCACGTGCTGGTCGGCGACGACACCGCCGAGCACCACTGGTCCGCCGACGTCCGCCGTGACGTGCACTCCGTCGCGAAGGGCGTGGTCGTCCTGGCCGTCGGGACCGCCGCGGACGACGGGCTGCTCGCGCTCGACGAGTCCGTCGGCACGCTGCTGCCCGACGTCGTGCTCGGACCGGGTGTGCAGGACGTCACGCTCCGACACCTGCTGACCATGACGAGCGGCATCGACATGCCGTGGTCGCCGACGCAGACCACCGACTGGCCGGACCTGGCACGGGAGTTCCTGGGACGCCCGACCGTCGGACGATCGTTCCGGTACGCGAACGCCAGCACCTACACGGCCGCGAGGGCCCTGGCCGCACGGGTCGGCGACGTCGGCGCGTACGCGCAGGACCGCATCTTCACCCCGCTCGGCATCGACGACGTCCGCTGGGACCGCTGCCCGCTCGGTCACGTCGTCGCGGGCGGCGGCCTGTGGCTCCGCACCGCCGAGGTCGCGCGCATCGGCCGGTTGCTGCGGGACCGCGGCGCGGCGGACGGGCGTCAGCTCGTGCCCGCGGCGGTCGTCGACGCGATGCACACCGACTGGGTCGCGGCGGGGTCGTCACCGTCGTACGACCGCTACGCCCTCGCGGGCTGGGGCGGCCCGGGACGGACCTGGCGACTGCACGGGGCGTACGGGCAGCTCGTGCTCCTGGACCCGGTCGCCGACGCCGTCGTCACCCTCACCGCGGACGACCACGAGCGTGCCGACGTGACGGCCGCGGCCGTCGCGGAGGTGCTCGCAGGCTCCAGCTGAGCCGGTCCCGCCGAGCGGGCTCTCCTCAGGCCTCCGGCTCGACCGGACCGAGTGCGTCGAGGACGCGGTGGGAGACGGACCGCAGGGTGTCCGCATCCGCAGCCACGGGCCTCCAGAACAGCTCCTCGAGTGCCGCGGTGTGCGCGCGGATGCCGGCGAGCACCGCGCGCCGACCCTCGGTCGTCATCGTCACCCAGCTGCCACGCCCGTCCGCCGGGCAGTCCGCGCGGGCGACGAGCCCGCGCCCGACCATCCGCGTGACCTGGTGGCTCACGCGCGACTTCTCCCACCCGATGCCCGCGGCGACGTCACGGACCCGCAACCGGTGGTCGGGAGCGCGGTGCAGGCCGATCAGGATCTCGAACTCGGGGATCGAGATGCCGGCACCCTGCTGGACGGCCTGGTCGAGCGCCCGGTCGAGCCGACGCCAGACGTCGTGGAACGCGTCCCAGGTCGCCCAGTCGTGCCCCTCGCCGCCCTGCTCCGCCATGACCGCCAGCGTAACCAGCGGGCGTGCCGCGGGACCGAGGATCATCCGTTCGGCTGACTCCGGGGCGGCACTCGGCGCGCTCAGAGGTCACGTCGGACGCCCGGAATACGATCACTCCATGCCGACCCCGCACCTCCGAGACTGCACCGACGACGCGGTCACGCGGGCACAGGGGTGGATCGAGGCCGCCCGCGGGGTGAAGCCGGAGCCCGCGGCCGCACGTCTGGCCGAGATGCTCGCCGACCCCCGTGGCGCCGAGTTCGCCCGCGCGTTCGTCGACGTCGTGGTCCGGCCGGAGGACCCGAAGGTCGTCGCCCGGAACCTCGAGCGTGCGAGCCGGGCGGTACCGGACGACCTCGCCTGGTACCTCCGCGGCGCGGTGACGGTGGGCGGTGGCTTCGCGACCATGGCGCCGTGGGCGGTCGTCCCCTCCGCGCGGAAGGTGCTCCGGCGACTCGCAGGACACCTCGTCGTCGACGCCACGCCCGCCCGGACCCCCGCGGCACTCGCGAAGGTCGGCGGACCGGACACCCGACTCGACGTCGACCTGCTCGGCCCCGCCGTGCTCGGACCGGCCGGCCGCGACCGACGGCTCGCGGCACTCGACGACCTGCTGCACCAGGACGTCGCCGCCGTCACCGTCGACCTCGACGCTGTGCTGCCGCCGGTGTCCCCGTGGGACCTCGACGACGCCGTCGCCGACGCGGTCCGGCACCTCACACCGCTCCTGCACACCGCGGCGAGCCGGCCGACACCGCCCGTGGTCACCCTGCAGTCCGGCCGCGCCCGAGGTGTCGAACGGGCCGTCGCGGTCCTGAGCGCGCTGCTCGAGCAGGACGGCACGCGGGAGCTCACCCTCGGGGTGACCCTGCCCGCCGAACTCCCCGAGTCGCTCGACCTGCTCGACCGGGTGACGACCGCAGCACGGGAGCGTCGGGCATCCGGCGGGGCACCCGTGCGCGTCCGCTTCACCAAGGGCACGCTCCTCGCCACCGAAGGGGTCGACGCCGTGCTCGAGAGCCGGCCGCTCGCCGTGACCGCGGACACCCGCACGACGGACACCGCGTTCCTGCGCCTGCTCGACACGGCGATCGACCCCGAGCGGACGGACGCCGTGCACGTCGGTGTCGCCACCGACGACCCGTTCGCCCTCGCGACCGCGCACGTGCTCGCCGAGCGCCGCGGCGTGCTCGACGTCGTCGGACCCGAGCTGCTCCTCGGCACGACGCGGTACGCCGAGGTGCTGCGCACGGCGTTCGGCCACGTGGTCCTCGGTGTGCCACTGGTGCGGCCCGACGAGTTCGACGCTGCCGTCCCGTACCTCGCTCGTCGACTGCGCGAGGTCGCCGGCCACCGCCCGGTGGGCGGCTCGACCACGGCCGGGTCGACGGCGGCGGACACGACCGGCTCGACCGACGACACCGCTGCCGTCGAACGTGCCACCGCCGAGCACGTCGACGCCGTGGCCGCGCTCCTCCGTCCCGCGCCGCCCACGCGCCGCACCCAGGACCGCCGACGGCCGCCGGGTGACCCGGTGCTGCGCTCGGCTGCCGAGAACACGCAGGACACCGACCCCTCCACACCGGGCAACCGCGCATGGGCCGCCGAGGTGCTCGCCCGGGTACCGGAGTCGCAGCGCGGCACCCGGACGATCCGTGCCGCCCGCATCACCGACCGCGGACGCCTCGAGCGTCTCGTCGCCCGCACCGCCCAGGCCGGTGTGAACTGGGGCCGCCAGGACCCGGAGGACCGTGCCGAGCTGTTCGACCTGATCGGCCACGCGCTCGAGACCCACCGCGGGGCACTCGTCGAGACGATGATCGGCGAGCTCGGGCTCACCCTGACCGACGCCGACGGCGAGGTCAGCCGGGCCGTCGACGCCGCCACGCACGCCGCGGACCGCACGCGACACCTCGAGGACATCAACGGGGCGGTCCCGGTCCCGCCGCGCCTGACGGTCGTCGTGCCCTCGTGGAACGCCCCGCTCCTCGATGCCGCCGACGGTGTGCTCACCGCGCTCGCCGCGGGCAGCGGGGTCGTGCTCCAGCCCGCCACCGCCGCCCGACGCACCGGTGCCGTCTTCGCCGACGTGCTCTGGGACGCCGGGGTCCCGCACTCCCTGCTCCAGCTCGTCGACCTCGACGGCAGCGACCTCGCACGCGACCTCGTGGCGCACCCCGCCGTCGACCGCGTCGTCCTGACCGGCACCCCGGAGACCGCTCGGTCCTACCGCTGGTGGCGCGCGGACCTGCCCCTCGTGGCGGAGCTCACCGGGGTCGTCACCGCGGTCGTCACCCCCTCGGCCGACCTCGACCAGGCGGTGCGCGACGTCGTCGCCTCCGCCTTCGTCCGCTCCGGACAGGCGTCGTCGGCGGTGTCGCTGCTCGTGCTCGTCGGGTCCGTGGGGGAGAGCCCGCGCTTCCGCGAGCAGCTCGCCGATGCCGTCCGTGGCCTGCGCACCGCGTGGCCGACGGACGCGACCGCCCAGGTCGGGCCGCTCGTCGCCGAGCCGACCGGCGCCGTCCGGACCGCACTCACCGAGCTGCGCCCGGGGGAGTCCTGGCTCGTCGAACCGGTCGCGCTGGACGACACCGGTCGGCTCTGGTCGCCGGGTGTGCGGGAGGGCGTCCGCGCCACGGGCGACCTCGCGCGGACGGCCGTGCCGGCACCCGTCCTCGACGTCGTCCGCGTGGAGACCCTCGACGAGGCGATCGCCCTGCAGCACTCCGTCGACGGCGGCTCCGTCGCGGCGCTCCACACCCTCGACCCCGACGAGGTCGCGACCTGGTCCGACCGGACCCTGGCCGGCGTGCTCGTGGTCGACCGCCCGACCACCGGGGCCCGGCCGGGACGCCAGCCCGTCGGCGGGTGGCGCGGGACCGCGGTCGGTCCGACCGTGCACCGCGGCGGGCCGCTGGCCGTGATCGGGGCGGACCGGTGGGACCCGACCCGACGTCAGCCGCACCGGAACATCCAGCTGCAGGGACTCGGCAACCGCGTCACCGCCGTCATCGAGGCGGCCCGGGCCGGACTGTCCTTCGAGGAGTTCGACCGCGTCCGTGCGGGAGCCGAGAGCGATGCCGCTGCCCGGGCATCGTTGTACGGACGATCGCGGGACACGGCCGACCTGGTCGTCGAGCGGAACGTCATCCGGTTCCGCCCGCAGTCGGTCGTGGTCCGGCAGTCCTCGGGGGTCGGCGCCGGCGACCTCGTCCGCGTGCTCGTCGCCGCGACCGCAGCGCGCGCGCACGTGCTCCTCAGCACCGCCCGTCCGCTGCCCGCCGAGCTCCTGCCGCTGTTCTCGACGGCGCGCTCGCCCCTCGACGTGGTCGACCAGGTCGTCGAGGACGACGCCACGTTCCTGGGACGGGCTGCGGCGGGCACCCTGCTGCAGGACGGGTGGTCGGACGGCGCTGAGCCGGAGGTCGACCCGATCGACCTGGTGCTCGCGCAGGGAGCGGAGCCCCGACGGCACGCGGCCTTCGGCGGCCCCGGGTCACGCGTCCGGCTGCTCGGCGGTGACGCCCGTGCCCTCGAGGAGGCCCTGGGCGCCGGCACCGAGACGACCATCCACGACGACCCCGTGGTGGAGTCCGGCATCGTCGAGATGCTGCACTTCCTGCGGGAGCAGACGGTGTCCGTCACCGCGCACCGTCACGGTGACGTCTCCCGGGTCTTCAGCCGCCTCCGCCTCTGAGGTACCGGACCGGATGCGGGCGTAGCGTCCGGACCATGAACGCACGAGCGAACGACGACGAGGTCCAGACCGCCCCCGTGATGGACGGTGCCACCGAGGCCACCAACGAGGAGAAGCTCGCCGGCCTGGTCGAGCAGGTCGATCACGACCACGGACACGAGGGTGCCGGGGCCATGGCCGACCACCTGCGCGACCGGATGGACGAGACGGGTGTCGAGGAGGAGCAGCCGAACGACGAGGTCGAGTAGGCAGCGGCGGTCAGCGTCGGCCGGGGCGACCGTGTCCCGTGCCGACGAGGCCGACCTCGAGCACGGTGAGGACCACGGCGACGACGAGCTGTCGTGCCGCGAACCCCCGTGTCTGCCGGTCGAGGGCGATGAGCGGCACCATCGAGACGCCGTGCGTGGCGTCGACCGCTGCGCCGAGGACGTGCGCTTCCGGTGACGCTGCGCGCGTGAGCAGTGCGGCCTGCACGAGTTGCCGGGCGCCGAGCACCCGACCGAACACGGCCACCCGGCCCGTCGACCCACGCGAGGCGAGCAGGTGTGCGACGCCGATGCCAGCGCGGAGCCCCTCGACCCACCGCGCCCGCTGCCGGCGGTCCCTGCGGGAGCGGCGGCTCATCGGCGCTTCCCCGCGGCCAGGGCGATCGCGCCCGCGACGCCGACGGCGGCTCCGATGATCCCGTTGCCGAGCCTGCGGTGCTCCACCCACCACGTCTGCGGTGACCAGGCGTGCGCGGAGTCGTCGAAGACCCCGTGCGCACCGTGGTCGCCCGGGACGGGCTCGTGCAGGTTCGTCGGCAGCGACTGTCCGTCCTTCTGCTCGGCCTGCTGTCCGCTGACCAGGGTCTTCGCGGCGTACCAGTCGGCGAAGCGTCCACTGATCCGGTTGCCCAGGATCGTGTAGACCGTCGATTCGCCCACCCACGTGCGGCGGCGCGGCCGCTCTGCAGTGACGGCGATCGCGCGGGCGCCGACCTCGGGCTGGTAGATCGGTGCGACGGGCTGCGGGTGGTGCGGCAGGAGCGACTTCACCCAGTTGAACTGCACCGTGTTGAGCGCCGGCATGTCGACGCGGCTCACGGCCACCCTGCTGCCCTGTTCCGTGAGCTCGGACACCACCGACTCGGTGAACCCGACGATGGCGTGCTTCGCGCTGCAGTAGGCGGCCTGCAGGGGGATGCCCCGGAAGCCCAGTGCGGAACCGACCTGGATGACGTGCCCACGGTCACGGGGGACCATCCGGGCCAGCGCCGCGCGGGTGCCGTTGACGAAGCCGAGGAAGTTGACGTCGACAGCGCGCTCGAAGTCGTCGGGGCCGGTGTCCGTGAAGCGCCCGAAGACCCCGACCATCACGCAGTTCACCCAGAGGTCGATCGGTCCGAGCTCCTGCTCGGTGCGCTCGGCGGCGGCCTCGACGGCCTGTCGGTCGGCCACGTCGGCGATCAGCGCGAGGCCTCGGCGTCCCGCGGCCTCGACCTCGGCGACCGCGGCGTCGACACCGTCGCGTCCACGGGCCAGGACGGCGACGTCCCACCCCCGGGCCGCGAGTTCGCGGACGGTCGCACGTCCGAGCCCTGCCGAACCACCGGTCACCACTGCCACGCGCGTCATGCTGTCCGTTGTACGCGGGCTCGTGTCCGCACCGGTCCAGCCGCTGTCCCCCGGCCGCCGGACGGCGTGGGGCAGGATGGCGCGGTGGAGACGGACGACCAGGAGCAGACCGAGGAGGCACCTCCCGGCTGGGTGTTGCGGACCCCGACCCGGTACCGGGAGGTCCTGGGGTCACCGGTCCTCGCACTCGTGCTGGCGGTCGTCGCCGTCCTGGTCGGGAGGGCGTTCGGCGATGCACTCGCCCTCGTCACCGGGACCGTCGCCGGTGTGCTCGGGATCGCGTGCGCGGTGGTGCTCCTCGTCGCGGCGCTGCGGGCGTACCGGGAGCAGACGCGTGGCGCGTCGTGGGACCTGCACCGCGTGCGCGTCGTGGTCGGTGTCACCGCCGGAGCGGCGGTGATGGTCGCGAGTCTCGTCGTCGGGTTCCCGATCGCGGCGACGATCGGGGTCGTCGGTGGCTTCTCGCAGCTCAGTCGGTACGCCCGATCCGTGCCACGCTTCGACCTCTCGGCCGTGGCCTGGGCGTTCCTCGGCGTGGTCCTGAGCTGCGCGGTCCTCGTCGTCCTGGGACTCGTGCTCCCCGAGGGCCCGGTGCTCCCCGCCTGGCGCGCGGCGGTCTGGGTCGGTGGCGGCATCGCGGCAGCCGTGTTCGCCGCGGTGCTCGCCCTCGTGCACGCACAGCGGGCAGGCCGAGCCCCGTCGCGGTGACGGGAGGCGGTAGCCGACCGTTCGCGGAGCCGACGTCGACCGCTTCCGTCAGTCGGACGACCGCCGCAGCGCCGTCGCCAGGTGCGACCGCACCGGCAGGACCGCCGATTCCTCCTCCGGCGCCTGCGGCAGCGCTCCCAGCGAGAACGACTCGACGACGTCCGGCCCGAACAGCACGCACACCGACGACCCGCCGAACTGGAAGTACCCGAGCTCGTCGCCCTTGCCGACGTGCGCACCGTCCGAGATCCCCTCGCCGATCACGCACGAGGATACGTCGGACATCCCGATGAACACGACCGCGATCGTCCCGATCGCGGGGTCGTCGGCGTCGATGAGCACGATCGCGCGGGTGGCGACGTGTGCCAGGTAGCCCTGTGACAGCTGCGGCTCGGCGGCGTCGGTGCCCTGCGACGAGGCCTCGGAGTAGTAGGTCCCCGGTTCGACCCAGGCGCGCAGGACCGTCCCGGCGACCGGGCTGTGCCAGCGGTGGTACTCGAGCGCGCTGAGGAACGCCTGCCACACGGTGCCGTCGACGAACAGGTCGGCGGTCTCGTCGCCGGCGAGCAGCTCCTCGACCGAGTACGGCTCCGCCTTCGCCCAGAACGCGTCGAGCCGGTGGACGCGGCTGGCGATCCGGTACGGGGTGGCTTCGCAGGGGCTCACCACGACCGCGTCGTCGTCGGGCGCGGCGACCGGGCGCTCGCCGTCCCGGAAGCGCCGCGTGAAGAAGTCGTTCCACGACCCGAAGCCCCAGTGCTCGGCGTCGGCATCGTGCTCGAACCGGTCCATGCCGACCGCCCGACGAGCGGCATCGCTGCACCACCCCGAGGGTGCGTCCACGAGCACCTCGAGGGACTTGTCGCTCGACAGGAAGTCGCACCACCCCTGCAGGATCGTCCGGAGCGCGTCGTTCACGCGCGGGTCCCGGTAGAAGGCGAAGCCCGCCGGGGTCGCCTTCGTCCAGTCGAGCACCCCGTCGAGCGGCGTCATCACCATCTGCTCGTCGCTGTACTCGGGCGCGGTCGTGATGACCTCGTCGACGAGCTCGAGCAGCTCCCCGAACGACTCGAGGTGCCGGTCCTGGTACTCGCGACCAGCGGGGACCTGCTCGATCATCTGGTGCGCGTGCATCCGCAGCACGGGGTCGCCCTCGACGAGGTCGCGGAGGGCCGAGACCGCCGGGTGCAGGGCCCGGTCGGGGTCGCGCTCCTGGTGGCGTTCGCGACGCCCGCGGAGCCAGGCCTCGAGCCCGCTCTGGTCCTGCGGGAGCCATCCCGCGCGGCGTCGGACGTCCTGCTGCTGCGCTCCACCGGTCACGACCCCGACGGTACTCACGCGCGGAGGGAGCGGTCGCAGTTCCGAGGACGACGGACCCCGCCGATCCGTGGATCGGCGGGGTCCGTCAGGCCGCGACCGGGTCAGCGTTCGACGGTGACCTCGGTGGTCGTGAGCCGGTCCCACATGCTGGCTTCCGGGTTCGTCTTGGCGAGGAAGGTCAGCTTGTACCGGCCGGGCGCCTGGTAGACCTTCGCCGCGAAGCGGCCGTCGCGGACGGTGTACTCACCGACCGGCTTCCCGTTGGCGAGGACCAGGACCGTCTTGCCCGGGGCTGTGCCCGTGTAGGTGACGAAGCCCTCCGAGTCGAGCTGCACCGCCCCCGACTGGTCGACCGCGAGCTCGGCGGGCGACTGCTCGCCGCCGCCGTTGCCGTCACCGGGCGTCTCGCCGCCGCCGTTGCCGTCGCCGGGCTGTTCGCCGGTCTCGCGGACGAGGTAGCTCAGTCGTTCGTTGGTGACGGGTGCGCCGTGTTCGGTGGCGGAGAGCGCGACGATCGCGATCTGGGGGCCGGTGGTCGCGGGGATGTCGGCGGACCAGCGGCCGTCCTTGACCTGGGTGGTGGCGAGGACCTGTTCGCCGCTGCCGTAGACGGTGATCCAGCCGGCGGAGGCGCGGCCGGAGAGGGTGATCTTGCCGTCCTTCGGGGTGAGCTCGGCGCCCTGCTGCTGGTCGAGACGCAGCGACCGGGGGTCGACCTGCTCGCCGCCGCCGTTGCCGTCGCCGGGCTGTTCGCCGCCGTTGCCGCCGCCGTTGCCGTCGCCGGGCTGCTCACCACCGCCGGAGCCGCCGCCGTTGCCGTCACCGGGCGTCTCGCCGCCGCCGCTCGACCCGCCGCCGAACGTGTAGTGGTCGTCGGACTCGAGCGACTCCTTCTCCCCGAGCGCCTGCTTCGCCCGCACCTGGTTGTCACCCGCGCGGAACTCGACGGGGACCGTCGCGACACCGTCACCCGAGGCCGTGACGACCTCCGAGCGGCCGTTGGCCACGACCGTCACCTCGGCGCCCGGGAGCGCGTCGTACCGCATCTCGTGGACGAACTGGCCGTGTGCGACCGCACGGGCGATCTCCTCCAGGCGGCGCTCCGAGCTGAGGTCGAGCGGCGCGGACAGGGGGAGGCCGCGGAAGTCGAGGTCGACGACGCGGACGGCCGAGGACTGCCCGGTGTCCACCGCGTAGCGCGCGGTGTCCTGACCGGTGGGCTTCACCTGGAACACGACCTGCTTCCGAGGATCGCCGCTCTTCGCGGCGACGGGCTCACCCGACGGGTCGAGGAGGCGCACGACCGTCGGCGCGTCGACGGTGACGCGCACCTCGACCCACTGCTGGTCGCCGACCCGCTGCGGGGTCTGCTGGACGTCGGTGATGGCGGATCGGGCCGTCGTCGCGGACGATGCCGCCGACCGAGCGTGCTGCTCGGGCGCGGCGAACGCGCCGGAGTTCGCAGCGCCGACGGTGATGCAGCTCGCGAGGACCACGGCGGATCCGACGGTGAGTGGGCGGAGGTTCATGCTGTTCCCTTTCGGAGACTCAATGGACTCCGAAAGGCTATGTATGTGGAATACTGGATGCTGTCATCATGCCGAGTGTGATGCTCAGCGTCCCCGCCCGAACCGCGTGGTCACCCCCGGCGAGTACAGCACCGAGTCCGGCTCCAGTCCGGACAGTCCGAAGGGCAGCCCCGCAGCCGCCACCAGGTCGTCCCGCAGCGACACGAGGGACGCCCGGTGCAGCGGCCACGACTCGTGCTCGTTCGGCCAGTAGCGCGTCGCACCGACCCGCCGCACGTGCATGCCCCACCGTGCCGTCAGGAACGTCTCGAGGGGCGTCGGCTCGTCGACCGCGTCGCCCACCCGGACGTCGAAGGTCGACCGCAGGTGCGTCCCGTGCCGACGCATCGCGTAGCCCACCCGGCCGTCGGTCTTCCGGATCGCCGCGTGCGCCCACCAGTACGGCAGGCCCGTCGCGACCCGTGCGCCGATCGTCGGCAGGAGCTTCCCGGCGTCCAGTGACAGGAACGCGACGCCCCGACGGCCCTGGTCGTCGCACGTGTAGACGCGCACGTTGACCTCGACGAAGTCGCCGACGCTGCCGGCCCGTCCGAGCCCGCCGAGCGGCGGGAAGCGCGTGTCCGTGAAGCGGAACCCGATGAGGCCCACCCAGGTGGTCGCGCCGTCGTCCGTCCCGTCCGGCGCCATCGTGTCCGGGTGCGCTCCGGCGGGCAGCAGCGGTGCCACCGCCGACACGTCGACGCGCCAGTGCACGAAGACCACGTCGAGCCAGTCCTGCGAGATCCACGGCGTCCCGCGCAGGGGCGGTGCCTCCGGCGAGACGGCCGGGAGGCCCGGCTCGCCCCCGCCCCGCTGTCCGGCGGTCACGAGACGGTCCCGTCGGTCGCGCGGGCAGCGTCCGGCGCGTCGTCCCACCCCTGCTGCGGGGTGGCGCAGGTCCCGCGGAACACGTACTGCGACGGGCGCTTCCGCTCGTTCGACACCCAGTCGATGGCGGGACGTCGACGCTCCGGCGGCAGGTAGCCGATGCGGTAGACGGCCATCAGCTCGAGCTCCGGCGGCACCGCGAGGAGCCGCTCGACCTCGGCCCAGGCCTCCTCGACCTCCATCGGGAAGGACACGAACTGGATCCCGAGGCCGAGCTCGGTCGTCGCGAGCCAGACGTTCTCCATCGCCGCGCCCATGCTGAACACGGAGTAGAAGGCGTTGCGCGCCTCCTTCCGGTACTCGTCGCGGTCGAGCATCACCCCGAGCAGGAGCGGCGACCCGGCGACGAGCTTCCGGTTCTCCTCGCCGAGGGTCTGCGGTACCCGGAGCGTGTTCATGAGGAGCTGCCCGCGCTTGGTGAACACCTGCTTCGTGAAGGGCTTGAGCGGTCCCGGCAGCTTGTCGAACAGCATCCCGTCCCGACGTTCGTCCATCTCGGCCTGCGAGAACCGGAAGTACGGACGGTAGCGCGTGAAGAACGACCCCTCGGCCATCGTCTGCGTCATCGACCGGCCGCTGATGTCGGCGATGCGGTCGATGGTGTCGCGCTCCTCGACGATGACGAAGCGCCACGGTTGGCTGTTCAACTGCGAGGGTGCACGTCCTGCGAGCTCCATCAGCAGCCGCTGGTGCTCCTCGGACACCGGGTCGGGCAGGAACGCGCCGTTGGTCGTGCGCCGGCGTCGGATGGCCTCGAAGAGCTCCACTGCATCCCTCGTGTCTCGTCGTCGCGGTCAGCGCCGTGCGAGCAACGCCCCCAGGTAGGACGGTGCGGCGGCGACCGCGACTCTCCAGTGTGCTCCGGAGCGGGGGTTCGTGCGTGGAGCGAGGGCGAGGGGGACGAGCGCCGGCAGCAGGAACAGTGCGGAGCGGTCCCGTGTCCAGGCCGGGGTGGTCGCGGCGACCCCGGTCAGCGTCGCGGTCACGACGAAGAGGCCGTGGTGCACGACGCGGAGCTTCTCCGTGCGGATGACCCGGACCGCGACCGAGGTGCCCCAGAGGCAGTTCGCGACGTACGCGGCGGCGGCTGCGGCGACCAGGCGCCGGGCCGCCGGCGGACGCGTGGGAGTGGCGCCGCGCCTCCCGGCCGTCCTCCCGATCCCCACGACCGCGACCCTACGCGCGGGACGCTCGCAAGACGCAACGTGGGCGCTCCCTCGGACCGCTGTGCCGCTGCGCACCGTCGCCGACGTTGCGTTCCGCGGAGGAGACGGGGGCTACGCGGACTCGCGGGAGACGAGCTTCGACAGGACGATGGCGCTGCGGGTGTGGTCGACCTGCGGGGCCAGGCGCACCCGGTCGAGTGCGAGCTCGAGCGCCGGCAGGTCACGGGAGCGCATGTGCACGACGGCGTCGGCGCTGCCGGTGACGGTCCCGGCGTCCACGACCTCGGGCACGGTGTCGAGCAGCGTGCGGAGCTCGTCGGGGGAGACGGTGCCGCGGCAGTACAGCTCGACCCAGGCCTCGGTCCCGCGGTCCTCGACCGCGGGGTCGACCTTGATCGTGAAGCCCTGGATGACCCCGTCGGCGACCAGGCGATCGACCCGACGCTTGACCGCCGACGCGGAGAGGCCGACCACCGACCCGATGTCGCCGTAGCCGGCTCGGGCGTTCTCCCGGAGCTGGTCCAGGATGCGGTGGTCGAGCGTGTCCATGTTCGTCGATCGTACGCGGGGTTCTTGCGAGCCAGGTGCGTCCGACGCAGGAATCGTGCGTCACCCGAACGGGTGCCATGCGCTCGTGGACGGGGTACTGCACCGATCAGACCGTTCGTGTCAGACTGCTGCTGGCGTCGACCTGGTCCGCTGCGGTGAGTGAGCCTGCATCTCATCGGAGTGCTTCACCCGTGGTGGTTCCTGGCAGGCTCGGGCCCCGGTCCCAGGAGGACTGATGTCGAACACCGCAACCGAACCGCAGGCCGCACCGGCCCGTGTCGCCACGAAGCGCACGATCCTGATGTGCAAGCCGACGCACTACACGGTGAGCTACCGGATCAACCCGTGGATGCACCCCGAGGAGCCGACCGACACGTCGAAGGCCGTCGAGCAGTGGCAGTCGCTCGTCGACGTCTACGAGCAGCTCGGCTTCGACATCTCGTACATCGAGCCGATCGAGGGCCTGCCGGACATGGTCTACGCGGCCAACGGCGGCTTCGTGCTCGACGGCGTCGCGTACGGCGCGAAGTTCCAGTACCCCGAGCGCCAGCCCGAGGGACCCGCGTACATGGACTGGTTCCGCAGCGCCGGCCTCACCGTCGCGGAGCCCGAGGAGACCAACGAGGGCGAGGGCGACTTCCTGCTCATCGGCGACACGATCTTCGCCGGCACGGGCTTCCGCTCCGACAGCACCTCGCACGAGGAGCTCGCCCGCATCTACGGCCGCGAGGTCGTCACCCTCAAGCTCATCAACCCGAGCTTCTACCACCTCGACACCGCCATCGCCGTGCTCGATCCGGAGCCCGACGCGACCGGCCGTTCGAACATCGCCTACCTGGAGAGCGCCTTCGACGAGCCCTCGCTGGCGATCCTGCGCGAGCGCTTCCCCGACGCGGTCATCGCGACCGAGGAGGACGCCGCGATCCTCGGCCTCAACTCGTACTCCGACGGCTACAACGTCGTGATCGCATCGCGTGCGACGACCTTCGCCGAGCAGCTGCGTGAGAAGGGCTACAACCCGATCGGTGTCGACCTGTCCGAGCTGCTGCTCGGCGGCGGCGGCGTGAAGTGCTGCACGCTCGACCTGCACCCCGTCGGCACCGGCACCTCGGTCGCGCGGTAACCGTGAGCACCGCGACCGGAGCCGGCACCCACGCGGGTGCCGGCGCGTCCGGCGACGCCACCGTAGCCGGTGGTGCCACCGTCGCCGCGCTCGCCGTCGAGGACCGCTCCCTCGCCCACAACTACAGCCCGCTGCCGGTCGTCATCGCGTCCGGCCAGGGTGCGTGGGTGACCGACGTCGACGGCAAGCGCTACCTGGACGGACTCGCCGCGTACTCCGCGGTGAACTTCGGCCACGGCAACCCCCGGCTGCTCGACGCCGCCCGGGCCCAGCTCGACCGGGTGACCCTGACGAGCCGCGCGTTCGTGAACGACCGGCTCGGACCCTTCGCCGCCGCTCTGGCATCGCTGACCGACACCGAACTCGTGCTCCCGATGAACACCGGGGCCGAGGCCGTCGAGTCCGCGATCAAGGTGTCGCGCGCCTGGGGCTACCGCGTCAAGGGCGTGCCGGCCGGGCAGGCCACGATCATCGTCGCGTCCGGGAACTTCCACGGGCGCACCACCACGATCGTGTCGTTCTCGGACGACCCCTCGGCCCGCGAGGACTTCGGCCCGTACACGCCGGGCTTCCGCACGGTGCCGTACGGCGATGCAGCGGCCCTGCGGGAGGCGATGGACGAGACCGTCGTCGCCGTCCTGCTCGAGCCGATCCAGGGCGAGGGCGGCGTGGTCATCCCGCCCGAGTCCTACCTCCCCGAGGTCCGCGCGGTCTGCGACGAGTTCGGTGCGCTGTTCGTCGCCGACGAGATCCAGTCCGGGCTCGGGCGCACCGGGCACACCCTGGCCGTCTCGCGTGTCGGTGTCCGACCCGACCTGATCACGCTCGGCAAGGCCCTGGGCGGCGGCATCGTCCCGGTGTCGGCCGTCGTCGGCTCCCGCGAGGTGCTCGGCGTCCTGCGTCCCGGCGAACACGGATCGACGTTCGGCGGCAACCCGCTCGCGGCCGCCGTCGGGTCCGAGGTCGTCGCGATGCTCGGCGAGGGCACGTTCCAGCAGCGCGCGCTCGACGGCGAACCGCTGCTCCGTGGGCTGCTCGACGAGCTCGTCGGGCACGGGGTCGTCTCGCACCGGGTCGCCGGACTCTGGGCGGGGATCGACATCGACCCCGCGCTCGGCACCGGCAAGGAGATCGCGCACGACCTGGCCGACCGCGGCGTGCTCGTGAAGGACACGCACGGGTCGACGACCCGCTTCGCGCCGCCGCTCGTCGTCACCGACGACGAGGTGCGTCTGGCGATCGGGACCCTCGGCGAGGTGCTGGCCGCGCGATAGACGCGACCACCCGACGGACGGGAGGCGCGGTGCCAGCGGGTGCCGCGCCTCCCGTCCGTTGCGCTCGGCCGCGCCCGCGTCGCCCACCGCGCCCGCGCCCCCGTCGCTCACCGCGCGCATCAGCACCCGTCCGCACAACCGGAGGCACGTCGCGCCACGCGATTCCGTGGCGCGACGTGCCGCCGGTTGTGCACCGGCGCCTCGCGCCGTGCGCCGCGCGGTCCGCGCGCGCCGCACCCGCCCCGCGTCAGCGCACCTGCCACCGCTCGACGAGCTGGTCCATCAGCCCGTCGAGCCGCTCGTCCGTCACCCGGCGTGACGGGTCGGCGTCGAACCACGCGACGATCTCCCGCGCCCCCTGCCGGATCGACGTCGTCTGCGCGAACTCGGGCACGAGCGTCTGCACCTTCGTGTTGTCGAAGACCGAGGTGTTCGCCTTGTCCCCGAGCAGGCTCGCGCCCCAGTCGGCGTCGAGCGCGTCGATCGCGTCGGCCGGGACGTGCACGAGCTGGAGGTCCTCGACCCCCGCGGCCGCCGCCAGCTCGTGGGCGATGCGGTCCCAGGTCGGGGCCTCGTCGCCGGTGATGTGGAACGCCTCGCCGATCGCCTCGGCACGGTCGAGCAGCCCGACGAACCCGACCGCGAAGTCCCGCGCGTGCGTGATCGTCCACAGCGAGCTGCCGTCGCCGGTCACGACGATCGGCTTCCCGGCGCGCATCCGTCCGAGCACCGTCCACCCGCCCGAGAACGGCACGAGGGTCTCGTCGTACGTGTGCGACGGCCGGATGATCGTCATCGGGAAGTCGTCCTCGCGGTACGCCTTCGTGAGCAGGTCCTCGCACGCGATCTTGTCGCGGGAGTACTGCCAGAACGGGTTCTTCAGCGGCGTCGACTCGGTGATCGGCAGGTGCGTCGCGGGCGTCTGGTACGCCGAGGCCGACGAGATGAAGACGTACTGGTTCGTGCGACCCGTGAACACCTCGATGTCCCGCTGCACCTGGTCGGGCGTGAACGCCACGAAGTCGATGACGACGTCCCAGTGCTGGTCGCCGATCGCGGCTTCCAGCGCGGTGCGGTCGGACACGTCGGCCTGGAGGCGCGTCACGGCATCCGGGATCGGCCGCTTGTCGGTCGTGCCCCGGTTGAGCACGGTGACGTCGTACCCCTGCTCGACGGCTTCGCGGACGCACGCGGCGCTGATGATGCCGCTGCCGCCGATGAACAGCACGCTCGGTCCCGACATGGATGCTCCCTTGCTCCCGGCGGTGCCGCTGTGCACCGCGCCCCTGCGATCCTGCCCCTCATCCGCTGGGTCGGGCGTCGAGGACCGCGCTGAGCGACGTCACGTCCGCCGCCCACTCGGCGGCGGCGGGGTGGATCCAGCCGAGCAGCTCGAGCGCATCGTCGAGGTCGCGGTGGAGGTCCCGCTGGTGGATCGGTTCGTGGTGCGCGGCGCGGTTCCGAGCCAGGTGCAATCGATGCATCCGTCCTTCGACCTCGCGCCGCCGGGATCGGAGCTCGGCCGGGCCGCGCGGGAACGCTCGATGGAGGTCGGGGACCCAGAGCGATGCGTGGTACCTGGAGCTGAGCAGGTACCGCCAGAACCCGAAGCTCAACTCGGCCACGAGGCGGTCGTGCCGATCACGGGACCCGCCGCGTGCCGCCCGCTCGGCAGCCTTGACGACGTCCTGTCTGCCTCGTGGGTCGAGCGGAGCCTCGTCGAGCCAGTCGCCGACGTTCCTCCGATCGGCCCACGAGGTGAGCTCGCGGTCCAACGCGTTCCGGGCGATGACCTCGACGGCACCCGTCAACTCCATCACCGCGGACGCGGCGCGGAGGTTCCACTCGTACAACCGCATCGCTCCCGGACCGCGTGCGGGTCGAGCGCACGTACGAGGTCAGCCTCGCGTCGGTCAGCAGTGCGATCACGGCTTCGTCGCGCTCGGTCGCTGCTCCCACCAGACCTCCACCTCCCTGTACACTCGTTCGTGAAGACCCCGGAACGATCCCTGGCCCGTGCCACATCGCCGGGGTTTCGTCTTGTGCGGCCCGCTCCTGATACATCACCGTACCGGTCGGCGTACGGCGAGTGGGACGCAGCACGACATCCGCCGACTACCGTCACGGGTCGGGGCGCACCGACGCGCTCCACGACAGGAGTGACACGCACATGGAGTACCGCTACCTCGGCAACTCGGGCCTCAAGGTCTCCGAGATCACCTACGGCAACTGGCTCACCCACGCATCCCAGGTCGAGAACGACGCGGCGATCGCCTGCGTCCGGGCCGCGCTCGACGTCGGCATCTCGACGTTCGACACCGCCGACGTCTACGCCAACACCGGGGCCGAGACCGTCCTCGGCGAGGCGCTCAAGGGGGAGCGGCGCCAGTCCCTCGAGATCGCCACGAAGGTCTTCGGTCCGACCGGCCCGAAGGGGCACAACGACACCGGGCTGAGCCGGAAGCACATCCTCGAGTCGATCGACGGCTCGCTCGAGCGGCTGCAGACCGACTACGTCGACCTGTACCAGGCGCACCGCTTCGACCACGAGACGCCGCTCGAGGAGACGATGCAGGCCTTCGCCGACGTCGTGCGGCAGGGAAAGGTCCTGTACGTCGGCGTCTCGGAGTGGACCGCGGACCAGCTCCGGGCCGGGGCCGAGCTCGCGAAGGACCTCGGGTTCCAGCTCATCTCGAACCAGCCGCAGTACTCGGCGCTCTGGCGGGTCATCGAGGGCGAGGTCGTCCCCGCGTCGAAGGAGCTCGGGATCTCGCAGATCGTCTGGTCCCCGATCGCGCAGGGCGTCCTGACGGGCAAGTACCAGCCCGGTCAGCCGCTGCCCGAGGGCTCGCGCGCCACTGACGACAAGGGCGGCGCGAAGATGATCGAGCGCTTCATGAACGACGAGACGCTCACGGCGGTGCAGGAGCTGAAGCCGATCGCGGACGAGCTGAGCCTGTCGATGGCGCAGCTCGCGGTGGCCTGGGTGCTGCAGAACGAGAACGTGGCGTCGGCGATCATCGGTGCCTCGCGTCCGGAGCAGGTGCACGACAACGCCGGCGCTGCCGGGGTGCAGATCCCCGCGGAGCTGATGTCCCGGATCGACGACGCCCTCGGGTCGGTCGTCGAGCGCGACCCGGCGAAGACGAACGACAGCAGCCCGAAGACCCGCGAGGCCTGAGGCTGCGAAGCCGCAGCGGTCCGGCTGCACAACCGGAAGCACGTTGCGCCAGGGAAGTCCGTGGCGCAACGTGCTTCTCGTTGTGCGCGAGCAGGTCGAGCCCCCGAAGTGCGACGAGCGACGGCCGGGAACGCAAAAGAGCCCCTCACTCTCGTGAGGGGCTCTTCACCGTGGCTGGACACGGCATCGATCCGTGGACCTTTCGATTTTCAGTCGAACGCTCTACCAACTGAGCTATCCAGCCGTGGCGACCCTGACGGGACTTGAACCCGCGACCTCCGCCGTGACAGGGCGGCACGCTAACCAACTGCGCTACAGGGCCATATTGTGTTGTGTTCGGTGTCGTACTGCTGCTTGCTCACTCACGTGGAGTGACCCCAACGGGATTCGAACCCGTGCTGCCGCCGTGAAAGGGCGGTGTCCTAGGCCACTAAACGATAGGGCCGCAAGCTGCGCCGTGCGCTACCGGGAGTCAAGCATACGGACGCTCTGCGTGATGCACAAATCGAGTGCCCCCGAGCGTGCATCCCCGGCGTGTCGCGCTGTCACGATGGGCATCAGCCGGGCGCTCGGTGCGACCATCATGGGCGGCCGAGGCCCTCGCTCGGGGGTGTCCCTGCCGTGACCCGTGTTGTTACTGTTGCGTCTGTTGACAGTGTGGCGTGCCCGAGCCTCGCCGCACCGTTACGAAACCGAGACCATGTCGCCTGCACCCCACCGCATCCCCCGCCCCCGCTCCCGCCGCCGCGTCATCGCCGCCGCGGTCGCCGTCGTGCTCTCCGCCGGGGCACTCGCCGCGGTCGGCCCGGTCTCCGCGGCATCGGCTGCCGGGTACCCCAGCTGGTCGGACGTCGAGCAGGCCAAGGCATCGAAGGACGCCCAGCAGGCCAAGGTCACCGAGATCAAGGCGCTCCTGCAGGACCTGACCGCGAAGGCATCGGCCACGCAGCAGGAGTCCGAGGCAGCCGGCACGGCCTACCAGACGGCGCAGACGAAGTACGACGCGGCGACGCTCGAGCAGCAGACGCTGCAGCACCAGGCGGACGACGCCGACCGCACCGCGAAGCGTTCCGAGGAGCAGGCCGGCCAGCTCGCCGCGCAGCTCGGTCGCGCGAGTGCGAACGACGTGACGACCGACATCCTCACGCACCCGTCCGACTCGGGTGACCTGCTCTACGAGCTCGGCGCGATGTCGAAGCTCACGGAGCAGGCCGACGGCATCTACTCGCAGGCCTCGCAGGACCGCGGTGTCGCCCAGGGCCTCGCCGACCGCGCCGAGCAGGCGAAGGAGGCCCTCGGCACCCTCGCCGACGCGGCCCAGGCGAAGATGCAGGCGGCCCAGGACGCCGCTGACCGGGCACAGACCGCGGTCGACGCGCAGGCGGACAACAAGGCCCGCCTCGAGGCGCAGCTCACCCTGCTGACCACGAACGCGAAGGACGTCGAGGCCGAGTACGACAAGGGCGTCGCTGCCGAGAAGGCCCGTGAGGCGGCCCGGGCTGCGGCGGCCGCGAAGGCTGCCGAGCAGGCGGCCGCGACGGGCCAGGGCGGCTCCGGCGGCGGGGCCCCGAACTCCTCCGGGTGGGTCCGTCCCGCCGGCGGGTACCAGACGAGCCCCTACGGCTACCGTGTCGACCCGTACACGCACTACCGGGCACTGCACGCCGGCGTCGACCTCGCGCCCGCCTGCTACGCCCCGATCTACGCCGCCCACGCCGGCACGGTGACGTTCGCGGCCAACGGCGGCGGCTACGGCAACGAGGTCGTCCTCGACAACGGCGGCGGCATCTCCACCGCCTACGGGCACATCGTCGACGGCGGCATACTCGTCTCCGTCGGGCAGCACGTCGAGGCCGGACAGCAGATCGCGAAGATCGGCTCCACCGGCTGGTCGACCGGGTGCCACCTCCACTTCGAGACCCGGGTGAACGGCTCCGCCGTCGACCCGGTCCCCTTCATGGCAGCGCGGGGGATCTCGGTATGAGCAACAGCGCCGTCGAGAGGCCCTGAGCGAGACATGAAGCCCTCCACCCTGTCCGGCTGCACCGCGGTCGTCGCCGTCCTCGGCATCGGTCTGTCGGTCGTCCTCGCCGGTCCCGCCCAGGCAGCTCCCTCGGCCCCGAGCTGGGACGACGTGCGCCAGGCGAAGGCCGACACGGCGCAGGCCCAGACGACGGCGGACGAGCTGAGTGCCCGGCTGCAGACGCTGCAGGACGCCGCGGACAGCGCCGAGGTCTCCGAGCTCCAGGCGGCGCAGGACTACGCGATGGCGGTGTCGCAGCAGCAGGAGGCGCAGGCGTCCCTCGACGACCTGACGGCGCAGGCGAAGCGTGCCGAGCGGCGGGCGGACGAGTCGGCGGCCCAGGTCGCCGGGCTCGTGGTCGAGCTCTCCCGCACGGGCGGCGGTGACCTGTCGACCTCGATGCTCGTCGACGCCTCGGACGCGAAGGACCTGCTCTACCGCGTGGGAACGGTCTCGCACCTGTCCGAGCGTTCGGCCCGTGTGCTCGCGCAGGCACAGACCGACCAGAACACCGTCGAGTCGATCGCCGCGCAGCAGTCGGCGGCGACGAAGGCCCTCGCCGCAGCGACCACGAAGTCCGAGCGTGCCCTCGACGACGCCAACGACGCGTCCGCCTCGGCTCGTGCCCGGGTGCAGCAGCAGCAGGACGAGCAGTCCGAGGTGCTCGACCAGCTGGCGTTCCTCAAGGGGACGAGCAAGGCGACCGAGACGGCGTACTGGAACGAGCAGCAGGCGAAGCGGGCCGAGCAGCAGCTCGCTGCCAGGACCGCCGCCGCCTCCCGTGACACGGCACCCAGCGCCGGCGACTCCGGTGGCAGCAGCGACCCCGCGTCGCCGTCCGTGCCGTCGCGCCCGAGCTCGAACCAGCCGAGCACGACGCAGCCGAACACGAGCCCCTCGCGCCCGAGCACGAGCCCGTCGCGCCCGAGCACGACGCAGCCGAACACGACCCCGTCACGTCCGGCTCCTGCTCCGGCTCCCGCGCCTGCTCCGGCCCCTGCGGCGGCGCCGGCCCCAGCTCCGGCCCCCGCACCGGCACCGGTCTCGAGCCCGTCGAAGGCCGCCGGTGCCATCGCGTACGCCCGCGCCCAGCTCGGCAAGCCGTACCTGATGGGCGGGGCGGGCCCGAGCACCTGGGACTGCTCCGGCCTGGTGATGATGGCGTACAACTCGCAGGGCATCGCGACCGGCGGGCACAACGTCGTCTGGCAGTACAACCACTTCGCGTCGATCGGCCGGCTCGTCCCGCTGTCGCAGCGCCAGCCGGGCGACATCCTCTTCTACTCGTCGAACGGCAGCGTCTCCGGCGCCTACCACGACAGCATCGTCACGAGCTACGGCACGATGGTCGAGGCCGCCCGCCCCGGTGTCGGCGTGGTCGAGCGCGGCATCTGGTTGCCGAACCAGCTCCTGCCGTACGTCGCCCGTCCGAGCGGCTCGCTCTAGCCCGAGCGACCGGCCGGCGACCGGCACCGGCGGCCGGCGACCGGCACCGGCGACCGGAGTCCGAGCGACCGGCGACCAGCACGAACGACAGCGCCCGCGCTCCCCGAGGGGAGCGCGGGCGCCGTCGTTCGTGCGAGCGTCAGTGACCGGCGGGCACGTACGCGGCCTGGCCGGCCTGCACGATCGCCTCGGCCTCCGCGGCGTCGCCCCAGCCGTCGGCCTTGACCCACTTGTTCGGCTCGAGGTCCTTGTAGCGCTCGAAGAAGTGCGCGATCTCGGCCTTGGTCTGCTCGTCGACGTCCGAGATGTCCTGGATGTGCTGCCAGCGCGGGTCCTTCGCGGGGACCACGAGGACCTTCGCGTCGTTGCCGGCCTCGTCGCTCATCTTGAAGACACCGACGGGGCGGACCTTCACGCCGACGCCCGGGAACACCGGGT
Source organism: Curtobacterium sp. 1310 (assembly GCF_017834105.1). Classification (NCBI taxonomy): domain Bacteria; kingdom Bacillati; phylum Actinomycetota; class Actinomycetes; order Micrococcales; family Microbacteriaceae; genus Curtobacterium; species Curtobacterium sp. 1310. The sequence continues at coordinate 105,211 of NZ_JAFICY010000003.1, read as the reverse complement.
ACTCGAGCAGCAGGAGCGCGTCCACGGGGTCGCCGTCGTCGGCCAGCGTGTTCTCGAAGAACCCGTAGTCGGTCGGGTAGACGAAGGACGTGAACAGCACGCGGTCGAGGTACACACGACCGGTCTCGTGGTCGACCTCGTACTTGTTGCGGCTGCCCTTGGGGATCTCGACGACGACGTCGTACGCGGTCATGGTGCGCTCCTGGTCTCATGTGCGGGAAGAAAGCGCGGCTAACGTTACCGGGTGAACACTCCGCGTCCCCGGTTGGACCCGGCCGTCGCCGCGACCCGGCTGGCGGTCCGGACGCTCCTCGCCCAGGCTCGTGACGAGGGGCTGCTGCACCGCGGCGACCTGGTCACGGTCGCGCTGAGCGGGGGAGCGGACTCGCTCGCGCTCGCCGCGGCCACCGCGTTCGAGGCACCGAAGCAGGACCTGCGGGCCGGCGCGGTCGTGGTCGACCACGCGCTCCAGGCGGGCAGCGAGGCGGTGGCGAGCCGTGCCTCCCGGACGGCCGCGTCGGTGGGTCTCGACCCGGTGACGGTCCGCAGGGTCGCGGTCGGCACGGACGGTGGTCCGGAGGGCGCCGCCCGGGAGGCACGGCACGCCGCCGTCGCGGAGGTCGCCGCCGACACCGGGTCACCCCTGGTGCTGTTCGGCCACACGCTCGACGACCAGGCCGAGACCGTGCTGCTCGGCCTGCTGCGGGGCAGCGGGCCGGACGCGCTGTCCGGCATGCCGCCGCTCGCGCGACGCGCGACCGGGCCGGCGTACGGCCGGCCGCTCCTCGGTGTCCGCCGGCACACGACCCGGCAGGCGGCGGTCGCCGCGGGCCTCGTGCCGTGGGACGACCCGCAGAACGACGACCCCGCGTACGCACGGGTGCGCGTCCGGAGCACGCTGATGCCGGCGCTCGAGCGGGAGCTCGGCGCGGGGGTGCCCGAGGCGCTCGCCCGCACCGCCGAGCAGCTCCGCGAGGACGCCGCGGCACTCGACCACTTCGCCGAGGAGATGGCGGAGGACCTCGCCGAGCACTCCGAGGCAGGCATCTCGCTCTCCGTGCCGGAGCTGCTGGCGAACCCGCCGGCGCTCCGGCAGCGACTCGTCCGCCTGGCGGTCGAGGGGGAGTTCGGCGTGACGCTGTCCCGCACGCAGACGCTCGAGGTCTGCCGGCTCGTGACCGACTGGCGCGGGCAGGGCCCGGTCGACCTGCCGGGGGTTCGGGCGTCGCGCGAGGGCGAGCGCATCGCGTTCGCCGCCCGTTAGAGTGCTCTGGTGGAACTCTCCGACGTCCAGGCAGACCTGTCCGAAGTGCTCTTCACCCCCGAGCAGATCGACGAGAAGCTCGCCGAACTCGCCGCGGTGGTCGACCGTGACTACGCGGGGAAGGACCCGCTGCTCGTCGGCGTGCTGAAGGGCGCCGTCATGGTCATGGCGGACTTCTCGCGGCACCTCAAGATGCAGGCGCGCATGGACTGGATGGCGGTCTCGTCGTACGGCTCCGGCACGAAGTCGTCCGGCGTCGTGCGGATCCTCAAGGACCTCGACACCGACCTGCACGGCCGCGACGTCATCATCGTCGAGGACATCATCGACTCCGGCCTGACGCTGTCCTGGCTGAAGCAGAACCTCGAGTCCCGCGGTGCCGCGAGCGTCGAGATCGTCGCGCTGCTCCGCAAGCCCGAGGCCGCCAAGGTCGAGGTCGACGTGAAGTACGCCGGCTTCGAGATCCCCGACGCGTTCGTGGTCGGCTACGGCCTGGACTTCGACGAGCGCTACCGCAACCTGCGCGGCATCGGCGTCCTCGCGCCGCACGTCTACTCCTGAGGCCCGCCGGGCCGTCCGGACCACGGGCGGCCCGTACGGCTCCCTCCGGGCACGGGTGGAGTTCGCCCGCAGAGGACACCCATTCTCGCCACAGAGTCACCGCCGTATGCTGACCTCCACGCAACTCCGGCAGAGAAAGGTGTCGGGCCATCGCGCCCGGATCACATGAACTTCAAGCGCATCTTCCGCGGCCCGTACCTCTACGTGCTCATCGCGCTGGTCGGCATCTTCATCGGCTGGAGCGTGATCGCACAGTCCGGCACGCAGCAGATCGACACCCGGAAGGGTCTCGAGCAGCTCGCCGACGGCAAGGTCTCGTCCGTGGTCGTCAACTCGACCGAGCAGCGCGTCGACCTGACCCTCAAGGACGGCAACGCGAAGGAGCAGTTCTACTACTCCACGCCGCGTGGCGAAGAGGTCGTCTCGGCCGTCAACGACGCGAACCTGCCCGACGGGTACAACGACGTGGTGAACCAGGGCAACTGGTTCCTGTCGCTCCTCGGGATCATCCTGCCGTTCCTCATCATCGGCGCCCTGTTCTGGTTCCTGCTCTCGAGTGCCCAGGGCGGCGGCTCGAAGGTCATGCAGTTCGGCAAGTCGCGCGCGAAGATGAACAACAAGGAGAACCCGCAGGTCACCTTCGCCGACGTCGCCGGTTCGGACGAGGCGATCGAGGAGCTCCACGAGATCAAGGAGTTCCTGCAGGAGCCCGCGAAGTTCCAGGCGGTCGGCGCGAAGATCCCGAAGGGCGTGCTGCTGTACGGCCCTCCCGGCACCGGCAAGACCCTGCTCGCACGCGCCGTCGCGGGCGAGGCCGGCGTGCCGTTCTACTCGATCTCCGGTTCGGACTTCGTCGAGATGTTCGTCGGTGTCGGTGCGAGCCGCGTCCGTGACCTGTTCGAGCAGGCCAAGCAGAACGCCCCCGCGATCGTCTTCATCGACGAGATCGACGCCGTGGGCCGCCACCGTGGCGCCGGCATCGGCGGTGGCAACGACGAACGCGAGCAGACGCTGAACCAGCTCCTCGTCGAGATGGACGGCTTCGACGGCAAGACGAACGTCATCCTCATCGCGGCGACGAACCGCCCCGACGTCCTCGACCCCGCGCTCCTGCGTCCGGGCCGCTTCGACCGCCAGATCGGCGTCGACGCCCCGAGCCTGCAGGGCCGCAAGCAGATCCTCGAGGTGCACGCGAAGGGCAAGCCGCTCGCCGCGAGCGTCGACCTCGAGCTCCTCGCCCGCAAGACGCCGGGCTTCACCGGTGCCGACCTGGCGAACGTCCTCAACGAGGCCGCCCTGCTCACCGCCCGGTCGAACGCGCAGCTCATCGACAACCGCGCCCTGGACGAGGCCGTCGACCGCGTCATGGCGGGTCCGCAGCGCCGCACGCGCATCATGTCCGACCAGGAGAAGCTGATCACGGCGTACCACGAGGGTGGTCACGCCCTGGCCGCCGCCGCGATGCGCCACACCGACCCGGTGACGAAGATCACGATCCTGCCGCGTGGTCGCGCCCTCGGCTACACGATGGTGCTCCCGCTCGAGGACAAGTACTCCGTGACCCGCAACGAGCTCCTCGACCAGCTCACCTACGCCATGGGTGGCCGCGTCGCCGAGGAGATCGTGTTCCACGACCCGACCACGGGTGCGTCGAACGACATCGAGAAGGCCACGTCGACCGCACGCAAGATGGTCACCGAGTACGGCATGAGCCGTGCCGTCGGTTCCGTCAAGCTCGGGTCGGGCTCGAGCGAGCCGTTCGTCGGCCGCGAGATGGGCGGCAGCAGCGGACGCGACTACTCGGAGAACATCGCCGAGACGGTCGACGCCGAGACCCGTGCCCTGCTCGAGGCGGCCCACGACGAGGCCTACCAGGTGCTCAACGACAACCGCGACATCCTCGACCGCCTGGCCGGCGAGCTCCTCGACAAGGAGACGCTGGACGCGCCGGAGCTCGTCGAGATCTTCAAGGACGTCCGCAAGCTCCCGGAGCGCCCGCAGTGGCTCTCGAGCGACCGTCGTCCGGTCTCGAACCTGCCTGCGATCGAGTTCCCGGGCAAGGCCGCGTCGACCGCGGCGGAGCAGGGCGACACCGAGTCGTCGTCGAAGCCTCGTCGTCGCCCGTTCGGCAACCCCGGTATCGCCCCCGCGTAGGCCGGCATGACCGACCTGCCGACGAGACGCTCCCGTCGCCTCGCCGAGGCGGACCGCGCCCGTGCCGCCGAGCACGAGGCGCGGACCGCCGCGGCGGAACCGCCGACGGTCGCGATCGACCTCCGTGCGCCGGCACCGGTGCCCGAGATCGTGACCGGCCGGCGGCGTGACCGCGCGTCGAGCGGCAGCGCCGGCGGACCGGACGACCGCACGCGGGTGATGGGCATCCTCAACGTCACGCCGGACTCGTTCAGCGACGGCGGCCTGCACCTGGCGGTCGACGCCGCGATCGCGCACGCCCGCGACCTCGTGGGCGCCGGAGCGGACCTGGTCGACGTCGGCGGCGAGTCGACCCGACCCGGTGCCGACCGGGTGCCCGTGGCGGTCGAGCAGCAGCGCGTCCTGCCGGTCGTCCGGCAGCTCGTGTCCGAGGGCATCGCGGTGAGCGTCGACACCATGAACGCGTCGACCGCCGAGCGCGCGGTCGAGGCCGGCGCCGCGATCGTCAACGACGTCTCGGGCGGCCTCGCCGATGACGACATGGCGAGGGTCGTGCGCGACACCGGTGCCGGCTTCGTCGTGATGCACTGGCGTGGGCACAGCGACCGGATGCACCGGAACGCCGAGTACGCGCACGCGGTCGAGGAGGTCCGGCGCGAGGTCGAGCTCCGCGTCGCCGAACTGATCGTCCTCGGGGTCCGCGAGGAGCAGGTGGTCATCGACCCCGGCCTCGGCTTCGCCAAGCACGGCGCCCAGAACTGGGAGATCCTGGCCGGGTACGAGCGCTTCGCCTCGATCGGCCTGCCGGTGCTCGTCGCCGCCTCCCGCAAGCGGTTCCTCGACGGTGTCGGCAGCGCTGCCGGCGCACCGCCGCGCGACCGCGACCTCGCCACCGCCGCCATCAGCCTGCTCGCCGCCGAACGCGGCGCGTGGGGTGTGCGCGTGCACGACCCCGCACCGACCCGTGCGGTGCTCGACGTCTGGGATGCCTGGAGGGCAGCACGATCGTGAGGGACACCATCCGACTGACCGGGGTCCGTGCCCGGGGGAACCACGGCGTGTTCGACCACGAGCGCGCCGACGGCCAGGACTTCGTCGTCGACGTCGCGGTCGAGGTCGACGCCCGCGTGTCGTCGGGGTCAGACGACCTGGCCGACACCGTGCACTACGGGGTCGTCGCCGAGCAGGTCGTGGCCGAGATCGAGGGCGGGCCCGTCGACCTCATCGAGACCCTCGCCGAGCGCATCGCGTCCGCGGTCCTCACCCACCGGGCGGCGCTCGCGGTCGAGGTCACCGTGCACAAGCCCCAGGCGCCGATCACGGTGCCGTTCTCCGACGTCTCGATCACGATCCGCCGCACCCGCGGTGGATCGGTGTCCCACGAGGAAGAAGAGTGAGCCGGGCGGTCATCGCCCTCGGTGCGAACCTCGGGGACCGCGGGAGCACCCTGCGGGCCGCGGCGCAGGCGATCGCGGCCGTGCCGGGCATCCGGCCGGTGGCGTCGAGCCACGAGGTCGAGTCCGTCGCCCTGACGCTCGACGGGCTCGACGACAGCAAGCCCCGGTACCGCAACGGCGTCGTCGTGGTCGACACCGACCTGGCGCCGCACGACCTGCTCGACGCCCTGCACCGCATCGAGGACGACCACGGACGCACCCGCGAGGTCCGCTGGGGCGACCGCACCCTCGACCTCGACGTGATCGCCGTCGACGACCTGCTGATCGACACCGGGACGCTCACCGTCCCGCACCCGCGGGCGGGGGAACGGGCGTTCGTGCTCGCACCGTGGCTCGACGCCGACCCGGACGCGGTCCTGCCCGGCGCCGGACGCGTCGCGGACCTGCTCGACGGACTCGGCGACGACACCGAGCGCGTCGACGAGCCCCGGCTCTTCGACGCCGTGCCCGGGTCGGGGTCCGCCGCGTGAACCCCACCCGCGCCTCCACCCTGATCAGCGTCGCGGTCGTCGCCGTCGTCGCCGGGTTCGCGCTCGACGCCGTCCTGGCCTCGCGCCAGGCGCCCACCCTGCTGCTCTCGACGCCCCTCGGCGTGACGCTCGCGCTGATCGGCGTCGCGGTCGTCGCGATGGCTCGACCCGTGCGCCGCCACGCCCGCGACGGCGCGACCCGGCAGCACCCCGTCGACCCGCTCTACGCCACGCGCGTGGTCGTCCTGGCGAAGGCCTCGAGCCTGGCCGGTGCGCTCTTCGGGGCGTTCGCGGCCGGGCTGTTGCTGTACCTCCTGACCAGGTCGGCCCTGCCGCCGCTAGGCTCGGTCCTGCCGAACGCCGTCGCGGTCGGGGGCGGTCTCGTGCTCGTGGTGTGTGCGCTCGTCGCCGAGCGGATGTGCATGGCGCCGCCACCGGGCGACGACGACGACGACCTGCCGCGGGGTGGGACGACGGCGAACTGACCGACGACCGCAGGAGGCCGTGATGCCGCTGGAACGACTCGACGAGCCGGGCCTCGGCCTGACCGGGACCACGTGGACGCGGGTGTCGCCGAAGCTCGTCTGGACGGAGCTCGTCAGCACGATCGTGGTCGGGGTCGTCGTGACCGCCGGGTGCGTGCTCTTCGCGGCGCTCTTCGGCGGGTTCGGGGGCGCCGCCGGCACGGTGTGGAGCTGCGTCGCGATCGTGGTCGCCCTCGTCGCGCTGGTCACCGCCGTCCTGACGCCCCGTCGGGTCCGAGCGATCGGCTACGCCCTGCGCGACGACGACCTCGTGCTGCGCCGCGGGCTCATGTGGCAGCGCTTCACCGCGGTGCCGTACGGCCGCATGCAGCTCGTCGACGTGAACCGCGGACCGCTCGACCGGATCCTCGGGCTCAGCGAGCTGAAGTTCGTCACCGCGGCCGCCGCGACCAACGTGCGGATCCCGGGCATCCCCGCCGCCGACGCCGACGAGCTGCGCGACCGGCTCGTCGAGCTCGCCGAGTCCCGCCGCGCCGGGCTCTAGGGAGTCGTCGTGACGTTCCGACCCGGACCGCCGCCGCCCGCGCCCCCGCGGCGTGGCGATGCTGCCGCTGCCGCTCCGCTGACCGACGGCGAGTGGCACCGCCTGCACCCGCTGACGCCGCTGCTCAAGGGCGGCATCTTCCTCATCGTGATCCTCGGGTACGTGCTCAACAACCTGCGGGACCAGCTCCTCGAGTTCTTCGTCCCGGGCGGCGCACCGCAGGACGACGGCGACCCGGTCCGCTACGTCTGGGAGCACGGCGCCGTCGGCTGGGTGCTGCTCGGGGTGGTCGTGCTCCTGCTGGTGCTCTTGGGGCTCTTCACCGTGTCCTGGCGGATGCACGAGTTCCGCGTGACCGGCGACGTGGTCGAGGTCCGCTCGGGCGTGCTGTTCCGCAGCCACCGCAAGGCGCGGCTCGACCGGATCCAGGGCATCAACATCTCGCGGCCGGTGGTCCCGCGGATCTTCGGGACGGCGAAGCTCGAGATCGCCCAGGCCGGCAACGACGCCAACGTGCAGCTCGCGTACCTGGGTGCGCGGGCAGCCGACGACCTCCGGCAGCGCATCCTCGTGCTCGCCTCCGGCGCGCAGGACGACGAGGAGACGGCCCGTCGCGACTCGAACGGCGTGCTGCAGGACCGTGTCGGCGAGCTCTTCTCGCCGGAGCTCGACCCCGCCGCCGTGCACGCGACGCGCATCGTCAAGGTGCACCCCGGACGCCTGATCGCGTCGATGCTGCTCTCCGGCACGACGGTGTTCTTCGTCGTGGTGATCGTCGCGATGATCGTCAGCATCGCGATCACGGGTGAGTACGGCATCCTGATCGGTCTGTTCCCGGTGGTGATCGGTGCCGGCGGCTACACCGTCCGGAAGTTCTCGCGCTCGCTGCAGTACACGATCGCCGAGACCCGCGACGGCATCCGGATCGGCTTCGGTCTCGTCTCGACGTCGAACGAGACGCTGCCGCCTGGGCGCATCCACGCGGTGAGCGTCGCGCAGCCGCTGCTCTGGCGTCCGTTCGGCTGGTGGGACGTCCGCATCAACCGTGCGACGAACGCCGGCAACGGGGCGTCGAACAACCAGCAGGTGTCCTCGATCGTGCTGCCGGTCGGTCGCGCCGAGGACGTCCGCGAGGTCCTCGACATCATCCTGCCGGGGCTCGTCGGCACCGCGGTCGCCGGACCGACGGCGTCGCGCGAGGAGCTCCGCGAGGGCTCGTCCGAGGCGGTCAACGTCGTCGACGACAGCCTCACGACGACGGGGGACCGCGGCGGGTTCGTGCACTCCCCGCGTCGCGGCGCCTGGCTCCGCCCGTTCTCGTTCCGCCGCAACGGCTACCGCTTCGTGCAGGGCGCGGTGCTGCTCCGTCTCGGAGCCGTCTGGCGCTCGCTCGTGATCGTGCCGCTTCCGCGCGTGCAGAGCGTCAAGGTCGAGCAGGGGCCGCTCGAGCGGGTGCTCCGGCTCGCGACCGCACACGTCCACACCGTGTCCGGTCCCGTCTCGGCGCGGATCGGCGCGCTGGACGCGCTCGACGCCCAGCGCCTCTGGTCGGAGAGCGCGCACCGCGCCGTCGAGGCCGCGGCGGTCGACACCACGCACCGCTGGCGCGCCCGGGAGGCCCGCCGCACCCCTGCCACGCACGCCCCGGACGGACAGGTGGTGGCGACCGCCGCCGACGCAGCTCCCACGGGAACGTGGCGGGCCGACGGGGGGACGCAGGCCGTGCCTCCCGGCCGCTGGTCCGACGTGCCGCCGCCCGGAGCGCTCCGGTGAGGGCCGGACGACTCGGCGTCGGCATCGTCGGCGCGGGCCGGGTCGGACCGGTGCTCGGGGCGGCCCTGGCGAACGCCGAGCACGCCGTCGTCGGTGTGACGGCCGTCTCCGACGCGGGCCGCGACCGCGCCGAGGCGATGCTCCCCGGTGCCCCCGTCCTCGCGACCCCCGACCTGGTCGAGCGCAGCGAGCTCGTGCTGCTCGCCGTCCCGGACGACCAGCTCGCCGGACTCGTGCAGGGCCTGGCGGACGCCGGGATCTGGCAGCCGGGCCAGCTCGTCGTGCACACCAGTCCGGACCACGGTGTCGACGTCCTGCGGCCCGCCCTGTCGGCCGGCGCGATCCCGCTCGCGATCCACCCAGCGATGGCGTTCACCGGCACGAGTGTCGACCTCGCCCGGCTCCGGGACGCCCACTGCGCGGTGACCGCCCCGGCGCCCGTGCTGCCGATCGCCCAGGCGCTCGTGGTCGAGATGGGTGCGGAGCCGTTCGTCGTGTCCGAGCAGGACCGGCCGGCGTACGCGGATGCCGTGCGCGCCGCGGTGTCGTTCTCGACCGCGATCGTGGACCAGTCCGCCGGGACGCTGTCCGGCATCGGCGTCGAGCGCCCCGGACTCGTGCTCGGCGCCCTCGTGCGCTCGGCCGTCGACAACGCGCTCGCCGCGGCCGACGGTCGGGCGGACCACTAGCGCCCGCTCCCGGCCGACACCGGGCGGGCCCTGCACGCCGCTGGTCGGAACGGGGACGGGCGGGAGCGGAGCGGCCGGTACCATCGGTGCATCCCCACGACCCCATCGGAGCCGCACAGCATGACCGACGAGACCGCATCCGCCACCGAGCCCTCGGGCGACGGCCCCTCCGCCGAGGAGCTCGCCGCCGCCGAGACCAGCGAACAGCGACAGGTGCGGCTCGACAAGCGGGCGAAGCTGCTGGACGCCGGCATCGAGGCGTACCCGGCCGAGCTGCCGATCACCACGACGATCCCCGCCGTCCGCGAGCAGTACGCGCACCTCGAGACGGGCGAGGAGACGCAGGACGTCGTCGGGCTCGCCGGGCGCATCGTGTTCTCCCGCAACACCGGCAAGCTCTGCTTCGCGACGCTGCAGTCCGGTGACGGCGCCCGCGTGCAGGCGATGGTCTCGCTGGCCGAGGTCGGCGACGAGTCCCTGGCCCGCTGGAAGGAGTTCGTCGACCTCGGCGACCACGTCTTCGTGCACGGCCGTGTGATCTCCTCGCGTCGTGGCGAGCTGAGCATCATGGTCGACGAGTGGGCGATCGCGGCGAAGGCGATCCTGCCGCTGCCGAACCTGCACAACGAACTGAACGAGGAGACCCGGGTCCGCCAGCGGTACCTCGACCTGATCGTCCGCGACCAGGCCCGCGAGACCGTCCGCGCCCGTGCTGCCGTGATGTCCTCGCTGCGACGGACCTTCACCGGGCACGACTACCTCGAGGTCGAGACCCCGATGCTGCAGACGCAGCACGGTGGCGCCTCGGCCCGACCCTTCGTCACGCACTCGAACGCCTTCGACACCGAGCTGTTCCTGCGCATCGCACCGGAGCTCTTCCTGAAGCGCGCCGTCGTCGGCGGGATCGACCGGGTCTTCGAGATCAACCGGAACTTCCGGAACGAGGGCGCCGACTCGTCGCACTCGCCCGAGTTCGCGATGGTCGAGGCGTACCAGGCGTACGGCAACTACGAGCAGATGGCCGACCTGACCCAGGAGCTCGTGCAGAACGCGGCGAAGGCCGTCACCGGCGGCTCCCTCGTCGTCACGCTCGCCGACGGCTCCGAGTACGACCTCGGCGGCGAGTGGGCCCGCATGGACATGTACGGCTCGCTGTCCGAGGCCGCCGGGCGGGAGATCACCCCGGAGACCCCGCTGTCCGAGCTGGTCGCGCTCGCCGAGGCCGAGGGTGTCGAGGTCGCGCACGCCACCCACGGCAAGTACGTCGAGGAGCTGTGGGAGCACTTCCACGGGGACGACCTGCACGCGCCGACCTTCGTGATGAACTTCCCGGTCGACACCTCGCCGCTCACCCGCGAGCACCGCACCCGCCCCGGCGTGGTCGAGAAGTGGGACCTGTACGTCCGCGGCTTCGAGCTCGCGACGGCGTACTCCGAGCTCGTCGACCCCGTCGTGCAGCGCGAGCGCTTCGTCGAGCAGGCGAAGCTCGCCGCCGGTGGTGACCCCGAGGCGATGCGCGTCGACGAGGACTTCCTGCGCGCACTCGAGCACGCCATGCCGCCGTCGGGTGGCATGGGCATGGGGATCGACCGCCTGCTCATGGCGATCACCGGCCTCGGCATCCGCGAGACGATCCTGTTCCCGCTGGTGAAGTAGGGACGCGACCGGAGACGGACGGGAGGCGCGGTGCCGGCTGGCACCGCGCCTCCCGTCCGTGCGGGCCCCGTCGCGGGCAGGTGGCGGTCACCGGGGCGAGGTACGATGCTCCGGTGCCAGATGGAGTCGTGACCGGGATCATCTTCGCCGTGACGCCGACCGTCGTCGTCGGCCTGATCTTCTGGTTCGTGATGCGCGCGATCATGCGGGCCGACCGCACCGAGCGGTCCGCGTACGCCAAGGTCGAGGCCGAGGAGCGAGCGCGCTTCGAGCGCGAGCACGGCCGTCCGGCCCCCGCGCCGAGCTCGGCGGAGTAGCCCTCCCCGGCAGTCCGTCACCACCCGTTCACCGACGGGTGCTGCAGTGACGTGGTGACCGCACGTCCCTCGCCGTCGTCGACCCCCTCGGACCCGGCTGATCTCGACCCCGAGGACGCCTTCGGGCACTCCGTCCTGCCCGACGCCGCACGTGACGCGGTCTGGCAGGACGATGACGACGACGACATCGACGTCTGAGCGCCCGGCGTCGGTCACCGACCGTTCACCCGGTCGTCGCCGGGCGGTCGTCCGCGCGGGTGAGCATCGTCCGCATGTCCATCACGCACGTCTTCACCGGCCGCAGCCTCGTCGGCGACATCGAGAGCGAGTACGACGAGTTCGACCTCGACGCCGACCTCGAGGTCGCCGAGCGACGGGACGGGTGGCTCGAACCCTCCTGGTGACACCGGGCCCCTGCGCTCTTCGGGGTACGGCACCCGGATCACGACGATCCGGAACGCCGTACCCCTTTTCCGTGTCCGCTCGGCGCAGCGGCGCGGGGTACACGCTTGCGATCGTCGATGAAACATCCCTGCAACACCGGAAACACGGCGGCATCCCCTTGTGCACGGGCATCCGGCGGGGCCATGCTGACATCAGGCCTGTACCCCGCGGGGGACAGTTCTGCGGGTGAAGCACGACGTTCCCTGGGAATCGATCCGATCGGTTTGTGGGGTACACCTCGGGACCGCTTTACTCGTCAACACCCCCCACCGAGGCCATCACCGTCGAACCGCAGGGAGAGTCACCATGACGATCGCGACCGCAGCACCGAAGACGACGACCACTGGCACCACCGCGCGCCGCAGCAAGAAGGCAGCAGCCGCGAAGACCGCCGTCACCGCGGTGGAGACCACCACGCTCGACGCCGTCGAGGTCGAGGCCGACGAGCAGCTCGCGGGTGTCCGCGGCGCCTCGGTCGACCAGGTCGGCGACTACCTGCGCCACATCGGGCGCCTCTCGCTCCTGACCGCCGAGGAAGAGGCGGACATCGCCCGCCGCATCGAGGTCGGTCTGTTCGCCGAGGAGAAGCTCGCCACCGAGGCCGGCATCGACAAGACGCTGCAGCGCGAGCTGCGCTGGCTCGTCCGCGACGGTGAGCGCGCCAAGGAGCGCATGATCACCTCGAACCTCCGACTCGTCGTGAGCATCGCGAAGCGGTACTCGCAGCGCGGTCTGCCGTTCATGGACGTCATCCAGGAGGGCAACCTCGGTCTGGTCCGCGCGGTCGAGAAGTTCGACTTCACGCAGGGCTACAAGTTCTCGACCTACGCCACCTGGTGGATCCGCCAGGCGATCTCGCGTGGTCTCGCCGACAAGGCGCGCACCATCCGCATCCCGGTGCACACCGTCGAGCTCATCAACAAGATCTCGCGCACCGAGCGTGACCTGACCGTCGACCTCGGCCGTGCGCCGATGCCCGACGAGGTCGCCGCCGAGCTCAGCATGACCACCGAGGAGCTCCTCGACCTCAAGGGCCGCTCGCACGAGCCGGTGTCGATCCACACCGTCGTCGGTGACTCCGACGACAGCGAGCTCGGCGACTTCATCGAGGACGAGGACGCCGCGAGCCCGAACGAGCTGACCGAGACGACGCTCCTGCACCGCGACATCCGGTCGATCGTCTCCGAGCTGCCGACCGACGAGGCCAACGTCATCCGCATGCGCTACGGCCTGGACGACGACAAGCCGATGACGCTCGACGAGATCTCGAAGATCGTGCACACCACGCGCCAGGCGGTCAGCCGCGTCGAGTCGCGTGCCAAGCTGCGCCTGTTCGCGAAGGCCGTGAGCCAGGACATGCAGCTGTACCTGACCGACTGAGGTCAGCAGGCTTCGGCCGGCGCGTGAGCGTCGGCACGGGGAACCGGGTCGTCCTGTGGGAAGGCGGGCCGGTGGGGTGATGGGACGGCCCGTCCAGGCACTGCCTGGGCGGGCCACTTCGCTGTCCGGGGCGCTGCGGTCCCGCCCTGTCATTGCCTGGGCCGCTAGTCCTCGATCTCGCGGCCGATCTTCTGGCGCAGGTCCTGCGGGATGAGCTCGATGAGCTGGTCCGGGCGGACCGGCAGGTCGAGCAGGCTGAGCTTCACCCGGCCGGTGCGTCCGTGCCGCTCGGCGTCCAGGCGCACCACGCTGCCGGCGTCCTTCCGCAGTCGGATGTCGATCTGCGCGCCGGTGGCGACCTCGCCCACGACGAGGCCGTCGACCTCGAGGGCCGCGCTCCGGGTCCCCTCGGCGATGTCGAAGCGGTAGCGCTCCCGTGCCGCCAGGACGACGGCGCGGTCGATGCCCGCCATCGGGGCGACCGGCGTCACCACGGAGCCGGAGAGCGCCGGGGAGAGCACGGGGCCGCCGGCCGCGTAGTTGTACGCGGTGGACCCAGCGGGGGTCGCGGCGACGATGGCGTCCGCACGGTAGTACCCGTAGCCGAGCCCGTTCACGCTGAGGTCGGCGGACACCTGCCCGGCTCCCGGCCGTCGCACGATCGTCAGGTCGTTGAACGCCAGGTAGTCCGTCCGCGCGCCACCCCACGACAGCCGGGCCTCGAGTGCGTGGTGCGGTTCGAGCTGGTACTCGCCGGCGGACAACCGGTCGAGGGCGGCCTCGAGCTCGGGCGGCTCGATCTCGACCAGGAAGCCGACGTTGCCGTAGTTCACGCCGAGCACGGGCACCGGACGCTTCGCCACGAGCCGCATCGCACCGAGCATCGTGCCGTCCCCACCGAGCGCGACGACGAGGTCGACCTGGTCGGTGAAGTCGTCGTCGCCGATCACCTCGACGTCGCCGCCGATGCGCTGGGCGTCCGCCCGCCGGGCGACGAGCCGACCCAGTCCGGAGGCGTTCCACCCCTGCAGGGTCGCGATCGACTCCTGCACGTTCTTGGTGGGGTGGACGACGAGTCCGACGACGGGCTGCTCCATGCCCAGATCGTAACCGTCCGGGCCTGGTCGACGGCAGGTGCGGAGGTCGCGGGCCACCGGGCGAAGAGAGGTCACGCCCACGGCGAACAGGGGCAGCCCTGCGGGGGTCCGCTGGTTAGTCTCGATGTACGTCACCGAGCTCCCACGAGCCCGGCAAGGGAGAGCACATGTTCGAGAGATTCACCGACCGAGCCCGTCGTGTTGTCGTCCTCGCTCAAGAAGAAGCGAAGATGCTCAACCACAACTACATCGGCACCGAGCACATCCTCCTCGGCCTCATCCACGAGGGCGAGGGCGTCGCCGCCAAGGCGCTGGAGTCGCTCGGCATCTCGCTCGATGCCGTCCGCGAGCAGGTCCAGGACATCATCGGGCAGGGCCAGCAGCAGCCGACCGGGCACATCCCGTTCACGCCGCGCGCCAAGAAGGTGCTCGAGCTGTCCCTGCGCGAGGCGCTGCAGCTCGGCCACAACTACATCGGGACCGAGCACATCCTGCTCGGCCTCATCCGCGAGGGCGAGGGCGTCGCCGCCCAGGTCCTCGTCAAGCTCGGTGCGGACCTGAACCGCGTCCGTCAGCAGGTCATCCAGCTCCTGTCCGGGTACCAGGGCAAGGAAGCGGTCGCCGTCGGCGGCGAGCAGCAGCAGAACGCCCAGCAGGGTTCGCAGGTCCTCGACCAGTTCGGTCGGAACCTCACCCAGGCGGCGCGCGACGGCAAGCTCGACCCCGTCATCGGGCGCGAGAAGGAGATGGAGCGGGTCATGCAGATCCTCTCCCGCCGCTCCAAGAACAACCCCGTCCTGATCGGTGAGCCGGGCGTCGGCAAGACCGCGGTCGTCGAGGGCCTCGCCCAGGCGATCGTCAAGGGTGACGTCCCGGAGACGCTGAAGGACAAGCAGCTCTACTCGCTCGACCTCGGGTCGCTCATCGCCGGGTCCCGCTACCGCGGTGACTTCGAGGAGCGCCTCAAGAAGGTCACGAAGGAGATCCGCACCCGCGGCGACATCATCGTCTTCATCGACGAGATCCACACGCTCGTCGGTGCCGGTGCTGCCGAGGGCGCGATCGACGCCGCGTCGATCCTCAAGCCGCTCCTCGCCCGCGGTGAGCTGCAGACGGTCGGTGCGACCACGCTCGACGAGTACCGCAAGCACTTCGAGAAGGACGCCGCACTCGAGCGTCGCTTCCAGCCGGTGCAGGTCAACGAGCCGTCGCTGCCGCACGCGATCAACATCCTCAAGGGCCTCCGCGACAAGTACGAGGCGTTCCACAAGGTGTCCATCACCGACGGCGCGATCGTCGCCGCGGCGAACCTGGCGGACCGCTACGTGCAGGACCGCTTCCTGCCGGACAAGGCCATCGACCTGATCGACGAGGCCGGCGCACGCCTCCGCCTGTCGATCCTGTCGGCGCCGCCGGAGCTCCGCGAGTTCGACGAGAAGATCTCGACGGTCCGCGGACAGAAGGAAGCCGCGATCGAGGAGCAGGACTTCGAGAAGGCCGCGAGCCTGCGCGACGAGGAGAAGAAGCTCCTCGGCGAGCGTCTCCGCCTCGAGAAGCAGTGGCGTGCGGGTGACGTCGCCGCGTCCGGCACCGTCGACGAGGGCATCATCGCCGAGGTCCTGGCGCAGGCCACGGGCATCCCGGTGTTCAAGCTCACGGAGGAGGAGACCTCGCGTCTCGTCTTCATGGAGAAGGCCCTGCACGAGCGCGTCATCGGTCAGGAGGAGGCCATCTCGGCCCTCTCGAAGACGATCCGTCGTACCCGTGCCGGTCTGAAGGACCCGAACCGGCCCTCGGGCTCGTTCATCTTCGCCGGCCCCACGGGCGTCGGGAAGACCGAGCTCGCCAAGGCGCTCGCCGAGTTCCTGTTCGACGACGAGGGCGCGCTGATCTCCCTCGACATGTCGGAGTTCGGTGAGAAGCACACGGTCTCGCGACTGTTCGGTGCCCCTCCCGGGTTCGTCGGCTTCGAGGAGGGCGGCCAGCTCACCGAGAAGGTGCGCCGCAAGCCGTTCTCCGTGGTCCTGTTCGACGAGATCGAGAAGGCCCACCCGGACATCTTCAACTCGCTGCTGCAGGTCCTCGAAGAGGGTCGTCTGACCGATGGTCAGGGCCGCGTGGTCGACTTCAAGAACACCGTCATCATCATGACCACGAACCTCGGTTCGCAGGGCATCGCGGGTGGCCCGGTGGGCTTCCAGGTCGAGGGTGACTCGGCCGTCGGCTACGACCGCATGCGCTCGAAGGTGAACGAGGAGCTCAAGAAGCACTTCAAGCCCGAGTTCCTCAACCGTGTCGACGACACGATCGTGTTCCCGCAGCTCTCGCAGTCCGAGCTGCTGCAGATCGTGGACCTCTTCGTGAAGCGCCTGGCGGACCGCCTGCTGGATCGCGACATGACGGTGGAGCTGACGCTCGCCGCCAAGGAGCAGCTCATCAAGGTCGGCTTCGACCCGGCACTCGGTGCCCGTCCGCTGCGTCGCGCGATGCAGCACGAGGTCGAGGACCAGCTGTCCGAGCACATCCTGCAGGGTGAGCTGAACGCGGGCGACCACGTGAAGGTCGACTTCGTGGACGGGAAGTTCGACTTCGAGACCGGGCGTCAGCCGGGTCGCGAGGAGGTCCTCGCCGGGGCTCCCGCGGTCGAGTCCGCGGAGACCCCGCAGGGCGAGATCGAGTCCTAGGACCGGTTCCACTCGGACGGGAGGCGCGGTGCCGGCTGGCACCGCGCCTCCCGTCCGTTCGTGGTCGCGGATCCGTGTGCGGGTTCCGGCGTGCGCTGCGGACGCGACCCCCGGGCGGGGGGTACCGTTGTTCGTGCGAGGGTTCCCCCCAACACCTCGCGACCGACGTCCGGCTGGTTCCCCCAACAGGTCGGACGTCAGTGGCCCCGGTCTCCCCCCGACCGGGGCCACTTCTCGTTCCGGTGAGTGTCCGTCAGCCGAGCGTCGCGGCGAACTCCCTGACGGCGCGCTCCCAGCGCTCCGGGTCCTCGTTCCACTCGAGCGTGTGCCGGGCGTGCGCGAAGGTCTCGACCCGGGCACCGCGGGCGCGGTGCGTCTCGACGTCGGCCGCTGCCACGAGGGCATCGGCCGTCGAGTGCAGCAGGAGGGTCGGCGTGCGGTCGTCCTGCCAGCGGGTGACCGTGAGGGGGTAGGGCACCCCGGCGAGGCGGCTGAGACCCGGTGTGGTCGCGATCCGTCCCGCGACCACACCGACGGCCGCCGGGAAGCGCGCGGTCGTCACGGTGCCGCGCAGGGCCGACCGGACGTCGAGGAGCGGTGCGACCCCGACGATGCCGTCGACCGGCGTGCGTGCCGCCGCGGCGGAGGCGGCGAGGGCGCCGGCGGACCAACCCTGCAGCACCACCCGTTCGGCGCCGCGGGCACGCGCGGCGTGCGCGGCGGCGGCGACGCGATCGACCGCGGCGGGATCGAGGGAGCGCAGCGGCAGGTCGGACGTGTCGACCACCTGGTTGGAGGCGCCGAGCTCCCGCCAGACGCGCAGGCCACGCAGGACCTGCTGCGGGCCGAGCGACTGCCCGTGCACGTGGACGACGTGGGTGCGCCCGACGACGCCGTCCGGTTCGGTGCCCGGGACGGACCGCTCGTCGGCGTACACCAGCTCGGACTCCGGGGGCACGAACGGTGCGGGGCGGAGGAGCCGGCGTGCGGCGGCGGCCCCGAGGGCGACGCTGCCGGCGGTGGCGATCACGGTGCCGGTGACGGCGGTGCGGACGAGCTGCATGGTGTCCACCCTGCCAGGGCGACGTGTGCGTGCGGTCCCCTCCACAGCGGAACGGGAGGCGCGGTGCCAGCCGGCACCGCGCCTCCCGTCCGTCGTGCTGCGGGTCCTAGGCCTGCACGTCGCCGCGCCAGCCCGGCTCGGTCGGGGCGTTCTCGACGCGCTCCTTGTAGTTCTGCAGGTCCTTCTTGACCGCGTGGCCGCCGACACCGACGGCGGAGCCGAGCTTCTCGAGGAAGCCCGACGGCTCCCAGTCGATCTGCGCGGTGACGCGGGTCTCGTTGTCGGACAGTTTGTGGAACGTGACGACGCCCGCGTGGTCGGTGTCGCCGTCCTTGACGGTCCACGCGACGCGCTCGTCCGGGTGCTGCTCGGTGATGACGGCGCGGAACTCGCGCTCCTGACCGGCGACCTTGACGGTCCAGTCGGTGGTCTTGTCGTCGACCTGGACGATCTTCTCGACCTCGTCGAGGAAGTGGGGGAACTCCTCGAACCGGGTCCACTGGTCGTAGGCCTGGCGGACGGGGACGTTGACGTCGACGGTCTCGATGATCTGGGGCATGGTCGCTCCTTCGTTTCGTCGTGCTCTTCGGGTTCGTGACCGACGCTATGCCGGTCCGGCTGGAGGGTCCCCAGGGCAGTGTCCCCCTGCTGCGCCGTATGCTCGACGGGATGAGTGGCAACGGGAAGCACGCGTTCGACGAACGGGACGAGCACGGCATCCGGGTGCGCCCGGCCCTGGCCTCGGACGTGCCGCACATCCAGCGGCTCATCGCTCCGTACGTCGACCGGCGCATCCTGCTCGGCAAGGAGAACGTCGCGCTCTACGGCTCGATCCAGCAGTTCCGGATCGCCGAGGGGCCGGACGGCACGCCGATCGGCTGCGGTGCCCTCGCCGTGTTCTGGGACGACATCGCCGAGGTCCGCACGCTCGCGCTCGACGCCGACTGGATCCACAAGCGGGTCGGCCACCGGATGCTCGAGGCGCTCGAGCACGACGCCCGGGAGCTCGGCGTCGCCCGCATCTTCTGCCTGACGTTCGAGGTCGAGTTCTTCGCGAAGCACGGGTACCTGGAGATCGGCGAGCAGGTCGTGTCGCCGGACGTGTACGCCGAGCTCGTGCGCTCGTCGGACGAGGGGGTCGCGGAGTTCCTCGACCTCGCCCGGGTGAAGCCGAACACGCTCGGCAACACCCGCATGTTGAAGATCCTCTGACCGGGATCCGCTGACCGGGATCCTTCGGTTGGTCGGGGGCCACTGATCGGCGATCCGCTGCCTGTGGATTGCTGACGCGTTCGGTGACGCATCGGCGTCGCGTCGCTGCGGAGAGACCCGTTCGCCCTACCCTGTGCGCATGTCGTCGTTCCGTCACCCTGTCGGACCCGAGTCGTCCGGTGTCTACTGGCGTCGTCGCGCGCTCGTCGCCGGCGTGCTGCTGCTCGTCGTCGTGGTGGTCGTGCTGATCGTGGTCGGGCGGGGGAGTGGGGCCTCGTCCGCGTCGGCGCCGGGGGCCTCGCCGTCGGCTGGCGATGGGGCCTCGCTCGCCCCGTCCGCGTCCGGGGATCCGACCGCTCCGGCCGGCGCCGGGGCGTCACCCGCCCCGTCGGCGTCCGCCACGGCACCCGCTTCGGCCTCCGGTGACGCCACGACGTGCTCCGAGGACCAGATCGAGCTCACGCCGGTCGTCGACAAGGGCACCTACGGGCCGACCGAGGACCCGCAGATCGCGATGTCGATCACGAACACCGGCTCCGACTCGTGCCACATGGACCTCGGCTCGGCGCAGCAGGTCCTGACGATCAGCTCTGGGCAGGAGCAGTACTGGTCGTCGAAGGACTGCCAGACGGGCGGGACGAACCAGGACGTCACGATCAAGGCGGGGCAGGAACTCACCACGCCGGCGATCGCCTGGGACCGCACGCGCTCGTCGACGACCACGTGCGACGGTGCTCGGCCGTCGGTGCCCGGTGGCGGGGCGAGCTACCACCTGCAGGTGTCGGTGGGGGACCTGGAGTCGAAGGAGTCGGCGCAGTTCGTGCTGAACTGACGCGGCCCTGGGACGATCCACCCTGCGGCGCGCCCGGCACGTCATCCGAGTGACGCACTCCGTGCCGGGAGCTGTCCACGCTGCGTCATGCTGACAGAGTGTCGGATCAGGGAATCGTTCGGGAGTCAGCCTCGGCCTACGAGCGCGATCACGGCGTCGAGCCGGTGAAGATCGCGACGCTCAAGGGGCTCCGGAAGCGCGCGAAGCGCGGTCTGTTCGAGCCCGCGGACGACACGATCTGGTCGGACGGCGTCCGGAGCGAGTAGCGGCGCTGCTGCCGAGGGGCTGCTCCCGCACCTCCTCCTAGAGCTGCTCCTCGACTGAACCCGGTTCGAGTCCGGTCATGAAGTCGTCGAGGAACGTCTGCATGTCGAACGGCTGCGCGCTGTCTTCCGGTCCGTGGTGCGTGGAAGTCATGCCACCACGCTACGTCACATTGCTAGGTCGTCTAGCAATTTGTCCGGAAGCGGCGTTGCCCGGAGGCGATGCTTCCTGGCGGCGAGGCTGCTCGGAGGCGTCCCTGCCCGGAAGCGATGCCGCCTGGACATGCGAACGGGCCCGCCGTCCGAAGACGACGAGCCCGTTCCGAGCGGCTGAGGTCAGCCGATGACCGAGATGTTCTCGGCCTGCGGGCCCTTGCGGCCCTCGGTGATCTCGAATTCGACCTTCTGGTTCTCCTCGAGCGACTTGTAGCCGTTGCCAGCGATCGCGGAGAAGTGCGCGAAGACGTCGGCGCTGCCGTCGTCCGGAGCGATGAAGCCGAAGCCCTTTTCGTTGTTGAACCACTTGACGGTGCCAGTTGCCATGATGGCGTTTCCTTAACTTTCTTGCCAGGCCACGTTCGTTGCCTGTCTTGCGAGACGGCTCTTGCTGCCGCCGATCCACCGACGGTTGTCGTCAGATCAGTGCGTCCCGCGGGCATGGGCCGGTGGGACGGGTTCGGGGCCAGGCGACCTGGGAAGATCAGTGACCGATGGCGCTCGAAGGTGCAGAGCACCGGAAGAACGATGGACTCCCGCCGAAGCGGTTGAGACCAACCTACCGTGCTGTGGCCGCAATGGAAGAGGCAGCGCCCACTTCTGTGCAGGATCTCCGCCTCGCAGCCGTTCCTGTTCGCCGTCGGCGTGCAGATCTGGTGGACTAGGGGTGATGGCAGACAAGGAACAGCGCTTCCGGAGCGAGCAGCTCGAGGAGGCCCTCGCGAAGCAGGACGTCGCCGCGGTCGCGTTCGCCCTGCGGAACGACATCGTGATCGTCCCCCGGCTCGTCACCGGCAAGAAGGACATGCAGGTCCGCGTCTTCGGCCGCGAGGGCTCGGACAAGCGCATCCTGCTGCTCTTCTCGTCCGCCGATGCGTACACCGCGATGGTCCCGGACGAGAAGGTCCGCCAGGTCATGGTCTACGACGGGCCGCGGCTCGACGAGTTCCTGGCGGCGCACCTCGACTCGCTCGAGGGCGTGTTCTTCGACATCGCCGGGCCCCACACGATGCAGGCGGCACCGGCGGACCTGCTGGCGGCGCTCCGCGCGTAGTCGGGGCCTGGGCGGCGTCGGTTCGCTCTGGAGGCGCGGCGCGCGCCCGTCCTGCGGCTCGCCACGGGCGATCGGTCCGGTCCGGCCTGGTCCGGTTCGGTCAGACCTGGTCCGGTCCGGTTTGGTCAGGGCCGTCGCTGCCGGTTCCGGTCAGAACGCGCGGTCGAGCTCGCGTTCGCGGACCGACTGCGTCAGCGAGAACGCGACGCGCAGCGCCTCGCGCAGGTGCTCGGCGTCCGCGCCGAGCACGGTCGTGAACCCGAGCCGCGAGGCCTCGTTCGCCCGCTGCTTCGCGCCCGTCGCCGGACGGATCTCGCCGGCTAGACTGATCTCGCCCACCGCCGCCAGTGTGTGCGGGTACGGACGGTCCCGCGCCGCGCTCGCCAGGGCCAGCGCGATCGCCAGGTCGGCGCCCGGCTCGGTGAGCTTCATCCCGCCGACCGTCGAGACGTAGACGTCCGCATCGGACAGCTTGAGGCCGGCGCGTCGTTCGAGTACCGCGAGGAGCATCGCCACGCGTGACGCGTCGACGCCGTTCACGACCCGGCGCGGCTGCGGTGCCGAGCTCGGCACGACGAGCGCCTGCACCTCGACCGGGAGCGCGCGGCGCCCTTCGAGTGCGACCGTCACGCACGTGCCGGACACCGGGGTGCCGTTCCGCGACATGAAGAGGCCGCTCGGGTCCGGGACCTCGTGGATGCCGTCGCCGGCCATGTCGAAGCAGCCGACCTCGTCCGTCGGGCCGAAGCGGTTCTTGAGTGCCCGGACGAACCGGAGTGCGGTCTGCCGGTCGCCCTCGAAGTGGCAGACGACGTCGACCAGGTGTTCGAGCAGTCGCGGACCCGCGATCGTGCCGTCCTTCGTGACGTGGCCAACGATGAGGACGGGCAGCGACCGCTCCTTCGCCACCCGGATGAGCGTGGAGGCGACCTCGCGCACCTGGGAGGTGCCGCCGGCGATGCCGTCCACGGTGCTCGACGAGATCGTCTGCACGGAGTCGGCGATCACCAGGTCGGGCTGCACCTGGTCGATCTGCCCGAGGATGACGCCGAGGTCGACCTCGCTCGCCAGGTAGAGCTGGTCGTGCATGGCGTTCGTGCGCTCGGCGCGGAGTCGGACCTGGTCCACCGACTCCTCGGCGCTGACGTAGAGGACCCGCTTGCCGGTTGCTGCCGCACGGGAGGCGACCTCGAGCAGGAGCGTCGACTTACCCACACCCGGCTCGCCGGACAGCAGTACGGCGGCCCCGGGCACGATGCCGCCGCCGAGCACGCGGTCGAACTCGCCGATCCCGGACGTCCACCGCTGGACCCCCGTTCCGCGGGCCTCGGTGATCGGTCGGGCCACGCGCGCTCCAGCGACGGAGACGGCAGCGGGCCCGCGCGAGCTCGCCGCGGCCGCCGTCGTGTCCTCGACCGTGCCCCACGCCTGGCACTCACCGCAGCGGCCGACCCACTTGATGCTGGTCCACCCGCACTCGGTGCAGCGGTAGAGGGACTGGGTGCGCGCCATGGCTCGAGGCTAGAGCGCCCCGCCGACACCGCGGTGCCGCGGAGCGTGCCGGCCGTGCCCGTCGTCCGTGCCGTGCTCGTCGTCCTTTCCTTGCTCGTCCTCGCCGACGTGCTCGACGTCCCCGTCGTGCTCGGTCGTCTGCTCGCTCTCGCGCGCCTGCTCCGGCAGGGGGACACCGCCCGTCATCCGCTGTCGCAGCCGCTCCACGGGTCCCGGGCGGTCGCCGTGCCCGAGGTCCGCCGCGTGCTCCACGTCCTGCTCGGCGCGGGCGGTCGCGACGGCGCCGGCCTCGCGCCCGAGGTCCTCGGCCTCGCGCGCGGACAGGTAGTGCCGGATCGCGGCGACGGTGTCCACGCGGGCATCGACCGCGGGTTCGAAGGCGCTCGCCCAGATCTCGTACCCGCGGTCGTTCGGGTGGAACAGGTCGCCGTAGCTGTTGAAGAAGGTCCGACGGAGCCCGACGCGCTTCGTGATGACGTGGAGCGGCGCCACGGTCAACCCGAGTTCGGTGGCGACACGGTGCACGATCTCGTTCGCCACGGCGACCTTGCGCTCGCGGTCGGGCACGAACATGCACGGGAGCTCGGCGACGACCGCGTGCGAGGGCACGGCGCTGTAGATCGCGCGGATGTTCCGCTCGAACTTGTCCGGGTGGAAGTCCGCGATGTCGTTCGCCCCGATCGACACCGTGCAGATGTCCGGGGTGTACTGCCGCAGTTTCGGGAGCTGGTCCTGCTTCGCACCCCACGTCGTCGCGCCCGAGACGCTGAGGTTCACCACCCGCACCGACATGCGCGACCGGTGCCGGATGCGGCGGGCCAGGAGGCCGACGTACCCGCGCCCCGGAGCGGTGGCGCCGACGCCCTGCGCAGCGGAGTCGCCGATCGCGAGGTACGTCAGCTGCCCCTCGTGCTGCAGGCGCTCCCGCCACCAGTCCGCATGTACGGGGAGCATGTCGACCACGCGCTGGGACGCAGCTCGCTGCCCCCGGATCCCCGCGCGGGCACCGAACGCGCCACCACCCACGACGGCGAGCCCGCCGATGACGGAGGTGAGCAGGGCGACGAGGGTGCGGGTCTTCATGCCGGAGACCGTACGCGGCCTCGCTCACCCCGGGCTCTGGCGGAGCACACCGGTGGACGGACGGTGGGACGGGGCCGGTGGTGCAGGGGAGCGGCCCCGTGGTGGTCGTGAGCACCGTCGGAATCGTGTAAACTCTTTCCCGGTACCGTGTCCGAGCGGCCGAAGGATCATGTCTCGAAAACATGTGTGGGGGCAACTCCACCGTGGGTTCAAATCCCACCGGTACCGCCACAGAAAACCCCCGTTCACGCGGGGGTTTTCTTGTTTCCTAGAGTGCCCGTGGTGCGTCTTTGGTGCAGGCCTCGCTGGGGACGTCCGTGCAGCGCGGCCGAAGTCCGTCCGAACTCACGCCGGAGACAGCCCGCGCGTTGAGCAAGC
Source organism: Curtobacterium sp. 1310 (assembly GCF_017834105.1). NCBI lineage: Bacteria > Bacillati > Actinomycetota > Actinomycetes > Micrococcales > Microbacteriaceae > Curtobacterium > Curtobacterium sp. 1310. Next base: position 80,623 of record NZ_JAFICY010000003.1, on the reverse strand, counting down.
GGGTGGTCCAGTCCAAGGCTCCGCACCTGCACCCCCGTGGTGAGTCAGATCGCGCCGACCCCTACTTCGCGCTGCGCGAGCTCTGGATCAGTGCCCAGGTGTGTGACGACGGCTCGCGGAGGCCTCCAGAACTACAGCCTCCCAGCCATCGGCGCCCGTGGTACTGAGGTATACCTCGGCTCAGCTGTGGTGGATGGCAAGTTGACGGAGGGATGTGGCGAACGCTGGCCAAGCTCGACCACCGCACGACGCCTGCGACGACTAAGCTTTCTCCGAGCAACGCTCTTCTTTGAAACGAGAGACCATCTATGGCAAGGCGACGCACGCGCCGATCCTCCCCGCCGGCATCCTTCCGACCCGGACCGAACTTCGCGCAGGGTGACCTCACCATCGGAATCCAAGGATTCAAAGCGATTTACGACGAAGTTGCGCTGAGGGTCGCGCCCTTGACGATAATCTCCGGCGCGAATAGCGGTGGTAAGTCCAGCTTTATGCAGCCACTACTGCTGATGAAACAGACCCTTGACGCCAGCTTCGACCCCGGGCCGCTCTTGCTTCACGGGTCAAATGCGAAGTTCACTGAACGGTCGCAGACTCTGAGCAGAGGCAAGGCGAAGGGGTCGCGAGTAGATCGCTTCAGTGTAGACCTCCGTATCGGTGAACATCACCGTCATGTCGTCTACGCGGACTCGCTAGACGGTTTCACTATCGAGTCTGATCAGTTTGAGGACCTCGGTCGCTCGGTGATCCTTCAGCCGACGCTTAGTCCTGAATATGCGAAAAGCCTCGAGAGTGAAGTGTCTGGATTCGGCGAAACAATTCTGCACCAGGCGAAGGATGGCTCATTCCCGGGTAGTAAAGGTGCAGCAGTAGGGATCGGCGTTCATCGTGACCGGTGCTTCCTCGAGGGTGTGGTGTCGATCGGCGATTCTTACCTTGGTATTGATCCGTTCGACTCGCACACGGATGACTGGTCCCGTTTAATTAGTGGCATCATCCACGTTCCAGGGCTCAGGGGGAACCCAGAACGCGAATACCCTCGTGCTGCCGTCGGGCGCAACTTCCCTGGAACCTTCGACAAATACGTCGCCTCAGTAGTGCTCGAATGGGGCGAGAAGAAGGATCCGCGTTTGGATGCTCTTTCGAACCAAATGGAAGAGCTGGGTCTTACTTGGAAGATTTTTGCAAAGAAGAAGAACGATGCGACCGTCGAGGTTCTCGTCGGTCGGGTGCCACATGCGCAGCAGGGTGGCGCGCAGGACTTAGTCAGTATCGCTGATGTCGGATTCGGAGTGAGCCAAACTCTCCCCGTCGTGGTTTCGCTTTTGCTGGCGGAACCAGGTCAAATTGTGTACATCGAGCAACCCGAGATTCACCTCCACCCGCGTGCTCAGGTGGTCCTCGGGAAGATTCTCGTGGATGCTGCTGCGCGTGGGGTGAAGGTCATAGCCGAGACGCACAGTTCCTTGCTGATTCGCGCCGTCCAGACGAACATCGCGCTGGGGAAGATTGGCGCAGAGTCGGTTAGCTTGAACTGGTTTGGCAGGGATGCGAACGGGTATGCGTTTGTGTCTGTGGCTGACGTCGATGACAAGGGTCGTTTTGGCGACTGGCCGCTCGACTTCGACGATGTCGCCGAAGATGCTGACATTGCTTACATTGAGGCTGTTCGGACAGGTCGGCAATTGTGTCCGCCATGGTAATCGATGCGAGCGTTGCGCGATCCTGCAACGACCCTACGGAGAATGAAGATGCGGCGGCGTGTTTCTTGTTTTTGAGCGAGCTGTCGAAGCGTGACCGTGATACCGGGGTCATCGTAAATGATGAGCTCGATCGCGAGTGGGAGGTGCATGCAAGTGGAGCCTTTGTTCGTTGGCTTGCTCGCATGGAAACCCGTAAGCGCGTTGTGAGGGTTCCAGTGAAAAGGCTGGCTGACTATCGCAAGGTCGTCGCAGGCGTATCGGACACCGGAATTAGGGTGGCGCTTGAGAAGGATGCGCATCTCGTGGAGTTGTCGCTTATCGGCCAGAATCCGGTGGTGTCCCGAGACGATAGACAGCAGCGCTACGTCCGCGACTTGGCGGTAGATTATCCCTTGGTTGGATCCATACAATGGATCAATCCTGTCAATCACGGTGATTGGCGGAGTTGGTTCGATCGTGGTTGCGATCGTCATTCATTCGCTCTCGCAACCTGACATGAAATTGGATTTCGGCGTCTCCTTTGAAGCTGAAGAAGGCGAGGGCGGTGGCTGTTGAGCAGCGCGGTCGCACGGATGCAGGACAAGGCGGCGGCATTTCAGCGCCTTCACTGCGCAGGGCTCTCTTCACATCAGTCGCGGGACCCTGAGCATCTCAACCAGGGGCTGAACCGGACGACCGCTTGTGAGCCACTCACGGGGAGTCATCGGGATGCCGTCGATTCGTGTGGAGGAATGCGGTGTCGTCATGAAGCCAAGGATCGACGCTGGGTGCATGTCATCACCAAATGCTTCGATCAAGGTCGACAGCTGATTTAAGACCGGACGGTCGGGGTCGTCCGTAAACTGCCATATCGGGAACAGCATCTCGTCGTCGGAAACGAACGCGAACAGGTCCCCAGACGCGAGTCGCGCGAGTATCCGCGCGGTCCCAACCTTCAGCCGGTCGGATACCTCCTTGTAGGTGATCGCGCCGTTCATTGCGCTCCGCCGGACGCTGTGTTCGAGCGCGTCAAGTTCGCCACGTGCCACGGCAGACCTTGCTGCTTCGTATTGCTCATGAGTCCAAGGCAGGGACTCGAGGATCGCCTGCTCGTCGCGATGCTCGAGCCCCTGGCCGTCCCGCGGGTGCTCCAACTCTGGGAAGCGCCCAAAGTCGTTACCAGCGGCGTGAACACCCAGCAATGTTGCCAGGTCTCCGCGCTGCGGCCGCTGGCGGTCTTCGCGATCTCGACCAGTTGTCGCGGTGTGGTCGGCGTCTGCAAAGTCCATCGCTGCGAGTTGATGAACGCTATTCGGCAGGTCCTCGCCCGTCCTGGCGGCGAGGGCAACGCGAGCCCGCGCTCGGGCGATCTGGCGACGTGTCGTCATGCGGTGCACCGTCCTTGGTCGTCTCGCGGATTAGTCATGGCTGGCCCCGGCGCCGTGACGCTTTGTGGTCTGCCTGTGCGCTCGTGTACCGCGAGGCTGCAAGCCTGTCGGCATCGGCGTAGGCCTGTAGGACCTGCACGACCAATCGACGAAGCGCCTCCCGTTGCGCCAACGACGACTGTTCCCAGGGCGTGAGATCCCCCTCGGGGTCCCTAGCTGAGGCGTTTGCGAGGCATTGGGCGGTCAACTCGATGACATCTTGCCAGGGTGGCGGCCATCGATTCGAGAGGGAAGACCCGACTTCGCGGCGGAGCTCTGGAGGCTCCGGAGGGACATAAGTCATGCGACCAGGGTGCCGGGCTGGGCGCCGCTCAGAGCGGAATGGGGCTGGTCCTTTTCTTGGACCGTTCCAAGTCCTCGAAAACCAGAACAATTTGCGCGACACGCGGGGTACGAGTGCAGGTCGATGCCGCGAAGTACCCGCTTGAGGTCGTTCAGCAGCAGCGGTGCCATGCGCCGGGTTGGCCGTGCGTTGTCGCGGCGGATGCCGGCGAGGGTGTCCTTGACCGTGCGTGTCGCGCCCGGAGGGGCGAGGTTCTCGCGCTCGTGCCGGACGTTGATCGAGGTGACCCACCTTGAGATCGTGGTGGGTGCGTAGACGTGGTCTCCGGTGCCCGGTTCGACGAGCGCCGCGCGGTCGGTGATGTAGCCCGCGACGGTCTGTGGCTGCGCGGGGAGGGCCCTCCGACCATGGACCTCACACCAGCGCTCGAACGCTGCCCAGTCGCCTTCGTAGGCCCGTCTGGTGCCCGCAGCACTTGCGTGCGCCGTGTTCTCTGCGATGCCCTCGAGCAGCTCGGGACGGAGGGGCGCATCCGCGAGTTCGAGGTCCTCCCCGACGTGCGTGACCACACGCGCAGGAAGGCCCCGGGCAGGTAGCGGCAGCAGTTCGGTCATGGTGGATCGAGCCTACGAATCACCCCGGACACGAGCAGATTCGTCGGCGTCGGGGCGCCGTTCGAGTCGAAACCGGGCGAGTAGACCCCTCGCCGAATAGTTGCGATAACTGTGATTCTCGTCGGCTTGAATCCGACCCCCTGAAGTGACACCGGGCTGAGCTGTTGCGGCCGGTTACAGAGGACGACGATCACCTCATTGGCGGCCGTCCGATGAGTCCGGCGCGGGGTATCCGACGACATGACGTCGGCGGCAGCGGCGACAGCGTCACCTGGGTGCATCTCGGATACTTGCTCGACAAGTGAGCGGGAGCCCCGGACGCTGGTCATCGGCACGAGAACGCAGCACGATGGGGACGAGGAGCCGGGGAGGAATCAGGTGAACGACGCAAAGGACGTGCCCGCTGCCGCGGACGGTCATCCGCAGCTCGGCTCGGTGCACAAGAACGGTGACCGCCGGTTCGGGACGACGGGGCTCCTGGCGAGCGTCTACGCCAGCCGCGGGACGCCGATGGCGTCGAACCTCTACCGCTCGACGGTGACCGAGCACATGCGCGATGTGCGCGTGGGCGACGAGCTCCGCGTCCGGTGGCACGCTACTCACTGGTGGGCATCGTCGACCTCTGGCACCTTGGGGCGGCTCACCTGGTTGAAGAACCTCCGGGAGACGACCGCGTACGTCCCTTACGGCCGGAGGCCGTTCGACTTCAACAACGAGACGTTGCACGTGCAGAGCGTCACGATCAGCGCCGCCGCCAAGGTCGTCAACTGCGGCGGGTACGTGGTGCCCGACAACTACGTGCCGGCGGACTGGCCGATGACGCCGATGCCGGACCCGGCGGAGCGAGAGCGGACCATGACGATCGGCGTTCCCGTGCCGGCTGGAGCCTCGGAGGCGCGCGTCGTACCACCGCGACGCCGCGGGCGGTTCGGTCGGCTCACGGGACGATGACGATGACCTCGAGGGAGTGGTGACCATGAGCGATCAGGCAAAGGTGCCGGCGTCAGCAGTCGGGTACGTGTTCAGGACCGAACCGGCCGACAAGGCGTGGGCCTACATCGGTCAGAGCACGCGCCTCGACCCGAAGCATGTCGATGGCTACCTCGGCAGCGGGGCCTTCATGACCGAGGTGCTCGCGGAGCATGGCGCCAGTGGCCTCACCAAGACGATCGTCGCGACGGCGGAGTCGCCTCTCGAACTGCACTACCTCGAGATGCTGCACATCGCCGAAGCCCGACGAGACGGTGTCCGCGTCGGCAACGGCGACTTCGGTGGTCCGCGACCGTTTCCGAACCTGCAGCGGGCGCTGTGGGAGGTCGCCCCGGCCGTGATGCGTGTGGCCGACGACCCAAAGCGGTTCTACGACGCGCTCGTGAAGCACCGCGATCTGGTCGAACAGGCGATCCTCGACTCGTCGAGTGTTCCGGTGGACGCGTTCTACGCAGGTATGGAGCGCGATCTTCGCGCCACCGAGGACTTGTCCCACCCGTGCCCGTCGTGCGGCTCCGGAATCGGCGAGCTTTGCCGGACGAACTCGAAGTCACTCACCAAGCCTCGGAACCCCGCGCGGAACCACTCAAAGCGGCCGCGCTCGTGACGACGTGGACACCGCGGGAGCTGGCGGTCGAGCTCGGCTACACGAACGAGTCGCGGCCTGGGAAGGTCGTGCGGGAGTACCTGCGCGAGAAGTACCCGGAGCACACGAAGTACGAGCGCTGGGAGCTCGACGAGACACAGGCCGATGACGTGCGCGCGAACGTGCCTCGAGCGTCCTGACTCGGCGACAAGCGGCTCTGATCAGCGCGATCCGGGGGATATCAATAGTCGACATGACTGTTGCGAGGCGGCCGATCGAATGGTTTCGGCGAAACATGAAGTCCACGCAGCAAGGTCCTCGGGCGGCGACCGGCGCGGTGTGACTGAATCGCTGCGGCGGAAACCCATCGTCGGGCACGGATGCTCAGGCTCGCCAGCCACTTCGACCCACTCGAGGGCGCGATCGGACCACATGTACCACTTTCGCGTTCGGAAACCGGTACAGGTGCGCGTGGCAGGTTTTCCCAGGTCAAACCCCCATTTGAGGGCTCGTGCGGGTGTGAGTCGAGTACCACTTTTGAGCCGTGATTTTCGAGAACCGGTACGCCCCATGAGCCCTACTTCCCTGACCTTTCAAGGAAGTAGGAGGGTAGAGAGGCAGTTTGTACCGGTTGTACCGGTTTCTGCGAACCTCTACGCACGCACGCACGCATGCATGCGCGCATACGCACGCACAGGGGTTCCTCGGAAGAAGCGGTACAACCGGTACACGGCACGCTTTCCCCCGATCAGGACCGCCTTCATGCGGGTCTGCTCCCGGTACACGAAGTGGAACACCGCATGCCTACAACCGGTGAGGCGGCGAGAATCAGCCCTCTGAACTGGGGTTTTCGCGGCGTCGTTGCACGCGTGCCTGTACCGAGAAATCCGGTACAAACCGGTACGACGAAAAATCCCCCGGGAAGCAGACGCCCCTCGGGGGATCATTCATGTGGTCGACGCCGGCACGGCGTGTTCGCACAGGCTGGGCGCGTCACCCGATTGTGACGTGGCGCGCTGCTCTGCCCGCTGTTGGCGGGTGAGCGCATCGGAGTGGACTTGCCACCCCCGGTCTGTCAGTCACACCGGTCGCTCCCCCGGCGCTGACGCTCCGGGAGGTGCCATCAGCTGCAGTTGCTGCGCCGCCTCGACGCGCGCGTGCGCTTCGTCGTCGATCGCGACCCGGACGACCTCGACGCCGCTGTCACGGAGGGCCGAGGTCAGCCACGCCTTCGGCCGCATCAGGTACTGCTCGACCTCCACGTCGATGATCGCGATGATGAGCCGCGTCGCCTCAAGCTTCCGGCCGGCCCAGAGGAGCTTGAAGGCGTCCGTCGCGAGCTTCTTCGGCTGCCCGCCTCGAAGCGCGCCGATGTGCGCGTACGCCTCGACGAGGACCCTCCGGTCCTAGGGTGCTCCGTCGAGCTCGACACGGACACCGTCGTCGAACTCGACGCGCGCCGGCGCCAGCAGCATCCCAACGTGCGCCGCGATCGCGGCGATGATCAGCGGCTCGGCGTCGCGCTGAGCGAGGGAGTCGGATGCGTGCGCTGGGCTCTCGGCCGCAGCGTACCGACTGGGGGCCGCCGGCACTGGTCGGTCACGGCGCGGCCGACTGTGGGCCATATTTGGCCGTAGCGGGGCCGCAACGCTCCCTCTCGCTGTCGCTCGCTGGTCGCTGCGGACCGATCCGCCCACCTGCTGACCCACACATGACCGCCAACCGGTCACAGCATGGCCATCCGACGCTGAACGCGTCCGGGTGGCCCTCTTTTCCTTCCATTTGCCGTCGAGGGAGCTTCGGCGGTCGCCTCGCGGCCCAGAGCAGGCCACCCCTGGGCAGCATTTGCCCACAATTGGATCAGCCGTGGCCAGGTACGGGGCACAGAAGCTCGGTGCTGAACGCATCGGCTGAGGCTCCCATCGTGAGGGCGCCCGGTCGCGTGGCTGGATCTGAGCCTGACCTGTTGTCACGAGCCTCGTTCACGTCCACTCCACAGTCGTGCCCGATGGGGCGAAAGGAGAACCGCAGGGCGCCGCTGAAGCGGCGGCAGCGGGACCCGTCACGGCGTCGTTCCTCCCCCGCGACGATGAGGTGACGGCGCTACGCGAGAGGTCTCCGCGATGCTCCGACCTGCGCTGCTTGCGAGGGCGAAGGCAGCCGCGTGCCCGCGTCTGCGTCGGGATTGATCAGGTGCTGATCCGCAGGCTCCTCAGCCCCTGGCGTCGCTGCGCTCGATGGGTTGATCCCCGGCGTCACGACGCCCAGAACCGTGGATCAACCCAAACCCCGACTTCCCGCGGCAAACGGATGCCACTTGATCACCACCACCAGGCTTGATCCTTCGGATCTGGTGGTGATCAAGATGAGGCTGATCCATCCGTTTCCCCCGATCACAGCAGCAATCGTGACCTCGATCCGTCGCTGAAGCTCCGGATCTTCGCGGCAGGGAAAAAGGGCATAAGGGGAGGTGACGCCGAGCTGCGTTTCCAGTCCGCTTCGCGACCTGGAACCTTGCTCGTCGGTCGGCACAGCCGACACCTCTTCGGGAGCCCCTGAGACTCTCGCTGCGCTCGGTCTCCGGGTCCCCCTCACCACTCGTCGCTGCGCTCCTCATGGCCCTTACTGCGTCGCTACGCTCCTTGCCCTCCGACGCCCCATCGGGGGCGTCCTTGGGTGCCTTCCGTCGGTGCCGCCCCTCCGCTCCGCTCCCCTACGGACACCGTCGGCTGACCACGCTCTTGCGAGGCGTGGACCCGGAACGGGCAATGGTGCGTCGGTGCTCCTGGCGCTGGCCGACACGATCCGCTGAATGATTTCGGAAATGATTTCAGTGCAGTCGGATCTGAACCCAGAGCGGGCGTCTCACGCGTGCTCAGTGACCTCCGGCGAAGCCCTTGGCTTAGAAGCTGGTTGGTCGCGGGCGCGCTGTCGCAGCCTCAGACGCGTCCGAGGGGCATCGTCAGCTGCTTCATCCGCGTACGTTTGTCACCAACTGGCTGGACGTGTATGGTCTGCTGCAGGTCTGAATGATTGAAAAGGGCCAGAGCCATTGACGGCTCGACGAGCAGGTACGCCAAGCAACCGTTAACAGGTTCGGCTAAACGGCCTCCTCGAAAGCATCGACTTTCGAGGAGTACCCATGTCTAAGGCCGCCCTTAGTCCTTCAGTTCAGACCGGCGACTTGCTCACTCCGGACGCCCTTGCTGCTCGGCTCCACGTGACGACCCGCAACTTGCGCCAGTGGCGTGTCACTGGGGCAGGCCCGCGATTCGTTCGAGTCGGACGATTCCCGCTCTACCGTCCGGAAGCCGTCGAGGCATGGCTTCTCGAGCAGGAGTACGCCAGCACCGCCGACGAACTGCGCTGATCGATGGGAACAGTCAAGTCCTACGAGACGAAGACGCGGGGCAAGCTTTACGAGGTCTGGTACACCAAACCTGATGGGACTCGCGGTCATGACCGCGGCTTCCGCCGCAAGACCGATGCCTTCAACTACCTCAACACTGTCGAGGTGTCGAAGTTGCGAGGTTCCTACGTCGATCCAACGGATGCGCGAGTGACCATCGGCGAGCTCGGGAGAGCCTGGCTCGAGATGCACCGGTTCAAGCTCACCCAAAGTAGCTTCCACTCCGTTGAAAGCTGCTGGCGCGTGCATGTCGAACCAAAGTGGGGCGGGTACGCCGTAGGCCGAGTCACCAAGCGAGACGTCCAAACGTGGCTGAACGAACTCGGGCATTCGCTCTCGCACACCTCGGTGGCGAGGGCACGAGACCTGCTCGCTGGCATCCTCGATGAAGCCGTCGAGGAGAACCGGGTGGTGAAGAATCCTGCGCGCGGCCTCACAGTCAAGAAGAAACCGATCCCCGACGAGGTGTTCCTGACGCATCGGCAGGTCGAGGCGCTGGCTTCGGAGGCCAGGTATGGCGAGCTTGTCCGGCTACTTGCGTACACCGGGCTCCGATGGGGCGAGGCGACTGCCTTGCGGGTTCGTAGCGTTGACCCCGGTCGACGTCGTCTGAACATCCGCGAGGGAGTGACGGAGGTGAACGGTCAACACGTCCTGGGCAGTGTGAAGTCGCATGAGCGGCGCTCCGTCGCATTTCCTGACTTCCTCGACTCGGCTGTTGCCGCGGCCTGTCGAGACAAGCACCCCGACGATCGTCTCTGGTCGTCTTCGGCCGGAGGTTTCCTCCGGCCAGGGCACTCCAGTCAGGGATGGTTCGCGAAGGCCGTCCAGCGGACGATGGCGGCCGACGCAAGCTTCCGTCGAGTCACACCACATGACCTCCGGCATACCGCTGCGTCACTCGCGATCAGCGCTGGTGCCAACGTCAAAGTCGTACAGCGGATGCTGGGCCACAAGTCGGCGAAGGTGACTCTTGACACCTACGCGGCGCTGTTCCCCGACGATCTGGACAACGTTACCTCCGCGTTGAGCCGGCAACGAGCGGAACAGCTGTAGCGGTGGTCGTGCTCGTGGTCGTGGTCGTGGTGGCGGCCGCGTCCGCGGGCGCGACCTCATCCGTCTTGATGCCCGAGCCCCATTGCAGGACACCGTCTCGCATAGGGCACCTTGCCGGAATCAGTTTCGGACCAGCTATCTGAGACAGTCGGAGCCCCGGAAGTACGTGAACGGAGACAGACGACGCTCCGTCTCGGTGAACGACCGGCTACTGAGACGTCACGGAAAAGGCCGCCTTTTCGGATATGGATGCGGGACGGCGACGATCGGCGTGGCGTCGCGATGGACGGTGCGCCCGGCTGATCCTGGTGTCAGCTGCACCCGGGAACCTCGTAATGCTCGCGAACATCGAGGCACAGCGCCAAGACCTCGCGGAGATCCGGGCCGTCGGCAGGGAACGGCGATCGTGCGCCAGGGTTGAGGGTCGCTTCATAGCAGGGCAATCGTGCCCTCCCAGATTGCTACTGTCGACACGAGTCGAGAGGGCATCATGAAGCGCTACGAGTACGTCACTATCAATGTGTCTGGCGATGAGCCGAAGCACGTCGCGGCCTTCAACGAGACCATCAACCGTTACGCGGCAGAGGGATGGACGGTCGCGCAGATGGTTCGCCCGTCCGTCGTCGGTCCACTTGGGGTGCTCTTCGAGCGAGACGAAGCTTAAGGTGGCTCGCACAGAACGCCCTACCCAGGCGATGTACGCCGCGATTGGACGCACGGCGGCGGAGTCGGCCCGGGTCGAGCAGAACCTGCGCGAGTTGTTCGCGCTCTTGATCGAGTCGCCTTACGGCCGGGTGCTCGCGGCGGGCGAGGACATCTCCCGGCTTCAGCAGATGTGCCTACGAGTCGCCCGCTACAACAAGAAGATCGCCGAGGCGCAGCTGGAACAGCTGATCGCGATTGACAGGGCGATCACCGCGGCTCGGCCGCAGCGCAACTTCCTCGTGCACTCGGTCTGGTACCGGATGAAGACGCCCGGTGAGCACTACGGTGAGCGGAGCAGCCGGCCCGCCACCTCCCGAAACGGTGCATCGACGTCAGAGCACGCCGTTTGGACACTCGATGACGCGAGGGAAGTCGCGAACTACTACGAGAAGATCGCGGGGTATTTGGAGCGGTTCATAGACCAGACATTCGAGGGCGTTCGCATTCCGCTGGTGATGAGTCGCGCCCAGGAAGAGAACATCCGGGAGCGTTGGGAGAAGCTCATGGGCGATGCCTGGCAGCTGCCGAGCGACTAAATCAGGTCCTCAGCCTTCGCTCGGCGGCGGCCTGGATGCCCGAGAGAGCCATTCGACGACGGTGGCGAGCGCGACCAGGGCTGATCGCTGCGCACTGGTCGATGCGTTCTCGAACGAGTGTGTCCGAGAGCGGATGCCTGGGCGGACGGTTCTGCGGTCTACAACCCCTTGCGCTTGTTGGTCTCCCAGTAGCCGAGTACCACGTCATCCTCCGGCAGCTCTCGTTCGACGAGCAGCAGCAGACGACGTCCTTGGCGTTCGTGGGAGCGCGCAGCCGCCTCAGTCGGCCAGCCAATTTCGATGCCGTAGTTCTCGTTGAAGTCGCGAGCCCATTCGAGAATCTCGCGCTCAAGTTGGGGCGAGAACGACGGCGTGCCAGCGTCGCAAGGGCCGTCGTCGTCCCACAGCGGCCAGTCGACGCTGTACTCGTTCATCAGCCGGTAGCGCATACCCGCAGGATCGCACAGCAGGCAAAACGCCGTCCGGTGGCCGATCGATCACAGGACAGCTCTGGCGCCGGTTGGAGAGGGCTGGGCGAATCGCTGTCAGCGATGATCGTCTCCGATCTGGGCGACGACGTGGAGATCAACACGGTTGCGACCGGCCCACTGCTGGACGTCGTTTGGTCGTCGGGCGACCAGGAGCTCCTGTACGTGCACGTCGTGAGCTGCGAGGTCGCGCCGGACCCGCGCACCGAATCGGCCGAAGCGCACGATCGTCGCGACCGTCACTGCGCCCGACCCGATGATCAGGACCGGGAAGATCCAGGTCGGACCGATATGCATGAGCCCGAGGGCCCAAGCCAGCGCCCAGATCGTGAGTTGCGCGGGGAACGCGATGGCGAAAGAGAGCTTCCTGCGCGCGATCTCGACGGCGTAGCGATTGCCGAGCAGCGGACGCCACGGTGCGGCGAGACGCTGGATTGCGCCCTTTGGTTGCTGGTATGACACGATGCTCACGCGCGCGGTGTGGCCGGTGGCTTATCGGCCGCTACGATCCGGCGCTCGGAGAGCGCGCATGCTGCGGAACACCCAGATGTACGCAACGACGATGACTGCCGACAGGAGCACGATCACCACCGTCCAGATGAGCCAGTCGGAACGGTCCGGGTCGCCGAGCGCCCCGGAGACGAGCGTGCTGATCGCCATCGCGGGAAACAGCAGGCTGACCCAGATGAAGACCCAGCCCTTGGCGCGCTTCGACATCGTTGCCACACAGCTACAGTCCCATTCGCCTCGGTAGCTGTCGATTCGACGGTACTCAGGGTGATGCTGGCGGTCCCGATGAACCATGGGCCACCGGTCGCCTCGCTGGTCAAGCGGGATTACGTTGCTGATCGTCAAGGCGCCTGTGACGCGGTCGAGGTATCCGTCTCATGCATTCGACTGATCTGAGGTAAGCGGTCACTCGTTCGCATCGCCTGGCTAGTTCGGAGCGGGCGTCCGTCGACAGGTGGTGAAGCTGGAGTGCGTCAGGCCGTCAGCGGACGGCCTGATCTGATCGTCCGCTGCGATGAGCGTGACTCGAATCTGAACACGGGTCGGGCGCAATCGGCATGGCCGACGCCGTACTGGTCCTCGTCACCAGCGGCTGCAGGCTGATCGCTGCGAGGTCGTTGCCAGAAGGATCTTTTGCGAGGTAATCGTTCCCGTGTCGACATCGCGCTAAGGAGCTGACATCGCCCCGCGCGTTTGGGCACCGCGATGACAGTTCCAGCCACCGGTGCGTCTCCTCGGCCCGCGCATGAGGGACACCCGTTGGATGTGCCTCCGGGAGCGGCGCGTACGGTACAGGAGCGTCGTTGGACTGGGCGCGTCGGGGATGATTTTCACGGTCGCCGTCTTCTCAATCCCGCCTTGTCCCGCGGCGAGAGCGGTTGATCGTGCAGTACCTCCATTACGGGCATACCCGCATCCTCGTCACCGACATGGTCGGCAAAGCGGTGCTGGCCTACAGCGCCTCGTTGGCGCAAGCCGCGGTCGCTGACACCGTCGCAGTGCCGACCGTTGATGATGCTGGACTACCGGTGACGGTGCAGGTCATGCTCGCTCCGGCGATCCCGATCCTGTTGGAGCCGGCGCCGGAGGACGCCCTCGAGGACGCAGGCGACCTCGCCGCGCAAGACTTCCTCACGGATGCGCGCTGGAGAATCAGCGCCCTTCCCCCAACCGGTCCCGATGCCCGGGACCGCAGATGAGTAGGCACACCAGAGGTGCCACGAAGAGCTGTAGCGGCTCCCGGGGGACCAGCAAGAAGCCTGTGCACCGTCAGCCCTCGTCTCGTACCGCGCGGTGACGTGACGGTGGTGAACAGCCGATTGCGCGCACCGGCGCTCAGGCGGTCCACTTGCGCGCGCCTGATACGGAGCCGAGCTGCATCGTTGTGCCCGCTGGGCAGGTCATTGGGCAGAGCCCGAGCGGATTGCTGCACATCGGAGATCGGAAGGCCCATGGAAGCTGAGCCGGGAGGAAGCCCGGCCGAGACGATGGCGTTCGTGGTCGGTGCTCTGCGGGCACGAGGTCATGTCGTCGATGCGGACACCACTGACCGCATTGCACGGATCCTCGCCGGCGACCTGACCGCAGAGCGGGCGCGGGCCGAGATCGCTGCGAAGTATCGTCAGCGGTGAACGGCCCGTCAGACCGCCGATCCGAGCCGGTTGTCGCCGTGATGTGGATGGCTGCCGGTTAGGTGCTGGTGGTCCAGCGGTGCCAGGCGTCGATTTGGTCTTGTGCGGCTTCGAGCGAGTGGTGGGTGCCGTGAACGGAGCCATCGAAGGTCACCGCTGTGTAGTCGCCTGCGGCGATGCCGGAGCCGACGACCGCTCCGGCATCGTCCGTCGCAGTCCACAGCTCCGTGTCATGTGAGCTCCAGTGCAACGGTGAGATCCGTTTTCCGCTCACGTCAGTGGATCCGCATCTGCGCGACCATCGGGCAGAAGAACGGGTCGCGGGCGCTGAGACCCACCCGGTTGAGGTACCGCACGACGATCCCGTACGAGCGCAGCAGCGTGGTCTCGGTGTACGGCACGTCGAGGGTGTCGCAGTGGTCCCGCACCAGCAGCCGCGCCTGCCGGAGCGCCGGCCGTGGCATCGAGGGGAACAGGTGGTGCTCGACCTGGAAGTTCAGGCCACCCATCAGGGACGACACCCACCACCCGCCGCGGATGTTGCGCGAGGTCCGGACCTGGCGCGAGAAGAAGTCGACCTTCGCGTCGTGCGCGATCGTCGGCATGCCCTTGTGGTTCGGCGCGAACGAGGCGCCCATCATCACGCCGAACACGGCCAGCTGCACACCCAGGAACGCGCACGCCATCCCGAACGGCAGGAACCAGAACACGACCGTCAGGTAGATGCCGAAGCGGGCGAGGAGCAGGACGCCCTCGAGCCAGCGGTGTCGGACGTCCGCCTTGGTGCCGGTGCCCGTCAGGACCGAGGTCACGGCGTACCGGTGCAGGTTGACGCCCTCGAGCGTCAGCAGCGGGAAGAACAGCCATCCCTGGAAGCGCAGGAACGTCCGCATCAGCGGGCCCTTCGCCGCGGCGGCGTCATCGGGCAGGAAACGGATGCCGTCGGGGGCGATGTCCGGGTCCTTGCCCACGGTGTTCGGGTTGCCGTGGTGACGGGTGTGCTTGTTCATCCACCACGAGTAGCTCAAGCCCACCAGGAAGGTCCCGACCCAGCGGCCCGCGTGGTCGTTCCACTTCTGCGACGCGAACACCTGGCGGTGCGCGGCCTCGTGCGACAAGAACGCGAACTGCGTGAACAGCACGCCAAGCACCCCCGCGACGATCAGCTGGAACCACGAGTCGCCGAGGAACGAGAACGCGACCCACGCCAGGGCGAGGGTGGCGACGAGGCCGCCGAACAGCGACCAGTAGAAGCCGGTGCGGCGACGCAGGAGACCGTGGTCCTTGACCTGCGCGAGCAGCACCGAGTAGGTGGAGGTGCCGGAGCGGCCGCCGTTCCCGGGACGGGTGCGGGTGAAACCGGGGGCGAGCGGGATCGTCGTCATCGAGGACCGACCTTCTGGTGCTGAGCGATCCTTCGACCGGTCCGGAGAGTTCACGCATCCGCGCTTGCCGTCACGCTACGGCGCCGGGATGCATACCACCCGTGAGTCGGCAGGAACCTCCGCCCTCAAGCTGCGGTCTGCTGTCTCCACGGCAGCGGCTGCGCGGCTCCTGCTATCGAACAGGCCCAGGAGCCGGACGACACCGTCTTCCTGATGAGCCAACGCCCGAAATCCATCCCGCTGCGGCCGAACTCGGCCAACCGGATTCCCGACCTCGCCGATCGGCCATCCCCATCGGCCGCGTGCACAGAGTCGTGTGGTCATCCCCTGACCCTCCTCGTACGCAGATGGCCGGCAACAGAGGAACCGCCGGACGCGTCCGTCTGCAACCTGCATGCTGCGACCAACCGGCAGGAGGAGACTCATCTCAGACGGTTCCGACCACGATGCTCGCCGAAGCGCACGCATCCTGGCGGTCACCACCGTCAACGGAAGCAGTCATCATGACCGGCCCATCCACAACCGCTGACCAGCACCTCGCCCTGACCAGCGTCGTCGCATCCGGCCTGCCGGCATCGCTCGGCACCGACGCCGCCGAACGGTTCTACGACGTCCCCGCAGTCTTCAACCGACGACCCAATCCTGAAGAGATCGCAGCGCTGGAAGGCTCCGGAAGTCACCATTCGTTACAGCGCGCCGGCTACCCGGATGTGACGCTCGCTGTGCACGACCGGCGTCTGATCATCGGCAACACCAACCTCGGCCAACTCGAACGGGGCCTCTCGACCACCATCGCGAACCTGGTGCACCAGATCAGCAGCAACGCCCTCGCCACGATCCGCCAGTCACGAGCTGACGCGCAGACCGCGCAAGATGCACAACTCGCTCGCGCCCAAGACACCACCCGCGCAGCCGAACGCATCCACTTCACCCCCGACACGTCCATCACGCCTGACAACGGCGCGCCGAACACGGTCGCAGAGCCGAAGCCGGCAACCCGGTGAGCCAGCCTTCCCCGGCAGTGACGGTCTCTGCGGAACCGTCCAGGATGCGGCTCCGTCCGGATGGGCTGATCACCACCGGTTTGACGGCGGCGACGAAGGAGAACAGCATGCCGGATCACGCAACCCACGTCACGCTCGACCCCGCCGGAGTACTGCGAACCCTCGTCCTCCAAGAGCCCGACCACCCAGACATCACCCTCACTCTCCGCGGAACCGCCCCAGAAACGCTGCAGTACAACGGGCGGATCTGGGCAGCCACCCACCACCGGCTCCATCGACCAATGGCCCGCAACGGCTACCAGTACACGCTCCTGCAACCCCCGAAAGCTTCCCCGGAACACCCCTGACAGCTCCGTCGCAGACCGCCGAATCACCGGAAGGCGTGAAACGGTTCCAGCCGCGAGCAACGATGTCGGCGGTTGGCGGCATACTGACTCGCGGATGCCGTCGGACAACCTGCCCCCAGTCGCCGTCGACCGCCGAGGTACGAATGTCGACGAAGCGGTCGCGTTCTACGAAGACGTCTACGCGAGCCAGGACATTCACATCGGCAAGCCCACCGCCGACGGATTCACATGGCGGTACCGCGCCGTCGGCGACGACGACGAGCTCACGCTGGGCACATCCGCTGTCGACGCGAACCGCTGGGGCACCATCGGCCAACACGGCACTTACATCCTCGCCTGGACCACCACCCCGGGCATCGTCCTCGACGTCGACACGCGAGACGCGATCGCGATGCCACCGAACGTGCCCGTGATGTACCCATCGGGGCGCCCGTTCGAGTTCAACGCTGCGCCAGGTACCCAGCACATGATCCGCTTCGACGGCACCTTCCTCGAGAACGTCGCCGCAGCCCAGCTCGGCGCAATCCCCGGTCCGCTGCAGTTCCGGAACCTTCCCGACCCGGAACAACTCGAACGCCTCAGACAGGTGATCCGTGCGGCAGCACCCGAGCTGCTGCACTCCGGAACGGGCCGGTGGCGACGAGCAGCTGTGAACATGCTTGTCGCAGAAGCAACAGTCGACGCTTTCCACGCCACCCCCGACGTCGACATCGTCTTCCACGACGGCCCAGCGACGATGCGCTTTGCGCAGGAGTGGATGGTCGCTAACGCTCATCGACACATCACCAGCACTGACGTCGCTCAGGCGGCCGGCATCAACGCCCGCGCCCTGCAAGCAGCCTTCCAACGCCACGCGGACACCACCCCCATGGCTTTCCTCCGCCAGATCCGGCTCCACCGGGTCCGTGCACAGCTCGTCGCCGGCGAAGCCCCAACGACCGTCATCGCAGACGTCGCACGAGGCTGGGGCTTCGGACACCTCGGACGATTCGCCAGCTACTACGCCGACACCTTCGGAGAACGACCATCCGACACGCTCCGCAGACCGTCACGGTGACTCAGCAGCAACACAGAATTGGGTCCCGATAGCCGATTGGCTATCGGGACTGCTGAGCGCTATCGAGGAATGCCATGACGGCGGGCCCCGGGTGGCCGGTCCAGATTGCGCGCAGCGATCGGATCAGTGGCGGGCCGAGCAGCGGTGCCCGGACGAGGGCACCGTCGGAGAGGTCGCTGCCGACGGTGCGGAGACTCATCACCGCGGGCGCGATGCCCGCCCGCGCGTTGGCGCGGATGATGCCCGTCGTCTCCAGCACCGCCGCTGGGACGACCAGGCGGAGCCCAGCACGGTCGAGCCACGCCTCGACCGTGGCGCGGGTGCCGGACCCTTCCTCTCGGAGTAGCAGCGGCGTCTCCGCGAGGTCATCCGCGGTGATGCCCGACGCGCTTGCCCACGGATGCTGCGGAGCGACGACGACGACGAGTTCGTCTTCGTCGACCACCAGCGAGGACAGGTCAGGTGGCGCAGCAGGGGTCTCCGTGAATCCGAGATCGGCAGCGCCGGAGCGAACGAGGTCGATCACGGCGGCGGAGTTCCCCGCGATCAGGCGCACCGACGCATCCGGCGCGATAGCCCGGTGGGCGAGCAACCATCCGGGCAGCAGCAGCTCGGCGATCGTCTGCGACGCTGCGACCACGAGGGATCCCGCGGGTTCTCGAAGCGCGGCGACTCCTGCTTCGAGCCGCCGGGAGGCCTCCAACACCGGGACGGCCAGGCCGAGCACCACTCGGCCTGCGTCGGTCAGCGCGGTCCCTGATGCCGTCCGGTGCGCCAGCGGCTGGCCGATTGCCTGTTCCGCGGCACGCAAGCGCGCTGACACCGCCTGCTGTGTCACCCCCAACACGTCGGCCGCTCGGGTCAACGAACCGGTCTCCGCGACGCGGACGAGGACCTCGAGGGTGTCGAGGTCCAGAGTCCGGTCCGTCAGCCGCCGCAGTGCCACAAGCAACCATTGTGCCCTGCCAACGAGTTCGCCGTTCCAGAACCACGGGGCACACGCGCACGCTGGGTGCATGTCCGCTCACCTCGCCCACGCACCCGCGACGTCCGAGCATGGTGTGCGCGATCGGCGGTTGTTCCGGGAGTTGGAGCGGCCTGGTCTGATCGTGTCGAATCTGACCCCGAACTGGTTCGCGTCGATCATGGGCACCGGGATCGTCGCCGTCGCGGCCGCATCGCTGCCGCTGCAGTTCCCCGGTGTCCGGACGGCGGCGACGATCGTGTGGGCGATCGCGGCGGCCCTCCTGGTCGCCCTCACCATCGCGACGGCCCTGCACTGGGTCCGCTACCGGAGCACCGCAGCGAAGCACCACCTCAACCCGGTCATCTCCCACTTCTACGGGGCACCGCCGATGGCGTTCCTCACCGTCGGCGCCGGCACGATCCTCCTCGGTAAGGATTGGATCGGCCTTCCCGCCGCCGTCACCGTCGACTGGGTCCTCTGGAGCATCGGTACCGTCGGCGGACTGTTCACGGCGGTCCTGGTGCCGTACCTGGCGTTCACCCGTCACGAGAACACGCCCGATTCCGCGTTTGGCGGTTGGCTGATGCCGATCGTCCCGCCGATGGTGTCCGCCTCCACCGGCGCGCTCCTGCTGCCGTACGCGCCCGCCGGGCAGGCGCGGGAGACACTGCTGTGGTCCTGCTACGGCTTCTTCGGCCTCAGCCTCATCACGTCCCTGGTCGTGATCACACTGATCTGGAACCGGCTCGCGCAGCACAAGGTCGGCGCCGCAGGCATGGTCCCGACTTTGTGGATCGTGCTCGGACCGGTCGGGCAGTCGATCACCGCAGTGAACCTCCTCGCCTCAAACGCCCCCACCGTCGTCGACGCCTCCACCGCCCACGCACTGCTGGTCGTGGCGTTGGTGTACGGGTTCGCGATGCTCGGCTTCGCGCTGCTGTGGACCGTCATCGCCCTTGCCATCACCATCCGGACCGCCCGCGAGCACCTGCCGTTCAGCCTGACGTGGTGGTCGTTCACGTTCCCCGTCGGTACCTGCGTCACCGGCCTGAACGGCCTGGCCCTGCACTCCGGACTCACTGTCGTCGCCGTGCTCGCAGTCGTCTACTACGCCGGCCTCGTCGCCGCATGGATCACCGTCGCCGTCCGCACCTTCCACGGCTCCGTCATCCGCGGCACACTCCTCGCACCACCCAAGACAGCGTGACGACCCTGGCGCGGATCAGCCTTGCGACCAGCCATAGGGCGTTACCAGGATCCATGACCGCGTCTCGGTAGCCGATGGCTGGCCGGACACCGCTGGGACCAGCTCCTACAGCGTACGTCCGGCATTGGCGGTGAGCCACGGGATCGGGTCGATGGGTGTGGTGCCGCCGGGCATGACCTGCAGGTGCAGGTGCGCACCGGTGCTCGCGCCGGTGTTGCCGACGAGGCCAACGAGCTGCCCGACGGCGACGGTGTCACCTGGGCGGAGCGGCGAGGAGCCGAAGATCATGTGCGCGTACAAGGTGGACACAAGCCGACCGTCGATCTGATGGTCGATGATGACGTACTGCCCGTACTCGGGGTGCGTTGTCGACACTCGGACAGTACCGGCAGCGACAGCTCCGATGGGGGTGCCGGCGCCGGGGGTAAGGTCCGCGCCCTGGTGAATCGACGAGCAGGTCGCACACGGGGCGCTTCGCGGGCCGAACGGTGAGCTGACGGTGATGGTTCCGGCGACGGGCCAGCGGATGTCGCCGGTGCCGGTGTTGACAATCGTGCCGCCCGTGGTCGTGGGAACGCTCTGCTTCGTCGAGGCCGGTGCGCCCCCCGTTGACGCGGCCTGCGAGGCGGGTGCGGTCTTGGTGATGACGGGCTTCGGGGCCGGCTTGGTGATCGTGTACCCGTCGCGGTCGACCGCGAGAGCCAACCCGGACGCGGTGAAGCTCTGCTCGGCGGTGGCAGGAGCGACACCGGGCACGACTGCCGCGGGGCCGGTCGTTGCCTGCGCGGGCAGCGCTGCGGCAGCGGTGAACAGCGCCATCGCGGCCGTGGCACCAGTGATCGGGACCGCGGCGAGAACGCGTGACCGCAGTGAGCGGACCGGTGTTGCGGGTGCAGTCGCGACGGTCGGCAGCGGCCGCAGTGCCGGCTGAGTAGCGGCAGTGATCGTCGCGGTTCGGGTGCGGCTGGCGGTCGGGGCTGCGGCGGCGCGTTCGGCGGCGAGGGCTTCGCGGCGCGTCCGGGGTGCGGGAGTCGTGGGGGTCTGGGGGTGCTGCTGAGGCACGGGCAGGCTCCAAGAGGGGTGGTGGCCGGCAGGCCGAAACGTGGGGTGGCCCGAACGCGGGTCGAGCGGGAAGGGGAGGGTGGGGCCGGTCGTGGGCCGCGGCAGGAAGGGGGGAGCCTGCCGCGACCCACGCCGGGGTTTAGAGGGACGCGAGCATGTCCTGCATCTGGGTGATCTGCTCGGTCTGGCTCGACACGATCGACTTCGCCATCGCGATGGCGTCGGTGTTCTTGCCCTTGTCGACTTCGGTCTTGGCCATGTCGACGGCGCCCTTGTGGTGCTGGACCATCTGCTCGAGGTAGAGCTTCGCGGCGTCCTTCGCGGACGCCTGGTCGAGGTCGCTCATGTCGGAGTCGGACATCATCCCGGACATGGAGTGCCCCATCCCGGAGTGCTCCGACTCGGTCGGCTCACCCCAGCCCTGCAGCCAGCTGGTGAGCTGCTTGATCTCCGGGGACTGCTCGGCCTTGATCTGCTTCGCGAGGGTGGTGACGTCGGTGTCGACGCCGGAGCCCTTGGCGAGGAGCATGTCGCTCATCTCGACGGCCTGCTTGTGGTGCGGCAGCATCATCTGCGCGAACATCACGTCCTGGTCGTTGTGCGCCGACGCCGCCGACGCCGCCGACGTCGACGAGGACGACGAGCCCGTGTCGGAGCCGCTGTTGCCGGTCGAACAGCCGGCGAGGGTGAGGCCGAGGGTGAGTGCAGCAGCGATTGCGAGTGTGCGCGTGGTGATGGTGTGCATGGTTGGTCCGTTCCCGTGGATGCGTCAGGTGGTCCGGGCAGGCGGACGCCTCCCGGATCTGGGCATGCGGGAGCCACCCTTCGGGGGTGGGGTCCCGCAGGGGCGGATCAGATGCGGATGATCTGCAGCGCCGTCAGCGACGGCGGTTTCGGTGCCGCGATGCGGCGCGGCAGCCGGTCGGCCAGCGCGAGCAGCCGCGCGATCAGGTGGAGGACACCGCCGGTCCGTGCACGTAGCAGCGCCCACGTGAACAGCGCGATCGTCAGCGCGCACGCCATCCCCATCAGCGAGCACATCAGCGCACACAGGCCGCTGTCGCAACCCGCGTCGGTGAGGACGGTCATCACCGCAGTCGCAGGAGCTACGTGCTCGGAGTGGCCGGCGGCCGCGACATGGCCGTGCTCGGCCGCGGCAGCGGGAGCCGCCATCGGATGCTCGTGGTCGGCGGTGTGCCCGGCCATCGTGTGCATCAGGACCGTGAACCCGACCAGCAGCAGCAATGCCAGCGTCGCCGTGGCCTGCAATAGCAGTCGGCGACGCGGGGTGGCGGTGGTGGTGAGCATCAGTCTTTCGAGCAGACGGGTGGAGTGAGCGTTTCTATGGTGCGGTACCCCGCGGGCGGCGGCAACCTGGTGTCCGGATTCACACCGAACCCGCCGCGACCGGACGAATCGGGAACACGGCGGAAGGTTCAGCGTTACAGCGCATGGTACCCCCCAGGGGTATACGTGAACTGTTGGCGTCAGCGGCGTCGGATCGGAGCAGCATGGACACGCACGAGCACCACCAGATGAGCGGGAACGAGCACGCCGGCCACGGCGGTGGTCACGGGGCGACGACGTGGTCGATGGCGGCGCAAGCGACGCTGCACTGCTTGACCGGCTGCGCAATCGGCGAGGTCCTCGGCATGGTGATCGGTACCGCTGCCGGCTTCCACAACGCCGGCACGATCGTCCTGTCGATCGTCCTCGCGTTCATCTTCGGCTACGCCCTCACCATGCGCGGCGTCATCAAGTCGGGCCTGACCCTGGGAGCCGCGTTCAAGGTCGCTCTCGCCGCGGACACCGTATCGATCGCCGTCATGGAGCTGATCGACAACACCGTCATCGTTGCGATCCCCGGTGCGATGGACGCGCAACTCAGCGACTGGCTGTTCTGGACGGCGCTGCTGTTCTCCCTCGCGATCGCGTTCGTGATCACCACGCCCGTGAACCGGTGGATGATCAGCCGCGGTCTCGGCCACGCCGTCGTCCACGGCCACCACTGACCGGTCCGCGGGTTAGCTCGATCGCGGCATGCTGTCAGGCGTGTGAGTGCTCGTGTGCGGCGTGGTCGTGGCCACCGTCGTCGGGTGCGCCCTTCATCATTCGCAGCATCGACCAGGAGCCGCTGCGGATGAACACGACGAGCAAGAACGCGGCGATCAGCAGGAACACGATGTTGAGCCAGGTCGTGTAGTTCCAGCTGATCGAGGTCGTCACGATGCTCAGATGCCGATTCGTCGGGATCAGGCTTAGCGGGGTGAACAGCAGCTCGACGGCGTAGCCGGCGAGGACCATCGCCCCGTAGAAGATCCCGGTGATGCGGAGGGCTGCCTTCCAGCCGTAGTACTTCCGGTAGATGACGATGATCGGGATGATGATCAGGTCCGCGAAGATGAAGCTGATCACCCCACCGAAGCTAATCCCGCCGTTCCACAGCACCGCGGCGAGGGGCACGTTCCCGACGGAGCAGACGAAGCTCACCATCGCCAGCACCGGGCCGATGATCGGGTCGATGATGAACGCCAACGTCGGATGCCCCTCGAAGAACACCGCCTGCAGCCACGCGTTCGGCACCCACGCGTCGAACGCGCCGGCGATGAGCAGACCGATGATGATGTCGCGGAGCACGGACGCCCAGTCCATGACGAAGTACTGCGACACGCTCGTCAGCCCAGGCTTCGAGAACAGCCGTCGCCAGAACCCCTGATCGCCCTGCACGGACATGTCCATCGCCGCGTGCCCCTCCATCGATCCGGCGAGGCCCTTGTCGGCCTGCTCACGGGCGGCGTCGAGGATCTTGCTGCGCATCCAGAGCCGGAACCCGAGGGCGATGAGGATGATCATGATCGGCCCGCCGACGAACTCTGCGATGGTGAACTGCCACCCCATCACGAACGCCAGGATCAGCCCGAGCTCGACGACGAGGTTCGTCGACGCCACCTCGAACGCCATCGCGGATGACAGGCTCGCGCCCTTCCGGAACAGGGCACGCGCGAGCGCGACCGCGGCGTAGGAGCACGACGATGACAGCGCGCCGAGCCCGGACGCGACGCTGATCGCGCGTAGCGAGTCGTCGCGCATCAGCTTGGTGATCTGGTCAGTCCGGACGACGGCCTGGATGATGCCGGACAGGGTGAAGCCGAGTACGAGGGGCCAGAGGATCTCCCACCCCATCGAGCCAGCCGCAGCCAACGCGTCACCAATCGCCTGCAGCACGAACACCGCTACCTCCTCCATCGGTGTTCGAGCTTGCTCCGCCGTAAGGAATTGGGTGTCACAGCAAGCATGTGAGGTCACACACGATAAGCCCGGGCCACTGTCTCAATAGACGGTCCTCCGGCGTACGAGTCATCGCGGTCGCACGCAGCGCTCACCATCTGTCTCACATAGGTGGTCCGCAGACAGTCGCGATGGCGGGGCGCTATCCGGACGCCCATCCGGGGGCGGGTGCTGCGTCTCCGCGCCGCTCTCGGGAGCGGGCGTCCCCCAGCAGCGCTGTGGTGCAATTTGGTGCACTACCACCTGTCCGGGAACGGCTCCGACTGGCCCGACCCGTCGGCAACTTCCCCATGAATCCGGCGATCGGGGGCGCGCCCGTGAAGGCACGAACACGCAGCGATGGGTTCAAATCCCACCGGTACCGCCATCACGAGGAGCCCCGGATCCCTGTCAAGACAGGGATCCGGGGCTTTCTTGATCGGTCGGGAACCACGATCCGATCAGCCGTGACGGAGCAGCTGCGCCCGAGCGCGTGGAGTAGCGAGGCCGAGCCACGCCCCGCCCGGATCCCGCCACCACGCGGAATGGGCGACACTCGCAGATCCGACCGCCTGACGCACTCAGCACGCTGACGTCGCGGGCATCGAAGCGTCAGCGCTCGCTGATCGGGTCCGCGTTCTCGATGCGGGCACTGGCGGTCGCCATGTGGTCGTCCATCGCACGCTGGGTGGCGCCGACGTCGCCCGCGCGGACGGCGTCGAGGATCGCCCGGTGCTCCTCGTAGGCCGCTTCGGTTGCCTGCCGGGTGCGGACGCGTCGACCGACCCAGACGCTGAGCATCGAGCGGAGGCTCTGCAGGAGGTCCGCCAGGACGTCGTTCCCTGCGGCACGTGCGAGCAGCACGTGGAACCGGACGTCGGCTTCGATGAAGGCCTGCGGGTCGTCGAGGGCGACGCGCTGCCGCTCGAGGTACTCCTGGAGCTCGTCGAGCTGCGCGGCGTCGGCCCGCTGCGCGGCGAGGATCGCTGCGGTGCGTTCGAGTGACGAGCGGACCTCGAGCAGCTCACGCGTCCGGTTCGATGCGAGCATCAGGCCCCAGGAGAGCGTGGTGGGGAGCAGGTCCGAGGTCCCGCCCTGCAGGTAGGTGCCCGAGCCTGGTCGGATCTGCACGATGCCGAGGATCTCGAGCGCCGCCAGCGCCTCGCGGACCGCTGACCGCCCGACCCCGAGCTGCTCGGCGACCACGCGTTCCGAGGGCAGGCGGGAACCGGGGGCCAGCTCGCCCGTGGTGAGCAGGGTCACGAGCTGTCGCGCGACCGCAGATGCGGGGGACCCGGCCGGGACCGACTCGAGTTCGAGTCGGATGTTGAGCGGGTCGTTCTCGCTGAACGCGGGCATGCAGCGAGCGTACCGGCGCTCGATCCACGGCCGAGCGTGTACCGCGCTCGATCCACGGCCGAGCGCGGACCGGCCCTCAGGCGATGTCCAAGCAGACCCGGCGATTGGTCAACCGGTTGACAAGTAGCTCCGCGGAGTCGAGACTGGCCTCCGCGCACCGATGCGCTGGTCCGGCCGGTCCCACGCCCGGACCTTCCCGACCCGGCGTACCGGCATCGTTGCCGAGCACCCATCCCGAGCAGGAGTCACCGTGGACATCCCCGCGACGAGAGGCATCCCCACCTCGGCTGTCGAGAAGACAGCCATCCGCAAGATCGCGATCCGCATCGTGCCCTTCGTGGCACTGATGTTCTTCATCAACTTCCTCGACCGCACCGCGATCTCGTTCGCCGCGCCGAACGGCATGGAGGCCGATCTCGGCCTCACGGCGGCGCAGTTCGGCTTCGCGTCCGGGGTGTTCTTCATCGGCTACCTCGTGCTCGAGGTCCCGTCCAACCTGGCGCTCCACAAGTTCGGCGCGCGGGTCTGGCTCGCCCGCATCATGATCACGTGGGGCATCGTCTCGCTGCTCTTCACCTGGGTGCAGAACTACCCGCAGCTCGTCGGCCTGCGCTTCCTGCTCGGCGTGGCCGAGGCCGGCTTCTTCCCGGGCGCGATCCTGTTCCTGTCGACGTGGGTCCCGGCCCGCCACCGCGGCAAGATGCTCGCGCTGTTCTACCTTGCACAGCCGCTCACCAGCGTCATCGGGTCGCCGCTCGCCGGTTGGCTGATGACCCACGAAGGTCTGCTCGGTGGCCTGGCCGGCTGGCGCTTCATGTTCCTCTGCGTCTCGATCCCCGCGATCGTCGTCGGCGTCCTGTGCCTCTTCGTCCTGAAGGACAAGCCGTCACAGGCGAAGTGGCTCGACGCCGACGAGAAGCAGTGGCTCGAGACGGCCCTCGCGAAGGAGAACGCGTCGAAGACCGCCGGTCACGGTGCGAAGGGCGGACTCAAGACCGCGTTCGGTTCCGGTCGGGTGTGGATGCTCGCCGGCGTCTACTTCGGCTTCATCTACGGCCTCTACGCGCTGAGCTTCTTCCTGCCGACCATCATCGACGGGTTCCAGGAGCAGTTCGGCACCACGTTCGACCTGTTCGAGAAGGGCCTGATCACCGCGATCCCGTACGTGCCCGCGGCCGTCGTGCTCTACTTCTGGTCCCGTGACGCGTTCCGTCGCGGGGTGCGGGTCTGGCACATCGCGCTCCCGGCGCTCGTCGGCGGACTCTCGATCCCGGTAGCGCTCTACATGAACTCGCCCGCCGCGACCGTCGCCGTCATCGCGGTCACCGCCTGCGCCATCTTCGCCGCCCTGCCGAACTTCTGGACCGTCCCGACCCAGTTCCTCTCCGGTGCGGCCGCTGCAGCGGGTGTCGCCCTCATCAACACGCTCGGCAACCTCGGCGGGTTCGCTGCGCCGTACATCACCGGTGCGGTGAGCGAGGCGACCGGTGGCTACCAGGTGCCGATGTTCATCGTCGGGTTCTTCATGCTGCTCTCGAGCCTGCTCATGGTCCTGCTCGCCCGCCACACCCGCCGGTCGGACGGTTCGCTCGCGGCACCGACGCCGGTCGCCGCGGACACCGAGGAGGTCCGGGCATGACCCGCCTGTACAACGACCCCGCGGACTTCGCCGACGAGATGGTGGACGGTTTCGTCGCCGCGAACCAGCGGTGGGTGCGCCGGGTGCACGGCGGCGTCGCCCGCTCGACCACCAGCCCGGCCGGCACCGTCGCGCTCGTGGTCGGCGGCGGCTCGGGCCACTACCCGGCGTTCGGCGGCCTCGTCGGGCACGGTCTCGCCGCCGGTGCCGCGATGGGCAACCTGTTCGCCAGCCCGTCCGCCCAGCAGGTGACGGCGGTCGCGAAGGCGTCCGAGCACGGCGGCGGCGTGCTGCTGTCCTACGGCAACTACGCCGGCGACGTCCTCAACTTCGACGCCGCGTCGCGGACGCTCACCGACGCCGGCATCGCCGTGCGGACCGTCCGCGTGACCGACGACGTGGCGTCCGCCCGAGCGGAGCGCGCGCACGAACGACGTGGCATCGCCGGTGACCTCTGCGTCTTCAAGGTCGCCGGCGCGGCGGCCGAACGGGGCGACGACCTCGACACAGTCGCGGCGATCGCGGCGCGGGCGAACGACCGTACGCGGTCCTTCGGCGTCGCGTTCTCCGGGTGCTCGCTGCCGGGCTCCGACGAGCCGCTCTTCACGGTGCCGGAGGGTCGGATGGCGATCGGCATGGGGATCCACGGGGAGCGCGGCATCGCCGAGGCCGACGTGCCCACGGCGGCCGGACTCGCCGACCTGCTCGTGGCACGACTGCTCGAGGAGCTGCCGGAGGGCGTCACCGCGGCCGGGGCACGCGTCGTGCCGGTCCTGAACGGTCTCGGCAGCGTGAAGTACGAGGAGCTCTTCGTCGTCTTCGGTGCCGTCCAGCGGCTCCTGTCCGACGCGGGTGCCGTGCTCGTCGAGCCCGAGGTCGGTGAGCTCGTCACCTCGTTCGACATGGCAGGTGTCTCGCTGACCCTGTTCTGGGTCGATGACGAACTCGAGCAGCTGTGGGCCGCCCCGGCCGACAGCCCCGCGTTCCGCAAGGGCGGCGCGGTCCCGCAGGAGTCCGTCGCCGCCGAGGTCCTCGCGCAGGGCACGGTCGTCCCGGTCACGCCGGGCTCCGAGGAGTCCCGGGTCAGCGCCGCACGCATCGCGGACGCCGTCACCGCGATCCGCCGCACGGTCGACGACCACGTCGACGAGCTCGGCCGCATCGACGCGGTCGCTGGGGACGGCGACCACGGCATCGGCATGCAGCGCGGTTCGACGGCCGCCGATCGCGCCGCGCGGGACGCCGCCGACCGCGGTGCCGGTGCCGGTTCCGTCCTGGCCGTCGCCGGGGACGCGTGGTCCGACAAGGCGGGCGGGACGTCCGGTGCGATCTGGGGCGTCGCACTGGAGGCACTCGGTCGCGTCCTCGGCAACGAGTCGCGTCCGTCGGCGGCGCAGGTCGCGGAGGCGGTGCACGCCGCCACGGAGGCCGTCCTCGCCTTCGGCGCGGTGCCCGGCGACAAGACCATGGTCGACGCTCTCGTGCCGTTCGACGAGGTCCTCACCGCCCGGACCGCCGCCGGCGACGACCTC
The DNA here is from genome assembly GCF_017834105.1 of Curtobacterium sp. 1310. Classification (NCBI taxonomy): domain Bacteria; kingdom Bacillati; phylum Actinomycetota; class Actinomycetes; order Micrococcales; family Microbacteriaceae; genus Curtobacterium; species Curtobacterium sp. 1310. The sequence continues at coordinate 51,859 of NZ_JAFICY010000003.1, read as the reverse complement.
GCGACCGCCTGGTCCGCCGCGTCCGCCGCGGCCACGACCGCCGCCGACGGCACGGCCGACCTCCTGCCGAGGATGGGCCGCGCGCGCACCCACGGCGAGGACGCGGTCGGCACCCCCGACGCCGGGGCGATCTCGTTCGGCCTCATCACGGCCGCGGTCCTCAGCACCCTCACCACGCAGAAGGAAGAGCAGCATGCCTGAGCAGCAGTTCCGCATCGTCGTCGGCTCCGACGACGCCGGCTTCGAGTACAAGGAGACGATCAAGCGCGACCTCGAGGCCGACCCGCGCGTCGTGTCCGTGGTGGACGTGGGCGTCGACGCCGACGGGCACACCGCGTACCCGCACGTCGCCGTGGACGCGGCCCGCATGGTCGCGGACGGCGAGGCCGACCGAGCGATCCTGGTGTGCGGCACCGGGCTCGGCGTCGCGATCGCCGCGAACAAGGTGCCCGGCATCCGCGCCGTGACGGCCCACGACTCGTTCTCCGTCGAGCGGTCGGTGCTGTCGAACGACGCCCAGGTGCTCTGCATGGGGCAGCGGGTCGTCGGGGTCGAGGTCGCTCGTCGGATGGCGAAGGAGTGGCTCGGCTACACGTTCGACCCGAGCTCGGCGAGTGCCGAGAAGGTCGCGGCGATCTGCTCCTACGACGGCTCCGCCCCGGTCGGGTCCGACGCCTGATGCCCGGATCCACGGCAGCTGCCCCGCTCACGATCGGGGTGTCGCTGAAGATGTACTTCGGGCACGCCCGGACACTCGCGTGGACGGCCGCCGTGGCGGACGTCGCCCGCTCCCACCCGGCCGTCCGGTCCGGCGCGGTCGAGCTCTTCGTCGTGCCGACGTTCCCGGCGCTCGTGCCGGTGCGGCAGCTGCTCGACGGCAGCCGGGTGCTGCTCGGCGCGCAGGACCTGGCATGGGCGGACGAGGGGGCCTTCACCGGCGAGGTGTCCGGGCGCGAACTGGCGGAGATCGGCGTCGACCTCGTCGAGATCGCGCACGCCGAGCGGCGCTCCCTGTTCCACGAGTCGGACGAGGACGTCGCTGGGAAGGTGCACGCCGCCCTCCGCAACCACCTGCGTCCGCTGATCTGCGTCGGTGAGGCGACCCGTGCCTCCAGTGCGGACGCCGTCCGCGACGTGACCGCGCAGCTGGACCGCTTCCTGCGGACCGCGACCGCGGACGGCCTTGCCGGTCCGGTGATCGCGGCGTACGAGCCGGTCTGGGCGATCGGTGCGGCCGAGCCCGCTCCGGACGAGCACATCGTCGCGGTGCTGGCCGGGATCGAGGCGCACCTGGCGACCAGGCCCGAGCTCGTCGGCAGCGTCGTGATCTACGGCGGCAGCGCAGGCCCCGGGCTCCTCACCCGCGGGCAGGGACGGATCGGCGGCCTCTTCCTCGGCCGCTTCGCCCACGACCCGTCCGCGGTCGCGACGATCCTCGACGAGGCACAGTCCCTGGCGGTGCACGCATGACGTCCCTGCTCGGTCTCTCGACCTACGCGTACACCTGGCGGATGTCCGACCGGGTGCCCGCGCCGATGACGCTCGACGACGTCCTCCACGACGCCGCCGCCCACGACGGCGTCGACCTGTTCCAGATCTGCGACCACCTGCCGCTCGACACCGCGTCGGACGAGCGCCTGGGGGCGGTCCGTGCCCTCGCCGACGAGCTCGGGCTGACGCTCGAGGTCGGCACCCGCGGTACGCACCCCGACCACCTCGCCCGGTACCTGCACGTCGCCGAGCGGCTCGGCGCCACGCTCGTCCGGTCGATGTGGGGCGCGGGGGACGACCTGCCCGGGCCGGACGAGACCGAGCGTCGCCTCCGTGCCGCCATGCCTGCCTACCAGGCCGCCGGCGTGACGCTCGCGCTCGAGACGTACGAGGTCGTCGCGACAGCGGACCTCGTCGACGTCGTCGCGCGGATCGGGTCGCCGGCGCTCGGCATCTGCCTCGACCCCGCGAACACCGTCGCCCGACTCGAGCACCCCGCCGAGGTCGTCGCCCTGACCGCTCCGTGGGTCCGGAACTGGCACGTGAAGGACTCCGGGTTCACCCGGTCGCCGGGCTGGGTCGGGTTCCAGTACACGGGCGTGCCGATCGGCACCGGCGTCCTCGACCACGACGCCGTCCGTGCCGCGATCGACCCGCACCGCAACGGGATCAACCGCGTGATCGAGTTCTGGCTGCCGTGGCAGGACGCCTCCCTCGGGATCGACGGCGACCCCGCACAGACCACCACCCGCACCGAGGCGGCGTGGACCGAACAGACGATCGACTACCTCAGGAGCAAGGAATCATGACCGACACCGACACCGCCACCACCACGCACACCGTCGCTGCCGGATCCGGTACGGCCGACGTCACCGTCGCCGTGATCGGTGCGGGCGGCAAGATGGGCACCCGCGTCTCGAACAACTTCGCCAAGAGCGAGTACACGACGCTCTACAGCGAGGCCTCGCCCGCCGGACAGGAGCGCATCCGCGACCTCGGCCGCACCATCACCGACAGCCTCGACGCCGCCGCGGCCGCCGACGTGGTCGTCCTCGCCGTCCCTGACGTCCTGCTCGGCAGCATCTCCGAGCAGCTCGTCCCGGTCATGAAGCCGGGTGCCACGATCCTGACGCTCGACCCGGCTGCCGCGTACGCGGGGCTGCTCGCGGAGCGCGAGGACGTGCACTACGCGGTCGCGCACCCGTGCCACCCCTCGGTGTTCCTGGAGCGCACCACCAAGGAGGAGTGGGACGACACCTTCGGTGGCATCGCCGCTCCGCAGGAGGTCATCGCGGCGTTCGACGCCTCCGAGTCCCTCGGCGACGAGGGCGACACCGCGAAGGCGATCGCCGAAGCCGTGATCACGACGATGTACGCGCCGGTCATCCAGGTGCACTGGGTCACCGTCAAGCAGCTCGCCGTCCTCGAGCCCACCCTGGTCGAGACGATCGCGTGCATGATCGGCGACTTCCTCAACGACGCCCTCGAGGAGACCGTCACCGGCGTCGGCGTCCCGCGCGAGGCCGCCCGCGCCATGCTCCACGGCCACACCTGGATCGCCCTGACGAACGGGCTCCGCGGCTCCAACCCGTTCTCGGACGCCTGCCACATCGCGATGGGGTACGGCCGCGAGAAGCTCATCAAGGAGGACTGGAAGCAGGTCTTCGACGACAGCGAGCTCGACTCGGTCATCGCCAGGATGCTGAAGATCGACGCCGTCAAGCGCTGACGCACAGGGCGTGGCGGGGGACCGTGCTGGTGCGCACGGTCCCCGTTGCTCGCCTTCCTGCTGCTCGCGGGCGATCCGGTGACGGTCGGCTGCTGCTCACCGCGCCTGCTTCCGCTGCGGAGCACCTGCCGCTGCTGCGCCTGCTCGGTGCCCTTCTCCCTCTTCGAGCCCACCTCTCGTTGTGCGACCCTCGTCCGGGGGTAGAACGGGGGTTGCACTCTGTCCGCCCGGATTGCTAGCGTGCTCGGACACGAAATCTTGGGGGATCTTCATGAACAAGCGGATCATCGCGCTCGTCGTCGCAGCGACCACTGTCGTCGGGACAGCGAGCATCATCACCATCTCGCAGCCGGGAGCAGCGCCTGCTTCCGCGGCGACCCGGTCGGTCGCAGTCGATCCTGCGCAGCAGGGTCAGGAGGTCTTCGAGTCGCTGTTCTTCCTACAGGGCGGCGACAGCACGCGTGCGCTGCTCGAGAACGCGGACGTGTCGTCCCTCACGGACGACGAGATCGAGACCGTCCTGCAGGAAGTGTCCACGCCGGAGTCCGTCGCGAAGGTGCAGCAGATCGAGGACGAACTCCTGGCCACCGACGCGGACTACTTCTCCCGACTCGGTGCGACCGTGATCGGCGGGGACCCCGTCGAGGTGCAGCAGCACCTCACCAGTGCGTACGACCAGATGCTGCAGACGCCGACGATGGCCGCCGCAGTCGAATCGCTGGAGGCCGAGACCACGCACGTGCCGGGAGAGGTGGGGACCGACTGCGGTGTCGCCGTCGTCGTCGCGCTCGGAGCCGTGATCGCCGTCACCGCGGTGGCGGCGGTGAACTACGCCCTCGCGGCCAACATCGCGTTGGGCTTCAACGTCGCTGCCGGCACGAACGTCGCCTACCAGAACAACGCGGTCAAGACGAAGTCCGCTGTCGTTGCCGGTACCAGTGACCGGTTCTCGGACGGCATCGTTGCCGCGGTGATCGAACAGTTCGGTCGCTGAGTTGCCGCTCGTGACATGGAAGCGGGGGCGTTCCGCCCCCGCTTCCCGTCTGTCCGTCCTCGTTGCCGGCATCGTCGGTCTGACCGTGGCCTTCTACGTGTTCCAAGGGGCGATCGACTTCACCCCGGCGGTCCTCCCGCCGGCCCGCAACGACGTCGTGCACGTGACGCGGCAGATCGCCCCGCAGGGGTGGGCCTTCTTCACCAAGGACGCGCAGAGCGACTACATCGTCCCCTTCGAGGTGTCGGGCGGAGCGTTGCGGGATCGATCGACCCCCGTCGGGGCGTCGGCCTCCTGGGCGCTCGGGTTCGACCGCGTCGGCCGGGCGCAGGGCGCGGAGATCGCGACGTTCCTGCAGGGCGTCGGGCAGGACGCCTGGACGAGCTGTGGTTCGCGGGACGACTGTGCAGCCGTCGCAGACGACGTCCCGCTCCGGGTCTCGAACGCCCGCAACGACGCCACCTTGTGCGGTGACCTGCTGCTCATCGCGCAGAAGCCCGTTCCGTGGGAGTGGCGCGGTCTCCAGACCGACGCCCGTCCCCGAGAGGCCATCCGTCTGGACATCGCATGCTGAACCGCATGCGTTCGTACTGGCTCAGCACGCCGCTCTCGTTGCGGGCGCCGTGGAACGTCCCCCTCGGCGTCGCTCGTGCGTTCCTCGCCCTGGGCGCCGGTCTGACGTACCTGCTGACCCCGTCCGACACCCTCTTCACCCCGGTGGACGGAGCGCTCAGCGCTCGGTGCGCCGCCAGTGTGGGGTGGATGGCATGGCCCTGCTGGCTGCCCGAGGACCACGTCGCCGGCGCGCAGGTCGTCGCGGGCTTGCTCTGCCTCGTCATCGCCACGGGCCTGTTCCCGGCGGTCGCCGCCGTGCCGACGGCCTTCCTGCTGCTTGCTCTCCCGTTGACGAGCGCGGCGCCGGACGGGGGTGACCAACTCGCCGGCATCCTGGGCGTGCTGTTGCTGCCGGTGGGTCTCACCGACTGGAGGCGACACTCGTGGACCGTCGAACAGCCCGACGCGGTGTTCCGGCAGCGGGTGTTCACGGCCGATGTCGGGATCGCATTCATCAAGGTGCAGGTCTCCGTCGTGTACCTCGTCGCGTGTCTCGGCAAGCTCGGGAGCCCGGAGTGGGCGAACGGCACCGCGCTCTACTACTGGGTCCGCAACAACGTCTTCGGTGCTCCGTGGATCTTCCGACCGGCAGCTGAGTGGGTCACGTCGCAGCCGCCGCTCGTCGCTGCTCTCTCGTGGGGGACCCTGGTGCTCGAGTTCAGCCTCGCCATCGCGGTGTTCCTGCCCGTCCGGTTCCGGCTCCGCGTCCTCCTGCCGGTCGCCCTGCTGTTCCACGTCGGCATCTGGCTCGTCCTGGGCGTGTCCAGCTTCGCGTTCGTGATGTTCGCCGCGCTGCTGCTGCTCGTCATCCCTGTCGGCTGGTCGCCGACGAGACCTCCCGCGGCGCAGCCCGCCCGAACCGAGAAGGAAGTGGTCGCATGACGGACCGACTGAACGGCCCTGCGTGGATGAAGGTGCTCGGCGTGTTCCTCCTCGTGAGCTTCGGGGGCATGATCGCCCTCGCGGTCGTCCTGACCAGGGAGATCGGTGTCGCTCCCGCCACGCTCACGATGCTGCCGTCCGTCCTGGTGCTCGCCGTGGGACTCCTCCTGGTGACGGCATCCGTCCGGGTGGAGGTGGACGACCACATCGAGTTGCGCTTCGTGCCGATCTGGCGGCGACGAATCGACTACCGCGACGTGGCGACCGTCGAGATCGCGGATCAGACCTGGTACCGGTTCGGCGGCGTCGGGCTGCGGTGGAAGGGCGATGCGACCGGCTTGATCCTCGGGAACCGGCCCGCCGTGGTGCTCCGTACCCGTGACGAGCACGAGTACGTGGTGCAGTGCCGTGATCCTGCCCGTGTCGCCGAATCCGTGCGCGCCCGGATGGGAGCACGGTGACCGGGGCCACATCGCCCGCCCCCTCTGGGACATCGACGCCCTTCACGAGCGTCCCGCGGCTCGACGTGCTGGTCTTCGTGATCGTCGCCTCGGGCCTCGCGTGGCTCGTCGCGATCCCACTGTGGCGCACCGACGCGGGACTCGCGTCGCCCGTCGCCGGACTGATCCTGCCGGTGATGATGTTCACGCCCTGCGTCGCGACGCTCGCGGTCCTCTTCACCCGCCCGCGACTCGGGGCGCGTGCGGCGACACGACTGCTCGGCCTGTGGCCGCTCAGGCCGCTGAAGCGGACGATCGCCTTCACCGCCCTGGCCGTGGTGGCCATGCCCGTCCTCGTCGGCACCGGCATCCTGTTCGCAGCTGCGCTCGGCTTCGTCGATCTCGACGTACTCCACCTGTCGGGGTTCCGTTCCGCGCTCGAAGCAGCGTCCGGTCGCGAACTGCCCGTGCCCGTGTGGACCGTCGCCGCGGTGCAACTCCTGACGATCCCGCTGGGCGCCGCGGTCAACGGAGTCCTCGCGTTCGGGGAGGAGGTCGGATGGCGTGGTTGGCTCCTGCCCGCGCTCCTCCCGATGGGGAAGTGGCCCGCGCTGCTCCTCACCGGAGTGCTGTGGGGTGCGTGGCACAGCCCGATCATCCTGCTCGGCTACGACTTCGACGAGCCGAACCTCGGCGGCGTCGGGCTGATGATCGTCGCGACTGCGCTGCTCGGGGTGATCTTCGGCTGGCTCCGGCTCGCGAGCGGATCGCTCTGGCCCGCCGTCCTCGCTCACGGCGCGCTGAACGCCGTGGGCGGTCTCGTCAACGTGTTCGTCGCGGAGGGGCAACCTGTGGAGGCGGCGCTCGCCGGACCGCTCGGTGTCGGTTCCTGGATCGCGATGACCCTCGCCGTCGTCGTCCTCGTGCTCACACGACAGCTCCCCCTGTCGCTCACTGTGGGCGGGCGGCCCTCACGCCGATGAGCGTCCCCGGTCATCCGCCCGGGGTCGACCGGACGCGGCCCCCTTCCGCCGCACCCGCCCCGCCGACCGCGGCGGGTGCTGCCGCAGGTGCCCGCTGATCCGCCCGAGGACGTCCCCCAGCTGCGCGGCGTCGTCGTCGCTGATGTGCGCGAACAGCAGTCCGTGCACCGTCGCGATGTGCCCGGGCAGCACGGTGGCGAGCGCGTCGCGCCCGGCGTCGGTGAGGGAGACCACGGTGCTCCGGTCGTCGTCGGGTGACGGTCCCCGCGTGACGAGCCCGCGCTGCTCGAGCACCTGTGCCTGGTAGGTGAGCCCGCTGCGGCTGTAGACGACCCCGTCCGCCAGGTCCGTCATCCGCAGCCGCCCGTCCGGCGCATCGCCCAGCCGGGCGAGCAGCTGGAACTGCACGTAGCTGAGTTCGCCGGCGTCGCGGAGCTGCTGCTCGACGGCCGGGCGCAGCAGGGCCGCGACCTCGGTGAACGACAGGTACGCGCCGAGCTGGGTCGGGGTGAGTGCCGACGGGGGAGAGACCATGACCCGATCCTACCTGTTGCTTCGAACTCGAAGCAGGTGTACGGTCGACCCAGTGCTTCGAATTCGAAGCAAACAATGAAGGGGAACATCATGAACGAGGACACCATGCAGGCAGTGCGGTTCCACGAGGTCGGCGGTCCGGAGGTCCTGCGGATCGAGGACGTCGAGCGCCCGGTTCCGGGCACGGGCGAGGTGCTGGTGCAGGTCACCGCCTCCGCCTACAACGCCGCCGACAACGGCATGCGCGGCGGGTTCCTGCCGATCCCGGTCCAGCTGCCGCACGTGCCCGGCTACGACGTCTCCGGCACGGTCGCCGCGCTGGGCGAGGGCGTCGACGGCCTCGCCGTGGGCGACGCGGTGGTCGGGTTCCTGCCGATGGAACGCGACGGCGGTGCCGCCGAGTACGTCGTCACACCCGCGGAGGCACTGGTCGCCGCCCCGACGAGCGTTCCGCTGGCGGACGCCGCGGCACTCCCGTCGGTGGCGCTGACGGCATGGCAGGCACTGTTCGACGAGGGTCGCCTCGAGGCGGGCCAGCGCGTGCTGATCAACGGCGCCGGTGGCGTGGTCGGGAAGTACGCGATCCAGCTCGCCGTCCGTGCCGGTGTGCACGTGGTCGCCACCGCGAGCCCGCGGAGCGCCGACGCGGTCCGCGCCGCGGGGGCCCAGCAGGTGATCGACCACACCACGACCGACGTCTTGGCGGCGGTCGACGAGCCGGTCGACGTGCTGCTGAACCTCGCGCCGATCGAGCCGGAGCAGTTCCGGGCGCTCGTCGCCGCCGTGCGTGACGGCGGGGTCGTGGTGAGCACCACGGCGTTCATGGCGACGCCGGACGACGAGTCCCGGGGCGTCCGCGCCGCGACGGTGTTCGTCCTGCCGGACCGCGGGCGCCTGGCCGAGCTCGTCGCGCTCGTCGACGCCGGGCGGCTGACGGTCGAGGTCACCCGGCGCATCCGGCTCGAGGACCTCCCGGCGCTGCACGCCGAGGGCGCGGCCGGGCGGATCGCCGGCAAGGTCGTCGTCACCGTCTGAGGGAGGACGACCGCCGGCCGGTCAGCCGATGAAGGACGCCGCGTCGACCGCGTACTCGCCCGTGACGTACGGGGTGAGGTCGACCACCCGGTCGTCGAGGCGGAAGACGTACCGGCCGACCTGCTCGACCACGGCGCTCCGGCCGAGCCAGTCCGCGGCCTCGGAGCGCTCCTCCGGTCGGAGCCAGTCGACGGGGTCGGACGTCGACCGGAACCCGAGGACCGCCGCGGTGTCCTGCAGCGCCCGACGCTCGTCCGGACCGAGCAGGTTCCGCGCACTGCGGAAGTAGACCGAGTCGGGGTCCACCTCGTACAGCCGCCGCATCCACACCCGGTTGACCGAGGACACCAGCGCGTTGCGGGCGCCCTCGCCGGAGGGGTCGCCCACCCGCTCGGCGTTGTCCCAGAACGGCGCGACGTCCGGTCCGACACGGGCTCCGTCGAACACCCCGACCGAGGGGATCATCGGGACCCCGCACCCGAGCAGGTAGACGTCGTCGCCGACGGTGGCTCGGATGTGCTCGATCGCCTGCCGGTAGGCCTGTTCGCGGGGCAGGTCGACGTGTCGGTGCCCGGCGATCGCCCCGGCGTACATGAAGTCGAGCTTCAGGTAGCTGTAGCCGTCCGCGGTGATCCGGTCGAACACCCCGCGGAGGTGGTCGGTCACCTCCGGGTTCGTCGTGTCGAGCGAGTGGTAGTGCGACCCCCAGTTGTGCCCGGTGACGAGCGGACGGCCGTCGTCACCCGCGACGAGCAGGTCGGGGCGCTCGGTGGCGATCGTCGAGCCGGGCAGGGCGATCAGCGGCGCGAGCCAGATGCCCGGACGGAAGCCGTGGCGCGCGATGGTCCGTGCGGTCGCCGCCATCCCGCTCGGGAAGTCGGGCCCCGCCGTCCAGTCGCCGACGATGGGCTCCCACCCGTCGTCCATCTGGAAGACGTCGACCGGGTAGCCCTCGAGGTCGGCGGCCGCCCGCGCGATCCGGTCCTCGGTGATGTCCTCGTAGTACGAGTACCAGCTGCTCCACACGGTGCCGGCGCGGGCCGTCCGGCGACCGAGCCGCTCGGTGACCCGGTCGGCGTACGCGGCGAAGACGTCCTGCTCGGCGCCGTACGCGACGAACCACTCCGCGTCGTCCTGCTCGCTCGACGCCCACAGGACGTTGCCGTCGGCGCCGACCCGCGGGGTGCCGAGCCCGAGCGCCCCGACGAGGAGGGTGCCGCCGTCCGGACCGGTCACCGCACCCACCGCGCTGCCGGAGTGCGCGTGCGGTGTCTCGTTCGCGGCGTCGTCGGCGGTCAGCAGGCGTTCGGGGCTGTCCTTGATCCCGATGGTGTCGCCGTCGACCCGCGTCCACCCGCTCGGGCTCCACGAGTTCCAGCCGTGCCGGTAGAACTCGGCGCGGTGCCCGAAGGGGTGGAGCAGCGCGACGGGGCCCGCCGGGACGAGCCACCCGTCCGCCGTCCGGCGCGGTGGTCCGGAGACGTTCGCGGGCAGCCGGAGGCCGTCGAACTCGAACATGTGCTGCACGGGTGGTCTCCTCGTGGTGTCGGTGCGTGGTGTCGATGCCTGGTGTCGGTGCGTGGTGTCAGCGGGCGGCGCGGGAGCTGGCGGGGACCGTCTCCGCGGTGAACCGCTCGGGGATCGGTGCCCCGGCCCGGCGCATCGCGACCAGGACGCTGCCGACGGTCGGATCGTGTCGGGGTTCGACGAGCTCGAGGGTCGTGTCCTCGGCGAGCAGTGCGGTGGCGAACGCCTCGCGGAACCGCGGCGCCCGGAAGAGCCCGCCGGAGTACGACACGGGGACCGGCTCGTCGGCGGGGAAGCCGAGCGCGCGGACCGTCGTGCCGACCAGGGTCGTGAGCTCCGCGGCGGCGCGGCGCAGGACGTCGGCAGCAGCGTCGTCGCCGGCGTCGGCGGCTGCGACGACCACCTTCGCCAGGTCGGCGACGGTGCCGCGGTCCGCGCCCCACTCGTCCATGACGACGCCGATCAGGTCGAGGTCCTCGGTCACCCCGACCCGCTCGCGCACGAGTGCGTGCAGCGGACCCCGGGGGAGTCGGCCGTCCGCCATCCGCGAGAAGGCGTTGAGCCCCTGGACGGCGACCCAGTACGCGGACCCCTCGTCGCCGAACACCTCGCTCCAGCCGCCGACGCGGTGCGCGGTGCCGCCGCGCTCGCCGTAGGCCATCGACCCGGTGCCGGCGATCACGTTGACGCCGTCGCGGCCGGCCAGCGATCCGGCCCAGCCGCCGACCATGTCGTTGCCGCAGGAGTACCGGTCGTGTCCGAGCACGTCGGCGGGGAGGGCGTCGAGCACGGGGGTGTCACGACTCGACTCCCCGTGACCGGGGATGCCGAAGTGCGCGAACGTGATGTCCGCCGGGGCGATGCCGGCCGCCGACGTCACCGCGTCGACGCCCGCACGGACGACGTCGCCGACGAGACCGGTCCCCGCGTCGAACCAGGAGGAGGCCGGCTGCCGCGACTCGGCGAGCGTGGTGCCCTCGCCGTCGGTGAGCAGGAACGCGGTCTTGGTGCCGCCGCCGTCCATGCCGAGGAAGACGGTCATGCCCGTGCAGCTCCCGCGCGGTGGTCGTGGATGGTCACGCCCTGGACGACGCGGTTGACCGTGCCGCCCGGGAACGGGTTGTCCGGCGTGCACCCGTGCGCGACGGACGTGGCGAGGGCGAGGAGCTGGGCGAAGCCGACCAGGGCGACGCTGCGGAACGCGTCGTCGAGGCCCGCCAGGTCGTCGAGCGGGAAGGAACGCTCGTCGTCCGCGTCCCCGCCGACCGAGACGACCCGGACGGCTCCGTCCGCGCGGAGCTCCCGGAGGATGTCCGCGTCGTACCGCGCCGTGTACGGGTCCGACGAGCCGTAGACGACCACCAGGGTGTGCGCACCCGCGACGGCCTTCGGGCCGTGCCGGAAGCCGAGCGGGGTGTCGAAGAACGACACGACCCCGCCGGCGGTGAGCTCGAGCAGCTTCAGCGCCGACTCGCGTGCCAGGCCCTGCAGCGCTCCGCTGCCCAGGTACACGACGCGTTCGGTGCCCTCCGCGAGCGAGGCGATCCGTGCCTCCAGGCCGGCGATCGTCCGTGCCGCCGCGACCAGCGCGCCGGTACCGGCCACGAGCTCCGGCCGGAAGGCCAGGAGGACGGCGAGGAGCATCGTGGAGAAGCTGGACGTCATCGCGAAGCCGGTGTCGTTCGTCTCGGCCGGCATGTCGAGGACGAAGGACCGGTCCTGCCCGCGGTGCTCGCGGGCGAGGGCGCCCGTGGGGTCGCAGGTGACGACCAGGTGGTGCGCACCGGGCGCGACGTCGTCGACGACGCGGGTCGCTGCGACGCTCTCCGGACTGTTGCCCGAGCGGGCGAACGAGACCAGGAGCACCCGGCCGGGGTCGCCGAGCGAGCCGTGCGGGTCGGCGACGATGTCGGTCGTGGCGATCGACTCGACGCGACGGCCGAGGTGGCGGCGCAGGTCGACGCTCGCGATGTCCCCGACGAAGGCCGAGGTGCCGGCCCCGGTGAGCACGATGCGCAGGTCCTCGTCGGCGAGCAGCGGCTGCAGGAAGGCGTCGAGCGCGGCACGGCGGTCGTCGAGCGACGCGACGAGGCGCTGCCAGCTGTCGGGCTGCTGCAGGATCTCGCGGTGGGTCGCGGTCTCGTCGGCGCGGACGGGGGCGGTGGTGGTCACAGGGACTCCTTGCTGGTGGTGGTGGTGACCGTACCGGTGGCCTGCGCGCGCGGGGCGACGGCGGCGGCGTACGGACGCAGGACGTCGCGGACGCGGTCGAGCACGATGTCCTCGGCACGGTTCGGCAGCAGGCCCTCGCGGACCCGCTCGTACTGCACGGGCAGGTACTGGCTCAGCAGCGGGAGCGGGATGCCGACCGCGTCGAGGCTGCGGACGAGCGCCTCGGTCGCGGCGGTGATCTCCGGGTCCGGCCAGTAGTAGCGCATGCGGTCGCTGTAGCTGTAGGTGCGGGCGATGCGCTGCTCGTGCGCGTCGCCCTCGTAGTAGCGCTCCCAGCGGTCCGGCTCCGCGAGCATCCGACGCTCGACGACGCCGCGCAGGTCGACCGCGCTGCCGTCCGGGACGAGTTCGGACTCGACGGCGTCGAGGGCGAACAGCGCCTCGCGGAGCCCGAAGGTCAGGCCGGGGCCGACCTTGAGCACCGCCCAGTGGTCGTCGACCAGGGCACGGAGCGCCTCGGGCGTCTGGTAGTCGGTCGAGTGGGCCTCGTACACGAGTCCGGGCGTCGCCTCGATGACCTCCTGCAGCGCGGTCGTGGCTTCGGGCACGTAGTCGATGACCTGCAGGTGGTCGAACTCCACCGCGGGCTGCACGACGAGCGCGACGACGCGTGGCCACACGTCGGCGAGGCCGGCGCGCTCGAACGCCGCACGGTGCACGTCGAGCGTCCCGACCGCGGCCGTCGCCGGGGTCGGCTCGAGGTCGTGCAGCGTCTCCTTCGCCCCGCCGGGGGTCGGGACCTCGGTGCCGATGACGTAGACGATGCCGTCGCGGTCGATCCCGGCGTCGGTGGCGGCGGACTCCGCGGCGGCGAGCAGCACGGCGGCCCGCTCGGCGACGACCGCGTCGGTCAGCGGGGCGACCTCGCCCTGCAGCGGCATGCTGCAGTCGAGGTGGATCTTCGTGTAGCCGGCGGTGACGTAGGCGCGGACGAGGTCGACGGCGAGCGGCATCGCCTCGGCGGCCGGGCGGTCCTGCCACGTGTTCGGGCCGAGGTGGTCGCCGCCGAGGACGAGCCGGTCGGCCGGGAAGCCCTCGGCCTCGGCGAGGTCGAGCACCGCGGCCCGGAAGTCCGCGGGGGTCATGCCGGTGTACCCGCCGAACTGGTCGACCTGGTTCGAGGTCGCCTCGATGAGCAGGGGGGCGTCGTCCTCGAGTGCCTGGCGCATCGAGGCCCGCAGGACGTACGGGTTCGCCGAGCAGACCGAGTACATGCCCTCACCGGATCCGGCACGGTGGCGAGCGACGAGCGCAGTGATGGGGTTCACGTGGTTCTCCTGGTGCGTGCGCCGCGGTCGGCGGCGCTGCCGACGCGGCACCGTCCGGCGCCGCGTCCGGACCCAGTGTCGGCAACGACCGATCACTTCCGCTGCCACAACGATCACTCCGGTCATTCGCAGTGATCGTTCTGGCGCATGATGGGTCCATGGACAACGACTCGCCGGACGTCGGCCGCAAGCGGCGGGACCGGATGCGGGACATCCTCGAGCGGGTGCGGGAGCAGGGCTCGACGAGCACCGACGAGCTGATCCGGGCCTGCGGCGTCTCGGCGGCCACGGTCCGACGCGACCTCGGCGAGCTCGAGGCGCGCGGTCTCGTCGTGCGCAGCTACGGCCGGGTCGAGTCCGTCGGTGCGCTCCCGGAGCTGCCCGTCGTGATGCGTGCCTCGGAGGCCGACGCCGCCAAGCGCGCGGTCGGTCGGCTCGCCGCACGGCTCCTGCCCCCGGGGCGACAGGCCGTCGCGGTCAGCGGGGGGACCACCACGAAGGAGGTCGTGCGGGCGCTCGGCGACCGGAACGGTCTGACGGTGATCACGAACGCCGTGACCATCGCGCTCGAGGTCTCGCGCAGCCCGCGGGTGAAGACGATCCTGACCGGCGGCACGCTCCGCGCCACCTCGCTCGAGGCGGTCGGTCCCCTGGCCGAGGCCGCGTTCGCGGCGTTCAAGGTCACGACGGCGTTCCTCGGCACGGACGGCATCAGCGCGGCCGGCGGCGTCACCACGCACGACGACACCGAGGCGCGGACGAACGGCGTGATGGTGACGCACGCCGACCGCGTGGTCGTGGTGTGCGACGGCTCGAAGGTCGGGCGGCAGACGATGGCGCGGATGGCCGACATCGGCGACGTGTCGGTCCTGGTGACCGACGAGCACGCCCCGGCGGAGGCGCTCGAGCAGATCGCCGCGGCCGGGGTCGAGGTCCTCATCGCCTGAGCGCTCCGCGCCCGAACGCGCACTCGTCCTGCGCGTTTCGCGAGGCTGCGTGGTGGTCGTGCCCACCGCGCCCTACCGTGGGGCCCGGCCGGCGAACCCCGTCGAGGCCGCGCACCCGGACGCCGCAGGAGCCCGCGTCGGGACGCGTGACCTCCCACCCCTCCGTGCCCTCTGCCACCCGCCGGGTGGCCCCGACCGCCGTCCCTCGGCGGTACCCCGAACGAAGGGCTTCCCATGACCCGCATCGTGTTCGTCGGCGCCGGGAGCGTCGTCTTCACGCGACAGCTGCTCGCCGACCTCCTCCGGTACGACGACCTCCCCGAGCTGGACCTCCGGCTGTTCGACGTCGACGAGCGTCGCCTCGCCGTCGCCGAGGCCACCGCCCGCCAGGTGAGCGAGCGCCTCGGCCGGCCGGTCACCCTCACGGCGACGACCGACCGACGTCGCGCCCTCGCCGACGCGGACTTCGTCGTCGACATGGTGCAGATCGGCGGGATCGCCGCGACCCGGACCGACCTCGAGATCCCGGAGCGGTACGGGCTGCACCAGACCATCGGTGACACGACGGGGGTCGGCGGCGTCTTCCGTGCCCTCCGCACCTTCCCGTTCCTCACCGAGCTGACCGCGGACATGCGCGAGGTCGCCCCGGACGCGGTCCTGCTCAACTACACGAACCCGATGGCGATGAACATCTGGTGGGCGGACACCGTCGCGCCGGACATCACGGCGCTCGGGCTCTGCCACAGCGTCTACTGGACCGCGCACGACCTCGCCGGACTCCTCGACCTCGACGTCGAGCAGACTCGGTTCCGCGCAGCAGGCGTCAACCACCAGTCGTGGTTGCTCGAGTGGACGCACGAGGGCGAGGACCTGTACCCGCGGCTCCGCGAGCGCATCCGGCAGGACCCGGAGCTCGAGCGGCGGGTACGGGTCGAGGTGTTCAAGCGGATCGGCTCCTACCCGACCGAGACGAGCGAGCACTCCTCCGAGTACCTGTCGTGGTTCCTCCGCTCGCCGGAGCAGGTCGACCGGTTCCGCCTGCGTCCGCTCGAGTACGTCGGCATCTCCGAGGACAACGTCGCCGAGTTCGAGGCCGCCGAGCGCGACCTGGCGGCCGGCCGACCCGTGCAGCTCGAGGAGGGCGCCTCGGAGTACGCCCCGCAGGTCATCCACTCGCTGGTCACCGGCACCGAGCGCGAGATCCACGCGAACGTGCCGAACAGGGGCCTGATCGACAACCTGCCGGACGGGTGCGTCGTCGAGGTCCCGACCACGGTCGGCGCTGGCGGCATCGCACCGATCCCGATGGGGGCGCTCCCCGTGCAGGCAGCGGCGCTGAACCGGCCGTACGTCTCCGTGAACGAGCTCACCGTGCACGCCGCGCGGACGGGTGACCCGGTCGCGATCCGGCAGGCGGTGCTCATGGACCCGAACGCGTCCTCGACGCTCACGCCCGAGCAGATCTGGGAGCTGTGCAACGACCTCGTCGTCGCCCACGGGGACCTGCTGCCGGAACCGCTGCGCGCGACGATCCCCGCACGCGGGATCTGAGCTCGCCGGCCGACGCACCACTGACGACGAAGGAGTCCGCAGTGACACGCACCACCAGCAGCAGCACACGCACCAGCAGCAGCACACGCACCGCCCGCCGCCGCACCGGACGCGGCGCGCTCGCCGTCGCGATCGCGGTCGCCGCGACGGTCCTCACCGGCTGCGCACCGCAGGGTGCCACCGAGCTCGACACCACGGCACCGGTCCACCTGACCATGTGGTCGGGCCAGAGCGACGAGGCGGCGAAGCTCCTGCAGGAGCTCGTCGACGAGTACGAGGACGAGCACCCGAACGTGACGATCGACATGTCCTCCGGGGCCTCGTCGACCGACGAACTGCTCCAGAAGCTCGCGGCGTCGTTCGCCGGGAACGACTCACCCGACATCTCGTACACCTTCGGGTCGTGGGCGAGCCAGCTCGAGCGTTCCGGGCGGACGCTCGACCTGCGCGCCGAGGCGGAGGACCCGGACACGCACTGGGACGAGTTCTCCCCGGCGGCTCGCGGCACCGCGCAGCCGACCGGGCGGAAGGTGATCGGCTTCCCCGCGGTCGTCGACAACATCTCGCTCTTCTACAACAAGACCGTCTTCGACGCCGCCGGCGAGCCGTACCCGACGGCGGACTGGGACTGGTCGGACTTCCGTCGCGCCGCGAAGGCGTTGACGGACCGGGACAGCCAGACCTTCGGCTACGGCTACTCGGTCTCGGGCAGCGAGGAGACCACGTGGCAGATGTGGCCGCACCTCTGGCAGAACGGCGGTTCGATCCTGTCCGAGGACGGCGAGCACGCGGCGTTCGACTCGGAGGCCGGCGTCGAGGCCCTGGAGTTCATGCGGTCCATGGCCGTGACCGACCGCAGCGTGTATCTCGACCAGACGGACACGAAGTTCGCCCAGCTGTTCGAGAGCGACCGCGTCGGCATGATCACCTCCGGTCCGTGGGAGCTCTCCGCCCTGCAGACGGCCGGCACTTCGTACGGCGTGGTGCGGCTCCCCGGCACCGACGGTGACCACCAGACGGTGTCCGGGCCGGACCTCTGGACCCTCTTCGACAACCACGACGTGAACCGCGCGTACTGGGCGAAGGACTTCACGAAGTGGCTGACCTCACCCGAGCAGGACGAGCGGTTCAACGTCGCCGTCGGCAACCTGCCGCTGCGCTCGAGCGAGGCCGACAGCGAGGCGTTCCGCAAGCAGGTCGACGCCCTGCCCGGACTCGACGTGATCCAGGCGAACTCCGCCGACGCGAAGCAGGTCCGCCCGACCCTGCCCGGCTACAACGGCCTGTCCGAGGCGTTCGGCAACGCGGTGTCCCGCGTGCTGCAGGGCGAGGGCGAACCGGCCGAGGCACTCCGGCAGGCGACCGTCGCCGCCGACAAGGCACTCCGTCAGGGCTAGGAGGCCCCCGTGACCACTCCCGCACTCCGCACCCGTCCGACCACCGACACCGCGCCGCCGCGGCCACCGCGCCGACGTCGATCGGCCGCCGCCCGCGAGGGCCTCGCCGGCTGGGGCTTCGTCGCCCCGGCCCTGGCGGTCGTCCTCGGCCTCACGATCTTCCCCGGGGTCTGGGCGCTCGTCCTCTCCTTCCAGCGCTGGGACGGCTTCAGCCCGCCGTCCTTCGCCGGCATCGAGAACTACCAGGACCTGGCCACCGACGCGAGCGCGCTCGCGGCCGCCGTGCACACCCTGCTGTACACGGTCCTGTTCGTCCCCGCGTCCCTGCTGCTCGGGCTCGCCCTGGCCGTCGCGCTGAACCGGCGCATCCGGTTCATCGGGCTGTACCGCACGGCGATCTTCGTGCCGTTCGTGGCCTCGGCCGCGGCGACGGGCATCCTGGCCACCTACCTGTTCAGCCCGCAGTTCGGCATCGTCAACAACGTGCTGCGCGTGCTGCACGTCCCGCCGCAGGGCTGGCTCGAGGACCGCGCCGAGGCGATGGTCGTGATCGTCATCATGTCCCTGTGGGGGCAGGCGGCGTTCACGACCGTCATCTACCTCGCCGCCCTGCAGGACGTCCCCGGTGACGTGCTCGAGGCGGCCCGGATCGACGGCGCGAACAACTGGCAGACGTTCTGGCGCGTGGTGTGGCCGCAGCTGGCGCCCGTCACCGCGTTCGTCGGGATCTACCAGACCCTGCAGGCCGTGCAGCTCTTCGACCTCGTCTACGCCACCACCCGAGGCGGACCGCTCGACGCGACCCAGACGATCGTCTACTACCTGTGGAAGACGGCCTTCCAGAACCTGCAGTTCGGCTACGGGTCCGCCATCGCCTACGGCATGTTCTTCGTCACCCTCACCGCGACCGTGATCGTCACGCTCGTGCAGCGCCGAGCCGGAAGGAACGCGTCACGATGACCGTCGAGACCCGAGTACTCGAGACCCCGAACCGGCCGGACGCCGTCGCGACACCGGCGGAGCGCACCACACCCCGTCGTCGACGTCGCCTGCCGTTCAGCCCGTGGCACCTCCTGCTCGCACCGGTGGCGCTCCTCTTCCTGCTGCCGTTCGTCGAGATGTTCATGACGTCGCTCGAACCGGCCTCGGAGATCAACAAGTTCCCGCCGTCGTTCCTCCCGACGCAGTTCACGCTGTCGGGCTACACGCGCCTGTTCGCCGAGTCGGACATCCTGCACTGGCTCCTCAACACGGTCATCGTGTCGGCGTCGGCGATCGTCTCGCACCTCGTCCTGTGCTCGCTGGCCGGGTACGGGTTCGCGCGCCTGCGGTTCCCGGGGCGGACGTTCGGGTTCCTGGCGATCCTCGCGACGATCATGATCCCGTCGCAGCTGCTCATGATCCCGACCTACGTCATGTTCGCCCGGTTGCACCTCGTGGACAGCCTCGGTGCCGCGATCGTGCCCTGGCTCGCCTCGGCCTTCGGCATCTTCCTGATGCGGCAGTTCTTCCTGTCCCTGCCCGCCGAGCTCGAGGAGGCCGGCCAGATCGACGGGTGCACCCGCCTGCAGGTGTTCTTCCGGATCGTGCTGCCGCTCGCCCGTCCCGCGTTGGCGACGCTCGCGATCTTCACGCTGCTCGGGTCGTGGAACGACCTGGTCTGGCCGCTCGTGGCGATCAACGACGCCGACTCGTTCACGCTGCAGCTCGGTCTGACGAACTTCCAGGGGGCGCGGCGGACCGACTGGTCGCTGCTGATGGCGGGGAACGTGGTCGCCACGCTGCCGCTGATCCTGCTCTTCCTGGTGGCGCAGAAGCAGTTCGTCGCGACGATGGCCTCGGCCGGTCTGAAGGGCTGAGCAGCACGGACGACGGGAGGCACGGTGCTCACGGGCACCGTGCCTCCCGTCGTCCGTGCGGGCGGTCCGCAGGCACGGCTGCCGGCCGGGAGGCGCGGGTCCGCCCGGAACCGAGCCGCCGGCTGGGCGCGGACTGCCGGCCGGGAGGCGCGGGTCGGCTCGGTACCACGCCTCCCGTCGTGCGCACGGACGGACCGGAGCCGCGGGGCGGGCCGGTACCGTGCCTCCCGTCCGGGTACATCGGCCGTCCACGCGGCCGCAGCGACCACGACGGAGCGCCCCTCGGATCCCGAGGGGCGCTCCGTCCGGTGGCCGTGTCGGCCACCGCTCACTTCAGGCCGGAGGACGCGAGTCCGTCGATCACCCGCCGCTGCAGCACGATGAACAGGATCAGCACCGGGGCCATCGCCATCAGGCTCGCCGCCATGAGCAGGGGGTAGTCGATGGTCCGGTCGCTGGACAGGGTCGCGAGCCCGGCGGCGAGCGGCATGTCCTCGGCCCGGGTGGAGACCACCAGCGGCCAGAGCAGCTCGTTCCACGACCAGAGCACGGTCGTGATCGCGAGCACGCTGATCGACGGGCGCGCGAGCGGCAGCATGATCCGCCAGAAGGTCTGGAACGGGTTGGCCCCGTCCATGCGTGCCGCCTCCTCGAGCTCCGCGGGCATGTTGAGGAACGCGGTCCGCATCAGGAACGTGCCGAAGGCGCTGAACAGGCCCGGTGCGACGATGCCGGCCAGGCTGTCCAGCCACCCGAGGCCCTGGACGATCTGGTACTGCGAGATCAGGTAGACCTGCGACGGCACCAGCAGGATCGACAGCACGATCCCGAGGATGACCGCGCGGCCGCGGAACCGCATGCGGGCGAACGCGTACCCGGCCAGGGTGCACAGCACGATCTGCGCCAGGGTGCGGATCAGGGTCACCCAGATCGAGGTCGCGAGCTGGTCGAGGAAGGGGAGCCGTTCGAACACCCGGGCGAAGTTGCTCCACTGCAGCTCACCGGGCCAGAAGGTCGGCGTCGGCGAGGTCACCTGCGCGTTCGTGGACAGCGCCATGACGATCTGCCACAGGAACGGGAACGCCATGACGAACCCACCGATGCCGAGCACCACGTGGATCCACCAGTGGCTGCCCCCGCGGCGCCCCGGACGCGTCGTCGTCTGCGCCCGGCTGCGGCTCGCCGCCCTCGTGGCCGCCGCGACCTTGCTGCCGCGCGCTTCGATGATGCCGGTCATGACTGGACCCACTTCCGCTGGACCCGGAACTGCACGACGGTGATGATGCCGATGAGCACGAAGATCACCATCGCGATGGCAGCCGCGAAGCCCTTGTCGTTGTCGATGAACCCGGCGTTGTAGAAGTAGAAGACGAGGGACATCGTCTTCGGGATGACCGGGTTGGTGGAGCCGAGGATCGCGTAGAGCAGATCGAACAGCTGGAAGCTCGAGATCGTGGTGACGACGAGCACGAAGAAGATGCTCGGGGTCAGCAGCGGCACGGTGAGCGCGTGGAACTGGCGCCAGCGACTCGCGCCGTCCAGCTCTGCGGCCTCGTACAGCTCGGGTGGGATGTCCTTGAGCCCGGCACCGAGGATGATCATCGAGAAGCCGAGCGACGACCACAGGCCGACGAGGGACACCGCGACGAGCGCGAAGCCCGGGGTGGAGATCCAGTACGGGCCGTCGATGCCGACCAGTCCGAGGAACCAGTTCACGATGCCGAAGTCGCCGTTGTACATGATGCGCCACACCAGGGCGATCGCGGCGGGCATCGCGACGTAGGGCAGGAAGAACAGCACGCGGTAGAACTGTGCGAAGCGCAGGCCCGGCGTGTTCAGCAGGCTCGCGAGCCAGACCGCGATCGGGATGCCGAGCAGGACGATCACCGTGTAGACGATCGTGTTGACCAGCGACTGGTACAGCTGCGGGTCGGTCAGCAGGCGCCCGTAGTTCGCGAGGCCCGTGAAGGTGGCGCCGCCGAACACGCCCCAGCTCGTGAACGAGTACCAGAACGTCTGCAGGATCGGCCAGATGAAGAACGTCCCGACGCCGATGAGCAGCGGGAGCACGAACAACCACGGCCAGATGCCGTCGGTGCGTGGTGCCCGCGACGGTCGCGAGGGGCCGTCGGGACTGGTGTCGGGCGGTGCGGACACCTGTGTGGCGTCCGGTTGCTGGGTGTTGATCGTCATCAGGTCGCTCCTCGGCCAGGGCGGTCGGATCGGGTGGTCCGTGCGGTGCGGATGGGCGGACGGGACGGAGCCGGCCGGCCGGGCGCGGGCCCGACCGACCGGCTCGTCGTCACTCCTTCGCGAGTGCTGCGTCCATCTCCTGGGCGAGCTTCTCCGTCACCTGGTCGACCGGCTCGGAGCCGTCGAAGGCGCTCGGCAGCAGGTTCGTCTCGAGGGTGTTCCACGCGGCGGTGTTCTTCGACACCGGCAGCGGCTTCGCGTAGTCGACCGCGTCGAGGAAGACCTGCAGGTCCGCGTCGGGCATGGTCTTCGTGAAGGCGTCCTGCGTGCCCTCGTACGCCGGGATGACCGCGCCCATGTCGCCCTGCTGCTGCTGTGCCGGCTTGCTCGCCAGGTACGCCTGCAGTGCCTGGGCGGCGGCCTTGTCCTTCGACCCCTCGGCGACGACGTTCGAGACGCCGTGGATGACGGTCGCCTGCTCCTTGCCCTTCGGCAGCGGGTAGACGACGACGTCCTGCTCCATGTCGGTGCCGATCAGCGCCGACCGGAACCAGCTGCCGCCCTGGTACATCGCGAGCTTGCCCGAGGTGAACCACTGGTCCGCCGTGGTGTCGGTCAGTTGCTTGATCGTCGGCGAGGCGCCCGAGTCGATCAGGTCGGTCCAGAAGCGGATGCCCTCCTGCGCGGCCTTCGTGTCGTACTCCGACTTCCCGTCGTCGACGACGGATCCGCCGGCCTGGAAGATCGTGTCGTAGTAGGTGGTCTGTCCGTCCATGCCGCCGGCGGCGCCGTACGCGCCGTCGCCCTGCAGCTTCTGCGACAGTTCGGCGGCGGTGTCCTGGAAGTCCTGCCACGTCCAGTCCTTCGACGGCATCGCGACGCCGGCCTGCTCGAACAGGGCCTTGTTCACCCAGACGCCGATCGTGTCGAAGTCCTTCGGCACGCCGTACTGCTCCCCGTCGTAGGTGTACAGGTCGTCGAGCGCCTTCGAGTACTTCGACGGGTCGATCGCGCCCGACTCCACCGCGCCGGTGATCGGCGCGAGCTTGCCGTTGCCCGCGTAGAGCTGGAAGTTCGGGCCGTTCATCCAGAACAGGTCGGGCAGCGTGTTGCTGGAGCCCTGCGTCTGCAGCTTCGTGAAGTAGTTGGCGTACGGCGTGACGTCGACGTTGACGGTGATGTCCGGGTACTCCTCGTTGAAGCCCTTGATGTTCGCCTTGATCGCGTCGACCTGGTTCTGGTCCCACACGGCGTACGTCAGGTCGGCCTTCGTGTCCTTCGCGACGGTGCCCTTCCCGGAGTCGGAGCCGGCGGACGAGGCGCTGCTGCACCCGGCGAGGAGCGCGACGGCGCTGACCGCGGCAGCGAGACCGAGCAGGGCGCGGCGGCGACCGCGGCCGTGACGGGGGGAGGGGAGGGTCATCGGGTGTTCCTTCCGGAGAGGTCGTCGCGGCCGGCGGCCGAGAAGTGACGGATCGTGGCATCGGGGAGGGGCGGCACGTCGAGCGGGACGGAGCCGTTGCGGAGCGAGCGGGTGGCGAGTGCGCCGGCGGCGACCGCCATGCGCGCCGCGATCGGGGACAGCGTCGTCGGCTCGCCGAGGGCCACCGAGCGGAGGAACTCCGTCATCGTGAGGAGGTCGGCGTCGGCGTGACCGTCCTCGACGCCGTCGACGGGGTACTCGACGTCACCGGTGACGTCCCAGTTGCGGCGGTGGGTCCACACCTTGACGACACCACCGCCGGTGTCGCCGACGTTCTCGAGCCGTCCGTGGGTGCCGATCACCGTGTAGTTGCGCCAGTAGTCGGGCGTGAAGTGGCACTGCTCGTAGCTCGCCTGCACGCCGTTGTCGAGCGTCATCATCACCATCGAGACGTCCTCCACGTCGACGACGGGGTTCAGGCCGGTCTGCTCGGCGGGCGGCCAGTTGTCGAACGAGAACCAGTCGGTCATGAGCTCGTCGCTGCGGTCCCGCCGGTCGGTGACGTCGCCGTACACGGAGAGCGACCCCATCCCGACGACCCGGCTCGTGTACGCACCGGCGAGGGCGTGCACGACGTCGAGGTCGTGGCTCGCCTTCTGCAGCAGGAGGGAGTTCACGCGGCTGCGGTCGGCGTGCCAGTCCTTGAAGTAGTAGTCGCCGCCGTTGCCGACGAAGTGGCGGACCCACACCGCCTTGACCTCGCCGATCTCACCGCGGGCGATCACCTCGCGCATGAGTCGGACGACGGCGGCGTGCCGGAAGTTGTGGCCGACGTACAGGGGCGTCCCGGTCTCGGCGGCGGTGTTCAGGACGGCGTCGGCGTCCTCGACCGTGATCGCCAGGGGCTTCTCGAGGTAGACGGCGATGCCGGCACGGAGCAGGTCGATCGCGATCTCGGCGTGGGTCCAGTCCGGGGTGGTGACGATCGCCGCGTCCACGAGGTTCGGCACGCCGTCCGAGCCGATCAGTGCCCGGTGGTCGGCGACCACCTCGGCCTCCGGCCAGTGCGCGGCGGCACGTGTCCGGCCGCCCTCCGTGGTGTCGGCGGCGGCCGTGATCCGGGCGTCCACGCCGTCGGCGTCCAGCCCCGCAGCGGCCACGTGGTCGGCGATGGCCGACCGCTGGCCGATGCCGACGACGCCGACCCGGAGCAGGCGTGTGCTCGTGGTGGTCATCTCGCTCCCTTGCGTGAATGTGACGGCAATGATGCCAAATCGATCATGAGTGCACAATAAGCACGCACGGCTCGATCACGGAAGCGTGCATCCGAGGTTGTTACATGTCGGCAACGTCACGACGACGGCACGGGACGGCGCCGGCCGACTGCGGCTGCGCAGCCGACGACGGGCGGATCCGGGGTGACCTGGACCGCGGGGCGTCAGCTCGCGACGACGAGTTCCACGCCGGCGGACGCCAGGTCTGCGGCGAACGACGCCGGCACCGCCTGGTCCGTGACGAGCACGTCGATGCGGTCGAGCGGGCAGATGCGCGCGAAGGTGGAGCGCTCGATCTTCGTCGAGTCGGCGACCACGATGATCCGCCGTCCGACCGACGCGAAGTGCCGGCTCACCTCGGCCTCGCCCTCGTGCATGGTCGTGGCGCCGTACTGGCCGGACAGCCCGTCGACCCCCAGCACGACGACGTCGAGCGCGAACCCGTCGAGGGTGTCGCGGACCGTCGGGCCGATGAGCTCGTACGACTGCCGCCGTGCCACACCGCCCGTCACGACGATCTTGACGTTGGCGCGGATCGACAGCTCGTAGCCGATGTTCAGGGCGTTGGTGACGATGGTGATGCCGCACTCGCCGTCGGCGCGGATGAAGCGCTCGGACTTGCCGAGCTCCCGCGCGACCTCGGTCGTCGTCGTCCCGCCGTTCAGGCCAACGGTGTCCCCCGGGGAGACGAGCGCGGCGGTCGCCCGGGCGATGGCGGTCTTCGCCTCGGCCTGCCGGGCGATCTTGTACTGCAGCGGCAGCTCGTACCCCGCGCCCAGCGCTGCGGCCCCACCGTGGGTGCGCGTGACGAGCCGCTGGTCCGCCAGGGTCGTGAGGTCACGCCGGGCGGTCGCCGCGGAGATGCCGAGCGCCTCGCCGATCTCGGCGATGGAGACGTTCCCGCGGTCGCTCACGAGCTCGAGGAGCGCGTTGAGCCTCTGCTGCGGGGTCATGGCGTCATCCTACGGGCGTGTTCGCTGCGCGATGTGAGCGGAAATGATGCGCGTTGTTTGCACCGATCACGATCGGTCGGCAGGCTGTCGGCGTCCGATCAGTCCCGATCGGCACGACCGGAGGGCTCGCGATGACCGCGAACGGTGCAGCGCTCGGCATCGACGTCGGGGGCACGAGCATCAAGGTGCGCCTGGTCGCAAACGACGGGCGGGTGCTCGAGGAGCAGCGTGTCCCGACGCCCCGAGAGGACCCGCAGGCCACCGCGCTGGCCGAGCTCGTCGCGACGCTGGGACAGCGGGCACGGACGGTCGCCCGGCGACGGGGGACGGACCTCGGGGCGATCGGTCTGGTCGTCCCCGGGGTCGTCGACGAGGACGCCGGCCGATCGGTGCTCTCCGTGAACCTCGGCTGGCGGGACGTTCCGGTCCGGGCACGGGTCGACGACGCCCTGCGCGCGGCGGGCGTGGACGCCGTCCCGCTCGCCTTCGGCCACGACGTCCGTGCCGGAGCGCTCGCCGAGGTCCGGGCCGCCGGTCCGGGAGCGGCCCCGGGCGGTCCGCTCGCCACCGACACCGACACCGACACCGACACCCTCGCCGCGCTCGGCCGTGGCACCGTCGCCTTCGTCCCCGTGGGGACCGGCCTGGCGAGTGCCCTGGTCGTCGACGGCCGGGTCGTGCCGGGCGGCGGGTGGGCCGGGGAGGTCGGCCAGGTCCGGATCCGGGACGGCGCGCACGCGGGCCTCCGGGTCGAGGAGGTCGCCTCGGCCGGCGCCGTCGCACGCCGCAGTGGTGCTCCGAGCGCCCACGACGCGATGCTCCGGGTGCTCGACGGGGACCCGGTCGCCCGACGGGCGTGGGACGACTGCGTCGACGTGCTCGCCGACACCCTGGCCTGGCTGACGGCCGTCGCGGGGTGCCACACCCTGATCGTCGGCGGCGGGCTGGCGCAGTCCGGGCCGCTGCTGTTCGACCCGCTGCGCGCCGCCGTCGCGGACCGCCTCGCCGGGGTCCGACTGCCCGAACTCGTGGGGGCGCGCCACGGCGATGCGGCCGGCGCCATCGGTGCGGTGCTGCTCGCCCGCCAGGCCCGAGCCGGCTCGGCGCAGGCCGGCTCCGCGCGTGCCGCGTCGGTGCGTGCCGGGTCGGTGCCGGACGTGGCGGTGACCGCGTGACCGTCCTCGTCCGCGCCCCACGGATCGTCACCGCCGCGGTCGACCTGTCGGAGGCGTGGCTCGCCGTCGAGGACGGCCGGGTCGCCGCGGTCGGCACCGGTGCGGCACCGGTGCACGACCGTGTGGTCGAGGCGCCGGGCACCGTCCTGCCGGCCTTCGTCGACCTGCACGCGCACGGTGCCCTCGGGCACGACTTCGCCTCGTGCTCGGTCGCCGAGGCGCGGGCGGCCGCCGACCACCACGCCGCGCGGGGGACCACCCGCCTGGTGGCGTCGATCGCGACGGGCACGGTCCCGGACACGGTCGCCGCCCTGCACCGCCTGCGACCGCTCGTCGACGACGGCACGCTCGCCGGACTGCACCTCGAGGGGCCCTGGCTCGCACCCGCCCGCCGGGGTGCGCACGCCGCGCAGCTGCTGCACCCGCCGACCCCCGACGAGGTCGACCTGTTCGTGGACGCCGGCGGTGCGGCGCTCCGGATCGTCACCCTCGCGCCCGAGCTCCCGGGTGCGCTCGACGCGGTCCGGCGACTGGTGGCGTCGGGTACCGTCGTCGCGATCGGGCACACCGACGCCGACGGCGGCCAGGTCCGGGCGGCGGTGGACGCCGGTGCGACCCTCGTCACGCACCTGTTCAACGGGATGCCGCCGCTGCACCACCGTGCGCCCGGCCCGGTCGGCGTCGCGCTGTCGGACGAGCGTCTCACCGTGGAGTGCATCGTGGACGGCCACCACCTCGACCCGGTCACCGTCGACGTCGTGCGCGGAGCCGCGGGTGACCGCCTCGTGCTCGTCTCGGACGCCATGGCCGCGACCGGCTGCCCCGACGGCAGCTACCGGATCGCCGGCTCGGAGGTCGTCGTCTCCGACGGAGTCGCCCGGCTCGCGGACGGCTCGTCACTGGCGGGGAGCACGATCACGGTGGCGGACGCCGTCGCTCGCTTCGTCGACGGTCGTCCGGACCGGCTGCCGGCGGCGGTGCACGCGTCCTCCGCACGGGCGGCGTCGGTGCTCGGTCTGCGTCCGCCGCTCAGCGTCGGATCCGCCGCCGACCTCGTGGTGATCGGACCCGACGGGCGGATCCACCCGCTGCCGCTCGGACCGGCCGCCTGACCGAGCGCGGCCGCCCGCCCGGGCGGCCCGTGTCACGGAGCCGGCGCCGCCGGACGGGAGGCGCGGTGCCGGCCCGACACGCGCCTCCCGTCCGGATCAGCGACGTGCCGGCGGGCCGCACGCCGCGCCGACGACCGGACACCGGTTGCCGTCGAGCTCGTCGGTGTACTCGTCGCCGTCACCGAGCAGCACGTGCCGGTACGCCTCGTCGTCGATGGGTTCCGCGGAGCGCACGGCAGCCTCGAGCAGGCTGTCGTCGACCTCCGGCAGGGCGCTGACGGCCACGAGCGTGTCGCCCACGACCGCGGCGACCTCGTGGCCGTGTTCGCTCGTCCGCCGCACGACCCCGCCGTCCTCGTCGCACGACGTCTCCGCCTCGGAACCGCCCCCGGGGGCGACGCCCTCGATCGGTCGGCCGCACGGCGGGGTCGTCGCGGCGAGTGTGACGACCGTCAGGTCGGATCCCGACGCGTCGCCGGGTGCGTGCGCCTCCTCGGCAGGCGAGGAGAACACCTGCAGGAACCCCGGTAGCCGCTGCTCGATGTTCGCCTCGTACACGGAGCCGTACCCGTCGGGGGAGATCGTGACGGGCCGGAAGTCCGCGCCGATGGCGACCTGCGCCCGCGCGATGGCCTGCTCGTCCCGTTGCACGTCGCTCCCGTGGACGCGGACGCCGACCGCGACGACCACCGCGACGACCGCGACCGCGGCGCCCGTCCCCAGGACGGCGCCGAGCTTCCGCAGGACTCCGCGGTGCACGAGCATCGCCGGGACCGCGGCGACGACCGCGCCCACCAGGTACGGCGTGGGCGTGGACGCGAGGAGCGGGAACGTCGGCTCGGGGCCGGCGAAGGCAGCGGGCAGCAGCGCCGCGACGAGGACCGCGGGGACGAGGACGAGGCCCGCAGCACCGAGCCACGCCGTCCGGCGACGCCGGGTGGCGAGGACCGCCAGACCGCCGAGTGCTCCGCACGCCACGACCGTGTGGACCAGCAGTGCCACGAGGCCGGGTACGCCGACGAAGAACGTGAGGAGGGCGGCCGCGCGCGCGAGGTGTGCGGCGCCGACGCCGATCGCCGTCGCGCCGAGCACGTGCACCCAGGGGTGCGTCCTGGTCTGCTCGCTGGTCGTGTCGCCCACGCTGTGCCCCCGTCCGTCGGACCCCCTGTCCGACCGAGCCGATCCTCGCACGCCGCGTGCCGTCGCGGTCGGGCCGGGTCGTCAGCGGGGCGAGGGTCGGAACCAGCGGATCAGCTCGCGGAGCGCCGGCAGCGAGCTGATCTGCGTGCCGTCCGCGGCGTCGAGGTCGTCGAAGGTCGTCCGGTAGCCCGGGGCCTGCTCGACGTCGGTGTCCTCGGCCGGGTAGCCCATCGTCCACTCCGGGAACTGCCGCTCCTCGATGAGCTCCTCGGTGAGCACCGTGACCTTGGTGTGCCGGTCGTCGTGCTTGATCGTCGCCATCTTCGCGCGGACCGCCTGGTCCGGACCCTCGAGCAGCTGCAGGAAGTAGCCGTTCCGGAAGAGCAGGACGCCGGTGATGTCGTTCTCCGCGTTCGCCCGCCGACTCTGCGCGAGCAGGCCGGCGAGGTCGTCGTCGTCGAGGGATCGGGTGGCGACACTCGAGTAGATGAGGGACAGCATCGGGGCTCCTTGGTGGCGGTCGTGCCGGGTCCGTCAGTCAACTCCGCGGCACCCGTGCGTCCACGGACCACCGGGGGGACGAGCGGCCAGGCCGACGTCGCACGGCCGTCGGCTCTGGGAGGCTGGTGCCATGGACCCCGTCATCGTCATCGGAGAAGCCCTGGTCGACGTGGTCGACCGCCCCGATGGGCGCGTCGAGCACCCGGGCGGGAGCCCGATGAACGTCGCCGTCGGCCTCGCTCGCCTCGGCCGGGCCGCACGGCTCGTGTGCGCGCTCGGCGACGACGACCACGGCGGTTCGATCCGGGCGCACGTCGGCGCGAGCGACGTCGAGGTCGACGCGACCGCGATCGAGCGCACCTCCACCGCCGTCGCGACGATCGGCGACGACGGCGGTGCGTCCTACGAGTTCGACCTCGACTGGCGCCTCGACCCGGTGCAGGTGCCGGTCGGCACGCCGCTCGTGCACGTCGGCTCCATCGGTGCCGTGCTGGAGCCGGGCGCACGGACCGTGCTCGAGGCGCTCCGTACCCGCCCGACGGACGCCCTCGTCTCCCTCGACCCGAACGTCCGTCCGTCGATCACGCCCGACCGGGATGCCGTGCTCGCCACCCTCGAACCGCTGTTCGCCGAGGCCGACGTGATCAAGCTCAGCGACGAGGACGCCGCGTGGCTCTGGCCGGACCGCAGCGTCGACCAGGTCCTCGACGGGCTGCTGGCGCACGGGGCGGCGCTCGCCGCGGTGACGCTCGGCGGGTCGGGCTGCGCGATGGCGTCCGCCCGCGCGCGGACCACCGTGCCGGCGCCGCGCGTCGAGGTCGCGGACACGATCGGCGCGGGTGACTCGTTCATGGCGGGGCTGCTCGCCGGCGTGCTCGCACGGGGATCCGCGCCCACCGGCCTCGACACCGACGAGCTCGGACGCCTGGCGTCGCTCGCGCTGGCCTGTGCCGCCGTCACGGTGTCCCGCCCGGGCGCGGACCCACCCGTCCGGGCCGAGCTCGACACGGACGCCGCCGGGGTCCTGGGCGCCTGACCGCTCGTCGCCCTGCCGCACGCCCGGACCGGACGTACGGGGCAGCGACCGGTGCTCGCCACGGGTGAGCCTCGCGTCGCCCGCACAACGGGGAGCACGTGGCGCCGCGGATCGACGTGGCGCGAGGTGCTCCCGGTTGTGCGCGAGCACATCGCACCGGCGGCCGACCGCGTGCCCGCTGACCGCCCGACCACCGACCGCGTGACCGCTGACCGCCCGACCACCGACCACCGACCGCGCGACCGCTGACCGATCGACCACCGACCGCCGACCGCTGCGGCCCGCGCGGGCGCACGGCCGCGCACCGGCCGGGCCCCCCGCCGTCAGGCGTGCGCGGCGAGGAACGCGTCGGTCTCCGCGGCCGTCGGAGCCGTCGCCGGCCCCCGCCGTGTCACCGCGAGTGCCGCCGCGGCATTGGCACGCCGGACCGCGTCGACCAGCGAGAGCCCGCGCGCCAGGGCAGCGACGAGCACGCCGCCGTGGGCGTCACCCGCGCCGTTCGAGTCCACCGCGTCGACGGGGAACCCGGGCACCAGGACCGGGGCGCGCCCCGGCTCGGCGACCCAGCAGCCCGCTGCGCCGTCACGGGCCAGCGCGGTGCCGCGGGCGGACGCGGCGATCGCCGCGACCGCCTCGGGGAGTCCCGCGGCGGTCGGTGCCATGAGCCGTGCCTCCCGGCCGTTGGCGCTGACCACGTCCGCGCGCGCCGTGACGGGGCCGAGCACCGCCGGGGGCAGCGTGTCGACCAGCGGTGACGGGTCGAGCACGACACGGACGGAGTCGGGCACCGTCGTCAGCCAGTCGGCGATGGCCGGACCGTTGACGGCGTGCGCGAGGCCGTAGCCGGAGACGACGACCGTGTCGTCCGGCCGGAGCGCGACGCGGTCGAGGTCCGCGCGGCCGAGCCGGCCCTCGGCGCCGACGCTCGTCACGAAGGTGCGCTCGGTGGAGGCGTCGACGAGTGCGACGCAGTACCCGCTGTCGACGTCGTCGAGCCCGGGCTGCAGGACCTCGACGCCCGAGTCGACGAGCGCCGCCCGGACGACGTCGCCGAACGGCCCGGTGCCGTACTGCCCGGCGAACACCACGGGCAGGCCGTCGCGGACGGCGGCGACCATCGTGTTGAGCCCGCCGCCCGCGGTGATCTCCGACGCCGAGGCGATGACGTCACCGCCGGGCTCGGGGATCGCGTCCACGCGCATGACGATGTCGACGACGACGTTGCCGACCGAGACGAGGCGGCTCACGCGCGCTCCTCGGGAGCGTGCAGCTGGCCGCGGGCACCGCCGGTGAGCAGGTACACGAGGGCGGCGACGACGAACGTCACGATCCACCCGAGGCCGTTCGCGCCGATCCAGCTGTCCGAGAGTGCTCCGACGAACACGGGGTCCGCGTCGCCGACCTGCACCGAGGTGAAGAGGAAGCCGACGACGATCGCGACGACCCAGGCGGCGAGGGCGCCCCAGGCGACGCCGCCGCGGTACCAGTAGCGGCCTCCGGCGCGGAGGTCGAGCAGCGCGGCCGGGTCGTACCAGCGTCGCTTCGCCATGTCGGCGATGAACACCCCGAGCCAGGCGGTGATCGGCACCGCGAGCACCGAGATGAACGTGATGAAGGGCGCGTAGAAGCCGTCGGCGACGAGCATGAAGTACATCGCGCCGAGGGTCGTGACGACCACGTCGACGGCGACCGCCCACACGCGGGGCACCTTGATGCCGAGGGTCAGCGTGGTGAGGCTCGCCGAGTACACCGACAGGTGGTTCGACAGCAGCAGTCCGCCGAAGGCCGCGACCAGGTACGGGATCGCCATCCAGCTCGGCAGCAGGTCGCGGATCGCCGCGACCGGGTCACCGGCCTGCGCGAGGGTGGGGTCGCCGGCGGAGACGAGGGCGCCGAGACCGACCAGGACCACGAGGGGGATGCCCGCGCCGGCGGCGCTGGCGCTGATCAGGGCGCCCGCCTTCACCGAGGTGCGCGTGTACCGGGCGATGTCCGCACCGGCGGTCGCCCACCCGATGCCGGTGCCCGCGGCGATGGTGCCGATGCCGATCACCATCGCGGCGACCGGGCCCGCGGGCTGCGACCCGACGACGTCCCAGTCGACACGGAGCACCAGGAACACGGCGACGAAGACGTTGAGGGCGCCGAACACCCACGTCGCCCACTTCTGCACGGCGACGATGAACGCGTGGCCGAGCCCGGAGACGAGCACGGTCGCGACGACGAACACGAGGATGGCGACGATCGTCAGCACCGGGTTCGCCTTCGCGTCGCCGTCGGTGCCGAACAGGATCGTGAAGAGCGACAGCAGCACGAAGGCCGCGGTCGTCGTGTTCACGGTCTCCCACCCGAGGCGGGAGAGCAGTGACACCGCGGTCGGACCGATGTTCCCGCGCACGCCGAACACCGCGCGGCTCAGGGTCAGACTGGGAGCCCCGCCGCGGCGTCCGGCGATGGAGATCACCCCGACGACCGCGAAGGACCCGGCGGCGCCGATCACCGCGACGACGAGCGCCTGCCAGATCGTCAGCCCCTG
Organism: Curtobacterium sp. 1310; assembly: GCF_017834105.1. Lineage (NCBI taxonomy): Bacteria > Bacillati > Actinomycetota > Actinomycetes > Micrococcales > Microbacteriaceae > Curtobacterium > Curtobacterium sp. 1310. Next base: position 19,032 of record NZ_JAFICY010000003.1, on the reverse strand, counting down.
GAACGCCACGAGCGTCGCACCGAGGGGGAGCCCGAGGATCGAGATGTTCGCGGCGAACCAGACCCAGAACAGGGCCCCGGGGGCGCCGTTCCGCTCGTCGTGGGGCACGGGCTCGATGCCGCGCTGTTCGACGCTCGTCAGCGTGCCGCTGGAGAGCGTGCCGCCGGAGCGCGTGGTGGTGTCCTGGGCCATGGGGTCCTCTTACGTCATCGGAAGGGTGCTGCGGGGGAGGTGGGGTGCTGCGGGGGAGGTGGGGTGCTGCGGGGGAGGTGAGGGTGCGGCGGGGGAGCGGGGTGCTCCCGGGGAGGGGTGGTGACCGGGCGGCGGCGGAGGGGGGACCGCCGCCGTCCGGCGTCGGGTCAGGCCCGGTGACGGAGTGCGAGCAGTCCGTCGACCAGCGGGCCGAGCTCGAGGTGGTTCACGGCCGTCACGGTGGTGACCGCGTCGACGGGCCAGGCGTCCGGACCGTGCACGGCACCGAGCACGGCACCGGCCATCGCGGCGATGGTGTCCGTGTCGCCGCCGATCGACGCGGCCGTGCAGAGCGTCTCCCAGGGGTCGAGGTCGAGCGCCACGAGGGCGAGCGCTGCGACGACCGACTCCTGGCTGGCGACGCTCGTGCCGACGAGCTGCGACACGGTGTCGATCCGGTCGTCGGCGGGGACGGTCGGCAGGAAGCCGCGCGCCCAGGTCGTCCTCGCAGCGATGTCCGCGCCCGCGACCCAGTGGCCGCGGCCCGCGCCGATCGTGGCGGCCGCGACCGCGGCGTCGAGCGCCTCGGTCCGGGAGGCGCCGCCGACGCCCGCGCTCACGGCGGCGGCGACGGCGCTCGCCCCGGCGATGCCGATCCCCGTGTCGTGGGTGACGCGCGACGCGTCCTGCACGGCGTCGACCAGACGCACGAGGTCACCGGAGGGCACGGCGATCCCGACCGGCGCGATCCGCATCGCGGCGCCGTTCGTCGTCCCCGTCGACCCGGCTTCGGACGCCGGGACGCCGTCGAGGATGCGCTGCACGGCCGTCTTCGTGCTGGGGCCGAGCAGGTCGAGCGAGCCCTTGGCCTGCATCGCGCGTTCCCAGGCGATGAGCGCCTCGGCGAAGCGGGTGGGGTCGATGTGCCCGTCACCCTCGACGAGGAGCTCGGCGACCATGACCGCCTGCTCGGTGTCGTCGGTGATCGTGCCCGCGGGCATGCCGGCGGCGATCCGCTGGTGCGGTCCGGCGTCGACGAACCCGGAGATCGTGCCGTGGTCGGCTCGGATCTGCGCGAGGGACATCGACTGCGTGGGCATGCCGAGGGCGTCGCCGATCGCGAGGCCGGTCAGGGCGGCGAGGGCGTGGGTCTGGTCGTTCACGGTGTCCTGTCGAGTCGTCATCGTGCGGTCCCGAAGCGCATGTGCAGGCGGAAGCGGTCCGGGTCGAGGAGGCTGTCGACGCGCTCGACGAACGCGCCCTGGGCGGTGCGCGAGTCACGTCGGCTCCGGAGGAACGGGGTTCCCTCGGCGCGGTCGAGCAGGCGGGCGTCCTCGGCGTCGAGGGGCACGACGTCGACCCACTGCTCGGCGCTCGCCGGCACGAGGCCGGCCTCGGCGATGGTCGCCGTGAGCGAGTCCTCGACCAGTCCGTCGGTCGGTGCAGCGGCCAGGCGGCCGACGGCGGGCAGGATGCTCCGCTCGAGCGACACCGGCCGCCCGCCCACGACGGTGCGCAGCCGGTCGACCGCGACGAACGCCGCGTCCGCAGCGTCGACCTCGACCTGGAGGCCCGGGTCGTCCACGCGGGCGAGTCGCAGGATGCGGGTGGTCACCTCGGTGCCCGAGGCGGCGATCGACCGCGCCCAGCCACCCCGCGGGTCGAGGGCGGCGCCGTCGAACGTGACGACCGAGCCGACGCCCCCGTGGGTCGAGATGTACTCGTCGTCGGCCAGGTCGGCGAGGGCGGCGCGGACGGTGCCGCGGCTCACCGCGAAGCGGGCGGCGAGGTCGTGCTCGCCGGGCAGGCGCTCACCGGCGCGGTACCGGCCCGTCGCGATCGCGTCGCGGAGGGCGTCGGCGACGAGGCGTCGCTTCGATGAGACGGGCATGGACAGGAGTGTACATGTACAACGCCTGTCCAGTCACCGAGGCGATCACACGACGGACGGGAGGCGCGGTGCCAGCTGGCACCGCGCCTCCCGTCCTCGTGTCCGTGCGTCCGGGGACTAGACCAGTGCGGTGAACGACGCGTCGCGCACGAGCAGCGTCGTCGCGTCGCCCTCGACGGCCTGATCGTGGTCGCTCGACAGGCCGAGCGACCACGTGCCGCCGCCCGGCTTCTCGGGCAGCGTGAACTCGACGGTCGTCCCCGAGGCGTTCAGCAGCACCGCGACGGTGTCGTCGCCCTGCTGCAGCACCAGGATCACCGCGCGGTTGCCCGCGTCGGCCCAGTCGCCGTCCTCGAAGCCCTGCGCGTCCGCGCGGAGCACCTGCACCGTCGACTCCGAGTCACCGGGGGCCGTGCGGTACCAGAGCGGGCGGAGCGCCTCGTGCTGCTTGCGGAACGCGATCGCCGCGGTCGTGAAGGCGAGCAGGTCCTGGTCGGCGGCCTCCCAGTCGAACCACGAGATCTCGTCGTCCTGGCAGTACGCGTTGTTGTTGCCGCCCTGCGAGCGGGCGATCTCGTCGCCGCCGAGCATCATCGGGATGCCCGCGGAGAGCATGAGCGTGCCGAGGAAGTTCCGACGCTGGCGGTCGCGGTAGTCGTTCACCGCGCCGTCGTCGGTCGGGCCCTCGATGCCGCCGTTGAAGGACGTGTTGTTGCTCTCGCCGTCGTTGTTGTCCTCGCCGTTGGCCTCGTTGTGCTTCTCGGCGTACATCGTCAGGTCGGCCAGCGTGAAGCCGTCGTGCGCGGTGACGAAGTTCACCGAGCAGAGCGGGGAGCGACGGGAGCCCTCGTACACGTCGGGGGAGCCGAGCGTGCGCTGCACGGCGTCGCCGAGCGTGCCCTCGTCGCCGCGCCAGAACGCGCGGAGGTCGTCGCGGTACTTGCCGTTCCACTCCGACCAGTCGGCCGGGAACCCGCCCACCTGGTAGCCGGCGGTGTCCCACGGCTCGGCGATCATCTTCACCTCGCGGAGCACCGGGTCCTGGTGGATGATGTCGAGGAACGCGGAGTGCTTCTCGGCCTCGCCGTCCTGGCGGGTGAGCGTCGTCGCGAGGTCGAAGCGGAAGCCGTCGACGTGCATCTCCTCGACCCAGTAGCGGAGCGAGTCCGTGATGAGCCCGAGTGCGGACGGGTGCGACACGTTGAGCGAGTTCCCCGTGCCGGTCGTGTCGAAGTAGTTCGCCTCGTCACCCTCGACCAGGCGGTAGTACGACTGGTTGTCGATGCCCTTGAAGGACAGCGTCGGGCCCATGTGGTTGCCCTCGGCGGTGTGGTTGTAGACGACGTCCATGATGACCTCGAGCCCCGCGGCGTGCAGGGCCTTGACCATCTCCTTGAACTCGGTGACCTGCTGGCCCGCCGTGCCCGAGGACGAGTACTCGTCGTGCGGGGCGAAGAAGCCGATGCTGTTGTAGCCCCAGTAGTTGCGGAGGCCCTTGTCGGCCAGGGTCGAGTCCTGCACGAACTGGTGCGTCGGCAGCAGTTCGACGGCCGTGACGCCCAGGTCGGTCAGGTGCTTGATCGCGGCCGGGTGCGCCAGGCCCGCGTACGTGCCGCGGATCTCCTCGGGCACGTCCGGGTGCTGCTTCGTGAAGCCCTTGACGTGCACCTCGTAGACGACGGTGTCGCGGTACGGGGTGTGGAGCAGCGTGTCGCCGTCCCAGTCGAACTCGCGGTCCGCGACGACGGACTTCGGCATGGCGCTCGCCGAGTCGGTCTCGTCGATCTGCTCGGGGTCCTCCATGTCGTGGCCGAAGAGGGCCTGGCCCCACTCGTACGAGCCGTCGACGGCGGTCGCGTAGGGGTCGAGCAGGAGCTTCGCGGCGTTGTGGCGCAGGCCGTTCGCCGGGTCCCAGGCGCCGTGCACGCGGAAGCCGTAGCGGGTGCCGACGGTCACGTCCGGCACGACGTCGTGGAACGTGTAGCCGGTGCGGTTGCGGAGCTCGGTGCGGTGCTCGGTGCCGTCCTCGTCGAAGCGGCAGAACTCGACCCGCTCGGCGGTGCTGGAGAAGAGCGCGACGTTGGCGCCCCCGTCGACGAGCGTGACGCCGAGCGGGGTGCGGGAGGAAGTGGTCATGCTCCCACTTGTAGTGGTCGGCGACTGTGTCCTCGGGTCGGTGACGTACCCCGGACATGCCGGACCGACGACGGACGGGAGGCGCGGTGCCAGCTGGCACCGCGCCTCCAGACCGTCACGTCGTCACGACGTCACGTCAGACCGTGGCGGTCGCCTCGTCGCGGTGCGGGAGCTTCCAGCCCGGGCGCACGAAGTGGCAGGTGTACCCGGCGGGGTACTTCTCGAGGTAGTCCTGGTGCTCCTCCTCGGCCTCCCAGAAGTCGCCCGCGGGCTCGACCTCGGTGACGACCTTGCCCGGCCAGATGCCGGAGGCGTCGACGTCCGCGATGGTGTCGAGTGCGACCTGGCGCTGCTCGTCGTTCGTGAAGTAGATCGCCGAACGGTAGCTGCGACCCACGTCGTTGCCCTGCCGGTCCTTCGTGGACGGGTCGTGGATCTGGAAGAAGAACTCGAGCAGGTCGCGGTAGGAGATCTGCGACGGGTCGAAGACGATCTCGACGGCCTCGGCGTGGTCGCCGTGGTTCCGGTACGTGGCGTTCGGGGTGTCGCCGCCGGAGTAGCCGACGCGCGTGCTGATGACGCCGGGTCGGCGGCGGAGGAGCTGCTGCGCTCCCCAGAAACACCCGCCGGCGAGGATGGCGGTCTCGGTCGTGGTCATGCTGGCCTCCTGGGCGTCGTCGTTGCCGCTGGCTGCGGCATCACCGGGTGCAACCGGCGACCCCGGGCGCGTGTTCCCGGGTCGTGGTCCATCGTGCGCCCCGGTCGTCGGTGCACGGACGGCCCACGTCCAGCCGGGCGCCACCGCGGGTGCGTCAGGCCCCGGCGCCGCCGTCCACCGGGATGCTCGCTCCGGTCACCATCGAGGCCCGGTCGCTGAGCAGCCAGGCCGCCACCTCGGCGACCTCCTCGGGGCGGGCCATCCTGCCGAGCGGTACCGAGGCGTCGATCTGCTCCGTGATCCCCGGGGTCGCCGCCTCCCACGCGGCGATCATGTCCGTCGCGGTGCCACCCGGGGTGATGCCGTTGACCCGGATGCCCTCGGGCGCCCACGTCACGGCTGCCGTCTCGGTGATGCTGTTCAGGGCGCGCTTCATCGCCCCGTAGGCCGGCAGTGCGGGGTTGGCCCGGCGGCTGCCGATGCTCGACGTGTTCACGATCGCCCCGCCGCCGGAGCGGCGCATCAGGGCGGCCTCGGCGGTCATCGCGACCCAGTGGCCCCGGAAGTTGACCGCGAACTGGGTGTCGATGTCCTCGTCGCTCGTGGCGTCCAGCGGGCCGGGCTGCTGGATCGCGGCCCCGTTGTTGAAGGCGCCGTCGAGTCGCCCGTGCAGCTCGTCGACCCGGTCGACGGCGGCCCGGATGCTCGCCGGGTCGGCGAGGTCGAGCGCGACGGCGTCCGCGGTGCCGCCGGCGTCGCGGATCCCGGAGACGACGGTCTCGAGGGACCCGGTGCTCCGCGCGGCGAGGACGACTGCGGCGCCCTCGTCGGCGAAGAGCCGGGCGGCGGCGGCACCGATGCCGCGGCTGGCGCCGGAGACGAACACGACCTTGCCGGTGAGCAGGCCGTTCGGACGGGTGGTGGTGTGATCGTTCATGCCGTCAGCGTCCGTCCCGCGGTGGCCGCGTAGCCAGGTACACCCGGTACCAGGACGGCGACGTGCCCGCGGGGGGAGGATCGGGACATGGACAAGCAGGAGCTGGCCGCGTTCCTCCGCGCACGGCGCGAGCGGTTGCGGCCGGAGGACGTCGGGCTCCCGTCGGGGACCCGCCGGCGCACACCCGGGCTGCGCCGCGAGGAGGTCGCGGTCCTCGCTCACATCTCCACCGAGTACTACGTCCGGCTCGAGCAGGCACGAGCCCCTCGGCCCTCCGCCGAGGTGCTGGCCGGCATCGCGGGGACGCTGCGCCTCACCGACGCCGAGTCCGACCACCTCCACCTGCTCGCCGGGACCGCCCGGACACGGACCGCGAGCATCCGGCGTCAGGTGCGGCCGAGCATCCTGGCGGTCGTCGACCGTCTGCCGCTGACCGCTGCGATCGTGCTCGCCGCCGACTTCGAGGTCCTCGCGTGGAACCCCCTGGCCGCCGCGCTCCTGGAGGACTTCGCCCTGCGGGACCGTCGGGGCCGCAACCTCGCCCGGCAGGCCTTCCCCGTCGGCGGGACGGGCGGGGCGTCCGAGCCGCCGTACGGCATCTCCGACGGCGCCGAGTTCCGGCACCAGGTGGTGATGCAGCTGCGGACGACGCTCGCGCAGCACCCGACGGACGTGGAGGTGGTCGCGCTCGTCGACGAGCTCCGGACGGGGAACGCGGAGTTCGCGCGGCTCTGGTCACGACACGACGTGCAGCCGGCTCCGGTGCTCACGAAGACCTTCCACCACCCGTCGGTCGGACCGGTCACGGTCGACTGCGACAGCCTCGCGCTCGTCGACGGCGACCAGTTCCTCGTGCTCTACACCGCGGCGCCGGGATCCCCCGACGCCGATGCCCTCGCGCTCCTCGGGATGCTCGCCACGCAGACTGCCGAGCGCGGCTGAGCCACGACGGGCCGGCGGTGACGACGTCGGTGGACGCGGTGCGCACCCGTCGACCCCGCACGTGCGTGTCGTCCTGCGATCGCCTACCATTCGAACACACGTTCGAATCGGGAGGTCGGGATGATGTTGACGCACGAGGTCGCCACGGTGTGGTGGGAGCGCGGGGTGCCGGACCGGATGGTGTGGCGGGATCGACGCTGGCGGGTGAGCGACAGTCCGACGCGACTGACCGCGACGGCGGAGTTCCTGCCGTCGGCGATGACCCACGCGCCGGAGCGCACGGTGGGGTGGCGCTTCCAGGTCAGCGCCGAGGGGGACGCCGTCGTCGTCGACATCGTCCCCGAGGGCGACGGCTGGGTGGTCGCGCGGACCTGGCGCTGATCACGAGCGAGTTCGTCCACCCGGCCCGCCGGTGCTCAGCGGATGAGCGCGTGCGCCAGGCCGCGGACGAGCACCGCGCGTGCGCGATCGGTCGACGTGCCGTCCGGGTCGCCCCACGCCGCGCGCCCGAGGCCGTCGACCAGGGCGAGCACCGCGTCCGCCGCCACCGCGGTCGGCTCGGCGAGCTCGACTCCGTGCCGCGCGGTCCAGCGGGTGATGCCGGCCGCCACCCCGTCGCGCCAGAGGGCTCGCTCGGCGGCGACGAGCGCGTCGTCACCGTCGAGAGCGGTGCCGCTGACGGCCTCGAGGAGGCGGAAGCGTTCGGGTTCCCGGCGCACCAGGTCCAGGTACGCGGCCACTCCGGCATCGATCGCGTCGGCGAGGTCGTGCCGCGCATCGGCAGCGGCGAGCACGCGGGGGAGGACGTCCCGTGCCTGGCGTTCGAGGAGCGCGACCACCAGGTTCCACCGCGCGCCGAAGACGTAGTGCACCACTCCGTGCGCCACGCCGGCACGCTCGGCGACCGCCCGCGTGGTGAGGCCGGTCACCCCGTGGTCGCGCACGACGAGGGCAGCCGCGTCGAGGAGCTCGTCACGCCGTTCCCCTCGGGGGCGGTACGACCGCGTCTGCTGGTCCTGCGTCATCACAGGAAGCGTACGGGGCGTCCGCAGGAGTGGTCGGCAAGCTGATCTGGCCAAACGGCCGAAAGTGGAGGAGTCCCCGTGTCGATCACCGTCCGTCCCGCATCCCCGTCCGAGGTGCCCGCCGCCGCGGCCGTGCTCGCCGAGGCCTTCGCTGCCGACCCCGTCCTCGGTGAGGTCCGACCGCCGCGTCCGGGCGAGGACCGGGTCGTCGTGCTCGGCGCCCTCTTCGCCGCGCTCGTCCGGGCCGTCCCCGAACGCGCCCGGGCGCTCGACGTCGCGGTCGACGAGGGCCGGCTGCTCGGCGCCGCGTTCTGGCAGGCGCCTCGGCCGCACGTCGGCGGCACGCTGGCGTTCGTCCGGCAGGTCCCGGCACTCCTCCGGGTCCTCGGGACCGGCGGTGCCCTCCGCGCGCTGCGGCACCTCCGACGGATGGACCGCGCCCGCCCCGATGCGCCGCACTGGTACCTCGCCGAGATCGGTGTCGCTGCCGCGGCCCGAGGTCAGGGGGTCGGCGGGCTCCTGCTCGACCACGCGCTGCGCCGGGTCGACGCCCTCGCGCAGCACGCGTACCTCGAGTCCTCGACGCCGCAGAACCGCCGGCTCTACCGTCGCCACGGCTTCGGGGACGGTGCGCCGATCACCGGCTTCCGGGCGGCCGCTCCGGTCTCGATGTGGCGACCCGCGGTCGGTTGAGCCGCGACCGACGGACGGACGGGAGGCGCGGTGCCAGCCGGTACCGCGCCTCCCGTCCGTCGGGTGGTGACGTCGGCCGTCAGGCGACCGCGATCTCGTTGGGGACGCCCGGCAGCTCGTCGCTCGACGCGACGACCTCCCCGGTGGTGAGGTCCACCGCGTGGATCTTCCGCTCGGTCGGGTCGGTCACGTACGCGACGTCACCCGCGACCTTCAGTGCGGGGTGGGCGTCCTGCCACTCGGTCGGACCCTCCCAGGCGTCGAGGACGTCGAACGTGTCGATCGGCTCGCCCGTCTGCTCGTCGAAGGTGTGCAGGGCGCCGTCGGAGCCGAGGATCACGGCTTCGTCACCGGGACCACGCGCGATGTCGCGGAAGGTGAAGCCCACACCCTCGGGCATGTCGGCGACGCGGTACTCGCCCGACGCGGCGTCGATGAGTGCGACCTGGTCGAGCAGGTAGCCCTCGCTGTCCGGGTCGTCGTTGTAGTCACCGACGGCCACGGACGAGTCCTCGGTGGTGAACAGGTTGCCGGTGCGGCCGTACTCGGTCGGGGCGTCGATCTTCGCGAAGGCGCCGTCCTGGTAGACGAGGGCGCCGTCGGTGCAGCCGAAGACCGCGACCTCGCCCTGCACCGCTCCCTCGCCGTGCACGTTCGGGCACTCCTCCGAGCGGGCGAGCTCGGTGCCGTCCTCGTCGAGGGCGCGGACGCCGGTGCGCTCCTCCTCGGTGCCGATCGTGCTGAGGAGCGTGCCGTCCTCGAGCACGATCGCGACGCCGTGGTGTGCCGCCTCGGACTCCGTGGTCTCCACCTCGGGCAGCGTGGCGCCGTCGAGGTCGTCGTGCTCGAACACCGTGACGTCACCGCTGCCGTCCGCGAAGAGCGCGGTCTTCTCGCCGTGCACGACCGCGTGACCGCCGGTGTCGGCCGGGAAGACGGCGTCGGTCAGGGCCGGGTCCGCGGCGGTGTCGAGGACCCGGAAGCCCTCGGGCACCGTGACGAGCACGTGGCGGCCGTCCCCGGCGGGGTTCACGCGGGTGAAGCCGTCGATGCTGTCGTCGGCGACGACCCGCAGGTCCTGGTCGAGGGTGAGCAGGCCGCCGTCGTACGTGAGGACGATGCGGTCGCCCTCGGCGGATGCGGCCTCCGTGGTGCGGGTGCCCTCGGCCTCCGCGTCGGCGGGGCCCGTCGAGCAGCCGGTGAGGACGAGGGCCGCGGCGCCGAGCAGGGCTGCGGGCGCGAGCGTGGTGCGCAGAGTTGTCATGCCGTTCACTGTACTGATTCTCATTCTCAATTAGAAATCGACAGGCCGTCGACGATCGCCGCCGTGTTCGACCGCATCATCCCGAGGTAGGTCGAGGCGACACCGTCCTCGGTCAGCGACTCGGTGGCGAGCGGACGGATCTCCACGTGCACGTCCACCTCGTCCGCCAGCACCTCGGCCAGCCGTGCGGGCTGCGAGAGGTCGGCGAAGATCGTCGGGACGCCCGCCTCGTCGATCGCCGACGCGAGGTCGCGCAGGTCCGCCGCGCTCGGCGACGCCAGGGTGGTCCCGCTCGGGATGACGGCGCCGACGACCCGGAAGTCGTACCGGTCCGCCAGGTACCCGAACACGTGGTGGTTCGTCACGAGTGCCCGTCGGTCCTCCGGGATGCCCGCGAACGCGTCGGACATGTCCGTGTCGAGCGTGGCCAGCTCGTCGAGGTACGCGTCGGTCCCGCTCGGCTCGACGCCCGCGTCCCGCAGGGCGTCGTCGAGGGCCTCGACGACGTCGACCATGCGTGCGGGGTCGGTCCAGAGGTGCGGATCGGGGCCGCTGTCGTCCTCCGTCGTCCACTCGAGCGCGTCGACGTGCTCGCCGGCCGTGAACACCGGGACACCGTCGGAGGCGGCGGCCTCCACGTGCCGGGCGACGCCCTCCTCGAGCCCGAGCCCGTTCTCGACGACGAGGTCGGCGCTCCGGAGCCGGGCGGCCTCCTGCGCGGAGACCTCGAACGAGTGCGGGTCGGCACCCGCCGGCATGAGGACCATCACGACGGCCGCGTCCCCGACCACCTCGGTGACGACGTCGCCGAGGATGTTCGTCGTCACCGCGACGACCGGGCGGTCCGACCCGGCGGACGAGCACCCCGCCGTCACCGCGACCAGTCCGGCGGCCACGGCCAGCGCGGCGCTGGCGCGGAACCGGCGGGTCACAGTCCGACCTCGGCGAACGCGACGGGCGCCGCGGCCAGGTCGATCGACCGCGCGAGGCGTGCACCGTCCGCGAAGTCGATCTCGTGCACCTGCTGCCCGGAGGCGTCGGCGACGTAGGCGCGCTGGGCGTCGAGCTGCAGGAGCGGCTGCTCGCCCGGGTCGAGCAGCGGTTCGGTGGTGGCGACCGTGCCCGTCGTCGCCGCGATCACCACGACTCGACCCTGGTCGTCCACGCCGACGACGTGCTCGTCCTCGTCGTCGACGGCCGTCACGGCGCGGAGGGGCCGTTCGGTCTCGACGAGTCGCCAGGTGCCCTCGCGGCTGTCGAGCAGCCACGCGCCCCGGTCGCCGGCGAGCCCGGCGACCGTCGGTCGACCCGCGCGGGCGGAGAACTCCGTCGGGCGTGCGGCCCCGTCGGGCAGCGCGACGGTGGTGGTCTCGCCGTCCTCGCCGAGGACGACCGCCCCGTCCGAGCAGCCGACCACGGCGCCGGCCCGGGTGACGATGCCGCCCGCGGGGTCGGTGCACGCGGCCTCGGCGCCGCTCGGCTCGCCGTCGGCGTCGAGCACCCGGACGCCGTCGTCGGTGCCCGCGACCAGCTGCTCGCCGAACGGCAGCAGGACGGTCGCGTCGATCCGGACCGTCTCCTCGACGTCACCCTGTCCGAGTGCGGCCCGGTCGAGGACGACGCCCTCGCCGCGCTCCGGCCAGGTGATGGTCGTCATCGTCTCCGACGAGTGCACCTCGACGGGCCCGCCGCCGTCGATCGAGCCCACCACGCGCGGTTCGGCCGCGTAGTAGTGCGTGTGGTCGCCGTGGTCGACGGTCCACGAACCGCCGTCGACGATCGTGGTGCGGTCCTCGGTGCTGCTGACGAGGAACCGCCCGTCGGTCGCGGAGTGCTCCGGTGCCTCGACGTCGTCGAGCGCCGTGGTCTCGCCGCTCAGCAGGTCGTGCACCGCCGTCTCGCCGGCGGCGGACACGGCCAGGAGGCGCACCTGCGGCTCCTGCGCCTCGCTCGCGCCCTCGACGTAGCCGTGGGGCTTCGCCGTGCCGGTCGCGTCGTCGGCGGCCGGTCCGGTGGTGCCCGTGGTCGAGCAGGCGGTCAGGCCGAGCGCGAGTCCGGCGGCCACCGCTGCGGTGGTCATGCGTCGCGCCGCGACGCGGCGGGTCGTGGTGGTGGTGGTGGTGGGGTTCGTCATGCTCCCTCTCGTGGTGCTGGTGCTGGTGTGGTCGTGGTCGTCCGCCGCCCCCGGTGCGGCAGCAGGGCGGCGAGGGCGCGGGAGACGGCGACGCCCGCGACGGCGACCGCCGCGATGCTCGCGCCGGCGGCGGTCCCCGCGTGCCAGGAGACGAGCAGGCCGGTGGTGACGGCGGCGCTGCCGATCACCGCGGCGAGGAGCATGGTCGACCCGACCTGCCGGGTCCAGGCCCGGGCCGCGGCGGCGGGCGCGAGCAGGAGCCCGACGACCAGGAGCGTCCCGACCGCGCGGTAGGACGCGACGACCGCGAGCGTGACGAGCCCGACGAGCACGACCTCGGCCAGTCGGGGGCGGAGGCCGAGCGTCGCCGCCTTCCGCACGTCGAAGGCGGCCGCGGTGAAGGGCCGGTGGAACGCCGCGGCGAGGACGAGTGCGACGGTGACCGCGACGGCGAGCCCACCGAGGTCGGTCTGCGTCACGGCGAGGACGTCGCCGAACAGGATCGCGGTGACGTCGGTGGCGAAGGACCGGGACGAGGACACGATGATGACCCCGAGGGCGAGCATGCCGACGAACAGCAGCCCGATCGAGGTGTCGTACGACAGCCGGGCACGACGACGGAGTGCGCCGACGCCGACCACCATCACGCCCGCGCTCACGGCGGCTCCGAGCACGGCGGGGATCCCGGTGAGGGTGGCGACCGCGACGCCCGGGAGCATGCCGTGTGCGAGTGCCTCGCCGAGGAACGCCATGCCCCGCACGAGCACCCACGTGCCGACGACCGCGCAGAGGACCGCCGCCAGGGTGCCGCCGACGAGGGCGCGCAGCATGAAGTCGACGGAGAACGGGTCGGTCAGCCAGGTCACGCTGGGAGACGCTACATGAAAACGACTATCGATACTGATAGCGTGCTCAGGTGCTCACCACCGCGGTTCCCCCTGCCCTCGAGGTCACGCACCTCGTCGTCCGACGCGGTGACCGGACGGTGCTCGACGGTCTCGACGCGACGTTCCCCGCCGGGGTCGTCACGGCGCTCACCGGACCCAACGGATCCGGCAAGTCGACGCTGCTCGACGCGCTCGCCGGAGTGGTGACGCCCGTCGGCGGGGCCGTGTCGGGCCTCCCGTCCGGCGGAGTGGCGTACGTGACCCAGGCGGTCCCGCCGTCCGCGCTCCCGCTGACCGTGCGGTCGACCGTCGCGATGGGGCGCTGGCGGGCACGGCCCTGGTGGCGACCGCTCGGACGGGCGGACCACGCGGTCGTCGACGCGCAGCTGGACCGGATGGGCATCACCGACCTCGCCGACCGGCCGCTCGACGAGCTGTCCGGCGGGCAGCGGCAGCGCACGCTCGTCGCCCTCGGTCTCGCGCAGCGCGCGCCGGTCCTGCTCGTCGACGAGCCGACGGCGGGCGTCGACGCCGGGTCGGCGGCCCTCGTGACGGCGGCGCTCGCCGCGGAGGCCGCCGCGGGTGTCGTCGTCGTCCACGCGGCGCACGACCCGGTCGCGATCGCCGCTGCGGACCGGGTCGTGGCCCTGGGCTGACGGCTCCGCCGGGACCGCCGTCAGGCCGACTGATCGAGGGCAGTCCGCGCTGCTGCCACCACCGCCGCGTCCGTGACGGTGTGGCCGGAACCGTCGTCGCCGCTGCCCATCGGGACGCCGTCGTGACCGCCCGCGACCGACCGCTTGGCGGAGAGGTGCACCGCGGCGACCCCGGTCGCGACCAGTGCTCCGATGTCCCGCGCGTGGACCCCGGCCCCCGCCATCACCTGCACGGGCCCGGCGGCGTCGACCATGCGCGCGATCGTCGTCGCTCCCGCCGGAGCGCTCGCGGCGCCGCCGGAGGTCAGCACCCGCGTGACGCCGAGGTCGGCGAGCCGCGCGACCGTCGCGACCGGGTCGGCGGCGTGGTCGACCGCGCGGTGCAGGGTGACCTCGGCGTGCGCGGAGACCGAGCGGGTGGCGGCCACGAAGCGGCGGAGGGCGTCCTCGTCGAGGGCCCGGTCCGGGCGCAGGGCACCGACCACCACCCCGGCCGCTCCCGAGCGCAGGACCGTGCGGACCTCCCGCTCCATGAGCGCGAGCTCGTCGTCGTCGTACGTGAAGCCCCCGGGGCGGCAGCGCACCAGGGCGTGCGCCGGGATCCCGGTCTCGTGCGTGGCCTCGACCAGGGCCTGCGAGGGCGTCAGGCCGCCCAGCTCCAGGCCGATGCAGAGCTCGACCCGGTCGGCGCCCCCGTCACGGGCGACCAGGGCCCCGGCGGGCGACGTCACGGCGATCTCGAGGGCGACGGTCATCAGGCGGCTCCGAGGGGTTCGTTCGACGGCGGCACGATGCGCGCGGACAGGTCCGGCGGCGTCGCGAACTCCCGATCGTAGGGGAACAGCGGCCGCTCGATCCGGTGGTGCCCGAGGCGGAGCAGGTCCTGGTCGACCCCTCCCGGAGTGAGCGCCAGCATCCAGTCGGCCGCCATGTCGAAGAGTTCCGGCTCGAGGTAGCCGATCTTCACGACGACGACGTCGGCCCGACGCGGGTCGAGGTCGAGATCGGTGAAGTCGTGCTCGTGGTGGTACGGCTTGCGGAGCGTCGTCAGGATCGCGAAGACGCTGCCGACCTGCAGCACGACCTCGGTCTCGGCGTCCCGGTCGCCGTGCTTGACCGCGTGCACCCGGCCGGTCATCGTGATCGGCCCCGCGTGCACGTCGTCGACCTCGGCGCCCGCCGTCACCGTCACGGTCGCACCGACCCCGGCCGCGACCGCCTCGGCGACGGCGGCCGGGCCGGGGACGCTCGCGTAGATGACGGTGGGGCCGTCAGGGGTGGCGAAGGCCGGGTGTGCGAGCACCTGCGTGAGACCCCAGGTCATGTCACCGGAACCGCCGGCGGTCGGGTTGTCACCGGAGTCCGACACGAAGAACGGACGCGCGGTCCCGGGTGCGAGGGCGGCGGCGAGGCACTCGTCGAAGGAGCCCGTCGGTGCCACGAACACGAAGTCCTCGCGGGCGTCCCAGAACGCTCGGGCCAGGCGCTCGGCGCCCGCGGCCACGACGTCGCGGTCCCACCCGGTGACGACGGTGACGGCACGGTCGCGGGGCTGGTCGGCCCAGGCGTACCCGACCCAGATCGCCGCGTCGAGGACGCCGTCCTCCTGCTCGACCTCCGGTACCTGCCCGTAGATCGATGCCGCGGGCTCGATGCGCGTGGAGGTCTGCTCGCCCGGGAGCAGCACCGGGATCGGGACCCACGCCTTCACGGGTCGTCGCGCTCCGACGGGCCTCGTGGTGAGCACGTCGACCAGGTTCCGGACCGCGCGCTCCTTCGTCTCGAGGGCGTCCTCGTGCGGGGCCATGCGGTAGCAGGTGACGAGGTCCACCTGGTGCGCGAGTTCCCGCGTGACGTTGCCGTGCAGGTCCATCGATGCCGACACGATGACGTCCGGCCCGACGACCGCGCGGATGCGGCCGAGCAGGTCGGTCTCGGCGTCGTCGAGCCCCTCGACCACCATCGCGCCGTGGATGTCGTACCAGAGGCCGTCGACCGGCCCGATCGCCGTCAGGCGCGCGACGATCTCGTCGGCGAGTTCCTCGTAGGCCTGCCGGGTGACGACCCCGCCGGGCAGTGCGTGGCCGATGAGCGCCCCGCGGAAGTCGGCTGAGTCCGCGTACGACGCCAGGAACGGGTACCGCGCCACGACCTCGTCACCGCGGTCCGGGTGGAAGGCGGGCGCGAGGGTCCGGGTGGGCGTGAAGGTCGAGGTCTCGATCGCGAGTCCGGCGATCGCGATCACCGGGCGACGGCGGGCGGGGGTCTCAGACACGGGTGCTCCTGTTCCTGGTGGCGGACTGCGGGATGGGGGCGGACAGCGCCTCGAGCGATGCCGCGAGTCCGCGTTGCAGGGCGAACTGCCCCGCTCCGACGAGCCCGGCGTCCGCGCCGAGCGACACCGGTTCGATCGCGAGGTGCTGGGTCATGAGCGGGTGGCAGCTCTCGTACAGCTGGCTCCGCACGGCGGCGATGAACGGGTCGAGGGTCGACAGGATGCCGCCGAGGTACACGGCGTCAGGGTTGAAGAAGTTGACGTTCGCTGCCAGGACCTCGCCCAGGTAGCGGCCGGCCATCCGCACCGCGCGGGTGGTCTCCGGGTGCGCGTCCGAGGCGAGCCGGACGACGTCCGCGGTCGAGGTCACGTCGACCCCCGCGGACGACAGGACCCGGACCAGGGCGGCGCCGGACGCGACGGTCTCCAGGCATCCGGTGTTGCCGCACGAGCACGGGGTGTCCCCGGCCGCATCGATCCGGACGTGCGTGATGTCGCCCGCGGACCCGGTCGAGCCGCGGTAGAGGCGGCCGTCGATCACGATGCCCGCACCGATGGCGGACCCGGCCTTGATGGTGATGGTCTGCCGGCGGGACGGGTCCCGCACGGTCTGCTCACCCGCGGCCATGCAGTTCGCGTCGTTGTCCACGACGGCGGCCAGGCCGAAGCGCTCGGAGAGCCAGTCGACCACGGGGAACCCGTTCCAGCCGGGCATGCGGCTCGGCAGGTCGACGACACCGGCCTCGACGTCCACCGGCCCGGGGAGGCTGACACCGACGCCGCGGAGGCCGTCGCGGCCACGGTCGTCCGCGAGCTGTTCGAGCAGGCCCGCCAGGCGGCCGAGTCCGGCGGTCGGGCCGTCGGCGAGCGCGAAGGGGACCGTTGCGACGGACTCGAGTGCGCCTCCCGGCAGCACCACACCGATGCGCACGTGTTCGCCACCGACGTCCGCCGCGACGGCGTACTCGTCGGTACCGCCGATGCGGAGCACCTTGCGCGGGCGCCCGCCCGTGGAGACGTCGGTGCCCTCCTCCGCGAGGAGCCCGTGCCGCAGCAGCTGTCCGACGACGTGCGACACCGTCGAGGGCGCGGCGGCGAGGAGCTCGGCGATCTCGGTGCGACTCGACGCCTGCCCCGTGGCCACGAGCTCGAGGACGCGAGCGCTGAGGTCCGGCACGACTTTCTCCAATCTCGACGGGCAGCGGTGATCTGCCCCTGTCCACCGCGACGATACGGGCGCTCCGCGCGGAGGACGCTTTCGTGCAATCCGCAGAAACACACTATTTACACGGAGATGTTTGTTTTTCCAATGCGCCTGGTCCTTGACTGTCCCCGTGCCGCCGGCACCCGTGCACCACCCTCCCGACGTTCCTCACACAAGGAGACACCGCATGTCCAAGCCCCGTCGCTGGGCGCTCCTCACCGGAGCCGCGATCGCCGTGAGCGCCCTGCTCGCCGGATGCTCCGGCGGCGGCAACGCCTCCACCGCGTCCGGATCCGATGAGATCAACTACGCGCTCCCCGCCAACTTCACGCCGAACTGGATCCTGCCGATCGGCACCGCGGCGCACCTCAACACCAACAACGGCTCGATCGCGCAGTCGTTGTACGAACCCCTCGTCGCCTACGACGGCTCCACGGGCAAGATCGCCTGGAACAAGGCGGGCTCGGTGGCGACCGCGGCGGACTTCGCGAAGGACGGCACGAGTGTCACGATGACGCTCGGCGACCGGCACTGGTCGGACGGCAAGCCGATCACGAGCCGCGACGTCGCGTTCTGGTTCAACCTGATCAAGGCGAACAAGGACCAGTGGGGTTCCTACTCCGCGGGCAAGGCGCCGGACAACTGGACCTCGTTCACGACGGTCGACGACACGCACTTCACGATCACCTTCGACAAGGCGTACAACCCGGACTGGATGCTCGCGAACCAGCTCAGCCACATCATCCCGCTGCCGCAGCACGCCTGGGACAAGACGAGCGCGAGCGCCGAGGTGAGCGACGCCGACGAGAGCACCGACGGCGCGAAGCAGGTCTGGAAGTACCTCAACACCGCCGCGGGCAAGATCGCCGACTACGCGTCCGACGACCTGTGGAAGACCATCTCCGGCCCGTACGGCGTCGAGGCGTTCACCACCGCCGGCAAGGTCACCCTGACGGCGAACACGAAGTACGACGGTGGCGAGAAGGCGCAGATCGGGACCGTCAACCTGCTGCCGTTCACGACCGCGGACGCCGAGGTCAACGCGGTGCGGTCGGGCGAGGTGGACTACGGCTACATCAACGCCACCGACATGGACCAGGAGGACTCGTTCACGGGCAAGGGCTACGAGGTCGAGCCATGGACCGGTTGGGCGATCACGTACATGCCGTACAACTTCAACAACCCGACGATGGGTGCGGTCTTCAAGCAGCTGTACGCCCGTCAGGCCGTGCAGATGTCGATCGACCAGACCGCGCTGTCGAAGGTCGTGTTCAACGGCACCGCCACCTCGACCTACGGTCCCGTCCCGCAGGCGCAGGAGTCCGACTTCGTGTCCGAGGTGCAGAAGAGCAACCCGTACCCGTTCAGCACCGCGAAGGCGAAGGAACTGCTCACCAGCCACGGTTGGACGAAGCAGGGCGACACCATGGTCTGCACGGACCCGGGCACCTCGGCGGATCAGTGCGGCGACGGAGTGGCGAAGGGCACGAAGTTCACCATGCAGGTGCTCTCGCAGTCCGGCTCCACGGTCACGGACAACATGATGAGCGCGATCCAGTCGTCGCTCGCGAAGACCGGTATCGGCTTCACGATCAAGACCGCGCCCGTCTCGAGCGTGCTGTCGCAGACGCCCACCTGCACGAGCGACGAGGCGTCCTGCGACTGGGACCTCTCCTTCTTCGGCACCGCCGGCAGCTGGTACTTCCCGGCCTACCCGACCGGGGAGTCGCTCTTCCAGACCGGCGGTTCGGCGAACTTCGGCTCGTACTCGAACAAGGAGGTCGACTCCCTGATCGACGCGACCACCACCTCGACCGACCCGACCACGGTGCAGGACTACAGCGCCGCGGTCGCGAAGGACCTGCCCGTCATCTGGCTGCCGAGCCCGGACTACCAGATCTCGGTCGTCAAGCAGGGCCTGACCGGGTTCGACCAGGACTCGCTCGCCAACTTCCACCCGGCCCAGTGGAAGTGGAGCAAGTGAGTCGCTGACGCGACCACGGTCTGGAGGCGCGGGGGGGGGGGGGGGCCCCCCCCCCCCCCCCCCCGCCCCCGCCCCCCCCCCCCCCCCGGGCCCCCCCCCCCCCCCCCCGAGGAACACAACCCGCGCCCGCCCACCCGGCGCCCCCCGGTGGTCA
>NZ_JAFICY010000002.1:0-888602 GCF_017834105.1 Curtobacterium sp. 1310 | reverse complement strand
GGGGGGGGCGGCCGCCCCCGGGCCCCCCCCCCCCCCCCGCCGGGGCCCGCCCCGGGCGGGGGGGGGGCGGGCCGCCCCCCCCCCCCCCCGGGGGGGGGGGGGGGGGCGCCCCCCCCCCCCCCCCCCGCCTCCAGACCGGCTCAGCAACCACCCGAACGAGGGAAGCCGCATGACCACAGCTCTCTACCTCACCAGGCGCGTCCTGCAGGCGCTCGCCGTGATCCTCATCGTCACCGTCGTCGTGTTCTGCCTCCTGCACGCCCTGCCGGGCGGTCCCGCCCGCGGTGTGCTCGGTGTCTCCGCGACACCCGCGCAGATCGCCACCTTCAACCAGGCGCAGGGGCTCGACCAGCCGCTGCCGGTGCAGTACGTCCGGTTCCTCGGGCGGCTGCTCTCCGGGGACCTCGGCATCTCCTACACGCTCAACGAGCCCGTCGGGCAGCTCATCGTCGAGCGCCTGCCGAAGACGCTCGTGCTCACCGGACTGTCCGCCGTGCTCGGACTCCTCGTCGCGATCCCGATCGGGATGCTGCAGGCCGCTCGCCGCAACGGCGCGGTCGACTACGCGGCGACCGCGCTGGCGTTCGTCTTCTACTCGACGCCGGCGTTCTTCCTGGGGCTCGTCCTCATCATCGTGTTCAGCCAGCAGCTGCCGTGGCTGCCGTCGCAGGCACCGAGCGGCACCACCCTGGCCGAGGTGTTCCAGGACCCGGCGGGCCTCGTCCTGCCCGTCCTGACCGGAGCCCTCGCGATGATCGCCGTGTTCAGTCGGTACATGCGGGCGGCGACGCTCGAGAACCTGCAGGAGGACTACGTGCGCACCGCGCGGGCCGGGGGAGCGTCGACCGCGGCGATCCTCCGGCGGCACGTGTTCCGGAACTCGCTCACCCCGGTGGTGGCGATGCTCGGCTACTACCTGCCGGTGCTCTTCGGCGGCGCACTCGTCACGGAGCAACTCTTCAACTACCCGGGCATGGGCCTGCTGTTCTGGAACGCGGCCCAGTCCTCGGACTACCCGACGTTGCTCGGCTGCGTGCTCGTCATCTCCATCGCGACCGTCGTGGGCACCCTGCTCGCCGACGTCGCGCAGTCCCTCATCGACCCGCGAGTGAAGGCGAGCCGCGCATGACCGCCGTCCAGATCGCGCCGGAGGCCCCCGGCGCCCCCGCGACCGTCGCCGCGACGGGCTGGCGTCTCGCCGTCCGTCGCTTCCGGCACAACACCCTGGCGGTCATCGGCCTCGCCGTGATCGTCGTCATCGTGCTGTTCTGCTTCGTCGGGCCGTTCGTGTACCCGACCGACCAGGTGCACACGCAACTGTCCGAGGCGAACCTCGGCCCGAGTGCCGCGCACCTCCTCGGCACCGACGCCGTCGGGCACGACGTCCTCGGTCGGCTGATGTACGGCGGCAAGGTGTCGCTGATGGTCGGCATCGCGGCCGGTGTCCTGGCGACCGTCGTCGGCACCCTGTGGGGCTCGGTCGCCGGCTACCTCGGTGGTTGGGTCGACGCCGTGATGATGCGCGTCGTCGACGCGGGCATCGCGATCCCCGCCCTGTTCATCCTGCTCGTCATCTCGGCGATCACCACCCCGGGGGTCGCCGGGCTCATCGTGATCCTCGGGCTCGTGTCGTGGCTCGTGCCCTCGCGGCTGATCCGTGCGGAGACGCTGACGCTGAAGAACCGCGACTACCTCCTGACCCTCCGTGCGATCGGCGGGTCCCACGCTCGCGCGATCGGGAAGCACCTGCTGCCGAACTCGGTCTCGACGATCGTGGTCGCTGCGACGTTCCAGGTCGCCGATGCGATCCTGCTCGTGGCCTACGTGTCGTACCTCGGCCTCGGGGTGCAGCCGCCCGCGACCGACTGGGGCGGCATGCTCTCGGCGGGACTCACCGCCGCGTACTCGGGCCGCTGGTGGTTGATCGTGCCACCGGGACTCGCCGTGATCCTCGTCGTCTGCGCGTTCAACGCCGTGGGTGACGGGCTCCGTGATGCCTTCGACGTGAGGGGCCGCTAGATGTCCGTCCTGACCACCACCGACCTCGGGGTCGTGTTCACCACGGAGACCGGTCCCGTCGACGCGGTCCGCGGCGTCTCCCTGCACGTCGACCCGGGGGAGACCCTCGCCCTCGTCGGTGAGTCCGGGTCGGGCAAGTCGACCGTGGCGCTCGCCGCGATGGGGCTGCTCTCCGGCAACGCGACGGCCCGGGGGAGCGCGGTCGTCGACGGCCACGAGGTCGTCGGGGCGACGGAGTCGTCCCTGCGCGGGCTGCGGGGCAACACCGTGTCGATGGTGTTCCAGGAACCGGCGACCGCCCTCGACCCGCTCACGCGCGTCGGCGCGCAGATCGCCGAGGTCATCCGGAACCACCGGTCGGTCTCCGCCGCCGAGGCCGCCGAGGCCGCCGTCGACCTGCTCGACCGCGTCGGCATCCCTTCGCCCGAGACCCGCGCGAAGGCCTTCCCGTTCCAGCTCTCCGGCGGACAGCGCCAGCGCGTCGTCATCGCGATGGCGATCGCCAACGAGCCGGCGCTCCTCATCGCCGACGAGCCGACGACCGCGCTCGACGTCACCGTGCAGGCAGAGATCCTCGAGCTGCTGCGCCGACTGGCGGCCGACTCGGGGACCGGTGTCCTGCTCGTCACGCACAACATGGGTGTCGTCGCGGACTTCGCCGACCGCGTGGCCGTGATGCTGCAGGGTGAGGTGGTCGAGACCGGGGGTGTCGAGGACGTCCTGCTCCGCCCCAGGCACGACTACACGAAGCGCCTCCTCGCGGCGGTCCCACGGCTCCGGGTCGCGGACACGCCGCTCCCTCCGGTCAACACGCGGTCGGCGGCCGTCGGCGCGGCGACGGAGGATCGGGCGCCGGTGGTCGACCTGCGGGACGTCTCCGTCGTCTTCGGCCGCGGCGCGCGGGCCGTCCCCGCCCTGCGCGGCATCGACGTCGCGGTGCACGCCGGCGAGACGGTCGGGCTCGTGGGCGAGTCCGGATCGGGCAAGTCCACCGCCGCCCGGGTCGCGCTCGGCCTGGTCCGGCCCACCGGTGGGAGCGTGCGGCTGTTCGACGAGGACCTCCGGCGCGTCCGCGGGGGATCGCGGCGACGACTCCGGGCGGGCATCGGCGTGGTCCTGCAGGACCCGGTGGCGTCGCTCGACGCCCGGATGTCGGTCGGCGAGTGCATCGCCGAACCCCTGGCCGTGCACCGACGCGGAACGTCGGCCGCTGAGCGTCGTCGTCGCGTGGACGAGGTGCTCGACGCCGTCCGCCTGCCGCGCGCCCTGGCCGGTCGGGCTCCCCGCGAGCTCTCCGGCGGGCAGCGCCAGCGGGTCTCGCTCGCCCGGGCACTCGTGCTCGAACCCCGGCTGCTGGTCGCCGACGAGCCGACCAGCGCCCTCGACGTCAGCGTGCAGGAGGCGGTGCTCGAGGTCCTCACCGACCTCCAGCGCGACCTCGGCTTCGCCTGCCTGTTCGTCTCCCACGACCTGGCCGTGGTGCAGCACTTCGCGCAGCGCGTCGTCGTGATGCGGCAGGGGGTGGTCGTGGAGCAGGGGACGACGGGGGAGACCCTCGTGCACCCGCAGACCGACTACACCAGGCGGCTCCTCGCGGCGGTCCCGGTGCCGGACCCGGTCGTGCAGCGCCGTCGGCGGACGGAACGGTCGGCGACCCTGTCGGCGGTCGACGCGTGAGCGCGGTGATCGCAGGGATCGACGTCGGGGGCACGAACACCAAGGTCGTCCTCACCGACGCCGACCTCGTCGTCGTCGACCGCGTCGACCTCCCGACGCCCGCGCACGAAGGCGGCGCGGCGATCGTCGGTTCGGCCCTCGACGCCGTGGCGGGACTGCTCGACCGGCACGACGCCGAGCTCGTCGGTGTCGGCGTCGGGGCCGCCGGTGTCGTCGACGCAGGGAGCGGGACGGTCCTGGTCACCGCGAACTCGTTCACCGGGTGGGCTGGCTACCGGGTCACCGAAGCGATCACCGCGGCCGTGGGGGTGCCCGCCACGCTCGACAACGACGTGAACGCCTTCCTGCTCGGCGAGGTCGCCACCGGTGCGGTCGAGGGGGAGACCGACGTGCTGGGCATGACCCTGGGCACCGGTGTCGGCGGCGCCCTCGTGCTCGGCGGGGAACTCTTCGCAGGGCCTCGTGGTGCCGCCGGGGAGATCGGCCACGTCCCCGGTTTCGGCGACGCACCGTGCACCTGCGGGCAGTCCGGGCACCTGGAGACGGTGGCCGGCGCACGCGGCATCGCCGACCGGTACGCCGAACGCTCCGGCCGTCGGGTGTCGGCGCGCGACGTGGCCGATGCCGCACGCTCCGGAGACGCTGACGCGGTCGAGGTGTTCCGGACCGCGGGGTGGGGCGTCGCCCGCGCGGCGCTGCTCGCGGCCGGGATCCTCGACGTGACCACGGTGGTCGTCGGTGGCGGCATCGCACGGTCCTGGGACCTCCTCGGACCCGCTGTGGCAGCGGCGATCACGGCGGAGCCCCCGGTCAGCGGTGCCGCGGTCCGGTTCGCGCACTCGGCCCTCGGTGCGGACGCGGTCGCCCTCGGCGCGGCTGCCCGGGTCCGAGCGCGCCTGTTCGAGGACGCCCCTGCACGCTGACCCTCAGCGCCCGAACCCGTGTCGGTGGAAGTGCGGACTGGCGCGGCCCCCGGACGAGGGTCAGGATGACCGCAGTTGCATCCTGCAACGGTGCAGGAGCCAGGAACAGAGGAGTCCCCGTGAAGCACACCCTCGCAGCGGCATTCGCCGCCGTGGCCGTCGTCGCCGGCGGCGTGTTCGCCGCCACCCCCGCCTCCGCGCTGCCCGCGGGCACCGAGGTCGTCGGCGGTGAGAAGGCACCCACCACCACCTGGGCCGTCCAGCTCGAGGCGTCCGGCGGCACCATCCCGTCCGGGTACGTCAGCAACTGCACCGGCGAGCAGATCAACGCCTCGTGGATCGTCACCGCCCGCCACTGCATCGACGGCATCGGCGCGATGAACGTCTACCACTCGAACTCCACCACGAACCGCGGCACCGCCGTCGCGGTCGACCGCGTCAGCGCCGCGCCGGCCGGGGACATCGCGCTCGTGCACCTGCGCAGCACCTACGCGCTGTCGACCTACGCCCCCCTCGACCTGACCGCCGCGGCGAAGTCGAGCGGGACCGGCGTCATCCAGGGCTACGGCCTCCGCGCGAACGCGCAGCAGTCGGACGCGCTGTACCAGGCGACCGTGTCGCTCACGGGTGCGACGCGCGACGCCTACAGCGGCAAGGCGCAGCACGTCACCGGCGTCACCGGCGCGTCGAACCACGGCGACTCCGGCGGCCCGCTCCTGGTCAACGGCAAGGTCGTCGCGGTGTGCTCCACCGGCGACAGCGCCGACCCCGGTGCGGACACGACGGCCGGGTCGAACTACGCACTGCTGTCGCAGTCGTCCTCGTGGATCCGGTCGACGGCGGGCGTCTGACCGACGCGACCCACCGACGGACGGGAGGCTCCCCACCAGCTGGTGGGGAGCCTCCCGTCCGTCACGTGGCGACGTGGGCGACGTGGGCGCTCAGGCGCCGTGTGCCTCCTCGGCGACCGGCTGCCACTCGCGCCACGTCGCGAGCCGCGACTCGTAGTCCTGCTCGGCGATGCCGAGCGGCGCCTTGCCGAAGAAGACGCGCAGCGGCGGCTGCTCGGCGTCGACGACCTTGAGGATCGCCGAGCGGGTCGCCTCGGGCTTGCCCGGGTCCGATGCGGACGGACGCTTCGAGGCGGCCTCGCGGACGTCCGCGTAGGCGTCGAGCTCCTCGCTGTGCTTCGAGGACGGACCGGACCAGTCGGTCGAGAAGCCGCCCGGCTCGACGAGGGTGACGGAGATGCCGAACCCCGCGACCTCCTGCGACAGGGACTGGGACAGGCCCTCGAGCGCCCACTTCGACGCGTGGTACGCGCCGACCGTCGGGAACGCGCTGATGCCGCCGATGCTCGAGACCTGCACGATGTGGCCCGAGCCCTGCTCGCGCATGATCGGCAGCGCCGCCTGCGTGACCCAGAGCGCGCCGAAGAAGTTCGTCTCGAGCTGCGCGCGGACCTCGTCCTCGGTGAGCTCCTCGACCATGCCGAAGTGGCCGAAGCCCGCGTTGTTCACGACCACGTCGAGCCGGCCGAAGTGCTCCGCGGCCTGCTGCACCGCAGCGGTGTCGGCGGCCTTGTCGGTGACGTCGAGCCGGATCGCGAGGAAGGTGTCCGGGTACTGCTCGACGAGTGCCTGCACGTCGTCGGTGTTCCGCGCGGTGCCGGCGACGGAGTCCCCGCGCTCCAGTGCGGCCTCCGCCCACTCGCGGCCGAAGCCCTTCGACGCTCCGGTGATGAACCAGGTCTTGGCCATTCGCTGCCTCCAGTTGCTGATCGGGTGACCGCGAGCAGGCAACGCCCGTCGCCCGGGCGCGACCTGTGTGCCCGGGTGACACGTGGCCGACTGGACCGGCACGGAGCAGCTCGCGAGCACCATGGCCCCATGAGCCAGTACGAGAAGCGCGACCCGAACTCCCTCTACCCGAAGCCGCCGTTCCCGAAGCAGGAGCAGTCGCTGCCGGGTGCCGCGTGGAAGATGGACCCGGAGCCCGACCACGGCGAGCAGAGCTACGTCGGCAAGGAACGGCTGACCGGCTTCCGCGGCATCGTGACCGGTGCCGACTCCGGCATCGGCCGCGCCGCCGCCATCGCGATGTCCCGTGAGGGTGCCGACCTCGTCCTCTCCTACCTGCCCGACGAGCAGGAGGACGCCGAGCAGGTCCGCGACCTCCTGGAGTCCGAGGGGCGCAAGGCCGTCCTCGTCCCCGGGGACATCTCCGACGAGCAGTACTGCAAGGACCTCGTGCAGAAGGCGGTCGACGAACTCGGCGGGCTCGACACCCTCGTCATGGTCGCCGGTCGCATGGACAGCAACGACGACATCCTGTCGCTGACCACCGAGCACTTCGACTCGACGTTCAAGACGAACATCTACTCGCTGTTCTGGCTGACGCAGGCCGCAGTGCCGCACCTCGAGCCCGGCTCGACGATCGTCACCACCGGCTCGATCCAGGCCGCGACGCCGTCACCGGACAAGATCGACTACGCGATCTCGAAGAGCGCCGTGAAGACCTTCACCGAAGCCGTCGCGCAGCAGCTCGCCCCGAAGGGCATCCGCGTGAACTCGGTCGCGCCGGGTCCGGTGTGGACGCCGCTGCAGCCCGGGTCCGACGACGCCGAGACCGTCGCGCACTTCGGTGAGCAGTCGCCGTTCGGTCGCCCGGGCCAGCCCGCCGAGCTCGGTGCCGCGTACGTGCACCTGGTGAGCCCGGAGTCGAGCTACCAGTCCGGTTCGACCGTCACGATCGCCGGTGGGACGCCCGCGTTCTAGACAGGACCAGCAACGGACGGGAGGCGCGGTGCCAGCTGGCACCGCGCCTCCCGTCTGCAGGTCGTCGCCTCAGCCCTGCGGCGGCGAGTACAGCTGCAGGTCGTTGCCCTCACTGTCCTTGAACGGGATGATCTTGCCCCACGGGTGCTCGCTGACGTCACCCGCGAAGTCGACGCCCTTGGCCTTGAGATCGGCGACCTCGTCCTCGATGCTGCCGTCCGGCTGGAACGACACGACCGCGCCGCCGCCGCTCGACGGGCTCGCCGACTCCCGACCGTTCAGGCCGATGAGCAGCCCGTCCGCGTCGATCTCGCTCCAGTCGTCGTCCTCGCTCTTCACCGTCAGGCCGAGCGCGTCGCGGTAGAACGCGACCGCGCGCTGCATGTCACTGACCGGTACCCAGACCGCTGCCACTCCGCTTGCCATGGTGTTCCTCTCGTCGTGCCGTCTCGTACCCGGCCGACGGTAGGTCGCCTGGTTGCGTGCGGGCACAGGCGGGGTGGTGTCCCAGTGCTCGGGTGGCAGTGTGGGCCGGGACGACGGGAGCAGGACATGGCTGGTGTGACGCACGTGGTGCTGGTGCAGTGGGACGCAGCGCGGGACGGGGTCGGCGAGCACGCCGTGCAGGCGGATGCGCTCTGCCGTGACCACCTGCCCCGCATCGACGGGGTGGAGTCGGTGCACTCCGGTCCGAGCATCAGCACCGAGGGCCTCGAAGGCGGGTTCGACTGGATGCTCACCGTGCGCTTCCGTGACCGCGAGGCGCTCGCCGGGTACCTGCCGCACCCGGAGCACCGTCCGGTCGCCGACCACATCGGCGCCGGCAGCAGCCGCGTCGTCGTGTTCGACGTCGAGGACTGAGCCGGGGACGTCCTCCGCCGGGCCACGAGCGTCAGGCTGAGCGGTCTCTGATCTGCGCGTGCCGCGCGTGCCGGGCACGGGCGGCTCTCCCTGGGACGATGGGCGGATGAGCACCGAGCCCGAGCGCCGCCGCAGGAGGGCCGACGTCGTCGGCATCCTCGAGCCGAACCCCCACCCGCTGGCGACCGTCACGATCGGCATCGGGGCCGTGGTCGTGCTGACGGTGATCGGGTTCTTCCTCGGTTCGGTGGACGCGGGGCTCGCGAAGGCGTTCAACACGCTGCACACCGGTGCGCTCGGTGCGTTCACGACGGCGGTCTACCACGTCATCAGCCCGGTGCCGGCGATCGCGATCACGTTCGTCGTCGCTGGTGTCATCTGGTGGCGGGCACGGGACCTCCGACCGGCCCTCGGATTCGGCATGACGATCGCGATCACGTGGCTGCCGTCCGCCGTCGTCAAGGAGATCGTCCACCGCGCCCGGCCCGACGTGGCGCTGCTGCCGCACCCGTTCCCCGTCCAGCCCGACCCCGGGTACCCGAGTGGCCACACGGTCTACATCACGGCGTTCGTGATCGCGCTCGTGTGGGTCGTCCGCGAGACGCGGTGGCACCAGGTCGCCCGGGTCGCCGGTGTCGCGGCGATCGTGGTCGTGTTCCTGTCGGTCTCGATCGACGCCGTGCACTACCCGACGGACGCGGCGGCCTCGATCCTCTGGGCGCTCGCGGTCGCTCCGGCGGCCCGGGTGGTGTGGGTCGACTGGGCGATGCCCCGCATCCCGTTCCTCCGCCCGCGTGAGGGCGCCGCGGTACCGCTCGGGCGCCGCCACTGAGCGGCGCACGGCCCCGCGGCCCCGCGCCGCTCCGCCCGTCTGCGCTGCGCCGCTCCGCCCGGCTGCGCTGCGCTGCTACGCCCGGCTGCGCCGCGCCGCCACGAGCGCGACGACGGCGACCACGGCGGCCGCGAGCATGACGACCGCGAGCGGCGCCGCCGTGTCCTCGCCCCCGATGCTCACGAGCGGCGACACGAGCGCCGCGAGCCCGAACTGCAGGGCGCCGAGCACGGCCGAGGCGCTGCCCGCGACCCCGGGGACCGCGCCGAGCGCCAGCGCCGTCGCGTTCCCGAGCACGAGGCCGAGCGACCCGACCGCCGTGAAGAGCGGCACCGCGAGCCAGAGGACGGGCGCCCCGGTCACGACGAGCAGCGCGAACGCCACGGTGGACGCCACCACGAGGGTGATGCCGAGCGTCAGGACGCCCTCGACCGAGCGGGTCGCGGTGAGCTTCGCCGACAGGATGCTCACGCCCATCAGCGCGAGTGCGTTCAGACCGAAGGCGAGCCCGTAGCCGACGGTGTCGAGCCCGAGCATGCCCTGGTACAGGAACGGTGACGCCGAGATGTACGCCATCATCACCGCGAACGCGAAGCCGAAGACCGCCGTGTACCCGACGAAGGTGCGCGATCGCAGCGCTCGCAGCGGGGAGCCGGATGCCACGCGCTCGGCCCGGAGCGCGTCACGCCGCGAGCGCAGGTGCGTCTCCCGCACGACGGCGAGCACGGCGACGAGCATCAGCACCGACAGGCCGAGCACGATCGTCAGCAGTCCGCGCCACCCGATCGGTCCGGTGAGCAGACCGCCGAGGAGCGGTGCCACCACGGGCGCGACCCCGCCGACGATCATCATGAGCGAGAAGGCGCGGGCGGCGGGCTTGCCGGTCGCCAGGTCGGAGATCACGGCGCGGCCGATGACCATGCCGGCCGCCCCGCCGAGTCCCTGCAGCAGCCGGGCGACGACGAGCACCGCCACGTTCGGCGCGAGCACCGCTGCGGCGCTCGCGAGGACGCAGAGCGCGGCGCCGGCGAGGAGCGGGGGCACGCGGCCGAAACGGTCCGACAGCGGCCCGAACACGAGCTGCCCCGCGGTCACACCGACCAGGAACGCCGTCAGGGTGAGCTGCACGGTCGTCGCCGAGGCGGACAGCTCCGTGGTCATCCGCGGGAACGCCGGCAGGTAGAGGTCGGTCGCGAAGGGCGCGACCGCGCTGAGCAGGCCGAGCACGAGCAGCAGGGGAGTCGTGATGCCCGTGGGGCGGGTGGAGGGCGTCGCCGTGGTGGCGCGGATGGATCCGGTGTCCGTCGTCATGGTTATGAAACCATAACTCATTGTCGCTGGACGGTACAGTGACGCCATGGCACCAGCGGTCTCCGACGACGCCCTCGCCGAGTTCGCCGACGTCGTCCTGCGCATCGGTCGCGAGGTCGACCCGCACGGCCCGCACGCGCTCGACATCGTCCCGCTGACCGGCACCGAGGCGCTCGTGATGCGCTGGGTGCACCGGAACCCGGGTGCGTCCCCGAGTGCCGTGGCCGACGCCACGGCGCTGCAGCGCAGCAACTGCAGCGTCGCGCTCCGCTCGCTCGTCGCGAAGGGCATGGTCGAGCGCCGCACCGACCCGGGCGACGCCCGGACCGTGCAGCTGCACCCCACCGCCCTCGCCCACGACAGCATCTCGCGGTTGCACGCGCACTGGGCGGGCCGGCTCCGCGCCGCCCTCGGTGGCGACGAGAGCGGCCTCGGCGCCGCGGCTGACCTGCTGGCACGCATCGACGACGGCCTGCGACGCGGCTGACGACGGCCGGGAGGCGCGTGGCGGCCCTGCCACGCGCCTCCCGGCCGACCCGTGGCAGGTCCCGACCCCGCGTGCCGTCCGGACGGGCTTGGTACCCTGGAGGGACACAACAGCAAGCAGTGTGTATCTACCGGCCGTCGGCCCCACCGACGGACAGCGGCGGCACCCGATGGGCCCGTCGCCGGATCGGCCGGGCCCCAGAAGGCACACCCCCTCATGCTCCAACCTCGACGCTCCGACGCGTCCCTCGTCTCCCTCGCCGGTCGGTGGTACTTCCCGATCGCGTTCATCGCCCGTCTGCCCTTCGCGATGATGGTCGTCGGTGTCCTCACCCTCGTCGTCGCGTCCCGTGACTCCGTCGCCCTCGGCGGCATCAACTCCGCCTTCGTCGGCATCGGCTCGGCGATCTTCGGGCCGCTCGTCGGTGCGGCCGCCGATCGCTTCGGCCAGCGGGCCGTCCTCGTCCCCGTCGGACTCGCGAACGCCGTCCTGCTCGGCGTCCTGCCGATCGTGGTCGCGAGCACCGCGCCCGACCTCGCGGTCCTGGCGATGTCGTTCCTGATCGGCGCGACCGCACCGCAGGTCGCCCCGATGTCCCGCACGCGACTCGTGGCGATCATCCGCCAGCGCATGTCCCCGGCATGCCGCGACAAGGTCTTCAGCGGCACGATGGCGTACGAGTCGGCCGCGGACGAGACCGTCTTCATCGTCGGTCCGTTCCTGGTCGGCCTGCTCGCGAGCACGATCGCGCCGTGGGTGGCCGTCGCCGGTGCGTCGGCACTGACCTTCGTCTTCGTCACCGCCTTCGCGCTGCACCCGACCGGCGCCCTCGTCGTCGGTGGGCCGGCACAGGAGACGCGCTCCCCGGCCCGGCAGCTGCTCCGTCCGCGACTCCTCGTGGTCGTCGTCGGGATCCTCGGCATCGGACTCTTCTTCGGGTCGACGCTGACCTCGCTGACGGCCTTCACGGAACAACAGGGCGAGGCGTCCCAGGCCGGCCTGCTGTACGGCGTGATGGGGATCGGATCCGCCGCACTCGCACTCGGATCGGCGGCGTTCCCACAGCGGTTCGGTGTCACCTGGCGCTGGCTCGTGTTCGGGGTCGTGCTGCTGGGCGGCGCGATCGCCTTCAGCCGGGCGGACTCCGTCGTGGCGGTCGTCCTCGTGCTCGGTGTCATGGGTATCGGCATCGGCCCGACGCTCGTCGCGCAGTACAGCCTGGGATCGGACCGGTCGCCCGTCGGCCGTTCGGCGACCACGATGACGATCCTCGGCTCGGCGGTCATCGTCGGACAGTCGGTCGCGTCGGCCGTGGTCGGCGAGGTCGCCGAGCGTGCGGGCACCGGTGCCGCGATGGCGTTCCCCGCGTACGCTGCCGCGCTGGTCGTCGTCGCCGCCGTGGCGGACCTGCTGCTCGCCCGCCGCGAGGACGCTCCGGCGGCCGCGACCGCCTGAGCCGGGATCAGCTCGGCTTCTTCGGCGTCCGGCGTCTGACCTCGGGCACGATCAGCTTCGGTACGGCTCGCAGCATGAACTTGTCGAAGTCCGGCACGGTGAAGGCAGCGTAGCCGTGCTCTGGCGTGTAGAGCAGCCCCATGTCGATGAGTTCTGCTCTGGTCGGTCCGAGTTGCGTGGACTCCCGGTGCAGGACACGGGCGACGTCCGCAGCCTTCTGCGGAAGCGGACCGAGTTCAGCCATTGCTCGGAGGTAGGCCGTCTGGAGGGTCGTGGTGCGATCGAGCCGGACACGGAAGAACGACTGGTCCAGTTTCGCGAGGTATCCCTCTCTCGCCGCGTCGACGTCGTCTGCAACGATCACCGGACCGGGAGCGATCTCCCAGACCTGGTACCCGAGTTCCTGGATGAAGTAGGGGTACCCCTTCGTGATCTCGAGCGCGAGCTCTACGGCATCCTCGCTGAAGGATGCGTCCTCGATCTCTGCCGGTCGGATCAGGGCTTCACGTGCGTCCTCCGGGTCGAGCGACCCGATCTCGGGAAAACGGAACAGGCGTTCGGCGTACGACTTCGCGTCGCCGGCGAGCTCCGCGATCTGCGGAAGGCCCGCGCCGACGAAGGTGATGGGGAGCCGTCGCTGAACGGTCTTGTGGAGTGCTTGGATCAAGGCCTCGAGTTGTGCGGCGCGCAGGAACTGGACCTCGTCGATGAGGATGGCGAGCCCCCTGCCGTGCTCCTGTACGGCCTCCCCGAGCGCAAGGAGTACATCGGTGAGGTCGAGCGTCAGGTCTCCGTGATCAGCGAGGCCCTCCGCGGGTTCAACGTCCCACGTCATCGACCAAGTCCCCTCCGCGCTCATGTTCATGCTGAACGAGGTCAGGACCTCAGCGGCACGCCGAGCCCGGTCGCTCCATCGTTTCCGGGGTGACACCTGCAGCAGTGCTGATCGGAGCAGGGAAGCCATCGTCTGTCGGAACTGGCCGTCGTCGTGCTTGCTGGCCTCGAACTCCACGACTTCCCACCGCGCCTCGCGCGCCAGGTCCGCGAAAGCGTTGAGGAGCACGGTCTTCCCCACCCCGCGCAGACCCGTCATGATCATGGACTGGTCAGTGCGGCCGCGAGCGAGGCGACGGAGGAGTACCTCGAACGAGCGCGTGTGCTCGATGCGTCCTGCGACGATCTCCGGAGTAGCACCGGCGTTGGGCGTGTACGGGTTCCTGACGCTGTCCACGCGCCGACCTTACTGGCCTTACCAGGCTTTATCTCGATTCGCTAAAGCGAAGTAAGAAATCAAAACTCTCGAGAGTGCCTCGAGCTCGGTGCAGGCTGGACTGCATGCGCATCCTCGTCCTCGGCGGTACCGCCTGGCTCGGCCGGACCGTCGTGCAGCACGCCCTCGACACCGGCCACGACGTCACGTGCGTCGCACGCGGCTCGGACGTCCCCACCGGCGCCCGGCTCGTGCGGGCCGACCGGGACCGCGACGACGCCCTGACCGGGGTCGCCAGCGAGCGATGGGACGCGGTCGTCGACGTCTCCCGCACCCCGGAGCACGTCCGTCGCGCAGCCCGCGACCTCGAGCCCGTCGCCGACCGGTACGTCTTCGTGTCGACCGTGAGCGTCTACGCCTCGCAGGCCGAGCGCGGTGCCGACGAGCACGCCGCCGTGCTCGAGCCGTCGGACGACCCCGCCGACTACGGCGCTGCGAAGGTGGCGTGCGAACGTGCGGTCCTCGACGCCTTCGGCCCCGAGCGCGCCTCGATCGCGCGGGCCGGGCTCGTCGGCGGACCGGGTGACCACACCGGACGTTCCGGCTACTGGCCGTGGCGGTTCGCCCGTGCAGCCGAGAGCGGCCGCGCGGTGGTGGTCCCGGCGCGCACGGATCGACCCACCTCGGTGATCGACGTCCGCGACCTGGCGGGATGGCTCGTCGGAGCGGCCGAGGGCCGACGAGCGGGTGTCCACGACGTCCCCGGCGAGGTCGTCACGCTGGGGCAGCACCTCGAGGGAGCACGGGCCGCAGCGGGCGTGGACGTGCCGGTCGTGGCGCTCGCGGACGAGGTGCTCCTCGCGCGCGGGGTGGCGCCCTGGGCGGGGGCGCGGTCCCTGCCGCTGTGGATCCCCGACGACGACCACCAGGGCATGAACGACCGACCGGCAGACCGCGCGCGTGCGGCAGGCCTGACACGGAGGCCACTCGCCGAGACGCTGGCAGACGTGCTCGCATGGGAGCAGCTGCAACCGGTCCACCCGCACGGCGCGGGCCTCTCGGACGACGACGAGGCTGCCGTCCGCGCCGCCGGGTGAATCGACGACCTCCCGTCCCTCGTGCCGGTGGACGGACAAGTGCCCCGGACCTCGGTCCGGGGCACTTGTTCCTCGTCGACTCGATCTGGAGCTCCTGGCGGCGACTCCCGATCAGCAGTGCGAGAGGGCGATCACTGGCGTGAGCGGTTCAGAAGGCGATGTACTTCCCGTTGTCGTAGAGCAGGAAGGACTGTGCGCTGTCCGGAACGAGGTAGGCCGTGTACCCGGTGAACTTCGATCCGGGGTAGAGGGTCGGCCCGTCGCTCATCGACGGCATCCCGTCACCGAACATGATGTACTCGCCGTCGTACCGATTGCCCTCAGGGGTCGCGAGGGAGAGATCGATCGACGCGAGCGACGGCTCGACCCCGTCCGGATCGATCCCCGTCATGGTCAGTTCCGCGATGACGTACTTGAACCCAGCAGGCGCTTCGTCGTTGAACATGTTGTACTGCGCGACGGCTGCATTCGCATTCGCATCCACGATGCGCGCCGTCAGGCTGTACTTCTCGCCGCCGAGCAGGCCCTTGGCGGTGTAAGGCTGCGGCGAGGGGTTCTCGACGGTGCCGTCCGCAGTCGGAGCTGCCTCGGAAGCCTTCTCGGGCTCGTCCGCCGCGGCCGGCGCATTCGTCTGACTCTCCTGCTCGGCGGGTTCGGACGGCTTGGCGGTCTCCGCAGACTCGACCACGCTGGAAGCCTTCGACGCGGAATCGGTGCTGTCGTCCCCGCCACCTGCCACTGCGACTCCGGTCAGGAGTGCGACGCCGCCGAGCACGAGGCCCGTGATGGCCATCTTCTTCGCGTGTCGCTTGACCAGCGCCATGATCGCCAGGACGACAGCCGTGATTGCGAGCACGAGGCCGAGCACAGGCACGAGGCCCGTGAGGAAGGCCACGATGCCGACGACGAGTGCTGCCACGGACAGTCCGTACGGCTGGTTCGCGGAACCGGGTGCTCGAACCGCCGGAGGAGCCATCTGCGCCACCGATCCGTACATCGGAGCGGCGGGTTGTTCCGGCTGGAAGGGCGGCGGAGTCTCGGACCAGTCTCGTCCGTCCCAGTAGCGTGGTTCGTTGTTGGCGTGCGGTGCTGGGTACCAGCCGGCGGGCATGTCCTGAGGCAAGGCTCGTTCTCTCGGGTCGTGGCGCAGACTGCTCGGGATGCGTTGCGCGGTGGGGGAGCTCGCTGCCGTACAGACCTGGTGGGCGTCTGGGCGGGACGTCGCTGATCGGAGCTCGAACCGGAACCGGATGTCCTGGATCCCCGACGAGTGCTCCTCGGAGAAGCTAGACGAATTCGAAGGATCTTCGCTACTTGGAAGCGTGCCCTAGAACGGGGGGGGGGGGAGGTGGAACTCGTGGACCCGTTACGGCGCCCGGCTCGTCGATCACGAGGCCGACAGGGTCAGGAGGAGCCGCGTCAGTCCTCGGTGTCGTCGACCAGCAGGTCCTCGTGCCGGTAGTCGTTCGACCGCAGCCCGGCACGCGCGATCATGTGGGTCGACACCGGCACCAGGAAGAGCTGGAACACGAGCACCGGCAGCACGACCCAGAACGCCGTCCAGGTCCACACCGCCACGACGATCGCGGCCAGGGCGAGCGCCAACCCGAGCACCTGCGGCTTCGCCATCGCGTGCAGCCGGACGAGGGGGTCCCGGAACCGGACGATGCCCACGGCGGCGCCGAACGACAGCCCCGCGGCGAGGAGCATCAGCACGAGGGCGATCCACGCACGGACGCCGGCCCCGTCGACGAAGGACTGCAGGATCTCGATCACTTCGACTCCTCCTCGGCGGCGTGCTCCGGCGTGGTCACGTCGATCCCCTCGTCGGACGGGTCCGACGAGGGCGTGACGATCCGTGCGACGGCGATGGTCGCGAAGACGCTCGTCGCCGCGATGACGACCAGCACCGGGACGCCGGTCAGGTCGCGCCGGACCACCATCGCCGCGGCGATCACCACGAGCGCGGTGGTGAGCACCATGTCGGAGCCGATCATCCGGTCGAGGATCGTCGGTCCGCGGACGATCCGCCCGACGGCCAGCGCGAGCGTGGCGCCGAGCAGGACGAGCACGAGCGCGATCCCGACGGCCATGACGACGACCGCGGCGCTCACCGGGTCACCTCCGGCAGCGGCTCGGCGAGTTCGGAGACGTCCTGCTTCGACCCGATGGCGCGGATGACGAGCTCCTCGATGCGTGCGACGGTCCGCCGCTCCTGGTCGACCTGCTCACGGCGCTCGGTGTCGAGCACGTGGATGAGCAGGCGACGGCGGGGGAGGTCGACGTCGGCGACGTACGACCCGGGCACGAGGGAGATCGCCAGGGTGGCGAGCGTGAAGGTCATCTCCGACGTGGTGTGCAGCTGCACGAGCACGATCGAGCTCTGCCGGACGCCGCGCGGTCGGACGGCCGCCCAGGCCACCCGGAACGAGGCGACGACGACGTGCCCGGCCCACACCACCAGGAACCACAGTGCGCGCGGCAGCGAGAACCGCTTCGACAGGGGGACGGGCGGCAGCGGGAGCAGCTGCGTGACGAGGAGCGCGACG
Organism: Curtobacterium sp. 1310; assembly: GCF_017834105.1. Classification (NCBI taxonomy): domain Bacteria; kingdom Bacillati; phylum Actinomycetota; class Actinomycetes; order Micrococcales; family Microbacteriaceae; genus Curtobacterium; species Curtobacterium sp. 1310. Next base: position 871,404 of record NZ_JAFICY010000002.1, on the reverse strand, counting down.
ACCACGCCGCACAGCAGCGTCAGGACGCTCCAGGATCCCCACAGCAGCGCCCAGAGCACGGTCAGTCCGGCGACGAGCGGCACGTCGTAGCGCCAGGCGAGGGCGATCCGTCGGGCGTTCGAGATGCGGCGGGTGTCACTCATCAGCGCCTCCGTCCGTGCTGCCCAGGACGGCCTGCACGTAGCGGTCCGGCGACTCGAGTGACTCCGCTGCGCGGGTCGCGTAACCGTAGAGCGGACCGGCGACGACGGTGAGCGCGACCGACCCGAGGACCGCCACCGTCGTGACGGCGACGAGCATCCGGGGCAGCGGCGTGTGCACCGACGGCTCGACCGCGGGGGTCTGGCCGGTGGCCGGACCGGAGGCACTGCTCGCGTGCGCCGCGTCGGTGACGGTGGTCGAGCCTCCCGGGTGGTACGCCTCGCCCGTCTCCTCGGAGACGGTCAGCGGCGCCGGTTCCGGCGACCGCAGGTGCGCGTGCGGCTCGGCCGTGCTGGCGTGCGGTGCCGCCGCCTCGGCGGCCGGCTTGGGCCGCCAGAAGGCGGCGTCCCAGACGCGCATCAGCGCGTACAGGGTGAGGAGGCTCGTCACCACGCCGGCGCCGACCGTCACCCAGGCCATCGGGGAGCCGTCCTCGGCCGCGGCGCGGAACAGGCCGAGCTTGCCGATGAACCCGGAGAACGGCGGGATGCCCCCGAGGTTGAACGCCGGGACCAGGTAGAGCGCGGCGAGGAGCGGTGCGGCCTTGAGCAGCCCGCCGAGCGACCGGGTCGAGGTCGTGCCGCCCACGCGTTCCATCACCCCCGACACCAGGAACAGCGTGGTCTGCACGACGATGTGGTGCACCGTGTAGAACACGGCCGCGGCGGTGCCGACGACGGAACCGAGCCCGACGCCCATCACCATGAAGCCGATGTGGCTGATGAGCGTGAAGGACAGCAGTCGTTTCACGTCGGTCTGCGACACGGCCCCCAGCACGCCGACGATCATCGTGAGCACCGCGACCACGAGCAGCACCGTGTTGAGCTGTGGTCTCGGGAAGATGATCGTCTCGAGCCGGATGATCGCGTAGATGCCGACCTTCGTGAGGAGTCCGGCGAACACCGCGGTGACCGGGGCCGGTGCGGTCGGGTACGAGTCCGGCAGCCAGAAGGCGAGCGGGAACACCGCGGCCTTGATGCCGAAGGCGATGAGCAGCATCGTGTGGAGCAGGAGCTGCACGTGCTCGGGGAGCCCGGCGACGCGCTCCGAGATCTGCGCGATGTTCACGGTGCCGGTCGCGCCGTAGACCAGGCCGATGGACGCGAGGAACAGCGCCGAGGCGATGAGGCTCGTGATGATGTACGTCGTGCCGGCGCGGACGCGCTGCTCGCTGCCGCCCAGGGTGATGAGCACGTAGCTCGCCACCAGGAGCATCTCGAACGCGACGTAGAGGTTGAACAGGTCGCCCGCCAGGAACGCGTCGAGCACTCCGGCGGCCAGCACCAGGTAGGTCGGGTAGTAGATCGTGACGGGGGCGTCCTCGTCGTCGGCCGCGAGTCCCTGGCCGATCGAGAAGAGCAGCACGAGCAGGAGCACGCTCGCGCTCACGGTGAGGAGCAGGGCGCTCAGCCGGTCGACGACGAGCGAGATGCCGTACGGTGCCTGCCACCCGCCGACCTGCACGACGATGGTGCCGTGCTGGTCGACGAGCACCATGAGCGTGGCGGCCACGACCACGGCCACCGCGAGCACCGCGACCGTGATGGCCCGCTGGAGCTTCTGGTGCCGCAGGAGGCCGAGCGCGATGGCGGCGCCGAGCAGCGGGACGAGGACGAGCAAGGGGACGAGCCAGGTCATCGCGAGGCCTCCTCGTTCTGGACCGCTTCGGGGTCGGTGTCGATCTCGGGGTCGTCGTCCGCGGGATCGTCGTCGCGGTCCTTGCCGATCGCGACGTCGGCCTCGTCGACCTCGACCTCGTCGGCGCGGGACAGCTTCCACGAGCGGTGGATGAGGGCGAGCAGGAACGCGCTCACCGCGAAGGTGATGACGATCGCGGTCAGGGCGAACGCCTGGGGGAGCGGGTCGGTGATGCCCTCGGACGAGCCGCCGATCGGGGGCTTGCCCGCCGCGCCGGACATGATGAGCAACAGCAGGTTCAGGGAGTTGCCGAGCAGCAGGAACCCGAGCAGCATCCGGGTCAGCGACCGCTCGAGCAGCAGGTACACGCCGCACGAGAACAGCACCGCCATCGCGATGACGAGGACCAGGGTGATGGTCATACGGCACTCCCCTCCGGGGTCGCTGCGGCGGCGTTGTCGTCGACGTCGCCCTCCGTGGTGTCGGTGATGCGCGCCCGGGAGTCCTCGAGCCGTTGCCGGTCGACCTCGGCACCGAGGCTCCGGAGCACGTCGAGGACGAGCCCGACGACCACCAGGTAGACCCCGATGTCGAAGAACGTCGCGGTGACGAACTCGACGTGCCCGAGCACGGGGACGGTCGCCTCGAAGAACGCGGAGTACAGGGCTTCCTTCCCGAAGAAGAGCGGGACGATCGCGGTCGTGGCCGCGGTGGCGACGCCCAGGCCGAGCAGGCGACCGGCGCGGACGGGCGCGGCGGCGCCGAGCTCCGCGGGACCGCCCGCCAGGTACCGACCGGCCAGCGCGATGCCGGCGACGAGTCCGCCGGCGAAGCCGCCGCCGGCCGTGTTGTGCCCGGCGAAGAGCAGGTAGAGCGAGAGCACGACGAGGCCGTGGAAGAGCAGGCGGACGACCACGTCGAGCAGGGCCGAGCGACCGGTCGGGATCGCCGCGCTCGTCGGCAGCCAGGCGCGGGGCTCGCCGTCCGGGCGGTGCTTGTCGCTCGTCACGGTCGCCGGCAGGTCGCGCAGCCGCGGCAGGGTGTCCTCGCGCGAATCGAGGAAGATCAGGCTCGCGACACCCGTGGCCGCGGCGACGACGACGGTCAGCTCACCGAGCGTGTCCCAGCCGCGCAGGTCGACGAGGGCGACGTTCACGACGTTCAGGCCGTGACCGAAGGACTTCGTGAGCGCCGGGATGTCCGGCCAGATCGGGGTGCTGTTCCGTGCCGAGGCCGCGACGACCACGACGACGGCCAGGGTGGCTCCCGCGAGGCCGGCGAACAGGGCCCGCACGATCCGGAAGCGCGACGGGTTGGCCGTGGCGATCCGCGGGGGGAGCCGGCGGAGCACCAGCACGAACGCGATGAGCGTGACGGTCTCGACCACGAGCTGGGTGAGCGCGAGGTCGACCGCACCGTGCAGGACGAAGAGCACGGACATCCCGTAGCCGGTGACGCCGACGAGCACGGCGGCGGCGAACCGGGTCTTCGCGGTCAGCACCGCGATCGCGGCGACGGCCATCACGGCGACGACCGGTACCTGGCCCCACGAGTCGGCGAAGCGCACGCGGAACGCCCACGGGCCGCCGAGCACCAGGTTCGCCAGGGCGCCGGCGACGAACACCGACAGGATCACGGTCAGGTAGTAGGGGAGCGAACCGCGCTGGACGCCGGCCGTGAGCCCGGTCGCCAGGCGGTCGAGCCCACGCATGGTCTTCCGGTAGGTGTCGGCCGCGCTCGGTGACCCGGAGAGTCGGTGCTGCAGGGCCTCGACCCGGCGTCGTGCCAGGAACAGGAGGACGCCGCCGACGAGCGTGATCGCGGAGAGGCCGAGCGCGGGCTCCAGGCCGTGCCAGAGCGCCAGGTGCGGGACCTCGCCCTCGGGCAGGGCCGCGGCGGTGGCAGCGGGTTCGACGCCGTGCGCGACGACGGGCGTGAGCAGGCCGAGCGCGAGTCCGGCGACGGCGAGGACGGACGGCACGACACCGAGTCCGTGCAGGCCGTGCGGCTCGGTGTCGGCCACGCCGGACTTCCGGGCGAACGTGCCCCAGAGGAAGCGGAGCGAGTACGCGACGGTGAGGAGCGAGCCGAGGGTCACCCCGACGAGCGCGATCCACGCCCAGGCCGCCTGCGGTCCGTGGAGCTCCTCGACGAAGCCGGTCAGGACGGCCTCCTTCGCGACGAAGCCGATCGTCGGCGGGATGCCTGCCATCGACGCGAGCGCGAGGACGCTGACCACGACGAGCCACGGCAGCTTCCGCCCGAGACCGCTGAGCTTCCGGAGGTCGCGGGTGCCGGTCGCGTGGTCGACGGCTCCGACGACCAGGAACAGCGTCGACTTGAACGTGGCGTGCGCGACGAGCAGTGCGATCCCGCCCAGGGCGACGGCCGGAGCGCCCCACCCGGCGGCGAGCACGAGGAAGCCGAGCTGCGCGACCGTCCCGTAGGCGAGCAGCAGCTTCACGTCGGTCTGGCGCAGCGCGCGGTAGCCGCCGATGAGCATGCCGAGCACACCGAGCACGGTGATCGTCTCGCGCCAGCCGGTCAGCAGCGCGAACGCCGGGGCCAGGCGGGCGACCAGGTAGATGCCGGCCTTCACCATCGCCGCGGCGTGCAGGTACGCGCTGACCGGGGTCGGCGCCGCCATCGCTGCCGGGAGCCAGAAGTGGAAGGGGACGATCGCCGACTTCGTCAGGGCGCCCAGGAGCACGAGGACCACCGCGACCGGCACGAGCGGCCCCGGACGCTCGACGAGCTCCGGTGCCTGCGCGATGATGCCCGACAGGCTCGTGGTCCCCGCGGTCACGGACAGGGCGACGAGTCCGGCGAGCATCGCCAGCCCGCCGGCGGTCGTGACGACGAGGGCCTGCATCGCGGCGGCACGGCTCGCGCGCTTGTCGGCGTCCTGCCCGATGAGCAGGTACGAGAAGACCGTCGTGGCCTCCCAGAGCACGAAGAGCACGATCACGTCGTCGGCGACGACGAGGCCGTACATCGACCCGGCGAAGGCGGTCAGGACGGACGCGAACCGGCCCAGTCCGGGCTCGTCCCGCTCGAAGTACGACGCGCAGTAGACGAGCACGAGCGCACCGACGACGGAGACCACCAGGGCGAGGACCCACGACAGGGCGTCCATCCGCAGCGACAGCGCCAGGTCGAGCTCCGGGATCCACTGCCACCGGCTCGTGACCCCGCCGTGGAGTGCGGCGTCGCTCTGGGCGATCGTCAGCACCGCGGCGGCGGCGGGGGCGAGGGCGGCGACGTAGAACACGCGGCGCCCCATCAGCGGGGTCAGGGCGGGGACGATCAGGGCGACGATCGCGAACGCGACGAGGACGGAGACCATCGGGCACCTCCTCGGGGTCGGGCTGCAGTCCGGCTCACTGGGCCCTCACAGCCTACGGAGAGGCGGATGGCAACTTCCTGAGCGACCGGACAGCCGGAGCGAGCGTTCCCTCCACTCTGCTCCGCGTCCGGCCTCAGCGACCGTGCGCCCGTGCCGGGATCTGCGTCGCGAGCTTGCCGCCGGAGACGTCCAGCAGTGTGCCCGTGACGTAGGCGGACGCGTCGCTCGCCAGGAAGACCAGGAGGTCGGCGACGTCGTCGGGCGTCTCCCACCGCCGGAGCGACAGGGTGTCGAGCAGCCGGTCCTGCTCGGCCTGCGGCATCTCGGCGAACCCGTTCATCGCGGTCGGCACCATGCCGGGCGCGTAGGCGTTCACGGTGATGCCCCACGGGCCGAGCTCCGACGCCAGCACGCGGGTGAACGAGACCACCGCGGCCTTCGACGCCGCGTAGGCCGCGCTGCCGACGCTCGGCACGATCGCCGCGAACGACGCGGCGTTGACGATCCGCCCGCGCCCGGCCGCCTGCATCACCGGCGCGACCGCCTGGCTGACCAGGAAGGTGCCCCCGAGGTTCACGTCCATGCACCGTCGCCACTCGTCCCAGCCGAGCTCGGCGACGGTCCCGGTGACGTTGATGCCCGCGTTGTTGATGAGCACGTCGACGGTGCCGTGCCGGCGGACGACCTCGTCGACGGCCGCACGCACGGAGGCCGGGTCGGCGACGTCGCACACGACACGGTCGACGCCGTCGTCACCGGCGTCGTCGAAGGCGAGGTCGAACGCGACGACGCGGCACCCCTCGGTGGCGAACCGCGCCGCGAGTGTCCGGCCGATCCCCCGGCCGGCTCCGGTGACGACCACCACGCGGTCGGTCAGGTCGAGGTGCATCGTCGCTCCCGTCGTCGGTCTGTCCCGGCAACGGAGGGCGCCCGTGCCTCGAATCGTCATACTATTCAAGCATGACGGCGAAGGTGCTCTGGATCACGGGTGGCGGCAGCGGGATGGGGGCGGCGAGCGCGGTGGCCGCAGCCCGTGACGGGTGGACGGTGGTGCTCAGCGGGCGTCGCCGGGAGCGACTCGAGCAGGTCGCGGACGAGGTCCGCGCGGTCGGCGGGACGGCGGACGTCGTGCCACTCGACGTGACGGACGGCGACGCGGTGCCCGCAGCACGCGACACCGTGCTCGGACGGCACGGCCGGATCGACGGCCTGGTGCTGGCAGCCGGGCTGAACTCGCCGGCGCGACGGTGGGACGACCAGTCGCTCGCCGACGTCCGCGCCGTCCTCGACACGAACACGACCGCGGTGGTGACGGTGGTCGACGCTGCACTGCCGGCGCTCCGGGACGCGGGCGGTGTCGTCGTGGTGGTGTCGTCCTACGCGGGCTGGTCCTTCCAACCCGGTGCCGGTGTCGCGTACTCGGCGAGCAAGACCGCCCTCGGCTCGATCGTCCGGACGCTCAACCAGCAGGAGGCCGAGCACGGCGTGCGGGCCACCCACCTGTGCCCGGGCGACGTCGCGACGGACTTCCTGGACCAGCGTCCGGAGGTCCCCGACGCGGCGGCGCGCGCTCGGATGCTGCAGCCCGACGACGTCGGCCGCACGGTGGCCTTCGTGCTCGGGGTGCCGGCCCACGTCCGCATCGACGAGCTCGTCCTGTCGCCCGTCGCGCAGCGGTGACGAGCGCCTTCGACCGGGTGCTCGACGGGATCGGGACCGCCGTCGTCACCGGCACCTTCGCGCCGGGGAGCCGTCGGAGCACCGACGACCTGGTGGCCTGGTCGGGCGCGAGCCGCAGCATCGTCCGTGAGGCGGTCCGCGTCCTCGTCGCGCTCGGCATGCTCAGTGCGCGCCCCCGCGTCGGCGTGGTCGTCGCCCACCCCACGGACTGGGACGTCCTCGATCCGCTGGTCGTCCGCTGGCGGCTCCGGGGGCCCGACGCGGCGCAGGTCTCCGTCGAGCTCCGCGAGCTGCGGGTCGCCGTGGAACCGGCAGCGGCCGCCGCGGCGGCCCGACGAGCACCGCTCGAGGACTGCGCGGCCGGACGGGAGGCGCTCCTCGCCACCGCGGACGAGCTCGCGTCCGCCGCGGCCGAGGACCGCCGGGTCGACTTCACGATCGCGGACGTCCGGCTGCACTCCCTCGTGCTGGAGCTGTCCGGCAACGCGCTGTACCGACGGCTGCACCGCGTCGTGGGGGAGGCGCTCCGTGAGCGCGGGAGCATCCGGCCGGACCGCCACGACGTCGGCCTGCACGTCGCGCTCGTGCAGGCGGTCGTCGGGGGTCGGTCGGACGAGGCCGCCGACGTGATGCGCGAGATCGTGCGGCGCACCGAGCACCGGCCGGGCCCGGACCTGGGATGATCGTGGTCGGCGCACCCCGCGTCGACGGAGGTGACCGGTGGACGCAGCGCAGGAGATGGTGCTCCAGCTCGTCGGGACGCCCTGGGCCTTCCTCGTGGTCGGGCTCGTGCTGGCCGCCGGCAGCGTTGCGGTGTTCCTACCGAGTCAGGCGCTCGTCGTCGCGATCGGCACGCTGCTCGTCGGTGGTGACGGTGGGTTCCTGCCCGTGCTCGTCCTGGTGGTCGCGGCGACGATCGGGATGGTGCTCGGCGACGTCGCGCTCTGGCACCTGGCGCGGACGGTCGACCTCGGCTCGCGGTCGTGGTTCAGCCGGCCGAAGGTCAGGAAGGCGCGGGAGTCGATCGACGCCCGGTACCGGAAGGCCCCCGGACGCATCGCCGTCCTCGGCCGCTTCATCCCGATGGGGCGCCTCACGACGAACCTGGTCGGTGCGGACAGCGGGCTCGACCTCCGGCGCTTCCTGGTCAGCTGCCTCGTCGCCGACGTGGTGTGGGCGGCCTACTGCGTGGGGATCGCCGCGGCCACCGGGCACTGGAGCCGGGAGCAGCCGTTCCTCGTGACGACCCTCGCGGTGGTCGCGTCGATCCTGCTCGGCCTCGCGATCTCCGCGGTCGAGAAGGCCGTGCGACGCCGCGCCGAGGCCGCTGCGACCGCCTGACGCCGTAGCGTGGACGGCACCGTCCGAAGGAGGACCCGTGTCGAGCCTCACCGAACTCGTCCCCGACCCCGACGCCGTCGAGCGCCTCGCGACCGGCAGCACCTGGGCCGAGGGGCCGTGCTGGATCCCGTCGGACCGGACGGTCCGCTGGTCGGACATCCCGGGCGACCGGATCCTCGAGTGGCACCAGGAGACCGGCGGTACGACCGTGTACGCGTCGGACGTCGAGTTCACGAACGGCCGCACGCTGGACCGTGACGGTTCCGTCGTGCAGTGCTCGCACGGGCGGCGACGTGTCGAGCGCGACCGGGGCGGCGTCGTCACCGCGGTCGTCGACGGCTGGGCGGACGGTCGGTTGAACTCGCCGAACGACGTCGTCGTCACGCGGGACGGCTCGATCTGGTTCACCGACCCGGCCTACGGCATCACCCAGCCGCGTGAGGGACACCCGGGCGAGCGGGAGTACGGCGACCACTGGGTGTTCCGGTGCGGACCGGACGGCGAGGACCTGCGCCCCGTGGTGCTCGACGTCGACGAACCGAACGGTCTCGCGTTCTCGCCCGACGAGCGCGTGCTCCACGTCGCCAGCTCGTCCGCCCACGAGCCGGTCATCCGCGCCTACGACGTCGACGGCCACCGCGTGAAGAACGGCCGGGTGTTCGCCCGGCTCGGCGAGGGCGAGGGCGTGCCGGACGGCATCCGGGTCGACGTCCACGGCAACGTGTGGTCCTCGACCCACCGGGGCGTGACGGTCTTCGCTCCCGACGGCGCCCGCATCGGCGACGTCGCCGTGCCCGAGGTCGTGTCGAACCTGTGCTTCGGCGGCGACGACGGCACGACGCTCTTCGTGACCGCGACGACCTCGCTGTACCGCATCGCGACGACGACGCGGGACGCCGCTGCCGTATCCTGACCCGGCCATGCAGTGCGACTACTTCGACCGGGGGGTGTGCCGCTCGTGCACACTCATGGGACAGCCCTACGGCGACCAGGTGCTCGACAAGGAGATCCGCACGCGGGAACTCCTGCGGGACGCCGTCGAGGCCGCAGGGGGCCCGGGGGCGGTCGAGTGGTTGCCCGCGATCACGAGCCCGGAGTCCGGGTACCGCAACAAGGCGAAGATGGTCGTCGGCGGCACGGTCCAGCGCCCCACGGTGGGGATCCTGGACCACCGGCAGCGCGGCGTGGACCTGCGGCACTGCGGCATCTGCACGCCGGGCATCCGACGGGCGCTCCCGGTCCTGGCGGACTTCGTCGCCGACACGGGGCTGATCCCGTACGACGTGGCCGCACGTCGGGGCGAGCTCAAGTTCGTGCTCGTGACCGAGTCCCCGGACGGCGAGCTCATGGTGCGCTTCGTGCTGCGCTCCGAAGGGCAGCTGCCACGACTGCGTGAGCGCCTCGACGACCTGCGGCGGGTCCTGCCCGAGGCGGTCGTGGTCACCGCGAACCTGCTCCCGGAGCACAAGGCCGTCACCGAGGGGGAGCGCGAGGTCGTACTGACCGAGCAGGAGACGCTGCCGATGCGGTTCGGCTCGATCACGATGCACCTGCGACCGCAGAGCTTCTTCCAGACGAACACGAGCGTCGCGAGCCAGCTGTACGACCAGGCGTCGGCGTGGATCGACGAGGTCGGGCCGGCCTCGATGTGGGACCTGTACTGCGGTGTCGGCGGGTTCGCCCTGCACGCAGCGCGCCCGGGTCGTGCCGTCACGGGGATCGAGACGAGCCGGGAGGCGATCCGCTCCGCGAAGCAGTCCGCGCGCGAGGCGGGGCTGACCGACGTCCGCTTCGCCGCCGACGACGCGACGGAGCACGCCCTCCGGGCCCGACCGGACGCGCTGCCCGAGCTGGTGGTGGTGAACCCGCCGCGCCGGGGCATCGGCGAGACGCTCGCGACCTGGCTCGAGGAGTCCGAGGTCGAGCACGTCGTCTACTCGAGCTGCAACCCGGTCACCCTCGCGAAGGACCTCGCGCGCATGCCGTCGCTCCGCCTGCGACGGGCGCGCGTGCTCGACATGTTCCCGCAGACCGGCCACCTCGAGGCCGTGACGCTGCTGTCCAGGCGCTGACCAGGACGCGACCAGCCAGCGGTCGGGAGGCTCGCTGCCAGGCCGCCACGGGCCTCCCGTCCGCAGCATTGCCAGGAAACTGCCAAGGTCACGTACCCGGGTACAGACCGATCTGCATGCCCATGGTGATCGGGGCACTCAGGAAGACCGGTGGGGGACATAGCACTCACGGGTAGAACTCATTGTCTCGGTTTGATAACAGTCACGAATTTCCTATGGTTGCCGACCAGCGCCACCGGCACGAGACCACTGCCCCCGGCGGCGCACCCCACGACATGACCGCGATCGGTCGGGACGGGCAGTGGCGACCGGGTCCGCTCAGGCGGGCGCCAGGTCCGTGGTCCCGGTGGAGCGATCAACCATGAAGAAGCTTTCCCGTACCCGCACCATCGTCGGTGGCCTGGCCTTCGCCGGCATCGCCGCGACCGGTGTCGGCCTGGCGGCAGCGCCCGCGAACGCCGCATCCGGTTCGACCTGGGACGCCCTCGCACAGTGCGAGTCCGGTGGCAACTGGGCCATCAACACCGGCAACGGCTACTACGGTGGCCTGCAGTTCAACCTCGGGACCTGGCAGGCGAACGGCGGCGCCGGCAACCCGGCCTCCGCGAGCCGCGAGGCCCAGATCGCCGTCGCCGAGCGCGTCCTCGCGTCCCAGGGCTGGGGTGCATGGCCGGCCTGCTCCGCGAAGCTCGGCCTGAGCGGGACCACGGGTGCCGCTCCGCAGGCCGCCGCTCCGGCCCCCGCCGCGCCGCAGCAGGCTGCACCGCAGCAGGCCGCGCCGCAGCAGGCTGCACCGAAGGCGACCACGCCGGCCGCACCGAAGGCGACCACGCAGGCCGCTCCGAAGGCGGCCGTGTCGAGCAAGCCGGCCGCGGTCGCGACGAGCGGCAAGACGTACACGATCGAGTCGGGCGACACGCTCGACAAGATCGCGACGAAGCTGAACATCGACGGTGGCTACATGAAGCTGTGGGCCGCGAACACGTCGACGATCGACGACGCGAACCTGATCTACGCCGGCCAGGAGCTCCAGCTCCCCGCCTGATCGACCGCCCGATCCGACACGAGACCCCCGTGGCACCTGCCGCGGGGGTCTCGTGCTGTCCGGGATTCGCCGGCGCGACCGTCAGCTCGGGCGGTCCTCGAGCCACCGCTGCAGGTCGTCGGACCGCAGGGCGCTCGAGATCGCGGCGCGGTCGTGGTCGTCCAACCGGACGAACGACTGGCCGTCGGGGGTCGTCCCGCTGCCCGCGGTCGGCATCGTGAACGTGACCAGGTCGTCCGGTCGGACCCCGCGCAGGGACCACCCGAGACGGACGATCGTCGCCGCGTCGAGCCCGGGGTCCACCGCCAGGTGCTCGCTCGTCGCGGTGACGAACTCCTGCAGTCGTCCCGGGTGCGTCAGGGTGCCGCGCGACAGGGCCTGGTCGAACACCCCGCGCAGGAACGCCTGCTGGTTCCGGACGCGTGTGTGGTCGGCGTCGGCGAACGCGTACCGCTCCCGCACGAAGGCCAGGGCCTGTTCGCCGTCGAGCCGGTTCGCACCGCTGACGAAGTGGTGGCCCCGCGCCGTGAAGTCGCGCGGCGACTGCACCGTCACGCCGCCCAGTGCGTCCGTCATGTCGGCGAACCCGGCGAGGTCGACCTCGGCGACGTGGTCGATCCGGACGTCGAGCAGCTGCTCGACCGTCTGCACCGTGAGCGGGATGCCGCCCCAGGAGTACGCGGCGTTGATCTTGGCCTGGCCGTGGCCGGGGACCTCGACCCACGAGTCGCGCATGATCGACATGAGGTACACGTGGCGGCGGTCGGCGGGCACGTGGGCGAGCATCAGCGTGTCCGACCGCCCGCCGGCGGTCTGGTCGCCGTCGGCCAGTCCGGCCCGCGAGTCGGAGCCGATGAGCAGGATGTCCTCGGCGCCGCCGGAAGGTGCGGGCCGGTCGCCGGCGGGGAAGGGGTCCGCGATCGCCTCGGTGTGGTCGTCGAAGCTCCGGGTCAGACTGCCGACGAAGACCGCTGCGACGACCGCGAGCACGGTGGCGATGCCGACCAGGGTGCCGGTGGTGGCGACCAGCGCGACGAGCGCGGGGTGCCTGCGCCGCCTCCGGGCCGTTCTTGCTGTTGCTGCTGCCGCGGCTCGGGCGGCGCGACGCTCGGACATCGGGACTCCTCGGGTCGGGTCGGCCCTGCGCCGACCCGGAGAGTCTACAGCATGTGGTATTTCAGTGTCACGAGCGCCGCAGCACGCTGGTCAGCCGCCGGCGGAGCTCCGCGTCCTCGGGGAGGACCTCCCGCTCGATGTGCTGTGCGGTCTCCCATGCGCGGCGACCCACGTCGGTGACGGACACCACGCGACGCCGGCGGTCCTCCGGGTGGGCGGTCCGCTCGACCAGGCCGTCCCGTTCGGCCCGCTCGAGGGTCCGCGACATGGTCTGGGGCTGCACGCGAGCGGTCCTGGCGATGGTGTCCGCGCCCGTCGGGCCGGTCCGCAGCAGGATGTCGATCGCGACGAGGGCGGCGTGGGTCAGCCCGATCGCCCGGAGTCGCTCGTCCCACTCCCGTTCGACGGCACGTGCCGCGGCGGAGAGCAGGCGTCCGAGCGGCCACTGCTCCGCGGGTTCGTGCATGATCGGAGTCTACGGGCGGGTCCTCCCGGCGGCGTCGGCGCGGAGATAGTCAGCATGCTGACGATCGGTGTACGCTCACCGACGTGTCCCGGTTCCTCCGCATCGTCCTGCCCGCACTCGTCATCCTCGTCTGGCTCGTCGTGGCCGGCGTCGGCGGTCCCGTCTTCGGGAAGATCTCCGAGGTCGCCACGAACGACCAGACGTCGTTCCTGCCGGCATCGGCCGACGCGACGAAGGTGCAGGAGCGTGCCGCCGACTTCCGACAGGCCTCGGGGGCACCCGCCATCGTCGTCCTCGACCGCGACGGCGGCCTGACGCCCGACGACCTCACTGCGGCCCGTCGGATCGCCGACACCATCGGCGAGCGCGACGACGTGCAGGGCACGAGTCCGGTGATCCCGAGCGAGGACGGCGACGCCGCCGAGATCGTCGCGACACTGACCGAGGACGCGGAGACCGGAGACGCCGTCTCGGCCATCCGGACCACGGTGGACGAGGCGCTGCCCGCCGGCGTCTCCGGGTACGTCACCGGTCCGGCGGGCTTCACGGCCGACCTGACCGAGGCGTTCGCGGGCATCGACGGCCTGCTGCTCGGGGTGGCACTCGCCGCCGTGTTCGTCATCCTGATCGTGGTCTACCGGTCGCCGCTGCTGCCGTTCCTGGTGCTCGGGACGGCGACCTTCGCCCTGTGCGCCTCGATCCTCGTGGTGTACGCCCTGGCGAAGGCGGGGGTCGTGACGGTCAACGGGCAGGTGCAGGGCATCCTGTCGATCCTCGTGATCGGCGCCGCGACGGACTACGCGCTCCTCTACACGGCGCGCTACCGCGAGGCACTGCGCGAGCACCGCACCGGCTGGGAGGCGACCCGGGCCGCTCTCCGCGGCGCGTTCGAGCCGATCGTCGCCTCGGGCGGGACCGTCATCGTCGGGGTGCTCTGCCTGCTCCTGTCGGACCTCAACTCGAACAAGGCGCTCGGGCCGGTCGCCGCGATCGGGATCGCCTTCAGCCTGCTCGCCGCCCTCACCCTGCTGCCCGCCCTGCTGCTGGCGTTCCGTCGGGCGGCGTTCTGGCCCCTGCGCCCGGCCTTCGGCTCCGGTGGCCGCCCGACCACCGGTCCGGACGCGACCGGACTGTGGGCGCGGGTGGGGCGCCTCGTCGCGCGTCGGTCCCGCACGGTCTGGATCGTCTGCACCGTGGCGCTCCTGGCGATGGGCAGCGGCCTCGTCGGGCTCCGTGCCGACGGCGTCCCGCAGAGCGACCTGGTGATCGGGTCGTCCCAGGCGCGGGACGGCCAGCGGGTCCTCGCCGACCACTTCCCCGGGGGTTCCGGCAGCCCGGCCCAGGTCATCGGCACCGAGCGTGACCTGGACGCCCTCGTCGACGCCGTCCGCTCGGTCCGCGGGGTCGACGGGGTGGTGGCCGCCTCCACCGACTCGCCCTCGGGGACCGTCCCCGTGGGGTCGGACGCCGCCGCCCGGACCGCCCCGGGCACGGCGGAGCCGACGGTGTCGCGCGGGGACGTCCTGCTCGAGGCCACGCTCGCCGACCCCGCCGATTCGAGCGCCGCCGAACGGACCGTCCGCGACCTCCGCGTCGCCGTCGAGCGGGTGGACCCCGACGCGGTCGTGGGTGGCGTCACGGCGACCGCCGTCGACACGAACGACACCGGCATCCGCGACCGCTCGGTCATCATCCCCGTGGTGCTCGCGGTCATCCTGCTGATCCTCGTGCTGCTGCTCCGCAGCGTGGTCGCCCCGCTGGTCCTCGTCGGCAGTGTCGTGGTGTCCTTCGCGGCCGCACTCGGCGTCGGCGCACTGGTGTTCGACCACGTGTTCCACTTCCCCGGGGTCGACCCGTCCGTCCCGCTGTACGCGTTCGTGTTCCTCGTGGCGCTCGGCGTCGACTACAACATCTTCCTCATGACCCGGGTGCGCGAGGAGTCCCTGCGGCACGGCCCGCGTGAGGGTGTCCTGCGCGGGCTCGCGGCCACCGGGGGAGTGATCACCTCGGCGGGCATCGTGCTGGCGGCGACCTTCGCGGCGCTCGGCGTCATCCCGATCCTGTTCCTGGCGCAGATCGCCTTCGTCGTGGCGTTCGGCGTCCTGCTCGACACCGTCGTGGTCCGGTCGCTGCTCGTCCCCGCGCTCGTGATCGACCTGGGGCGCCGGGCGTGGTGGCCGTCGCGCCTCTCGCGCCCAGCGCGTCACATGTGACACGCTGGTGGCATGCCAGTTCCCTCCACGCAGCCGGCCGCAGAGCGCAAGCTGCTCCGTGACACCGTGCAGGACAAGATCCGCGACGCGATCATGGACGGCACGCTCGAACCGGGCGAACGACTGAACGACGACGACCTCATCGCGTGGCTCGGCGTCTCCAGGACCCCGATCCGTGAAGCACTGGCAGAACTCGCACGGGCCGGACTCATCGAGATGGCGCCGAACCGCTACACCCGCGTCGCCGCACCGACCGAGGCCGAGCTGCTCGACGCCTACCGCACGCTCGGCGTCATCTACGGCGGGGTCGTCCGCCTGGCCGTCCCGCGGTTCTCGGACGCCGAGCGGGAGCGGGTCACCGCCGTGCTCGACGACGTCCTGGCGCGGCTCGACGCCGACCAGCAGGCCGAGGTCGCGCGCGAGGGGGCGGACATCTACTCGATGTGGGCGGAGGCCTGCGGCAACGCCTCGCTCGCGCAGCTGTGCCGCTCGACCACCGACGGTCTGGCCTTCCGGCTCCGCGTGCCCGAGCTCACCGAGCTCGTCCCGACCGACGTCATCCGACCCGAGATCGTGAAGCTCCGTGACGCCGTCGCCGCGGGCGAGCCGATCGACGCGGAACTCGCGATGGAGGCGATCCACCTCCTGCCCACGCGCGACTGACCGAGCGCCGGGCGTACAGCGTCGGGCACGGACCCTCAGGGATCTCCCTGTCCGTTCCACGCTGTGCCGTTATGGTTTCCGGGTGAGCATCGAACCCGAGCAGACGACGCGCCGTGCCCGCCGCGGCCACGTGCCGCCGCGCCACGGGCGCCAGAAGCGTGGGAGCGGCGTGGTCCTCCCCGCGGTCGCCGGCGTCCTGGCGATGGGCCTCGTGCTGACCGGCGGCTACGCCGCGTTCGCCTTCACGAGCCTCAACAGCGGCGTCACGAAGATCGACGCGATCAGCCCGCGGTCGGACGACGACGACGACGTGGACGGTCAGGCGCAGAACATCCTGCTCGTCGGTGACGACCACCGCCCGGACAACGCGACGCCGGAGCAGATGGCCGAGCTGAGCACCGAGGACGACGGCGGTGCGACGAACACCGACACGATGATCGTGCTGCACATCAACGCCGACGGGTCCCAGGCGACGATGATCTCGTTCCCGCGCGACTCGTACGTCCCGATCCCCGGTGTCGGCAAGGGCAAGCTCAACAGCGCGTTCTACTACGGCACGCTCAACGGCGGCGGCGACACCGGCGGCGCGAAGCTGCTCATCCAGACGATCCAGGACCTCAGCGGCCTGACGATCGACCACTACGTCCGGGTGTCGTTGCTCGGCTTCTACCAGGTGGTCAAGGAGCTCGGGCCCGTCGAGGTGTGCCTGAACAACGCGGTGAACGACCCGTACTCGGGCGTCGACCTGCCGGCCGGCACCTCGGAGCTCGACGCCAAGCAGGCGCTGTCGTTCGTCCGCCAGCGGCACGGGCTGCCGAACGGTGACCTCGACCGGAACGTGCGCCAGCAGTACTTCCTGTCGCAGGAGGCCCGCAAGGTGCTCTCCGCGGGCACCCTGCTCAACCCCATCAAGATGAACAACATCCTCAGCGCCGTCGGGAGCTCCATCCAGACGGACACCGACCTGGTGTCGCTGGCGAGCCAGATGCGGAACCTGCGCCCGGGCAACATCCAGTCCGCCACGATCCCGACGCTCGGCACCCCGACCATCACGGTGGGTGGCCGGCCGCTGTCCATCGTCGAGGTCGACACCGTCGGGTTGCCCGCGTTCGTGCAGGGACTCGTCGGCGAGCCGAAGGAGTACACGAAGGCCACGGCCGCCGAGCCCGCCGCGACGACGGTCACCGTGCTGAACGGCAGCGGGACGACCGGCGCCGCCGCGACGGCGACCGCGAACCTGACGGCCCGCGGCTTCCAGGTCGGGACGCCGGGGTCCTCGGACACGACGCAGAAGACCCAGGTGCAGTACCCCGCCGGGCAGGAGGCGCAGGCCAAGGCCGTCGCCGCGGTGGTGCCGGGTGCGGTCGCCGTGCGGTCGACGACGGTGTCGGGCGTCACGCTCGTCCTCGGGTCCGACGGCATCACCGTCACCGCCCCGGCCGCCCCCGGCGACGCCTCCTCCACCCCGGCGGACGAGACGCCCGAGGCCGAGGCGTCGAAGCCGGCGGAGTCCGAGCCGACGCCGAGCTCCACCGACGTGAAGACCTACGGCGAGGAAGGCGTCTGCATCAACTGACGCACCCTTCACCACCCTGGGGTCGCCCGTGGGAGCGTGTCGGTAGGGTCGACCGGTGAGCCACGTCGCGCGTCCGATCACCCTGATGACCTACAACGTGAAGAACCCGGATCCGCGGTACGACTGGCCAGCGCGCCTGCCGCTGGTGCTCGAGGTCATCCGACGGCACGACCCCGACGTCCTCTGCGTGCAGGAGGCGTTCGACCACCAGATGGACGCCCTCCGACAGGGGCTGCCCGACCACGACGCCGTCGGGCAGGGCCGCGAGGGGGGCTCCGCGGGGGAGCACGCCGCGGTGTTCTTCCGCCGCGACCGCCTGCGCCCCGTCGACGTCGGGACCTTCTGGTTCTCCGACACCCCGGACGAGCCGGTGTCGAACACCTGGGGGAGCCTGTACCCACGGGTCGCCAACCACGCGCGCTTCCTCGACGCCGAGGGGGCCGCCTTCACGCTCCTCACCGCGCACTTCGACCACGAGGAGAACGACCACGGGGACGAGGTCCGTCGGCGCAGCGCCGCCCTCGTCGTCGAGCGGCTCGCCCCGGTCGACGGCCCCGTCGTCTTCGCCGGTGACTGCAACGAACCGTGGGGCGCGGGTCCGGCGTCCCGGGTCTTCACCGATGCCGGGTACCGGGACGCCTGGTCCGACGCCGGTGACCCCGGTGACCGCACCGCGTCCTTCAACGGGTGGCAGGAACCGGTCGACTCCGGCGAGCGGATCGACTGGGTGCTGACCCGCGGCGACGTCACCGCCGAGCGCGTCGTGATGGACCACGACGGCCCGGAGACGTGGGCCGCGAGTGATCACTTCCCGGTGGTGGCGTCCCTGCGCGTGGCCTGAGCCGCGTGGCCTGAGCCGCGCGGGTCGTGACCGTGCGGCCGTCGTGCAGTGCGGGACGCGTCAGCAGGACCGGCGTGCGTGCACCGGCATCGGGGACCCGATGACCGTCACCTCGGTGTCGTTCGTCAGCGCCGAGACGCCGTTCGTGCCCTGCGCGTCCTCGCCCGTGTCGTGGGTCGGACCGTCGGCCGCGTCGTCGTGCTCCGCGCGGGGGTCGTCCCCGGTCGGGTCGTCACCGGTCGGGTCGTCGCCGGTCGAACGCTCGTCGGGAGCCCAACCGGCTTCGAGCAGCAGCTGCCACGCCCGGGAGTCGCCGGACCCGAACGACACCTTGTCGGAGCGTGGAGCCGTCGCGATCTCGTCCGCGACGTCGTCGCCGACCTGGACCCCGTCAGGACCGGTCAGCTCGACCCGGTCGCCGGTCCGGCCCCGTACCGAGTCCTTGAGGACACGGATCTCGACCGCGTTGCCGACGGCGGACGGTGTGCGCAGCGCCGCGACGCGGACCGCGCCGCCCCAGGTGTAGGTCGTCCCCGCCGGGAAGCACGCGCCGCCGTCGCCGACCGCGGTCTGCGTGCGCGACGGGGTCCCCAGCAGCCGGTTGAGCAGCGAGACGGTCGACCTCGCGTCGCGCATGGGGACGTCCGCGACGGTGTCGTCGGCGTGCCGGAGGACCAGGGACTCGGCGTCGAGCTCGACCGTGTCGACCCGGCGCAGTTCGCGGTCGGTGACCCGGATCAGTGGCTGGACCGGGTCCGCGACGTCGCTGCGGTCCTCCGCTGCCGCGGCCGGTGCCACGCCCCCCGTCGCGAGAGCATCGGACCCGACCGTGCCGGCCGCGAAGGCGAGCACGGCAGCGCCGAGCGCGAGCAGAGTGCGGGAAGTCACCAGTCGACCGTACGGCCCGGAGCCGGACAGGACGACAGGTGTTACCGAATCGCAGCCCGGTCGTCACGTGTTCGTGATCTTGGGGATGTGTCACGGACGCGTCGCGGGGGACACCCGGCTGGACGGACAGCGGTACCCCGGTGCGTACCGTCCAGGCCATGACGGAGCAGCAGAACGACCAGGCGGGTCTCGACCAGTACGCGATGCAGGACCCCACGAAGATGTACGCCGACAAGAAGCCGGACGAGCAGTACCTGCAGGGTGCCGGTACCGACGAGGAGATGGCGCAGAACGTGCCCGCCGATCACGGTGAGGACACCTACCGCGGCTCGGGCCGCCTGCAGGGCCGCAAGGCGCTCGTCACGGGCGGCGACTCGGGCATCGGCGCCGCCGTCGCCATCGCCTACGCCCGCGAGGGTGCCGACGTCGCCATCGTGTACCTGCCCGAGGAACAGGAGGACGCCGACCGCATCGTCGGCCTCATCGAGGCAGCGGGCCGCAAGGCCGTCGCGATCCCCGGTGACATCAAGGACCTGGCGTTCTGCGAGGAACTCGTCCAGAAGACCGTCGACGGCCTCGGTGGGCTCGACATCCTCGTGAACAACGCCGGCAAGCAGCAGAACGTCGACGACATCACGAAGATCTCGGACGAGGAGTTCGACGAGACCTTCAAGACGAACGCCTACGCGACCTTCCGCATCACGAAGGCGGCCGTGCCGCACATGCAGCCCGGTTCCACGATCATCAACACGACGTCGATCCAGGCGTACGCGCCGTCACCGCATCTCGTGCACTACGCCGCCACGAAGGCGACCGTGAACAACATGGCCAAGGGGCTCGCGGCACAGCTCGCGCCGAAGGGCATCCGCGTCAACGCCGTCGCTCCCGGCCCGATCTGGACCCCGCTGCAGCCGGCCGGTGGCCAGCCGCCGGAGGCGCTCCCGTCCGCCGGTGAGCAGACCTACCTGGGCCGCTGGGGCCAGCCCGCCGAGCTCGCGCCGGCGTTCGTGTTCCTGGCGAGCGGCGAGTCGTCCTACGTGGTCGGCGAGACGCTCCACGTCGACGGCGGCATGCCGACCCCGTGAGACGGGTCGCCTGACGCGCGCACACCGCAGACGGACGGGAGGCGCGGTGCCGGCTGGCACCGCGCCTCCCTCACAGGCTCGGTGCCGACTGGCACCGCGCCTCCCTCACAGGCTCGGTCGGGGCGCCCCGCAACGCTTCGCGTCGCCGTTCAGCGGGGCGCGCCCGTCCGTCGTCTCAGCAGGCGACGGAGCGCGCCATCCGCTCCAGCAGCTCCCGTGCGGACATCGCCGCGGTCAGTTCGACCTCGACCGGGTTGATCCCGATCGCGCGCTCGAACGCGCGGCGGCGGGCCTGGTCGGCGATCGGGACCTCGGGGCGTTGCGGCAGCCGGGCGATCGCGCGTGCTGCGGCGTCGAACGCGCCCTCCGGGGAGCCGAGCTGCTCCCACATGGTCCGCACGTCGTGCGCGACCTGCTCGTCGTCGCCGCCGAACTCGTAGCCTGCGGAGGCCATGATGGCCAGGCCCTGTGCGACGGGGTCTTCGGGGGTCATCCCGGCATGGTCGCACGGCAGCCCGCGTGCGTGCTCCGGGGTCGTCGCCTGTCCCCCGACATGCTGACACCCGTACCGGGGATGCTGTGTCCCCCGCCACTGCGCTTGGATGGAGGTGCGGACAGGACGTCCGCCGCACGACGGAGGGCACGATGCTCGAACACACCAGCGCCGACACGCAGGCGGCAGCCGCCGCGGCCGCCACCCTGCACCTGCGCATCACGATCGTCGGCGCCACGGTCGACGTCCTCCGCGACGTGCCCTTCCACGAGGCCCACGTCGGCATGGTCGCCGAGCGGATGGGCATCACGACGGAGGAGCTCCGCCAGCACTTCCCGTCCTGGGACGGCCTCGTGCTCGCCGCCGTCGACCGCTGGAACGGCGCACGACTGGAGGCGGTGGCGCACGAGGTCGGGGACGGCCCCACGGTCGACCTGCTGCGTGCGATCGTCGCCTCGAACGCCGAGGACCCCGCGCTCATGCGGCTGCTCGTCGCACTGCTCTCCGTCGCCGGCAACCCTGCGCACCCCATGGCCACGTACCTGCGGTCGCGCTACCAGCTCTTCTTCTCGCAGGTCAGGCGCGGACTGGAGCACGACATCGCCGTCGGCCGCGCGCCGCACACGATGGACCCCCGTCGCGGTGCCGAGCAGCTCATCGCGCTGTACGAAGGGCTCCAGCTGCAGGCGATGCTCCGCGCGGAGCTCGACCTGGTGCCGGCGTTCGACCGTGCGGTCGCCCGACTCGAGCGCGGATGGATGGAGCGGTACGAGCCGCAGGCCGCGCAGCGCTTCTCGACGTGGAGCGACAGCGGGAGCTGGGAGATCTGACCCCTGGCCGCGAGGCGCGTCACCCGGGTCGACCCGGAGCCGCACGGGCGTAGTCGTGGAGGCTCCGACGGAAGGAACCGACATGGCAGCACCGAACCCGATCCAGGTCCAGAAGTACCTCAGCGGCATCGACTACCCCGCCTCGAAGGAGGACATCGTCGCGACCGCCGAGAAGGAGGACGCCCCCGGTGACGTCCTGGACGCCCTGAAGGGGATCCCGGACGGCGACTACGACGCCCCCACCGCGGTGACGAAGGCCGTCTCCGACAAGGGCTGAGGCGCTCGCACCACCCGAGACCCGGGCTGGGCGACGTTCCTCGTGCTCCCGGGCACGAGAGCGGTCGCCCAGCCCGGGTCTCGTGTCCGGGTGGTCCCTCAGCGCGGGCGGTGGCCCCGCGGCACGGAGCCGTTGCCCGGGTCGTACCCGGTGTCCCGCAGGACGGGGATCGCCGTCGTGTCGTTGTGGACCGAGTGCACCGTCACCCGACGCGCCCGCCGCAGGGCCCGTCGCGCGCCGGGGGTCGCCACGAGACCGCCGAGCACGAGCCCCGCGCCGATGCCGAGTGCCACCGAGACGGCCGCCACGAAGTCGAGCGCGGCGCCGGACGCCCCCGACATGAAGTGCAGCAGGGCATCGGACACCGCGACACCGGGCAGCAGTGCACCGCAGAACGCCGGCACCGCGATCGCCGCCACGGCCGTGCGCATCCGGGCTGCTGCGATGGTCGACAGCACGCCGAGCAGCACCGACGCGATGAACGTCGCTCCCAGCAGCGGCATGCCGAGGTGCCGGAGCTCCCAGAGGAACGCGCCGGCGGTGACCGAGAACACCACCGCGACGGGGATGACCCGGGCACTGGCCTGCTGCACGAAGCAGTTCGCCGCCGCGGACACGACCGTCAGCGACAACGAGGCCCAGAGCGGCAGCGGTTGCAGCACGATGCCGGACGGGTCGACCTCGATGCTGAGCCACTGCAGGACCGCGATGCCGGCCGGGACCCCCACGACGATCGCGGCGATCACGAGCACGATGTAGAACGCCCGGGCGACGGCCATGGCCCGGAAGCCGGAGATCGCGTCCTGGGCCCAGGTGACGAGCGACACGTGGGGCAGCAGCAGGACGACGAGTGCGGCGACCATCGTGGCCGCACCCGTCGCGGTCAGGACCTCGGCCCAGATCGCCAGGGTGCCGATGGCCGAGGCGACGGCTGCCTGCGCACCGGAGACGAAGAACTGCGGGAAGCCCCGGCCGGTCAGCCAGCGGCCGGACAGGATGATCCCGAACATGAGCACGAACGCGCCGACACCGGCGCGCCAGCCACCACCGGCCTGCATCGCGATCGAGGTGCCGAGCACCGAGAGGCCCACGTCGGCGAGCCAGGTCGGCCACCGGGTGGGCAGCCGCAGGACGGCGACCAGGGCGCTCACCGCGCTCGTCATGTCGCGCTCGCCGTGCACCAGGTCGTCGACGATCTGGTTCGCGCGCGCGAGCCGGTCGAGGTCGGAGCCGTCGGACTGCACCGTGCGGACCTTGACGAGCGGCGGGTGGTCGGCCGGGGCGTACTGGAGCGTGACCGAGCTGCCGGAGAAGTCGAGGTCGAGGGGCGCGAGGTTCCACTTCGTGGACACCGCGACGACGGCGGTCTCGACACTGCGGGTGTCCGCACCGGAGGCGAGCATGACCTCGGCCAGGTCGAGGCAGAAGTCGACGATCTGCACCGGCGAGTACTGCTCGCGCGGGCGGGTGTCCGGGGTGACGTCCTCGTAGATCGTGCCGCGCAGGCGGGCACGGGCGTCGCGGATGTCGTGCTGTGCGAGGTTGCGGACGCGCGGCCGGGGTGGGCGCCCGGGCCGCGGGACGCCGGGGAGGAACTGCTCGGCCATCAGACCATGGTGCCAGCCGCTCGCGCCCGAGTCCGGACGTCCGCTGGACGTTGCCGATGACGGGTCAGTGACGGGCCTGCGTGCTGAGTCGTCCGGCTGCGAAGGCGGTGAGGACCGCACCGACCAGCACGACGACCTGCCCGGTCAGCTGCAGTCGGGTGGTCCGGATCGGCAGCATCGTCTCGCCGGCGAGGGGCGCGTAGGCGAACCACCCGAACGACGGGTTCGGTGCTGCGAGGAGGAGGACCACGCCGGCGACGAGCAGGATGATCCCGACCAGCAGCCCCCGGAGCGTCCAGGTGCGGGCGAGGCGAGCGGCGCAGGCGGCCGCGACGATCCCACCGAGCAGGGCG
This sequence comes from Curtobacterium sp. 1310, assembly GCF_017834105.1. Classification (NCBI taxonomy): domain Bacteria; kingdom Bacillati; phylum Actinomycetota; class Actinomycetes; order Micrococcales; family Microbacteriaceae; genus Curtobacterium; species Curtobacterium sp. 1310. The sequence continues at coordinate 847,673 of NZ_JAFICY010000002.1, read as the reverse complement.
AGGACCGCCCCCACGACGAGCTGCCCGGGTCGGTCCCCGCTGACGAACGCGAAGTCACCGCCCGATGCACCCGCGATCCAGCCGGACGAGTCGAGTCGCCGCACCGCCAGGAACACCACGCCGACGAGGGCGACGAGTGCGCCCACCCACGTGACGACGTGCGTGCGGGTGCGGAAGAGGCGGCGCATGCGCCCCACCGTACCGATGGACGGACGGGAGGCGCGGTGCCAGCTGGCACCGCGCCTCCCGTCCGTCCGTCCGTCGGTGACGACTACTGCTCGAAGGTCGCCTTGAGCTCGATCTCGACGCCCGTGAGCGCCTTGGAGACCGGGCAGGTCGCCTTGGCCTCGTCGGCCGCCTTCAGGAAGGCGGCCTCGTCGATGCCGGAGACCTCACCGTTGACGGTGAGGGTGATGCCGGTGAGCTTGAAGCCGCCGGCGCTGTCCGGGCCGAGCGAGACGTCGGCCTTGACGTCGAGGGCCTCGACGGTGCCGCCGGCCTCGCCGAGGATCGCGGAGAACTGCATCGCGTAGCAGGCCGAGTGGGCCGCGGCGATGAGCTCCTCGGGGCTGGTGGTGCCACCGGCCTCGTCCGCGGCGCGCTTCGGGAAGGAGACGTCGTAGGTGCCGACCTTCGAGCTCGACAGCTCGACCTGGCCGGAACCGTCGTTGAGGCCGCCCTGCCAGGCGGTGCGTGCGGTGCGCGTGGGCATAGCCGCTCCTTTCGTTGGGGGAGGCCCCGTTCAGGGCCGACGCCAGTCAATCGGAGAACGACCGTTCTCGCAACCGGCTCTCGGGGAAGACGCAGGATGTCCGGCGACCGAGATGCGCGACAGGTGTAGTTTTGACGGAGATCGAAGGAGAACCCGTGCACGCCGTCGTGTTCGAACAGTTCCGGACGTTCCCCGTCCTGACCGAGGTCGAGAAGCCCGTCCCGGGACCCGGGGAGGTGCTCCTCAAGGTCGCCGGTGCCGGGGCGTGCCACTCCGACGTCGCCGTCTACCGCGAGTTCCAGGAGGGGCAGCCGGGCGCGCAGGCCCCCGGGTTCGTCCTCGGGCACGAGACCTCCGGTTGGGTCGAGGCCGTCGGTGACGGGGTGAGCGGCTTCACCGAGGGCGACGCCTACCTCGTCTACGGGCCGGTCGGCTGCGGGCACTGCGCGTCCTGTTCGAAGGGCCAGGACACCTACTGCGAGAACGCCGCCACGAACCCGTACGCGGCCATCGGTCTCGGTCGGGACGGCGGCATGGCGGAGTACGTGACCGTCCCGGCGCGCAACCTCGTCTCGCTCGGTGACGCCGACCCGATCGCGGCGGCACCGCTCAGCGACGCCGCACTCACGCCGTACCACGCGATCAAGGCAGCGATGCCGAACCTGGCGGGCGGCGGCAGGTACGCGCTCGTGGTGGGGCTCGGCGGTCTCGGGCAGATCGCCGTGCAGATCCTCACGGCACTCACCGGCGCCACGGTCATCGCGACCGACACGAAGCAGGACGCGATGGACCGTGCCGCGGCCCGCGGTGCGGTCACCGTTCCCGCCGGGCCGGACCAGGCCACCGCGATCCGCGAGCTCACCGGCTGCAAGGGCGTCGATGCGGCGTTCGACTTCGTCGGTGCGACGCCGACGATCGCGACCGCGAAGGCCTCGATGGCGATCGGCGGACGGCTGACCGTCGTCGGGATCGCCGGCGGGACCGTCGAGTGGAACTTCTTCACGACGCCCTACGAGTCAACGATCACGAACACCTACTGGGGCACGATCGAGGACCTGCACGAGGTCGTCGCGATGTACCGAGCGGGGCAGATCGAGCCCGACGTCGAGCGGTTCGCGTTGTCCGACGCGCTCGAGGCCTACCGCAAGCTCGAGGCCGGCGAGCTGTCCGGCCGCGCGGTGGTCGTCCCGACGCTGTAGCGGCCGCGGCGCGGCCGCGGCGGCGGCCGCGGCGGCGGAGCGCCGCGGCTGCCCGAGGCTCGGCTGGGCGGACGGTTTCGCGGCCACTGGGCCGCGAACGTGTCCGCATGCGCGAGCCTCGGCCGCGCGGCCCGTGCGGGCCGCGCGGGCCGGGCCGCGCCGGCCGGGCCGGCCGGGCCGGCCCGACCGGTCAGACCGCGGGGCCCGCGGTCCGCAGGGCGTCGGCCTGCTCCGGGGAGGAGCGCGCCGCGTACCCGATGCGGCTCTCGCGGACGTGCCAGGCCATCCGCTCGGCGGCCTGCTCGACGTCCCCCGCGTCGATCGCGGCCAGGATGCGCCGGTGGTCGGGCCACAGCCGCTTGCCGCGCGACGAGGTGTCGAGCGCGTAGAGCCACTCGATCTTCCGCGAGAGCTGCCGGAGCAGGGTCGCGAGCGTCGTGCTGCCGGAGAGCTCGGCGACCAGCAGGTGGAAGCGCTCGTTCAGGTCGACGAGCAGGTCGAGCTCGCCCCGCTCGACGGCCGCGTCACCCTCGTCGAGGACGGCCCCGAGTTCGCGGCGCACGCGCCACCAGTCCTCCGGCGGGGCCTCCGCGTCGAAGAGCGTGCGCGCCCGGGTCGCGGCGCGGCGGGCGGTGGCGGTCTCGAGCGACTCGCGGACCGCGAACAGGTCGTCGGCCTCGTCGAACGGGATGTCGGCGATGCGCGAGCCCACGTTCGGGCGCGACACCACGAAGCCCTCGCCCTCGAGCCCGCGGAGTGCCTCGCGGACCGGCACCCGGGAGACCCCGTGCCGCTCCGCGAGGAACGCCTCGGTCACCCGGGTGCCCGGTTGCAGGGCGCCGGTCACGATGTCGTGGCGGATGGCGTCGATGACGCTCGTCCCGTTCAGCACGGTGCCGATCGTGCCACACCGCGCCGGTCGCCCACCCGGGACGCCGTCACGCAGCCGCCTCGGCGAGGGCTCTCCCCGGGATGGCGTCGAGCAGGTCCTTCGTGTACTGCTCCTGCGGGTCGTCGAACACCGCTGCGACGCTGCCCCGCTCGACGACCTCACCCCGGCGCATCACCACGACGTCGTCGGCGATCCGCCGGACCACCCCGAGGTCGTGCGTGATGAAGAGGTAGCTCAGCCCGAGCCGGTCCTGGAGCTCCTCGAGCAGCGCCAGGATCTGCTCCTGCACCAGGACGTCGAGCGCCGAGACCGCCTCGTCGAGGATGATCAGCTCGGGTTCGAGCGCCAGCGCCCGGGCGATCGCGACGCGCTGCCGCTGCCCGCCGGACAGCTCGTTCGGCCGGAGCTGCGCGACCTCGCGGGGGAGCGCCACCTGGTCGAGGAGCGTCGCGACCCGCTCGGTGCGCGACGCCCGGTCACCGATGCCGAAGACGCGCAGGGGCTCGTCGATGATCCGCTCGATCGTCGAGGTCGGGTCGAGCGACCCGTACGGGTCCTGGAACACCGGTTGCACGCGGCGTCGGATCTCCCGCCGCTCGGCGCCACGGGCGGTCCCGATGGACTTCCCGTCGACCAGGGCGGTGCCCGACGTCGGCGTCTCGAGTCCGAGCACGATCCGCGCGACCGTCGTCTTGCCCGAGCCGGACTCACCGACGACCGCGGTGGTCGTGCCGCGACGCACCGCGAACGACACCCCGTCGGCAGCCTTCAGCGTTCCGGCACCACGACCGCGGAGCCGGTACTCCTTCACCAGGTCGGACACGACGAGGATCGGCTCGCCCGCGGCCACGGGCTCCGGCGCGACCCCGGACAGCGCGGGCGCCGCCGCGATGAGCCGCTTCGTGTACTCGTGCTGCGGGTCGCGGAGGATCGCCTCGGGCGCACCCTGCTCGACGATCTCGCCGTCGAGCATCACGACGACGCGGTCGGTCCGGTCCGCCGCGACCCCGAGGTCGTGCGTCACGAACAGCAGCGTCGTGCCGTGCTGGTCGACGAGGGTCTGCAGGTGGTCGAGGATCTGCCGCTGCACGGTCACGTCGAGCGCGCTGGTCGGCTCGTCGGCGATGAGCAGCTCGGGCTGGCGGGCGAGTGCGACGGCGATGAGGATGCGCTGCCGCATCCCGCCGGAGAACTCGTGCGGGAACTGGTCCGCCCGCCGCGACGCCTCGGGGATCCCGGCCTCGGTCATCAGCGCCACCACCCGCTGCCGGATCGCCGCGCGTCCCCGCAGCCCGCCGGCCCGCAGCGCGTCGGCGATCTGCGCGCCGACCCGCATCGACGGGTTGAGGTTCGTCGACGGGTCCTGCGGCACGAGCCCGATCCGTGCGCCACGGACGCGTCGCATGAGCGCCTCGTCGGCGTGGGCGATGTCGTCGTCGCCGAGGCGGATCCCACCACCGGTGATGTGCCCGGCCCCCGGCAGGAGCCGGAGCAGGGCCGCGATGAGCGTCGACTTGCCCGAGCCGGACTGGCCGACGATCGCGACGCGCTCGCCGCGGCGGACGTCGAGGTCGACGCCGTGCAGGACCTCGCGGTCACCGAAGGCGACCCGCAGGTCGCGGACGGACAGCAGGGTGTCGGTCCGGTCGGTCTGGTCGGTCTGGAGGCGCGGTGCGGCCCCGGTGGTCGTGTCGCCGTCGTGCATGGTCCGGTCCTCAGCGTCCTGCGGCATAGCCCTGTGCTCCTCGCGGGTTGGCGGCGGCGCCCATGACGCCGGTGTCGGGGTCGCGCGTCACGCACGACAGACGGCCGAGCGACCAGTCGCCGGCGCGGGTGACGACGTGGCCGAGCTCCTCGAGCCCGGCGATGACGTCGTCACCGAGGCGGTCCTCGACGACGAGGCCGCCCGGGGTCCAGGTGCGGGGCCAGAACGACCCCGGGAACGACGTCGTGTGCAGTGCGGGTGCGTCGATCGCCTGCTGCGGGGACCACCCGCCGACGATCGTGCGGAGCAGGAAGAGCAGCTGCCACTGGTCCTGCTGGTCGCCGCCCGGGCTGCCCATCGCGACCACCGGCTCGCCGTCCCGGAGCACGAGCGTCGGGGTGAGCGTCGTGCGGGGTCGGGCGCCCGGGGTGAGCGTGGACGCCGTGCCCTCCTCGAGCCAGGTCATCTGCATGCGGGTGCCGAGGCAGAACCCGAGCTCCGGGATCGTCGGCGACGACTGCAGCCACCCGCCGGAGGGCGTCGCGCTGACGATGTTGCCCCAGCGGTCGACGACGTCGATGTGGCACGTGTCGCCGCGGGTCTCGCCCGTCTCCATCACGATCGGCTCACCGCGGTCCTCGTGCACGGGGGCATCCTCGGCCGGTGCGGCCACCGCGTTGCCGCGGGCGCCGGGGACGGTGGGCTCGCCGACACCGGCGATCGACTCGCCGCGCGGTGTGTACGTCTCACGCAGCGGGGGCATCGCACCCGCGGGCACCGAGACCGACCCCGGTCGCAGCTCGTGCGACGCACGGTCACCGATCAGGGCGCGACGCGCGTCGGAGTACGCGTCGGAGAGCAGCTCGGCCATCGGGACGTCGCCGTCGCCGTAGTACGCCTCGCGGTCGGCGAGCGCGAGCTTCTGCGCCTCGGCGATCGTGTGCGCGCCGAGGACGGTCGACGGGTCGAGCCGCTCGTCGTCCAGTGGGTCGAGCAGGCGGAGGGTCTGCAGGAGCGCCGGACCCTGGCCCCACGGCCCGGTCTTCGCGATCGTGTGGCCCCGGAACTCCGCGGTCGTCGCGGGCTCGGTCGACGCGCGGAACGCCGCGAGGTCGCTCGCGCGGACCACCCCGGCGTGGTCGGTGCCGGACGCGTGGCGGTGCGGGGCGCGGACGAAGGCGTCGACTGCCTGCGCGACGAAGCCCTCGGCCCACTCGGTGCGGGCGGCCTCGATGCGCGCGACGCGCGCGCCCTCGCCCTCCACGGTGCCGGACCCTGCCTGCACGAGCCGTTCCAGGACCGAGGCCCAGGTCTCGTTGCGCACCATCGACCCGGCGGCCGGCACCGAGCCTCCCGGCAGCCACCGCTCGGCGGAGGACGGCCAGTGGTCGCGGAACAGGTCCTGCACGGTCGCGATGGTTGCGACCACGCGGGGCGCGACCGGGTGGCCGTCACGGGCGTACCCGATCGCGGGGGCGAGGACGTCGGCGAGCTCCCACGTGCCGTGCTCGGCGAGGAGCAGCAGCCACGCGTCGACGGCACCGGGGACGGCGGCCGCCAGCGCGCCCGCCCCCGGGACCAGGTCCAGGCCCTCGGACCGGAAGTGCTCCGGCGTCGCGCCGGCCGGGGCCGGTCCCTGGCCCACGAGGACGGTCGGTGCCCTGTCGGACGCCGTCGCGAAGATCGCGGTCACGTCGCCACCGGGTCCGTTCAGGTGCGGTTCGACGACGTGCAGGACGAAGGCGCCGGCGACGGCGGCGTCGAAGGCGTTGCCGCCGCGCTCGAGGACCGACTGCGCCGTCGCGGTCGCGATCCAGTGCGTCGACGCGGCCATCCCGAAGGTGCCCTGCAGGTCCGGACGGGTGGTCTCCGTCGGCGGGGTGGTGAAGGCGGGGTTGGTGCTCATGGTGCTGGTGCTACTTCCGGTCCGAGGCGGTGGGGTCGAGGGCGTCGCGCAGGGCGTCCCCGAACAGGTTGAAGCCGAGGCAGATGACGGCGATCGCGACCCCCGGCACGACGGCGGCCCACGGCGCCTGGCCGAGGTACTGCTGCGCGTCCGAGAGCATGATGCCGAGGCTCGGCGTGGGCGGCTGGATGCCGAGCCCGAGGAAGGACAGCAGTGCCTCGCCGATCACCGCGACCGGCATGATCACGGTGGCCTGCACGATGATCGCCGAGACGCAGTTCGGCAGGACGTGCTGCGCGATGATGCGCGCGCCGCCGGCGTCCAGCGTCCTCGCGCTCGTCACGAAGTCGGCGCTCGTGATCCGCAGGGTCTCACCGCGGACGATGCGGATCATCGCCGGCACGTGCGAGATGCCGATCGCGATCACGGCGTTCGACAGGCTCGGCCCGCTGATCGCCGCGAGCCCGACCGCGATGATGAGGAACGGGAACGCGAGGGCGACGTCGGTCAGGCGGGAGATGATCGCGTCGAGCCAGCGCCAGTACCCGGCGAGCAGACCGAGCGGGGTGCCGACCACGACGGCGAGCAGCACCGACAGCACGCCGACGACGAGCGAGACCTGGATCCCGTACAGCGTGCGGGACAGGATGTCTCGGCCGAGGTCGTCGGTGCCGAACCCGAAGCCCACGGTGAAGGGCACCTGGAACGGCAGGTCGAAGTGCGTCGCGGTCGGGTCGTGCGGTGCGACGAGCGGTGCGGTGATCCCGGCGAGCACGACGACGGCGAGCATGATGCCGCCCGTCATGCCGAGCCGGTTCGTCCGGACCTGCTTCCAGATGCGACCGCGGCTCGAGCCCAGGTCGAAGGGAGCGGTGATGGTGGTCATGCGGTGCCTCCGACGCGGATCTTCGGGTTGATGACGGAGTACAGGACGTCCACGGCGAAGTTGATGAGGACGTAGCCCAGGGTGATCACGAGCACGACGGCCTGGATGACCGGGTAGTCGCGGGTGAACACGGCGTCGAGCGTGAGCTTGCCGAACCCGGGCAGGGCGAAGATGCGCTCCGTGACGACCGCGCCCGAGATGAGGCCACCGAGCTGCAGGCCGACGATCGTGACGACGACGATCATCGAGTTGCGCAGGCCGTAGCGGAAGAGCACCCGCGGGCGGCTGAGCCCCTTCGCGCGGGCGGTCCGGACGAAGTCGGTCTTCATCGTCTCGATCATCGACGCGCGGGTCTGGCGCATGATGACGGCCGCGAGCGACGTGCCGAGGATGAGCGCCGGGAGCGTCAGGTGGTGCAGCGCGCCGAGCGGGTCCCGCGTCACCGGGACGTAGCCCGAGGCGGGGAACCAGCCGAGGCCCGCCGCGAGCCAGACGATCGCGAGGATGCCGAGCCAGAAGTTCGGCACGCTCAGGCCGACGAGCGCGGCGGCGTTCGCCATCCACTCGGGCCACCGGCCGCGGTAGCGCTCGGCGAGGGTGCCGAGGGCGACCCCCACGACGACCGCGACCACGATCGCGTAGAGCGCGAGCCACAGCGTGACGGGGAGCGTCGAGCCGAGCAGGTCCGTGACCGGGGTGCCGGTGCGGGTGGACTGTCCGAGGTCGCCCTGCAGTGCGTTGACGACGAAGCGCCAGTACTGCACGAGCAGGGAGTCGTCGAGGCCGAGGTCGGCGCGGACGGCGGCGAGCCGCTCGGGGCTCGCCTCCTCGCCGGCCAGGGCCAGGGCCGGGTCGCCCGGCAGCTGCCGGACCCCGAAGAAGACCACGATCGAGGCGAGGACGAGCGTGAGCGCCGCCTGCCAGAGCCGTGTCAGGACGTACCGGGTCACTTGTCGCTGCCTTCCACGAACGCCGCCTGACTGAGCCGGACCACGCCGTCGGCGTAGGTGGACACCCCGGCGACGTCGGAGCTGACGCCGGTGATGCTGCGGGTCCGGTAGAGGTAGATGATCGGGTCGTCCTGCTGGACCTTCGTGACCAGCTGGCCGTACAGGTCGGCGCGTTCCTGCTGGTCGGTGGCCTGCGCCGCCCGGGCGATGAGGTCGTCGACCTCGGGGTCGCTGTAGCCCGGGTAGTTGTTGCCGCCGCCGGTGCCGAGGAACGAGCCGATGTTGCCGTGCGGGTCGACACGGCCCGACCAGCCCAGCTGCAGCGCCTGGAAGTCGCCGCGGGTCTGGTCGTCGAGCAGCGTCGTGTACTCGACCGGGGTGATCGTGATCGCGAAGCCCCCGGCGCGGGCCTGGGCCTGGAGCGCCTGGGCGAACCGGACGGTGTCGGGGGTGTTCGTCACCTCCATCTCGATCGGGAACGGTTGCTCGACCCCCGCTTCCTCGAGGAGCTCCTTCGCGTGGTCGGGGTCGTACTCGGGGCACGCCGTGCTCGCGTCGGTCGCGAAGGCGCTCGTGTCCGGGATCGGGGAGCACGCGACGTCCGCCCACCCGCGGAACACGCTCTGCACGAGCTCGCCGCGGTTGATCGACATGGACAGGGCCTGCCGGACCTTCCGCTCGGTGGCGAGCGGGGTGTCGAGTGGCTCCGGGTCGGTGCCGACGCCGTCCTGGTTGGCGAGGTTGATCGTGATGCCCTGGTAGCCGAGGGAGCCGGTGCGCAGGACCTCCAGGTCCTTCCGCTCCATCAGGTCGTCGACGTCCTGCGTGGAGATCGTGTCGGCGACCTGGACGTCCCCGGACTTCAGGTTCTGTGCGCGGATGCTGGCGTCGGTGATGATCCGGTAGGTGATCCGGTCGAAGTGGGCGCTCGCCGGGTCGTGGTACATCGGGTCGCGCTCGACGGTGATCGAGGTCTGCGGCACGCGCTCGACGAACTTGTAGGGGCCGATGCAGACCGGGGCGTCCCCGAACCCGTCGCCCTCCTGCTCCAGTGCCGTCGGCGACATGACCATGCCCGCACGGTCGGCGAGCGCCGCGGTGATCGGGGCGAACGGGGTCGAGTAGCGGATGCGGACGGTGTGGTCGTCCACCGCGTCGATGCTCGAGACCGGACCCATCTCGCTCTTCCGGCTCGAGTCGTCCTTCGTCAGGTTCCGCTCGAGCGTCGTCACGACGGCGTCCGCGTCGAACGGGGTGCCGTCGGCGAAGCGGTAGCCGGTGTGCACCGGGAACGTGACGGTCTTCCCGCCGTCCGACACCGTCGGCAGCTCGGTCGCGAGCATCGGGATGATCGCACCCTCGGCGTCGATGTCGAAGAGCTTCTGGCACATCGTCTCCATGACGTACCGGGTGTACAGCGACGACGAGGTGGTCGGGTCGAGCCGGTCCGGTTCGGCGGAGAGCGCCATGACGAGGTCACCGCCTTCGCGGACCTGCTGGTCGCCGATCGCGACGGTCGTGACGGTACCGGCGGTGGCGCCACCGGCCTTCGAGCGTTGGACCGGCACGCAGGCGGTGAGCGCGAGCGAGGCGGCCAGGGCGACGGCGGGCACGGCGAGGAGTGTCCGGCGGCGTCGAGCGGGAGTCTGGGACATCGTGTTCCTGGAGCTGCTGGTGTGCGTGGTGACCCTTGTGGAGTCACGCTCAGGAGTGCGGTGATTGCATACAATCACGACTGACAGCGCTCGTTTGTACACAGTGTGTTTCCGGTGTGTAACAGTTCCGCCGACCGCCGGCGCTCGTCTGCACGATTCCCGCCCGGTGTCATGCCCCCGGTCCGGGGGCTGTCCCGACCGAGGGCCTCCTGCGAACATCGACCCTCGGTGGGTTTCAGGGGCCCGCCGTTCCGAGACACGCACCGCGCCGGCATCCGACGCCCGCGGCACCACGAGCAGGGGTTCCACCACATGATCAGGGCACGGGCGAAGTTCGCTGCGGCCGTCACCGCCGTCGTCATCGCGGCCGCGGGACTCGTCGCCACCGCGTCGCCGGCGCAGGCCGCGACCACCTACAAGGGGACGGTCAAGGCCGGCACCACGCTGCAGCCGGGCGACACCGTCACGTCCACGAACGGGCAGTTCCGGCTCGTCATGCAGGGCGACGGCAACCTCGTCGAGTACGGCATCGGGAACGTCGTGCTCTGGGCGTCGAACACCGCGAACCAGCCCGGGGCCGCTGCCGTCGTGCAGAAGGACGGGTACCTCGCGCTCGTCCGGAGCGGTCGGCTCGTCGCCAGGTGGGGCACCGCCGGGACGGCGAAGGACTTCGGTGTCCGGCTGGACGGCGAGCTGCGGATGCGGACGCCGACGAACGGTCCGCTCTGGCGCACCAAGGTCGCACAGTCGCGGGTCGTCTCGGGCAACGTCCTCCTGCCGGGGACGGTCCTGCGCGCGGGCGCGGGCTCGACCACGACCTTCACCATGCAGGCGGACGGCAACCTCGTCCAGTACGTCAGCAGCAAGCCCGTCTGGTCGTCGCAGACCTTCGGCAACCCCGGGGCGACCGCAGCGGTGCAGACGGACGGCAACCTCGTGGTCTACAGCCCCGACGGCGGCCGCGCACTGTGGTCGTCCGGGACGTTCGGCCGCGGCGCCGGTCAGCTGCTCGTGCAGGTGGACCAGAACGTCGTGCTCTACGGCAGCTCCGGCACCCGCACCTGGTCGTCACGACCGGTGACCGGGCTGCTCTGGCCCGTGACCGGCACGACCATCTCCGGACGGTACGGCGACGACCGCGGGGCCGGGCACGTGCCGCGCTACCACCAGGGCACCGACGCACCGGTGAAGGTGGGGACACCCGTGTACTCGTCCGGCCCGGGAACGGTGACGACGGTCGTCCGGGACAACGCCAGCTACGGCAACTACGTCGTGGTCACCTACGGGCTGACCACCGTCCTGACGGCGCACCTCAGCGAGATCTCGGTCACCAAGGGGCAGGTGGTCGGGAACGGCAAGCAGATCGGGAAGTCCGGCAACACCGGCCAGTCGACCGGTCCGCACGTGCACGTCGAGACCCGCGTGAACGGCACGCTGAAGGACCCGCTGTCGTTGCTGTCGTTCCGCTGAGCCCCGCTCTGCGCGGACCTAGGCTGGGCGGATGCAGCGCCACGACGCCGAGTCGGTCCTCGCCGCCCTCGCCAGGACCCCGGGCGACGTCGCGGGTGCCCGGCGCGTCGCCCGACGGTTCGCCGACGTCGACGCCGGGGAGCGCTCGGCGCTGCTGTGGAGCGAGGACGCGGGAGCGCGGCTGGTCGCCGTGCTGCTGCTGGTGCAGGCGATGCGCGCGCACCCCGACCCCGAGCTGACCGACGAGTACCTCGCCGCGGCGAAGGCCGAGCGGTTCGAGGACACGGTCCTGGTGGACGTCGCGGCCGAGGAGCTCGTCGGTGTCCCGCTCGTCGGCACCTCGACCGGCCCGCTGTTCGCGCTCGCGAAGTCAGACGTGGCGACGGTCCGCCGGATCGCCGTCGTCGCGACGCTCGCCTTCGTCAAGCAGGGGGACGCCGAGGTGCCGCTCGCGATCGCCGGTCGGCTGGTCCGGGAGCGCAGCGACGCCGTGCAGTCCGCGCTCGGGTGGGTCCTCCGCGAGACGGGGAAGCGCGCCTCGGAGTCGGCGCTCGTGGCCTTCCTCGAGCGGAACGGCCGCTTCCTGTCGACGGCGGCCCGGGCGACCGCGACCGAGCACCTGCCGCCGGCCGAACGGGACCGCCTGCGCGGCTGACGACGCACCCTCGCGAGACGCAACGACGGCGACTGCTCGCAGCGCTGTACCGTTGCGAGCAGCCGCCGACGTTGCGTCTTGCGGAACCGGCGGAACCCGGCCGGACGGCCGGGTCGCCGGGCGTCAGTGCGCGAAGACGTCGTCCAGCGTCCAGGTCGCCAGACCGCGCTCCTCGAGCAACTCGTGCAGCCTCGGGAGTGCCCCGATCGTGCCGGGGAAGTTCGCGTGCCCGATGACGATGTGTGCCGGCTGGAACCACTGCTCCGCGAAGCCGACGATCTGCTCCGCCGTGATGTCGCCCGAGTCCGCGAGCGTCCCGTACCAGAGGAGCGGGGTCGAGTAGCCGACGGCCGCCGCGGCACGGTCCACCCGCGCGTCGTGGTACCCGAAGGGCGGTCGGAAGTACGGGCGGGCGTCGACGCCGAACGTCCGCTCGAGGAACGCGTGGTTCCGCATCAGTTCGTCCTGGATCGCCTGGTCGCCGAGCTTCGTCAGCGCGGGGTGGCTCCACGTGTGGTTGCCGAGCTGCACCTGCCCGGAGTCGACGAGCGGCCGCAGCAGGTCGGCGTGCTCGGTCCACGACGGTCGGTCCCCGTTCACGAAGAACGTCATTCGCGTCCCGGTCTCGGCGGCGAAGCGGGCGTAGGCCTCGACGACCTCGGGTGATGCGCCGTCGTCCACGGTCCACGCGATCCCCGGCGTGCCCTCCGGCAGACCCGTGACCGTGCCGCCGGGCAGGGGGACCCGCGTCAGCGCCGGCCTCGTCGGGGTCGGGGTCGGCGTGGGTGTGGGTGTCGGTGTCGGTGTCGGTGTCGGGGCGGCCGTCGAGCGCGTGGGGGTGGCAGACGTCGGCCTCGCGGGCCGGTCACCACCGGAACAGGCAGCGAGGACCGCGGCCGCCAGGGTGCCGGTCGCCCCGGCGAGGATCGTCCGGCGGGTGGTGCTGTGGTCCATCGGCCCCAGCCTGCCGACCGGCCGGGCGCCGGCGCATCCGCACGCGGGAGGAGTCGCGGTGGCCGACCGGCCACCGGTGCGGACGGGAGGCCCGCCCCACCGCCGCCCGCAGCGCGCGTGGAGGACGGGGCTGGGAGGCCACCACGGGGCGGGCGCGTACCGAGGAGGTCACGTGAGCCGTGCCTCCCGGCCGGCCCGAAGCAACGACGAGAGGAACGCGACGTGCGCGCACTCACCTGGCAGGGCACCGAGAAGGTGTCCGTCGAGACCGTCCCCGACCCGACGATCCAGGAGCCGACCGACGCGATCGTGCGGATCACCTCGACGGCGATCTGCGGCTCCGACCTGCACCTGTACCGGGTCCTCGGCCCGTACATCGACAAGGGCGACGTCCTCGGCCACGAGCCCATGGGCATCGTCGAGGAGGTCGGCTCCGCCGTCACGAACCTCAAGGTCGGCGACCGCGTCGTCGTGCCGTTCAACATCTCCTGCGGGCACTGCTGGATGTGCCAGCACGGCTTCCAGTCGCAGTGCGAGACCACCCAGGTCAAGGAGTACGGCACCGGCGCCTCGCTCTTCGGGTACACGAAGATGTACGGCCAGGTCCCCGGCGGCCAGGCCGAGTACCTCCGCGTGCCGCACGCCGACTACGGGCCCATCAAGGTGCCGGACACCGGCGCCGACGACCAGTGGCTCTTCATGAGCGACATCATCCCGACCGCGTGGCAGGCCGTGCAGTACGCCGAGGTCCCCGAGGGCGGCACGCTCGCGGTGCTCGGTCTCGGTCCGGTCGGCCAGTTCGCCGCACGCATCGGCAAGCACCTCGGGTACCGGGTCCTCGCCGTCGACCCCGAGCAGGTCCGCCGCGACCTCGGTGCGAAGCACGGCATCGAGGTGTTCGACCTCGACGACGACATGGTGTCGAAGCTGATCGACCTCACCGACGGGCGCGGCCCGGACGGTGTCGTCGACGCGGTCGGCATGGAGGCGCACGGCGACCCCGTCGCCGGGTTCGCGCAGCGCGCGGCCGGGCTGCTGCCCGACAAGCTCGCGCAGAAGGCGATCGAGACCGCCGGCGTCGACCGGCTCGCAGCCGTGCACGCGGCGATCGACCTCGTGCGCCGCGGCGGCACGGTGTCGCTGTCCGGTGTCTACGGCGGCATGGCCGACCCGATGCCGATGATGACCCTCTTCGACAAGCAGATCACGATCCGCGAGGGGCAGTGCAACGTCCGCCGCTAGGTCGACGACCTCATGCCGCTCGTGTCCGACCCCTCGGACCCGCTCGGCACCCTCGACCTCACCACGCACCGGGTCTCGCTCGAGGACGCCCCGGAGATGTACTCGGTCTTCCAGAAGAAGGAGGACGGCTGCATCAAGGTCGTGCTCGACCCGTCGATGGCCGCGGCCTGATGACCGCCCGTCCGCTGCGGGTGCGCTGATGCGCGTCGTCGTGGTCGGGGCGACCGGCAACGTCGGGACCGCGGTGCTCCGACGGCTCGCGGCTGCGCGGCTCACCGGTGACGGCCGCGCGGGCGACGAGGACGGCCTGCAGGTCGTCGGCGTCGCTCGCCGGGTGCCGGACGCCCGGGTCGCGCCGTACGACGTCGCTGTGTGGCACGCGGTCGACGTCGGTGGTCCGCGCGCCGTGGACGAGCTGACGGCGGTGTTCCAGGGCGCCGACGCCGTGGTGCACCTGGCGTGGGCACTCCAGCCGACGCACGACATCCCGGCGCAGCACCGGACGAACGTCACCGGGACGGCGAACGTGCTCGCGGCGGTCGCCCGGGCCGGCGTCGGGCAGGTCGTCGTGTCCTCGTCGGTCGGCGCTTACCGCGGCGTCGACGTCGAGGGCAAGCGGACCCCGGTGGACGAGTCGTTCCCCGCCACCGGCATCCAGACCGCCACCTACTCGATCCACAAGGCCGAGAACGAAGCCGCTCTCGACGTGTTCGCGTCGCAGCACCCCGGGGTCGTCGTCACGCGGCTCCGACCCGGACTGGTGTTCCAGCGCGGGGTCGCGGCCGAGCTCCGGGGGCTGTTCCTCGGGCACCTCGTGCCGATGTCGATCGTCCGGGCGGCTCGGTTCGCGGTGCTGCCGCTGCCGCTGCCGTTCGTGTTCCAGGCCGTGCACGCCGACGACCTGGCGGACGCGTTCTGGCGGACGATCGACCGACGTGCGGCCGGGGCGTTCAACATCGCGGCGACGCCGGTGCTCACCCCGCCACGCATGGCCCGGGCAGCGGGGATGCTCGGGGCGGTGCGGGTACCGCTCCGGCTGCTGCGCGGGATCGTCACGCTGACCTGGCGGCTCCGGCTCCAACCGACGGACGCCGGGTGGCTCGACATCGCCGCCGGGGTGCCGATCATGCGGACCGACCGGGCTCGGCGCGAGCTCGGGTGGGTGCCGCAGCACACGGCGGAGGACGCGCTGCGCGAGCTCGTCGGCGGGTTCGCGGACGGGGCGAACGTCGAGGCGTCGGGACCGCTGCGCGGCTGAGGGTCGCGGGCGTCCCTGGTGGGACCGGGCGTCCCTGGTGGGACGGTTCCACCAGGTACGCCCGGAAGCCCCTGCCGTGGCACCTGTTCCGGGAAGCACCGGGCGCGCTACGCTCCAGCCCAGGGCGCGACCGTGCCCGGCGGGGAGGGGCTGACATGGCGATCGACGACTTCGGGGTCCCGGGCGGGGAGACCCACAACCCGCTGATCCCGCCCGTGTACGACCTGGTCTGGACCCTCGTGGCCGTCGGCGGCATCGTCACGCTCCTCGGCGTCGTCGCGGTGATCGTCCTCGTCGTGCACCGGTCCCGACGGATGGCCGCTCGTGGACAGGACCCCCTGACCCTGCAGGAGGACCTGGCGTACCGCGCGGCGCAGAGCGCAGCGTTCGCTCCGGCGGTCTCCCGAGAGCACCGGCTCGCCGAGCTCGACGACCTGCACCGCAGGGGCCTCATCACCGACGACGAGCGCCGGGACGCCCGGGCCGAGGCGCTCCGCGCGTAACCTGGCCGGGTGTCGCCGACGAGCCCGCTGCTGCCGACGGACCTGCTGGGCGACTGGACGCTCCGCCGGACGGTCGACGACCGCCTCGCGGGTGTGACCGGCACCGTCACCGGGTCGACGACCCTGACGCTGACGACCCCGGACGAGGTGCGCTGGGACGAGTCCGGCACCATGACGTTCGACGGCCGCGTGGTGCCGGTGTCCCGGACCCTCGTCGTGCGCCGTGGCCCTGACGGCCGGTGGACGGTGCACTTCGCCGACGGCCGGGTCTTCCACGACTGGGTGTGGGGCACCACGGTCGAGCACGCGTGCGCGCCCGACGACTACACGGGCGTGCTCGACGGGGACGCCGAGCGCTGGACCGTCCGGTGGCGGGCACGCGGCCCGGCGAAGGACCACCGGCTCGACAGCGTCCTGCAGCGTCGGTCCACCACGGCAGACTGAGCGCATGGCACGCTCCTCGACCGGTACCGCCGCCCCACGGATCACCCCGATCGACCCGCGGGACCTCGACGACTGGGCACCGGCGCCCGGTGACGTCCTGACCGGGGACCGGATCGACGGCAGGCGCATCGACGTGCTCGACCTCGCGGGCGAGCGCCTGCCCGACCTCGAGCTCGAGGAGTGCGTGGTCGACACGCTCCGGGCGGACGGCACCGACCTGCGCGGACTGCGCATCCGCGACTCGGTGGTCGAGACGCTCGACGCGCCGGTGTTCCGCGCCTCGAGCAGCGCCTGGCGCGAGGTCCGGGTCGCCGGTGGCCGGGTCGGCTCCGCCGAGCTGTACGACGCGACGCTGAACGGGGTCGAGTTCGTCGGCATGAAGCTCGGGTTCGTCAACCTGCGCGGCTCGACGCTCACCGACGTCGTGTTCCGCGACTGCGTGGTCGACGAGCTCGACGTCGCCGACGCCCGGCTGCTGCGCGTGGCCTTCCCCGGCACCCGGATCCGCTCCGTGGAGGGCTCGGGCACCCGCATCGAGCACGTGGACCTGCGCGACGCCGACCTCGACCGGGTGGAGCGGCTCGAGGGCCTCCGCGGGGCGACGATCGGCACCGACCAGCTGTTCGCCCTCGCGCCGCTCCTGGCAGCGCAGGCCGGCTACCGCGTGGAGTGACCGGCGGGCTCCGCGTCGGCGGCCAGCGCCGCCGCGATGTCGGCCTGGACGAGGTCGCCGTGCACCGCGGCACCGGCCTGGGTCCCCGCAGCCGCCGCCGCGATGACGGTGGCCATCGGTGACGTGACGTTGCCCGCGGCGTACACCCCGCGGACGCCCGTCTGGCCGACCGCGTCGACGGTGAGCCCACCGCCGAACCGGAAGCCGTTCACGACGACGTCATCCGCGTGCAGCCCGAGCCCCTCGAGGAACCCGACGCGTGGCTCCGCCGTACTCGACGCCGCGAGCGCGTCGAGCGCGACGACCTCCCCGGAGTCGAGCTCGACACCGGTCAGGACGCCGTCCGAGGAGCGGACCCGCGTGATCGACGCCTCGACCACCTCGACGCCGCGGGCCCGGAGACCGGCGAGCGCGGTGTCGTCGACCAGTGCGGGGTCCGTGACGAACGCCGTGACCCGGTCGCTCAGCGCGCGGAACATCTGGGCGTGGTGCGCACCGTTCGGTGTGGTGACGAGGACACCGATGCGGCCGTCGCGGACCTCCCACCCGTGGCAGAACGGGCAGTGCACGACGCCGCGTCCCCACTGCTCGGCGAGGCCGGGGACGTCCGGCAGCACGTCGACGGCGCCGGAGGCGACGACCAGCCGGCGCGACGTGACGACCGCTCCGGAGTCGAGGGTGACCGAGAAGCCGACGGGGTCGACACCGGTGCCCTCGGTGGCGGACGTGGCCACGACCCTCCCGGCCGCGACCTCGACGCCGTACGCGGCGACCTCCTCACGGCCGATCCGGGTCAGCTCCGCGGGTGCGACGCCCTCGCGCCCGAGGTAGTTGTGGGCGCCCTCGGCGGGCGCGTTCCGGGGCTCACCCGCGTCGACGACGAGGACGGAACGGCGCGACCGCCCCGTGATGAGTGCGGCGGACAGGCCGGCGGCCGAGCCGCCGATGACGATGACGTCGTAGTGATCACGCATGACCGCATCATGGACAGTGGTCGGCGACAACGGCAACGAATCTTGCCGGTGTGGCAACATGGCCGCATGGTGCACGGCCGGGAGGAACGGATCACCCCACCGACGACGGCGCAGGTCGTCGACGCGGTCGGCCCGCGGCTGCGGTCGCTGCGGGAGCGACGACAGGTCACGCTCGCGGCGCTCGCCGCGGAGACCGGCATCTCGGTGTCGACGCTCTCGCGGCTCGAGTCGGGGCAGCGTCGACCGACCCTCGAGCTGCTGCTGCCCCTCGCCCGGGCGTACCAGGTGCCGCTCGACGACCTCGTCGGCGCACCGCAGACCGGCGACCCACGCGTCCACCTGCAGCCCGAGCGGCACGGCGGTCGCGTGGTGATCCCGCTGACGAAGCGCACCGGGGGCGTGCGGTCGTTCAAGCAGCTCATCCCGCCGATGCCGGCGAACGGCGACCGGAGCCTGAAGACGCACGAGGGCTACGAGTGGCTCTACGTGCTGTCGGGACGTCTGCGCCTGCTGCTCGGCGACCGCGACTTCGACCTCGGGCCGGGCGAGGTCGTCGAGTTCGACACGCACACCCCGCACTGGGTCGGCAACACCACGGACGAGGTCACCGAGGTGCTCTGCCTGTACGGGCCGCAGGGGGAGCGGGCCCACGTGCGGTCACGGCCGACGGGCTGAGGCTCAGCCGAACACGTGCCCGACGACGTCCTCGAGGAGCCCGTCCGTCGGCACGTTCGACTGGGCGATGCGGATGCCGATGTCGCCGCGGGTGAAGTAGGTGTCGCCGTCGGTCACGGGGTACTGCGGGTTCTGCGTGACCTTCTGGCACCGGAGCCCGTCGTCGACGGACGCGCAGTCGAAGTCGGACAGTCCGCGGAGCGCCTCCGTGGCACGCGACGGGACGACGTTCTCGACCTGGATGGTGAGGTTCGTGAGGTCGGCCTCGGGGTCACGCCAGACGCAGTACAACCGTTGCCCGCTCGACTGCCGTGCCGGGGTCAGTGCGGTGCGGGGGATCTCGAGGTCACCGACGACGGCGGGGTCGTTCAGGGCTGCCTCGTCGGTGTACTCGAACGCGCCCGGTGTCACGAGGTCGTCGCACGTCTCCGGCACCGTGCCCGTCGCGGAGGCCGGTGCGGTGCTCGACTGCGGTGACGACGTGTGCGTCGCCCCGGAGCCGGGCGTCCGTGCCGGGGTGGCGCCGTCGGTCGGGGTCGGCGCACCCGACGTCGTCGACGACGAGGACGTGCTCGCGGTCGGGGTGGCGCCGTCACCGCCGTCGCCGGTGCACCCCGACAGGGTGAGCGCGAGGCCCACCCCGAGTCCGATCGTGGCGAGCAGCGTCGTGGTGCGTGTGTGCCGCATCGTTCCGCCCCCCCCCCCGGGTGCGTCGTCAGGTGTCCACCCGACCTCGTGCTGCCGACGGTAGTCGTCGACGCCGCTCGGTGCGCCGGTCAGCGCCGGAGGGTCCAGCGAGCGGTGACCCGGGCCCGGAGCGCCACGCGGCCCCGTCGCGCCCACCGCCGCACCGGGTTCGCCCGCCGGCCGTTGACCCGGAAGGTGTGGAACGCGCGCCGGGTCCGCCGCGCGACGGAGGCCGCCCCGGACAACGGCCGCGCCGACACCTCGACGGTGAGCGACCGGGCGGCCACCACGTGCCACGCGGGGTCGAGCTGCATCGAGAGGTCGACGTCGTCGTGCACCTCCGGGTCGTCACGGTGTGCCCGGCAACGGGCCGCGAGCCACGTGGCACGATGCATCGCCATCGCCGAGCCGAACAGCGGAGGACGTCCGAGCGCCGACCACATCAGCACGAAGTACGGACCCATGTAGAGCCCGTCCCACAGGCGGCGCAGGACCCGGCCGCCCTCGCGCGGTCGACCGGGGCCGGTGACCGCCACGACGCCCGGCCGTTCGAGCAGGCGCACCGACTCGGCAATCCATCCCGGCGGCGGCACCGAGTCGGCGTCGAGCCGCGCGATGACGTCCCCCGAGGCGCGGTCGTACCCACGAGCCGAGGCCGAGGCGATGCCGCGCACGGGTTCGTGCAACACGGTCGCGCCCGCGGCCCGGGCGACCTCGACGCTGTCGTCGGTGCTGCCGTTGTCGACGACGAGGACCTCGTGCACGGGG
This sequence comes from Curtobacterium sp. 1310, assembly GCF_017834105.1. Taxonomy (NCBI): domain Bacteria; kingdom Bacillati; phylum Actinomycetota; class Actinomycetes; order Micrococcales; family Microbacteriaceae; genus Curtobacterium; species Curtobacterium sp. 1310. The sequence goes on along the minus strand of NZ_JAFICY010000002.1, from coordinate 827,465 downwards.
TGCGTCTGCGCGGCCAGTGCGTCCAGGCAGCGTGCGAGGTGCTCGGCATCGTCGAGCACGGGGACGACGACGGAGACCTGCGGCACCCTGCCGATCCTGCCGGAGGCGCGCTGGGCGGACCGTCGGCCCCGCTGCCGCGGTCGACCACGGCAGCCCCTCCGCGTTCCGTGGACGGACCGACCGCGCAGATCGACGTTCCTGTGCTGCAACGCAGCGCCGGTCGCGCACGGTCGGGGCCAGCGCGACGGGTGCCGTACCCGCCGCGACCGAACCGGAAGGCCGACCATGACCACGAACCCACCCGGGAACGACTCCGGGACGCCCATCCACGACCGCACCGCGGCTGCCGAGGGACACGAGGTGCACCCGGGCGTGACGGTGCCCTCCTTCGGCACCGGCGTCCCCGCGCCGCGCGACACCGACCGCGACTTCGACGACGTCCTCCGGCCCGACGGCTTCGACGACGTCGAGCCGCTCGACGCGCTGCCCGCCGACGAGCAGCTCCCGGCGACGCCGTCCGCCGCCGGCGAGTCGGCACCGCTGCACGACTCCACGACGACGAGCACGGGCACCGGCACCTCCACCGGCTCCGTCCCGCCCGTCGGCGGGGCCACCGCCACGAGCACCGGTGCCGGTGCCGGCGGCGGCAGCAGCGACGGCGGCAAGGCCGACGCAGCCAAGGGTGCCGCGCAGGACGTCGCCGGCGACGCGAAGGACAAGGCCGCGGACGTGGCCGGCACCGCGAAGGAGCAGGCGTCGAACGTCGCCTCCGAGGCGACCGACCACGCCAAGCAGCTCTACTCCCAGGCCTCCGACACGCTCAAGGAGCAGGCGGCCGGGCAGCAGGAGCGCGCCGCCGGAGGGCTCCGCAGCCTCGGCGAGCAGCTCGGCCGCATGGCCGACAAGGACGACGAGCAGGGCATCGCCGCGAAGGTCGTCCGCGACCTGTCGAACCGCGCGGGCTCCGTAGCCGGGTACCTCGAGAACCGCGACCCCGGCTCGCTCCTCGACGAGGTGAAGTCCTTCGCCGCGAAGCGTCCCGGCACGTTCATCGCGCTCGCCGCGGGCGCCGGGATCCTCGCCGGACGCCTGACGAAGGCCCTCGCCACCGAGGTCAAGCACGAGAAGGAGGCCGGCGAGACCTCGACCGGCACGGGGAGCGGCGTATGAGCCACACGGTCCCGGGCGCGACCCCGCTCGGTGAGCCGACGCCCGAGGAACGCGCCGCCACGACGCCCCTGGGCGAACTGCTGACCGACGTGTCGAAGGACCTGTCGTCGCTGTTCCGCCAGGAGGTCGCCCTCGCCAAGGCGGAGCTCACCGAGTCCGCCAAGAAGGCGGGCAAGGCCGGCGGCATGTTCGGCGGCGCCGGGCTCACCGCCCTGTTCGCCCTGCTGTTCCTGTCGATCGCCGCGTGGTGGGGTCTCGGGTACCTCATCGGCAACGCGTGGTCCGCCGTCGTGATCGCCGTGGTCTACGCGATCGTCGCCGCGATCCTCGCCGTCCGGGGGCGCAAGGAGATCAAGGAGATCCAGGGCGCCCCGCAGACGGTCGAGACCGTCAAGGAAGTCCCCGAAGCACTGAAGCCGAACACCGGGAGGAAGCCATGAGCACCCCAGAAGAGATCCGTGCCGACATCGAGCGCACCCGCGGTGCCCTCGGGTCCGACGTCGACGCCCTGGCCGACAAGGTCAACCCGTCCTCGATCGCGCACCGCCAGACCGACCGGGTGAAGAACCGTTTCCAGGGCGTCCGCGACTCGGTGATGGGCTCGGCGCACTCCGCCGGCTCGAGCGTCTCGGGGTCTGCCTCGGGTGCGACCGACCGGGCGAAGGACGTCGCGCACGAGGGCGTCCAGAAGGCCAAGGGCAACCCGCTCGCGGTCGGGCTCATCGCGTTCGGCGCCGGGTGGCTCGCCTCGTCGCTCATCCCGACGTCCGACAAGGAGGAGCAGCTCGCCGGTGAGCTCAAGGACAAGGCGGCGCCCCTCGTCGAGGACGTCAAGTCCCAGGCGAAGGACGTCGGTTCGCAGCTGGGCGACGTGGCGAAGGAGCACGCGCAGGACCTCAAGGGGACCGCGCAGGACGCCGCGCAGACCGTCAAGGACGAGGCGCAGGGCGCCGCGTCCGACGTCCAGGAGCACGCGAAGGGTGCTGCGGACGACGTGCGCAGCAGCTGACGTCACCCCGTGACGGACGGGAGGCCCGTGGCGACGCCGCCACGGGCCTCCCGTCCGTTCCGCGGTAGCGTCGGGGCCCATGGACCCGATCGACGAACTCGCCGCCGAGTTGCGCCAGTCGATCGGCCGCGTCGTGCGGGCGGCCCGGCGCGAGGGCGACAGCCTGCCGCCGGCGCACTCGACGACGCTGGGGTTCCTCGGACGCGAGGGGCCGATGACGATCGCGGAGCTCGCCCGGCGACGCGGCGTGAAGCACCAGGGGCAGTCCCGGACCGTTGCGGAGCTGACGAGCCAGGAGTACGTCGAGCGGACCGTGTCCGAGACGGACCGACGGGCGTCGGTGATCCGCATCACCGATGCCGGCCGCGCCGCGCTGCAGCGGGACATGGACGGGCGCGCGGACTGGCTCGCGACGGCCGTGCGTGCGGAGCTCGACGACGACGAGCGCGCGCTCCTCGCCCGGTTGCCCGACATCCTCGAGCGTCTGGCGCGCCGGGCTGACTGAGGGTCCCTCCGACAACCGGTCCCATTTGTACAACAGTGTTGTACAGTTGACGACATGCAGCTGACGAAGTACAACCACGCCACCGTCGTCCTCGAGCAGGACGGCGCCTCGCTCGTCATCGACCCGGGCTCGTTCACGCCCGAGTCCGCCGACCTCGTCGCCCGGGCCACGGTCGTCCTCGTCACCCACGAGCACGCCGACCACTTCGCCGTCGACGCGATCCGTGCGGGTCTGGAGCGCAGCGCCGACGTCGTCGTCCACGGTCCGGCGTCGGTCGTCGAGCAGCTCGGCGACCACGACGGCCGCGTCCGCACGGTCGCCGCGGGCGACACGGTCGAGGTCGGGCCCTTCCGCGCCCGGGTCTTCGGGGAGGAGCACGCGGTCATCCACCGCGACATCCCCACCATCGCGAACGTGGGCTACCTGGTGAACGACGCCGTCTTCCACCCGGGCGACGCCTACCTCGTGCCGGACGTCCCGGTCCGGACCCTGCTCGTCCCGACGAGCGGGCCGTGGGCGAAGACCGGCGAGGGTGTCGACTACGTCCGCGCGGTCGCACCGGAGCGCGTGGTGCAGATCCACGAGCTGCTCCTCAGCGAGGGCGGTCAGGAGATGAACGTCCGGATGTTCGGCACCGAGGGCCTCGGTGGCGTCCCGGCGTCGATCCTGCCCGTCGGTTCGTCGATCGAGGTCTGATCGCGCGACCCTGGGTCGAACCGGTGGTCGTGGGAGCAGGCTGGGTGGATGCCTGATGCTCCCTCGACCGCCGTCCTCTTCGACATCGACGGCACCCTCGCCGACTCGAACTACGCGCACGTCGACGCATGGTGGCGAGCGTTCCGAGCCGCCGGCGAGTCCGTCGACGCGTGGCGGATCCACCGCGCGATCGGCATGGACTCCGGGCGCCTGCTCGAGGAGCTGCTGCCCGACGCCTCCGACGAGGTCCGTGACACCGCGAAGCAGTTCCACACCGCCTACTACTCCGAGCACATGCCGCAGCTGCGGCTGCTGCCCGGGGCGCGGGAACTGCTCGAGGCGGTCGCCGACGCCGGCCACGCGGTCGTGCTCGCGACGAGTGCGCCCGAGTCGGAGCTGTCGGTGCTGCGCGAGCTGCTCGACGCGTCCGCGTGGGTGACGGCCGAGACGAGCTCGGAGGACGTGGAGCAGGCGAAGCCGGACCCCGGGATCATCCAGGTCGCGCTCGACAAGGTCGGCGTCGCTGCGGATCGCGCGGTGATGGTCGGTGACGCGATGTGGGACGTGGAGTCGTCGGGGAAGGTCGGGCTGCCCTGCGTCGGTGTGATGACCGGCGGGATCGGCGGCGACGAACTCCGCGGGGCCGGTGCCGCGGCCGTGTACGACGACGCAGCCGCCGTGCTCGCCGCGTTCCGGGCGGGCGAGGGGCCGATCGCCGCGCTGGCCTGAGTCCCGCCCCCGTGCGTGCGAGGATGGACGATCGTGATCACGATCGAGCGCGTTGCCTGGGACGACCCTCGTGGAGTTGCCCTCCGCGCCACCATGGACGACGAGATGCACGAGCGCTACGGTGACGGGCACGCGGACGAGGACCCGGCCGTCACCGCCGAGCGGAACCGTGTGCTGGCCGTCGACCCGGCGACCGTGATCACCTCGTTGCTCGCGATCGACGAGGACGGTTCCGCCCTCGGGCACATCGCCGTCCGGCACCTCGGCGACGAGGTCGAGCTGAAGCGCCTGATCGTCCTCGCCGCCGCCCGCGGCAAGGGCGCCGCCACCGCGCTGCTCACCGAGGGCGAGCAGGTCGCACGCGAGCAGGGCGTGTCCCGCGTGATCCTGCAGACCGGCGACAAGCAGCCCGAGGCCGTCGCGCTGTACCGCAAGACGGGGTGGCAGCAGATCGACGTCTACGAGCCGTACGCCGCGACCATGCCCTGGTCGTTCTGCTTCGCGAAGGCGCTGTAACCCGTCCTCCTGTTGCACTCTCAGCATCAGAGTGCAATTCTTGCTCGGTGAGCCCCACCGAACGCACCCGCACGCTGCGCCGACGCATGGTCGTCGAGGCACGCCGGGCCACGATCGAGCACGGTCTGCACGGCTTCACCATCGAGCAGCTCTGCGAGACGGTCGGCGTCTCACGGCGGACGTTCTTCAACCACTTCGCGTCGAAGGACGACGCCGTGCTCGGCATCGAGCAGGGCGCCATGTCGGAACTGCTCGCGGCGTACGCCGACGGCTCGCTCGTGCCGACGGACCTCGACCCGCTCGGGTCGATCGTCGCGCTCGCGATCGAGCAGATGCACGTCGTCGGGCTCGACCGCGCCGACGAGGCCCTGGTCCGTCGGGTGTTCGACGCCGAGCCGCTGATGGTCGCGAAGTTCCTGGCGGCCGCGGACGTCCAGCTCGCCGCGGTCGGACAGGCCGTGCGGCATCGCTTCGGGTGGACCGACCCGGACGATCGACGGGCCCAGCTGGTCGCCGAGGCGGCCGCGGGCCTGCTCAAGGTCACCGCCGGCACCTACTTCGACGACGCCTTCGACGAGTCGACCGGGCCGTCGTTCGACGCGCTGCTCACCGACAACCTCCGCCAGCTCAGGGCGGCCATCACCACCACCGGACAGGACCACACCGCATGAGCGCCACCGCGCAGGGCACGAAGCGTGCCCGACCCGGATCCGACGGACCGCTGCTGCTGACGCAGCGACGCATCTGGATCATCTTCTCCGCCCTCATCGCCGGCATGCTCCTGTCGAGCCTCGACCAGACGATCGTGTCGACGGCGATGCCCACCATCGTGGGCGAACTCGGCGGCGTCGCGCACCAGGCGTGGCTCACCACCGGCTACCTGCTCGCATCGACCATCGTGATGCCGATCTACGGCAAGTTCGGCGACGTCCTCGGGCGTCGCAACCTGTTCCTCGTCGCGATCGCCCTGTTCACGATCGCGTCCGCCGGCTGCGCCTTCGCCGGCGACTTCACGCAGCTCGTCGTCTTCCGCGCGATGCAGGGCCTGGGCGGCGGTGGCCTGATGATCCTGTCGCAGGCGATCATCGCCGACATCGTCCCCGCCTCGGAGCGCGGCAAGTACCTCGGCCCGCTCGGCGCGATCTTCGGCCTGTCGGCGATCGGCGGCCCGCTGCTCGGTGGGTTCTTCGTCGACCACCTCACCTGGAACTGGGCGTTCTACATCAACATCCCGGTCGGCATCGCGGCGTTCTTCGTCGCCTGGTTCGCGCTGACCCTGCCGACGAAGAAGGCCGAGAAGCGGATCGACGTGCTCGGCGTCGTGCTCATGTCCGCCGCGACCACCTGCCTCGTGTTCTTCTCCGAGTTCGGCGGCAGCAGGGACCACGGCTGGGACGCTCCCGAGACGTGGGCCTGGTTCGCCGGACTCGTCGTCTCGGCCGCGCTGCTCGTGCTCGTCGAGTCGCGCGTCGAGGACCCGGTGCTGCCGATGTCGTTCTTCCGCAACCGCACGTTCCTGCTCGCGACGGGCATCGGCCTCGTGCTCGGCATCGGCATGTTCGCCGCGATCGGGTTCGTCCCGACGTTCCTGCAGATGGCGTCGGGCACCTCGGCCGCGGTGTCCGGCCTGCTCATGCTGCCGATGATGGTCGGCCTCATCGGTACCTCGATCGCGTCCGGCAACCTCATCACCAAGACCGGCCGCTACCGGGTGTTCCCGATCGTCGGCACGGTGCTCGTGGCGCTGGCCATGCTCGCCATGACGCAGCTCGCCGCGGACACCCCGATCTGGCTCATCTGCGCCTACCTGTTCGTGTTCGGCGCGGGGCTCGGGCTCATCATGCAGGTGGTCGTCCTCGTCGCGCAGAACGCCGTGCCCGCGGAGCAGGTGGGGACCGCGACGTCGACGAACAACTACTTCCGCGAGGTCGGCGCATCACTGGGCACCGCCGTCTTCGGCGCGCTGTTCACGGCACGGCTGACGAGCGCGCTGACCGACGTCTTCACCTCGGCAGGCGGGTCCGCCACCGACGCGGCGTCCTCGGCGGGCAGCATCGACCCGGCCACCGTCGCGAAGCTGCCCGGGGCGGTGCAGGACGGCATCGTGAACGCGTACGCCGACTCGCTCGCGCCCGTGTTCTGGTACCTGCTGCCGTTCATCGCGATCGCGTTCCTGCTCGCACTGTTCCTGCCGCAGATCCGCCTGTCGGACACGGCCGGCATGGTCGCCCGTGGCGAGGCGGTCGGCGGCGCCGAGGCGGACGAGCTCGAGCGTGCGCAGCGGGCCGGGACGGCCGGGTCGGCCGCGGCTCCGTCGCCCGCCGCGACGTCGGCGCGCGGCGAGACGCCGGTGTCGGGGCGGGACACCTCCGCCTGACGCGGGCGCTCCCCGCGCCGAGACGCCGGCGTCGGCGCGGGACGCCCCGTCCGTCACGGGGGCTCCGTGCGCCGAGACGCCGGCGTCGGCGCGGGACACCTCGTCCGTCACGGGGGCTCCGTGCGCCGAGACGCCGGCGTCGGTCTGAGACGCCCCCGCGCGTGCGAGACGCCTCCGGAACCGGGGGCGTCTCGCGTGTTCCGGTGCGTCCCGGGCAGACGCCGGCGTCTCGCGGTACGACACCGCGTCTCGCCGCCGGAACGGGGCCGTGTCGCCGGAACGGGGCCGCGTCGCCGGACGTGCGCCGTGTCGGACGGGAGGCGCGGTGCCGGCCGGTCCCCGCGCCTCCCGTCCGGTGGATCGTGCGGAGGCGCCGTCAGGCGCCGGTGCTGGCGCGGGGGACCAGGCGGGCCGGCAGGTCGACGGGCTCCACCGCGGTGCCGTCGATCGTCGCGAGCAGGCGCAGGGCGGCGGTGCGGCCGAGCTCGGCTCCCGGCAGGGCGACGCTCGTCAGGGCCGGCGCCGTGACCGACGACGAGGGCAGGTCGTCGAAGCCCGCGACCGCCAGGTCCTCGGGGACCCGGAGCCCCATCGCGCCCGCCACCCGGAGCACGCCGTACGCCAGGGTGTCCGCCGCCGCCACGACCGCGGTGACGCCGTCCTCGTGCCACGCCTCGACCACGTGCTCGGTCGCCAGCGCGGCGGCGTCCACCGTCAGGTCCGCGCGGGCACCGGTCTCCGAGACCGTGATCCCGGCGGCGGCGCAGGCCTCGTCGAACATCCGGTGGCGGATGCCGAACGTGGCGACCCGGGCGGTGCCGTCGAGGTACGCCACGTGGTCGTGTCCGCGGTCCCGCAGGTGGGCGACGAGCGCGTCGATGCCCGGAGCGAGGTCGTAGTCGACGGCGGTGGTGCCCTCGGCGGCGTCGGGGGCGTCGAGCAGCACGACGGGCACGCTCGCGTCCATCGACTCGCCGGCTGCCGGGGCGTCGACCAGGATCCCCGCCGGCCGCAGCCGCTCGAAGCGCCGGAGGTCGGCGGCGGTGGGCTGTGCGCCGCGCTCGGTGACCGAGAGCACGAGCTGGTACCGGTCGCCGAGCGTGTCGCGCACGCCGCGGATCACCTCGGCGAAGAACGGGTTCGACAGGTCGGGTGCGATGAGCACGACCAGGTCGCCGGTGCCGCGGGCGAGGGTGCTCGCCGCGTGGTCGACGACGTACCCGAGGGCATCCACCGCGTCGCGCACCCGCTCCGCGATCGGCGGGGACACCCGCCCGCGCTCCTTGCCGTTGACGACCAGGGAGACCGTCGCGATGCTCGTCCCCGCGCGTTCGGCCACCATCGCCGCGGTCACGCGACGGCCGTGAGCGGCGGGGGAGGGCACCCGACGAGCCTACCGACCGACGAGGGCAGGCGGTCGGACGAGGATCGCTCGGAGTTGACGTCAAGCGTTTGACGTGTTCGAATGTCAAACGCTTGACGCGCCGCGCTGGAGTTGGTTCCTCCACAGTGCGGACCCCACCGCGTCGAGCACATACCTCCGTCCGGCGCTGCCGGACACGACGGGCTGCGAGCGGCCCGCCGACGCCGATCCCCGACGAAGTGGAGCGCCCAAGGTGCCCGATGCAACGACGCAGAAGATCATCCTCGACTGCGACCCCGGCCACGACGACGCCGTCGCCATCCTGCTGGCACACGGCAACCCGACGATCGAGCTCCTCGCCGTCACCACCGTCGTCGGCAACCAGACCCTGCCGAAGGTCACCCGCAACGCCCTCGCCGTGGCGCGCATCGCCGGCATCACGGGCGTGCCGTTCGCTGCGGGCGCCGACCGGCCGCTGCTGCGCGAGATCGAGGTCGCCCCGGAGATCCACGGCGAGAGCGGCCTGGACGGGCCGATGCTCCCCGAGCCGTCGTTCGGCCTGGACGAGCGGCACGCGGTCGACCTCATCATCGACACCGTGATGGCGCACGAGCCCGGCACCGTGACGATCGTCCCGACCGCCGGCCTGACGAACATCGCCCTCGCCGTCCGCAAGGAACCGCGCATCGTCGAGCGCGTCAAGCAGGTCGTCCTGATGGGCGGCGGCGTGCACGTCGGCAACTGGAGCCCGGTCGCCGAGTTCAACATCGTCATCGACCCCGAGGCAGCGGACATCGTGTTCCGCGCCGGGTGGGACGTCGTCATGGTCGGGCTCGACCTGACCCACCAGGCACTCGCCACCCCCGAGGTGGCCGCGCGCATCGCCGCCGTCGGCACCGGGCCCGCAGCGTTCGTCGGCGAGCTGCTCGAGTTCTTCGGCAAGGCCTACGAGGACGCCCAGGGGTTCGACGCCCCGCCCGTGCACGACCCCTGCGCCGTCGCGTACGTCATCGACCCGACGATCGTCCGCGCGGTGCGGATGCCGATCGCGATCGAGACGACGGGCACCCACACGCTCGGCATGACCGTCGCCGACCTCCGCGGTCCCGCGCCCGAGGACTGCCGCACGTCCGCGGCGATGGAGCTCGACCACGGGCGCTTCTGGGACCTGGTCGTCGACGCCCTCGAGCGGATCGGCGAGACGCCCGACACCGGGTGGTCCCCGCGCGCCGCAGCCCGGGCCGTCGAGTCCGCCGACACCACCGTCACCCCGGAGGCCTGAGCACCGTGACCACCACCTCGACGACGAAGTCGATCGGCGCCCTCACCGCCGCCCTGCTCGCCGCGTGCGTCGCGTTCCAGCTCAACGCGAGCATGCTCAGCCCGGCGCTCGCGACGATGGCGGACGAACTCCGCACCGACGACGCGACCATCGGGCTCTCGCAGACGCTGTTCTTCACGATCGCCGCCCTGTTCTCACTGTTCCTGCCCCGGCTGTCCGACATCGTCGGCCGCAAGCGGGTCCTGCTCGGCATGCTCCTCGTGATGCTCGTCGGCAGCGTGGTCGCCGCCCTCGCCGTGAACGTGCCGGTGCTCTTCGCCGGCCGCATGATCCAGGGCGTCACCGGGCCGGTCGTCCCGATCGGCCTGCTCATCCTGCGCAACGAGATCGCCGACCCCAAGCGCTACGGCGCAGCCCTCGGCCTGCTCACCGCCGTGAACGGTGGCATCGCCGGTGTCGACGCGCTGGCCGGCGGCTGGATCGCCACCCACTTCGGCTTCCGCGGCATCTTCTGGGTGATCGCGGTCGTCACGGTCCTCGCCGCGCTCATGGTGGCGGTGTGGGGCGTCGAGTCGAAGCCGTCCGCCGGCACCCGGATGGACTGGTGGGGCGTGCTCCCGCTCGTCGTCAGCGTCGGCGCACTGCTCACGGCGTTCAACGAGGCCGGCAAGCTCGCCCAGGCCGACCGGGCGCTCGTCGTCGGCGGGATCGTCGTCGCCCTGGTCGCGTTCGCGGTCTTCTGGGCGGTCGAGTCGCGGGTCCGCGAGCCGCTCGTCGAGACCCGGTACCTGCGGCGTCGCGGGACCTGGGCGCTCCTCGTGACGACGCTGCTCACCATGACGGGGGTCTTCGCCGTCGTGAACGGGCTGGTCACGAGCCTGGCCCAGAACGACGAGGTCGGCTTCGGCATGGAGGCGGACGTCGCATCGCTCGCGTTCCTCGTGCCGTACGCGCTGGTGGGCTGGGTCGTCGGACCCTTCTCCGGCCGCCTCGCACCGACGCTCGGCTACCGCGCCGTGCTCCGCGTCGGCCTCGTCGGCAGCATCGTCGCGACGCTCGTCATGGCGTTCGTCGGCGTCCACTCGCTGCCCGTGCTCGTCGCCGCCACCGTGCTCATCGGCATCACCTACGCGGGCATCGCGAACATCGTGCTGAACGGGCTCGGCATCGTGCTCTCGCCGGACTCGAACCCCGGCTTCCTGCCGGGCCTCAACGCGGGCGCGTTCAACCTCGGTGCGGGCATCAGCTTCGCGGTCCTCCCGGCGCTGCAGATCGCACTCGGCACCGGCGGGTCAGCGGGCACCGCCGGCTACTCCGGTGGCATGCTCCTCGGTGCCGCGATCACCTGCGCGGCACTCGCCACGTCCTTCCTCATCCCGCGCCCGGCCTCGGCCGAGACAGGAGCCACCGCATGAGCGGCATCGTCGTCGTGGGCAGCCTCAACGCGGACCTGGTGGTCCGCACCGAGCGCTTCCCGAAGCCCGGGGAGACCCTGCAGGGGTCCGACCTCGCGATCCTGCCCGGTGGCAAGTCCGCCAACCAGGCGGTGGCAGCCGGGAGGCTCGGGGGCACCGTCCGCATGATCGGTGCGGTCGGCGACGACGGGAACGGCACACTGCTGCGCGAGTCCGTCGCATCGGCCGGCGTGGACACCACGCACGTGGCGGTCCGGCAGGGCGTCGCCACCGGGACGGCCGTCATCACGGTCGACGCCGCGGGGGAGAACACCATCGTGATCTCGGGCGGCGCGAACGCCACGCTGACCCCGGACGACGTACCCGCCGACGCCCTCGACGGCGCCGGGGTGCTCGGTCTCTGCCTCGAGGTCTCGATCGACGTCGTGCTCGCCGCCGCGCGGGCCGGTCGTGCCGCCGGAGCGACGGTGCTCACGAACCTGTCGCCGTTCGGCGCCGTGCCGCAGGAGCTCCTCGACCTGACCGACGTGCTGCTGGTCAACGAGCACGAGGCCGCCGAGCTCGGGGACCACGGCGTCGCACGCTCCATCGTGACCCGGGGCGGCGCGGGCTGCACGGTGCACGACGGGGATGCCGCGCCGGTCGACGTCGACGCCGTGCGGGTCGAGCCCGTCGACACCACGGGCTGCGGCGACGCGTTCATGGGGGCGGTGGCGCTCCGACTCGACGCCGGGGACTCCCTGCTCGAGGCCGCGCGCTTCGCCGTCGGCGTCGGCGCGTACGCCGCGACGAAGCCGGGCGCGCAGGCCTCCTACCCGACCACGTCGGACCTGGAGTCGTTCCTGCGGCCGTAGCCCGGGCCTCCCGTCCGCCCGTCCCGTCCCGTCCCGACCGTTCCGCGAAACGCAACCCTGGCGGCTGCTCGCAGCGCTGTACCGCTGCGAGGTGTCGCCGAGGTTGCGTCCTGCGGGGGACATCGGCCGCTAGCGTTGGTGCATGCGCGTCGGAGTCCTCGACATCGGGTCCAACACCGGCCACCTGCTCGTGGTGGACGCCCACGGCGGGGCCGCGCCGCTGCCGGCGTCGTCGTTCAAGCAGGCCCTCCGGCTCGCCGAGCACCTCGACGAGTCGGGTGCGGTGACCGCGGTCGGGGTCGACGCGCTGACGACCTTCGTCGCCGACGCCGTCCGCGTCGCCGAGGAGCGCGGCTGCGAGGACATGCTCGGCTTCGCGACCTCGGCCGTCCGCGACGCCGTGAACTCCGACGAGGTGCTCGCGCACGTCGAGCGGGAGACCGGCGTCGAGCTCGCGGTGCTGTCCGGCGAGGACGAGGCGCGGCTGACCTTCCTGGCCGTCCGACGCTGGTTCGGGTGGTCCGCCGGACGCCTCGCGGTGTTCGACATCGGCGGTGGCTCCCTGGAGATCGCCGGTGGTGCCGACGAGGCCCCCGACGTCGCGTGGTCGATGCCGATCGGAGCAGCCCGACTCGCGCGCCGGTACTTCGCGGCGGGCACGCCCTCGGAGGACGACGTCCGCCGTATCCGCCACGAGATCCGCGTCGCGATCGCCCGCGACGCCGGACTGCTGCTGCGCGCCGGGCGGCCCGACAGGGCGGTGGCGACCTCGAAGACCTTCCGGTCGATCGCCCGGATCTGCGGCGCCGCGCCCTCGGCCGCGGGACCGCTCGTGCCGCGGTCCCTCGACGGTACGGTGCTCCGCGAGCGGCTGCCGTCACTCCTGACGATGTCGCTCGACCAGCTGGCCGAGCTGCCGGGCGTCTCGCCGAGCCGGGCGCACCAGGTCGTCCCGGGAGCGCTCGTCGCCGAGGCCTGCCTGGACATCTTCGACCTGCCGGCGCTCGAGATCTGCCCGTGGGCGCTGCGCGAGGGCGTGATCCTCGAGCGGCTCGACCAGCTCTCCGTGCTCGGCTGAGACCGACCCGACCCGACCCGACCCGGCCGGGCGGTCGGGCTCGGTCAGGGCCTAGCGCTGCCGGGCGGGTCGCGGGGGAGCGAGCAGCCACGGGCGGATCAGCCCCGTGACGACGGGCAGGACCCAGAACGTCATGATCGGCGTGAGCACGAGCGTCGTGACGAGCACGCGGGGCAGCACGGCCAGGTGCCCGAACGCCGGGACGAGCCAGCCGACCAGGTAGGTGAAGGCGAGGTTGACCGGGAAGAACCCGAGCCAGATGCTCACGGCCTGCTTCCAGCGGGGCGGGGCGCTCGACGCGGGGGCGTCCTGCGGGGCGTCGAACCAGCCCTCGATGCCGGTGCGCTTCTCCACCCGGGACTCCACCACGAGGTCACGCCCCTGGTCGAGCCAGCGGAGCCGGTCGTCGGAGTTCTCCCACGTGGCGAGCTGCTCGTGGTCGGCGAACCGGTAGAGCATGTGCCACTCCCGACTGGTGGCGTGCGACCGGACCCACCCGGAGCCGAGGAAGCCCGGGTAGCGGTTCGCGAGGTTGACGCCGGACTGCACCCACGCTGTGGCGTCGGGGATGCGGTCGGGTTCGACCAGGCGGGTGATGGACACGGTGACGGGCGGGCCTGCGGTCACGGATGACGACTGCAGGCTCCCTGGCTCTTGTGGAGTCATGCGGACAGTCTCGCGGAGTCGTGTTTCCGGCTCGTGACGGCACCGTGGTGCGCTGCCCACGGTGGGCGGCGGTGGACCCGACGCGACGGCTAGCTGGCCTGCTTCTTCGCAGCGGTCTTCTTCGCGGGAGCCTTCTTCGCCGGAGCCTTCTTCGCGGGGGTCTTCTTCGCGGGGGTCTTCTTCGCCGGCGCCTTGCCTGCCGGTGCCTTCTCGGCCGGTGCCGCCTCCGCGTCCCCCTCGTCGTCCGCACCAGCGGAACCGGACGACGACCGTGCGCCGGACGACGAGCGCGACCCAGAGCCTCCGGACCGTGACGATGACCGTGACGAGGACCGCGACGACCCCGACGGGCCGGACCGCTTCTTGTCCACCGAGGCCCGCAGGGCCGCCATCAGGTCGATGACGTCCCCGCCGTCGCCGTCCTCCTCGTCCTCGGAGCGCTCGCCGAACGTCTCCGCGGTGTCGACGTCGTCGCCGGCCTCGAGCTTCGCGTCGATGAGCTGCTGCAGTTCCTCCTGGTAGGAGTCCGTGTAGCGGTCCGGGTCGAAGTCGGCGGACATGCTCTCGACGAGCGAGGACGACATCTTCAGCTCGTTCGCGCTGACCTTCACCGACGCGTCGAGGGCCGCGAAGTCAGCAGCCCGGACCTCGTCGCCCCAGAGCAGCCCCTGCAGCAGGATGACGTCCTCGTTCACCCGCAGCACGCCGAGCCGGGTCTTCTGCCGCAGGGTGAACTGCACGATCGCGAGCCGGTCGGTCTTCGACAGCGTCTCGCGGAGCAGCACGTAGGCCTTCGGCGAGCGGGAGTCCGGCTCGAGGTAGTACGACTTCTCGAACATCATCGGGTCGACCTGGTCGACGGGCACGAACTCGAGCACCTCGATCTCGTGCGACTGCTCCTCGGGGAGCTGCTTGAAGTCGTCGGACGTCAGCACGACGGTCTTGTCGCCGTCGTCGTAGGCGCGCTGGATGTCGGCGTACTCGACCTCGTGGCCGAACTCGCACACGCGCTTGTACCGGATGCGGCCCTTGTCCTCGTCGTGCACCTGGTGCAGGGAGACGTCGTGGGTCTCGGTCGCCGCGTACACCTTGATGGGCACGTTGACGAGCCCGAACGCGATGGAGCCCTTCCAGATCGACCTCATGGGCACATGATGCCCGCGAGTGCGGCGACGGGCCCTCAGTTCCGGGCGGATCGCCAGCCGCGCCCGGACACCGGAGGGCGTACCGTGCTGCACATGACGGGGGACCACGAGACGACGACGGCCAGCGAGGCGCCGGCGACGGCGACGACGGACGACGATCGGATCGGCGCGTCGGGGTGGTGGCAGCTCGTCGCCCTGACGGTCGGCGGGGCGGTCGCACCGGCGGTGTTCTTCGCGCTGCAACCGCGACCGGTCCCCTGGGTCGCGGTCGTCGTGCTCGGCCTCGCGCTGGCGGTCGTGCTCCCCGCGCTGCAGGTCTGGTCCTGGGCGCGACGGGGCGGTCGTGCCGCCGTCGTCGCGACGCGACGGTGGGTGGACGACGGACGCGTCCCCGCCGAGGTCCCGGACGCGGTCTGGCGTCCGCGGGTGCAACGGTGGCTGGCGGACGCCCGGCAGCGACGCACCAGCGGGTGCGTGTTCGTCGGGCTGGCCGCGCTGTGGGCGATCCTCGCGGCGTCGGGGACCGCAGGCGACTGGGGTGTCGCGGTCGTCTGGGCCGTACTCGGGGTCGGCACCCTCGTGCAGGGACGCGGCGACCGGGTCGGCGCGGAGCAGCTGCTCGCCGCCCCGGTGCGGACGACGGCCTGACGGCCGCCGGTCCCTGCACAGCTCCTGTGTCAGGACGACCCGTCCACGGAACAGCCCGGTCCTGAACCGTCGTGCCGCCACGGCGAGCACCATGGGCCCATGAGCCAGCTCGACAAGCAGGACCCGCGTTCGCAGTACGCCCGGCCGCCGTTCCCGCCGCAGACCCAGCAGGGGTCCGGGCTGGCCAGCGCGATGGACCCGGCGCCCGACCACGGCGAGACGACCTACCTCGGGACGGGGCGGATGCCCGGGTACCGGGTGCTCGTGACCGGAGCCGACTCCGGCATCGGGCGAGCTGCCGCGATCGCGATGGCGAAGGAAGGGGCCGACGTCGCGTTGAACGCCCTGCCCGAGGAACGCGAGGACCTGGAACAGGTGCGCGACGTCGTCGGCGACCTCGGGCGCAGGGCCGTGCTGCTGCCGGGCGACCTGACCGACGAGGCGTTCTGCGACACCCTCGTGCGCGACGCCGTCAGCGAGCTCGGCGGCCTCGATGCGCTCGTGCTCGTCGCCGGACACCAGCAGGTGCACGAGGACGTGACCGAGCAGTCGACCGAGGACTTCGACCGCACCATGAAGGTCAACCTCTACTCGATGTTCTGGTTGGTGCGAGCGGCCGTCCCGCACATGGCGCCCGGCAGCGCGATCGTCACCACGAGCTCGGTCTCCGCTTACCAACCGCAGGACCGGATGATCGACTACGCCGCCACGAAGTCCGCCATCATCACCTACACGAACGGTCTCGCCCGCCAGCTCGCGGCGAGGGGCATCCGGGCGAACTGCGTCGTGCCGGGGCCGGTGTGGACGCCGCTGCAGCCGATCAGCTACCCCGGTGACGAGATCGCCGCCTACGGTCAGGACACCCCCTTCGGCCGTCCGGCGCAGCCCGTCGAGCTCGGCAGCGCCTACGTCCACCTCGCCGGCCCGGAGTCCTCGTACACGTCCGGCAGCACCCTGACCGTGGCGGGAGCGACCGGGGTCGCGCTGTGAGCCCGGTCGCCCGGAAGACCACCGTCACGGTCGGCGACCGTCGGATCGCCCTGACGAACACCGACAAGGTGCTCTACCCGACGACCGGGACGACCAAGGGCCAGGTCATCGCCTACTACGAGCGGGTGGCGCCGTGGATGATCCCGCACGTCAAGGACCGCCCCGTGACGCGGAAGCGCTGGGCGAACGGCGTGGACGGCGGGGTCTTCTTCGAGAAGAACCTGCCCGACTCGGCGCCCGACTGGGTCCGTCACCACACGATCGCGCACAAGGAGCACGACACCGAGTACCCGATCGTCGACGACCTGCCGACGCTCGTCTGGATGGCGCAGCAGGCGGCGCTCGAACTGCACGTCCCGCAGTGGCGGTTCGGTCCCCGCGGCGCGCAGCAACGTCCGGACCGGCTCGTGCTCGATCTCGACCCCGGCGAGGGTGTCGGGCTGCCGGAGTGCGTCGAGGTGGCGCTCGCCGCACGCGAGATCCTGCACGGCATGGGGCTCGACCCGTACCCGGTGACGAGCGGCTCGAAGGGCATCCACCTGTACGCGGCGCTCGACGGGCGCGCCACGACCGCACAGGTGTCCGACGTCGCGCACGAGCTCGCCCGGGCGTTGGAGCAGGACCTGCCCGACCTGGTGCTGTCCTCGATGAGCCGCGCCGAGCGACGGGGCAAGGTCTTCGTCGACTGGTCGCAGAACAACGGCAACAAGACGACGATCGCGCCGTACTCCCTGCGCGGCCGTGACCGGCCGACCGTCGCCGCGCCGCGGACCTGGCGGGAGCTCGAGGAGCGCGGGTTCGCCCAGCTGGAGTTCGAGGAGGTCCTCGACCGCCTGGAGGCCCACGGCGACCTCCTGCACCCGGTCGTCTCCGCCTCGCTGGCGGTGGGCAGGACCGACCACGGCCACTGGGACGGCGACCGGACCCAGCGTGCGAACGAGGCAGAGCAACCGGCTCGCGACCGCCTCGCGGCCTACCGCGCGAAGCGCGATGCGTCGCGGACGCCGGAGCCGGTGCCCGAGGGCGCACCGACCGTGCGGAAGGACGGCACGCCGACGTTCGTCATCCAGGAGCACCACGCGACCCGGGACCACTACGACTTCCGGCTCGAGCACGAGGGTGTGCTCGTGAGCTGGGCGCTGCCGAAGGGCGAGCCGACCGACCCCGGGAAGAACCACCTGGCGGTGCAGACCGAGGACCACCCGCTCGAGTACGGCTCGTTCGAGGGGACGATCCCGCAGGCCGAGTACGGCGGGGGGACCGTCACGATCTGGGACGACGGCACCTACGAGCTCGAGAAGTGGCGCGACGGCGAAGAGGTGATCGTCACGCTGCACGGCCGCACGAACGGCGTCCGTCGGCTGGCGCTCCTGCACACCCGAGGGCGGGGCCGCGGGAAGGACGGCGACGAGCAGAACTGGCTCATCCACCGCACGAAGGACCAACCGGACCGTCTCGCCGACGGGGGTGGCGAGGCGGATGCGGGTCGAGCCTCCCGGACACCGACGCCGAGCGCTGCGGAGCGGCAGCGGATCGGACGTGCCGCGCCCGCGAGGACGTCGCCCGCCGAGCGTCGGGCCATGCTCGCGAGCCCCGTGCAGGGGGAGCCGCGTCTCGACCCGGCGGCCTGGGCGTTCGAGATGAAGTGGGACGGCGTCCGTGCCCTGGCGACCGTGCGCGACGGACGGGTCACCCTGCGCAGCCGCAACGACAACGACCTGACCGCGCAGTACCCGGAGCTGCAGGAGCTGGGTGAGCGGGCCGGGGTCGACGGGGTCTTCGACGGCGAGGTCGTGGCGCTGGACGAGCGCGGGCGTCCGTCGTTCGGCCTGCTGCAGGACCGCATGGGACTGACCGGGGCTCGTGACGTCGAGGCTGCTCGGCGCCGGACACCCGTGCGCCTGCTGCTCTTCGACGTGCTCGAGGCCGACGGACACGACCTGACCCGGCTCGGCTACGACGCCCGGCGCGAGGCGCTCCTGACCGTCGTCGAGCCGGGTGGGGTGATCGACGTGCCCCAGGCGGTCGACGGTGACCTGGACCATGCCGTGGCGGCGTCGCGTGAGCGGGGGCTCGAGGGCGTCGTCGCGAAGAAACGGTCGTCGCGGTACGCCGAGGGCCGCCGCTCCGAGGCCTGGGTGAAGATCAAGCACCACGCCACGCAGGAGGTCGTCGTCGGTGGGTGGCGACCCGGCAGGGGGCGCCGGGCCGGTGGCGTCGGATCGCTGCTGTTGGGCGTACCCGGCCCGGACGGACTCGAGTACGTCGGCAGGGTCGGGACGGGGTTCAGCGACCGCGACCTGGACGAGATCGGGGAGGCCCTCGGGAAGACGGAGCGGAAGACCTCGCCGTTCGTCGAGGTCCCTCGCCCGGATGCCCGCGACGCCCACTGGATCACACCTCGTCGGGTCGGTGAGGTCGAGTTCGCCGAGTGGACGGCGGACGGTCGGCTCCGACAGCCGTCGTGGCGCGGGTGGCGGCCGGACAAGGGGCCCGAGGACGTCGTCCGCGAGTCCTGACCGGTCGGCCTCGGCGATCGCGGGCGAAGGCGGTCCGTGCGCCGGATCAGGGGACGCACGGACCGCCGCCGGTGCACCGCGGTCGGCGATCAGGGGTGGCCGACCACGGCGCGTCCGCGGCCCGGGATCACCAGAACCCGGGCGTCCGGAACCCCCACGGTTCCGGGGCCCACTGGTGTGACGGGTCGACTCCGGGGTTCGTCACGCCGTTCGTCGGATTTCTTCCTGCAGAGCCGCTGCGGACACGAGGAGACCGTCCGGGAGCTCGGCTCCCGGACGGTCTCCTGTGGTCCTCGGCAGGCCCGTTCAGGCGGCCGGCGCGGGACCGTCGGCGGGCTTCGCGGTGTCCGCGGCGGGCAGGTCCTCGTCGATCAGGTCCTCCTGCTCGGGCAGGTCGACCTCGGCGGCTGCCGCCTTGGCCTCGTCGATGGACTCCTGCGAGCGCCGGAGGAGGTCGTCGTCTGCTGCGTGATCCTTCATGCGCCCGACGCTACGCGGGTGCGCCTGTACCCGCGTCGGTCCGGGGCACCGGTCGATCGAGCGGAGGTGGGGCGGCGTCGAAGTCGACGGCGGAGGTCGGGGCAGGCGTGGTCGGCATCGCCGGGGCAGCGGGCTCGTCCGCGGCGTCCGCGGCGTCGAGCACGGCCCGGGTCGCGGCCACTGCGGTCCGGAGCGCGTCGGCCAGGGGCATCGCCCGGTGCGCGGCCGTCCGGACCTCGACACCCCAGGGCTCCTCGTGTCCGAGCCCCCGGAGCACGCGGACGAGCCCGGGCAGGTCCCATGCGCCCGATCCCGGCAGGTGTCGGGCACTGCGGGACTCCTCGGCGAGGGTGAGTCCGGACGGGGTGTGCAGCAGGCCGTCGCTGAGCTCCACCGCGGCGAGCACCTCCGGCGCGACGCCCTGGGCGATCGAGGCGAGTGTGGAGCCGCCGCGCAGCGTGTGCATGGCGTCCAGGAGCAGCCCGGCGTTCGGGTGGCCGGCCGCGGCGACGAAGCGCGATGCCCGCTCGACGGTGGGCAGGTTCGACCAGGGCTCCGGTTCGAGGACCAGGCGGGCACCGACCTTCTCGGCCTGCGCGGCGAGGTCGACGAAGTCCGCGGTCATCGCCGCTGGCGTGACCGGGTGGACACCGGTGTCGGCACGGACGACGACCTGCCAGGCGCCGAGGGTCGCTGCCGCTTCGAGCACGACCCCACGGTCGGCCTCGTCGTCCGTCGAGCGTCCGCCGTGGCTCCACCAGCGGTCGAGGGGGCCGAGCTGCACCCAGACGATCCCGGCTCGGTCGAGGGCACGTCGCAGTGCCGTGAACCCGGTCGTCGCCCGCACCTCGTGGAGGTCGTCCAGCGACAGTGACAGGCCGGAGAACCCGGCATCCCCGACGGCTCGGACCCGGTCGGCGATCGGCTCGTCGCCCGCCCAGGTCCAGGACGTCGCGAGCAGGTCGTGTTCCTGCACGGCGCACCTCCTCGGTCGGGACACGCACCCGTGCCCGGCGCGCTCGGCGTCGAGCACGCTCGCGGTGTCCCGTGGTCTGGCGCCGATGGTCCCCCGGCGTCACCGACCGGTGTACGCCCCGGGGCTGCGGACGTTCCCAGCGGTGCGTGGTCGCGCACCGTCCGACCGCGCCCGGAGGTCAGACGATGCGGGTCGTCACCGTCCCGACCTCGGCGACGAAGCCGGTGACGACCTGGCCGCGCTGCAGCGGCCCGACGCCGTCCGGGGTCCCGGTGAACAGCAGGTCACCCGGGGCGAGGGTCACCCACCGCGAGAGCTCGGCGATCGTCTCGGCGACCGACCAGACCTGGTCGGCCAGGTCGCCCGACTGTCGCAGTGCGTCGTCCACGCGGAGGCTGATCGCACCGGTGGTCGGGTCGACCCCGGCGGCCGGGACGAGCGTCCCGACCGGGGCCGAGGCGTCGAAGCCCTTCGCCAGGTCCCACGGCCGACCGAGCCGCTTGGCCTCGGCCTGCACGTCGCGACGCGTCAGGTCGATGCCCACTCCGTAGCCCCACACCAGGTCGAGGGCGTCCGTCACGGCGACGTCCGACCCGCCACGACCGAGCGCGACGACGAGTTCGACCTCGTGCTCGAGACGGTCCGTACCCGGCGGGTAGGGGGTGTCGGCGCCGTCGGTGACCAGGGCGCTGGCCGGCTTCGTGAAGAAGAACGGCGGCTCGCGGTCAGGGTCATGGCCCATCTCCCGGGCGTGGGCTGCGTAGTTGCGACCGACGCAGTACACCCGACGGACGGGGAACCGACCGCCGGCCGTGGTCGGCAGCGTGGGCTGGTCCGGAGCGGGGATGACGAGGTCCTGCACGTGCCCAGCCTGGCACGTCAACTCGCGGTGTCGGCGGTCTCGTGCTCTGACGCTCGGTGGCGGGCACGTTCCTGGCGCTCCCGCCACTCCTGTCGGAGGTCCTCGATCAGCTCGGCCTCGTTCTGCTCGGCCATGAGCGGGCCGTAGTGCGGATGCGCGCAGAGCGACCGGTAGATGCGCTCCATCATGTCCAGGCGTCGTTTGAACAGGTCGTCGGGTTCGTCGGTGATCATCGGGATCGTCCTCCTTCTCGGTCGCGTGTCCTCCGGTCACGGAAGCGGCGGCGCTCGGCATGTTGGACGGCCCACACGACCCACTCGTCGTCCTCGGTGACCCACGAGCGCGTCGTCAGCGCGTACGTCATGAGCGCCGCCGCGTCGTGGTCGTCCGGGTCCCGCGAGAGCGCTCGCTCCACCACCCACGTCCAACGCTGCCACCACAAGTCCCGGTGCACCGAGAACTCGGTATTCCGCCGCGTCCGCCGCCCCTCGACCACGGTCACGACGACGCTCGCGGCGGCCACTGCAGCCCCGACCAGCGCGACCACCGCGCTCACCCATCCGACGTCCATGCCCCGAGCCTCACGGCACAGGACCGGCCACGCGACGGGCGTGACCGGTCCTGTGGACGGTTCGCAGCGCCTCCAGGCTGTGCAGGAGGAGCGTGCAGGAGACGCGGGACGTCAGTTGCCGGGTGCGGCGCCCTCCGTCTCGCCGGCGCCCGGGTCGCCCCCGGTCCCGCCGTCGGTCGGCTCGTCCTGCGGCCACCCTCGGAACTCCCAGCCCGACAGCGACGGGTGGTCCTCGCCCTTCGAGTAGGCGAAGGTCCGCGCGGCGTCCCGCGCCTCGGTGAGCTTCGCGAGCAGGTCAGCGTGCGCGTCGGCGTCGACCCGCGACAGTGCGTCGTGCGCCAGCGAGAAGCGGTCCATCTCGTTCAGCATGAGCATGTCGAACGGCGACGTGGTGGTGCCCTGCTCGAGGAAGCCGTGCACGTGCAGGTCGTCGTGGCCGTTCCGGCGGTACGTCAGCTGGTGCACGAGCGACGGGTAGCCGTGGAAGGCGAACACCGTCGGCGTGCCGGGCAGGAAGACCTCGTCGTAGCGCTCGTCGCTGACCGGGTGCTCGTGCTTCCGCGGGTCGCCGAGGGACAGCAGGTCCACGACGTTCACGAAGCGGACCCCGACCTCGGGCGCGTGCTTCCGGATGATGTCCGCGGCGGCGACGGCCTCGACCGTCGGCACGTCACCGGCGCTCGCGAGGAGCACGTCGGCGCGTCCGACCGTCTGCTCGGTGCCGGCCCAGTCCCAGACGCCGAGCCCGGCAGCCGCGTGCGCGACGGCGTCCTCGAGGGACAGGAAGACCGGCTCGGGGTGCTTCCCGGCGACGATCACCTCGATGCGGTCCGTGGTCTCGAACGCGTGCGCTGCCACGGCGAGCAGGGTGTTCGCGTCCGCCGGGAGCTTGATGCGCACGAGGTCCTGCTGCTTCGAGGCGACGACGTCGAGGAAGCCCGGGTCCTGGTGCGAGAAGCCGTTGTGGTCCTGCCGCCACACGTGCGACGACAGCAGGATCGACAGGTTCGACACGGGCGCGCGCCAGTCGATGTCGGTCGACGACTCGAGCCACTTCGCGTACTGCCCGACCATCGAGTCGATGATGTGCGCGAACGCCTCGTAGGTGTTGAGCAGTCCGTGGCGGCCGGTGAGCACGTAGCCCTCGAGCATCCCCTCGAGCAGGTGCTCCGACAGGACCTCGATGACCCGGCCACGAGCGCCGAGGTGCTCGTCACCGGCCGCGCGACGGGCACGCCACACCCGGGAGGTCACGTCGAACACGGCGTCGAGCTTGTTCGACACCGTCTCGTCGGGACCGAACAGGCGGAAGGACGACCCGTTCCGCGAGGTCAGCTCAGCGAGCCACGGCCCGAGGGTCGCGGTCGAGCTGGCGTCCTCGCCGACGGGGACCGCGTACGGCTCGAGCGGCGGACGGTCGAGCGCGGTGCGGATGCGCCCGCCGTTGGCGTGCGGCGTGGCGCTCATGCGGAGGTCGCCCTGCGGCCGGATGGTCGTGAGGATCCCGGTCGGCTGGCCGTCGGCGTCGAACAGCTCGTCCGGGCGGTAGCTCCGCATCCATTCCTCGAGCTGCTCGCGGTGTCCGGCGTCCTCGCGCACGGCCGGCAGCGGGACCTGGTGGGCGCGGAAGGTGCCCTCGACGCGCTCGCCGTCGACCTCCTGCGGGCCGGTCCAGCCCTTCGGGGTACGGAGCACGATCATCGGCCAGCGCGGACGCAGGTCGGCTGCGCCTGCCGGCTGTCCGGCTGCGGCCCGTTCGGCCTGGGCCCGAGCGGCGGCCTGGATGTCGTCGATGCTCGCGAGCGCGCGGCGGAGGGCACCGTCGAACAGCGCGTGCACCGCGAACGGGTCGTGGTCCACGCGTGCGGAGTCGACGACGATCGGCTCGTACCCGAGGCCACGGAAGTACGCGGTGAGGTCCTCGTCGGGGATGCGCGCGAGGACGGTCGGGTTCGCGATCTTCCAGCCGTTGAGGTTGAGGATCGGCAGCACGGCCCCGTCGGACACCGGGTCGAGGAAGGTGTGCGCCTGCCAGGAGCCGGACAGGGGACCGGTCTCGGCCTCGCCGTCACCGACGACGCACGCCACGACGAGGTCCGGGTTGTCGAGCGCCGCGCCGTACGCGTGCGCGAGCGAGTAGCCGAGCTCGCCGCCCTCGTGGATGGATCCGGGCGTCTCCGGGGCGGCGTGGGACGGGATGCCGCCCGGGAACGAGAACTGCTTGAAGAACTTCCGGAGCCCCTCGGGGTCCGGCGTGATGTCCGGGTACAGCTCGCCCCAGGTCCCCTCGAGCCAGGCGTTCGCGTTCATCGCGGGGCCACCGTGCCCGGGCCCGCACACGTAGAGGAGGTCGCGGTCGGTCTCGGCGATGAGCGCGTTGCAGTGCGCGTAGACGAGGTTCAGCGCGGGGGAGGTGCCCCAGTGCCCGAGCAGGCGCGGCTTCACGTCGTCCGGGTCGATGGGACGGGTGAGCAGTGGGTTGTCGAGGAGGTAGATCTGCCCGACGGTGAGGTAGTTCGCGGCGCGCCACCAGGCGTCGATCGCCCGGATCCGGTCGGTGCTCGGGATGTGTACGGGGGCCATGTCTCCACGCTACGGAGCAGGGGGCCGGAGTTCCCCAGGAACTTCGTCCAATCCGATCGGGCGAGGGCCCCGAATCCCTTGCATCAGCCGGGAAACACCCGGAGCGCTCACCAGCCGCAAGTAGCTGGTTCTCCACCCCTCTTCGGGGTGTGTTCGGCGCGCACACAGGGAATCGCGCCGAGCGCGACAACGGAAGGAACCCACTCATGCGCAAGTCCATGAAGACCTCGATCACCCTCGCCACCACCGGCGCCCTCGTCCTCGGTGGTGCCGCGTTCGGCATCAGCACGGCGAACGCCGCGACCCCGAACGTGCAGACGGTCTCGTCCTCGTCCGAGGCCTCGAAGATCCCGGCCCCGGTCGCATCGGTCCCCGAGGTCAAGGGTGGCAACACCGCCGTCGCACTCGACAAGGGCTTCACCGACGCCCTCACCTCCCTCGGGCTGACCCCGGGCGTCTCCGGCGACGCGAAGCTCGAGGACGGCTCCGTGTCGTTCCCGATCACCGCTGGCTCGGTCACCTACTGGAGCCCGGACGGCAACTACCGCCCCTACGTGCAGGGCCTGCTGGACCACAACGGTTCCGGTCTGACCCTCAAGGCCGGCGACACCACGGTCACGCTCGAGAACTTCGTCGTGAACCCGGGCTCGTCGAAGCTCTACGGTGACGTCCTCGTCAACGGCGAGGTCGCCGCGTCGAACGCCTACCTGTTCTCGCTGCACGGTGGCACGCTCAAGCCGCTGCAGCTCGAGGGTGACAACGCCATCCTGACCGGCACCACCGTCCACGTCTCCGACGACGCCGCGAAGCTGCTCAACGGCACCTTCAAGACCGACGCCGTCAAGGGCGGGCTGCTCGTCGGCACCGCGACCATCACCGCGCAGATCAAGTAACACCCCGCGGCACACCACCGCACCGGCACCACCACGAGAAGGCGCCGCTCCCCACCACGGGAGCGGCGCCTTCTGCACGTCCGGGCCGGCAGCGCAGGCGGGTGCGGTCGATCGGGTCGGCCTGGAGGCACGGCCCAGCGCCGCGACACCGGCCGCGGTCCGGCACGGCGGACGAGGACACGGTGCGCGCCTCGTGCTGCCCAGGTCACGCCCGACGCCACCACCGACGCGGCCGTGCCGCCTGCTCCGCAGCCGCACGGTCGGCGGCCGCCCGCTCGTCCGCGGCGCGGCGGGCGTCCCGCCGCTCGCGCCACCGCTCCACCTCGACGTCGACGTCGCGCATCGGCGTGACGACCGGCGGTCCGCCGAGCAGCTGCCGTCGGGCCTCCTTGACGCGGGCGTTGAAGTCGACGAGGACCGCGCGGACGTCGTCCTCGGTCGTGAGCGCGTCGAGGTGGTCGTCGAGCTCGGCGTCCTCGGTCCGCAGCGCCAGCGCCGGCGGGGCGATGCCGCGGATGTCCTCACGCTCGATCTTCGCCTTGATCCACCAGTCGGGGTCGTGCCGTCCGTCGTTCCCCGGCAGCGGTTTGCCGTGGTACGGGTTCCCCTCGAAGACCCCGCGGCGCTCGGCCTCCTCGATGCGGGCACGAGCGTGCCGTTCGACGTCCTGCAGCCGGAGCAGGCGTCGTTCCTCGCGGACCTCGTCCGGGTCGAGGGAGCCGCGTTCGATCTCGCTGTCCACGAGCTGCTGGTACCGGTACCGGGCGGCTCGCCGCAGCCGGTCCATCCGTGCATCGACGTCGTTCATCGCCCGTCCATCATGCGCCGCACCGCCGACGGTGTGCTCAGCGGCCGTCCACGCTGGCCGGTCGCCGTCGAGCCGTTCGGCGCACACCTCGGAGCGGTCGCGGCCGCCGGGGGCCACGGTGAGGGCATGGGATCCCTGCCGCTCTGGATGCTCGTCGTGATCTTCGTGGCCGGTGCCGCGGTGATCTGGGTCGCAGGCATCCAGCTCTCGAAGACCACCGACGTCCTCGACGACCGGCTGCACCTCGGGAGCGCGCTCGGCGGGCTCATCGTCCTGGCCGTCGCGACGAACCTGCCCGAGATCGCCATCACGGTCAGCGCGGGCCTGTCCGGCAACATCGAGGTCGCTGCCGGCAACATCCTCGGTGGCATCGCCCTGCAGACCGTCGTGATCGCGATCCTCGACGCCTTCGGCCGACGGGGCAAGGGGGTGCGGCCGCTCACCCACCGTGCTGCGTCGCTGACCCTCGTGCTCGAGGCGGTCGTCGTCGTCGCGGTGCTCGCCGTGGTCGTGGCCGGCAGTCAGCTCCCGCCCGACCTCGTGGTCGCACGACTCACACCGGACGTGGTGCTCATCGCAGCCATCTGGGTCGTCGGGCTCCTGCTCGTGCAGCGCGCCGGCAAGGGGTTGCCGTGGCACCAGGACGGCCGGGCGCCCGACGCGTCACCGCACGCGTCGGGGCACCGGACACGGAAGCAGGACCCACCGCGGATGAGCACCCGGAAGGCGGCGGTCGTCTTCACGGTGTCGGCCCTCGCGACGCTGGTCGCCGGTGTCGTCCTCGAACGTGCGGGTGATGCGGCGTCGGAGCAGATCGGGCTGTCCGGGGTGCTCTTCGGCGCCACGGTGCTGGCCCTCGCCACGAGCCTGCCGGAGATCTCCACCGGCATCCAGGCCGTCCGGCAAGGCGACGACAACCTCGCGATGTCGGACATCTTCGGCGGCAACGCGTTCCTGCCGGTGCTGTTCCTGGTCGCCACGGTGCTGTCCGGCAAGGCGGTGCTGCCGCAGGCGAACGCGAGTGACGTGTACCTGACGGCCCTCGCCGCGCTGCTGACGCTGGTCTACGCGGTCGGCCTGGTGTTCCGGCCGGGGCGGCGGATCATCGGCATGGGCGTCGACTCGTTCGTCGTGGTCGTGCTCTACCTGGTCGGGGTCGCCGGCCTCGTGGCGATCACCCTGGGCTGAGCAGCGTACGACCGTCGCGGTCGGGCGGGCACCACTGACCCGCCCGACCGGGTCCGCGCCCGGTTCACGACTCGGCGGCGACCTCCTCGATCGTCAGCGCCGCCTGGATGAGCGCGAGGTGGGACAGCCCCTGCGGGATGTTGCCCATGAACGCCCCGTCCTCGGCGCTGAGCATCTCGCTGAACAGGCCGACGTCGTTCGCCTGCGCCACCATGTCGTCCATCAGGGAACGGGCATCGTCCACCCGACCGGTGCACGCCATGGCGGCCGCGAGCCAGAACGAGCACGCGACGAAGGGCGACTCCTCCTGGTCCATGCCGGAGTACCGGTAGACCAGGGGGCCGTGCTGCAGCTGTTCCTCGATCGCGCGGATGGTCGACGCCATGCGCGGGCCGCGGTCGAACGACGACATCGCGTGCAGCAGGATCGAGGTGTCGATCGCGTCGGACCCCGGGTACATCACGTAGTACCCGCGCTCCTCGTCCCACCCGTGTTCGGCGACCCACTGCTCGATGAGCTCGCGGTTCTCGATCCACTTCTCGCGCGGTCCGTCGATCATGCCGGCGTCGTGGAGCTCCACCGCAGCGTCGAGCGCCTGCCAGCACCCGACCTTGCTCGACACGTAGTGCTGCGCCTCCTGGAGCTCCCACATACCGGAGTCCTGCTCGGGCCATCGGTGGCAGGCGTCGTCCGCGAGCCGCTCGAGCACGCTCGCGGTCTGGCGGTCGAGCACGTTGCCCGCCTTGACGTACTGGCGGAGGATCTCGAAGACGTCGCCCCAGACACCGAGCTGCAGCTGGTCGCCCGCACGGTTGCCGATCGTCACCGGACCGATGCCGTTCCACCCGGGGACGTCGCGCTCCTCGACGCCGTCGGTCTTCTCGCCGTTCAGGTCGTAGAAGATCGGCATGGTCTCGTCGTGCTCGGCGATGGTCCGCATCACCCAGGACACCGCCGCGTGCGTCTCCTCGCGGAGCCCGAAGCGGGTGAGGGCGTGCACGGTGTACGACAGGTCGCGGACCCAGGCGAACCGGTAGTCCCAGTTCTTGCCGCCCGTGCGGTCCTCGGGCAGGCTCGTCGTCGGCGCCGCCGCGATCGCACCCGTGGGCGAGTAGATGAGCAGCTTCAGCGCGAGCGCACTGCGCTGCACGGCGTCGGCCCACGGGCCGTCGTACGAGAAGGTCTCCGACCAGGTCGACCAGTTCTCGATCGTCCGGTCGACCGCGTCGAGCGTGCGCTCCGGCTCGGGCATGAAGATCGGCTCGTTCTCGGTACCGACGATCGTCAGGATCGACTTCGACCCCTCGTTGGTGGTGAAGCGTCCGGAGAACCGAGGCCCGTCGTCGTGCACGGGCTCGAAGCCGTGCTGCACGATGCCGATGGTCACGCCGTCGATACCGATCACCGTGCCGTTGGCCGTGTCGATGCGTCGCGGCTCCGCCGTGTTCAGCAGGGTGCCGGGGACGACCGCCCACTCCATCTCGACGTTGCCGGAGACACCCTGCACGCAGCGGCCGATCTCGGCCCACGGCAGCCGACCGGCGACGCCGGTGACCATCGCGTCCGTGACCGTGCAGGACCCGCTGTCGGTCGTCCACGTCGTGACGAGCACGTTCGTGCCCGGCAGGTACTCGCGCTCGACGCTGGCGTCGCCGGTGGGACGGAGTGCGATGTGCCCCCCGTGCTCGGCGTCGAGGATGCTCGCGAAGACCGGTGGGGAGTCCATCGAGGGGATCGGCAGCCAGTCGATCCGGCCGTCGCGTGCGACGAGCGCGACCGTGCGGCCGTCACCGATGGCTCCGTAGGAGCGGAGCGGCACGTAGCCGTCGGTGCGCTCCTCGTTGTCGTTCGCGTCGGGGGTGTCGCGGGTCCGTTCGGTCATACCACCAGCCTGCCCGGCCCGGCGGGGCGACCATCAGCCGGGCGTACCCCGCTGTGGACGGTCGTGGTGTGCCTCCCGACCGTGCAGGAACGGCCGGGAGAACCGCGACACGCCCGGGTGAGTTGTGCGGCCCTGGCGTGTCGCACTACTGTCGGTCCTCCTGCCCGTCGGGCAGGATCGCCCGCCCCGGGCACCCACGGAGGGACCGCGATGCACGCCCAGCAGCACAGCAGCCGCCTCGAGCACCAGCTCGATGCGCTCGTCGTGCTGCCCGCGGTGCAGTACGCGAACCCGTCCCTCCGCGAACCCGCGTAGGCACGCGCCGTCCCCCGACGTCCCGTGCCCACCCGGCCCGGGGCGTCCCTCCCGTCGTTCCTCCACAGGTGCACTGCACCGAGCCGGAGGCGCAGGATCCGTCCGCCCCGGACCGTCACCACGACGGCCGCCCGGCCGTCACCACGACGGCCGCCCGGCCGTCGATGACCGTCACGACGAAGGACGAACACCGTGGAGAAGATCAACGACCGATTGCTCAGCTGGGCCTCGATGCTCGAGGAGAACACCGAGCAGCAGGCCCGCACGACGGCCCGGATGCCGTTCGTGTTCCCGCACCTCGCGCTGATGCCCGACGCGCACCTCGGTCTCGGCGCCACCGTCGGCTCCGTGATCCCGACCCTCGGCGCCGTCATGCCGGCGGCCGTCGGCGTCGACATCGGCTGCGGCATGATCGCGGTGCGCACGCAGTTCGCTGCCGCGGACCTGCCCGCCGACCTGCAGCCCCTCCGCGAGCAGATCGAGCGCGCGGTCCCGCTGTCCGCCGGGGCGTCGAACCGGAAGGTCGTCGCCACCGCCGAGCCGCGGATCGCCGAGCTCGAGGCGATGGCCGCGGCCGCCGGGTTCGACCCGGCCGGAGCACACGGCGGCTGGCGGAACCAGCTCGGCACGCTCGGCTCGGGCAACCACTTCATCGAGGTCTCGCTCGACGAGCAGGACCGGGTCTGGCTCTTCCTGCACTCCGGGTCGCGCGGCGTCGGCAACAAGATCGCCCAGCGGCACATCGCCGTCGCCAAGCGGATGATGCAGCGCTGGTGGATCGAGCTGCCGGACCCCGACCTGGCCTACCTCGTCGAGGGCACCCCGGAGTTCGACCGCTACATCGCCGAGCTCCGGTGGGCGCAGCACTTCGCGCTCCTCAACCGCGAGGAGATGATGGACCGGGTCGTCCGGCAGCTGTCCGAGGTGCTCGGCCAGCCGGTGGACGAGCAGGAGCGGATCAACTGCCACCACAACTTCACCCAGCGTGAGACGCACTGGGGCAAGAGCGTGTGGGTGTCCCGGAAGGGCGCCATCCAGGCGAAGGCGGGGCAGCCCGGTCTCATCCCGGGATCGATGGGGACCGCTTCCTACGTCGTCGAGGGGCTCGGTGACAAGCCGTCGCTCGAGTCCTCGCCGCACGGCGCCGGTCGGCTGTTCTCGCGGTCCGCTGCCCGGAGGACCTTCACCCACGAGCAGCTGCGCGAGGCGATGGCGGGGATCGAGTACCGCGACACGGACGCGTTCCTCGACGAGATCCCCGCGGCCTACAAGCCCATCGACCAGGTCATGGCGGATGCCGTCGACCTGGTGACGGTCCGGCACACGCTGCGGCAGGTCGTCAACGTGAAGGGTGATTGACACCGGACGGGGAGGCGCGTGGCCGTCCGCCACCTGCCTCCCGTCCGGCGCTCGTCCCGACACGCGGTGCGCCCCGCTGCGGACAGCGGTCCGTGCGTCGGGCACGCTCGAAGGGATGAGCGACCAGGCGGAACGAGCAGCACGCGAGACCGGACGACAGGCGAAGCGTGTCGCCGACAGCAGGTGGTTCGAGCTGACGGCGCGGGCCGGGTACGTCGGCAGCGGTGTGGTCCACCTGCTGATCGGGTACCTCGTCGTGCTCCTCGGGATCGGGAACGCGTCCGGGGGCAGCGAGACGGACCAGTCGGGAGCGCTGCGGCAGCTCGCCGAGGTCCCCGGAGGCGTGGCCCTGCTCTGGGTCGTCGCCGTCGGCACCGCAGCGCTGGCCCTGCGGCTCCTGCTCGAGGCGGTCGTCGGCGGCCGGTCCGACAGCGCCCGCGGGTGGGCGGCACGGGCGAAGGACGTCGGCAAGGCGGTCGTCTACGGCGTCGTCTCGTACTCGGCCGGGTCGTTCGCGCTCGGGGCCGGCACGAACTCCAGCGGGTCGACCCGGAGCGCGGCGGCAGAGGCCCTCGCGACGCCCGGCGGGGTGTTCCTGCTGATCGCCGTCGGTGCGGTGGCGATCGCGATCGGTGCGGCCCTGGTCGTGCAGGGGTGCCGTCGCTCCTTCTGGAAGCAGCTCGTCCGGCCGCGGCAGCCCCTCGACCGTGCCGTGACCGTGCTCGGGACCGTCGGGTACGTCGGCAAGGGGATCGCCGTCGCGGTCGTCGGGGTGCTGATCGTCGTCGCCGGCGTCCGGAGCGACCCGGACCAGGCGACGGGGCTCGACGGGGCGTTCGACGCGCTGCGCGACCTGCCCGCCGGATCGGTGGTGCTCGTCGCGGTCGGCATCGGGTTCCTGGCGTACGGCGTCTACAGCTTCTTCCGCGCCCGGTTCGCGCGCCTCTGACCCGAGCCCGCGTCGGTCGGTGCGGTTCGCGCGAGACGCCGGCGTCGGTCCGTGTGGACCGCTGTGAGACGCCGGCGTCGGTACCGGACGCACCCGAGTCGTCGAGGCGCCGCCGGATCCGACGGCGTCTCGCCGGGATGAAGGCGTCTCCGTCCGACGCCGGTGTCTCGGGCGGTCTCCGGCCCCCGCGGTCCGACCGAGTCCGCCGAATTTCGCTGGCAGGTCGTGCACGCCGGCCCCGGTAGACGGAAGGACATGCACACCGACGCCGTGACCGGGCCCGTGACCGTCTTCTGCGACGAGCAGGCGGTCCTCGCCGAGAGCATCGTCTGGGACCCGACCGCCGAACGGCTCCGCTGGACCGACATCAACCTGGGCCTGCTCACCACCGCCCGCGCGGACGGCACGGTCGAGTCGAGCGTCGCACTGCCGCCGCCCCTGGCGAGCTTCCAGCCACGCGCCGCCGGCGGGTTCGTCGTGGCGTTGGGCGACACGGTCGTGCTCACCGACGAGCGCGGCGTCGTCGAGCGCGAGCTGGTGCGGGTGCGGCACGCGACCACCGAGATGCGGTTCAACGAGGGCAAGTGCGACCCCTTCGGTCGGTTCCTCGTCGGCAGCATGGACCTCTCCGACCAGGACCCGGCCGGAGCGCTGTACTCGGTCGAGCCCGACGGTACGACGCGCGTGCTCCGCGGGGGCTTCGGTGTGACCAACGGCATCGAGTGGTCGGCGGACGGCAGCGTGATGTACGTCACGGACACGAGCACCTCGACGATCTACCGCGGCTCGTACGGCCCCGACGGCGTGCTCGGCGAACTCGAGCCCTTCGTCAGCGGCGCCGCACACGACGGGCTGGTCCGCGACGACGAGGGCTGCTTCTGGACGGCGGTCTACGGCGCCGGCCGGGTGGAGCGCTGGGACGCCGAGGGCCGACACCTCGAGACCGTCGAGGTGCCCGCGCCGAACGTGACCTCCGTGGCCTTCGGCGGACCGGACGCGTCGACGCTCTTCGTCGCCACGGCGCGGGAGAACAGCACGGAGGAACAGCTCGAGCAGTACCCGCACTCCGGGGCGGTGTTCGCGGTCCCCACCCGGGTGCACGGCGCGGCCGCTTCCGCGTTCGGCGGCTGAACGGCGGGTACCGTGGGAGGTCGCCGATCCCAGGAGGCCCCGTGACCGAACAGGACGACCAGGACGACCGGACGCCGCCGCCCGCACCCGACCCTGCCGGTGCGCTCGCGCGTGCCGAGGACGCCGACGTGCAGGTGGAGGTCGACCGGATCGCCGTCG
Organism: Curtobacterium sp. 1310; assembly: GCF_017834105.1. Taxonomy (NCBI): domain Bacteria; kingdom Bacillati; phylum Actinomycetota; class Actinomycetes; order Micrococcales; family Microbacteriaceae; genus Curtobacterium; species Curtobacterium sp. 1310. The sequence goes on along the minus strand of NZ_JAFICY010000002.1, from coordinate 794,347 downwards.
ACGGCACCTACGTCCGGGTGAGCTCGATCGGGCAGCCGGGCGACCGTGCGTTCGTCCTCGTCGCCGGTCTGGGCATCGCCGCCACCTACTACGAGCGGCTCGCGCCGCACCTCAACGAGAACGGCCCGGTGCACGCCCTCGACCTGCCGGGCTTCGCCGGGGTCCCGCGCTTCCGTGGTGCCGTGTCGATCGAGCGCTACGCCGACGCGGTCGAGCAGGTCATCCGCGAGCTGCGGCTCGAGGACCCGGTGCTCGTCGGGCACTCGATGGGCACCCAGGTCGTCACCGAGGTCGCCGCGCGCAACCCGCGCATCCGCGACCTCGTGCTCATCAGTCCGGTCGTCGACAGCCGCGCCCGGAGCATCCCGATCTCGGCGCTCCGCTTCCTGCGGTCGTCGCTGCACGAGCCCGCGGCCGTCCGCTGGCACGGGATCACCGCCTACGCGCTCTGCGGTTGGCACTGGTTCCGGAAGGTGCTGCCGGAGATGATCGCGTTCCCGATCGAGGACCGCGCCGCCGAGGTGCGGGCGCGCACCCTGATCGTCCGCGGTGAGCACGACGCGATGGTGCCCCGTGACTGGGTGCGGTCCCTCGCCCGGGTGTTCCCGCACGCGGTCCTGCGCGAGGTGGTCGGCGGCGCCCACTCGGTCATGCACGCGCAGGCGGACGCGGTGGCCCGCCTCGCGGTGGCCCTCGTCGACGGGCGGATCACCGACCGTGGCGTCGGCTCGCTGCAGCGGGTGCGCGACGACACGACCTCGTCCGACCTGGCCCGGCTGGGTCCGAAGGATGCCTGGCTGGTCGTGAAGTCGCGCTTCATCGAGCTCTTCGGCATGGCGAAGGGCGACGACGAGCAGCTGGAGCGGGCGAAGTCCGCGCACGCGGTCGCGATGGCCGACGGCGACGACATCCCCGTGGACCCGGACGACCGCCGCGAGGTGGTCGCCGACGTCGCACCCGAGGTGCGCGACCGGTCCTGACCCGGGCACCGCGCACACGGCGACGGCCTGGAGGCGCGACCCGACCCCGTCGGGTCGAGCCGCGCCTCCAGGCCGCCGGCGTCAGGATCCGCGGGTCACGGCGTGATGCGGCCCGGCAGCATGTCCCGGGTGAGCCCGTTGGCGTCGGCGAGCACCCCGCGGGCCTCGTCCGTCTTGTCGGAGACGTTCCAGAGCAGGACCCCGCGGACCGTGTCGTCGTCGTCCAGGTAGTAGACGACGCCGGTGGTGAGCGGCTCCTGCCAGTCCTCGACGGTCTGCAGCTCGGTGGACACCTGGCCGACGGCCTCGTACCCCGTGTCGAAGACGTTCGAGTAGAACATCGGCGTGTGGTCGTACGTCTCGTCCGCGTCCGCGAGGTTCCGGCCTGCCTGCCGGCCCTGCTGCTTGGCGTTGTCGACGTGCTCGACCCGGCGCGTGCCGAGGATGCGGTCCGGGTACTCGGCGACGTCGCCGGCGGCGAACACCGACTCGTCGTCCGTCACCAGCGTCGACGACACCACGATGCCGTCGCGCACGGTCAGACCCGCGTCGGCGGCGAGCTGCGTCTGCGGCTCGATGCCGAGTCCGGCCACGACCGCGTCGGCCTCGAGGACCGACCCGTCGTCGAGCGTGAGGCTGACGCCGCCCTCCGACTCCGTGCCCTGGTCGACCCGTCGTCCGGTGCGGAGCTCGACGCCGTGGTCGACGAAGCGCTGCTGGAAGGCCCGGGCGAGGTCGTCCGGGAACATGTGCCCGCCGAGGACCTCGTCGGGCGTCACCAGGGTCACCCGGGCGCCGTTCTGCACGATGCCCGCGGCGATCTCGGTGCCGATGTAGCTGCCGCCGACGACGGCGACGTGCGCTCCGGCGTCCGCGAGGGCGCGGAGTCGGCGGTAGTCGTCCGCGCTGCGGAAGTCGAGGACCCGCGACGAGGGCGACAGGCCGGGCAGGCTGCGCGGTTTCCCACCGGTCGCGAGCAGCAGGCGCTCGTAGCCGTGGGTCTGGCCGTCGTCCGTCGTGACGGTCCCCGCCTCGCGGTCGATCGCCGTCACGACGGTCCCGAGCACGAACGTCGCCCCGGTCTCCTCGGTGTGCAGGTCGACCTTCTCGTCCCAGCTGAAGTCCGGGTCGGTCCAGAGCTTCTTCGACAGGGCCGGACGGGCGTACGGACGTTCGGTCTCCTCGCTGACGATGCCGATCGAGCCGTCGGCGTCGATCTCGCGGATCCCGCGGGCGGCGGCGTCGGCGACCATCCCGCCTCCGACGATCAGGTAGCGGAAGTCGCTCATGGTCCTCCTAGATGGTGGCGACCGAGCCGGAGTCGACCCGGTAGTTCGACCCGTTGACGAAGCTCGCCAGCTCGGAGCAGAGGAAGGCGACGACGTTCGCGACCTCCTCGGGCTCCCCGCGGCGGCCGAGCTCCATGTACGGACGCTGCTCGTCGAGGAAGCTCGAGATCGCCTCGTCGAACGAGGTCCCCTGCTCCTTCGCGCGCTTGTCCATCATGGCGTCGGTCATCGGGGTGTGGATGAAGGCCGGACTCACGGTGTTCACGAGCAGGCCCTCGGACGCGTACGACCGCGACAGGCCCTTCGCGAACGACAGGACACCGGCCTTCGCGGCACAGTAGGGGAGCTCGTCGTCGTAGGGCTGCGAGGCGTCCTCGGACACGAGGTAGACGATGCGACCCCAGCCGCCCTTCCGGAGGTCGCCGATGAACTCCCGCGTGATCCGCACCGGGCCCATCAGGTCGACGTCGATGGTGTCGAGCCAGCCCTGCTCGTCGATCTCGTGGAACATGCCCTGCGCACCGGTGATGCCCGAGGACTGCACGAGGATGTCGATCTCGCCGACGGCGTCGCGCACCTTGCCGTGCAGCGCGGCGAGGGACTCGGCCTCCGTCACGTCCGCGGCGAAGGCGAAGAGCTTGCCGTGCGGTGCCTCGAGCTGGTCGGCGCTCGTGTCGAGTCGTCCCTGGTCGAGGTCGGTGACGACCACGGTCGCACCCTCCGCCAGGAGGATGCGAGCCGTGTTCCAGCCGATGCCGGAGTCGCCACCGAAGACGAGCGCGACCTTGCCGGTGATGCCGAGGTCCACGTCGCGTCCCCTACTCGTGCTCGGAGGCCTCGGCGACGGCCGGGGTCGTGGCGGCGGCGAGCGGCGTGCGCGGCTCGCGGTTCTCGGCCGAGACCATCCAGGCGAGCTGCTCGAGGCGCTCGATGAAGCCGTGGAGCAGGTCCGCGGTCGTCGGGTCCTCGTCGTCGACCTCGTCGTGCACGTCGCGCATGGTGCCGGTGGCCTGGTAGAGCCGGAGCGTGATCGCGTCGATGGCGTCGTGCGTGTCGATCTCCCCGTCCGGGAAGGCGTCGAGGTGCGTCCCCGCGGCGACCGTGGCCGAGCGGCCGTCCGGGATCGCGTAGAGGGCGCGCATGCGCTCCGCGGTGTCGTCGGCGAACTCACGCGCGGCGTCGACGATCTCGTCGAGCTGCAGGTGCAGGTCGCGGAAGTTGTGTCCGAGGATGTTCCAGTGGGCCTGCTTGCCCTGCAGGTGCAGGTCGACGAGGTCCACCAGGACGGCCTGGAGGTTGGCGGCGAGCTTGTCCGATGCGTGCATGATCGGCTCCTTTCGCGGTCGGTGACCCTTCTGGTCTACGCGGTCGCGTGCTCGGCGTTCCCAGTGCGCGTGCACCCTGGCGTCCCCCGCGGGGTGGTCGGACGCGCGGACGGCACCGGGGTCAGTGCTCGAGCGCGGGGTCCACCTGGTCGACGGCGTCGCGCATCCGCTCGAGGAACGTCGCGACGACACGCGCGTCGGAGGCGGACAGCCCCTCGGCGATCGACATCATCCGCCGGTGCATGGTCCCGAGGGTGGCGCGGACCTCGTCGTCGGTCTCGGTCGTGGGGGTGATCACCAGTGCGCGACGGTCGGTGGGGTGCGGCTCGCGGCGGACGTGGTCCGACTTCACCAGGCGGTCGATCAGGATCGTCGTCGAGGCCGACGAGATCTTCAGGTAGGTGGCCAGGTCCTTCGGCTTGACCATCCGACCCGCACGCTGTGCCTGCAGCAGGTAGCGGACGGCGAGCAGGTCGGTCTCGCCCATGCCCATCGAGTCGCGGGTCCGTCGCCGCATCGCGGTCTCGGCGGCGCGGTAGCGACGCAGGGCGTTCAGCACGGCGACGCCGCGCTGTGTGGCGTCGTCGTCGGGGAACCAGTACCCCGACGCCTCCGTGATCTCCTGCGTCGACATGCCGTTCAGGGTAACCCGTCTGGTATCTCGCCTGCCTAGCGGATCCGCGTGCTGTGGACGAGTCCTCGGCGCTGCCCCGGACGGAGGGGAGGCGCGGTGCCAGCCGGCACCGCGCCTCCGGACCGTCTCCTGGTCGCCCGACGGCGACCGGGCGGATCAGGCGGCGACGCGCTCGTCCGCCGCACCGGCCAGGGCGCGGAGCGCGCCCTGCACGAGCTCGACGACCTCGGCGTCCTCGCGCGGGTGGGTCTCCGCGAACCGGACCACCGACTGCGGGATGGCGACCTTGACGTCCTCCAGGACCTTCGCACCCGCGATCCCCGCCGACTTGCGGGCGTCGTCGTGTGCCCACACACCGCCGTACTGGCCGAACGCCGAGCCGATCACCGCGAGCGGCTTGCCGGACAGCGGCGACGAGCCGAAGGGCCGCGAGCCCCAGTCGAGCGCGTTCTTCAGCACGGCCGGCATCGTGCCGTTGTACTCGGGGGTGACGAGCAGGACCGCGTCCGCTGCGGCGACGGCGTCGCGGAAGGCGACGGCGGCGGCCGGCGGGGTGTCGCCGTCGATGTCCTCGTTGTAGAAGGGCAGGTCGACGATGCCGTCGAACGTCGTGAGGGTGATCCCCTCGGGGGCGTGCTGCTCGGCAGCCTCGGCGAGCTTCCGGTTGATCGAGCCGGCGCGCAGGCTGCCGACGAGGGCGAGGACGTTCGTCATGGTGGATCCCTTCTGTCCGTGACCGTTCGGTCACGGAATGGTGTCAGGGACAACCAATGTGCTCGCTGAGTGCGCCATTCCCGATCGGACCACCACTCGGGTCCCGCTGGGTACGGTGGCCGGGTGAGCAGCCACCGGACGCCCGCCAGCAGCCCGCGCACCACCGACCCGGACTGGTGGCGTCAGGCCGTCGTCTACCAGGTGTACCCGCGGAGCTTCGCCGACACCGACGCGGACGGCCTGGGGGACATCGCGGGCATCACGAGCCGTGTGCCGTACCTGGCGTCGCTCGGCGTCGACGCGGTGTGGTTGTCGCCCTTCACCCCCTCGCCGCTCGCCGACGGCGGGTACGACGTGGCGGACTACCGCGACGTCGACCCGCGCCTCGGCACGCTCGACGACCTCGACGCGTTCGTCCGCGCCGCACACGAGCACGACGTGCGCGTCATCGTCGACGTCGTGCCGAACCACACCTCCGACCAGCACGAGTGGTTCCGCCAGGCGCTCGCCGCAGAGCCGGGGTCACCCGAGCGGGCGCGCTACGTGTTCCGTGACGGAGCGGGGGAGTCGAGCGAGCTCCCGCCGAGCGACTGGGTGTCGAACTTCGGCGGCAGCGCGTGGACGCGGGTGCCGGACGGCCAGTGGTACCTGCACCTGTTCGCGCCCGAACAGCCCGACCTCGACTGGTCGAACCCCGAGGTGCGCGCCGACTTCGAGCACACCCTGCGGTTCTGGTCCGACCGCGGCGTGGACGGCTTCCGGGTCGACGTCGCGCACGGGCTCGCGAAGGACCTGTCGACGCCGTACCGTCCCTCGAACGAGAAGGCGCTGCCGCTGGACGGCTCCGACCCGCTGTACGACCGCGACGAGGTGCACGAGATCTTCGCGACGTGGCGCTCCGTGCTCGACGAGTACGACCCGCCCCGCGCCGCGATCGCCGAGGCCTGGGCGCCGGCCCCGCGTCGCGTGCTCTACGCCCGGCCCACCGAGCTCGGGCAGGCGTTCAACTTCGACCTGCTCGAGGCACCGTACGACGCACGGGCCTTCCACGAGATCATCGAGCGGAACCTCGCCATGTCGGCCGAGTCCGGCGCTTCCTCGACCTGGGTGCTGTCGAACCACGACGTCGTGCGGCACGCCACCCGCTACGGCCTGCCCGACGGCACCGACACGGATGCCTGGCTGCTCACCGACGGCACCGAGCCCGAGCTCGACCGTGGGCGCGGTGGACGTCGGGCGCGTGCGGCGACGCTGCTGATCCTGGCGTTGCCCGGGTCCACCTACCTGTACCAGGGCGAGGAGCTCGGCCTGCACGAGGCGCCCGCGATCCCCCACGAGCGCCTGCAGGACCCGAAGTGGATCCGCAGCGGGCACACGGTGAAGGGGCGGGACGGCTGCCGGGTCCCGATCCCCTGGACCCGGACGGGGCCGTCGTTCGGCTTCGGCGACGTCGCTCCGCACCTGCCGCAGCCGGAGGACTTCGGCGACTCGTCGGTCGAGGCCGAGGACGGCGACCCAGCTTCGACGCTGTCGCTCTACCGGCAGGCGACGGCGGCCCGACGACGGCTGCAGCAGGGCGAGGAACTGACGTGGCTCGACGCCGGTGACGACGTCGTGGCGTTCGCCCGGCACGAGGGCTGGCGGTCCGTGACGAACCTCGGGACGTCTCCGGTGCCGATGCCGTCGGGCACGGTGGTGCTGGCGTCCGGGCCGCTCGACGCGGGCGAGGGGATGCTCCCGGGCGAGACCACGGTGTGGCTCGGGTGAGTTCGATCTGGCCGGGGTGGCTGAGCACATCCCTGCACAGCGGCTGGTCTCGGGACTGTTCTCCCCAGAAGGGCTCGACGGCCGCTGAGGAGGTGGTCCCGCTCGCGACGATCGGGGCATGACAGACACCTCGATCCCGACAACCACCCACCGCGTCGCACACCCCCGACGGTGTCGACGCCCGCGGGGTGCGATCACGGCCAGCCTCGTGGCCCTCGCCGTCCTGGCGGCGCCGGCGCTCCTGCCCTCCAGCTCCTCGGCGGACGACCTCGCGTTCCCCTACCGCAACGGCTTCGACTCCGCCGCGGGCGGCACCCTGAGCGGCGACGCGCAGGTCGTCGACGGGCGGCTGCGGCTCACGGACCAGACGAAGGACCAGGCCGGAGCGTGGTCGACGGACGACACGTTCCGCTCGGACCTCGGACTCGACATCGAGTTCTCGTACGCCATGTACAACAGCAGCGGCGACCAGGGCGCCGACGGGCTGCTGCTCTTCCTGGCGGACGGCAGCGCACCACAGGGCGTCGGAGCGTACGGCGCAGCGCTCGGGTACGCCTGCCGGTCGAGCGAGACCCAGGGCGGCGGGCGGCCCTGCGACCTGCCCGGCGTGCCGGGTGGCTTCGCGGCGGTGGCGGTCGACCACTACGGCAACTTCTCGCAGGAGATCAACCTGTCGGGGCTCGGGCGCCGACCGGACTCGGTCGTGGTCCGGGGATCGGGTGACGGCACCACCGGCTACCGGTACGTCGACGGGGTCCAGGCTCCCGGCGGCACCCTGACCGACGGGCCGACGAAGCGGAAGGTCCGGGTCAGTCTCGTGCCGGGGGCGTCGGGGGAACTCTTCATGACCGTGCGCCTCGAGGACGGGGGGCCGCTCCGCACCGTCCTCGACCGCGTGCCGCTGCACGGCGACGCCCAGGCTCCGCTCCCGGACACGCTCCGGCTCGGCTTCTCCGCCGCGACCGGCAGCTTCGCCGACGTCCACGAGGTCGACGACCTCCGGGTCTCCCAGCCCGTCGACCTCGGCGTCACCCAGGAGCTCCCCGCCTCCGGTCGGCCCGGGCAGCCGTTCTCGTACACCGTGACCGCGTCCGACGCCGGCCCGAACCGGTCCGACCCCAGCGCGTTGCACGTCGACGTCCCCGACGGTCTGCGGGACGTGACGTGGACCTGCACCGCGACCGACGGATCCGCCTGCGGAACGGCCAGCGGGACCGGCGACGTGGACGCCGGGCTCGACCTGGTCCCGGGCGGCGCCGCGACGGTCACCGTGTCCGGGACCGTCGCGGACGACGCCTCGGGGGCGCTCGAGAGCACCGCCACCATCGCGCCTCCGGCATCGCTGTCCGACGTCGACGAGTCCGACAACCGGTCCGTCGAGACGAGTCCGATCGAGGCGGCGCCGGCGCCCGAGGCGCAGCTCGAGACCGACAAGTCGGTGTCCCCGTCCGTCGACGTGGCACCGGGGGACGAGGTCGAGTACCGCGTGACGGCGAAGAACCGCGGTCCGGACCCCGCGCACGACGTGGGCGTGGTCGACGACCTGCCGGCGGCGATGCGCTTCACGGGGTCCGAGGACGGCTGCTCGGCCGAGGGACAGCACGTGACGTGTCGGTCCGAGGGGGACCTGCCGGTGGGTGGGACCCGCTCCTTCCGCATCCGGGCGGTGCTCGACCCCGGCTACACCGGCGACGGGTCCGACGTCGTCAACGTGGCGACCGCGACGTCGCCCACCGATCCGGACGGGGGCGACCCGTCCCCGGAGGTCACGATCGGCGTCACGGTGCCCGGCGACGGGGACGGCGACGGCGACGGCGACGGCGGCGAGGGCGACGGTGGCGGCACGGGCACCCCGACGCCGGCCGGCCCCGCGAGCGCTTCGCCGACGCCGGACGCTCCGATGGCTGCGCGCGGCGGGCGGACGGGCGGCGGAGGGGCCGGCGCCGGGGCCCTCGCGTACACCGGCGCCGAGGGGCTCGGGCTCCTCGCCGCCCTGGCTGCTGCCGCCGTCGGGCTCGGGGCCGGCGGCTGGTGGGTCGCACGACGCCGGCGCGCGGCCGACGACCCCGACTGACGGGGAGCGCGCCACCGCCGGTCGGGGCGCTCGGACCCCGGTCGGCGGTGGTGGCTCCCGTCGGCACGGGCTCCGGTCCGACGCCCGGGGCGCCGGCGGTAGACTCGGACCACGATCCGCATGCCCGAAAGAGGTCCCGTGTCCGACTCCGTGGACGACGCCGGCCAGCGCGCGCGGTACTGGCCGATCCCCGTCCTCCGGGCCGTCCCAGCCGCGGTCGTGGCCCTCGTCATCACCTTCTCGTCCAACCACGCCGCCGGCTACGGCCTGCTGCTCTTCGGCGGGTTCGTGATCGTCGACGCCCTCGTGCTCGGGTGGGCCGCCCTGCGCCGCATGCCCTCCGACGAGCGCTCGCGTCCGACCACGTTCGTGCAGGCGGTCGTCTCCCTCGTCGCCGGTGTCGCCGCCCTGGCGACCAACGGCGTCGGGCTCGGCGCGTTCATCACGGTGGTCGTCGGGTGGGCCGTGCTGACGGGAGCCCTCGAACTCGCACAGGGACTCCGAGCGCGCGGCCGGTCGCCGTTCGCCCGTGACTGGACCACGATCGGTGGACTCACCCTGCTGCTCGCCGTCGCGTTCCTGCTGACACCGCCGGACTACTCCCAGCAGCTCGGGGGCGTGGAGCAGGTCACCGGCACCCTGGACGCCGCCGTCGTCCTGGTCGGACTGCTCGGCGCCTACCTCGCCATCGCGGCGGTCTTCCACGTGATCGCCGGACTCTCGCACAAGTGGGGCACCACGGCGCCTGCCGCAGCCCCGGACGGAGCACCACACGCATGAGCACCCCCAGCCGTCGCGACCGTCTGCGCCCCGCCGAGCTCCTCGTGATCTCGGCGGTCGTCGCGGTGTTCACCGGAGCGGTCGTGCTCTTCTCGACGCGTGAGTTCGAACTCGCCCTGGTGTTCCTCGGTGTCGCGTTCATCGTCGTCGTGGTGGTCCTCGCGATGCTCCAGCTCGCGGCGTCGAGCGACCAGGACGACAACGACATGCTCGGCGGCCACAGGACGCCGGGCGAGCGGTCCGAGGGCGACGACTTCCACTGACCCCGCTCCGGCGACCGTCGTGCCCGGCGACACGCCCGGGCGGAGCGGTCCGCGGCCGCGTCGTCAGGATCGGCACCCCGTCCGACACCGCTGGGTGAAGGGGGTGAGCGATGGACGTGACCACGACGACGGACGAGACGATCGTCCGCGCACTGGCGGCCGGTGACCAGGCCGCGTTGGCGCAGGTCTTCGACCGCTACGCCGCGACGATGACCCGGTACGTGTGGGCGATCGTCGACGATCGACACGACGTCGAGGAGGTCGTGCAGGACGCGTTCCTGGTGCTGTGGCAGCGGGCGGAGACGCTGGAGCTGCCGGCGGAGAGCCTGCTGCCCTGGCTGCTCGTCGTGTGCCGGAACCTGGCGCGCAACGCCGGGCGGAAGCGCACGCGGCACCGTGCCGACGAGCTGCCGGAGACGCTCACGGCACCGGTCGACCACACCGAGGCCGCCGAGACGCTGCGCTGGGTCCGTGCCGAGATCGCGGCCCTGCCCGAACTCGACCGGCGCATCTGCGAGCTCTGCCTGCTCGAGGGGCGCTCCTACACCGAAGCAGCCGAGGCGCTCGGGCTGACGGTGGGCGCCGTGACCCAACGGGTCTCCCGCAACCGTCGACGACTCAAGAAGGTGGTGATGCACGATGGACACTGAACCTCCCGTGGGCGACGAGCTGCAGCGCATGCTCGTCACGATGAAGCAGGGCGTGCTCGAGCGCGCCACCCCGCGTCCGAAGCGGCGTCGCGGGCACACCGGCATCGTCGTCGGTGTGGTCGCCCTGCTCGCGCTGGGCACCGCGTCGGGGGCGGTGGCGCTCACGCTGTCGCAGCAGGACCGTCCCGTGGCAGCCCCGGTGCAGACGCAGGAGCCGGCGCCGGCGCCGTCCGTCACCACCCCGACCTCCGCGCCGATCACGGCGACGCCGACGCCGGTCCCGACGACGGGTGCCGCGCCGCCCGACCGAGCGGACCCGACGGCTGTCGCGTCGATCCCCACGTCGTGCCGGGGCGCTGTTCCGGCGGGTGCGTACGACCGCCTGTTCGGCGGGCGTGAGGCCATCCAGGTCTTCCCGTCGCCGGGGGGAGTGGTTCCGTCGGTGTCCGGATCCGGGGTCGTCACCGAGCTGTACTGCCTCTGGGGTGGCAGCGACGGACCCGGCCCGGGCCTCGCCCTCACCGTCGGGACCGCGAACGGCGAGCAGCTCGCCTCCCGGGAGTCGAGCTTCTTCGGCGACCAGGACACCGTCTGCTCGGTCGAGGGCCCCGCCCGCGTCTGCCGAGCGTCGTCGACGGACGTCGAGACCGGTGCCGCTCAGGCACGGACCTGGTACTCGCGCGGTGACACCTGGGTCGAGATCGACCAGGCCGACTTCCCGACCGACGGCCTGCTGGACGCCGTCGTCGGGGAGATCTGGGGGGACTGACGGCCGGGAGGCGCGGTGCGGGACCGTCCCGCGCCTCCCGTCCGCCGGTGGGACACGTCCCACACGGCCCCCGGACCTCACCCCACCCGTGCGGCCACGACGTCGCGAGCGAGCGTGCGCGTGGCGCGGTTCGGTTCGGTGTCCGACCGCATCGCGAGCCCGATGCGGAGCGGCTCGACCTCGTCCTCGAGCTCGAGCACGGCGCCGTCGTACCGGACGCCCGGGTCCGGGACGACACCGACGCCGAGCCCGGCCGAGGCGAACCGGATCACCGCCGGCATGTCGTTCATCTCCGCCACGACCCGGCGTCGGAGGCCGAGGCGCTCGAACGCGGCGTCGAGGATCAGGCGGTTGCCGAAGCCGTGCGCGGTGTCGACGAAGGGCTCCCCGGCGAGTTCGGCCAGGGACACCGACGGGCGAGCAGCGAGCGGGTGGTCCGCGGCGGTGTACACGCGGAAGGGCAGCTCGCGCAGCGGTTCGACGACGACCCCGGGCGGGACGGACGGCAGGCCCGTGTACGCCAGGTCGAGCCGCCCGGCGACCAGGTCCTGCACCAGGCCGGTGGTGCCCGAGGGCGAGGTCATCAGCTCGACGGCCACGAGCGGGTGCCGCCGCCGGAACCGCCGCAGCACCCCCGTCAGGTCGACGACGTCCATGCTCGTGAAGATGCCCAGCCGCACCCGGCCGCGGAGGTCGGCGTCGTCGACGGTCGCCAGGTCCCGCATGCGCTCCAGGGAACCGAGCACCGCGCGGGCGTGCGGGAGGAGGTCCTCGCCGGCCGCGGTCAGCACGAGTCGCCGACCGGTGCGGTCGAACAACCGCACGCCGAGCGAGCGCTCGAGGGAGGCGATCCCGGCGGAGACGGTCGACTGGGCGGCCCACAGGCGTTCCGCGGCGCGTGTCACGGTCCCCTCGGCGGCGACGGCCACGAACTGTTCGAGCAGGCGGGTCTCCATCGTCCGAGTATCGACCAGATCGATGACACTCATCAAGAACACCCGTTGGACTCGATGACGGCGCCAGGGCACCATCGGAGCATGACCTCGACCACCGACGCGGCTCCGGCCCCGACGACCGGCTCCCGTCCCGTCCCCGCTCCGCGAGGGCGGCGCACGCACTCCCGTCGCCGGCACGGCTTCGGCTTCTGGGCCGTGGCCTTCGCGTTCCTGGCGGTGATGGCGTTCGCGACCGTCCCGGCACCCCTCTACGTGATCTACCAGGCGCGCGACGGCTTCCCGACGTTCACGACCACGGTCGTCTTCGCCGCCTACGGTGTCGGGGTCGTCGCCTCGCTCTTCCTGGCGGGACACCTCAGCGACGTGCACGGACGACGCCCGTTGATCCTGGTGTCGATCGCCCTCGAGCTCGTCGCGGCCGTGCTGTTCCTGCTGTGGTCCGACGTCGCAGGTCTCGTCGTGGCGCGGTTCGTCACCGGGCTCGGCGTCGGGCTCCTCACCGCGACGGCGACCGCGCACCTCGGTGAACTGCGGGTCCGGGCGACCGGCTCGTCCGCGTCCGCCCAGGGTGCGAGCGTCGCGGCCGGCGCCGTGAACCTCGGCGGTCTGTCGCTCGGCGCCCTCGTCGGGGGCGCGCTCGCGGACTTCGTCGGGCAGCCGCTCGTCGTGCCGTACGTCGTCTTCGTCGTCGCCCTGGCGGTCGCGTTCGTCGTCGTCCTCGCCGCGCCGGAGACCGTCGACCGTCCCGAGCAGCCGGTGCCGTACCGACCGCAGCGGATGGCCGCTCCCGAGGGGCAGGCCGGCGTGTTCTGGGCCGCCGGTGCCGCGGCCTTCGCCGCCCTGGCCGTGCAGGGACTCTTCACCTCGGTGGCCCCGACCTTCCTCGGCACCACGTTCCACGTCACCGACCGTCTCGCCGCGGGCGCCACGACGTTCGGGGTCTTCGCCGCGAGTGCGGTGTCGCAGATCGTCTTCGCAAGGCTGTCCCAGCGTCGGCAGATCCGGCTCGGCCTGGTGCTGCTCGTCGGTGGTCTCGTCGTGCTCGCGGTCGCCGCCGTGCTCCTGCAGGTCGCGGGCTTCATCGGCGGCGGGGTCGTGGCGGGTGCCGGTGTCGGGCTGCTCTTCCGGGCCGCGATCGCCCGCGCGGGGTCGCTCGTCGGGCCGGAGCAGCGCGGCGGGGTGCTCGCGGCGACGTTCCTCGTCGCGTACGCGGGACTGACCGTGCCCGTCGTGGCGGTCGGCGCCGCGCTCCTCGTCGTGCCGACGCTCCCGGTGCTGCTCGCGTACGTGGCCTTCGTCGTCGCACTCGCACTGGTCGCCGGCCTGCGCCTGGCCGCCCGCGCGGCGTAGTCCGCCGCGACCAGCCGACCACCCGGCCAGCCGTTCGGCAGGTCGTCTCCCGGCATACTGGAGCGCATGCCCCAGCAGCGCCGACGTCCGGCCGTCACCGTCGTCGCCGCGGTCATCGCGGCCGGCCTGGTCGCCGGCGGTTTCGCCCTGACGGCGCAGCGCAGCGGCGAGGACCCGGTGATCGGCGGCGGAGCGTCCACCGTCACGCCCGGCGCGACCGCTGCCGACGGAGCGACGCGCGACGGCACCGTCACCATCGAGCGGTCGGGCCCCGACCTGCCCGGCGGCGACGTGCTCGACCGCTGCGACGCTGACCGCCGGGCCGTGGTCGCCCGGTACGAGACCGCCGCGCTCGGACGGGTCGAGCTGCAGTGCGGCACGTCCGGCCAGGGCTACGAGCACATCCGCGTCCGGCACACCGCCGACTGGCAGGACGTCGTCCGGGGCCACGGCTCACGGGACTGGGACGACGCGATGCTCACCGCCGTCCGGTCCGTGCTCGAGGCACCGCCCGCCGGCTACCCGCAGGACGCCGGGGACGGCAAGGTCTGCTACGCCGCGCCGGTCCGCTTCGACGACGGCTCGCGTCCGTCGGCGGAGCCGAACGTGCGGGTGATCGTGTCGGAGACGACCGACCGGGTGATCACGGCGTTCCCCACCGACGACGGCGGCTGCTGACCGCACCGGACCGGTGCGCAGGCCGGGCCGACCCGACCCGTCCCGACGCGTGCACCTCGTGCCTACGCGTGCACCTCGTGCTCGTGCCGCCGGTGCGAGACCGGTTCGAGCTGGAAGGTCGAGTGCTCGACGGGGACGTCGAAGTGCTCCGCGACGCACTGCTGCAGCGCGTCGAGGATCCGGGGCGCGTGCGCGGTCGAGAAGCAGTGGTCGTCGACGACGACGTGCGCCGTCAGGTTCGGCACGCCGGTGGCGACGAGCGTCGCGTGCAGGTCGTGCACCTCGATCACGTGGTCGAGCTCGAGGATGTGCGCGCGCACGTCGTCGAGGTCGAGCCCGGGCGGTGTGGACTCGAGCAGCACGTTCGCGGTCTCGCGGAGCAGCCGGACGGCCCGCGGCAGGATGAGCAGCCCGATCAGGATCGCGGCGATCGAGTCGGCCCGCTCCCACCCGGTGAGCGCGAGGACGACGGCGGCGGCGATCACCGCGACGGACCCGAGGGTGTCGTTCAGCACCTCGAGTCGGGCCGCCCGTGACGTGAAGCCGCCGCCCGAGGCCCGCGCGAGCACCGCGTAGGCGACGAGGTTGCCGACGAGCCCGACCACACCGAACACGAGCAGCGGGCCGGCGTGGATCTCGGCGGGCACGAACAGTCGTTGGATCGCCGAGACGACGACGAAGACCCCCACGGCGAGCAGGATCGCCGCCTGCGCCGTGGCGCCCAGCACCTCAGCGCGCTGGTAGCCCCACGTCCGCTGGGCCGTCGGTGAGCGGCGCGCGAGCCGGGTGGCGACGAGGCCGATGCCGAGGCCACCGGTGTCGACGACCATGTGCCCGGCGTCGACGAGCAGCGCGAGGGAGCCGGTGACGACCGCCCCGACGACCTCGGCGAGCAGGATGCCCGCCGAGATGCAGAACGCGACGAGCAGCGCGCGCTCCGAGGCGCCGGCATGCCCGTGCGCGTGGTCGTGTCCCATGCCTCGATCGTAGGGAACGAGGCCGACACCGTGCCAGGATCGGCGTCGTGACCCGGTCGCCCTACGAGCTGACGACACCGTCGGCCGTGCTCGCACGGTTGCACCCACGACTGCGCACGTACTTCGGTGCGGTCCCGGTGGGTCACGTCGGCCGCGGCGAGGGCGTGTTCGCGGTCGTCGGGACGCCGCGGCGCTGGATCTGGCCGCTCCTGGCCGTCCTGGCCCGGGACGCCGTGGTGTTCCCCGTGTGGGAGCGGGACGTCCCCTTCACGGTCGAGAACCGTCCGGCTCACGTCGGCCGCGGCGCCGTGGACGGTCGGGAGGCACGGGTCGCCGTCCGCGCGCACCGCACCTTCCGCTTCCGGACCGGACCCCGCACGATGGTGGACGCGATCACCGCCGAGCCGCACGGGCTCGTCGACCACCTCGGTCGCCGTGGGCGCGTCAACGCCCTGCTCCGGGCGGAGGTCGACGCGGACGGGCCGGACGCGGGCGCCCTGCGCCTGGTCTCCACCCGGGTGACGGTCCGTGTGCTGGGACGTGCCCGGAGCCTCCCGGCCGTCGCCGCTCCGCGTGTCACGCTCGTGGAACGATTCGATGACGATGCCGACGTGCAGCGCGTGTCCCTGCGGCTCTCGGCGCCGCTGATCGGCACGCTGTACCGGTACGAGGGCGCCTTCCGCTACCGGATCGAGCCCGACACCGGACAGGGGACACCATGAGCGACGACACCACCCGCGCGCCGAGGGGCCGCGCCGTGATCGCGGGAGCGGGCGGCTTCGTCGGACGGTACCTGCAGCGTGCCTTCCGCGATGAGGGGTACGAGGTCGTCACGGTCGGTCGCACGGGCGACGCGGTGTGGGGCAACACGCTCCGGATCCGTGAGCTCGTCGACGGTGCCGCGATCGTGGTGAACATGGCGGGCAAGAGCGTGAACTGCCGCTACGGCCGTCGGAACCGAGCGGAGATCATGCGCTCCCGCGTGGACACGACGCTCGAGCTGGCCGAGGCGATCCGGACCGCCGAGCACCCGCCGCCGCTGTGGGTGAACGCCTCCACCGCGACGATCTACCGGCACGCGGACGACCGACCCCAGGACGAGGCCACGGGTGAGCTCGGCGAGGGCTTCTCGGTCTCGGTCGCGAAGGCGTGGGAGGACGCCCTGTTCAGCGCGGACCTGCCGCACACCCGCCGGGTCGCGCTCCGGATGGCGATCGTGTTCGGCGACGGGAGCGCCCTCGTCCCGCTGCTCCGACTGGCCCAGGCCGGTCTCGGCGGGCCGCAGTTCGACGGGGCGTGGTTCCCGACGCGTGCCCGGCTCCGAGCGGGCACGTACCACCACGACCGGCACACGCACGGGCGGCAGCGGTTCAGCTGGGTGCACATCGACGACGTCCTCGGGGTGATCCGGTTCGTGCGCGACCACGAGGACATCGACGGCCCGGTCAACGTCTCGAGCCCGGAGCCGTCGGACAACCGGACCGTGATGGCCACCATCCGCGACGCGGTCGGACGGCGCTTCGGGCTGCCGACCTGGCGGTGGATGCTCGAGATCGGGTCGTTCGCGATCCGCACGGAGACCGAGCTCGTGCTGAAGAGTCGGTGGGTCGTGCCGACACGACTGCTCGAGGCGGGCTACGAGTTCCGGTACCCGCACCTGCGCGGCGCGCTCGCCGGCATCATCGCCGAGCGCCGGCAGCACCGGGGCTGACCGGCACCGCCACCGCCGGCACCGCCGCGGCCGGCACCACCCTCGCGGTGCGCGACGACCACAGCACGGCGACCACCACCACGGCACCGGCCACGACCTCGACCACGTCCGGCACCTCGCCGAACGCCGCCCACGAGGCGAGCACCCCGATCACGGGGACGAGCATCGAGAACGGTGCGACGGTGCTCGACGGGTACTTCCCCATCAGGCGCGACCAGATCCCGTACCCGACCAGGCTCCCCGCGACGACGATGTAGAGCAGGCCGAGGTCGGCCGGCAACGCCGACGCGGTGAACGCCGTGCCGAACGCCCGACCGACCCGTTCCGGCCCCTCGACGAGCAGCGACAGTGCGAACATCGGCACCGGCGGCACGACGGCCCACCACAGGGTCAGGTGCAGCGGGTTCACCGGACCGGTCCGCCGCGTCGCGACGTTGCCGAGCGCCCAGCCCAGCGCCCCGCACAGCACCAGCACGACCGGCAGCAGCGCCGCGGTCTGCGCCCGGTGCACCGCGATGACGCCGAGGGCCGCGACCGCGACGGACACCCCGACGACCTGACGGGCGGTGAGCTTCTCACGCAGCAGGACCCCGGCGAGCACGACCGTGAACGGCGCGGACGCCTGGATCACCAGCGACGCGAGCCCCGTCGGCATCCCGGCCGCCATGCCGAGGTACAGGAACGCGAACTGCAGGACGCCGAGCGTCGCGCCGACGAGCACGATCCACCGGAACGGGACCCTCGGCCGCGGGACGAACAGGATCGTCGGGACGGCCAGCAGGCTGAACCGGACGGCGGCGAGCAGGAACGGGGGCCAGTGGTCGAGGGCGATCGCGGTCGCCGGGAAGTTCAGACCCCACGCCACGGCGACGACGAGGGCGAGGATGCGGTCGCGGAAGAGCACGGATCGATCGTCCCGTACGAGAAGCGGTAGCACCAGCGCACGGTGTGACAGCATCGTTGTAGGGTCCTTGCATGGTCGGCTTCGACATCGCCCTGCTGCCGGTCCTCCGCGAGCTCGCGGAACGGGGGAGCGTCACCGCGGTCGCAGCAGCCACGCACCGCACCCCGAGCGCGGTGTCGCAGCAGCTCCGCACGCTGCAGCGCCAGGCCGGCGTGCCCCTGGTCGAGCGCGTCGGACGCGGCGTGCGCCTCACCGTGGACGGCCGGGCACTCGCCGACATGGCCACCGGTGTCGCGACCGCGCTCGCCACGGTGGAGTCGGCGTGGTCGGAGCACCTCGCGGGGGTGAGCGGGACGGTCGACCTCGCGGTGTTCCCCTCGGCGGCCGAGCTGCTGCTGCCGGGGCTCCTCACGCGCATGCGCGAGCACCCGGGCATCGTCCTCGAGCTCTCGGACGTCGACGTCAGCGAGGGGGAGTTCGCGCCGCTCACCGCCGACCACGACGTCGTCATCGGGCACCGCCCGGACGGTGCCCGCCGCCCCGACGGCGCCGTCGAGACGGTCGCGCTGCTCCGGGAACCGCTCGACGTCGCCCTGCCGCTCGACCACCCGCTCGCCGACCGGGAGCGCGTCGGCATCGAGGACGTCGTCGACGAGACCTGGATCGGCGTGCCCGAGGACTACCCGATCGACCGCGTGCTGATCGCGATGGCCGCGGCGTCCGACACCCCGCCGTCGGTGGCGTTCCGCACGATCCACCTGCCCGTCATCGAGAACCTGGTGGCCGCGGGGCACGGCATCGCGCTCGTGCCCCGGTACACGTCGGGCACGCGTGCGGCGGGACGGTTCCGGTTGGCGACGCTCGCCGACGTGCGGGCGGGCCGGAGGATCGAGGCGCTCACCCGTCCGGACCGCGCGGTCCGTCCCGCGGTCCGCACCGTCCTGGAGGCGTTGGTCGCCGAGGCACGGGCCGTCACCACCTGAGGTGGTGACGTGCGCGGCGGGGCCGCCCCGCGCCTCCCGTCCGCTGCGCCCGCTCGCGGTCTCGCGGAACGCAACGACGGCGGCCGCTCGCAGGGGTGTACCGCTGCGAGGAGCCGCCGTCGTTGCGTGTTGCGGAAGGGGTCGGACTAGACGTCCAGGCGGTCGACGAGCTCGTCGGCCAGGCCCGTGTAGGTGCCGGGCGTGAGGTTCGTCAGTCGTGCCTTGGCACCCGACGAGATGTCGAGGCCGTTCACGAACGCGACGAGCTCGTCCTGGCCGATGCGCTTGCCCCGCGTGAGCTCCTTGAGCATCGCGTAGGGGTCCTCGATGTTCGACTGCCCGGCGGTGACCTCGGCGCGGATGACCGTCTGGATCGCTTCGCCGAGCACCTCCCAGTTGTGGTCGAGGTCCTCGGCCAGCCGGGTCTCGTTCACCGCGATCTCGCCGAGCCCGCGACGCAGGTTGTCGAGCGCGAGCAGCGAGTGCCCGAACGCGACGCCGATGTTCCGCTGCGTGGTCGAGTCGGTCAGGTCGCGCTGCAGGCGGCTCGTCACGAGGGTCTCGGACAGCGTCGAGAACAGCGCCGACGAGATCTCGAGGTTCGCCTCGGCGTTCTCGAACCGGATCGGGTTGATCTTGTGCGGCATCGTCGACGAGCCCGTGGCACCCGCCACCGGGATCTGCGTGAAGTAGCCCATCGAGATGTAGGTCCACACGTCGGTCGCCAGGTTGTGCAGGATCCGGTTCGCGTGGCGCACCCGGTCGTACAGCTCGGCCTGCCAGTCGTGCGACTCGATCTGCGTCGTCAGGGGGTTCCACGTCAGGCCGAGGCCCTCGACGAACTCCTTCGACAGCGCGGGCCAGTCGGCCTCGGGGTCGGCGGCGAGGTGCGCCGAGAAGGTCCCGGTGGCGCCGGAGAACTTGCCGAGGTACTCGCCGTGCTCGATCTGCGTCAGGACGCGCTCGAGGCGGTAGACGACCACCGCGAGCTCCTTGCCGAGGGTCGTCGGCGTCGCGGGCTGCCCGTGCGTGTGCGAGAGCATCGGCACGGCGCGGAGCTGCTCCGCCGTGGTGCGGAGCGTCGCCAGGACCGAGCGGTAGGCGGGCAGCCAGACCTGGTCGACGGTGTCCCGCACCGTCAGTGCGTAGGACAGGTTGTTGACGTCCTCGCTGGTGCAGGCGAAGTGCGTCAGCTCGGCGATGGCGTCGAGCCCGAGCTCGGACAGGCGGCGACGGACGAAGTACTCGACGGCCTTGACGTCGTGCCGCGTCGTGGCCTCGATCTCGGCGAGCTCCGCGATCTGGTCGTGGCCGAAGGTCTCGACGACCCGGCGCAGCGCTGCCTTGTCGTCGATGCTCAGCGGCGAGGTGGTGAACATCGCGTGGTCGGTCAGGAAGATGAGCCACTCGACCTCGACCACGATGCGTGCGCGGTTGAGGCCGGCCTCGGAGAGGTGCTCGCCCACCGTGTGCACGACCGGGTAGTACCGCCCGTCGAGCGGGCTGATCGGCTGCGGGGGAAGGGGGGTCATGGGGCTCCCTGACGGACTGCCGGTTCGAGTTGGCGGAAGAGCGCCCGGCAGGCACGCTCGACGGTCGAGAGCACTCGGTCGAACTCGTGCCGGTCCGCGTAGTACGGGTCCGGCACGTCGGCCTGCTGGGGCCAGGCGTCGTCGTACCGCAGCAGGAGCGTCACCTTGGCGGCGTCGTCCATGGTCGGTGCCCACGAGCGCAGGACGCGTTCGTGGGAGCGGTCGAGTGCGACCACCAGGTCGAGGTCCGGGAACCGGTCCGGGTCGAACTGGCGGGCGCGATGCCTGCTGCCATCGTATCCGCGCGCTGCGAGTGCCGCGATCGTGCGCTCGTCCGCGGGCTCGCCGACGTGCCAGTCACCGGTGCCCGCCGACTCGACGACGAAGCGGTCGGCCATGCCGGCGTCGGCGGCGACCTGTGCGAAGACGATGCCGGCCATGGGGGAGCGGCAGATGTTGCCGCTGCAGACGAACGAGACGCGGAACGGGGCGTCGGCGTCCGGGCTCATGTGCACATCATGGCGCACGGACGTGACGTCCGCGACGGCGGTCCGACCGGGAGGCACGGCGCGGCCCTCGCCGTCGGCACGCGTCGCGCGGGCGGCCGGCTCGGTGCGGCCCGCATCCGTCGCGCGGGCGGCCGGCTCGGTGCGGCCCGCGGTCACGGACGCGGGCGGTTCAGCACCGGCCGCACGAACAGCCCGATCAGCCACGAGAACACGGCGAGCACGAAGGCGCCGACGATGCCCCAGCCGAAGGACTCGACCTCGAGCCCGAAGCCGATCGCGTCCGAGATCCCGGCGACGATGAGCAGCAGCACGGCGTTCACGATCAGCGAGATCAGGCCGAGCGTCAGGACGTAGAGCGGGAACGCGACGATCCGGATGATCGTGCCGATGACCGCGTTCACGAGCCCGAACACGAACGCCACGAGCAGGAACGTGAGCACCACGGCGGTGGTGTCCCCGTCGCCGAACGGGGTGACGGTGACGCCGCTCACGATGAGGGTGGTGAGCCAGAGCGCGACGGCGTTGACGACGAGGCGGACGAGGAATCGCATGCCCTCATGATGCCCGTCGCGCCCCGGACGGTCCCCGGTAGCCTGAGCGCGTGACTGACGAGCGCGTGCACATCCGGCCCGAGGTGGCCGTCCTCCCCGCGTACAAGCAGGGGCGTCAGGCAGCGCCCGACGCCTTCAAGCTGTCGAGCAACGAGAACCCGTTCCCGCCGCTGCCGGGCGTCGTCGAGGCCGTGCAGGCGCAGACGGCCTACAACCGCTACCCGGACGCCACCGCCCTGGCCGTCCGCGCCGTGCTCGCGAACCGCGCCGGACTCACCGTCGACGAGGTCCACGTCGCGCCCGGCAGCGTCGCGATCCTGCACGAGCTGGCCCGGGCGACGAGCGGCCCCGGCGACGAGGTCGTCTACGCGTGGCGCTCCTTCGAGGCCTACCCGGGTGTCGTGACGGTCGCCGGTGCCACGAGCGTGCAGGTGCCGAACCGCCCGGACGGCGGCCACGACCTCGACGCCATGGCCGACGCCGTGACCGACCGCACCCGCATGGTCATCGTCTGCTCGCCCAACAACCCGACCGGTGCCGTCGTCACGGGCGCTGAGTTCGAGACGTTCATGGCGCGCGTGCCGTCGACCGTGCTCGTCGTGCTCGACGAGGCCTACGCCGAGTTCGTCACCGAGCCCACCGCGGTCCGTGGCACGCCGCTGCTCGAGCGGTACCCGAACCTCGTCGTCCTCCGCACGTTCTCCAAGGCGTACGGACTCGCGGGCCTGCGCGTCGGGTACGCGTTCGGTCCGGCGTACGTGCTCGACGCCGTCCGTGCCTGCGCGATCCCGTTGTCGGTGACGGCGCAGGGCCAGGCGGCGGCGCTCGCGAGCCTGGAGCGCGAGACCGAGCTGCTCGACCGCGTCGCCGAGCTCGCGGCGAGCCGTGACCGCATCGTCGCCGCGCTGCGCGGCCAGGGCTGGGACGTCCCGGACGCCCAGGGCAACTTCGTGTGGCTGCCGACCGGGGAGCTGACGGCCCACGCGGCCGAGCGCTTCGAGGCCGCCGGCATCATCGTGCGGGCCTTCGGGAACGAGGGCATCCGGGTGTCGATCGGGGAGCACGAGGCTGTGGAAACGCTCCTCGAAACGGCGGGGTCGCTTGTGGGGGACCTCCAGGCGGCCCGGTAGGCCCTGGCGTTACGCTGACCGACATGTCATTCCACGCCGCGGCCCCCGCGACGGCCACCGTCCGGATCCTCGACCCCGAGGGCCGGTTCGTGGAGACCGACGAGAACGCCGAGTACGCCGCCGTCGCGCGGACGATCCCGGACGAGACCCTGCTGGCGATGCACCGCCGCATGGTGCTCACGCGTCGGTTCGACCACGCGGGCCACAACCTCCAGCGCACCGGTCAGCTCGGCCTCTGGGTCCCGAGCCACGGACAGGAGGCCGCGCAGGTCGGCTCCGTCTTCGCCCTCCGCGCACAGGACCACGTCTTCCCGTCGTACCGCGAGCACGCCGTCACGATGCACCGCGGTGTCGAGCCGATGGAGATCATCGCGATGTACCGCGGCCAGACGCACGGCGGCTGGGACCCGGACGAGCGCGGCAACACGCACATCTCGACGCTGGTGATCGGGTCGCAGACGCTGCACGCGACGGGCTACGCGCTCGGTCAGCAGCTCGACGGCGACGTGGGCACCGGTGACCCCGACCGCGACGCCTGCACCATCGTCTACTTCGGCGACGGCGCGACCAGCCAGGGCGACGTGAACGAGGCGTACGTCTTCGCCGCGTCGACGAAGGCCCCCGTCGTCTTCTTCCTGCAGAACAACCACTGGGCGATCTCGGTGCCGGTGTCGGTGCAGTCGCCGACCCCGCTCGTCGACCGCCCGCGCGGCTTCGGGATCCCGAGCGTCCGCGTCGACGGCAACGACGTCCTGGCGTCGTACACGGCGTCCCTCGTCGCGACCGACCACGCCCGCTCCGGGCAGGGGCCGGCGTTCGTCGAGGCCGAGACCTACCGCATCGGCGCGCACACGAGCTCCGACGACCCGACCCGCTACCGCCTCGACGACGAGCTCACCTCGTGGGTGGAGCGCGACCCGATCGCCCGTTCGGCCGCGTACCTGCGCAGCCGCGGCGTCACCGACGAGCAGCTCGCGCGCTTCGACGAGGAGGGCGAGGACATCGCCGCTGACGTCCGACGGGCGACCGTGGCCCTGACCCCGCCGTCGGTGGACGTCATGTTCGACAACGTGTACCGCGAGCCGCACCCGGTCACCACCGCGCAGAAGGCCTGGCTCGAGCAGTACGAGGCCGGGTACGAAGGGGGCTCCCACTGATGAGCACGACCGAGCAGCTCTTCGACTACACGCTCCGCGCCCACCCCGGTGCGGGCGAGGTCCCCAGCGAGCCCGTGCAGACCCTGCCGATGGCCAAGGCGCTCAACGCCGGCCTCGCCGCCGCGATGGCCGCGGACGACAAGGTCCTGCTCATGGGCGAGGACATCGGCCAGCTGGGCGGCGTCTTCCGCATCACCGAGGGCCTGCAGGAGCGGTTCGGTGCCGAGCGCGTCCGTGACACCCCGCTCGCCGAGGCCGGCATCATCGGCACCGCGATCGGCCTGGCACTGCGCGGCTACCGTCCGGTGGTCGAGATCCAGTTCGACGGCTTCGTCTGGCCGGGCTTCGACCAGATCACCTCGCAGCTCGCCAAGATGCAGAACCGCCTGCCGCAGCACATGTCGCTGCCGGTCGTCATCCGCATCCCCTACGGCGGGCACATCGGCGCCGTGGAGCACCACCAGGAGTCTCCGGAGGCGTACTTCGCGCACACCCCGGGCCTGCGCGTGGTCAGCCCGAGCACGCCGAACGACGCGTACTGGATGATCCAGGAGGCGATCGCGTCGAAGGACCCGGTCGTGTTCCTCGAGCCGAAGTCCCGCTACTGGCCGAAGGGCGAGGTCGACCTCGTCGACGGCCACGTCCCGATGCACACCACGCGCGTCGCCCGGACCGGCACCGAGGTCACCCTCGTCGGCCACGGCGCGATGGTGGCGACCCTCATGCAGGCTGCGGACATCGCCGAGGCCGAGGGCACCAGCTGCGAGGTCATCGACCTCCGCTCCATCTCGCCGATCGACTGGGAGCCGTTGCTGACCTCGGTCCGCAAGACCGGCCGGGTCGTCATCGCGCAGGAGGCCTCCGGCTTCGTCAGCGTCGGCAGCGAGATCGCCGCGACCGTCGCGGAGCAGTGCTTCTACACGATGCAGGCGCCGCCGATCCGGGTCTCCGGGTTCGACGTCCCCTTCCCGGTGTCGAAGCTCGAACACCTCCACCTGCCGGACGCGGACCGTGTCCTCGAGGCCGTCGACCGCGCCCTCGCATACTGACCGAGCCGACCAGAACGTTCGAAGGAGCCGCAGTGCCCGCCGCCGAATTCCCCCTGCCCGACGTGGGCGAAGGCCTGACCGAGGCCGAGATCGTGCAGTGGCGCGTCGCGATCGGGGACGAGGTCGCCGTCGACCAGGTCCTGGTCGAGATCGAGACCGCGAAGTCGCTCGTCGAGCTGCCGTCGCCGTTCGCCGGGACCGTCACCGGGCTGCTCGTCTCCGAGGGTGACACCGTCGAGGTCGGCAAGCCGATCATCCGGGTCGACTCGGACGTGCAGGTCGCGTCGACGTCCGCCCAGCCGGGAGGCCCGTCCACCGTTGCCGACAGCGCCCCGGCCTCGCCGGACGTCGCCGTCACCCCGCCTGCCGCAGCGGCCGCTCCGGCTCCCGTCGCGCCGACGCCGCCGGCGCCCGTGCAGCAGACCTCCGCGCAGCAGACCCCGCCGGCACCGGCCGCCGCCCCGGCCGCACCCGCAGCGGCCGCACCGGCAGCTGCTGCTCCGCAGCAACCGCGGCACGCGGCTCCGTCGCAGCCGGTCGCTGACCACGCGACCGTCGTCGGCTCCGACGAGTCGTCCGGCGCCGTCCTGGTCGGGTACGGCTCCGCGACCACGTCCCCGTCCCGCCGGAAGCCGGGCGCCCGCCGGGCCGCAGCGCTCGCCGCCGAGGTGAGCCGTGCCTCCAGTGCGGACGCCGTCGCCGCGGCCGAGGCCGCCTCGGACCCGGGCGAGGACAGCATCTCGCAGGCCGTCGGCGAGCAGGGCTCCCGACCGCGCAAGGCCGTCGTGTCGGGCATCGTCCTGGCGAAGCCGCCGATCCGGAAGCTCGCGAAGGACCTGGACGTCGACCTGACCGAGGTCGTGCCGACGGGTCTCGCCGGCGAGGTCACGCGCGACGACGTCATCCGGCACGCGAAGCAGGCCGGCGTCTTCCGCAACATCGAGACGCCCGAGTGGGGCGACGTCCGCCGCGAGACCATCCCGGTCAAGGGCGTGCGGAAGGCCATCGCGAAGGCGATGACCACGTCGAAGTTCACGGCGCCGCACGTGTCCCTGTTCGTCGACGTCGACGCGACCCGCACCATGGAGTTCGTCAAGCGCCTGAAGTCCTCGCCGACGTTCGCCGGCGTCAAGGTCTCGCCGCTGCTCGTCTTCGCCAAGGCGGTCATCTGGGCCGTCCGTCGGAACCGGTCGGTGAACTCGACCTGGACCGACCAGGAGATCATCGTCCACCACTTCGTGAACCTCGGCATCGCCGCGGCGACCCCGCGTGGGCTCATCGTGCCGAACATCAAGGACGCGCAGGACATGTCCCTGTTCGAGCTCGCGAAGGCGCTCGAGGACCTGACGCTCACCGCCCGCGACGGCAAGACCACGCCGCAGCAGATGGCCGACGGCACCGTGACGATCACGAACATCGGTGTCTTCGGCATGGACACCGGCACCCCGATCCTCAACCCGGGCGAGGTCGCCATCGTCGCGATGGGCACGATCAAGCCGAAGCCGTGGGTCGTCGACGGCGAGGTCCGCTCGCGCATGGTGACCACGATCGGTGCCTCGTTCGACCACCGGGTCGTCGACGGCGACGTGGCCTCGCGCTTCGTGCACGACATCGCTTCGGTGCTCGAGGAGCCGGCGCTGCTGCTCGACTGACGCCTGCACGCCCGTCACCGGTCCGGCCCCGGGCTGCGCGAAGCCGCAGTCCGGGGCCGGATCGCGCGGACGTCGCGTGGTGTCCACCCACTTGTCGGGGGTCGGGGTGATGATCGGACCATGGCCCACCAGCTCCTGACCCCACAGCAGGAGATCCGGACGGATCGCCTGGTGCTGACACCGCTCACGCCCGCCGACATCGACGACGTGCACGCGGTGTTCTCCGACGCGCGGACCTGGGGACACCTGCCCTCCGGGCGGCACACCGACCGTGCGACGACGGTCGACCTGGTGCAGCGCAAGATCGGCGGTCGGGCCCGGTACGGCCTCGGTTCGTGGACGGTCCGCACGACGGACGGAGCGTTCGTCGGGGTCGGCGGCGTCGACATGACGACGGCGGGGGTCTGGAACCTCGGCTACCGGTTGGCTCCCGCGGCCTGGGGGAACGGGTACGCCGGCGAACTCGCGCGCGCCGCCGTGGCCGAAGCGCACCGCGCAGCTCCCTGCGCGCCGGTGACCGGCCGGGTGCTGACGAACAACCCGGCATCGGCCGCTGTGCTGCGGAAGGTGGGGCTCTCGCTCGTCTGGCAGGGGTCGGCGTCGGTCGCTGCTCCGGACGGCGTGCTCGGTCAGGTGTGGACCGACCGCGAACTCACCGACGACCAGTTCGCCTGGCTCGTCCGCAACGCCTGAGGGGCGGACGGCGCCGAGGAGCGGGCCTGCTCAGGGTCCGCCTCGATGGTCCCGAGCATCCCGGAGGGCGATCACGCGTGCCGCGCGCCGTGTGACCGACGGCGCGTGCGTCGCGATGAGGACCGCGGCGCCCGCGGCCGCGAACGACTCGAGCCGGTCGAGCACCAGCGCAGCGTTGTCGGCATCGAGCGCGCTGGTCGGCTCGTCGGCGAGGATGACGGACGGCTGCTTGACGAGGAGCCTCGCGAGCGCGACGCGCTGTTGCTCGCCGCCGCTCAACTCGTGGGCGCGCGCCGTCGAGCGGCCGCCGAGTCCGACCTGTTCGAGCGCCGCGGCGGTCGAGAGGCCCCGACGACGGCCGCGTCCGGTCGGTCGGGCGAGGTCGACGTTCGCCCCCACGGTTGCATCGTGGACCAGCCCGAAGTCCTGGAACAGGTAGCCGATGTGGTCCCGGCGGAGCAGGCGCGCGTGGCGTGCGCTCCGTCCCGCGTCCACACCGCCGATGCTGATCGTCCCGGAGTCGACCCGGTCGATGTGGCCGACGCAGTCGAGCAGCGTCGACTTGCCGCAGCCGCTGGGCCCCGTGAGCGCCACGACCTCGCCGGCGGCGACCGAGAAGGTGAGGTCCTTCCAGACTGTGCGACCGCCCCGCTGCTTGCTGACGGTCAGGACGTCGATCATCGTGCTTCGTCTCCTCGGGACCTGTCGGTGCCCCGGGCCGTGCCCAGGACGATCACGGTGCTCACGATCGACACCACCACCGCGGCCGCGATCGCGAGCAGCGCTGCTGGCGTGGCCGTCTGCGTCAGCGGGTCCAGCGTCGAGACCTGCCACGACGCATCCGGCCTGAGCCGGGACCACGCCGCACCCGCCGCGACAGCTGCGACGGCGACGGACACCACCTCGACGGCGAGCAGGTCGGCGTCGGCCCGCGCCGGGTGGACGCCCGCGACGGTCTTGGTGAAACGGGCCCGTCCGTGCCGGCGACGGTGTGCCGACGTCGCGAGCACGGCGAGCGCGACCGACACCACGGCACCGCTCACGACCGCAGCGGACTGGGCGACGACCGTCCGCCGGGCACCGCGTGCGGTCTCCGCTGCCGCCTGTCCGACGTCCACCACGGCACTGATCTCCGAGCCGACCCCGGCAGCGTGGATCGCCCGCTCCGCGCGCGCACGGTCGCGGAACGCGACGTCGCCGGTCGACAGCCACGAGCCGAGCTGGTCCGCCGAGAACATCGTGGCCGGCGTCGGGACGACCACCAGGACGGCGTCGTCGAGCCAGCCCCGCACCGAGCCGCCGTCCGGGTACGTCCAGAGCTCCGGCGTGCCGAGCCGCCCGACGGTGACGTCCCGGGTGGCCGCAGCGGGCGCGTCGCGGAAGTCCCAGTCGGTGAGCGACCTGACGAGCGCGTCCGGGTCGAGCCTGCTGCGCTCGGGGAGCCAGACGGTCGGCGTCGCACCGGCACGGATGCGGGTGCCGTCCGCCGCGCGGACGTCCTGGAGTCGGAGGTACTCGGCGTCGACGAAGAGCGCGGACACCCCCGCGCCGCCCTCGCCGGTCGAGACCTCCCTGAGCGCGGTGAGCAGTGCGTCGTGGTCCTGCAGTGCGCCACCGGCGAACCGGCCGAGCCGGTCCCAGTACGCCTGCGCCTCGATCGGTCGGGGGTCCGGCGTGATCCACAGCTGCACGACCGTCCCTGCCGCCCGGAGGTCCCGATCGGTGCCGGACGTCCGCGCCACGACCTCGGCGCCGACGAGACCGCTCACCGCGGCGACGAGCAGCAGTGTCGCCGCCAGCCGTGCGATGTGCGCGAACCCGACGACCCCACCCGGTGGCCGCGAGCCACGCAGCGCGTCGACCAGGGGCCGTCGGCAGGCGAGGAGGACGCCCGTCGCGTGCGCGAGCAGCACCGGCGTGAGCAGCGCGGCGCCGAGCACCGCGGACGCGGCGACGAGTGCCGGCCACTGCGCTGCGCGGTTGACGATCCAGATGCCGACGCCGGCGAGTGGCGCGCCGACGAGCACGACCGTCGCGCTCGTCCGCAGTGCACCGAGCTCCTGCCGCAGGATCCGCACGGCACTCTGCCCGTGCAGTCGGCGGACCGCGCAGCGCCGCGGCGAGCCGACCGTCGCCACCAGGCACGCGGTGGCCGATCCGAGCACCAGGATGCCGACCAGACCGAGGGTGCCGTCGACCGTCTCGCCGATGCCGAGTCGAGTCAGGGCCCGGATCGACTCGGTCGTCGCTCCGTAGCCGACCGAGTCGAAGGCGCGGACCAGGTCGTGGCGGGCGGCATCGTCGCCGAACAGCTCGTACGTGCCGGTCGGGTCGACGCGGTCGAGGTCGGCCATCGGTCGGACCCGGGTCGAGACCGCACTGGAGAAGTCCGGGTAGCCGTCACGGAGCCACTGCTCGCCGAGCGTCCCCGGAGCGTCGGTCACGAGCGCTGTCCGGCGTCCGTCCGGGTCCGCGCGGTCGGCGACCATCCGGACGACGGTTGCGTGGTGTTCCTCGGCGACGCGGGTGATCGCTCCGGCGATGATCCGGTTCGACCGCGCCGCGCCGCCGAGGGAGACGGTGACCGAGGACGTCGCCCCGACCACGCTGGTCTCGTCCGCCACGGTGAGTCCGACGAAGGCGAGGACGAACGCGAGGACGGGCGGAATGGCGTAGGCGAGTACCAGTGCACGGGGTCGCATGCGGTTCTCAGGACCGTCGACGGTCAGCAGTTGTGGTAGTAGGCCTGGTTCCCGCTGAACTTCTTCGGGGTGATCGCGTAGGCGTACCGACCGCCGGGGACACCCGTGACCTGCCTCGACTTCTTCCCGACCGCGGTCGCGCCGTGGCAGCGCTTCTCGCGGAAGTAGTTCGACCAGACGTCACTGCTGCCGACGCCCCACTGCCAGAAGCTCCCGCCCCCGCCGTCACTCCGCTGCAGGACCGAGGAGCGACGCTCTCCGGACGTTCCGGCACCGGAGTCGGGGATGACGATCCCGCCCGCTTCCGAGCCCTGCCCGAGCACCTCGGTCGGGCTCGCGACCGCCACCGTCGCGGTCCCGCCGACGACCAGCCCGATCGTCAGCGTGAGGCCGATCAGGACCTGCTTCCCCTTGTGTTCCATGTCGTCACCCTTCCGTTCGTCTGGTGTGTCCGATCAGCGTGACGGAGCGCTTCGGGTGATGTCAAACATCGGATGTACGATATTCAGCTCTGCGATCGAGGTTCCGCCGCGGACAACGCGTCCGCGAACGGCCCGACGTACGTCCGGAACGACCACTGCACGGTGTTCCAGTCGTGACCGCTGCCCGGCGCTGATCCGACCTCGACCCGGGCCCCGGCCTCCCGCGCGGCCGCACCGAGCTCCCGTGCGTTCTCGCTGAACTTCCGGTCGGACGACCCGGCGGTCAGCCAGAGGGCGTGGCCGTCCAGCCCGTGCTCCCGCATCTGTGCGATCGGTGCCGCCGCCTGCCAGGCCGCCACGGATCCGCCGAACGCCTGGTCGGCGCTGTGCTGCGGGCCCTGGTCGATCGGCTGGAGCTCGCTCGACACCGCCAGCGCCGCACCGAAGGCGGACGGGTGCCCGGTGAGGAACTGCATCGTGCACGTGCCACCCTGCGAGAACCCGGTCAGCCCCCAGGCCTTCCGGTCGGTCGTCGCGGGCAGGTTCGCGTGGATCCAGGTCGGCACGTCCTGCGTCACGTAGGTCGCGACGTTCCCGAGCCGGGAGTCGACGCACATCGTGTTCCTCCCCGGCGCGGAGAGCTGGTCGACGCTGACGACGATGGGCGCCCGACCGTCGTGCGCGCGGGCGTAGGCGTCCAGGGGTTCCGCCAGACGACCGGCGGTGAACAGGTCCCCGGGCGCACCCGGCTGCCCCGAGAAGGCGATGACGACGGGCAGTGGTCGCGGGTCCCGCACCAGGGCCGCCGGCGGCAGCCAGACGACGGCCGGCCGCGCGTCGAAGTGCGAGCGCGTGCCGGGGATGGTCGCGGTCCGGACGATCCCGGCGGTGGGCATCGTGTCGAGGGGAGCGGCGTCACGGTCGTAGGCGGGCCACGGGTCGCTCTGCACGACGGTGCCGAGCGTCGGGTACTTGGCGAACTCGACGTTGATGCCGAGCGCAGGCACGACGAGCGCCGCCGGCACCAGGACGATCGCGAGCGCGCGACGCCATCCGCCGCCCTGCACCAGACCGGTGACCGCGAGGGCGAGTGCCGCGCCGGCGAAGGCGCTCCACATCTGCGTGATCGGGCTCAGCGCGACGCCGAACAGGTCGACGACCTGCGTGGTGAACCAGCAGGCGGCGAGCACGACGAGCGCGGCAGCGGCAGCGATGCCGGCGCGGAGGGCCGCTCGGCGCCAGGCCTGCCGCGACCGCCACTGCCGCACGGCGGGCAGCAGGACGGCGGTCGCGAGCACGGCGAACGCCAGGTCGGCCGGCACGAGCTTGTTCGGTGCCTGCAGCTGCGTCGCGAGCAGCCACTCGACGGGGCTCACGAGCGGGCGGCCGGCTGCTCAGCCGCCGGGGCGACGTGCGCCTGGCGGAGCGCCCACAGGTGCTTGGGACGGAGCCCGGGCACGTACGCGCTGGTGAGCGCTCGCGCCACCCGGGGCGCCTGCAGCGCGCTCGGGACGACGAGCCAGAGCGGCTCGTGGCGCGCGCCGAACTTCTCCTTGAAGCGCTGCAGCGACCGGAAGCCGTAGACGGGCTCGAGCGCCCGGGCGAGGAGCGCCGACCCGCGGGCCACCCACGACCCGGCGTCGGTGTGCGGTGCGAGCGGCGTGCCGGAGAGGCTGATCGTGGTGAGGCCGGCCTCGCGGGCGCGCAGGGCGGTCCGGGCGATCAGGAACTCCATCACCCCGGGCATCCCGTCCTCGCCGCGTCGCATGACGTCGAGCGTGTACCCGGTCAGGGCACCGTGCTCGTACACGGGCAGCCAACTCGTCACCGCGGTCACCCGACCCTCGGCGGTCACGGCGAGCAGCAGTCGGACGTCCGGGTCCTCGAGCTCGCGGAACCCACCGAGCGTGAAGCCCATCTCCGGCAGCCGACGGTCGGCTGCCCAGCGGGTGCAGATCGTCTCGACCTGCGCGCGCTGGTCGGCGTCGAGGGCGGCGAGCGTGGTCCACTCGTCGCGGAGCCCTTCGCGGTCGGCACGGTTGGACGCGGTGCGCAGGTCCTGGCGCTTCTTGCCGCGCAGGTCGAACGTCGTCACGTCGAGCACGGACTCCACGCCCACGGGGAAGGACGCCCACCCCTCGGCCGCGAGGATCGCCCGCACCGGCTCGTGCACGCTCGTGAACGCGGGGGTCCAGCCGTTCCGCTCGCAGGCGCGGGCGAACGCGGCGACCACCTCGGCCCGGTCCGCGGCGGCGCACGCCGGGTCCGACACGGTCAGGGCGACGTCGCCGTGCACGCGGTAGGCGACGGCACCGAGTCCGTCCGGGTGCGTCCAGGTCGCGTTGCCCCGCCAGGTGCCCATGTGCCCGAGCGTGCCCGCGTCCCCCTCGCGGAGCATGCCGAGGTAGTCCTCGCCGCAGGTCGGCGTCGCACGGAAGCGAGCGCGCACCAGCTGGCCGCGGAGCACCACGATCGCCAGGAGCACGGCGGCGGGGACGGCCCAGGCCCCGAGCAGCGTGACCTGCCACTCGACCTCGTCGGTCGTCAGACCCTGCCACTGCACGAAGCCGTCCTGCAGTGGTTCGATGAGGAACACGTCGGCGAGCACGGCGGACAGCGTCACCAGCAGGCCCGCCGCCAGGACGAGCCCGGTGCGACGGCCGCGCTGGACGAGCCAGGCGGCCCCGACCAGGAGCACCCCGACGAGCACGGTCGCCCGGTCGCTCATGGCATCGGCGAACGGCGACAGGACGCCGTCCGGCTCCGGCACGACGAGCGTCACCAGGGTGCCCGCGCCGAGGGCGACGAGCGTCGCGACGACGACCGAGCGCGGGTGGGTGACGACGGTCCGGTCGGTGCGCGGCGCGGTCGGTGCCGGCCGGGAGGCGCGGCGCACCACGAGCGCTCCGGCGGCGGTCCCGAACAGGGTCGCCAGGGCACGCGCGGTGTCGGAGCCGTGGCCGGCGAACAGCACCAGGGTGAGCACGACCGTCCACAGGACGGCGCGGACACGACGACGGCGGGCCGGCGGCATCGTGGCGGAGGCCGCGGCGAGCAGGGCGGCCGCGACGGCGGACGGGGCGAACAGCGGCTCACCCGCGGCGGCCTCCGCGTGCGCCTCGCCCATCGCCGACCCGACCGTCACCGCCAGGAAGGTGACGCCGACGGCCGCGAGCGGCGCGCCCACGCCGACCAGGACGGTGCGCAGCGACCCGAGCGTGCGTTCCGCGAGCACCGTGACGGCCACGACGACCGCGAGGGCCGCCCAGGCGACCGGCGGGTGGTGCGGGAAGTCCGGCTCGGCGTGCGCGACGCGTGCCGTGACGGCGAGCAGGACGGAGGCGACGCCGACGCCCACGGAGACGGGGTGTCGACGGATGCTGGCGACGAGCGCTGACTGGACCACGCTGCCATCACAGCCGACCCTGCCGGGTCGGTGCATCGGGCGGTGGCGTGAACACGGGTGGCCGATCGGCCACCGACCGTCCCTCGGAGGGCTGGTCACCCGTCGTCCGCCGCTCGCTCGCCCGGCCGTCAGGGGGTGGGGACGCTCGGTCGGTGCTCGACGGGCAGGCGCAGGTGCAGCGCGAACCCGTCGCCGGGCTGCGGTCCCGAGTCGAGGCGGCCGCCGAGGAGCGACGCGCGTTCGCCGAGCCCGATGAGCCCCAGGCCGGACCCGGGCAGTTCGAGCCGGTCGGCACGTGCGGGCCCGTTCACGAGGTCGACGAGCACCTGGTCGCCGTGCAGCCGACCGCTGATCCGGACCACGGCGCCGGGGGCGTGCTTCCGGACGTTCGTCAGGCCCTCCTGCACGAAGCGGTAGACCGCGCGCTGCACGGGCAGGGGCAGGGTCTCGGGCAGGTCGACGGCCGCGTCGGTCTCGAGCCCGCTCGCGGCGACGAGCCGGGGCAGGTCGGCGAGCACGGGCTGCGGGGCGATCTCCCGGTCGGTGCCGCCGGACGCCCGGAGCACCTGGACCATCTCGCGCAGCTCCTGCAGGGTCACGACGCACAGCTGCCGGATCGTCCGCGCGAACGCCCGCTCCTGCTCGTCGCGCCCGGCCATCTGCACGCCGCCGGCCTGCACCGCGATGAGGGTCACCTGGTGCGAGACGACGTCGTGCATCTCGCGCGCGAGCAGGGCGCGTTCGCGGGAGAGGGCGACCTCGGCCGCGCGACGCCGTTCCTCGGCGCGGGAGGCCCCGAGCTCGGCGATGCGGTCGACCAGGTCCGCGCGGGTCCGCACGAGCAGGCCGATCGAGAGCGGGCCGAGCGCGAAGATGAGCGCGTACACGATCGACACCACGATCTCGTCGAGCTGCTGCGGTGGGCCGACGACGAAGCCGCTGAACCCGACGAACTGCACGACGGCGGCGAGGAGCATGAGCCACCGGCGGTCCGTCCGCTCACCGAGCGTGAAGAGGGCGATGCTCGCCGCGACGACGCCGGAGCCGATGAAGAGCCCGGGCATGGTGAGCGCGAAGGCCAGGACGGGGAGCCGCCGGCGGAGGACGAGCGCACCCGCCGCGACGAGCGACAGGGTGATCTCGGTCGTCGTGGCGCCCGCGATGTCGAGCACGGCGTCGACGACGGCGGCCGCGAGGAAGAGCGCGTCGACCAGCCACCACGGGGCCGGGTGGGCGCGCGCACGACGCAGGCCGACGTCGACGAGTGCGTCGAGCCTCCCGTCCGTCCGCGCCAGCAGCCGTCGGACGCGACCGGACGGAGCGGGCTCAGCCATCGAGCAGCCCGGCCTCCGCCGCGCGCAGCGCGAGCTGGACACGCGTGGTGACGCCGAACGCGGCGAGGAGGGCGCGGACGTCCTCCTTCACGGTGCCCGTGCTGACACCGATGCGCTGGCCGATCTCGGGGTTGCTGGCACCCTCGGCGACGAGCCGCACCACGGCGTGCTCGCGGTCGGAGAGCTCCGGCGCCGGCGTCGACGGCCGGTGCGCGAACAGGCGGGTGCGGTCCACGCCCGGTGCCAGGACGATGCCGCCGCGGGCGAGCGCCCGGACGTACTCGGCGAGCGACTCCGGGTCGGTGTCCTTGAGCAGGAACCCGGCGGCGCCGGACTCCATCGCCCGGGTGACCACCTGCGTGTCGGTGTCGAACGTGGTGAGCATCGCCACGGCGGGCGGCTCGGGCAGCTGCCGGAGTGCAGCGAGCACCTCGAGCCCGTTCACCCGGGGCATGCGCACGTCGAGCAGGACCACGTCGGGGGCGTGCCGGCGCACGGTCTCGACCGCGTCGACGTCACCGCTCGTGGCGACGACGTCGATGTCCGCCGCTGCGCCGAGGATGAGTTCGAAGCCGTACCGGACGAGCGTCTCGTCGTCCACGATCACCACCGAGGTCACGGGCGTCATCTTGTCACGGCGTTGGCTTCTCGCATCCTGATCGCTACTGTGAGGACAACTGGTCATGTCCGCACAGGACCAGCTGGGCGAGGACCGCCCGGAGTCGACGAGCACCGGAGCACGAGGACCGCATGACGAGCCGCATCACCGAGGGGGCCGAGCCGAAGCACCAGCAGCTGCGGCGGATCCTGCTCGACCTCGCGACCGCCCGACTCGCGCCCGGCGCGGCGATCCCCTCGGAGCGGCAGCTCATCGCCGAGTACGGGGTGTCCCGGATCACGGTGCGCGAGGCCCTCGGACAGCTCGTCAACGAGGGCTACCTGGAGCGCGTGCGCGGCAAGGGCACCTTCGTGGCGCACCGTCCCGTGCAGTCGACACTGCACCTGGCGTCCTTCACCGAGGAGATGCGTGCGCTCGGCCACGTCCCGACGACCGTCGTGCTGGTGCGCGAGGAGCGGGTCCCGCCGGCCGACACCGCGGCCGCGCTGCGCCTCGACGAGGGCGACACGGCCCACCACCTGAAGCGCCTGCGGATGGCGGACGGCGCACCGGTGTCCGTCGACGACGCCTGGCTCTCGGCGACGGCGTACCCGGGCCTGCTCGACCAGGACCTGTCCGGGTCGGTGTACTCGCTCGCGGCGGACACGTACGGCGTGCCGATCGACCGGGCGCAGCAGACGGTGGCGGCGAAGCCCGCGGCCGACGACGTCGCGACGCTGCTCGGGACCAGGACCGGGGCACCCCTGCTCGAGTTCGACCGGGTGTCGTACTCGGGGGACCGGCCCGTCGAGCACGCCCGGTCCTGGTACCGGTCCGACCGCTACCGGGTGCAGATGGAGGTCACCGCCCGACGGCCGGGGGCGTAGCGCGCGCTGCCGCCCGCCCGCCCCCGCGGCCGGAGCCGAGCCTCGGCTCCGCGGACAGGTTCGCGGTCGTGCTCCCGCGAAGACGTCCGCGGGGCCGAGACTCGGCGGGGTTCCCCCGCGGTCAGACCGTGTAGAGCGTGGCGCCCTCGGGCACCGTGGTGCCGACCGAGCGCTGCTCGACCGAGTCCGGCGCACTGCCGAGCACCACGACCGGGCAGACCGGGGAGTAGCCGGCGGCCTCGATCACGCTCGGGGTGAACCGCACGACCGGGTCCCCGGCGTGCACGGTGTCACCCTCGGCCGCGAGCAGTTCGAAGCCCTCGCCCCGCAGCTGCACGGTGTCGATGCCGACGTGCACCAGGACGTCCGTCCCGGCGGAGCCCTGCAGGGCGAAGGCGTGCGGGTGGAGCTTGACGATCGTGCCGTCCACCGGGGCGACCGCGGTCACCGGACCCGCGACACCCGTCGGGTCGACGGCGACCCCCGCACCGACCAGCTGCCCGGCGAACACCGGGTCGGGCACGTCGGCGAGTGCGACGACCGGGCCCGCGAACGGGGTCCGGACCGCGGTCACAGTTCGTCCTGGATGTCCTGCGCGAGGTTGTCCGCGATCGGACCGACGATGACCTGCCACCCGGTGCCGCCGCCGACGACGGCCTGCGCGCCCGCTGCCTGCAGGGCGGCCTTGTCCACGAGGTCGCCGTCCTCGACCTCGACGCGGAGGCGCGTGATGCAGCCCTCGACCTCGTCGATGTTGTCCGCGCCACCCAGTGCGGCGATGATGTCGGCTGCCTTGATGTCGGCCATCGTTTCCTCCTCGTTGCGGATTCCGTGCCGGGTTGACACGCATCTGGTCACCGGTTCAGACTACGGAACTGGTCATGACCGGACAGGACCGGACCCGGCGGTACCGCCGAGGCTACCCGGGGTCCTCGCATGACTCAACTCACCCCTGCGCCCAGCTCCACCCGATGACGAGAGGAACGCCGATGAGCACCGCTGCTGCAACGGACGTGCCGGACAAGAAGACCCCGAAGAAGCAGTCCAGGCTGTTCGCGAACGCCCAGCGCCTCGGTCGGAGCCTGCTCCTGCCGATCGCGGTCATGCCGGCCGCGGGCATCCTGCTCCGCCTGGGGCAGTCCGACATGCTCGGCGCCATCCCCGGCTTCGAGCAGGGAGCCTCGATCGTCGCTGCGGCCGGCAACGGCGTCTTCACCTGGCTGCCGCTGCTCTTCGCGGTGGGCATCGCCATCGGCTGGGCGAAGAAGTCGGACGGGACCACGGCGCTCGCCGCGGTCGTCGGCTACATGGTCATGTACGAGGTCTGGAAGGCCATGTCGCCGATCGTCCTCGCGGGGGTGGAGGACGCGAACGGCGAGCAGGCCACCATCAACTTCGGTGTCCTCGGCGGCATCGTGATGGGACTCGTCGCGGCCGTGCTCTGGCAGCGGTTCCACCGCACGAAGATGCCGGACTTCCTCGGCTTCTTCTCCGGCCGCCGTCTCGTCCCGATCCTGACGGCCGTCGCCGGTCTCGTCATCGCGGTGCTCATGTCGTTCGTGTACCGCTACTTCGACATCGCGCTGACCGCAGCGGGCCAGGCCGTCGCGGACAACGCGGTCATCGGTGGTGGCGTCTTCGGCTTCGTCAACCGCATGCTCATCCCGATCGGCCTGCACCAGCTGCTCAACTTCTTCCCGTGGTTCCAGCTCGGCAGCTTCACGGCGGACGGCGTGACCTACCACGGCGACATCGCGCGGTTCCTGGCCGGCGACCCGACCGCGGGCATCTTCCAGACCGGCTTCTTCCCGATCATGATGTTCGCGCTGCCCGCCGGTGCGCTCGCGATCTGGCGGAACGCCAAGCCGCAGAACCGCAAGGTCGTCGGCGGCATCATGATCTCGGCCGCGCTCACGTCGTTCGTGACGGGCATCACCGAGCCGCTCGAGTACTCGTTCATGTTCGTGGCGTTCCCGCTCTACGTCATCCACGCGGTCCTCACCGGGACCTCGCTGGCGCTGGTCAACGCGCTCGGGATCCGGGACGGGTTCTCGTTCTCGGCCGGAGCGATCGACTACGTGCTGAACTTCGGCAAGGCCGACGGGGCGATCTGGCTCATCCCGATCGGTCTGGCGTACGCGGTCGTCTACTACTTCCTGTTCTCGTTCGTGATCAGGAAGTGGAACCTGCGGACACCGGGCCGTGAGGACGACACGATCGCCGAGAACACGATCGACGCGGCCACCAAGCCCTGATCGCTCGCTGATCCTGCTCCGGACGGGAGGCGCGGTACCGGCGGGCACCGCGCCTTCCGTCCGTCGCTCGGCTGATTTTGACAACCGTTATCAGCAAGCCGTACGCTCGCACCATGCAGAACCGTCGCCTCCTCGCCCTGCCGCTCGTCGCCGGCGCCGCAGCCCTCGCGCTGAGCGGCTGCGCCACGTCCTCCGCCTCCGGTGACGCCTCGGGTGACGGCACCGTCCGGATCGTCGCCTCGACGAACGTCTACGGGTCGATCGCGCAGGAGATCGGCGGCGACGACGTCGAGGTCACGAGCATCCTCGATGACCCGTCGCAGGACCCGCACTCGTTCGAGTCGAGCGCGAAGACGCAGCTCGCCGTGTCGAAGGCCGACCTGCTCATCGAGAACGGCGGCGGGTACGACGACTTCATGACCACCCTGGCGAAGGCCTCGAACACGACGGCCGACACGATCAACGTCGTGGAGCTCTCCGGACTCGACCAGGGCGGCGACGCGGAGTTCAACGAGCACGTGTTCTACGA
Source organism: Curtobacterium sp. 1310 (assembly GCF_017834105.1). Taxonomy (NCBI): domain Bacteria; kingdom Bacillati; phylum Actinomycetota; class Actinomycetes; order Micrococcales; family Microbacteriaceae; genus Curtobacterium; species Curtobacterium sp. 1310. The sequence continues at coordinate 755,137 of NZ_JAFICY010000002.1, read as the reverse complement.
CTACCCGACGATGGTGAAGCTCGTGGCCGACCTCGAACAGCGCCTGACGAAGCTCGACTCCGCGCACGCCGACACCTTCGAGCGCAACGCGAAGACCCTCACCACGAAGCTCGACGACCTCGAGTCGCAGACCGCAGCGGCCAAGGAGGAGGTCGACGGCGAGAAGGTGTCGTACACCGAGCCCGTCCCCGGGTACCTCTTCGACGCGATGGGGCTCGACAACGTGACGCCCGAGGCCTTCGCCGAGGCCATCGAGGAGGGCGACGACGTCCCGCCGGCCGCGCTCAACGACACCCTCAAGCTGTTCACCGGCAAGCAGGTGCGGCTCCTCGCCGTGAACGAGCAGACCTCCAGCCCCGAGACCGAGCAGGTCCAGAAGGCCGCCGAGCAGGCGGACATCCCGGTCGTCGGTGTCACGGAGACGCTCCCGAAGGGGGAGGATTACGTCTCGTGGCAGCAGGCGAACATCGACGAGATCACGGGGGCGCTCGCGAAGTGACCGCGGTCCAGACCCCCTCGCGAACCGCTGCGGCCCCCGGCCGTGGCGGTTCCGCCGTGCTCGCCCTCCGTGACGCGGCGCTCTCGTACGGATCGCGGACCCTCTGGTCCCACCTCGACCTCGACCTGGCGCCGGGCGAGTTCGTCGCGGTGCTCGGGCCGAACGGCGCAGGCAAGACCTCGCTCCTGCGCACCGTGCTCGGCCAGCAGCGCCTGACGGGCGGGACGATGTCGTTCCTCGGGCAGCCCGTCCGTCGCGGGCACCGGAGGATCGGGTACATCCCGCAGCAGCGCCTCATGGAGTCCGGCACGCCCCTGCGCGCACGGGACATGATCGCCCAGGGGGTGACCGGCTCCCGGTGGGGTGTCCTGCCCGCCAGCCGGGCCGAGCGCGCTCGGGTCGACCGCATCCTCGACGAGGTCGGTGCGACCGCGTTCGCCGACGCCCCGGTGGCCGAGCTGTCCGGCGGTGAGCAGCAGCGCACCCGCGTCGGACAGGCCATCGCCGCGGACCCCGCACTGCTCCTCTGCGACGAGCCGCTCATCTCGCTCGACCTCCGCCACCAGCGGGGCGTCACCGAGCTCATCGACCGGCAGCGTCGGCAGCAGGACGCCGCCGTGCTCTTCGTCACCCATGACGTCAACCCGATCCTCGACGTCGTCGACCGGGTCCTCTACATCGCCGGCGGGCGCTTCCGCATCGGCGCCCCCGACGAGGTCCTGCGTGCCGACGTGCTGAGCGACCTGTACGGCACCCCGGTCGACGTCGTCCGCACCATGGGACGGATCGTCATCGTCGGCGCGAACGAGGCCCACGACCAGACCGGGGCGCACCACCACTGCGACGCCGACCCGCACGCCACCACCCCGGACGAAGGACGCATCTGATGGACGTGCTGTCGACCGTCTTCTCGTTCCAGGACTACGGCGAGCTCCTGGTCCTCGTCCAGAACTCGATCTGGGCCGGCGCCGTGCTCGGCATCGTCGGCGGGCTCATCGGCCCGTTCGTCGTCGCGCGGAACATGCCGTTCGCGGTGCACGGCATCTCGGAACTGTCCTTCGCCGGGGCCAGCGCCGCCCTGCTGTTCGGCGTCAACGTGGTCACCGGGTCGCTCGTCGGCTCCGTCGTCGCGGCGCTGCTCATCGGGCTGCTCGGCTCGCGGGCCCGCGACCGCAACTCGATCATCGCCGTGCTCATGCCGTTCGGTCTCGGGCTCGGCATCCTCTGCCTCGCGCTGTACAAGGGCCGGGCGGCGAACAAGTTCGGGCTGCTGACCGGGCAGATCGTCTCGGTCGACAACCCGCAGCTGACCTCGCTGGTCGTCGTCTCCGCGATCGTCGTCGTGACGCTCCTGGTGATCTGGCGCCCGCTGATGTTCTCGTCGGTCGATCCCGACGTCGCGGCCGCTGCCGGGGTGCCCGTGCGGACCCTCGCGATCGTGTTCATGCTCGCGCTCGGGCTCGCGACCGCGGTGTCGGTGCAGATCGTCGGCGCGCTGCTGGTGCTCTCGCTGCTCGTCACCCCCGCTGCCGCCGCGCTCCGCCTGACCTCGCACCCCGTGGTCGTCCCGGTGCTCTCGACGGTGTTCGCGGTCGTGTCGGTCGTCGGTGGCATCCTGCTCGCACTCGGCGGCGGACTGCCGATCAGCCCCTACGTCACGACGATCTCGTTCGTGATCTGGGTCGTCTGCCGGATCGTCGGCAGCCGCAGGGACAGACGCGGACGCGACCGCATCGCGGACCGTGAGCAGACCGACGGAGGCGTGCCGCGCCTCCCGACCGGGACCGACGCGTCGACCGACGCGACCCGCAGGGAAGGAGTCACCGCGTGAACGCCGTGCAGAAGCCGAAGCGGAACACCTGGCAGCGGGAGGCCGTGCGCAGCGCGCTCTCCGGCACCGAGGGGTTCGTCAGTGCGCAGGCACTCCACCAGCACCTCCGGGACGGTGGTTCCACGATCGGGCTGGCGACCGTGTACCGGGCGCTCGCCGACCTGGCGACCGAGGGCGACGCCGACTCGCTGCAGCAGGACGGTGAGTCGCTGTACCGCGCGTGCACGACCGACGCGCACCACCACCACCTGATCTGCCGGAACTGCGGCCGCACGGTCGAGATCGAGGCGGACCCGGTCGAACGGTGGGCGCAGGAGGTCGCAGCGGCGAACGGCTTCACGAACGCCAGCCACGTCGTCGACATCTTCGGCGAGTGCGCGGTCTGCACCGCGGCGCGCACCGGCGAGTAGCCTGCCGCGCATGCACGTCATCCTGGTGCCCGGGTTCTGGCTCGACGCGAGCGCGTGGGACGAGGTGGCGCCCGTGCTGCAGGAGGCCGGACACTCCGTCCAGGCGATCACGCGGACGGGCGACACGCTCGACGAGCAGGTCGCCGGGATCGTGGCGGTCCTCGACGCCGTGGCCACGCCGGACGAGCCCGTCGCGCTCGCCGGGCACTCGGGTGCGGGTCCGATGGTGCTCATGGCCGCCGATCGACGACCGTCGCTCGTGGCGCACCTGCTCTACGTCGACACGTTCCCCGGGCCGGACGGCGCCGTCGTCAACGACGAGCTGCCCGTGGTCGACGGGGTCGTACCGCTGCCGTCGTGGGACGTCTGGGAGCCCGCGACCGTGCGTGACGTGACGCCCGCGGTGCGGGAGGACCTCGAGCGCCGGGCGGTCCCGGAGCCCGCGGCCGTGGCGTCCGACCCCTTCCACTACACCGACCCCGCGCGGCACGCGATCCCCGCGACGGTGGTGTCGTGCGAGGTCCCGGCGACGGACCTCGCGGCGATGGTGGCGGAGCACCACGCGTGGACGACGGAGCTCGTCGCCGTCGAGGACCTGACGATCGTGGGCCTCGAGACCGGGCACTGGCCGATGTTCACGGCTCCGCGGGAGCTCGGCGCGCTGCTGGTGCAGGCGCTGGCGCCGCGGCCGACCGCGGGACCGTAGGCCGCGGGTGCGTCCGGGCCTCCTGGCCGTCCTCGTCGCACGACTTGCCGCGCGCATCCGTCCTGGTCGCACGACATGCCGTCTGCCGAGCCGCCCGACGGCAGGTCATGCGACCGGGAGTGCCGAGACAGGCCGGACCGGAACCGGCGTGACGGGGCCGAGCCGCGCCTCCAGGCCGGTACCGGTGCGACCCGGACGGGAGGCCCGGCTTGCGACACGCGCGGCCGTCCCGTAACGTTGACCCCTGGTCCGCCGCGTCCGCGTGGCAGACCCAGTTGTTCCAAGCCCTCCGACCGTCGCGTACGCCGCGGTCGCGCGGTGTCTGCGGGTCCTTCGACAGGGTCAGCGGGCCTGGGCGGCGCGCACAACCCCCTCGCTGCGGTCACCTCACGGTGACGAGCGCGTGCGTGCCAGGCAAGTGACCTTGGGAGCGGCCGTCCGGTCGCTCGGTACCTCAGGAGGAAACCATGGCAGCAGTGTGCCAGGTGACCGGAGCCACCCCCGGCTTCGGACACAACATCTCGCACTCGCACCGCCGGACGAAGCGTCGCTTCGACCCGAACGTGCAGAAGAAGACGTACTACGTGCCCTCGCTTCGTCGTAACGTCACGCTCACGCTCAGCGCTAAGGGCATCAAGGTGATCGACGCACGCGGCATCGAGTCCGTCGTCAAGGATCTCCTCGCCCGTGGGGAGAAGATCTGATGGCCAAGAAGGGTCAGGACGTCCGTCCGATCATCAAGCTCCGCTCCACCGCGGGGACCGGGTTCACCTACGTGACCAAGAAGAACCGTCGCAACAACCCGGACCGCCTCGTGCTCAAGAAGTACGACCCGGTGATCCGCAAGCACGTCGACTTCCGTGAGGAGCGCTAAGCATGGCGAAGAAGAGCAAGATCGCGAAGAACAACCAGCGCGCCGAGGTCATCGCGCGCTACGCCGAGCGTCGTCTCGAGCTGAAGAAGGCCCTCGTGGACCCGAACGGCACCGACGAGTCGCGTGAGGCCGCCCGCGTCGGCCTGCAGAAGCTCCCGCGCGACGCGTCGCCGGTCCGCTACCGCAACCGCGACGCCATCGACGGTCGCCCCCGTGGCCACCTCGGTGAGTACGGCATCAGCCGTGTCCGCTTCCGCGACATGGCCCACCGTGGCGAGCTGCCGGGCATCACGAAGAGCTCCTGGTAAGCACCAGCACCACCGAACGCCCCGTCCCTGCAGAGGGACGGGGCGTTCGTCGTTCCCGGCCCGAGCGGGGTACACGGTCGCCACATCCGTCACTCGGACCCCTCCAGACCCTCCACAACCCCGGAAATCCGGGCGAGTCGGTCGTCCGGACCCCGCTCGGCTGGTAGGTTCGCTGACGGTTCCGCCGGGCGTGCTCGTCCGCGGGGCCACCACGTCCAGGGCACCCCGCTCCGGGCGGGCGGGCGTCCCGGACGTCCCACCGACACTGCAAGAAGTCCGAGGAGGACATCCATGGCTGACAAGTCACTGAACCGCACCGAGCTCGTCGCTGCCGTCGCGCAGGAGTCCGGCCAGAGCCAGGCCACCGTCAACGGCGTCGTCGACGCGCTGTTCAGCGTCGTCTCGTCGTCGGTCGCCGACGGCACCAAGGTCACGATCCCGGGCTGGATCGCCTTCGAGAAGACCCACCGCGCCGCGCGCACCGGCCGCAACCCGCAGACGGGTGACGCCATCGAGATCGCCGCGAGCGACTCGGTCAAGGTCAGCGCCGGCTCGAAGCTCAAGGCTGCCGTCAAGTAGGACCGCTCAGCACCACCGGGAAGGGACGGCTCCGGCCGTCCCTTCCGTCGTTCCCGGGCGGCTCCCGTGTCCGCGGTGTCCCGGCCTGTCCTGCACGGCCTGGAGGCGCGGCGCACCGCCCACAGGTCGACCCACCCGGCGTGCCGTGGTCGGTCGGGCACCGCCTAGGCTTGTCGGGTGGACCGGATCGCACGCATCGCCGGCCCCGCCGTGCTGCTGCTCGTCGGGTTCGTCTCCCTCCTCGTCGCCCTCGTGATCGGCGGCGGGGCGGATCGCGCACTCATCGCCGACCCGGGCGCGGTCGTGCGCTTCGGGCTGCCGATCGCCCGGCTCGTCGTCGACCTGTCCGCGGCAGCGACCATCGGCGGGCTCGCGCTCACCGTCGTCGGACTCTCCCGCACCCGCCCCGAGTGGAACCGCGCGATCGACGTCGCCGCCGGTGCCGCCGGGGTCTGGACCGTCGCCGCCGCCGCCACGACCTTCTTCACGTTCCTGTCCGTCGCCGGGTCGGCCCTCAGCCTCGACGAGCAGTTCGGCCAGTCGATGGGGGTCTTCCTCACCGGCACCGACCTCGGCACCGCGTGGCTGGTCTCCGTGCTCATCGCCGCCGCCGTGACGGTGCTCTGCTTCGCCGTCCGCGGGCGGGGCATGGTCGCGCTCACCGCCGGCGTCGCGATGGTCGGGCTCGTGCCGCTCGCGCAGCAGGGGCACGCCGCGGGCACCGCGAGCCACGACTCGGCGGTGACCGCGCTCGGACTGCACCTGGTCGGCGCGGCCCTGTGGGTCGGTGGCCTGCTGCTCGTCGTGCTCCTGCGGAACGTGCTGCCCGGTGACCGGTTGCCGCTCGTCGTCGCGCGGTACTCGAGCATCGCGCTCGGCTGCTTCGTGCTCGTCGCGGTGTCGGGGACGGCGTCGGCGATCATCCGGATCGGCTCCCCGGCGAACCTCGCCAGCCCGTACGGCGTGCTCGTGCTCGTGAAGACCGCCGCGCTCGTCGGCATCGGCGTGCTCGGCGCGGTGCAACGTCGTCGTGCGATCCGGTCGCTCTCCGACGCCCCGGAGCGCCGCGGTGCGTTCTGGACCCTCGTGCTCGTCGAACTCGCCGTGATGGGCATCGCGAGCGGGTTCGCCGCAGCGCTCGGACGGACCGCGACGCCGGCCGGCGAGGTCGCCCTCAGCAAGACGACGAACCCGACCCCGGCCGAGCTGCTGACCGACGACCCGCTCCCCGCGGCGCCGGGGTCGTGGGGTTGGCTCACCGCCTGGAACATCGACCTGTTCTGGCTGCTGGCCGCCGTGCTCGCCGCTGCCGCGTACACCGCCGGCGTGGTCCGACTGCGGCGTCGTGGTGTCTCCTGGCCGGTGCGCCGCTCCGTCGCCGCCGCGATCGCGGTCGTCACGCTGGTCCTGGCGACGTCGGGGTCGCTGCACACCTACGACCGCTTCCTGGTGTCCGCCAACGTCGGCGCGCACGTGCTGCTCGGCCTGGTCGTCCCCGCACTCCTCTGGGCGGCCGCTCCCGTGCAGCTCATCCGGTCCGCCGTGCACCCGCGCGACGACGGCTCGACGGGCGTCCGCGAGTGGACGGGCCTGCTCGTCGACAACGGCGTGGTGCGGTACCTGGCGCAGCCGTTCCCGTCCTTCGTGCTCCTGGCCGCGGTCTGGTGGGGGCTCTACGCCACCCAGGTCCTGCGCTGGTCGGTGAGCGACCCGTCCGGCCGCACCCTGGTCGACGTCGGGCTGCTGCTCGTCGGGCTGTCCGCCGTGCCAACGCTCCTCACCCCGGTGGCCGCTGGTGCCCGGGCGGCGAGCACCGGCGCGGCGCTCGTGCGGATCGCGGGCGCGGTCGTCGTGGCGGCGGGCACCGTCTCGCTCGGCATCGCGATGCAGGGGCCCCTCGGCCTGCTCCAGGCGTCGTGGTTCGGCGCGATGGGCCGCGAGTGGGGCCCGACCCCGATCGACGACCAGGCCCGGGCCGGAGTCGTGCTCGTCGTCGCGGGGATCGCGCTGCTCGTGACGGTCGTCGTCGTCACGGTGCTCCGACTGCGCGGCGACCGACCCGCGCCCGACCGTGCGCCCGCCCCCGGGTCGGCGAGCGTGGCACCGGATCCGGCGCCGGCGTCCGGGACGGCCGAGCGGTGAGCGTCGAGCTCAGCGCCGAACAGCGGGCGGTGTTCGAGTACATCGAGCACACCCGCGACCACGTCTTCATCACCGGACGCGCGGGCACGGGCAAGTCGACGCTCCTCAACCACCTGTCGTGGAACACCGAGAAGCAGGTCGTCATCTGCGCGCCGACCGGCGTCGCCGCGCTCAACGTCGGCGGGCAGACGATCCACTCGCTGTTCCGGCTGCCGATCGGGCTCATCGCCGACGCCGAGCTCCGTCAGGGGCCGGAGACGCGGAAGCTCCTCAACACGATCGACACCCTGGTCATCGACGAGGTCTCGATGGTGAACGCCGACCTGCTCGACGCGATGGACCGGTCGCTCCGCAAGGCCCGCGGACGGCAGTTCGAGGCGTTCGGCGGCGTGCAGGTCGTCATGTTCGGCGACCCGTACCAGCTGCCGCCGGTCCCGGGCGACGGCGACGAGCGGGCGTACTTCACGGACCACTACCGGTCGATGTGGTTCTTCGACGCGAAGGTCTGGCTCGAGGCCGAGCTGCACATCGTCGAGCTCGCGACCGTGCACCGGCAGCGTGACGACGCCTTCGCGGCGATGCTCACCGCGGTGCGGCACGGTCGGGTCACGGCCGACATCGCCGGACAGCTCAACACGGCCGGAGCCCGGCCGGCGCCCGACGACGCCATCACCCTGGCGACCCGGAACGACACGGTCGCGCGGATCAACAAGGCGGCCCTCGACCGGCTGCCGGGCACGGTGAAGACCGCCAGGGCCGACGTCAACGGTGACTTCGGCGGGCGGAACTTCCCGGCGGACGAGGCGCTCGAGCTGAAGCCCGGCGCGCACGTCATGTTCCTCCGCAACGACCCCGACCAGCGCTGGGTGAACGGCACGCTCGGCGTCGTGACCACCATCCGGGACACCGTGTGGGTCGACGTCGACGGGGAGTCCTTCGAGGTCCAGCCGTCCGTGTGGGAGAAGTTCAAGTACTCCTACGACCCGGACAAGAAGGAACTGAAGAAGGACACCGTGGGGGAGTTCCAGCAGTTCCCCCTGCGCCTGGCCTGGGCCGTGACGATCCACAAGTCCCAGGGCTCGACGTACGACCGCGCCGTGGTCGACCTCGGCAACCGGGTCTTCAGCGCCGGGCAGACGTACGTGGCGCTGTCGCGGCTGACCTCGCTCGAGGGGCTCTACCTGACCCGTCCGCTGCGGCCGCAGGACATCATCGTGGACCTCGACGTCCGACGCTTCATGTCCGAGGCGCCGCGGGTCGTGGCGACCGAGCTCGAGGCAGCGCCCGACCCCGACGGCGACTGACGCACCGGCCCCTCCGCCCCCCGGTGTCGGACGCCCGCCGATCGGGCCAGATCCGTCACGGTCGTCACCCGCCGATCGGGCCGGATCCGTCACGGTCGGCGGGAGTCGTCGACGAGTCCTGCCCGCTCGGCGGACGACCCTGGCGTGTCCTGCCCGCTCGGTGGAGCACCCGTGGTGGGTCCTGCCCGCTCGGCGAGCCGGCCGAGCCCCGACGACGACGCCCCGCCCACCAGCCGGTGGACGGGGCGCCGAGGACGTACGACGGACGCGTCAGGCGCGCTGAGCCGCCCGGATCGCACGGACGTTCTCGCGGTCCGCACCGAAGGCGGTGAGGAGCAGGACGACGCCGATGATCGCGTGGAACAGGTTGTCCGCGAAGGTCAGCGCGAAGACGTTCGCCGGGGTGCCACCGAGCGCGAAGCCGTACACCGCCATGACGACGAGCACGACGCCGACCAGACGGTTGCCGTTCCGCGCACCGATGGTGGTGCCGAGGCTCGTGATGAGCAGCACGACGGCGAGCAGGATCCAGAGCAGGCACATCGCCGGGTTGACGCCGAAGGCATTCCAGAGCATCCCGCCCTCGCGGCTGAAGAAGCCCGGGTCGCCGTCGGCGGCGAAGAAGAAGCCGAGGAAGCCCCAGAGCGCCAGGAGCGATCCCACCGTCAGTGCGAGGCCCCGGTTCGGCGACGCCGTGATGCTGGGTTCCTTGATGGCCACTTCGGTCTCCTCCTGGTACAGGGTGGTCGCACCGGACGGACCGGCGGCGGGAGCCGGAGCACCTGCCCGCGGTGCACGGGTGGTGCGGCCGTCGGATCCTGAGGTGGCTGACCCCTGGTTCACAGGCGCGGACCGGCGGACCAACGGTATCGTGTCGGACCCCGACCGTCCGAATCGCACGCGCGGCACCAGCCGGACGAGGAGACCGATGATCGCCACACCGAGGAGGACCACGCCGGTGACCCGCACGCCCGAACGCACCGCGCCCGAGTCGCGCGGACCGTTGGTCTCGCGGCGCTTGCGGTGGGGGCTGCTGGCGGCTCTGGGGTTCGTGATCGTGCCTCTCGTCTACGCCGTCGCCGTGCTGACGCCGGTCGGGCAGCGGGTCGAGGACGCCGCGCTCGGCGGGGTCCGGGAGTCCGACCTGTTCGGGTCGGACACTGCACTGAACGTCATCTCGGTGCCGGTCATCCTGTTGCTGGTGGTCGTGATCGCCGCCGTCGCGTTCGCCCGGCGCCGGCTCGCGGTCGGACTCGGAGCGGGCGTCGTGGTGCTCGCGTCGGCAGCCACCTCGACTCTCGTGAAGCGTATCGCCGAGCGCCCGGAGATCGCCCAGTCGGAGACGCCCAACTCGTACCCTTCCGGACACGCGACGATCGCGCTCGCGGCACTGTTCGCCGTGCTCCTCGTGACGCCCCGGCGCTGGCGACCGGTGGTGACGATCGTGGGGGCTGCCTACGCCGTGTTCGTGGCGAACCAGACGGTCGTGTACGGCTGGCACCGGGTGAGCGACATCGTCGGGGCCTGCGCGATCGCCCTGTTCTGGCTCGGGCTCGTCCGTGCCGTCGGACCGCGGGTCGACCGCGGGGGGCGCGGGGACCGGGACGGGCGTCGGGGCCCCCGTCGCCTGGTGACCGCGTTGCTCCTGGTCGCGACGGGCGTCGGTCTGCTCGTCGGGGTGGTCGCCGTGGTCGCGGGCCTGGCCGGGGTCGCCGACCTGCACGACGCGGTCCTGGTCGCGGGCCGCATGGCGTCGAGCGTGAGCGTGCTGGCGGTCGTCACGGTCGTGTGGCTCGCGGACGGGCTCCACCACGCCGCGCAGACGGACGAACGCGCCCTGCCGCCCCGCCGCTGAGCTGCAGTCCAGGCGGACTGGCCCCCCCCGAACGAGCGGACGCCTCGACGACCGGGAGGCGTCGCCGCTGAACGCCTCCAGGCACACCCGGCGCCAGGCGCCTCCGGACGCACCCGCCGCTGCGCGCCTCCGGACGCACTCGGCGCTGGCGGGAATGCCCGGGGCTGCGGTACGTTGTACCCGGCAAGTCGATGCAAACGCATCGAATCAGCAGCACCAGCAGCCAGCACCAGGAGGCGGGCACCATGCAGTTCGGGATCTTCACCGTCAGCGACGTCACGACGGACCCCACGACCGGCACCACGCCGGACGACACCCAGCGCGTCCGGGACATCCTGACGATCGCCGAGCACGCGGACCAGGCCGGCCTCGACGTCTTCGCCACCGGCGAGCACCACAACCCGCCGTTCGTCGCCTCGAGCCCGACGACGATGCTCGGCTACCTGGCCGGTCGGACGGAACACATCACCCTGTCCACGAGCACGACCCTCGTCACCACGAACGACCCGGTCCGCATCGCCGAGGAGTACGCGATGCTCCAGGTGATCAGCGACGGCCGCATGGACCTCATGATGGGCCGCGGCAACACCGGTCCGGTCTACCCGTGGTTCGGGCAGGACATCCGTCAGGGCGTGAACCTGGCCATCGAGAACTACGCGCTCATCCGCCAGCTGTGGGAGAACGACGTCGTGAACTGGCAGGGGAAGTTCCGCACCCCGCTGCAGGGCTTCACGTCGACCCCGCGTCCGCTCGACGGGGTCGCGCCCTTCGTGTGGCACGGCTCGATCCGCACGCCGGAGATCGCCGAGCAGGCCGCGTACTACGGCGACGGCTTCCTGCACAACAACATCTTCTGGCCGATCCAGCACACCGAGCAGATGGTCGGTCTGTACCGCCAGCGCTTCGAGCACTACGGGCACGGCACGGCCGACCAGGCGATCGTCGGCCTCGGCGGGCAGTTCTTCGCCCGGAAGAACTCGCAGGACGCCTGGGACGAGTTCCGCCCCTACTTCGACAACGCCCCGGTGTACGGCCACGGCCCGTCGATGGAGGACTTCACCGCCCAGACCCCGCTCACCGTCGGCTCACCGCAGCAGGTCATCGACCGGTACGCCACGATGAAGGACCACGTCGGGCACTACCAGCGCCAGATGTTCCTCATCGACCACGCCGGGCTGCCGCTCAAGACGGTGCTCGAGCAGATCGACATCCTGGCCGAGGACATCGTCCCCGAGCTCCGGAGGATCAACGAGGCGGACCGTCCGGCGCACGTGCCGTCCGACCCGCCCTCGCACGCCGACCGCGTGGCCGCGGCGCTCGCTGCGGGGACCGCGACGAGCGACCACGTCGCGGCCGAGGACGAGTGGACGGGTGCGTCCGTCTGATCACGTGACCCCCTGACGGCCGGGAGGCGCGGTGCCGGCTGGCACCGCGCCTCCCGTCCGTCGCCACGGGCGTTCCGACCCATCGCACTCTCTCCTACGCGCGGGGCGACTGCTGCGGAGCGGTGCTGGTCCCGGGCTCCGGGGCCGGCGCCACCGGGCGGGCCGGCACCAGCTTGAGGCCGACGACGCACCCGACGATGCCGGCGATGAAGAGCAGGCGCAGGAACGTGACGGGCTCGGCGCCGGTCGCCATGCCCCACAGGACGGTGAGGGCCGCGCCGGTGCCCGTCCACACCGCGTAGGCGGTGCTGATCGGGATGTGCTGCAGCACGTACCCGAACGCGACCAGGCTCACGACGATCGTGACCGCGAAGAGGGCGGTCGGGCCGGGGACGGTGAAGCCGTCGCTGGCGCCGAGGGCCGTGGCCCAGACGGTCTCGAGCGCCGCGCTGACGAACAGGACGAGCCACGCCACGTCAGCTCACCACCTTGAGGCCGACCACGCAGGCGACCAGGCCGAGGACGAGGGCGACACGGGCGACGGAAGCGGCCTCCTGGCGGCGGAGGATCGCGACCACGACCGTCAGCGACGCCCCGATGCCGACCCACACGGCGTAGGCCGTGCCGACCGGGATCGCCTTCATGGCGAACGCGAGGCCCACCATGCTGAGCACCATGCCGGCCACGAACACGACCGTCGGCACCACCTTCCTGAACCCGTTCGACGCGCTCAGCGCGGTGGCCCACACCGCTTCGAGCACACCGGACAGGACGAGCACGACCCATGCCATGGCGGTCTCCCTTCCTCGTCGCGAGTCGCACGACTGTGCGACTCCTGCCGGACCGACGCTAGCACGAGTCGTACGAGCGTGCGACGATGTGCTGGTGACCACCCGCGAGGACCTCGAACAGCGCCGTCTCGACGTGTCCGACGCCGCATGCCGCGTCCTCGCCCGTGACGGACTGGGCGCCCTGAGCGTCCGCGGCGTCGCCGCCGAGGCCGGGCTGCCGCCGAGCACCGTGCGCTACGTGTTCCCGACGCAGGCGGCGATGCGCGAGCACACCATCACGCTCGTGTTCGACCGGACCCGTGAACGGATCGACGCGATCCCCGAGGGGCTGCCCGACCGCGAGACCGCACGCCGGATCCTGCTCGAGCTGCTGCCGCTGGACGACGAGCGGGTGGTCGAGCTCGACGTGTACCTGGCGCTCGGCAACGCCGCGCTCACCGACGCTGCGCTCCGACCGGCCCTGGACCGGGTGGTCGCCGAGATGCGCACGTGGTGCGACCGGATCGTCGCACTCGTCGGGGTGCCGGAGGACCAGCGGGCCGACGAGGCGTGCCGACTCCACGCGCTCGTCGACGGTCTCGCGGTGCACGTCACACGCCTCGCCCCGGGGGAGTCCGCCGAGTGGGCGGTCGACCTGCTCGACCGACACCTGGCCGGCCTGCCCTCCGACTGACAACCGTCCCCGCGCGGCTCGGAGGGAGCCGGCGCGCTCCTCGCCTATCCTGTCCCGGTGACGAGCGCTCCCACTCGCCCCGCCCCCACCCGCACGCTCACCGGCCCCGGCCTGGTGCTCGGCGCCGTCGTGGTGCTGCTCGGCGTGCGCGTGGTGTCGCCGAGCGTGGGCACGGCCGGGCTGCCCGACGTCGTGCAGGACTTCCTGACGCTCGCCATCAGCGTCGTCGTCGAGTCGCTGCCGTTCGTCGTGCTCGGCATCGTGCTCTCGATCGTCGTCGAGGTCTGGGTGCCCGCCGGCGTGCTCGAGCGGATCCTGCCCGAGCGGCCGCTGCCCCGACGGGCGGTCATCTCGCTCATCGGGATGCTCTTCCCGGTGTGCGAGTGCGGGAACGTGCCGCTCGCCCGGGGGCTCATGATGCGCGGGTTCACCCCGGCCGAGGCCGTCACGTTCCTGGTCGCCGCGCCGATCCTCAACCCGCTCGTGATCATCAGCACCGCGCAGGCGTTCGGGTGGTCCGGGTGGATCCTCGTCGTCCGCATCGTCGGGGGGTTCGTGCTGGCGAACCTGGTCGGGTGGATCGTCGCCGCGCACCGTCGCCCGGCCGAGCTGCTCCTGCCCGCGTTCGAGGCCCGGTGCCGTGCCGCCGTCGGGGCGCCGCGCTCCCGCAACCGCTGGCGCGAGAGCGCGTCGCAGTTCGGCGGCGAGACCGCGACGATGATGCCCGCGCTCTTCGTCGGTGCCGGGCTCGCGGCCGCGATCCAGGTCGCGGTACCCCGGTCGACGCTCGTCGCGGTGGGGGCGAACCCGGTGCTGTCGGTCGCCGCGATGATGCTCCTGGCGATGACGATCTCGCTCTGCTCGAACGTCGACGCGTTCTTCGCGCTGTCGTTCGCCTCGACGTTCCTGCCGGGGTCGATCACGGCGTTCCTGCTCATCGGGCCGATCATCGACGTCAAGATGATCGCCCTGCTCCGGACGACGTTCCGCGCGCGCTTCCTGGTGCTGCTCGCCGTCGTCTGCGTCCTGTTCACCGCGGCGGTCGGGTTGGTGATGAATGTCCTCGTCTGAGAAGGCTCCCGCGTACCTCGGGCTCGGGTCGGTGCTCGCGGTGGCGCTTTGCACGCTGTGGCTCGCCCTGGTCGGACACCTCGACCTGTACATCAACCCGCGGTACGACCTGTTCACGATCATCCTCGCCGCGGTCGCCGTACCGGCCTCGGTGGCGGGGCTCGTCGCCGTGGCGCGCGGGCACGGGCACGCCCACGACGACGAGCAGGACCACGCGCACGTCGCCCACGCCGACGAGCACGACCACACGCACGTCACCCACGCCGACGGTGGCGACCACGCGCACGGTGGCGGCCACGCGCGCACGCCCGACGACGGGACCGCCTACGAGCACGGCTCCGACGCCGCCCGGGCGGTCCGCCGCCGCGCTCCCGGAGCCGCACGGGTCACCCGCGGTGTCCTCGGCGGCGTCGCGGCCGCTGCCACCGTCGGGGTCACGGTCGCCATGCTCGTGCTCCCACCGACCACCCTGTCCGCCCGCACCGCCCAGCAGCGGAGCGTCGACACCCCGACCCTGTCGAACGCCACCGGCACGCAGGACGTCGCCCTGCTGGGCAGCGAGGGCGTCGACACCTCGGAGTACGGCGTGAAGGACTGGGCGGCGCTCATCCGTCAGACCACGGACACGAGCGCGCTGGTCGGCAAGCCGGTCGAGCTCTCCGGCTTCGTCGTCCCGGGCGCGGACGGGTCCTTCACGCTGACGCGCTTCGTGATCAGCTGCTGCGCCGTCGACGCCCAACCGGTCGGCCTCGGTGTGGTCGTCGACGGCCCCGTGCCCGACGCCGACCAGTGGGTGCGCGTCACGGGCAAGCTCGCGGCGAACCCGGACCAGTCCGCCGACGCACGGATCGTCATCCGTGCCGCCGAGGTCCGCGAAATCGACCAGCCGACGGACCCCTACGAGTACTGATGCGCACGAGCACCGACACCGACGACACCGCACCGCTCCGCCGCCGCCCGCGCGACCGGTTCCGTCGCCGACTGGTGGCGTCGATCACGGTGTTCGTGCTCGTCGGCGCCGTCGCCGCGGTCGTCGGCTCGCAGCAGGGCCCCCGGCTCCGTGACGTCACCTACGACGCCACCGGTCTCGTGTCCCGGCCGGCGCAGCGCGTCATCCTCACCGCGAACCAGGCCCTGCAGCAGGTGCCGGCCGACGCCGTCACCGTGACCCCGTCGGCCCCGCACACCGTCACCTCGAGCGGCAACACGATCGCGGTCGAGTTCGCCGGGCCGCTCGCCTACGACCGCACGTACGAGATCGCCGTGCGTGACGTCCGCGCCCCGGGGCAGCCCGCCGCGTCCGAGCTCCGCACGACGATCACGACGGGCAGCACCGACGTGCTCGCCCTCGTGCCCGCTCCGTCCGGCGGGAAGGACCGGATCGTCCGGCGCTCCCTCGACGCCGGCGGCGCCACCACGGTCTTCGAGGCCGCGGGCATCACCGAGTACGCGCGCCTCGGCCGCTCGCTCGTGGTCGTCCGCGGTGCCGACGGTCGCTCGTCGGTCGAGATCGTGCCCCTGGCCGGAGGCGTGCAGGACGACAGCACCCCCGTCGAGCGGCTGACGCTCCCGACCGCGGCGGGCCGGGTGACCGCGCTGCACGTCGCCGACGACGGGGCGTCCTTCGGGTTCGAGTACGCCGACACGTCGACCGGCCAGTCGCGGGACGTCGGGCTGTACGTGGTCGACATGACCGGCACGCACCTGCCGACGGCGATCGCGGCCGACGGGAAGCCGACCGCCGGTGCCGAACCGATGACCGTCGGGCAGTGGGCGTACGTGCCCCGCACCGAGAGCGCCCTGGTGCGGACCGGCTCCGACGACCTGGTGCTCGTCGACATGAGCGGGCGGAACGACCCGGTCCGGCTCGGCAGCGCGACGTACCTGCACGGCTACGTCGGCAGCGGCACCACGGCGGTCGTCGAGACCGGCACGGGGATCGTGCGGCTCGACCTGACCGACGGGCAGCGCCAGGACCTGCCGGCACCGCAGGGCAGCACCGATGCGCCGTACCTCGGTCGGATCGCCCCGCTCACGGACGACACGTACGTGCGCGTGGTGGGCGAGGTGCGGGCCGACGGCACCCTCGCCCAGCGGATCGTGCGCGTGGACGGGAGCCGTGCCTCCCGGCTGCCCGTGACGGTGCCGGAGGACGCGAGCGTCACCGCGGTCTGCCCGTCCCCGAACAGTCAGTTCCTCGCGGTCACCACGCGGTCCGCGTCGGGGGACCTGGTCAGCGTCGTGGACGCCTCCTCCGGCGCCCTCGAGGCGAGCGTGCAGGCGTCGTCGGTCGACTGGTGCGGCGCGCTGCCGTCCGGTGACGAGGTCGGCTGAGCGGCGACGAGCGACGAGCAGCGGCCCGGGGTCAGCGCCGCAGCGTCTGCTTCGGGTACTCGCCGAACCGCCGCAGGTACTCGCCCGAGAACCGTCCCATGTGGGTGAAGCCCCAGCGGGCCGCGATCGCGGCGACGGCGACGGAGCCGGGCTCGGCACGGAGCAGGTCGTCGTGCGCCCGACGCAGCCGCACCTCGCGCAGGTACTGCATCGGCGTGCGGTCGAGGGTCCGCTGGAAGGACTCCTGCAGTCCGCGCACGCTCAGACCGGCAGCGATGGCGATGTCGGACACCGTCAGCGGCTCGTGGGCCCGTGCGTGGACGGTCTCGACGGCGGAGCGGACGCGGGCGTTGCGGTGCTCACCCCAGCCGACGGGAGCGGGCTCCCCGTGGAACCGGTACAGGTCGAGCAGGGAGCGGACGACCTCGCGCTGGGACTCGTGCCACGCGAGCGATCCCGCGCCCCCGTCGCGCAGCGCCCGCACCGCCGATGCGACCGACGCGCGCCACCGCTCGACGGCCGCCGTCGTGGGTGGCGTGAACCGGTCGAAGGCGAGCGTGCCGTCGACGAGGTGGCGCTCCGAGGCCACGTCGAGCACGAGGTCGCGGTCGAGGTGCACCAGTCGCTGGTCCCAGTCGCGGTACTCCATCTCGAAGCGCTGCTCGATCGGGAAGAGCACGGGGACGCCCGGCTGCATGCGGACGGCGTTCCGGCCGGTGTCGACGGTCGCGGTGCCGGAGTCGAGCCACTGGACGACGACCTCGCCCTCGACGGCGACGTCGCCGCGCAGTGAGCCGTGCATCTGCGACCGGCGGATGCTCATGCGCTCGTCGCCGACGGCGACGTAGCGGTACCAGTAGTCGTCGTCGACGTGCGCCGAGTGCCAGGCCTTGCCGGCGTACATCCCGGCGAGGTCGGCGATCGCGCCGTCGGTGTCACTGCCGGACACCGACACCAGGGAGCGGAGTCCCTCGTTCGTCGTGTCGTCCATCGAACCAGCCTCCCTCCTCGTGTCGGCGCAGCGGGCGCGTCGCGCAGCCCGGACTGCTGTCTCGCGTTCTGCGGACAAGGAGGGTGGTGCCGCTCCGGATGGACGGACGGACGGGAGGCGCGGTGCCGGCCGGCACCGCGCCTCCCGTCCGTGGACCCGTCGTCAGGCCAGCGTGGCCGCGTCGATCACGAAGCGGTAGCGGACGTCCGAGGACAGCACGCGCTCGTACGCCTCGTTGACCTGGTCGGCGCTGATGAGCTCGGTCTCCGGCAGGATGTCGTGCTCGGCACAGAAGTCGAGCATCTCCTGGGTCTCGGCGATGCCGCCGATGGCCGAACCGGCCCAGCTCAGGCGGCGCGGGATGAGCGCGAACGCCGGGACCTCGAGCGGCTCGGACGGGGCGCCCACGTTGACGAGCGTGCCGTCGACCTTGAGCAGCCCGAGGTAGGCCTTCATGTCGAGCTTCGCCGAGACGGTGTTGATGATGAGCTCGAACGACTGCGCGAGCTGCTCGAACGTGGCCGGGTCCTTCGTCGCGTGGTGGGCCTTCGCGCCGTAGCGGAGCGAGTCGGCCTCCTTCGACGTGGTCTGCGACAGGACGGTGACCTCGGCGCCCAGGGCGACGGCGATCTTGACGGCCATGTGGCCGAGGCCGCCCATGCCGACGACCGCGACCTTCGAGCCGGGGCCGACCTTCCAGTGGTGCAGCGGCGAGTAGGTGGTGATGCCGGCGCAGAGCAGCGGCGCGACCTTCTCGATGTCGAGCGACTCCGGCACCTTCAGGACGAAGTCCTCGTTCAGGACGACGGCCTGCGAGTAGCCGCCCTGCGTGATCGAGCCGTCGGCGGGGTCGACGCTGGCGTAGGTGCCGATGTTGCCCTCGAGGCAGTACTGCTCCTGGCCGGCACGGCACTGCTCGCACTCGCCGCAGGAGTTCACCATGCAGCCGACGCCGACCCGGTCGCCGACCTGGTGCTTCGTGACGTTCGCGCCGACCTCGGTGACGTGGCCGACGATCTCGTGACCGACGACCTGCGGGTACTGGATCGGACCCCACTCGCCGCGGACGGTGTGGATGTCCGAGTGGCAGATCCCGGCGTAGGCGATGTCGATCATGACGTCGTCGGGGCCGACGTCACGACGGGTGATGGTGGTCTTGACGAGCGGCTCGGTGGCCGACGGTGCCGCGTACGCGTTGACGGTGCGCATTGGTCTCCTCGTGGGGGTGCTTCTCGGGTCGGGTGCGACCCGCTCCCCAGTGTGGTCCCGCGCCCCGGGGGCAGGGAGGTTGCGTCGGGGTACCCCTCGTGCGCCCGGGCGGGCGTGTCGGCCACGCCCCGGGCGCTCAGCCGACGAGCCGCGCCAACCGCTGCCCGGCGATCGTCGCGAAGCGCAGCGGGTCACGCAGGGCGTCGTCCGGCTCACCGGTCGTCTGCGTCGCGAGCACCACGAGCGAGGCCGCCGCCGCGAAGTCGTCCAGCCGCGCCTCGATCTCGCCCGCGACCAGCACCACCCGGGCCCCCGGCGCGTGCTCCGTCGCGAGCGCCCGGACGACCGTCGGCACCTTGCCCGCAGCGCTCTGCTCGTCGAAGCGTCCCTCGCCGGTGACCACGACGTCGGCGCCGTCGAGCAGCGACGGGAGTCCGAGCACGTCCGCGACCGCGAGCGCTCCCGGTGCGAGGGTCGCGCCCCAGGCGAGCAGCCCGAAGCCGACACCGCCCGCGGCACCGGCACCGGGCGTCGCGGGGTCGACCTCGGGCAGGCTGCGTGCCCAGGCGGCGAGCCGCTCCTCGGACGCCGGGGCAGCGTCCGGCGTGATGCCCTTCTGCGGTCCGAACACGGCCACCGCACCGGCCGGCCCGAGCAGCGGTGACGTGACGTCGGACAGGACGACCACCCCACCGGCGGGCAGGGGCCGGAGCCCCGACCGGTCGACCGCGCCGGAAGCACCGACGGCGAGCCCGAGCGCCTCGAGCACCGGGCGTCCGCCGTCGGTGGAGGCGCTGCCCCCGATGCCCAGCACGAGCCCGGTCGCGCCCGCGTCGAGCGCCGCCGCGATCGCCTCGCCGAACCCTCGGCTCGTCGCGGTCTCCGGGAGCAGTGCCCCGCCCAGGAGCGGCAGCCCGCTCGTCGCCGCGAGCTCCACCACGGCCCGGCCGTCGGGCAGGCGCAGCCAGTGGGTGTCGACGGGGGTGCCGGCCGGCCCGGTCACCGTCACGGGCACGTGTTCGGCCGCCGGGTACGCCGCGGCGAACGCGTCGAGCGTGCCCTCGCCGCCGTCGGCCATCGGCACGGTGACGACGTCGTCCTCCGGCCGTTCGTCGAGCCACCCGGCCCGGACCGCCCGCGCGGTGTCGGCCGCCGTGGCGGTGCCCTTCAGGGAGTCGGGAGCGATGACGACGCGCACCGGACCACCGTAGCGGGGCGGCGGGCGATCAGAGGGCGAAGCGGGGGATCGGCTCGCCACCGGTCGCCAGGTCGGCGAGGACCTCCCCGAGCAGCGGCGCGAACTTGAACCCGTGGCCCGAGAACCCGGTCGCGACGGTGAGTGGTCCGCGCCGGTCGATGACGAAGTCCTCGTCCGGCGTGGTGTCGTACAGGCAGCTGATGAACGTCGGGCGTGTGGCGTCGACGCCGGGGACGTACCGGGCGACGTAGGCCTGCAGCCGCGCTGCCTCCTCGGGCACGGGGCGCTTGTCGCGGGCGTCGGGGTCGACGACCGGGCCGGTGCCGTGGAACCCGACCTTGACGCCCTCGCCCGGGGTCAGCAGCCCGTACACGTCGTCGCCGTCGACCCAGTGCACGAACGACGGCCAGGCCTCGTCCGGCAGGTGGCTCGGGAAGTGGGCGGGCTGCTCCTGGGTGACGCGGACGGCCGGGAGGCGCGCCCCGCGTGCGGCGAGCACGTCACCCACCAGCGTGGGCGCCCAGGACCCCACCGCGGCCACCACGCTCGCCGTGCGGACCGCCGTGCCGTCGCCGAGCGTCACGGTGACCGCGTCCCCGTGGTCCGCGACCGCCGCCACCCGGGTGCCGAACCGGAGCTCGGCGAGGCCCGTCCGCTCCGCCAGCGTCAGCAGGAGCTCGATCGTGTCGGCCGACCGGACGCGTCCGGCCGTCGCGTGGGTCAGGACGTGCCCCTCGAACGCGATGCCGGGCCAGCGGGCCGCGGCGGCCTCCGGGGTCAGGGTCTCGTGGGGGATCCCGGCGTCCGCCAGCGCCGCGGCGATGGCGTCGACCACCTCGGGCCGGCCGTGGTCGACCGCGCCCGTCCGGTCGAGCAACGTCGTGCCGGTCGTCGACTCGAGGGCGTCCCAGAGCGCGAGCGCGCGGGTCGTCAGCGCGACGTACTCCGGGTCGCTGTAGCCCTGCCGGAAGATCCGGGTCGCGCCGTGCGACGAACCCTCGAGGTGTCCGCGACCGTGCTGCTCGACGAGCAGGACGCGCTCGCCGCGGGCGGTCAGGGCCCAGGCTGCGGCGGCGCCGACCACGCCGCCGCCGATCACCACGTGCCCGTCGAACCGGGTCTCGTCCGGCTGTGTCCCGTCCATCAGGGCAGCGTAGTGCGGCGTGGTGACCGCCCGGCGCTCAGCCGACCGGCACCGTCTCGCGCCGCTTCTGCCGCCAGGGCGTCGCCGGGGCGTCCTCGCCGTTCCACACCTGCACGACGCCCCACCCGGCGGCGATGAGCGGCACCGCGAGCAGCGCGCCGGTCACCCCGCCGAGCACGGTGCCCGCGGTCAGCCCGACCAGGATGACGAGCCCGTGCAGCCGCAGCGTCCTGCCCATGAGCACGGGCTGCAGGAAGTTGCCCTCGATCTGGTTGACGAGCACGACGATCGCGACGACGATGACCGCCTTCACCGGCCCGAGTGCGACGAGGGTCACGAGCGCCGCGAGCGTGCCGGCGATCGGTGCGCCGATCATCGGGATGAACGAGGTCACGAACGCCACCACCGCGAGCGGGATCGTCAGCGGGACGCCGAGCACGGCGAGCCCGGTGCCGATCGCGACCGCGTCGAAGGCGGCGACGGCGGCCGTCCCGCGCACGTACCCGCCGAGGGTCGTCACCACGCGGTCCCCGATGCGGCGCGCACGGTCGTACTGCTCGCCGGTGAACGGGCGGAGCAGGAACTCCCACAGCGCGGGGCCGTCCTTGAGGAAGAAGAACAGGATGACCGCCATCAGCACGGCCCCGGTGACGACGTTCGTCACCGCCGAGATGCCGGCGATGGCCCCCGCCCCGAACCGGGCACTCGTCACGAAGTCGACGACACCATCCACGGCGTCCTCGATCTGCCCGTCGGTGATGCGCACGGGCAGCTCGTGGAGCAGGTCCTGCACCTGCTGGAGCCCGTCGACCGCCGAGTCCTGCAGCGAGGACCACTGGTTCGCGACGGCGGCGACGAGGAGCCACAGGACGCCGGCGAGCACCGCGAGGACGGCCACGAACGCGATCGTCGTGGCGAGCACCGACGGGACCCCGTGCCGACGGAGCCAGCCGACCAGCGGGTGCAGGGCCGACGCGATGATGAGCGCGAGCAGCACCGGGATCGTGACGAGGCTCAGTGTGGTCGCAGCGGTGACGATCCCGCCGATGACCACGACGATCACCACGGTCTGCAGGCAGCGCACCGCGAGTCGGCCGTACGGGTCGGTCCAGGTGCTCGGGCGGACGCTGGTCGGGGCGGGGGAGCGGCGCAGGTGCATGGCGGGGTCTTCCGGGTCGTGCTGACTGGTGGAACGACGGGAGGCGCGGTGCCGTCCGGCACCGCGCCTCCCGTCGTCGTGGAGCTCGTGGACTACGCGCGGCTCCCGCGGCGGCCCGTGATGAGGCCCCAGATCACCAGCACGACGAGCGCGCCGAGGATCGCGATGATCCAGGACTGGATGCTGAAGAAGCCGTCGTAGCCGACGTTGAAGACCGCGCCGCCGATCCAGCCGCCGATGAGGGCGCCGATGACGCCGAGGACGAGCGTGGCGAGCCAGCCGCCGCCCTGCCGACCGGGGAGGATCAGCTTGGCGATGGCGCCGGCGATGAGGCCGAGGAGGATGAAGCCGAGGAAGCTCATGGGTGGTCCTTTCGTTGTGCGGACGTGCGTGATGTGTGGGTCCGGGACGCCGGAGGTGGGGTGAGCCGCTCGGGACTGGAGCACGAGGGCCGCCGGCTCCGTCGGGAGCCCACACGGTGCATCGACCGTTGACGCGTTCGTCCAACGAGGTCTACCAGGCGCTGCCCGGGCGGGTTCGGAGCCGCGTGTACCTCACCGAGGCGTCAGCCCTGCTCGTCGGTGTCCTCCCGTGCGCGTCGCTGCTCCTCGGCGAGCTCGGCGCGGAGTCCTCGACGGCGGGGCCAGGCGGCGTCAGGACCCGATGGACGTCCGACCTGCCGCTCGCCGAGCAAGCGGAACGGCTCATCAGCGCCGGCTGCCGCATCTCCGGCCGCGCCATCTCCGACCGGCCCGGCTACCCCGCCATCAGCAAACGCCAGATGCCCTACCGGGTCGTCGCGTTCACCGAGGAGGAAGTCGACATGGCAGCGCTCGGCTTCGGACCTGACACGATCGGCTTCGCCGGCACCGAACTCATCCGACCCGCAGACCCCACCATCTTCCTCACCGCCGCAGCCGCCGGCTACACGGACCGCACCGACGACAGCATCACCGCGAACACGCTCCTCCGCGCCGATTACCGCAACGCCGACGACGCATCATCACTACAAGAAGTACGCGACCGGCTGCAGTTCCTCGCCGACACCGGATACGACCTCCGCCACAACCTGCCCAACTGAGCGCGGCAGATCGATCAGACCGGAGTCGCACCAACCTGTCGTCGATGCTTCACCGAACTGCGCCAGACCCATGCAGCCAGCTTGGTCTCGCCGCGACCTGCTTCCACCCAAACCGCGTCTCGAGTGAGGCGGTACGCCTGGGCGTCACTTCGACGAATCAGCCGGTCGGGCAGCTGGAACCATGCATGTACCGGCAACGGCTCCGGCAGCTCACGCACCTCCGTGCCGCGAGCATCTTCCTCAAGCGAGAACGGCGAGCCGGGCACCCAACGATCCGAACGACGACGACCCATGACCGCGGCAGTAGGAGCCGGCACCGACGTTCACATACGGGTCCCTCATCGAGACGATCACCGGACTAGTCATCTGAGACAGGAACAGATGCGGTGAGAACGGGCCAAGCTGACGCGTCCATTAATGGACCGGCCAGCGGACGCCCGGAGCAGGATGACCGGTTGCGATATCAGCGCTAACCACTTCGGTGGTCGACACTGTGACCATCTCGACTCGCGGCCTGTCCCGCAATCGCCGAGCCGGCCGCGAGCAGTGGTAACGCAAGCTCTGGACCCTCGGGTAGATGTGACGAGGAGCCAGAGAGTGGGCCCTACAGCTACGGCGGCGGAGTGAGGGGGAGCTGTCGCGGTGGCCTACTTGAGCGACCAGCTATCCGGATCGGAGCAATGCGCTACCCCCGCATAGGGGGTGCTGCGGGAGCCGCTGTCACCCCCAGGTCTTCGTATGCTGTCTGCGCTGACGAAACGGCGAGAGGGGCTCACATTGCGGCTGGATGAACTGCGCGTGCGGAATTACCGCACGGTGGGAGCGGAGCAGACACTGCGATTGGCCAGCGGGACGACGCTTGTCGGCCCCAATAACAGCGGAAAAACTAACCTGCTGCGCGCTGTGCAGTTGTTTTTTACGGGTTATGATAACTCCGTGGGCTACAAACGCAGCACAGACTTTACTTTCGGAGCGGGCTCGCAGCGCACCAGTCTTGTTGCAACATTCACGGCCGACGGGCATTCCACTGACCTCGAGATACTGTCCTTGTTGGATGAGCTTCATGCCATCGTCAATACCGAGCGCGAATCTGACACTTTCAGCGTTAATCTGTATTTCGCCGGCAAAGAGGATACTGCCGTGTACCGAGTGTTTGGTAATACGAAGGTACCGAATGAAGTCGACCGTCCGGCCTTCAGCCGGAAGCAGAAGCAACTCGTCGAGAGCCTGCTTCGACAGTTCAAATGCCACTATGTTCCATCTGCGAAAAGTATCGATGGTCTGTACAACGACCTTCTTCACCCATTTCTTGCCGATGCGGCGTATGAGGCCATCGCGCCTCACATGTCCGGGATTAAATCGGCGCTCAAAGATGTCGCGGTAAGCCTCAACGACGAACTAGCTGCCGTCGGCCTAACCGACATTCGTTCCTCGTTCGCTCTCGATACCAGCGTACCGGCTCATATGCTTGCGGGTTTCGACCTGAACATTTCCGATCCCGGCGAGACGCCGCTGTCCCAGAAGGGGCAGGGAATTCAGTCTACAGCCTTGTTTGCATCGTTCGCCTGGATTACGAAGCAGGAAAAGAAGGCTGGGTTTGTGCCCATATGGCTCATTGAGGAGCCTGAATCCTACTTGCATCCCGAACTGAGCAAGGCTGTTCATAAAATGCTCAATAACCTAGCGAAAGAATCGCTAGTTCTTTCAACAACGCACGCGCTCGCATTTGTTCCTGTCGATGTGGGTCGGGTGCAGGGTGTGGAGCTCGACAAGACAGGTCGCCGGACTGTAATCAGTAAGTTCGAGACTCACATGGACGCAACACGGCGGATCCGAGACTCGTTGGGCGTTCAGTTCGCCGACTACTACAACCTTTCTGCCGTAAATGTCTTTGTCGAAGGTCCGTCCGACCGAGAGCTGATTCATTGGGCAATCAAGCTGCTCGACGCCGATGGAAGTGAGTACCCCCTTCTCGCTAGAAGCTTGGTCGAGGAGTTTGGTGGCGTGAAGCAGTTGGAAGGCTTCCTGAAGGCCACGTTCGAGCCGATAACCAGAGAACGAGCTCTAGTGTCGGTCTTCGACGGGGACCTGGCGGGGCAGAATTCTCGTCAGGCTCTTCAGCAGTTCTTCGGACAGAAGAGCGTTGACTTCAAGCCAAACCTGCATTTTGTGTCAATTCGCAATGGCTTTGCCATTGAGGGGTTATTCCCTGACGCTTGGATGATTGAGATGCACGACGAACACGGTGGTTGGTTTGAGACGTATTCAGTTGACTCTGCTGGAGATCTCGAGCCCTTCCGCATCTCGAGCGGCAAGAAGGCAAACGCGATTGGCTACCTTCGCGCGCGAGCCGAGATGGAGGAGGATCTAGCGTGGTCTAGCCGATGGGCCTCTCTGCTAGGGGCCGTTGAGGGAGCCCTGGCGGCGCAGAGCGCGAAGCTTGGGGTCTAGTTACCGAGCGAGGCTGTTTGACCTGCTGAAGAGGACCCTGAGAATAGGCCGGGATCAGCGCGAACGACGACGGCCGGCGTCCCCAGGGGAAGCCGGCCGTCGTCATCAGGAGTGTCAGTGTGCGGCGTCGTAGGTGTCCCGGACGGCTTGGCTAATGCCGCCGCGGCTGGAGACCTCATGGCCAATTGCAGTCGCCCACTCCCGAATCTTCGCGAGCTCGTCAGAGTCAGCTCGCTTCGCGACGGTGAAACCGCCGGTGCGCTTGAGGCGTCCGCTGACCTTGCGGGCTGAGGCGACGTAGTCGGAGAACGCTTCGCGGAGCGCGTCGGCGTTGTCGTCGGAAAGGTCGATCTCATAGTGGTGTGATCGAATGAGAAGCGCACGGTGCGGCCCTTGCCCTCGTCGATCGTGTCGCCGGTGAGGTCATCGACGAGGTGAGTGGTGGCCTTCTGTGCCACAGGATGCTCCTATCAGGTAACTCTGACGCGCCAGTGTTGCAGAGGAGAGTCGATGACAAGCAAGAGAACGGGCAGGAAGGTCCTTCTCGACCACAAGGACGTGCCGTACATTTCTCATCGAGTGAAGACGTCGGCTGAGGAGATTTTGCCCGGTAGTTCGGGTGCTCAGCTCGACGCGAGCGCGGTAGAGCGCTCTGTGTCTGAGACGGCTGATGATCCAGACACGCGTATGGCTGTACTCGGAGTGCTTCGAACTCACGCCGCGAGCGGTGCTGAAGTGGTTTTGTCAGGTGTGGCACTTCTGATCTCTGTGATGGGGGTCGTGCTCGCGGCCACTCGAGTCACCGACCGAGGCAACCGGGCAGTCCTCATCCCCGTTGCTCAAGTGCTCTTCCTCTTTGGGCTTGTGCTCTGGGTGCTTCGGCGAGCGGGAGCTGCGCATGCCCGCAAGCTCACTGTTCTTGTCTGGTTGGCGGCTTACGAAGACGCGCTCAAGTCGCAACCCCGATCGACGGCGGAGCCGGTGGAGGAACGCGACCGTCATTGCGCCGGCCGCGGACATACGAGGGTGCAGCGTTGGCTGAGGCGGTTGGTCCGTGCGCGGGATGAGTAAGACCGGCTGAACCCAAGATCGGCTATCGAGACGTCGTCAGACGCTCCCGCGAAGGAACAGGATGACCGTTGAGACGATCACGACCGTCTGCTTCAGTCCTGCGCATCAACGGCCGCGTTGGTTGACGATGACAACGCCAGCAAGACTCACATCGTCAAGCCCAAGTGCGAGCTCGCTGACCGTCTCCGGGTCATCGTTGGCTAGCAGCTCGAGCACGTAGCCGGGAGGCGAGTTGCGTAGCCCGCGCAAGATGTTGGGGAAGTACGGCTCTCCCACGTGTAGGCGATCATCCGGGAGAGTGGGGAAGGTGTAATCCTCGCTTGAGACCTCAACCGGGTCAGCGGTTGCGAGCCCGAATTGGCCAGCGCGTACACGACGAATCTGCTCGACCAGCTCCTTCGCCACCCGCTTCGGCCCCGTCTGTGCTGAGAACAGGAAGCGCACCAGATCCGGGCTCAGTTCGAGATACGGGTAGAACGGCATCGCAGCAACATGGCGGTGAGGGTCTACGAGGTCTTCCAATGGTGCCGCAAGCTCATACGCCCACGCCGGGTCGCTGCCGAGTGCGCTGCCCGGGGCCAGGAGAAGTGCCGGCAGAAGCGAGACGGTCTTGCGGATGCATTGGTCGCAGAGCATAAAATCTTCAGGGTGGTGAGGTTTGGTGCACGCCACTGGGTGTCGGTAGCGGGGGCTCCCCGTGTAGAGGGCGTACGTGGGCGCCACCTGCAGGGCCCGGGCGGCGCTCATGAGTGATGCCCACTGCTTGCCCCCGTTGTAGTCGAAGTCCAGGTCCCACCGTCCGCCGGGCTCCTTCTTCAAGCGCTTGGCTTGAATCAGGGTGCCGAAGGACACGCCCTCGTCACCGATCCACCACCAGAGCCAGTCAGCGCCGGAGCCGTTCTTGCCGCCCTCCTGTCGCTTGTTGAACGGGAAGGCTCGTACCTCCGGACCCGCCGCTACGAGGAGTAGCTCAGTCACCGTCTCCTCCCCCCAGGCGAAGCCAGCATGCTCGGCTTCGAGCATGTGCCCCAGCGCACGCTGGCGGGCCCTGCGGAAAGCCCCCAACAGGCGGAGCGAGGAAGTTGACATCTGCCCATGTTGCCATCGCCAGGCGCTGAACCCGGCTGCGAATCAAGGCGGCCGGCCGATTCGGACTGGTCATCGGCGCTCCCGGCGGGCGTCAACCCGTCACCATCTCACGCCCGCCGGAGCCCGGATGATCCTCTTGACGAAGTTGAACGGCTGCCGATTCGCGATAAACCTGACATCGCCGAACGGATCACCTCCCACCCGGACACCACCCTCGCGATGGTCGGTGGGGCGCGCTTCATCGTCCTTGAACCGCTCCGGGCCCGGTTCTCGCGTTCATCGCAACGAAGCTGAAGCTGCCGGGCCCGTTGAAGCTCATCACGGCGGCGTTGCCGTTCGTCATGGATCCGCTCCTCGACCACAGCCGAGACAAGCTAGAGGACGCGTACAACAGGGCGAAGGTCCGGCACGACTTCCTCACTGCGGTCCTTCTTAGCTTCCGCCTCGAGCTCGACCAGGCCGTCGAGGACAAGGTCTTGATCGAGAGCCCGAAGTGAACTTCCTCTGGTCCACCCGCGGCAGGACGTGGGGATTCCGCTTCCTCCACACGGCGGGCGTGGCCAACCCGCTCGCGGTGTACGAGGAGGCCTTCGCCGGAACGCAAGGCATGCCAGAGACCTTCAGGAGACGCGACCGAGCGCTCGCGGTGCGCTTCCCTGACCCCGATGGGCGCACCGACCGGGCTGGGCGGGTCATCCCGCACGAGTTCGTCGTGCTCGCCCCGGATAACACCATCTTCCAGGATGCAGATGCCGCGCGTCAGGCGCTTTGGGACGAAGTCCGAGACCCTTACGCGGCGGTCTGGGCGCAATCCTCGCCACCGGCTTCGGGGTTGCTCGGATAGATCAGAGGCGTTCCGGCCCTGCCTTTCATCGGGTGAACTGTATTCAGGGTCTACGTTCCGTGCTCATTCGGCATCGGGCTTGTTCTTCATGTACTCGTACAGCATTGCCGGCAGCGCCTTCCCAAGCTCACCGAACAGGCTGCTGTCGGTGAACAGGTCGTCAATGAACGCCGGGGTCTCGTCCCGCACCCCGAGGAGCGCCTTCGTGAACGCCTTCGGAAGTGCCGGGGACTCAGCGAACTGCTGCGCGGTGTTTACCGATGCCTGGCCTTTGAGGTCCTCGTCGAGGGCGAGCTTGCCGATGATGTGGTTCATCTGGAGGTCGATGACGCCGACGCCGTACTTGTCGCCGAGACGTTCGTTGAGTTTCTCAATGATCTCCTCGAGGGCGCTGCGGTGCTTCTCGTGGATCGCACCCGACCCGATCGCGGTGATCGGATCCAGCGCGGACCCCTGCTCGAGGTTCAGCTTCACCGCGTCACCGGCGCTGATCTTGTAGCCCACGAGGGATACGTCCGAGATGTCGACCGGTTCGAGCATCGTCGCGGTCGAGAGTTGCGGGAGGATGCGGCGGAAGAAGTAGTGCCGGCGGGGCAGGTCGGTGTCTTCGAGGTTGCGGGCTTGGGAGATGAAGTCGTAAAACTTCACGAAGTTCCCCACGTCGGCCTTGAAGAGTCGTAGTTCGTCCTGCCCGTCCTTGTCGTCGGCGAGCACCGCCGCGACCCACCGCTTCTGGAACCGGTCCACTGCGGGCGCGGTCGCGGCCGACACCTTCGAGTTCGCGTTTAGCCCGTCAGTGAGCGCGGCGTCGAACGCCTGCTCCACCTCGGTCATGTCGTAGATCCCGGCCGAGTCGAGCTTCGCGACGAGGTCGTAGATGAGGTTTGGGTCGGTTGTCGCGGCGAGTGTCGCCTTCCGGTAGTAGGGCAGGAACGCGTCCAGCACCTCCTGTGGGTCGTTGACGAAGTCAAGGACGTACGTCTTGTCCTTGACGGGGTGGGTGCGGTTCAGCCGGGACAGCGTCTGCACGGCTTGCACCCCGCCAAGTTTCTTGTCGACATACATCGCGACCAGTCGGGGCTGGTCGAAGCCGGTTTGGAATTTCTCGGCAACGATCATCACGTTGTATGTGGCCGGTTTGAACGCCTCCGCGAGATCCGACTGCACCCCAGGGTTCTGGGTCCGTTCCGTCAGCCCCTCGCCGACGTCGTCGGGGTCCTCGACCGTGCCGGAGAACGCCACCAGCGACCGCACACCCAGTACGCCCGCGTCCGTTATGTAGGTGTCGAGGTACTTCTTCCACCGCACGGCCTCGAGCCGTGACCCGGTGACGACCATCGCCTTCGCCTTGCCGTCCAGCAGCGGCTGCACGAACGTGCGGAAGTGATCGACGACGATCTTCGCCTTCTGGCTGATGTTCGTCGGGTGCAGCCGCACATACCGGACAAGCGCCTTCACCGCGGTTGACTCGTCGACATCGCCGGCGCCGTCGTAGTCGCCGTCGGGGTGTTGCAGCTTCCACGCCACCTTGTACGGGGTGTAGTTCTGCAACACGTCGAGGATGAAGCCCTCCTCGATCGCCTGCTGCATCGAGTACAGGTCAAACGGCTCGGGAGTCGCATCCGGCCCCGCGCCCTCTGGCACCCGTCCGAAGAGCTCCAGCGTCTTCGCTTTCGGGGTAGCGGTGAACGCGAAGTAGGAGAGATTCGGCGCCGACGCAGTGACCGACATAGCCCACTGCAGGTACGCGTCCGAGTCGATCGGGTCACCCTCAGCGACGGCGGCCTGCTCGTCCGGAGACAGCACCTTCGTCAACGCTCCAGCCGTCGACCCAGTCTGTGACGAATGAGCCTCGTCGGCGATTACCGCGAATCGGCGCCCCTTCAGCTCAGGCAGGGTCTGGATAGCGGTGATCAGCGCCTCGAACGACTGGATCGTCACGATCACAATGTTCTTAGCACCGGTGAGCGCGGCGGCGAGCTGCTTCGACTTCGACTCACCCCCATCCTTCGTAATGGACTGCACCACGCCGGCCTGCTTCTCGAACTGTGCGATCGCGTCCTGCAGTTGCTTGTCCAGCACTGTCCGGTCCGTGACCACGACGACCGTGTCGAACACTCGCTGGTTCTGGTCGTCATGAAGCTGGGAGAGTCGGTGGGCGAGCCAAGAGATCGAGTTCGTCTTCCCCGAACCCGCCGAATGCTGCACCAGGTAACGCTTGCCTGCCCCCTCAGCTCGCGCCGCCTCAACGAGCCGGGCCACGGCCCGCCACTGGTGGTAGCGGGGAAACAGCACCTTCTGCGTTCTTGTCTTCTTGCCTGTATCCGGGTCGACGTCGGCCTCGACCTGCAGGTGCACGAACGACCCCAGCAGTTGCAGCCATGTGTCGCGCTGAAGGATCTGCTCCCAGAAGTACGAGGAGGCCGACCCGTGCGGGTTCACTGGGTTCCCTGCCCCCTCGTCCGCACCCTTGTTGAACGGCAGGAACCGAGTGGCCGCGCCGGCAAGCTTGGTCGTCATCCGCACCTCGGAGTTCGACACAACGAAGTGCACCAGCGACCGCTTCGCAAACCCGAACAACGGCTCACCCGCCGGCGACCGGTCGAAGCGGTACTGATCGACGGCGTTCCCGATGGCCTGCGTGAAGTCCGTCTTCAACTCGATCGTCGCGACCGGAATGCCGTTCACGAACAGCACCAGATCCAACGCCTTGTTCGGATGCTTCACCGAGTAGTGCACCTGACGGACCACTCGGACCCGCATCTTCGCATACGCCTCGAGCGTGTCCGGGTTCTGAGTAGTTGCCGGCCGGAACTGCGCCATCCGGAACTTGACCGCACCGCTGTGCAGCGGGACGAGCGAGAACCCCTCGTGCAGAATCCGGATCGTCCCGCCGTTCTTCAATGGATCCAGATCTAACGACTTCGCCAACCGGGCGACGATGCTGCGCGCCGACGCGTCACGCTGACCAGCGGTGTCGCCCCGACGGACGACCTTCGCGAACTCGGTCGGCTGCGAATCCTTCAGCCAACCGAGCACGTCCTCAGGGAACAGAGCCAGATCCCGGTCGTATCCAGCGTCGGTCGACGAATACAACCATCCGTTCTCCGCTAGATGTTCGGCGATCTCGTTCTCCAGCACCGACTCCAAGTGCGCGCCTGCAATGCCGCTCATGTAGCCACCCCCACATCGATCTGGCCTGTCACTGCAGCGGAAATCACAGCGGCCCTTCGCTCACGAGCGAGCTCGATTCCCTTACCAGCCACTGAGATGGCATGATCAAGTTCACTCAGCCGCCCCCGAAGCTCTTGAACGATACATCGTTGCTCAGCGAGAGAGGGTACCGGAATCCTGAATGCGCGAATCATCTCCTGATTGATGTTCGGCTGTCCTCCTCCGACCGCAGCGAGAAGGAGGCGCTCACGAGCCGCGATCAACGCGTACTCAATGAACTCAACGTCGCATCCCACGGGACCCGACAGCGCACATACGGCTTGGTTGCTCGCGGCAGGAACCGCAAGCACACCGGTGCGCCCGATCGTCGCGCCATACATGGCAACCAGCAGCGAGCCCAGAGGATGCACTTTGAGAGCAGGTGTCGCCCTGACTGTTCCCGCGCTGATTCCCTTTTTGGTTGAGGTGATCGTTCGCTCGCGGAGCTCTCCCGTAGTGACCCACGAGACGTCGGCTTCTTCGCCGTCGAGCACTAACTCGGAGGATGGCGTCGTGCCGCTGGCGGACTGGTTGAACAACCATGAGAGACGCATCACGCGCCAATCGCGAGGGATTAGCCCAACGCCGTCCAGCTTGCTCTCGATGAGCTCCCCTCGTTCCCCAAACCCCACAGTGGTGGCCTGCCGGATCACCGAGCCGCGGCGTTCGGTGAGAAGAGTGATGAGTTCCTCGTTCTTCGCGATGAACGCGTCGATCTGCGCCGTTTCACGATCAAGATGGTCCGCAATCGCCCGCTGCACGACGAGAGGATGCGACGGAATTGGAGTACGCCCGAGCGGTCCGAGATTCAAAGCGCGGAAAGTAGAACCACCGGATGTCGCGTCCCAGTAGGAGAGTACGTCATGCGACTGCAGAACCCACCGAAGATACCTTCCGTCAATACCGGGGGCCGGTGCCACCCGAGCAGTCCCCTGAGTGAGGTTCGCTCCGACCAAGTCACGAGTGATTTCCATCGTCTTCCCGAATGACGGGCCAATTGAAACAACAATGTCGCCAGCGTGAAGGGACGAACGCCGATACGCTTGCGCGATGGAGGGATCTGTTCGCCGAAGGCCTTCGAGCCTGACACCGTTGTGGCCGTCCATGTCAACCGGACGGATGTACGGTACGCCATCCACAAAGTGCTCGCCGGCCTGCACAATTCCATAGGTCAAGGGCCTCGATGAGCTGACTGCTACCTTCAGAGGCACCAGTTTAGTCAATCCTCGACCTCGACCTCGACGAGCATTGCGCGAAGCTTGAACATTACTTCCTCGAGATCGCGGTCGATTTCTTCAAGCGGGCGGGGTGGGATGTATCGGTAGAAGTGGCGGGTGAAGGGGATCTCCGCACCTGCCTTAGTCTTGGAGTGGTCGACCCATGCGTTTGGGGAGTAGGGGAAGACTTCCCGGGCGACGTAGTCGTCGACGTTTTCGTCCCATGGCACATTCTCGGTGTCGCGAAGGGAAGCGTCCGGTTCCGGGTTGCCCTTGCTGTCGGTGCAGGTGTCGGCGGTGTCGTCCTGGTCGCCAAGCTCGGTGGTGACGGTCTTCAGCAACGGTGCGGGAAGGGTGAGACCTTCGGCTTTCGCGGCATCTTTCAGCGCCTTGTGGAAGGCCGTGCGGTTTTTCCACACGGTGTCTGTGCCGAGCCGGTCGAGCGCGGCACGCAGCGTCGCGGCGTCCGCCTCGTCCAGCTTCTGGACGGCCTTCGTTTGGAACACAGCGTCGATGCGTGCGGGGGCCGCGTGCCAGTTGAGCCTCAGAGGACGTTCGACGGTGATGGTGCGGTAAAGGAAGTCTTCGTTGCGGAAGATCTTCGAGTGCTCGCCATCCTGGAATCCGGCGTACAGACTAACGATCGCGTCGATGTTCTGCTGCGAGAGCTCGTTGCGCTTAGAGCCCAGGCCCTTGCGGAGCTTGACGAACATCTCGCGGCCGTCGATGAGCTGCACCCGGCCCTTGCGGTCGCCTTCCTTCCGGTTCGTGAGGATCCAGATGTAGGTGGAGATGCCGGTGTTGTAGAACATGTCCTTCGGCAGTCCGATGATCGCTTCGACGAGGTCGTTGTCGAGCAGCCACTGGCGGATGTTTGACTCGCCGCCGCCCGCGCCGCCGGAGAACAGTGGCGAACCATTGAGGACGATTGCCATGCGCGAGCCGCCGTCTTCGGGCCTGCGCATCTTCGACACCAGGTGCAGCAGGAACAGCATCGCCCCGTCGCTGACGGTGGGGGTGCCGGGGCCGAATCGGCCGTTGAAGCCGAGCTTGGTGTGCTCGTCGTCAACGAAGGCGCGCTGGTCTTTCCAATCGACACCAAACGGCGGGTTCGACAGGCCGTAGTCGAACTTCTTCTCGTCGAAAGCGTCCTCAGTGAGGGTGTCGCCGAGGGCGATGTTGTCGACGTCCTGCCCCTTGATGACCATGTCGGCCTTACAGATCGCGTACGACGCGTCGTTGTAGTCCTGCCCGTACAGGCTGAGCTGAATCCCAGGATTCATTCTGCGCAGGTACTCGTCCGCGACGGACAGCATCCCTCCGGTCCCGGCGGTCGGATCGTAGATGGACCGAACCACACCGGATTTCACGAGAGCGTCGTCGTCAAGGGCGAACAGCAGCTGCACCATCAGCGCGATCACCTCACGGGGCGTGTAGTGGTCGCCGGCAGTCTCGTTCGACTTCTCGTTCGCGAACCGGATGAGCTCTTCGAACACAAGCCCCATCTGAATGTTGCTGACCGTGCGGGGGTGGAAGTCGGCCTGCGCGAACTTCTCCGTGACCGCGAAAAGCTTGTTCTTCTCGGCCAACTTGTTCAGTGTCTTGTCGAACTCGAACCGTTCGAAGATGTCCCGCACGTTGGGCGAGAACCCGGCCAAATACGAAGCGAGGTTCGCGCGGAGGTCCTGCGGATCAGCGACGAGCTTCCCGAGGTCGAACGGTGACGTGTTGTAGAACTCGTGACCCGAGGCTTCGGTGAGGGTGACGGCCTGCAGCATCTCGGGCAGCGACCAGATCGCCTTCGCGGTCTGGAGGACTGCCGGCTTCGTATCGGCCAGAACAGCGTCGAGTCGGCGAAGCACCGTGAACGGGAGAACGACCGACCCGTACTCAGAGGGCTTGAACGGGCCACGGAGGGACTCAGCGATGTTCCAGATGAAGGCGACGTGATTCACCACGGATGGGCACTCCTGCTGTAGAGCAACGAACATTCGGCACCAACGCCGCGAGCCCTCCCATCCTCGTCCATGTAAGGGGGGGAACGCACTCACGGCGTTCCTCGCCCTCTACTACGCGACGACGGCACCGCCGAGGTTCGCGGTTGCGCTTGGTGCTCTCGGAGCCTCCACCATGGACGACGATCGTGATCTCCGAGCGAAACGAGAGCGTGCCAGAGTAGAGGCGGAGCTGCGCTGTCCAGGTTCTGCGATCCCGGCTTCGTGCCAGCTTGAGAGCCTGGAGTCTCAACTACTTAGCGAGGAGTCTCACCTGGGTTGAGAAGCGACAACGGGCATCAGGAGGAGCAGTGGAGCGAGTGACGGGAATCGAACCCGCGCTACCAGCTTGGGAAGCTGGAGTTCTACCATTGAACTACACTCGCGCATCCCGCCGGACGGGACGCAACAAGCCTAGCGGATTCTCCGCTGGACGCCAGCCGATTGCGCGCCGCACGGTCCGTGGCGGCGGTGGGCCGGGCCTCCCGGTCGGTCCGGCCCGGTCGCCGTGTCTCCCCTGTGAGGTCCCCTGGCCGACGGACACGTGTCGTCGGCGTGTGTACCGTCCAGGGGGTTCCGACGCCCTACCGGAGGAGGACCCGGATGGTCAGGCATCCCCTCATCGACGACGTGGTCGGCCCCGCCATCGTGGTCCGCTCTGCATCGCCGGTCGTGTGGTTGACGGAGTCGCTCGCCTCGCTGCTCCGTCGTGCGTCCGAGTCCGGCCGCACGGTCGTGCTCCGCACCGGCCAGGAGGCATCCGTCACCCCCGCCCTGCGGCACGCGCTGGGCGTGCACCAGGCAGCATGGGCCGTGGACGGTCCCGACGGCAGCATGCGGGACGGCCGCACCGGCGTCGCCGCCGCGGGCATCGAGGACTTCGTCCGCCGCGGGCCGGAACTCGTCGGTCCGCCGGCGCCAGGACACCTCGCATCGCACGACTCGGTGCGCCAGATCAGCATCGACCTGACCCTGCGCCACCACGCCGGTCGGTCGGTCGACATGGGGACCGCGATCGAGGCCCTGTGCGAGACCGTCGGCACCTGTCCGACGCACTGGGGCACCAGTGAGCCGCTCACGGTGCCGTGGGACCGCTGGGTCGTCACGCAGTACGCCAAGCACGAGGCCCCGGAGGTCTCGACCTCGTACGCGCACGGCGAGGGGTTCTCGGCGACCATGACCGCGCACCTGCTCGACGGCGTGGTCGTCGAGACGATGTCCGCGGTGCTGACGATCCCCGAGCACGGTGCCGACCCGGCCCTCGCGTCGCGGCTCCTGGACGCGGTGCACCGCGTCGCCGACCAGGTCGAGCCGGTGTTCGGTGTCGTGATGCAGCGCCGCGGGGACGCCGACCACCTGGTCCGCGCCGTGGCGCACGAGGAACCGACCCCGCTGGCCGTCGTCGTCGGCCCGGAGGCGGCGGAGTTCCTCGACCGTGCCGGCGAGTGGCCGCCACCGCGCACGTCGACCTCGGGCTTCGGCGGCGGCGGACTGGTCGTGCGCTTCGACGACGGGTGGGAGGCGCTCGAGTCGTTCCTCGACCGCATCGACGAGGACCGCTTCCTGCAGCTCGTCGGTGGTGCTCCGCTCGACCCCGCACACGACGAGGGCGCGCTGGACGGCCACGACCGTGGGTCGCACGCCACCTCCGGACGGAGCACGGGCGGTCATGGTGCCGCGTGACGTGACACTCCTCTGCCGTGGACCGGTGGAGACCCGCGACGTCGCCGAGGCGCTGCTGCTGCACGACGAGTCGTGGGGCGTCCGAGCTCTCGACGACGGTCCGGTGCTGCAGGTCTGCCGCGACGCGACGCACCCGGTGATCACGGTGCTCGGTGTCCGACGAGTCGACTCGATCGACGAGGTCGCGCGGATCCTGCCGGACGCCCCGACGCTGTCCGCGCCGCTGTGGTGGGTGGACACGGTGACGCCGTTCGGCCCGGAGGGCGAGCCGGGTGTGACCGCTGCGCTCGAGGCGTCGATGGAGCTCGACGCCGTCTGCATCGTCCACGGCGACTGACCGGACGCAGGGCCCGGACCCCGCCCGGGGCCCGGGGGATCGGCGTCAGTCCCGCTTGCTCATGGCGGCGAGCCGCTCGTTGTAGGCCTTGAGGTCCGCGTCGCCGTCGCGCTCCGCCTTGCGGTCGAGGCGCTTGGCGTCCCGCTTGTCCGTCCGCACCCAGTTGCGCACCACGAGCAGCGCGACGAACACCATCGGCAGCTCGGACGCGCCCCAGGCGATGCCACCGCCCGTGTGCTGGTCGGCGAGCAGTGCCCGGTCGTCGGTCTGGCCGAGGGCGTGGAACCAGTCGGCCGCGAAGACGGACTGCGAGGTCATCACCGCGACGCCGAAGAAGGCGTGGAAGGCCAGGGTCGCCAGCAGCGCGATGATGAGGATCGGGTACTGCGGGCGCTTCGGACCCGGGTCGACGCCGACGAAGACCCAGAAGAACAGGTACCCGCTGAAGACGAAGTGCACGACCATCACGACGTGCCACTCGTGCGACTGCATCGCGTACTGGAACGCGGGGGTGAAGTAGAACACCACGAGCGACCCGGCGAAGATGACACCGGCGACGGCGGGCTGCGCGAGGAACTGCATCCACCGCGAGTGCGTGAAGAGCATGAGCCACTCGCGAGCGCCGCGCGACCCGTCGTTCCGCACCGGCAGGGTCCGCAGCGCCAGGAGCACCGGCCCGCCGAGCACGAGCGGCAGCGGCACGAACATCATGAGCAGCATGTGCTGAAGCATGTGCGACGAGAAGTGCACCATGCCGTAGACCGCCGGCCCGGCCGAGGTGGTCCAGATGAACAGCGAGCAGCCGAGCAACCACGCGATGGTCCGGCCGACCGGCCACGAGTCGCCGCGCTGCTTGAGCTTCCGCACCGACAGGAGGTACCAGCCGGCACCGACGACGGCGATCGCCAGGTACACCCAGTCGATGTGCCACTGCGTCAGGTAGGTCTGCACGGTCTGCGCCGGCGGGTACGTGTACCCGAGCAGGCCGGAGCGGGTGTCCTGCCCGGTCTCCGGCGTCTGCGGGATCGGCGGCTGCGAGCGGGACACGGCGACCGAGACGCCGATCGCGACGGCCATGAAGACGACCTCGGCCAGGGCGAACCGCACGAAGAGCTTCCGGTCGAGCGGCGCACGGAGAAGACCCGGCACGAGCTTCCGGCGTTGAGCGACCCCGGCGAGCCCGAGCAGCACGAGGATGACGGCCTTGACCGTGATGAGCCAGCCGTAGGTCGTCGTGACGAGGTCGGCGGGGCCGGTCAGGCGGAGCGAGGCGTTGACGATGCCCGAGAAGGCCACCGCGGCGAAGGCCCAGCCCGCGAGCGTCGAGTAGCGGGCGACGACCCGGCCGGTGGCGCCCTTCGTCCGCGTGCGGAGCAGCAGCACGGCGACGAGCCCGCCCGCCCAGACGCACACGGCGACCAGGTGCACGGCGAGCGAGTTCACCGCGTTCGCGTGCTCGAGGGCGCCCGCGGCGTGCCCGGAGAGTGCGAGGGGCAGCAGCGCGAAGAGCGCGGCGACGGTGGCGACCGCGAGCGTGGTGACCCGGGTGGCGAACGCGGCGACGAGCGTCGCGACGAGGATCGCCGCGGCGGAGACGACGAGTGACTGGCCGATCTCGACCTGGAACGCGAAGAGCAGGAAGTTGCGGGCGAACACCGGGCTGGTGAGCGGGACGCCCAGGGTGTTGGCGCCGGTCAGCACGATGCCGACGACGGCCGCCAGGAACCACACGGCACCGGCTGCGGCACCCCACCGGGCGGCTCGGTGCTGCACGCTCGACATCGCACCGTGGTCCGTCTTCTTCGCGGGCAGCGCGAACGCGGCGACGATGAGCAGGCCGATGGCCAGCGCGGCGGTCGTGTCGTGCACCACGCGGGCGACCGGCAGGCCGTACTCGACCAGGTCACCGGCGGAGACGAGCTGCTGCGACGCGGTGAAGGCGCCGGTCACGGTCATGCCGAGCACGGCGCACGCCACGGCGAGGGGGATCGCGATGACCAGGACCGTCGCGACGGTGGTGGATCGCGCGGTGGTGGGGGCGGGGTCGGGTGCCGTGTCCCCGGGCTGCGTGGCGGCTGACGTGACGGTCATGACCGTCCAATGGTAGGTCGCCCGCCTGACACCCCGGTCCCAGTCCGGGACCGTCCCGCTCCCGACTCCCGACGTTCGATGGGCCGTCAGTCGCGGTGCTCCCAGATGCCCTCGCTGCCGACCCCGACGAACCCGACCGCCTCGTTGACGTCGAGCATCGGCCGGTTCTCCTCGGCGTTGGAGGTGACGATCGACGGCCGGCCCGGGAAGTCCCGCTCGACGGTCTCGATCCCGACCACCTTGAGGAGCCGTCCGAGTCGGTGCCCGCGGTGCTCGCGGAGCACGAGCGTGTCCCACTGCATCACGGCCCGATTGGGATCGTCCGGCACCTTGAGCTGACTGAAACCGGCCAGGGTGGTGCTCTCGACGTGTTCGACGGCGACGGTCAGCATGGTGTGCGGCCCGCTCGCGAGCTGCTCTTCGGACTCCCGGACGCGGTCGGCGGTCCAGACGTCCTCGGGCTCCTGCATGTCGCCCTCCGGCGCGTCGGTGCTCATCCGGGTGTGCAGCAACGCGAGGTCGTCGAGCCACCGCTCGGGGGTGGCGCCGGTCCACGTGTGCACTCGGTAGCCGGGACCGGCCGCCGTCGCGGCGCGGTCGTGCAGCTCCCGGACGACGGAGACGTCGGCGGGGAGCCCGAGCCGACTGATGCGGTTCACCTGCCCGAAGCGCCAGCCGCGTCCGGTCAGGAAGCGCACCGCCGCCTCGTCCTCGGGGACGGCGCCGGAGCCCGTCGGGGCCTGGCGGTACCCGGGCCCGTCGCCGGGACCGACCTGCCGCGAGACCGCGTACGTCTTCCACTGCGTGCGGCCCTCGGTCCGGGCGAGCTGCTCGAGGTGGTCGGCGAGCAGCGTGCCGAACCCCCGGCGTTGTCGGTCGGGGCGGACACCCACCGACAGCCAGCAGTTCGTCGTGCCCGGCTCGGTCTTCGAGTCGTACGAGCCCGCGGCCACGACGTCGCCGGTGTCGTCGCGCACGACGAACAGGCGGCTCGGCGATCCCGGCTCGTGGCACATCGGCAGGTACTCGGCCGGGGTCCACGGCAGTTCGGGCAGCCCGTGCACCGCGACCTCGGCGGCATCGGACACCGCGAGCCAGTCCGAGAACGCCCGCACCAGCTCCGGATCGTCGTCCATCGTCGCCGGCACGACGAGTTCCTCGACGACGAGCTGCCCGTCGACCGTGTCGGTGTGGTCGGCCATCGTTGCCCCCTGTGGTCGGCCGGTCGGACGGCCGTCGTCCGCCGCCCGGCAGGGCAGCCTCGCAGCATACCGGTGGCCGGACCCTGCCGCTAGGGTTGCTGCGTGCTGCTCTCCGACCGCGACATCACCGCCCAGCTCGCCGAGGGGCGGATCGGCCTCGACCCGTACGACTCCTCGCTCGTGCAGCCGTCGAGCATCGACGTCCGCCTCGACAAGTACTTCCGGCTGTTCGACAACCACAAGTACCCGCACATCGACCCGGCAGAGGACCAGCCCGAGCTCACCCGTCTCGTCGAGACCGACCCGGACGAGGCGTTCGTGCTGCACCCGGGGGAGTTCGTCCTCGGTTCGACGTTCGAGGTCGTGACGCTGCCGGACGACATCGCGGCACGCCTCGAGGGCAAGAGCTCGCTCGGTCGCCTCGGCCTCCTGACGCACTCGACGGCGGGCTTCATCGACCCGGGCTTCTCGGGCCACGTCACGCTCGAGCTGTCGAACGTCGCGACGCTGCCGATCAAGCTCTGGCC
Organism: Curtobacterium sp. 1310; assembly: GCF_017834105.1. Classification (NCBI taxonomy): domain Bacteria; kingdom Bacillati; phylum Actinomycetota; class Actinomycetes; order Micrococcales; family Microbacteriaceae; genus Curtobacterium; species Curtobacterium sp. 1310. The sequence goes on along the minus strand of NZ_JAFICY010000002.1, from coordinate 713,874 downwards.
GGGCATGAAGATCGGGCAGCTCTGCTTCTTCCAGCTCTCGAGCCCGGCGGAGAAGCCGTACGGCTCTGCCGAGTACCAGTCGCGCTACCAGGGCCAGCGTGGTCCGACCCCGTCGCGCTCGGCGCTGAACTTCCACCGCGCGGACGTCTCGCAGCGCGACTGACCGCGGGCGGGGCCGATCACGCCCGCCCGGAGGCCGCCGCGGGACCGGTGATGTACTACTGCACGGCGAAATGTCGCACTCTGTGTATCGTTGCTGCATGGCCGAAGCACCGACCCGTGCGCCGCAGCCGGTGGTGGCGTCCGAGATCATCCGCGACGCCCGACTGCGCGCCGGACTGACCCAGGTGCAGCTCGCCGCTCGCGCCGGGGTCACGCAGAGTGTGATCAGCACGTACGAGAACGGTCGGCGGGAACCGTCGCTCGCGGCACTGCAGCGGCTCGTCCGTGCTGCGGGGTTCGAGGCATCGGTCGACCTGCTCCCGGTGGACGCTCCGCCTCCCCTGGTCGATCGCATCGCGGCCGCGCGCGACGCCCTGGTCGCGGCGGTGGAGCGCAACGGCGGTGCCGCACCCCGCGTCCTGTGCACCACCGGCTCCCGGCGGCGAGCCGAGTCCGTCGGGCTGCTCGTGGACCTCGAGCCCGGTGCCGGCATCTTCACCCTCATGCGGATCCAGGACGAGGCGGAGCGGCTGCTCGGTGTCGACGTCGAGGTGCTCGACGCCCTGTGCGCCGGGTCGGACCTGCACCGTGCAGCGGTCCCGCTGTGACGGGTGCCACGGGACCGGAGGTGGACGAACGGCTCGACGCGGTCGTGCGCGCGTGCGAGGCGATCGAGCGCTACGTCGCGGACGCCGCTCCGTCGGACGTCGTGCTCGACGCGGTCCGGATGCGGTTGGTCGAGATCGGCACGGTGGTCGCGGCCCTGCCCGGTGTCCTCACGGCGACCGAGCCCGAGATCCCGTGGGCGCGTCTCGCCGGCGTGGGGGACCGGTTGACCGGCCGACGCCGGGGGGTGACCTCGTCGGTGCTGCTGTGGACGGCACGCGTCGACGTGCCACGGCTGCGGGAGGCGGCCGAGCGGTTGCGCGCGACGGGTGCGACCCACGTCCTTCCGGGCGATCCGGCGCACCCGGACGGCGAGCCCTCCGACCCGGCCGGCTGACGGACGGGAGGCCCGTGGCGGGCGCGCCCCGTGCCTCCCGTCCGGCGCTCCGTCCGTCCCGAGAGACGGGGGCGTCTGCGCGAGACGCACCGCGACCACCGAGACGCCCCCGGAACCGGAGGCGTCGCGCGGGCGTGGCGGCGCCTGGCGGCCACGCCGGCGTCTCGACGCCGGCGTCCCGGGACGCGGGAAGGCCCCGTCTCGCCGGAGCGAGACGGGGCCTTCCTCGTGCTGTGGTGCTGTGGTGCTGCCGTGGAGGGGATCAGCCCTTCTTGGCGAGCTCCTCGAGGGTGTCGTTGCCCTTGTAGGCCTCGACCGCGTTCTCCTTGGTGACCAGGACCGGGGTCAGCTCGACGGCCGGCACGACCTTCTTGCCGTTGTCGTTGTTCTTGTCCTCGGTGGTCTTCGGGGTCTTGCCGTCGGCCAGGTCGGAGACCAGGTCGATCGCGGCCTGCGCCTCTTCGGTGGTGTTCTTGTAGATGGTCGAGTACTGCTCGCCCTGCATGATCAGCGGGATCGAGGCGGTCTCGGAGTCCTGACCGGTGACGACCGGGTTCGGCTTACCAGCAGCCTTGGTGGCGGTCAGGATGGCGCGGGCCAGGGTGTCGTTCGGCGACAGGACACCGTCGAGCTCGGTGTTCGTGTACGACTTCGTCAGGATGTCGGTCATGCGCGACTGGGCGTTCTGCGCGAGCCAGCCCTGGGTGTTCGTCTTCGAGAACGAGGTCTGACCCGAGACGACCTTGAGGGTGCCGTCGTCGATCTTCGGCTGGAGCACGTCCATGGCGCCGTTGAAGAAGACCTTCGCGTTGGCGTCGTCGGGCGAGCCGGAGAAGAGCTCGATGTTGTACGGGCCGCTCGACTTCTTGGCCTTCATGCCGTCGAGCAGGGCCTGGCCCTGCAGCTGGCCGACCTTGAAGTTGTTGAACGCGACGTAGTAGTCGACGTCGTCGGTGTTCAGGATGTTGCGGTCCCAGGCGATGACGACGGCGCCGGACTTCTTGGCGGCGGCGACCTGCGTGCCGAGCTGCGAACCGTCGGCGGCACCGATGATGATCGCCTTCGCGCCCTTGGTGACCATCGACTGGATCTGGCCCTGCTGGTCCGGGACCGGGTTGCCGGCGTTGGCGTACTGGATGTCGGCCTTGAAGCCGGCGTCCTCGATCGACTTCTCGAACGCGGCACCCGCGAGGACCCAGTTCTGCGAGGTCTTGGCGGGGAGCGCGACGCCGATCAGGTCGCCCTTCTTGATCTGGACGTTCGAGGCGCCGCCCGACGAGTCCGAGCCGGCGTCCGAGTTGCCGCGGGCCGAGCAGCCGCTGAGGGCCAGACCCGCGACGAGTGCCAGGCCGATGCCGGCGATGAGCTTCTTGCGCATGAGATTGCTTTCTCTTCGTTGAGGAGTGGTGCTGTGTGGTGCGGGGATCGTGCGGGCGGCCACCGGAGCGGCCGCCCGCCACGTGTTACTGGACGTTGACCTTCTCGGGCTGGTCCTCGATGGTCCGCGGCTGCTGCGCGGCCACCGTGTTCTGTTCGGTGTCCTTGCGTTGGAACTGCTTCAACATCCCGCCGATCAGGGACGGACGCCCCTGCGACTTCGAGTAGACGTCGAAGGCGACGGCGACGAGCAGGACGAGACCGCGGATGATCTGGACGCGGTTGGACTCGAGGCCCACCAGCGACAGACCGTTGGACAGCAGGGCCATGACGAGACCACCGATGATCGATCCGGAGATCGTGCCGATGCCACCGGCGACCGCTGCACCACCGACGAACACGGCGGCGATCGCGTCGAGCTCCCAGCCGGTGCCGTCCGCGGGGCCCGAGGCACCCGAGTAGCCGACGAAGACCATGCCGGCGACGGCGGCCAGGACGGACATGTTCATCATGACGAAGAAGTTGACCTTGCGGGCGCTGACGCCGGACAGGACGGCGGCGTTCGCGTTGCCACCGACCGCGTAGACCTGGCGGCCGAAGATCGTGTTCTTGGTCAGGAAGCCGTAGACGATGGTCAGGACACCGAGGATGATCGCGACGATCGGGATCGACGTGCCGGCGGGGCCGGCGGCGAACAGGTACGTCGCGACGAGGGTGACGGCGACCAGGATGCCCGTGCGGACGATCGAGACCCAGAGCGGGACGAGCTCGGCCTGCATCTTCTTGCGACGCTGACGGCCGCGGAACTCGAGGAAGACGAGCACGAGGCAGGTGACGATGCCGAGGATGAGCGTGCCGTTCGAGAACCCGAAGTCCGGGCCGAAGTCGGGCAGGAAGCCCGAACCGATCTTCGCGTAGTCGTCCGGCACCGGCTGCGACGTCGAGTTGCCGATGATCTGGTTCGCACCGCGGAAGATGAGCTGGCCGGCCAGGGTCACGATGAAGGCCGGGACCTTCACGAACGCCACCCAGAAGCCCTGCCAGGCACCGACGGCTGCACCCACGGCGAGGCCGAGGATGATCGCGGCCCACGCCGGGAAGTTCCACTGCGCCATCGACTGGGCGACGATGATGCCGGTGAACGCCGCGACGGACCCGACCGACAGGTCGATGTGTCCCGCGATGATCACCATGACCATCCCCAGCGCCAGGATGAGGATGTAGGAGTACTGCAGGAACACGTTGATGATGTTCGTCGGCTCGAGGATGAGCCCGTTCGTCAGGATCGAGAACAGGATCAGGATCGCGATGAGCGCGATGATCATGCCGTACTGGCCGATGCTGTTGCCCTTGCCGAACAGCAGTTTCAGGTTCTTCATGAGATCAGTGCGCCCTTCCGCGCGGAGGTCATGCTGCGCATGAGGGTCTCGGGGTCGGCCTGGTCCGCGGGGACGTCGGCGGTGATCTGGCCCTCGAAGATCGTGTAGATCCGGTCGGAGAGGCCGAGGAGTTCGGGGAGCTCGGAGGAGATGAGGATGATGCCCTTCCCCTGTGCCGCGAGCTGCTGGATGATGCCGTAGATCTCGAACTTCGCGCCGACGTCGATGCCGCGGGTGGGCTCGTCGAGGATCAGCAGGTCCGGGTCGGTGAACATCCACTTGGACAGGACGACCTTCTGCTGGTTCCCGCCGGACAGCTTGCCGACGTTCTCCTCGACGGTCGGCACCTTGGTGCGGAGCATCTTGCGGTAGCGCTCGGCGACGTCGTACTCCTCGAGGGAGTCGACGACACCGGCCTTCGAGATCTTCGGCAGGTCGGCGGCGACCGTGGAGCGCTTCACCGTGTCGAGCAGGTTCAGACCGAGGGCCTTGCGGTCCTCGGAGACGTAGCCGAGGCCGTTCTGGATCGCCTGCTGGACGTTCGCGATCTTGATCTCGCGGCCGTCCTTGATGATCTGGCCGTCGATGAAGTTGCCGTACGAGCGGCCGAAGATGCTCATCGCGAGCTCGGTGCGGCCGGCGCCCATCAGGCCCGCGAAGCCGACGATCTCGCCGCGGCGGACGTGGAAGTCCGAGCCCTTCGCGACCAGGCGCGAGGCGTCCTGCGGGTGCTGGACGGTCCAGTTCTTGACCTCGAAGAAGACCTCGCCGATCTTCGGCGTTCGGTCCGGGAACCGGCTCTCGAGCGAGCGGCCGACCATCCCGCGGATGATGCGGTCCTCGTTGACGCCGTCGCCCTTCACGTTGAGCGTCTCGATCGCCTTGCCGTCACGGATGATCGTGATCTCGTCGGCGATCTGCTCGATCTCGTTGAGCTTGTGGCTGATGATGATGCTCGCGATGCCCTTGGACTTCAGCCCGACGATGAGGTCGAGCAGGTGCTGCGAGTCGTTCTCGTTCAGGGCCGCGGTCGGCTCGTCGAGGATGAGGAGCTTGACGTCCTTGTGCAGGGCCTTCGCGATCTCGACGAGCTGCTGCTTGCCGACACCGAGGTTCTTGATCTGCGTGTCCGGGTCCTCGTCGAGGCCGACGCGGGCGAGCAGGTCCTGGGCGCGGAGCTGGGCGCTGGTCCAGTCGATGACACCGAAGCGACCGGGCTCGTTGCCGAGGAACAGGTTCTCGGTGATCGACAGCTCGGGGATGAGCGCGAGCTCCTGGTGGATGATGACGATGCCGGCCTGCTCGGACTGCTTGATGTCCTTGAAGCGGACCTCGTCGCCCTCGTAGACGATCTCGCCGCTGTAGGTGCCGTACGGGTAGACGCCCGAGAGCACCTTCATGAGGGTGGACTTGCCGGCGCCGTTCTCGCCGCAGATCGCGTGGATCTCGCCGGCGCGGACGCTGAGCGACACGTCCGAGAGCGCCTTGACACCAGGGAACTCCTTGGTGATCGACCGCATCTCGAGGATGGTCTCGGCGCTGGTGACGGACCTGGTGGCCAGGTCCGGTCCCTGTGGGGTTGACGCCACGGTGCATCTCCTTCTGCCGCTGCGGTGCGGCAGTCCTTCGGGTGGTGAGGTGCGGCATCGGGGGCGCAGGAGTGCCTGCGTGGACCTCGTTGTCGCGTCCGGTGTCCTGCTCGGTGTGACGGCCATGTGACCGTTCACATCGGCGGAACGGAGGTAATTTACGCACAGCCCCGTCGCGGCTGTCAATTCGGTTCGGTCGCGTTTTCGTAACGGCCCGCGTGATCCGGCGGAATCCGCGTCCTGACGCCCCCCGAGGTGGGGTGGTCGGGCGTCACGCAGGGCGGACGGGAGGCGCGGGGCGGGGTCGCCACGGGCCTCCAGGCCGACGCGTGGTCGCGTCAGCGGCGCCGGGGTGCGCCCGTCGATCCGCGCACCACGAGCTGCGGCACGAGGTCGACCGGGCGGAGCGTGTGCCCCTCGGACGGCAGGAGCAGTTCGACGCAGCGCCGACCGAGCTCGGGGAAGTCGACCTCCACCGTGGTCAGCGGCGGCCAGAGGTGCTTCGCCTCGGGGATGTCGTCGTAGCCGACCACGGACAGGTCACCCGGGACGTCGAGCCCGTAGGACCGCGCCGCGTGCATGACCCCGAGCGCCATCGCGTCGTTCGAGCAGAAGATCGCCGTGCAGTCCCGGTACCGCAGGAGCTCGCGGCCTGCGTGGTAGCCGAAGTCCGCGGTCCAGTCGCCCAGGATCGGCGGCACGACGGGCATGTCCCGGTCGGACATCTCGCGCAGGAACCCCTGCATGCGGGCCTCGGCCTCGATCCAGTCCTGCGGCCCGGCGATGTGCCGGACGTACTCGTGGCCGAGGTCGAGCAGGTGCGCGGTCGCCAGCCGGGCACCCTCCATCTGGTCGATGAAGAGCGTCGAGCGCTCGTCCCCGCCGCTCGTGCGGAGCGCCACGTAGGGCGTCCGCATCCCGAGCTCCTCGATGAGGTCGAACACGCGCTGCTGCGGCGCGATGACGATGATCCCCTCGACGTCCTGGTCGAGCAGGTGCCCGAGGCCGTCCCGGACCGCTTCGTCGGTGGCCGCCGCGATGTTCGCGGTCGTCACCGAGTAGCCGCGCGTGACGGCGGCGTCCTCGATCGCCTGCATCGTCGCGGCCGGTCCGTAGTGGGAGCGCTGCGCGGTGAGCACGCCGATGGTGTGCGTCCGACTGGTGACCAGGGCGCGCGCGGCGCGGTTCGGCCGGTACTGCAGCTGCTCCATCGCGGCGAGCACGCGGTCCTTGGTCTCGGCGCGGATGGCGTCCGAGTTGTTGAGCACGCGCGACACCGTCTGGTGCGAGACGCCGGCGACCCGCGCGACGTCACGGATGCTGGGCGAGCGCGGTTGCTGTGTCCGCGGTGACGCCATCGTTGCTCTCTCCTGCTCGGGGCCGTGGCACCTCGATGTGCACGTTCACATTCCGAGCCAGATCATTATGCACGTCCCCGCGCTGCACGCCAGCCGTACCCGTCTCAGAGCCAGTTGCGCTTCCGGAACACCAGCCACAGGATCCCCGCCAGGGCGAGCATCGCCACGATCGCGACCGGGTAGCCGTACCGCCAGTGCAGCTCCGGCATGTGGTCGAAGTTCATGCCGTAGACGCCGGCGATGAGCCCCGGGGCGAAGAGGATGGCCGCCCAGGACGAGATCTTCTTGACCTCCTCGCCCTGGCGGTGCGCGGCCCGGGCGAGCTGCCGGCTCTCCTCGCCCTGCGCCAGGGAGGCGCTCGTCATCCGCCGCATCGCCTCGTTCTGCTCCTGCGTCACGAGGGTCGAGTGCAGCGTGAGGGCGTTCTCGAGCAGCGCCCGGAACGAGTCCACCCGCTCCGTCACGCGGAGGGCGTGGTCGAGCACGTTGCGCAGGCGGTGCTGCACCTCGTCGTCGACGCCGTACTTGTCGGCGCCCCGGAGCAGCCCGCGCACCATCGCCGGTACCGGGGCCGTGGCGCGCTGGAACCCGAGCACCTCGCTGAGCAGCTGGTAGATGCGCTTCGAGACGCCGGGGTCGACCTGGCCCGCGAACAGCTGGTCCTCGATGGCGTCGACCTGGTCCTGGATGACCCCGACGACCGGTGCGTAGCCGTCGACGATCTCGTCGAGCACGGCGGCGGTGACGGCTTCGGACCCCGTGGCGAGGAACTCCGGGTCGGCCTCGACCCGGCAGCGGACGGCGGCGAGGTCGGGCTCCTCGGCGTGCCGCACGGTCACCACGAACCGCCGACCGACGAAGAGGTGCACCTCGCCGAACTCGACCTCGTTCGTGTCGGCGCGGTGCCAGGCGGGTCGGAGCACCAGGAAGAGCGTGTCGCCGTACCGCTCGAGCTTGGCGCGCTGGTGTCCCTTGCGGGCGTCCTCGACGGCGTTCTCGTGCAGGTCGAACTCGGCGGCGACGGCCTCGAGCTCGGCGTCGTCGGGGCGCAGCAGGCCGATCCAGGCGAGCGCGCCGTCCGCGGCCGTCGCCGTGGTGGTGACCGGGTCGGTCTCCGTGGCCCGGGACAGGGTCGCGGGACCGCCGATGCGACGTCCTGCGACGTAGACGGCGTCGTCGATGCGTGCCATGTCGTGCTCCTCGTGCTCGGGAGCAGGCAGGCGCGATGCTCCGCGACGGAGCAGGGCGAGCACGGGCACCGGTCGAGCCGGTGCGGAGCGTGCGTCAGCGAACGGGCACGGTGACGACCGGGGCGGTCGTCCGGCCCGATCGAGGATGGTCACCCGACATCGCGCCTCACCTGCCCTTCTCGTCGTCCGTGGTCGCCAGGGCGCGACCAGCGGGCCACGTCACCCGGAGGGTGGACGTGCGTCGAGTGAGCGATCGCTCAGCGGGTGACGTGCAGTCCCTGCTGCTCGAGCTCCGTGAGCTGCCACCCGAGCCAGGGGCTCCAGGCGAACGGGGCCGCGGCGACCGATGCCCGCAGCTCGTCCTCGGAGAGCCAGGCGTACTCGGCGACCTCGTCGTCCGCGGGGGCCGGGACGTCGTCGGTCACGGCGCGGAACACCGGGCAGACCTCGTTCTCGACGATGCCCGAGGCGTCGACCGCGCGGTACCGGAAGTCGGGCAGCACGAGCTCGACGTCGCGCACGGTGATGCCGAGCTCGCGGGAGGCACGGCGGGCGACGGCGTCCTCGAACGCCTCGTCCGGTCCGGGGTGCCCGCAGAACGTGTTCGTCCACACCCCCGGCCAGGTCTTCTTCGACAGGGCGCGACGGGTCACGAGGACCTTGCCCTCGGCGTTCCGCACGTGGCACGAGAAGGCGAGGTGGAGCGGGGTGTCCTCGGTGTGCACCGCGAACTTCTCGGCGGTGCCGATGGGAGTGCGGTCTTCGGCGAGCAGGACGACGGATTCCGGGAAAGTGTTCATCTGCCCCGATAGGTTAGGCCAATGAGCGAGGAAGCGGCCACCGTGGCGCAGATCGACCTCGCACTGGTCGACGACTGCATCGAACGCTTCTTCGCGGTGTCGTCGGCCCGTGCGCGTCGGTTCGGCAGACCGTCCGAGGAACTCTGGCGGGTGCTCCGTCGAGCGAGCATGGGCGGCAAGCGCTTCCGCCCCCGCATGGTCCTCACCGCGTACGCCGGGCTCGGCGGCACGGACGCCCACGCCGCCGCGAACGTCGCCGCCGCGTACGAGCTGCTCCACACCGCGCTCGTCGTGCACGACGACGTCATCGACCGCGACTGGTCGCGCCGCGGGGAGCCGAACGTCGCCGGGTCCTTCCGCGACACCGGCACCACCGGTGGTCTCGCGCTGCCCACCGCCGAGCACCGGGGGGTGAGCGCCGCCGTCATCGCGGGGGACCTCGCCCTCGTCGCCGCCGCACGCTTCGTCGAGGCGTCCGGTGTCGTCGACGACCGTCGTGCCCGGCTGCTCGAGATCCTCGACGACGCGGTCTTCGCGAGTGCGGCGGGCGAGATGACCGACGTCGACCTCGCGCTGGGCGTCATGCCCTCCGTCGACGAGGTCCTGGCCATGGAGCGGGCGAAGACGAGCGTCTACTCGTTCGAGGCGCCGCTGCAGTCCGGTGCCGTGCTCGCCGGCGCGGACGAGTCCGTCGTGGCCGCCCTCGGTGCCTTCGGTCGCGAGATCGGCATCGCCTACCAGATCGTCGACGACCTGCTCGGGGTCTACGGCGACGAGACCGTGACCGGGAAGTCCGTGCTCGGCGACCTGCGCGAGGGCAAGCGCACCATGCTCATCGCCTACGCCGCGACCACCGACTGCTGGGACGACATCGCGCCCTACCTCGGCGACCCCGACCTCGGCGAGGAACGCGCGGCCGAGCTCCGTGCGACCCTGGAGACCTGCGGCGCGAAGGCGGCGGCCGAGTCCCGGATCGCCGAGCACGCCGCCCTCGCCCGAGCCGAGCTCGCGGCCCTGCCCTACGAGCTCGCCGAACGACTGGAGCACCTGGTGTCCGAACTGCTGGAGCGCGTGCGGTGACCCAGACCGCACCACCGCGTCTGCCCCTGTACGACGCGACGGCCGAGGCTGCCTCCGGGGTCGTCATCGAGCGCTACTCGACCTCGTTCGGCCTGGCGAGCCGGCTCCTCACCCGGGACACCCGCGAGCACATCCGCAACGTGTACGCCCTGGTCCGCGTGGCCGACGAGGTCGTCGACGGTCCCGCGACCGAGGCCGGACTCGACCACGACCTGGCGCGCACCGTGCTCGACGAGCTCGAGGCCGACACCGAGCGTGCGATGGCACTGGGCTTCTCGGTGAACCCGGTCGTGCACGCCTTCGCCCGCACCGCCCGCACGACGGGCTTCGGGCCGGAGCTCACGAAGCCGTTCTTCGCGTCGATGCGCATGGACCTCGAGCGGACCGAGCACGACCAGGAGTCGTTCGACCGGTACGTGTACGGCTCCGCCGAGGTCGTCGGGCTGATGTGCCTCCGCGCGTTCGTGTACCGGGCCGGTCGGCCGACCTTCGACGACGCCGTGCTCGTCGACGGTGCCCGCGCGCTCGGGGCGGCCTTCCAGAAGGTGAACTTCCTGCGCGACCTGCACGCCGACTTCGAGGTGCTCGGCCGCTCGTACTTCCCGGGGGTCGACGTCCGCACGTTCGACGAGGCCACCAAGGACCGCCTGGTCGCCGACGTGCAGGCCGACCTCGACCGTGCCGCGCTGACGGTGCCGCTGCTCCCCGTCGACGCGCGCAAGGCCGTCGGCCTCGCGCACGCGCTGTTCCAGGAGCTCAACGACCGGATCGCCGCGTGCCCGGCGGACCGCCTGGTGACGACGCGCGTGCGCGTGCCGAACCCGGTGAAGGCGCAGCTCGCCGCGCGCGTGCTCGCCGGACGCGCCCCGCTGTCGTCCCGCGCAGCCCACCACCGGTCTGGAGGCCGTGCATGACCCCGTCCCGTGCCTCCCGTCCGTCCACCCCCGCGTCGCGGCGCGCGGTGCCGGCCCGACGTGCCGTGATCGTCGGCGGCGGCATCAGCGGACTCGCGTCCGCCGCGCTGCTCGCCCGCGACGGCTACGCCGTCACCGTGCTCGAGCAGCGCGACCAGCTCGGCGGCCGCGCCGGGTCGTGGGAGCGGGACGGCTTCCGGTTCGACACCGGGCCGTCCTGGTACCTCATGCCCGAGGTGTTCGACCACTTCTTCCGGCTGCTCGGCACCACCGCCGACGCCGAGATGGACCTCGTGCAGCTCGACCCGGGCTACCGCGTCTACAGCGAGGGCGACGACGAACCGATCGACCTGCGCGCGGACCGCGAGGCGAACATCGCGCTCTTCGAGTCGATCGAGCCCGGTGCCGGTGCGCGGCTGCGGAAGTACCTCGACTCCGCCGAGGACACCTACGCGATGGCCGTCCGTCGCTTCCTCTACACGACCTTCCAGGACCTGACGAAGCTCGCCGCCCCGGACGTCCTCCGTCGTCTGCCGAAGCTCGCCCGGCTCCTGCTGCAGCCGCTGTCGTCGTTCGCCGCGAAGGCCGTGCGGGACCGCCGGCTCTGGCAGGTCCTCGGGTACCCGGCGGTGTTCCTCGGCACCAGCCCGTACGCCGCGCCGAGCATGTACCACCTCATGAGCCACCTCGACCTGGCCGACGGGGTGCTCTACCCGAAGGGCGGCATCACCGAGGTCATCGCCGCGGTCGAGCGCGTCGCCCGTCGCGAGGGTGCCGAGATCACCACGGGTGCGACCGTCGAGCGGATCGTCGTCGAGGACGGGCACGTGACGGGCGTCGTGCACCGCGATGCCTCCGGTGCGGAGCACACCGTGCCCGCCGACCTCGTGGTGAGCGCCGCCGACCTGCACCACACCGAGCTGCACCTGCTCGACGCGGAGCACCGGACGTACCCGGAGCCGCACTGGCGGAAGCGCGACCCGGGGCCGAGCGCCGTCCTCGTCTACCTCGGCGTCGACGGTCCCGTGCCCGGGCTGCTGCACCACACGCTGGTCTTCACCGCCGACTGGGAGGCCAACTTCGGCGCGATCTTCGGCAAGGACCGACACGTGCCGGACCCGGCGTCGATCTACGTCTGCGCGCCCTCGCTCACCGACGACACCGTCGCGCCCGAGGGCTCGAGCAACCTGTTCGTCCTGGTGCCGCTGCCCGCCGACCTGTCCATCGGGAAGGGCGGCATCGACGGTGCCGGCGACGCCGAGGTCGAGCGCATCGCCGACCGCGCGATCGACGTCATCGCGGAGCGCTCCGGCGTGCCCGACCTGCGCGACCGCATCCGCGTGCGCCGCACGATCGGCCCGCAGGACTTCGCCGACGACTACAACGCGTGGAGCGGCTCGATGCTCGGGCCGGCGCACACGCTGGCGCAGAGCGCGTTCTTCCGCGAGGCGAACGTCTCCCGCAAGGTGGACGGCCTCTACTACGCGGGCGCCTCGACCACCCCGGGCATCGGCCTGCCGATGTGCCTGATCAGCGCCGAGGTGCTGCTCAAGCGCATCCACGGCGACACGTCGACCGAACCGCTGCCGACGCCACTGCCGGCACCGTCGTCGGGGCCCGCCGGGTCGTCGACGGCCGGGTCCGCCCGGACCGCGGGCTGATGCCGGGGGCGTACCTCGCCGGACTCGTGGTGTCGATCGCCGGCATCGCGGTGCTCGACGCCCGGTACCGGCTGTTCTTCTGGCGCAGCCCCCTGCGTGCCGCGGCGGTGATGGTGATCGGGCTCGTGTTCTTCCTCGTGTGGGACGTCGCGGGCGTGCACCTCGGCATCTTCTTCATCGGGCAGGGCGACCTGCTGACCGGGGTGCTGCTCGCGCCCGAGGTCCCGCTCGAGGAGGTCTTCTTCCTCGTGCTGCTCTGCTGGACGACGATGGACCTGTTCGGTGCCCTGCGTCCGGTCGTGGCCCGGCGGCTCGACCGTGCCGGGTCCCGGGTCGGGCCCGACGAGGAGCGACGCTCGTGACCGGCACGGCGACGTACGCCCTGCTCGCGGTGCCGTTCCTGGCCTTCGCGGCCCTCGTCGCCGTGGCGGCCGGAGTCGTGTCGGCCCGTCGCCGCGGAGCCGGTCGCGGACAGGCCGGTCGTGGGCGGGCCGGTCGTGGCCGGGCGGGGCGCCGGTGGGTCGGTGTGGGCGGTGTCGTCAGCGCCGTGGCGGCCGGCGTCGTCCTGCTCCTGATGACCGGCGTCTTCAACAACGTGATCGTGGGGCTCGGCATCGTCGCGTACGACGACGCGCTGGTCTCCGGCGCCCGGGTCGGGCTGTTCCCGGTCGAGGACCTGGCCTACTCGCTCGGTGCCGCCCTGCTGCTGCCGAGCTGCTGGGTCCTGCTCGAGCGGCCGCGGGCCCGGTCGTCCGCGCACCCCACCGTCCGCGGGGCGGGACGCGGGACCGGTACGGTCGGAACGCCGACCCAGCCACCCCGTCGACCGGAGGAGACCCCGTGACCGTGAGCAGTGCCTCCAGACCGTCGACCGCGCGCGCCCTGTTCGTGTCGTCGCGACCGATCAGCTGGGTGAACACCGCCTACCCCTTCGGTGCCGCGTACCTGCTCGGCAGCGGGGTCGGCGTCGACGGTGGCGGCGGCTTCTCGCTCGTCGCGTTCCTCGTCGGGGTCCTGTACTTCCTCGTGCCGTACAACCTGGCCATGTACGGCATCAACGACGTCTTCGACTACGAGTCCGACCTGCGGAACCCCCGGAAGGGCGGGGTCGAGGGCGCGCTGCTGGACAAGAGCGTCCACCGCACCACGCTGTGGGCGGTCGTCGTCACGAACGTCCCGTTCCTCGTCGCACTCGTGGTGCTCGGCGCGCTGAGCGGCAACGGGCCGTGGTCGTGGCTCGTGCTCGCGATCAGCGTCTTCGCGGTGATCGCGTACTCGGCACCGGGGCTGCGCTTCAAGGAGAAGCCGTTCCTCGACTCGCTGACGTCGTCGACGCACTTCGTCTCACCGGCGGTCTACGGGCTGGCGCTCGCCGGCCCGCACTGGACCGGGGCACTCGTCGCCGTCTGCGTCGCGTTCTTCCTGTGGGGCGTGGCCTCGCACGCGTTCGGCGCCGTGCAGGACGTGCTGGCCGACCGGGCCGGCGGCATCGGCTCCGTCGCGACGGTGATCGGCGCCCGGGCGACGGTCCGGCTGGCGTTCGTGGCGTACCTCGTGGCCGGCGTCGCGCTGCTGTTCTCGGACTTCCCGGGGCCGATCGCGGCGATCGTCGTCGTGCCGTACGCGCTCAACGTCCTGCCGTGGTGGAACATCACCGACGCCGGGGCCGAGGCGGCGAACGCGGGGTGGAAGCGGTTCCTCTGGATCAACTACCTGGCGGGCTTCATCGTCACGATGGCCCTCATCGGCTACGCCTGGACGCACTGACGCAGGCTGCTGCACGGGCGGTGGGTGCGGCTGCACGACACTCGTCGTCGGCCTGACAGACTGGACGCACGCGCCGCGGGAGTCGTGGCGCGCCGGTCACGAAGGAGTGCACGCATGACGGTCCGCATCATCCACGTCGGTCTCGGAGGGTGGGGCGGCAACTGGGCCCGCACCGCCATCCCGCAGGTCACCGAAGTGGAGGTGGTCGGGCTCGTCGACCCGGTCCCCGCGACGCTGGACGCCGTGCGCGAGGACCTCGACCTGCCGGCATCCGCCGCCTTCGCCTCGCTCACCCAGGCGCTCGCCGGGGTCGAGGCCGACGCCGTCGTCATCACCGCACCGGCCGTCACGCACGTGCCGCTCGCGCTCGAGGCCCTCGAGGCCGGCAAGCACGTCCTGGTCGAGAAGCCGTTCGCGAACTCCACCGACGAGGCGCTCACGGCGGTCCGCCGGGCCGAGGAGCTCGGGCTCGTGCTGCAGGTCAGCCAGAACTACCGCTGGTACCCGGCGCCCCGTGCGGTCAAGGAGCTGCTCGCGGCGAAGGAGCTCGGCGAGCTGTCCGCGATCAGCATCGACTTCCGGCAGTGGGACAACGACCAGCCCGTCGAGACCTACCCGCACTACCGGTTCCCGCACCCGATGATCAACGACATGGCGATCCACCACTTCGACCTGCTCCGGATGATCACCGGGCTCGAGGCCGTCCGCGTGTACGCCCGCGCGTCGTACCCGAGCCACAGCAAGTACCAGGACGAGGCCGTCACGTCGATGATCATCGAGCTCGAGGACGGTCTCGTCGTGAGCTACCGCGGCAGCTGGCTCTCGCGTGCTCCGCGGACCGCGTGGGCGGGGGAGTGGAGCATCCAGGGCGAGGACGGCGAGATCTGGTTCACGAGCCGCGACGGGTCGCCGAGCGAGATCGCCGGGGACCGCGTGACGCTGCGGGCCGACCAGGACGCCGAGGCCGAGGCCGTCGACCTCCCGACGCTCGAGCACACCGACCGGCAGGGCGGGCTGCAGGCCTTCGCCCGGTCCGTCGAGGGCGGCCCGGCTCCCGAGACGAGCGGCCGGGACAACCTGCGGAGCCTGGCGTTGATGGAGGCCGCTGGTCGCTCGGCAGCCTCCGGCCGCCCCGAGGACGTGGTCCTGCCCGAGTAGGGCGTCGCGGGCTCGGGTGCTTCCGGGCGTACCTGGTCGATCCGGGCGTACCTGGTCGATTCGTTCGACCAGGTACGCCCGTTCTCACCAGCCATCGCAACCGTTCTGGGAAGGAACGGGTGCGCGGGGACGCACGTCACGACGGACGGGAGGCGCGGGGCAGGGCCGCCGCGCGCCTCCCGTCCGTCGTCCACCCGGCACCACTGCCGCGGGACTCGCGCTGCGCGACGGTCCTCGCGCGCGTGCACGCGAGGGCCGTCGCCAGGCCCGGGTCTCGGGCCCGGCAGCGCTACGCGGCGCCGGCTGCCCTCCGGGCCTGCGCGACCGCGGCGCGCACGCCCCGCGAGAACGCGGGGCCGTGCCCGGGCAGCACGTGCCGGGCCTCGGTGTCCTCGAGGCGACCGAGCGACGCGACGGCCTCGTCGACGTTCGCCGTCGCGGCCGGCGCGACCACCCGCGGCCCGATCCCACCGGTGTAGGGGTCGAAGGTGACCAGGGCGTCGCCCACGATCAGCGCGTCGCGGTCGGCGAAGTGCAGCGCGACGTGCCCGTCCGTGTGCCCGGGCGTCTCGATGATCCACGGGTTGCCGGGGACGTCAGCGCGGGACACCAGCGGCTGCGTCTCCGCGATCCCGTCCACCGTCGCCGCACCGGCGAGCAGCATCCGACCGAGCGGTGCGAGTCCGCCGGGGTGCACCGCGACGAAGCCGAAGCGGTTCGTCTGCGGCCGGTACGAGTACGGGTGAGCCGCCAGGTCGCGGTCGCCCGGGTGCACGAAGACGGGCGTGCCCCACTCGCGGTGCATCCTGGCGGCGGTGCCGACGTGGTCGAAGTGCCCGTGCGTGAGGAGCAGCGCCTCGACCCGAGCGGGCGTGTACCCGAGGTCGTGGACGGCGAGCAGCAGGTGCGGCCACGCGGCGGGCAGCCCCGCGTCGACGACGAGCAGGCGGTCGCCCGTCTCGACGAGGTACGTGTTGGTGTGTGCGATCTCGAGGCGGTGGATCCCCTCGGCGACGTCCCGGAAGAGCATGGGCTGCACCGTAGACCGCGGTCGCTCGGTGCCATGCCGGGGACCGCCTGGTAGGCACGAAGCATGGCCAAGGACAGCATCCCCGAGCTGGAGCTCGCGAACGTGCGGACCCGCGAACGCCTGACGGACAGCGTCAGCGAGATCCGGCGGCGCTCCGACGTGCCCGCGCGCACCCGGCTGGCGCTCGCGAAGGCCCGGCAGCGCTGGCACCGCGACCCGACGCCGCTCATCGCGATGGGCGTCACCGCGGCGACCGGCATCGCGGCGATCGTCCTCGGCACCCGCATCGGGCGGACCGACGCCGGGCACCTCGACCGTCCGGCGGCGTCGACCGCGTTCACCGCGCTCCTGCCCTTCGGCGCGCGCGGTGAGCTCGACGCCGACCAGGCGCGCGGCGGACGGAAGGGGCGGAAGGCCCGGCGCAAGGCGGCCGAGGAGTCGCTCGAACGCGACCCGGTGCACAAGAACCGCGTGAAGCAGCGGGCCGGCATCGCCGCGGTCCAGCGCCGCGCGACGAAGAACCGGAAGCAGGCCGCCGCGCGGTCGAAGGCGGCGGCGAAGGCCCTCGCGAAGGCGAAGGGCTAGACCATGGCGCACAAGGACAAGACCCTCCAGCAGGAGATGCAGCACAAGCCAGCGCCGGACGACCCCCGGAAGCCGGACAGCCCGACGGACCTCACGAAGCCGTCGTTCACGTACACGCTGAAGAAGACGCTCCGCGAGTTCACCAGCGACCAGTGCACCGACCTGGCCGCGAGCCTGACCTACTACACGGTGCTCGCGCTCTTCCCCGGCCTGCTGGCGATCGTCTCGATCCTCGGCCTGGTGTCCAACCCGAAGGACACGATCGACACCCTGCTCGACGTCGTCACGAACGTCGGTGGTGGGCAGGTCGCCGACCTCCTGCGCGACCCGGTCGAGGGGCTCGTCCGCTCCCCGGCGGCGCCGATCACGTTCATCGTCGGTGTGCTCGGTGCGCTGTGGTCGGCCTCCGGCTACGTCGGCGCCTTCGGCCGTGCGATGAACCGCATCTACAACGTCCGTGAAGGCCGGCCGATCTGGAAGCTCCGACCGACCATGCTCGGCGTCACGGTGTTCACCGTCGTGCTGCTCGTGCTGGGGCTCCTCGTGCTCGTCTCCGGACCGCTGGCCCGGGCGTTCGGCGACGTCATCGGCCTCGGCGACGCCGCAGCGCTCGTGGTCTCGATCGTGCAGTGGCCGATCCTGCTCGCGATCATGATCGTCGTCGTCGCGGTGCTGTACTACTGGGCCCCGAACATCCGCCAGTCCAAGTTCAAGTGGGTGAGCGGCGGCGCGCTGGTCGGCATCACGATCTGGATCATCGCGAGCGTCGGCTTCGGCTTCTACGTCGGCAACTTCTCGAACTACAACGCGACGTACGGCTCCCTCGGTGGCGTCATCGTCTTCCTGCTCTGGATCTGGATCACGAACAACGCGCTGCTCTTCGGTGCGGAGTTCGACGCCGAGCTCGAGCGCGGCCGCCAGCTGCAGGCCGGCATCCGGGCTGAGGAGGACATCCAGCTCCCCGAGCGCGACACCCGCCAGATCGAGAAGCAGGACGAGCAGCACGCCAAGGACGTGCTCGAGGGCATCAGGATCCGCGAGAGCGCCGGGCGCTCGAAGGACTGACCGGCTCCTGCACAGCGGCGGCGGCCGGCCCCGCCCTCCACAGCCGGGAGGCGCGGTGCCGGTCCGCCACGCCCGCTCCGTAGGGTGGGACGCATGACCGACACCGCTCCCGCCACCGCCCGCCCGACCGCGCTCGTCACCGGGGCCACCCGCGGCATCGGCCGCGCGATCGCACTGGACCTCGGGCGGACCCACCACGTCCTGGTGGGCGGCCGCTCCGCCGACGCGGTCGCCGCGCTCGTGGCCGAGCTGCCGAGCGCGTCACCGTTCGTCGGCGACCTCGGCGCGGGCGACGTGCCGGACCTGCCGGCGTCGCTCGACGTCCTGGTGCACAGCGCCGGGGTCGAGCAGGGCACCCGCATCGCGGACACCTCGCGCGAGGTCTGGGAGACCGTCTTCGCGACGAACGTCTTCGCGGTCGCCGAGCTCACCCGGGTCGCACTCCCGGCGCTCCGCGCAGCACGTGGGATCGTCGTGCCGATCAACAGCGGCTCGGGCTTCACCGCAGGTCCCGGCGGCGGTGTGTACGCGGCGTCGAAGTTCGCGCTCCGGGCCTTCGCGGACGCGCTGCGCGAGGAGGAGCGGGCGAACGGCGTGCGGGTGTCGAGCGTGCACCCGGGCCGGACCGACTCCGACATGCAGCGCGCCCTGACCGAGAAGCTCGGCGAGGACTACGACACCGCGTACTACCTGGCACCCGAGGACGTCGCCGCGGCCGTCCGGACCGTCGTCGACCTGCCGGAGCGCGGCACGATCGAGTCGGTCGCGATCCGGCCGACCCGGAAGCGGTAGCCGCCAGCCGGGTCGGCGCGGAAGGGCTACCGCAACGCGATCCGACCCGTCAGGTCGAGCCGCTCGAGGAAGGTCTCGTCGTGACTGGTCACGACGAGGGCGCCGCGGTACGCCCGGAGCGCCGCCACGAGCTGGTCGACGCTCGTCAGGTCGAGGTCGTTCGTCGGCTCGTCGAGCACCAGGAGCTGCGGCGGCGGGTCCGCGAGCACCAGCGCGGCCAGCGCCACCCGGAAGCGCTCCCCGCCCGACAGCGAGCGGACGGGACGGTCCACCGTGTCGCCGCGGACGAGCAGACGCGCGAGTCGGTTCCGGAGCTCCCCGTCGGGTACGTGCGGGGCGTCCCGCCGAACGTTCTCGAGCACGGTGGCGTCGTCGTCGAGTCCGTCCCGACGCTGCGCGAGGTACCCGATCCGGTCGACGTGCGGCACCGCCGCGGTGTCCGGGACCGGGTGGTCCCGTGCGGTGGGGCTCCCGACGAGCTGGTCGAGCAACGTCGTCTTGCCGACGCCGTTGTCGCCCGTCACGGCGAGGCGTTCGGGGCCCTGCACGACGGTGTCCCGCCCGCGCACGGTGATCGTCGCGATGCGCCGTGACGCCGGCACGTCCGGGTCGGGGAGCGCCACGTGCAGGGGCTCGTCGTCGCGCAGGCGCAGTTCGGCCTCCCGGACCGCCGACAGGGCCTGCGCCTCCGCCGAACCGTGCGCCGTCCGGAGCCGACCAGCGGTCTCCTGCGCCTTCTTCCGCTGCTCGTTCGCCAGGATCTTCGGCATCGAGCGGCCCGCCTTCTCGCCCGCCCTCGCCCGGCGCGCGATCGTCGTCTCGGCCTCGATGCGCTGCCGCTTCTCCGCTCGGTGCCGTTGCTCGGCGACGCGGACCTCGCGGGCGACGGCGGCCTGCTGCACGGCGAGGTGTACCTCGTACGCGCTGAACGTCCCGCCGAACACCGTCGCCGAGCCGCTGCGGAGCTCCACGGTCTCGTCGACGTGCTCCAGCAGCTCCCGGTCGTGCCCGACGACGACGAGGGTGCCGCGCCAGCCGTCGACCAGGTCGAGCAGGGCCGCGCGGGCCCGACGGTCGAGGTTGTTCGTCGGCTCGTCGAGCAGCGCGATCGGTCGTCCCCGCAAACGGATGCCGGCCACGGCCGCCAGGACCGCCTGCCCACCCGAGAGGGTCGTGACGGGTCGGTCGAGGTCGTCGCCGTCGAGCCCGGGGACGTCCGCGAGCGCTGCGGCGGCACGCTCCTCGACGTCCCAGTCGTCGCCGACGGCGTCGAGGTGTGCAGCCGAGGCGTCGCCGTCCAGGACGGCTCGGAGCGCCGTCAGCGTCGTGCGGATCCCGAGCAGGTCCGCCACGGTGTCCCCGGGGCGGGCGTGCAGCCGCTGGGGCAGGTGGTCCACCGCACCGGTCGTGCTGACCGAGCCGGACGTGGGTTGGAGCCGGCCCGTGACGAGCCGGACCAGCGTGGACTTGCCGGCGCCGTTCCTCCCGACCAGGCCGGTGCGTCCGCGGCCGAAGGCGGCGGTGAGGTGGTCGAGCGCGACGGTGCCGTCGGGCCAGGTGAAGGTGAGGTCGTGCAGGACGACGGACGGTGTTGCGGGCATGGGGTGCCTCCCGGATCGTGAGCTGGGCGCACGACACCGGACCCGCGGCGACCGGAGGGGTCGGCACACGGGAGCGCCCGAGGGGGCGCGACGACCAGGGCGCCCGACGGGGCGCGACGATCACGGTGTCAGCGCGAGGACTGCGCGGTACCGGTGATCGACTGCAAGGCTGCTCGTTCCGTCGGGGACCCCCGTGTCCGCCACCCGTGCTGCCGGTCGGTCTCCCGCCCCGGCGGCCCCGCGTGACGACGAGGTGTCACCCACCGTAGGGCGGACGCCGCTCCTCGGCAAGAGGTGACAGGCTGGGGGCATGCCGGAGAACCTGCTGCCGAACCCGACCGCGAACCCCGCGACCCTGCTGCCGGAGGAGCCCGAGGTGACCGCCGCGCTCGCTGCCGACGCCCCGGTGTCGAGCGTCGTCGTGTCGCACCCGTCCTCGAGCCTGGCGTGGGCGCTCCTCGCCGACGAGGCCTGGGCGCGCGGCGCGACCCTCGAGTCCTACGCCTACGCCCGCGTCGGGTACCACCGCGGTCTCGACGCCCTGCGGAAGGCGGGGTGGCGCGGTGCCGGGCCGGTGCCGTGGTCGCACGAGCCGAACCGCGGCGTGCTCCGCGCGCTCTTCGCCCTGCGCCGCGCGGCGTCCGCGATCGAGGAGCCGGGCGAGCCCGAGCGCCTGACGGAGTTCCTCGACGCGTCGGACCCCGAGGCGCTCCGCGCCCTCACCGCAGGGGAGTAGCGGGGCGGCCGTGGCGCCGCTGCGCGGCTGCCGCCCGCTGCGGATGCAGTCCGACCGAGCGGCACCGCGCACCGCGGTGTCGGCGCGACGCCGCCGCACAACCGGAAGCACCTCGCGCCACGGGAACCCGTGGCGCGAGGTGCTTCCGGTTGTGCGCGAGCAAGCCGCGCCACGGTGTGCCGCGGCGCGCCGGCGCGCCGGCGCCGCCGCCGCAGCCGCGCCGCCCCTACCCGAGCACCACGCTCCACGAGAACGCCTGCGGCCACAGCTGGTGCTCCGGGAGCACGTCGAGCCCGCACGCCCGCGACCCCAGCCCGTGCTGCGCCGCGTCGAGGTACAGGTACGCGTGCTCCGGCGTCGGCAGCTCGTACGGGTGCATCGCACGCCCGAGCTCCTGCGCGGTCCACGGCGAGAGCGTGAAGCCTGCCCGGTGCGCCCCGACGGTCGACACCGTGAACGGCCCGACCGACAGCGTCCGCAGCCCCGGCCGGTGTCCGGTCTCCTGCGGCATCGAGTAGTCCACGGTCAGCGCCCGCGCCGGCGCACTGAACCGGCCGACCCGAGCCGCCCGCGACGAGTCCGCGTACGACTCCGCCGGTCCGGTCCCGAACCACGAAGCGTCCTCGTCGAGCAGCGACGCCGGCAGGTCGAACCGCACGCCGATCCGCGGCCAGGTGACGTCCCACGCCCCGAACGGCACCGCGTCGGTCTGCAGCAGCAGTCCGTCGTCGGTCAGGGTCCAGCGGTGCGTGACGTCGACGCCCCACCCGCTGTTCGCCGCCGCCACACGGACGCGCTGCTCGAGGCCGTGGTCGGTCCGCGACACCGACACGAGCCGGTGCGTCAACCGGTCGAGCCCGCGTGCACGCCACCGGACCGCCGACGCGGGAGCGGTGGGGTCGCCGACGCCCTTCGTCAGCACCGGGTCGGCCGTCTCGTACCCGCCCTGCGAGGCCAGGCTGTCGTTGTCCGTCGGTGCGCGCCACAGCTCGAGCCGCGGCCCGGCGACCTCGTGCCCCTTCCAGGACACCAGGTCACCGCGGGCGGTGAAGGTGCCCTCGCCGAGACGGTCGCCGTCCCATCCCTGTCGGGAGGCCCGGGGCACGTCCGCCGCGCGGCTCGCCACGAGCCGCTGCGTGCGTGCGACGACGTGGCCGGTGTCCGCCCACGCGGTCGGCCCCGCCAGCTCCGCCGTCACGTCGAGCCACAGCTCGTCGCCGGGGGCCAGGGACGCGGCGTCCGCGGCTGCCGCGAGCACCTCGTCGGGCACCGGGACCGTGGCCGACTGCCGGGCCGCGACGACGCCGGGGGTGAAGCGGCCGCTGGCCTCCTCGACCCCGTTCCGCGACAGGGTCCAGCGGAAGCGCAGTCCTGCGGTCGATGCGGAGTGGTACCGGTTCTCGACGAGCACGGTGGTGTCCGACAGCGAGAACCGGATCGGGGCCACGACGGCCGCGAACTCCGCCAGCCCCGGCGTCGGGGAGTCGTCGGGCAGCACGAGGCCGTCCATCACGAAGTTGCCGTCGTGCACGACCTCGCCGAAGTCACCGCCGTAGGCGTAGTAGTCCTGGCCGTCGGCGGTCTGTGCGAGCAGACCGTGGTCCCGCCACTCCCACACGAAGCCGCCGTGCAGCCGCGGGTACCGGTCGACCAGGTCCTCGTACTCCTGGATCTGGCCGGGTCCGTTGCCCATCGCGTGGACGTACTCGCAGTGCAGGAACGGCTTCGTCCGCTGCCGCGCGGCCTCGGCCGGACCGCACCCGAGCAGCGGGGTCTCCGGGCCGCCGCCGATCGACTCGGTCTCCTGCAGCGTCGGGTACATCCGCGAGTACACGTCGGTGTAGGCGCCGGTGTAGTCGCCCTCGTAGTGCACCGGGCGCTCGTCGTCGCGGTCGTGCACCCACTGCGACATCGCGGCGAGGTTCCGGCCGGTGCCGGACTCGTTGCCGAGCGACCACATGACGATCGACGCGTGGTTCTTGTCGCGCTCGACCGTCCGGGCGATCCGGTCGAGGTAGGCGTCACGCCAGGCCGGGTCGTCCGAGGGGTTCCCGACCCAGTCGGTGAAGAGGAAGCCGTGGGTCTCGAGGTCGCACTCCAGGATGACCCAGAACCCGAGCTCGTCCGCCAGGTCGAGCACACGGGGGTGCGGCGGGTAGTGCGAGGTGCGGATCGCGTTGACGTTGTTGCGCTTCATCAGCGCCATGTCCGCCCGGGCGTGCTCCTCGTCGAAGACGCGGCCGCGCACGGGGTGGGTCTCGTGCCGGTTCACCCCGTGGAACACCACGCGCTCGCCGTTCACCAGGAACCGGTCGCCGACGATCGACACGGTGCGGAAGCCGAGGCGCAGCGCGACGGTCTCGCCGCCCGCGCGGCCGCCGGCGTCCGTGCCGGTGGAGACGGTCGCGTCGTACAGCTTCGGGACCTCGGCGCTCCACGGCTCGACGCCCTCGAGGGTGATCGGCGCGACCTCGTCGGCCGAGGCCCACGTCACGTCGACACCGAGGTCGGGCACCCGGAAGCGCACCGGGAACGCTGCGTCGAGGGTCGGGAACGTGATCGTCCCCGTGCCGGTCTCCGGCCGTCCGGAGGCAGCCGTACCGGCCGTGGCGGCGTTGCCGAGCGTGGCGGTCCAGCCGGCGCGCACGAACACGTCGTCGATCGGCGCGGTCGGTCGGGCGAGCAGGGTGACGCTGCGGAAGATGCCGGGCAGCCACCACTGGTCCTGGTCCTCGAGGTACGAGGCCGCCGACCACTGGTGCACCCGGACGAGCAGCTCGTTCGACCCCGGCACGAGCAGCGAGGTCACGTCGAACTCGGTCGCGAGTCGGGATCCGGTCGACCAGCCCACGAGGGACCCGTTCAGCCACACCCGGAAGTGCGACTCGACACCGTCGAAGCGCAGCAGCACCCGGGCCGCGGCGTCGAAGGACGCGGGGACCTCGAACGTGCGGCGGTGGTCGCCGGTCGGGTTCTCCTCCGGCGGGTGCGGCGGGTCGATCGGGAACGGGTACTGCAGGTTCGTGTAGCTCGGCGCGCCGTGCCCGTGCAGGACCCAGTGCGACGGCACGGGGAGGCTGCCCCACCCGTCCTCCACCCCCGGGAGCGGGACGTCCGCGACCGGCGACCACCGGAAGTCCCAGTCCCCGTCGAGCGACAGGGACGGGGCGTCGGTGTGCAACCAGGCCCGCGGCGCGAGCCGGGTGTCCGAGCCCGGTGCCGTCGAGGCGAGCGCGTCGAGCGCCTCGGGCGTGGTGCTGGTGGAGGACGAGTGAGCAGCGATGGTCAACCCTTGACCGATCCTTCCGTGAGGCCCCCGCGCCAGAAGCGCTGCAGGACGATGATCGCGATCACCAGCGGGATCACCGAGACGAGCACGCCGCCGGTGGTGAGCTGGTAGAACTCTGGCAGACGATCGACCTGTGCCCGCCAGTTGTTGAGTCCCAGTGTGATCGGGTAGAGCTTCTGGTCTGCCAGCATGATGAGCGGCAGGAAGAAGTTGTTCCAGATGCCGACGACCTGGAACAGGAACACGGTCACGAGCGCCGGGGTCATCTGGCGCAGCACGATCGTGTGGAAGATCCGCAGCTCTCCGGCACCGTCGATGCGTGCCTGCTCGAGCAGCGCGGTGTCGACCGAGGCCGCCGCGTACACCCGGCACAGGAACAGCCCGAACGGCGAGACGAGGCTCGGGATGAGCACGCTCCAGTACGTGTCGGTCAGGCCCATCGTCGAGAAGAGCAGGAACAGCGGAAGCGCCGTCGCGGTCCCCGGCACGAGCACACCGCCGAGGATCGTGCCGAACACCAGCTGCCGCCCGCGGAACTCGTACTTCGCGAGCGCGTACCCGCCGGCCGCGGCGAAGTAGGTCGCCAGGACCGCGCCGACGCCGGAGTACAGGACGCTGTTCGCGATCCAGCGGACGAAGATGCCGCCGTCGTACGAGAACACCTGCTGGATGTTGCTGAACAGCGCGAACTCGCCGCCGAACCAGAACCCGTTCGTCGCGAACAGGGCGCCGGTGGTCTTCGTCGCCGCGATGACGACCCAGTACAGCGGCACGAGGAAGTAGACCGCGACGATGACGAGGATGGCCGTCACGACGATCTGCGAGCGGGGGGAGCGGTCGAGCTTGCGGCGCTGGTGCGCCGTGATCGACGTGGTGTCGACGGGCTCGGCCGCCTGCTTGGTCACTGGCGCCTCGATGGCTTCGCTGGTCATGCTTCCGCCCCCTTGCTGTCGGCCTGGAGGCGCGGCGCGGCTCCGGTGGTGGTGCTGCGGTCCGCGACGCCGGTGGCGGGTCGCGACCCGGTGGCGGACGTGCCGCGCGTCTGGAGCGCACGCCGCGCCTCCAGGCCGTCGCGCTTGGCCCGCTTCTTCTGGTCGCGCTCGTTCTTCGGCGCGCGGTTCGTCAGCGCGAGGAACGCGAACGACAGGATGAACGCGGCCAGCGCGATGATCACGGCCTGCGCGCTCGCGACGCCGTACTCGTTGAAGGCGAAGGCGTTCGTGTACGCGGCGTAGTTCGGCGTGTACTCGGTGTCGATGGCGGGCGCGACCGTCGACAGGATCTGCGGCTCGGCGAAGAGCTGCAGCGTGCCGATGATCGAGAAGACCGTCGTGAGCACCAGGGCCGGGGCGATGAGCGGGATCTGGATCCGCCACGCGACCTGGAAGGGGCCGGCGCCGTCCATCTTCGCGGCCTCGTAGACCTCGCCGGGGATCGACTTGAGCTGCGCCACGATGATGAGCATGTTGTAGCCGGTGTAGGTCCACGTGACGATGTTCGCGATCGACCACAGCACGCTGTTCGCGCCGAGGAAGTCCGGCTGCAGCCCCATCGACTGCAGCAGCGACACGATCGGCGACAGGCCGGGCACGTAGAGGAACGACCAGAGGATCGTCGCGATGACGCCGGGGACGCCGTACGGCATGAAGTAGACCGCGCGGAAGAAGGCGGGCCAGCGGGCGCTCGCCGACTCGAGCAGCAGCGCGAGGATCGTGCAGAGGACGATCATCACCGGCACCTGCACGATGCCGAACAGGAGCATGCGCCAGATCGAGCCGACGAACCCGGCGTCGTTCAGCGCGGTGACGTAGTTGTCGAAGCCGGCGAAGCGGCCGGTGACGCCGTCCTCGCCGAACAGGCCCTCGCGGTCGACGGTGGTGAAGCTCTGGAAGAGCGCGCTGATGATCGGGATGATGAACGTCAGCACGAACAGGGCGAGGAACGGGGCGAGCAGGATCCACGGGGCGCGCTTCTGGGCGCTCGTGGCCTTGGTGCTCGTGCGGAAGCCGGATCCCGGCTGGGTGGCGGTCATCGTGCGGTCCTGACGCTGAGGCCCTTGTCCTTGAAGGACTGGACGATCTCCCGCTGGGCGAGCTCGACCGCGTCCGTGAGCTTCAGCCCACCGGTGAGCTTGCGGCGGAACTGGTTCTGCAGGCTGGTGAAGGCCGACTGGGTCACGGGCGACCACGACCACTCCAGGTTCTGCTCCTGGGCCGAGGGGACGAAGACCTCCTCGTTGTAGTTCTGCCCGGAGAACCACTCGGACGGCTGCTGGCGCGCCTTGCCGATGTAGTCCTTCGCCGGCGACCACCCGATGCCGCAGTACTTGATCATCGCGTCGACGCCCTCCTTCGAGGTCGTCATCCACGTGATGAACTCGAGCGCTTCCGCCGGGTGCTTCGCGTTCGCCAGCACGGCGGCCGTCGAGCCGCCGATCGAGCTCGAGCCGTAGCCGGTGCCGCCCCACGTCTGCATGGGGGCGACCTTCCACTTGCCCTCGCCGCCCTGCACGGACTGGATGAGGGCGTCGCCCCAACTCGCGCTCGTGACCGCGGCGATCTTGCCGCTCGCGGCGGCGGCGTACCAGCCCGGGGAGTACGCCCCGGCACTCGTGTCGACCAACTTGTCGTCGATGACCCCGTCGAAGAACTCGGCGACCATCATCGTCTTGTCGTCGGTCATGTCGACGACCCAGGCGTCACCGTCGGTCCGGAACCAGCGCGCGCCCGCCTGCTGCGCGTACGCGGCGAAGGGCGAGGCGTCGGCGACCGGGAACACCTCGAGGTAGTTGCCGTTGCCCGTGCCGCGCACCTTGTCGGCCAGGTCGCGCCACTCGTCCCACGTCGTCGGGGGCTGACCGCCGGCCTTCTCGAGGATCGCGGTCTGGTAGTAGAAGCCCATCGGGCCGGTGTCCTGCGGGATGCCGTAGACGCCGTCGACGAACTCGACCTGCGACCACGCGGCCTCGTCGTACTTCGACTGCACGTCCTTCGCGCCGTACCGGGCGAGGTCGACCAGGCCGTTCGCGAGCATGAACTCCGGGATCTGCCGGAACTCGACCTGCCCGATGTCCGGACCGCCGCCGGCCGCGAGCGCGGAGTACATCTTCTGGTACCCGCCCGCGTTGCCCCCGGGGATCCAGTTCGCGGTGACCTGGATGCGCGGGTTCTTCGCGTTCCAGACGTCGCAGACCTTCTGGAGGTCCTTGAGCCACGCCCAGTAGGTGATCTGGACGGTCTCGCCACCGGCGGCCGCGGGGACCAGCGCAGCCTTGTTGACGTTCGTCGATCCCGGGACGGCGCACCCGGCGAGCAACCCCGCCGCAGCTGTTCCGAGTCCGAGTCCGAGCAGGTTCCGTCGTGACAGGACGGTTCTCGATGGGATGGGTGTCATCACGGCTCCGGTTCGTCGTTGAGCGGGGTCGGAGCCAGCAAAGCACAAAACCGAGCGAGGCTGTGCATTCCCGAAGTATCCACAGAACGTCGTGACCGAACCGTGGCCCGGTGCGTCCGGCGACGCGGTGCTCCGGCGCGAGACTCGGTCCCGCGGACACGTTCGCGGTCGCGGCGACGCGAATCCGTCCGCTCACGCGAGCCTCGGAGCGGGCCGTCGCCGCCCCGCACCGCGCTGGCTGCGTGTTCGCTCCGACCTCCGAACGTGGTCAGCGCCGAGCGCGCACCGTGGTCAGCACGCACAACACCGAAGCCGCAGGCGGCCCGACAGCGACGTCGGCGGCACCGACGCAAAGGGGCAGGCGATGACCGATCGCGGCAACAGCACGCACGGACCCGAGCTCGACGACCAGCTCGCGCACGAGGCGCAGAGCATCGTCCAGGGGCACGGCAGCAACGCACACGTCGAGGAGTTCCGGCAGTCCGAACCGGTGCCCGACGACACCGACGACGCCGAGACGGTGACGGCCTCCGGGTACGACGGCGAGCTCGAGGGGTCGTTGCAGGACGACGGGTCGGGCGTCGGCGGGGGATCGGACGCCGTCTTCACGACCGAGACCGACGAGGAGGGCGACCGCTGATGGCCCAGACCACCCGTGAGACCAGCGCCCTGCAGCCCGAGATCGTCCAGGCGCTCCAGACACCGGGCACCTGGACGTGGGCCTACGTCGACGCGTCGGGCAACCGCGAGGACCCGCGCCGCATCGCCGCACTCCAGCGTCGGACCGTCTCCGATGCGCTCGCGGGGCAGGGCTGCTCCGAGCGTGCCGCACAGATCATCGAGGAGGAGCTCGTCGAACAGCCCGGCGTGCCCGCACCCGTCGCCCGGTACGTGCTCGTCCGCGACGACGAGCTCGTGCTCAGCGAGGTGCTGCCCGGGCACCTGCACGGCCAGGAGTCGATCGGCACCGGCGCCGTCCCCGACCTGCTGCCCCTGCTCGCCCACCGGCCCTTCGACCTGCCGTTCCTCGTCGTCACCGTCGGACGTGAGGGCGGGGGCTTCCGCAGCTACCGACTCGGGCACGCCCCCACCGGCGCCGCCGAGGACGAGCAGCGCGTGCAGGGCCGGACCGACACGCTGCACAAGGCGAAGTCCGGTGCCGGGTGGAAGCAGCCGCACTGGCACCAGCACGCCGAGGAGATCTGGAAGCAGACCGCCGGCGAGGTCGCGGCCGCGATCGAGGAGACCGTCCGGGCGACCGCGCCCCGGCTGATCGTGCTCGCCGGGGACATCCGTGCCCGCGAACTCCTGCGTGGTGAGCTCTCGACGTCGACCAGGGCGCTGGTCACCGAGGTCGCGGTCGACCCGCGCGCCGACGACGCCTCCGAGAAGGCGCTCGTGCAGCACGTCGACCTCGCCCTCGCTCGCGTCCTGGCGTCGCGGCGGCACGACGTGCAGGACCTGCTCCGCACGCACGAGGGCCGCGGGGACAACGAGAGCGTCAGCGGGATCGGTGCCGTCGTGTCCGCGCTGCAGCAGGCCCAGGCAGCCGTCGTCACGCTCGACGCCGGAGCCCTCGGCGACCGGACGCTGTACGCGCTCGACGCCGCACCCTGGGTCGCCACCGCTCCCGAGCAGGCCGCGGGGGCGTCGGTGCTGGGGCAGGTCCCGGCGGTGTGCGCACTCGTCCGGGCGGTCGTCCTGACCGACGCCGAACTCGTCCTGGTGAACGCGGCGTCGCTGCCGAGCGGTGCCCCCGCGTCCGCGCTCCTGCGCTGGCCGGTCGGTCCCGCCGTCCCCGCCTGACCCCGTCCTCCGCGGAGGCCCCTCGCACGGACGCCCCTTCCGCGGGACGCAACGTCGGCGGTTGCTCGCAGCGGTACACCCCTGCGAGCAACCGCCGACGTTGCGTGTTGCGGGCGAGGCTCCTCCGGGTCGCGTGCCGGGCGTCGAGCTGCCCGGGGCGGTGCTGGGCGTCAGTCGTGGGAGACGTCGGCGCGCGGGACGACCGGCAGCGCGAGCAGGGGGAGCGCGGCCACGATCGCGAACGACGCCGCGAAGCCGAGCACCCCGACGAGTGCACCGACACCGGGGCCGACGGCGCTCGCCGCCAGGAACTGCCCCGTGTTCTGCGCACCGAGCGCCCGGCCCGACCACGAGGGCCCCGCCGCCTCGGCCACCGACGTGTAGGCGAGGCCGTTGTCCGCCACGGTGACGCTCGTGGCGATGACGAGGAACACCGCCGCGGGCGCCCAGTGCGACACGTCGACGAGCGCGAGTGCGCCCATGACCGCCGCTGCGGCCACCGCGACGACGCGCAACGGCCCGACCCGGGAAGCGACGCGGTCGCTCCAGGCGCCGACCAGGATGCGCCCGACGGCCCCCACGAACTGCGAGGCGCCGACCAGCAGTCCGGCCGCAGGCGTCGACCACCCGAGGCCCACCAGCCAGACCAGCCCGTACGTCGAGAGCGTGAACTGCGGCACGACGAGCAGCACCGACACGAGGTGCACCCGCCACAGGAACCCGGACGCCCGGTACGGGTTCGCGGGGCCCGCGTCGATCGTCGCGGTCGCCGCCGCTGCCCGGGCCTGCCGAGGCCGTGGGGGATCGACGATGCCGACGGCGCAGAGCACGGTGAGCACCGCGCACAGCACGAACGGCAGCACGAGTGCGGTCCGGACACCGTGCGTCTCGGTCAGCAGCGGCACCGTCACGGCAGCGAGCGTCACGCCGAGCGGCTGCGACATCTGCCGGATGCCCATCGCGAGACCGCGGCGCTCCCTCGGGAACCACCCGACCACGACCCGTCCGCTCGCCGCATTGGTCGAGGCACTCGTCATGCCCGCCGCCAGGAACGCGACCCCGAGCAGCAGTGGGTCGCCCGCCGTGACCCACGCCGCGACGACGGTCAGGGTGGTCAGCGCGAGTCCGCCGGCGATCACCACCCGTTCGCCGACGCGGTCGGTCACCGCGCCCCAGGCGATGAGGGTGAGGACGAGGCCGATCGTCGGGGCGGCCGCGAACAGTCCCGCCGACGCGAAGGGCATCCCCTGCGCCAGCAGGTGCGGGATGAGCAGCGCCGGGGCGGAGACGACGAGGGTCCCGGCGGCCTGTGCCGCGACGCCGAGCGCGAGCATGGTCCACGCCCTGGCGGGGACGACGGGCGGAGCGGCGGTGGTGGTCTGCGCGGGCACGTCGTCTCGATCGGGGAGCGGTTGGTGTACCAGGACGGTATACCAACACGCGTCGATCTGCACTACGCTGGTCCGCCGTGACCGAGACGACCGAGACCGCCGTGCCCGTGTCGCAGACGAGCCAGCTCTACGACAACCTGCGTGCGGCGATCCTGACCCTCGACATCGCCCCCGGGGAGCGGATCTCGGAGCGCGGACTCGAGGGGCGCTTCCACGCCTCACGGACCCCCGTGCGCGCTGCGCTGTCACGGCTCGAGCGCGAGGGGCTCATCCTCCACGAGGGGCGGTCGTGGACGGTCACCCCGATCGACCTCGACGAGATCGCGTCGCTCGCCGAGCTCCGCGGCGTGCTCGAACCCGCCGCGGCGCGTCTCGCCGTCGAGCGCGCCTCCGCCGAGCAGCTCGACGAGGTCCGTGCGCACCTCGACCAGCTCCGCAGCACACCCGACCGCGAGGCCGGAATCCGCATGGGGTCGACGTTCCACCTGGACCTCGCCGCGCTCGGGGGCAACCGCTTCGTCACCGATGCGATCGCCGACGCCCTCACCCGGCTCGAGCGGACGCGGTGGATCGAGGTCCGCACCGCAGAGGCGCGCGAGGCCGCGTGGGACGAGCACAGCGCGATCCTCGAGGCCGTCCGTGCCGGCGAGGCCGACCGCGCGGCCGAGCTGCTGGCGGCGCACGTCGCGGGGACCAACGACCGCCTGCTCGCGTTCATCGCGCAGGAGCGTCGGCGCCTGCGCGGTGCGGGCATGGCGATCGTCGGCAGCCCGGAGCTGCTCGGCGACGGCGAGCCGGTCGCCACCCAGGCGCACTGACCACGAGGCGCACTGACGCGCGCCGGCACGCGCGCTGACGCAGCCGCTCCGACCCCGAACGGTCGGTCGCGGTGGCCGATTCCGCGCTGCGCTGGCCGATCAGTCACGGACCGATGGTCCTGCTCGTGTTCGTCCCGCGCCTCGCGGCGCACGGAGTCGGATGGACTGTCGACTCTGCGTCGGGCGCATGTCCTGAGCCTCGTACAAGGTGCGCGACCAGCGCGTTGAGAGGGCGCTCGAGGTGTCGGTACGCCAGCGGAGCGACCAGCACGGGTGCCACGACCGCGAGGGACACCGGGATCGGCCACGGAGCCGCTGGTGCGATCGCCTGGACCAACCACACGACGCCCGGCCCGATCAGCGGATGCAGCATGTAGAGCGAGTACGAGGTGGTGCCTCCGTACACGAGCCATCGGGGGATGTACGTGCGGATCGCGGAGTCGTACCGAACCGCAGCGCAGAGCAGCGCGGAGATCGTGAAGAAGGAGACGCCGGCGGAAGCGCTGGGTTCGCCTTCCTTGACGGAGTGCAGCAGGGCGATGAACGCGGACAGCGTGACGATCGCGGCAACGGTGTGTACGACGGGCTTCCGCCCCTGCCGTGCGATCAGCATGCCCGCCAAGAAGCAGAGGACCGCCGGGTCTGCGTAGAACCACATCGCAGAGCCCGACTCGGGGCGGAGGAGCCAGAGCAGGGACGCGCCGCAGAGTACTGGGGCTGCGAGTCGTACCGGATCGACCCGCAGGAGCAGCGCGGCAGCAACGAGCACGTAGAACGATGCTTCGAAGACGAGTGTCCAGCCGACGCCCCAGACCGGCTGGAGGTCTCCCGCTTCGTTGCGGACCGGGATGAACAGCAGCGAGCGCAGGACCGTCAGGGGATCCGACTTGGCGTTCGTCATCTGGGAGGCGAACATCCCGGTGAGGACCAACTTGACCGCGGTCATCGTCCAGTAGAGCGGGACGATCCGCGCAAGGCGCTTGCGGAGGAAGCGAGCGGCCCTGACCTGGCCGCTCGTCGCCAGCTCGCGATCGGTGACGAAGACCATCACGAACCCGCTGATGCTGAAGAAGAGCCAGACGCCGACGTGGCCGAGATCCTCGGCGTTGAGCCAGACCCCTGGGAAGCGCTGCGCGGTGTACGCGCAGGCGTGCACGATCACGACCAGAACCGCCGCGAGGAACCGAAGAGCCTGGACGGATCGGAGCTGGTTGCGCATCGCACCAGAGTACATGTTAAATGTTATATATTCAACATCGTCGACGTTTCCCTGAGCGCTCGGCCGGTGTCGTTGCGAGGAGCCGCATCGGCGCGGACGGCGCCCGTGGACGACTGGAGATCGCTGCCGTTCCTGTGCTGCCGGTGGACCTACTGTCCGATGGTCTGCGGGAAGGTGGTCCCCGCTCCTGCGACATCCCGGGTCGGACGTCGAAGCGCTCGTTCAGTGGAGCGGGCGCACGCATCGACGCTCGCTGGACCACGCCTGCCACTGGGGGATCGGCCAGGAGGCACCGGCCGGACCGACGAGGCGGACCCGACCCGTGCCTCCCGGCTGGTCAGGCCCTGGTCGTGGGTTCCTCGGACCCGTCGATCTCCTGGGCGGACAGCGTCGCGCCGTGCTCGGTGTGGTCGAGGAGCGCGTCGCGCACCTCGGCCTCGTCGGTGGTGAGTCGGATGGCGTGCTTGCTGCCGGACCGCGTCTGCTGGGACATCGAGAGTTCCTCCTGTGTGCGTGGGCACCGTCGTGGTGCGCTTCCTCACGGGACGTTCTGAGGTCGCAACAGTCTGCGCTCGCCCCTCCGCGGAACGCAAGGGGTGTCGGCGGCCTGTGGAGGAGTCGGAGCCGGGCCAGTGCCTAGGATGGTGCGGCCGCGCACCGGTGCTGCGGCCGGGTGGACGTCGGACGGGAGGCACGGCATGAGCGCGCAGCGCACCGCACCTCCCACGGTCTACGACGTCGCGTCCCAGGCCGGCGTGTCCATCGCCACCGTCTCCCGCGTGCTCCGCACGCCGGACGCCGTCCGTGAGGGCACCCGCGACCGCGTGCAGGCGGCGATCCGGAGCCTCGGCTACGTGCCGTCCGGCAACGCACGCGCCCTGGCCGGCAAGCGGACCGGCGTGGTCGGCCTGCTGCTGCCCGGGTTCGACGTCGTCCCGGACGAGCGACCCGACCTCGTCACGGACGGTGGCGTCCGGGTGGTCGACGACCGACGCCACGTCACGCAACCGTTCTCGTCGAACCTGTACTTCGACGAGGTCCTGCGCGGTGCCGAGACCGAGGCGTGGCAGCGGGGGCTCGCCCTGATGGTGGCGGCCGGGCGCGGGTCCTCGCGGGACGTCATCGTGAACGACGTCGCGGGTCGGGTCGACGGCCTCGCGGTACTCGCGCAGACGGTGCCCGACGACCTGCTCGAGCACGTCGCCCGGCGCATCCCGGTCGTGGTGCTCGCGGACGACCGGCGCTCGCACGGCTTCGACTCAGTGAGCGTCGACAACGCCGCGGGCATGCGCACGCTCGCCTCGCACGTGATCGGTCGGCTCGGGATCCGCTCGCTGGCGTACCTGGCGGGGCCGATCGACTCTCCGGACGACATCGAGCGTTCGGCGGGCTTCCGCCAGGCGCTCGCCGACAACGACCTGGCGGCGTCCGACGTGCGGGTGGTGCACGGCGACTTCGGGCGCGCACGGGCTCGTGAGCTCGCGTCGGCCCTGTTCGACGGAGTCGACGTCCCCCGCGGGGTGATCTGCTCGAACGACCAGTCCGCGCTCGGCGTGCTCGACGCCGCCGGGGCGCGGGGGCTGCGCGTCCCCGAGGACGTCGTGGTGACCGGCTTCGACGGCATCGACGCCGGGCGCTTCTCGACGCCGCCCCTGACGACGGTGCACCAGCCGATGGGGGAGCTCGGTCGTGCGGCCGTCCGGGCGATCGTCGACCGGTTCGAGCGGCGCGACGGGCCCCCGCGCGCTGTGCGGCTGCCGGTCGAGGTGCTGCTGCGCGAGAGCTGCCCGCCCTCGATGTAGGCGTCGCCGGGTCGGGATCTGGCCCTGGCTCAGGTCGCACGACATGCCGCCGACTGCCGCTCCGGTCGCACGACTTGCCGTCTGTACGGCGAACGGGCGGCATGTCGTGCGACCGGAACGCTCGTGGACGGCCCTCGGTCGTGGCGACCACCAGAAGGGACCGCAGTTGCGGAGCGCGATGTAAGCGCATACATTGGGCGGAGCACCCACTCGACACGGAGGTCGACCGAGCAATGACGCTTCCCCCACAGCGCACGCGCGGGCACCGCGACCCGCGCCCGGACGGACGGCGGACGCCACCGGCGCCGCACACCCCCGCCCGCCGGCGCGGCCGCATCGCCGCCGCCATCGCCGGACTCGCGGTCGTGGCCCTCGTGGCCACCGGCTGCAGCATCCAGGTCCGCTCCCAGCCGGACCCGAGCATCGGCAAGGACACGATGCTCATCAACGCGGACCGCGGCAACCCACTGTTCGACCGCAACTTCAACCCGTACATCCCGAACGCCCGCACCGCGAGCAAGTGGATGTACGAGCCGCTCATCGAGATCAACCCGCTCGACGGCAAGGGCACCCCGTGGCTCGCGAGCTCCTGGGAGCTGCCCGACGCGCGGACGATCGACATGACGATCCGCAAGGGCGTCGAGTGGTCCGACGGCACGCCGTTCACCCCCGAGGACGTCCTCTTCACGTTCGACCTGCTCAAGAAGTTCCCGGCAATGGACGTCAAGGGTGCCTGGCAGCACATCGACCGCATCGAGCGGGACGGCGACCACCTGGTCTTCCACCTCAACGGCGAGGACGTCCCGAGCCTCAACATCATCGGCGCGACCTACATCCTCCCCGAGCACCACTACGGGAAGGTGAAGGACCCGGTCACCTGGCGCGACCCGAACCCGGTCGGCACCGGCCCGTTCGTGCTCGGCAACTACTCCGACCAGCAGTACTCGATGGACAAGAACCCGACGTACTGGCAGGCCGACAAGATCGCGATCGAGCACCTCGTGCTCCCCGCGACGAACACGCAGCTCGACACCGTCACGCGTGGCTACGACTGGGCGTACTCGTTCATCTCGGACGTCAAGGGCACGTGGGGGGCCGCGTCCGACACGAACCAGTGGTGGTTCCCCGCCGGCGGCGTGATCGGTCTCATCCCGAACCTGACGAAGGCGCCGTACGACGACGTCAACGTGCGCAAGGGCATCTCCTACGCGCTCGACCGCGACGGCATCGCCGAGACCGCCTCCGAGGGCAACCTCAGCGCCGCGGGTCAGACCGGCCTGATCCTGCCGAACCAGGAGCAGTACCTCGACCCGTCGATCCCCGACAAGGGGATGATCACGCAGGACACCGACCGCGCCCTCGCCGAGTTCGCGAAGTCCGGCTACGAGCAGCAGGGCGGCAAGCTCGTCAAGGACGGCAAGCAGCTCGAGATCAACCTGATGACCGCGAACGGCTACTCGGACTGGCTCCGTGCCGCACAGCAGGTGCAGCGTGACCTCGGGAAGATCGGCGTGAAGGTGCAGATCCAGGCACCGCAGCCCGCCGGCTACCAGCAGAACATCAACAACGGCAAGTTCGACATGGCGATGGGCGGCATGGGGAACGGCGACGTCTTCCAGGCGTACAACTCGCTGCTGTCGAGCGACTTCTACCAGCCCGTCGGCAAGTCGACGGTGAACAACTTCGAGCGGTACAAGAACGCGGACACCCAGAAGCTCCTCGACGAGTACCGCGGCACGACCGACCGTGCCGAGCAGCAGCGGATCCTGGACCAGCTGCAGGCCATCGTGTACGACGACCTGCCCGTGATCGGCATGTACTACGGCGGGCTCTGGGGCCAGTTCAACACCGGCAAGTTCGTCGGCTGGCCGAGCGCCGAGGACCCGTACATGGCACCGCAGAACTACGACTCCGCCCCGCTGCTCATCTTCACGAAGCTCCGGCTCCGTGACAGCGCAGCAGGCAAGCAGATCCTCGAAGAGCAGAAGACGCAGCAGAAGGAGGCGGGCAAGTGAAGTACATCCTCCAGAAACTCGTCCTCTTCGTCCTGACCCTCTGGGCCGCGGTCACGCTGAACTTCGTGCTCCCGCGCCTCATGCCGGGCAGCCCGTCCGACGCGGCGCTCGCGAAGCTCAGCCAGAACGGTCCGGTCACCGACGCCACGAAGAAGGCCATCGAGGCCCAGCTCGGCGTTCCCAGCGGCAACCTCTGGGACCAGTACGTCAGCTACCTGCACCAGGTCGTCACCCTCGACTTCGGCACGAGCTACACGTTCTACCCGCAACCGGTCGGTGACCTGGTCGGCCGCGCACTGCCGTACACGCTCGTGCTCGTCGGCACGGTGACGGTCCTGGCGTTCGTCATCGGCACGCTGATCGGTGTCGCTGCGGCGTGGAAGCGCGGCACGTGGCTCGACTCGCTCCCGACCCTGTCCGGCAGCTTCATGTCGACGTTCCCGTACTTCTGGACGGCGCTCCTGCTGCTGTTCTTCCTCGGCTACGTCCTGCACTGGTTCCCGACGACCGGGGCGTCGTCCGCGACGAGCGTCCCGGGCTGGAACGGCACCTACATCGGTGACGTCCTGCGGCACGCGGTCCTGCCGGCCGTGACGATCCTCGTGACGAGCCTCGGCGGCTGGATCATCGGCATGCGCAACGCGATGATCAACACCCTCGGTGACGACTACGTCACCTTCGCCGAGGCCAACGGCCTCCGCGGTCGCACGGTCGCCGTCCGGTACGCCGCGCGCAACGCGATCCTGCCGAACCTGACCGGCTTCGGCCTGGCGCTCGGTGGCGTGGTCGGCGGCTCGGTGCTGGTCGAGCAGGTGTTCGGCTACCCGGGCATCGGCTACCTGCTGTTCAACGCCGTGATCGGGCAGGACTACCCGCTCATGCAGGCCCTCTTCCTGATGATCACCGTGTCGGTGCTCATCGCCAACTTCATCGTGGACGTCCTGTACGGCGTCCTGGACCCGAGGACGCGCCGATGACCAACACGCGCACACCCAACGAGACCGTCGCCGTACGGACCCGAGACGAGCAACAGCAGTACAACGACCAGCAGGCCCCCTCCAAGCTCCGATCAGCAGGACGACAGTTCGGCGTCGTCTGGAGCAACACGAAGGCCCGCATCGGCCTGTGCATCCTCGGCACCTTCGTCCTCATCGCCCTGTTCGCCCCGCTCCTCGCCCCCTACGGCGGCAGTCAGAACGGCTTCGCGCGGAACGCCGACGCCAGCTGGGCGCACTGGATGGGCACCACCGCCGCCGGCGAGGACGTCCTCTCCCAACTGATCTACGGCGCCCGGGTCTCCGTGCTCGTCGGCGCGGTCGCGGGCCTCCTGTCCACGCTCGTCGCCGTCGCGATCGGCCTGAGCTGGGGTTACATCCGCGGCTGGGTCGCCGAGGTCATCGGCTTCATCGTGAACCTGTTCCTCGTCATCCCGGGCCTGCCGCTCATGATCGTCATCGCGGCCTACCTGCAGAACGGCGGCATCGCGGTCATCATCGCCGTGATCGTCGTCACCGGCTGGGCCTGGGGTGCGCGCGTCCTGCGCAGCCAGACGCAGTCCCTGCGCAGCCGCGACTTCGTCACCGCGGCGCAGTTCTCCGGCGACGGTGCGACGCGCATCGTGTTCCGCGAGATCCTGCCGAACATGACGTCCCTGATCGTCGGCAGCTTCTTCGGCGCGGCGACCAGCGCGATCCTCGCCGAGGCAGGGCTCGAGTTCCTCGGACTCGGCGACTCGTCGATCGTCAGCTGGGGCACGATCCTCTACTGGGCGCAGAACTCGAACGCACTGCTCACCGGCCAGTGGATCCTGCTGTTCGCCCCCGGTCTCTGCATCGCCCTGCTGGCGATGAGCCTCACCCTCATCAACTTCGGCGTCGACGCCGTGTCCAACCCGCGGCTGCGCGAGGGCGCGCGCCGCAAGCGCAAGGAGGTCACCGCATGAGCGGCGCAACCAGCGACGGCCTGGAGGCCCGTGGCGGCACCGCCACGCGCCTCCCGTCCGACGGCACCCAGGCCGAGGTCCTGCTCGACGTCCGCGACCTGTCCGTCGTCTACGAGTCGGCCGGCCAGACGGCCGTCCAGGCCGTCGACCACGTCTCCTTCCAGCTGCGCAAGGGCGAGTTCGTCGGCTTGGTCGGCGAGTCCGGCTCGGGCAAGTCGACCCTCGGCTACGCGCTGACCCGGCTGCAGAAGCCGCCGGCGCGCACCAACGGCGGCAACATCGTCTTCGGCGGGGCGGACATCCGCGACCTCGACGACGAGGCACTCCGGCAGCAGCGCCAGGGCGGCTTCGCGATGGTGCTGCAGTCCGGCATGAACGCGCTCAACCCGGTGCGCACGATCCGCAACCACTTCATCGACGTCTTCAAGGCCCACGGCCACGTGCCGCGCGAGCGCTGGGACGCCCGGATGCGGGAACTGATCGGCAAGGTGAAGCTGCCCGAGACGATGCTCGCGCGGTACCCCGGTGAGCTCTCCGGTGGCATGCGGCAGCGCGTCTCGATCGCCCTCGCGCTGTCGCTCGAGCCGCAGCTCATGGTGTTCGACGAGCCGACCACGGCGCTCGACGTCCTCGTGCAGCACGCGGTGATGGACACGATCATCGAGCTGCAGCGCTCCGAGGGGTTCACGGCGATCCTCATCAGCCACGACCTCGGCATCGTGCTCGAGGCCACCGAGCGCGTGCTCGTCATGCACGAGGGGCGGATCGTCGAGGACGGCCGCTCGCTCGAGGTCCTCCGCGACCCGCAGGACGAGTACACGAAGATGCTCCTGTCGCACTACGCCGACCCGCGCGCGGAGGTCGTGTCGCTGCCGGGGTTCCCCGATCGGACGCAGCGGTCGGTCTCCCGCCAGGAGACGACGTCGTCGTTCGCCACCGTCGGGTCGCGTGAGCGCAGCGCCGCCCGCAACCCGATCGTCGTCGACCACCTCGTGAAGACGTACCCGGCGCCCCGCCGCGGTGAGCAGCCCGTGCAGGCCGTCCGCGACGTGTCGTTCACCCTCGAACCCGGGCAGTCGCTCGCCCTGGTCGGCCAGTCCGGCTCGGGCAAGTCGACCATCGCGAAGATGCTCACCGGCGTCGAGCAGCCGACCTCGGGCACGGTGCGCTTCGGCGACACGGACGTGGCGAAGCTCGGGAGGCGGGGGCTCAAGGACCTGCGCTCCGAGGTGCAGATGGTGTTCCAGGACCCGTACGCGGCGCTCAACCCGCTGCACACGGTGGAGTACATCCTGTCCCGGCCGATCGCGAACTACACCGGACTCCGCGGGCGGGATGCCCGTCGCCGGATGCTCGAGATCCTCGAGACCGTCGGCCTGACCCCCGTCGAGCAGTTCGCGCAGAAGCTCCCGCACCAGCTCTCCGGCGGGCAGCGGCAGCGCGTCGTCATCGCCCGGGCGCTCGCGAGCGACCCGCAGGTGATCATCGCCGACGAGCCCGTCTCGATGCTCGACGTGACGCTGCGGGCCGGCGTGCTCGCGCTGCTCGAGGACCTGCGCGAGCAGTGGGGCGTCTCGCTCCTCTACATCACGCACGACCTGCTGAGCGCGCGGCTCATCACCGACGACATCATGGTGCTGCACGACGGCGCCGTGGTCGAGCGGGGCCGGACGGCCGAGGTGCTGCAGCACCCGCAGGACGACTACACGGTCGCGCTGCTGGACGCGGTACCGAACCCGAGGCGGACACTGCTCGCATGACCACGGTGCACGAGTTCCCGTCCGTCCCGGCCTTCGGGCACCTCCCCACGCCCGAGGGCGTCGACGTCGTCGGCATCGACCTGCCGGTCGGGCGGCTCACCGCCTACCGGGTGGTCCCGTCCGGACCGTCGAAGGGCGTCGTGCTCGTCGTCCCCGGGTACACCGGCTCGAAGGAGGACTGGCGCACCTTCATGCCGCTCCTGCGCGAGGCCGGCTGGACCGCGGTCGCGATCAGCCGCCGCGGTCAGGCGGACTCGGCGGCACCGACCGCACCGTCCGACTACGCGTTGGACGAGGAAGCGGCCGACGTCGTCCGGGTCGCGGCACTGCTCGACGACGGCGCGCCCGTGCACCTGATCGGGCACTCGCTCGGCGGGGTCATCGCCCGCGAGGCCGCCATCGCCTCGCCGCAGTCGTTCCGGTCCCTCGTGCAGTTCTGCTCCGGCCCGTACGGCTGGCCCTACCGCAAGGTCACCGAGCTGACGATCCTGCACGACACCGACGGCAACCTCCGCCAGCTGTTCGACGCGACGAACCCGCTCTGGGCGTACCGACCCGACGAGGAACTCCCCGACGACGCCCGGATGGTCCGCGACCGCTTCGACGCCACGAGCTCGCTGAGCGTCGTCGCCGGCGGGCACATCCTCGAGGACCACACCGACTCGTCCGCCGAGCTCCGCGCGACCGGGCTCCCCGTCCTCGTGGCGCACGGCGAGTGGGACGGTGCCTGGCCGATCCCGTGGCAGCGGCAGATGGCGGAGGACACCGGCGCCCGCTACGAGGTCGTCCCCACGAGCTACCACGGCCCCCACGTCGAGAACCCGACCGCGACCATCGCGCTCTTCGACTCGTTCTTGACGAGCACTGACTCGTCGCAGCACTGAAAGGACCCATCATCACCACGCTGCAGTTCCCCGACGGCTTCCTCTGGGGTGCCGCCACCGCCGCCCACCAGATCGAGGGCAACAACGTCAACAGCAACTGGTGGGTGCACGAGCACGAGCCCGACACCACCATCGTCGAGCCCTCCGGCGACGCCGCGGACAGCTACCACCGCTACCGCGAGGACATACGCATCGCCGCCGACCTCGGCCTGAACTCCTACCGGTTCAGCATCGAGTGGGCACGCATCGAGCCCGAGCGCGGTCACGTCTCCCGCGCCGAGGTCGACCACTACCGCCGCATGGTCGAGGCCTGCCACGAGGCCGGCATCGAGCCGATCGTCACGCTCATGCACTTCACCGTGCCGCGCTGGTTCGAGCGCGACGGCTTCTGGCGCGCCGACGACGCGGCCGACCTCTTCGCCCGCTACACCGAGGCCGCGCTGCCGGTCGTGCAGGACGGCGTCCGCTACGTCTGCACGATCAACGAGCCGAACATCGCCGCGATGCTCGCCGGGGGAGAGGACGCCGCCAACCTGGTCGCCTACGGCCTGCCGAACCCGGACCTGCACGTGGCGGACCAGCTGCTCGCGTCGCACAAGCGGTCCCGCGAGGTCCTGTCCCAGGTCGCCGGGCTCCAGTCCGGCTGGACCATCGCCACGCAGGCGTTCCGCGCGAACGGCGAGCCCGGCTCCGAGGAGATGCTCCGCGAGTACGGCTACCCGCGTGACGACTGGTACCTCGAGCAGGCCGCGGGCGACGACTTCCTCGGCGTGCAGGCGTACACCCGCACCTTCATCGGTGCCTCCGGTCCGGTGCCGGTCGCGGACGACGTCGAGACGACCCTCACCGGGTGGGAGTTCTGGCCGGAGGCGTCGGCCGAGGGGCTCCGCAGCGCGTGGGAGCTCTCCGGCCACGTGCCGCTGATGATCACCGAGAACGGCATCGCCACCGCCGACGACTCCCGCCGGGTCGCGTACACGCAGGGCGCCCTCGAGGGGATCCACCGCTGCATCGAGGACGGCATCGAGGTCCTGGGCTACCAGCACTGGTCCCTCCTCGACAACTACGAGTGGGCCTCCGGCTACCGCCCGACCTTCGGGCTCGTCGCGTGGGACCGCGAGACCTTCGCACGGACGCCGAAGGACTCGGCGCGCTGGTACGGGAAGGTCGCGCAGGCGAACGCGCTCGAGACGCGTCGCGACTGACGCGATCCCCTGACGGACTGGAGGCGGGGGGGCCGCGGGGCCCCCCCCCCCCCCCCCGGGGGCGGGGGGGCGGGGGGGCGGGCCCGGGGGGGGCGGGGGCCGGGCCCCCCCGACCCGCACCCCCCCCCCCGCGCCGACTTTGCCGTGGGGGGGGGGGCCGGTGACGGCGGCGGGGGCGGCGGGGGGGGGGCGGGGGGGCCCCCCCCCCCCCCCCCCCCGGGGGGGGGGGGGGGGGCCCCGGGGCCCCCCCGCCTCCAGTCCGTCCATGGGCCCCTCGATCAGCGGGTCGCCTCGTCGCTCGAGGGATCGTCGGCGACGTGGGCCTCGCCGAAGGCGTGCGCGTCGAACCAGGCGAGCAGCACCTCTTCCGCCTTGCGCGACCCGCGCTCGCGGGCGATGTCGAGCGCCGTCCGGTCCTCGGCGTCGAGCACCGTGACGTCCGCGCCCCGTTCGATGAGCGCCTCCGTCGTCCCGCGCCGGTCGAACCAGGCGGCGGCGTGCAGCGGGGCGAAGCCCCAGCGCGGGTCGACCTCGTCGATCCCGGTCGGGTCCGCGCCGAACCCGTCGAGCTCGAGCGAGAGCCCGCCGACGTCCCCGTGACCCGCAGCGCGCACCGCGGGGGCGGCCCACTCGAGCCAGCCGTCCGGCACCGGGCCGTGCCAGCCGTGGGTGGGGCGTGCCTCCAGGTCGGACCACGCCGACTCGGCGACGGGGCGGACCTCGATCACCACGTCGCGGAAGTGCACCGCGAGCTCGCCGGTGGGGGAGAGCAGCAGGCGGAGCTCCCAGACGTCGGCGTCGACGTGGGCGATCTCGCCGCGGGAGACCTGGACGTCGCCGGCGAGGACCGCGAGCGCTGCGGTGTCCGCGGGCTCGAGGACGGCGCGGTGGAACTCGAGCGTCACACGGGCGTGGTTCCAGCGGCGCCAGAGGCCGTCCGGGGTGTCGAGGACCTCGTCGGTCCGGACGACCACGACGGCCCGGACCGTGCGGGTCGGCGCCTCGTCGATGCCGGCGGTGTCCGGGGTGCCGGTCGGCGTCGTCGTCTCGGTCTCGTGCCACTCGGCGATGCGGGCCTCGTTCCACGTCACGGACGCGAGGGCGGCGACGGACGGGGGTGCATCGGTGACCAGACGGGCGAGGTGCTCGGCGTAGCCCTCGACGTCCTCGAGGGAGACGTACCCGACCCCGGGCCAGCCCACTCGACTCCATCGCACGGGGTCGACCCTACCGAATCGCCCTGCCGTTCGACTGTGCTCTGATATACTGACATGTGAAATCGGAACAGGAAGGCCTCCATGTCGCTCGTCGAGTACCTGCAGCTGCTTCGTCGTTCGTGGCTGGTGATCACCTGCACCGCGCTGCTCGGCATCGCGGCGGCGAGCTCGTTCCTGCTGGTGGTCACACCGCAGTACACGACGTCGACGC
Source organism: Curtobacterium sp. 1310 (assembly GCF_017834105.1). Lineage (NCBI taxonomy): Bacteria > Bacillati > Actinomycetota > Actinomycetes > Micrococcales > Microbacteriaceae > Curtobacterium > Curtobacterium sp. 1310. Next base: position 669,675 of record NZ_JAFICY010000002.1, on the reverse strand, counting down.
GGCTCTACATCTCGGCGTCTGCGGGCGACGGAGCGGTGGCCAGTGAACTCACGCAGAGCAACTCGTTCGCCGTGCAGGCCGCCGTGACGTACGCCGGCGTCGCCGCCAGTCCGCTCGTGCTGCAGCGCGCGATCGACGAGCTGCACCTCGACGAGTCCGCCCGAGACCTCGCGACGCGCGTGACGGCCACGACGAAGGACGGGACGGCGCTGCTCGACATCGCGGTGACCGATTCCGACCCGTCACGGGCGGCGGAGACGGCGAACGCGATCGCCGTCGCCTTCGGCGATGTCCTCACGTCGAAGCTCGAGCCTGCGCGTGACGGCGACCGCCCGCTCGTCTCCAGCACGGTCATCGCTCCCGCCATCGCCCCCGCGGCGCCGACCGCTCCCCGCCCGGTCCCGGTCATCGTCGCCGGGTTCGTGCTCGGGACGGCCGTGGGCGTCGGCTCCGCCGTCCTGCGCAAGGTGCTCGACACCCGGCTGCGCAGCGTCGCCGCGATCGAGGACGCGACCGAGGTGCCCTACCTGGGCAGCATCCTGCACGACCCCGAAGCACCCGTCCGTCCCCTGCTCCTGCAGCACGACCCGCGCAGCGCGGCGGCAGAGGCGGTCCGTCGGGTGCGCGCGGCGCTCGAGTTCGTCCGGTTCCCGGAAGGGCGGGCGACCTTCGTCGTCACCAGCGCCGGTGCGTCGGAAGGGAAGAGCTACAGTGCGGCGAACCTCGCGCTCGCCCTTGCCGAGACCGGGTCGCGTGTCGCCCTCGTGGACAGCGACCTCCGTCGCCCGCAGGTCGCGGAGCGCTTCGGGCTCGAGGGGGCTGCCGGACTCAGCGACCTGTTGATCGGACGACTCGAGCTGTCGGACGTCCTGCAGCCGTGGGGGCGCCAGGGCCTCGTCGTGCTGCCGTCCGGCCCCGTGCCACCGAACCCGTCCGAGCTCCTCGGGTCGCCGGCGATGGGTGCGCTCGTCGACGAGCTGCAGCAGCACTTCGACTACGTCGTCATCGATGCGCCACCGGTGCTGCTCGTCGCCGACGCCGCCGTCCTCAGCCGCTTCGCTTCGGTGCTGCTCGCGGTTCCGCACGGCAGGGTCAGCCGCACGACGGTCGCGGCGGCGATGCGGACGCTCCGCGGGGTGGGCGCGAACGTGATCGGGTCGATCGGTACGCTCGTACGGCCGACGGAGGGTGATCAGCCCTACCGCTACGGCGCTTACGGAGCCGCTTACGGAGCTGAGGAGACGGAGCCGGCGGCAGAGGTGCAGTCGGCTCTGGTCGTCGGTGGTCCCGCGCGACCGGGGTCGCGAGCATGAGCGTCACGCTCGTCACCGGCGGCGCCGGGTACATCGGTGCGCACGTCGTGCGGGCGCTGCTCGCCAGCGGCGACCGCGTGGTCGTGGTCGACGACCTGTCGACGGGATTCGCCGACCGCGTCGACGTCCCGATCGCACGACTCGACCTTGCCGGCGCCGGTGCCTCCGAGGCACTGGCCTCGGTGCTCGAGGAGGAGCGGGTCGACAGCGTGGTGCACCTGGCCGCGCTGAAGGACGTCGGTGAGTCCGTCGCCGACCCGGAGCGGTACTACCGGGTCAACGTCCTCGGGGTCGTGCACGTGCTCGAGGCCATGCGGCGAGCGGGGGTGCGCGACCTGGTGTTCTCGTCCTCGGCCGCCGTCTACGGGAACGTCGACAGCGAGAGCGTCGACGAGGACGCACCCTGTCGCCCGATCAACCCCTACGGTCGCTCGAAGCTCGTCGGTGAGTGGGCGATCGAGGACGCCACACGCGCCTGGGGGCTGCGCGCCCTCCGGCTGCGCTACTTCAACGTCGCCGGCGCGGGCGGTCGGCACCTGCGGGACCGCGTTGCGGCCAACCTCATCCCGATCGTGCTCGACCGGGTCCGACGGGGCGAGCCCGCTCAGGTCTTCGGTGCCGATCACCCCACCGTGGACGGCACCTGCGTTCGTGACTACGTCCACGTCGAGGACCTCGCAGATGCCCACGTCGCAGCGGTGCATGCGCTCCGATCGGACCGCACGGGCGACGACGCCCTGAACATCGGTACCGGCAGGGGGGCCTCCGTCCGCGAGGTCATCGACGTCATCGGAGCGGTGACCGGGGCCGCGGCCGAGGCGCGGGTGGTCGACCGGCGCGTGGGTGACCCGGCGGCGATGGTCGCGAACCCCGCACGAGCGCAACGACTCCTCGGCTGGCGGGCTCGTCGGGACCTGCGAGAGATCGTGCGCTCCGCCGGCGAGTGACGATGATGGCGGAGGGCGGTGCCGGTCGGTGCCGCCCTCCATCGTCGTGACCTCCCCTGTGTGATCGTCGTCGTCTCCGGTGCGTCACCTGGACGAGGACGAACCTCACACGGTCGGGGCGACAGGACGCCACCGCAGGACGGCGTGGAACCAGGGGAGGACCAGCCAGGGCGCGGCCGTCGAGGCGATCGCGACCGGGACCGGGGTGCCGAGGGCGGTGAGGGTGACCACGAGCGTGCCGAGCGAGGCTCCGAGCGTGACCAGCCGCAGTGCCATGAGTTCGCGCCACGACCGGCGGTAGCGCATGAACGCAGTCGTCGTCGACGCCAGCCAGAGCGCCACCGCGAGGAGCAGCACGGCCGGTGCCGGCGCGACGCGGAGGTCGGCGAGCAACGCACCCGGCGCCGTCAGGAGGGGGAGTGCCACCGCTGCGGCCATCCCGGCGACCACGGCCATCGCAGCCGCAGCTGCAGTCACCCAACCGAGCGAACGGAGTGCGTCGATCCTCCTGTCCGGACGGTTCCCGGCCCGCGCCTGGTCCGCCTCGCGTCGGAAACGGGCCACGAGCAGTGGTGACGCGGCGACCAGTGCCATCTGCAGCGGTCCGGCGACGAGGGTCGTGCTGGTCCGCACCGCACCGGCTTCGACGAGCCCGCTCGTCCATCCGACCATCGTGACCACGGCTGCCGGGACGCAGCCGACCAGGAACCCGTCGAGCATCATCCACGGGATGTCCCGGCCGACGGTCCGGAGGTACGTGCGCACCGCGATGTGCGTCCCGGGTGCGTGACGGAGCAGGAGGGTCGCGGCCGCAGACCACGTCGCGACCGCGAGGGAGCCCGTCACGACGACGATCCGCGTGCGCTCGCCGATCGGGGGGCCGGACGCGAGGGCAGTGGCACCGAGCGCGAGGACGGCGAGGTGGACGGCGTCCCCGGCGGCGGCGCGGCGGAACCGCCCGCTGGCGAGCTCGGTGGTCCTGGCGGCGTTCCACGCTGAGGCACCGAGCAGTGCCATCACGAGCGCCGCGGCACCCCACCCCAGCGCGAGCCGATGTGCGACGACGCCGACAGTGAGCGCTGCTGGCAGTGCCGCGGCGACCTGGAGGCGGAGGCCGGTGGTGCGGTGTGCGTCGGCGGCGGCAGGGTCTCCTGCGCACCACGTCAGCACCGGCTGCGTGACCCCGGCGAGGGTGGCGAGCGCGACGTAGTGCACCGAGAGGACCAGGGCGAGCGCTCCCCATCGCTCCGGCGGCAGGGCTGTCGTGCCGATGAGTGTCAGGGTCACCTGGCCCACGCTGAGGAGCACCTGCGCGAGGAGAGGCCATCGGAACTGTCGCACCGTGTGAGTATATCGTATGATATTGATATGACAGCAGACGCTCCCCTCGAATTCGACGCGCTCCCCAGGCGCGCACTGACCGGGATCCCGGTGGTCGTGGCCGACCGCGGTCAGGCCGTCGGACACCTCATCGACCTGGCACGTGCCGGCCGCCCCGGTGACGTGCACCTGGCGAACTCCTACGTGATGTCGCTCGCCGCGCGTGACCCCGAGTACCGCCGGATCCTGATCGAGTCGGCCGCCGTCTACCCCGACGGCAAGCCGCTCTCGTGGGCATCCCGACTGCTACCGGGTCCGCGGTTGTCGCAGGTGCGCGGGCCGTCGCTCTTCCCGGACGTGCTGGATCGAGGGCGCGCTCGGGGTGTCCGGCACTACCTGCTCGGCAACACGGACGAGGTGCTCGAGATGATGCGTCGCGAACTCGAGCGACGCTTCCCCGGAGTCCTGATCGTCGGGACGCACAAGTCGTACTTCCGACCGATGACCGACGAGGAGCAACGCGCGCAGGACGACGACATCCGCGCCGCGGACCCGGACATCGTGTGGGTCGGCCTCGGCACTCCGCTGCAGGACGCCGAGACCCGGCGTCTGGCGCGCGAGGTCGGGGTGCTCGCGATCGGCGTCGGGGTGGTGTTCGACTTCGTCGCGGGTACCAAGGCGGAGGCCCCGGCGTGGACCACACGACTCGGTGTCGAGTGGTTGTTCCGCCTCTGCTCCGAACCCCGACGCCTGTGGCGACGGTACCTCGTGGGCAACGCGGTGTTCCTCTGGGCGGTGCTCCGTCAGCTCGCGTCCCGGACCCGCTCGTGACGCCCTCGCGCGGTCTCGCCCCCGATCTCGTCGTCCTCAGCCAGGTACCGCCGCCCGTGCACGGCCAGACGCTCATGACGAAGCGGACCCTCGACCTGCTCGCTCGTGACGGTTGGATGCTGCGTCTGGTGGACCGGAGGTTCAGCCGGAGCATCGACGAAGTCGGCGCCCCCGGTGTGCGCAAGATGCTCGCGGCCGTCGGTCTCGCCGCTCGACTCGGAGGGCAGGTGATCCGCCGACGCCCCGACGCCGTGCTGCTGTTCGCGACCACCAGGACGGCGTCCTTCTGCGTCGACGTCGTCCTCGTCCGCCTGCTCCGAGCGGTGCGGGTCCCCGTCGTCCTGACCATCCACTCGGTGGGATTCCGCCGGATCGCGGCGAGGAGTGCGGTCGGCGCCGCTGCGGTCCGGAGCCTGCTCGGAGCAGCCGAGGCAGTGGTGTGCCTCGGGCCGACCCTGACCGCCGATGTCCGACCGTTCGTGCGCACCGACCGGGTCCGGGTCATCCGGAACACCCCGGCGGAGGTGCCGCCCGTCAGCGTGGCGGAGCGGCAGGTCCAGGGCAGGCGGACCGTGCTCTGGCTGTCGAACCTGATGCCCGGGAAGGGTGCCGAGACGTTCGCGCACGTCGCTGCCGACCTCGCCGACCACGACGTCGACTTCCGCATGGTCGGACCGGTCGCTGACGATGCCACCGCCGCGGCGGTCCGATCGATCGTCGCCGGGTCCGCCGTCCGCTCCCGCTTCCACCTCGACGGGCCGGCGTACGGTGCCGCCAAGTGGGAGGCGGTCCGCGGAGCGACCGTGCTGGCCTTCACCTCCGAGCTCGACGAGGCCCAGCCGCTCACGATCGTCGAGGCCATGGCCTGCGGTACTCCGGTGGTCGCTTTCGACCGCGGCGGCATCGCGGACCTCGTCGAGCACGGCGTGACGGGGTTCCTCGCCGAGCCGGGCGACACCGCGGCGTTCGCTGCACACCTCCGGCAGATCCTCGACGACCCCGGTCTCGCCGCGCGACTACGGCGGGGAGCACTCGACGCCTACGCCGCCCGGCACGCTCCGGACACCCACGTCCAGGCATGGCGGGACCTCTTCGACCACCCCCGAACCACTTCCACGATCTCCAGGAGGACCAGATGACCACCCGACCCACCACCACCCGACCCATCGTGCTCGTGACCGGCGGAGCAGGCTTCATCGGCTGTGCGCTGTCCCGCGTGCTCGCCCCGACGTCGGCGCGGTGGATCGCGGTCGACGCCCTGCACCCGCAGGTGCACGCCGAGCGCCGACGCCCGGACGCGCTCGACCCGGCTGCCGAGCTCGTCGTCGCTGACGTCACCGATCCCGATGCATGGGATGCACTGCTCGCGACGGTGCGACCGGACGTCGTGGTCCACCTCGCTGCGGAGACCGGGACGGCCCAGTCCCTCGACGAGGCGACCCGTCACGCCGACGTCAACGTCTGTGGGACGACCGTGATGCTCGACGCCCTCGGCCGTCACGGTGTCCTCCCGTCCCGCATCGTGCTCGCGAGCAGCCGCGCCGTCTACGGCGAGGGCGACTGGCTCGACACCGTGTCCGGTGCCGTGGTCCGCCCCGGGCAGCGGACGCACGACCAGCTCGAGGCCGGGGCGTGGGACCATGCCGGCGCGACCTCGATGCCCTCGGACGCACGACGGACCGTGCCGGCACCGACGAGCGTGTACGGCGCGACGAAGCTCGCTCAGGAGCACGTCCTGGGTGCGTGGTGCGCTGCTCGCGGTGTGGGTCTCGCCGTCCTCCGGCTGCAGAACGTGTACGGGCCGGGCCAGTCGCTGACGAATCCGTACACGGGCATCGTCTCGCTGTTCTCGCAGCTCGCGCGTCGCGGTGACTCCATCCCGGTCTACGAGGACGGTGCGATCGTCCGCGACTTCGTGCACATCGAGGACGTGGCCGGTGCGCTCGCCGCGGCGGTCACGGGCGGCCCGGAGGTCGAGGGCGCGCCGATCGACGTCGGGTCCGGTGTGGCGACCACGATCCTCGACCTCGCGCAGCGGATCGCGGCGTTCCACGGCGCTCCGGCCCCGCGCATCACAGGCGCGTACCGGGACGGCGACGTCCGCGCGGCGTCGTGCACCGTCGAGGACGCTGCCGCTCGCCTGGGGTGGACGCCGCGGTGGTCCGTCGGTGCCGGTGTTGCGGACCTGCAGACGTGGATCGACCGGTGTCTGCGCGAGGACGTGCCCGCACTGGTGTGACGTTCTACGAGACACGAAGCGGGGCTCGGCTGACCAGCCGAGCCCCGCTTCGTGTCTCGTAGATGGGTCAGTACCCCTCGGGCGCCGGGGCGACGACGTTGGACCGCCCCTGGTCGTCGACCTGGGGCTGCGACGGCGTGACGATGCGGTTGCCCTCGGAGTCCTCGTCGAACGAGACCGCCCCGACCGCCTCGACCCGCACGTAGTTGAGCTTGCCGGACACGGTCATCGTGTCGAGATCGCGCCCCGCGGTGACCTGCGTCTTCGACGCTCGGATCTCGAGCGAGCTGCAGGAGCCGTCGAGTCGGACGACTGCGTCGTCCTCGGTCACCACGGCCTTGCCGTCAGGGCAGGTGACGGCCGCGGCCGTCGTGACCGACGTGGACGGGGATGACGAGGGCGAGGGGTGCGTGTCGCCGTGTGCCGAGCAGCCAGCGAGGCCGGCCACGAGGGCGAGGCCGACGGCGACCGGGGCGGTACGACGGGTGGAGGTGTGGAGCGTCATGGTCAGGGACCTTTCGTGTGGCGGGTGGTCGGAGCCGACAGCGGGATGGTCGTCGGCGGGTCCCGTCGCGCGTCCGACCCGAGGGACAGTCCGATGAGGACCGCCGTCGGACCGATCGCGAACGGGTAGATCAGGGTGTTGTCGGTGGCCGCCGTGACCAGCAGGGCGAGGAACGCGGCGAGCGCTGCCCAGTGCACGGCGTCGTCGGTGCGCTGCGCAGCGCGGGCGATCCGGACGAGGGTGGTCACGGCAGCGAGGGCGAAGAGGGAGACGCCGATCCAACCGGTGTCGTGCAGGAGCCGGAGCCAGTCGTTGTGCGGCTGCCGGATGCCGACGAACGTCTCGGTGACGAGCCGCGCGGCGCTCCCCGGCCCGTGGCCGACCAGCGGTGCGCTTCTCGCGTGGTCGGCCACGACGTCCCAGAGCTTCGCGCGTCCGGACGTGTTGATGGCGACCCCACCGAGCATCGCGTTGTCCCCCGAGGTGAACCGGCCGCGGTAGGACGGCACCCACGTCCACACGGCAGCGAGTGTCGCGCCGGCACCGACGACGGCGAGGATCGCAAGGCGGATCCTGTGGCCCACCGGTCGGCGGGTCACGAGGACGACGAGGACGAGGAGAGCCACCACCGACGCTGTGCGGGAGAGGCTCGCGACGATGCCGACGACGATGACCGCGGGGGCGATCCGCAGCAGCCACGGTCCGGCGCGGAGTGCGGCTGCAGCGGCGAGCATCGGCAGTGCGGCGAGGGCGTACGAACGGATGCCGTCGGTCAGCAGCCCGAGGGTCTGTTGGACGGCGAACAGCGCGGTGGCGAGCAGGCCAGAGGCGGCGAACCACCGGAGGACACGATCCGCGATGTCGGGGGTCGCCTGGAGGGCGACGAAGGCGGGCAGCAGGAGGAGGATCGTGTAGGCGGCGACGTTCTGCAGACCGTCGACGTCCGGTGCGAAGAGGGCCCGTCCGAACGCGAGCGCGAGGAACAGCAGACCCGGGACGGCGACCGGCGATCGAGACCCGATCAGCATGGGCGCGAGCGCCGTGCATGCGGCTGCGCTGCCCGCGGTGACGATCCCGCTCACCGAGGTCGACCCCACGTGGAGCACCGACGTCACGCCCGCGAGCACGCCCACCAGGGCCGCGAGCGCCGTGATGGCGTGGACGGTCCGGATCCCCTGCCCGGGCTGCACCACCATCACGTCTCGCATAGCAAATGTTAGTATATCAGAGTGAGTTGCCTCCCCATTCCTCCTGATCCGATCCGCCTCTCGATCGTCATCGCTGCGTACAACGCGCAGGCGACCCTGCAGCGGGCCATCGCCAGCTGCTTGACGCAACGTGTCGACGAGCCGTTCGAGGTGCTCGTCGTCGACGACGGGTCGACTGACAGCACCGCGGCCGTCGCGCGGTCGTTCGGTCCCGAGGTCCAGGTGCTGTCGTCGGACGGGAACCGCGGACGCTCCGCTGCACGGAACGCCGCGATCGAGGCGGCCCGCGGCTCCGTCATCGTGCCCCTCGACGCCGACGACCGGATGCTCTCCGGGCGTCTCGCCGCGCACGTCGCCGCCCTCGACGGCAACCCGTCCGCGGTCGCCGTGTTCGGACGTTCGATCGGGGTCCACCCCGGGGGCACGCGCCCATGGCCGCTGATGCCCGGAACACCGCAGGGTGTCGACGAGGCCTTCGCCCGAGGCAGGATGGCGGTCAACCACCCCGCGTGCGCGTTCCGGCGGTCGTGGTGGGAGGCGCTCGGTGGGTACGACGAGCAGGTCCGGGTGGCGGAGGACTTCGACCTGTTCCTGCGTGGCTGGACGCCCGGCGCGTACCTTCCGCACGACGACGTCGTCCTCGAGTACACGATCAGTGGCAGGTTCCCCTCGTGGCAGTACTGGTGGGCCAACGAGCGGCACCGCCGCGCGATCGTGGCCCGCGCCGGTGATCCGGCGCAACCGTTCGTCGACCACCTGCACCGCGCCTCCCGTCCGGCGTTGCACGGCCTGGAGGTGCTGCGTTGGTCCGCCTCGTCGGTGCGCGACCGCACGGCTCGCCGCAACGGCCGCTGACACGGGGAAGGCCCCCTCCGCAGTGCGGAGGGGGCCTTCTCGTCGTGACCGTCAGTTCTCGGTGATCGTGATCGTCCGGGTCTGCTGCTCACCGACCGGTCGGTCGTTCAGCAGCTGCGTGAAGGTGATCGTGTGCTCACCGACCGTCAGGTCCTTCGGGCTGATCTCACCGAACCAGCCTTCGCCGTTCGCGGTGACCGTGGTGATCTCGCTGCCGTCGGTGTCCGTGATCCGGACCTGCGCGCCCGGGGTCGCCCAGCCGATGAAGGACGGCTTCGGCCACCAGTTGGTGTAGCCGTCGGTCGGGGCCTCGATGCGCAGCGGGTCAGCCGCGATCGTGTACTGCACAGAGGTCTCCGTCGTGGCGTCGTTGAACGTCTGGCGGAAGTGCAGCGTGTGCGTGTCGTAGGACAGCGCCTTCTCGCTCACGATGCCGAACCAACCGTCGTCGTTCGCCTGGACGTGCGCCAGACGGGTGGTGCCGTCGGTGTCGAACACGTCGACCCAAGCGCCCGGCGTCGCCCAACCGATGTACGACGGGTTCGGCCACCAGCTCGAACCGCCGTCCTGAGGAGAGTCGATCTGGAAGGGCTTGTGCGCGATCGTGATCGAGACCGTCTTGGTGTTCGTCGCGCCGTTCGCGGTCTGGGTGAACGTCAGCGTGTGCTGCCCGTTCGCCAGCGCCTTCGCGCTCGTCACGCCGAACCAGCCCTCGGAGTTGATGTCCTCGCTGCCGAGGACGTTGTCGTTCTCGTCCGTGATCGTCACGTGACCGCCCGGGGTGCCCCAGCCGATGAGGGCCGGGTTCGGGTACCAGGCCGTGCTCCCGTCGACCGGGGAGTCGATCGTCAGGTCGCGGATCGAGTCGATGGTGACGGTCCGCGTGATCGTCTCGGTCTCGCCGCCGGGCTTCGTCTGCGTGATCACGAAGGTGTGCACGCCGTCACGCAGGGTGGCCGTGCTGACCTTGCCCCACCAGCCGTTGTCGTCCACGGTGGTGCTGCCGATCTCCGGCCCGCCGACGCCGTCCTGGATCCGGACGGTCGACTCTGCGGTACCCCAGCCCATGAAGTACGGCGTGCGGTTCGCGGTGGCGCTGTTGTCCTCCGGGCTCTGCACCGAGAAGGGGCGGGACACCCCGGCCGGCTTGGTCACGGTCACCGAGGAGCTCCCGGATGCCGTGAAGGCGCCGTGGTCGCTCGAGCCGGAGACGGTGAAGGTCGCGTCACCGGTACCCGGCGTCACGCCTTCGATCGGCAGGCTCCAGCGGGTCTTCGTACCCTTGGCAAGCGTCCAGCCGGCAGCCGTGCTCACCGTGACGGTGGCCTTCGCACCATCGTCCTTGACCTGCACGGTCGCGGAAGACCGGCTGTCCGTCTGCCAGGTCGAGCCGTCGGCGGAGGTCTGGGCCTTCGCGGTACCCGCGACGAACTTCGTGCCGGCCGGAGCCGTGACCTCGAACGTGGTGCCCGTGAGCGACGTCAGGTCCGCGGTGGCCTCCAGGCCCGCGAACACGTCCTGCTGCTCACCGACCTTCACCTCGGTGTCGAACCCGAGCGCCGTCGATGCGATGCCGCCGTTCTCGATGACCGGTTCGGCGACGGTGGCGGAGATGGTGCCGTGCGCGATGACCTGATCGGTCTTCGCGGGGATGACGTCGACGGTTCCGCCGGTGAGGGTGTCGCCGGCCTTCTGGTCGTCGAGGATCTGGAGCTTGAACTGGATCTTGCGGTAGGTGTTCGACCAGGTGTTGTCGCCGCTGATGGTCGCGGTCGTGCCGTCTGCCGACACGGTGCCGCCGACGGTGCTGCCGTTGCCGTCGCCGCCGCGGACGGCGGCGAACTTGGTCCCGGCGGGGGCGTGGAGCGTGACCTCACCCTGACGCGAGGCCGAGGACGACATCGTGCCGGAGACCCAGTCGGTGGTCTGCCCGGCGGGCGTCGCGGGGACGTCGAAGGCGACCTTCGAGCCGGTCTTGGCCGAGAACGAGCCCTCGCCGACGACCGTGTCCGTCCCCGCCGTCTTGATGGTGGCGGTGCCGCCGTTCAGGGTCGTGTCGGCTGCTGCGTCGTCGTTCACGCGCAGCTTGAGCTGGATCTTGCGGTAGTCATCGGCCCAGGTGTTGTCGCCCTTGAAGAGCGCACTCTGGCCGTCGCTGCTGACCTGCCCCGTGATGGTCGAGCCGTTGCCGACACCCTCGCCGCGTGCTTCGACGATCTTCGTGCCCGCGGGAGCCTTCAGCTCGAGCTCACCCTTGGTGTTCTTCGAGATCGATCCGTCGATCCAGCCCGTCGTCGTCCCCGGCGCCGCGACCGGCACGTCCGCGAAGGTGATCGTGGAGCGGCTGACCGGCGTGCTCACCGGCGAGGTCGCGTCGATCGCGACCGCGCCGTGGTTGGTCGAGCCGGTGATCTTGTAGCCGAGGGCCCCGGCCCCGTCCGGCGTCTTGTCGTCAGCCTTCACCGGAGCCAGCCAGCGGAGCTGGTAGCCCTGCTCCTGCACGAAGTAGGACGACGAGCTGTCGAAGGTGCCGGTGAGCTTGTCGCCGTCGACCTTGGTGACGCTGAGGGCGAGCGAGTCGCTGTCGCGCCAGGCCTCGCTGTTGTTCTTGCGCCACTGCCCCTTGAGCGTGGAGCCCGCCGCGAACGTCGTGCCGGACGGCGCGGTCAGCTCGACCGAGGCCTTCAGCTCGGTGTACTTGGTCGTCGCCTCCGTGCTGAACGGCACGTCGACCGTCCCACCACGAACCAGCGCCGTGCTGTCCGAGGCAGCCGCGGTGACGCCGCCGTTCTGGACGGCGACGATGGCGGAGAAGGTGCCGTGGGCGACGATCTGCTTGGTGTCGCTCGTGATGATGTCGGCGGTTCCGCCGGTGAGGGTGTCGCCGGCCTTCTGGTCGTCGAGGATCTGGAGCTTGAACTGGATCTTGCGGAAGCTGTTCGAGAAGGTGTTGTCCTTCTCGATGGTCGCGGTCGTGCCGTCCGCCGAGACGGTGCCGTTGACGAAGCTGCCCTTGCCGCCGCCGCCGCGGACGGCGGCGAACTTGGTGCCGGCGGGGGCGTGGAGCGTGACGTCGCCCTGTCGCGAGGCCGAGGACGACATCGTGCCGGAGATCCAGTCGGTGGTCTGCCCGGCGGGCGTCGCGGGGACGTCGAAGGCGACCTTCGAGCCGGTCTTGGCCGAGAACGAGCCCTCGCCGACGACCGTGTCCGTCCCCGCCGTCTTGATGGTGGCGGTGCCGCCGTTCAGGGTCGTGTCGGCTGCTGCGTCGTCGTTCACGCGCAGCTTGAGCTGGATCTTGCGGTAGTCATCGGCCCAGGTGTTGTCGCCCTTGAAGAGCGCACTCTGGCCGTCGCTGCTGACCTGCCCCGTGATGGTCGAGCCGTTGCCGACACCCTCGCCGCGTGCTTCGACGATCTTCGTGCCCGCGGGAGCCTTCAGCTCGAGCTCACCCTTGGTGTTCTTCGAGATCGATCCGTTGATCCAACCCGTCGTCGTCCCCGGCGCCGCGACCGGCACGTCCGAGAAGGAGACGACTGCTGAAGGGGCGATGGTGCTGACATCGCTCACGAGCGGAAGAGACGATTTGCTGTAGTCGAGGTAACGGTATTCCCAGGACGTCCAGCCCTCTGCTGCTGCGCCCCCGGATACCGAAGGGCCTCCGATGCCTCGGCCGGAATTGGTTTTCAGGCTTTTACCGTCGAAGCGCCACTTCGATTCTTCGCCGCTGCAAACGGCGTTCGACTGAACGACCGGGAAGAACCCGCCATTCGGGCCCCCGGCGCCTCGGCCGATGGCGCCTACGCAATAATGATTCCTCTCGAAGCCGAAGCGCCCGTCGTCGTGGAATATAACATTCCAAAAGGGTGCTCTTGCCTCTGCTTCAGCAAGCGAGCCATACGACACGTAGAACGTGCAAGGCATGTAGGTACAATCGCCGGGAGCCGGCGTGTAATACCTACCTCCGCTCTCGAAGATCAGTTGGATTTTATCTGAGTCCGCTCGAGGACTCACCGGAGTTGCCCTGGCCTCTGGGGAGCCTACTGAGAAGGTGGCAAGGGCTGAAAGGGCAACGCCGGTCGCGACGGCCCTCCGGAGGAATGACTTCATGTGAAGAGATGTCTTTCGGATCGAGGCCACGCACGCGCGACGCGCCGGGCACTGGTCATAGGACATAAGAAATATCACCCATGTTCCTGAAGTTCTGCCGAGTGTGATGACTACGATGAACTTGCCCCCGATCGACTCAACTTCCGCTTCGGAGACTTGACGCGCGGCCGGCTCTGAGTAAACTTGAGTGCAGCGGACGCAACTCCGCGTAAGCTTCAGCAAGACCACGAACCCAACCGAAGGAGCACCACAACATGGGACGTGCAGTAGGCATCGACCTCGGAACCACCAACTCGGTCGTCAGCGTGCTCGAGGGTGGCGAGCCCACCGTCATCGCGAACGCCGAGGGGCTCCGCACCACGCCGTCGATCGTCGCCTTCACGAAGGACGGCGAGGTCCTGGTCGGCGAGACCGCCAAGCGCCAGGCCGTCACCAACGTCGACCGCACCATCGCCTCCGTGAAGCGCCACATCGGTACCGACTGGAAGGTCGACATCGACGGCAAGAGCTACACGCCGCAGGAGATCTCGGCCCGCACCCTCGGCAAGCTCAAGCGCGACGCCGAGCAGTACCTCGGTGAGGACGTCACCGACGCGGTCATCACCGTCCCGGCGTACTTCAACGACGCCGAGCGCCAGGCCACGAAGGACGCCGGTGAGATCGCCGGCCTCAACGTCCTCCGCATCATCAACGAGCCGACCGCCGCGGCGCTCGCCTACGGCCTCGACAAGGGCAAGGAAGACGAGCTCATCCTGGTCTTCGACCTCGGTGGCGGCACGTTCGACGTCTCCCTGCTCGAGGTGGGCAAGGACGACGACTTCTCCACGATCCAGGTCCGTGCGACCTCGGGCGACAACCGCCTCGGCGGTGACGACTGGGACCAGCGCATCGTCGACCACCTCGTCAAGAAGTTCAAGGACGAGCACGGCGTCGACCTGTCCACGGACAAGATCGCGAAGCAGCGCCTGAAGGAAGCGGCTGAGCAGGCCAAGAAGGAGCTCTCGTCGCAGATGTCGGCGAACATCCAGCTCCCGTACCTGACGCTGACCGCCGAGGGCCCGCTGAACCTCGACGAGACCATCTCGCGCGCGCAGTTCGAGCAGATGACCTCCGACCTGCTCGACCGCACGAAGAAGCCCTTCAACGACGTCATCAAGGAGGCGGGTGTCTCGGTCAACGACATCGCGCACGTGGTGCTCGTCGGTGGTTCGACCCGCATGCCCGCCGTGGCCGAGGTCGTCAAGAGCCTGACCGGCGGCAAGCAGCCGAACCAGGGCGTCAACCCGGACGAGGTCGTCGCCGTCGGCGCCGCCCTGCAGGCCGGTGTCCTGAAGGGCGAGCGCAAGGACGTCCTGCTCATCGACGTCACGCCGCTGTCCCTCGGCATCGAGACCAAGGGTGGCCTGATGACGAAGCTCATCGACCGCAACACCGCGATCCCGACCAAGCGCAGCGAGACCTTCACGACCGCCGACGACAACCAGCCGTCGGTCGCGATCCAGGTCTTCCAGGGCGAGCGCGAGTTCACCCGTGACAACAAGCCGCTCGGCACCTTCGAGCTCACCGGCATCGCGCCGGCTCCCCGTGGCGTGCCGCAGGTCGAGGTCACCTTCGACATCGACGCCAACGGCATCGTGCACGTGTCCGCGAAGGACAAGGGCACCGGCAAGGAACAGTCGATGGTCATCTCCGGCGGCTCGTCGCTGCCGAAGGAGGACATCGAGCGCATGGTGCGCGAGGCCGAGGAGCACGCCGCCGAGGACAAGGCCCGCCGCGAGGCCAACGAGCGTCGCAACCAGGCCGAGCAGCTCGTCTACTCGATCGAGAAGCTCATCAAGGAGAACGACGACAAGCTCCCCGCGGACGTCAAGTCCGAGGTGCAGGCGGACGTCGACTCCCTGAAGTCGGCCCTCGCGGGTGACGACGACGAGGCCGTGAAGACCGCCTTCGACAAGCTCAACGAGTCGCAGGGCAAGCTCGGCCAGGCCATCTACGCCCAGCAGGACGCGGGCGCCGCGGCCGGTGGCGAGCAGCCGACCGCCGACCAGCCGCAGGAGGACGACGAGGACATCGTCGACGCCGAGGTCGTGGACGACGAGGACGACAAGGACAAGAAGTAACGCATGGCTGACGACACCAAGAACCCGGACCCGCAGGACGAGAACCTGCCTGGAGGCTCGGCTGACGGTGCGCAGGCAGGGCGCGGCCCGGCGGACGGTTCCGCCGGGCCCGCCGGCTCCGCAGGCACCGGTCACCCCGACGGGTCGGAGGACGGCGCGACGGCTGACGTCGACGGCGCCGAGGACCTGATCGAGGCCGAGGGCCCCGACGTCGAGGTCCCCACGGACCTCTCACCGGAGGACCAGGCGCTCCTCGACGACGCCGCCCGCGGAATCGCCGAGGACAAGCTGAGCAGCGAGGACCGCGACCTCGTCGCCGACATGCGCGCCGACATGCTCCGTGCGCAGGCCGAGCTGGTGAACTTCCGGAAGCGCGTCGAGCGCGACCGCGAGGCGAACCGCGACGCCGTCATCGCCGAGGTCGTCCGCGCCCTGCTGCCGGCCCTGGACGACCTGACCCGCGCCGAGGCCCACGGCGACCTGACCGAGGGCCCCATGCAGGTCATCGGGCAGAAGATCCGCGGCGGCTTCGAGAAGTTCAAGCTGGTGCAGATCGGCGAGAAGGGCGAGCTCTTCGACCCGAACGTGCACGAGGCGATCGTGCAGCTGCCCACGCCGGGTGCGACCGACCAGACCGTGGCGGACGTCGTGGAGCCGGGCTACAAGCTCGGCGACCGCGTGCTCCGCGCGGCCAAGGTCGCCGTCGCGGTCCCGGCCTGAGGCTCGGGAAGGAGGTAGGGATTCATGGCCAGTCAGGACTGGTTCGACAAGGACTTCTACAAGGTCCTCGGCGTCGACAAGACGGCGAGCGACGCTGAGCTGAAGAAGACCTACCGGAAGCTCGCCCGGCAGTACCACCCGGACTCCAACCCGGGTGACGCTGCCGCCGAGTCCCGCTTCAAGGAGATCAGCGAGGCCTACTCGGTGCTCTCCGACAAGGAGCAGCGCGCCGAGTACGACCAGGTCCGTGCCATGGGCTCCGGCGCCCGCTTCACCGCGGGTGGCCCGGGCCAGGGCGGCGGGTTCGAGGACGTCTTCGGCGGGATGTTCGGCCAGCAGGGCGGGCAGCGTGTGCGCTTCGGCCAGGGCGGTGCTCGCGGCGGCGCCGGCGGCTTCGAGGACATCCTCGGCGGGATGTTCGGCGGCGGTCAGGGCTTCGGGCAGTCGTCCGGCGGCTTCCGCGGCTTCGGCGGTCCGACCAAGGGTCGCGACGTCACGGCGTCGACGACGCTCGACTTCACCACCGCGATCGCCGGTGACACCGTCAAGCTCTCGCAGGGCAACGGCCGACCGGTGAACGTCCGCATCCCCGCGGGCGTCGCCGACGGGCAGAAGATCCGCCTGCGCGGGCGCGGCGAGCCGAGTCCGGACGGCGGAGAGGCCGGCGACCTGGTCGTCAGCGTCTCCGTCCGCAAGCACCCGGTCTTCGAGCGCGACGGGCAGCACCTCCGCGTGGACGTCCCCGTGACGTTCGTCGAGGCGGCGCTCGGCGCGACGATCCAGGTGCCGACGCTCGGCGGCGAGCCCGTCAAGCTCAAGGTCGCCCCCGGCACGCCGTCCGGCCGCGTCCTGCGCGTCAAGGGACGCGGGGTCACGACCAAGAGCGGTACCGGTGACCTGCTCGCCACCGTGCAGGTCGCGGTGCCGTCGCACCTGTCGGACAAGCAGCGCGAGGCCGTCGAGGCCCTCCGTACGGCCCTGCCCGACGAGGACCCCCGCGAGGACCTCCTCGCCAAGGCGCGCAGCTAGCGCTGCGCAGCCACAGCAGTGAACCGGTCTGGAGGCTCGGTGCGGCTCCGTCAGGAACCGTCACCGGGCCTCCAGACTGGTTTCCGGACCACGCGGACGACGGAAAGGAACCAGCCATGACCGACATGGACGAGAACTCGCCCGTCCTCGCCATCGCGGTGGCGGCGGAGCTCGCCGAGATGCACCCGCAGACGCTGCGGCAGTACGACCGGCTCGGCCTGGTCGTGCCGGGCCGCACCCGCGGTGGCTCGCGCCGCTACTCGATGCGCGACGTCGCGCAGCTGCGCGAGATCGCGCGACTCGGGTCCGAGGGGGTGTCGCTGGAGGGGATCCGGCGGGTGCTCGACCTCGAGAACGAGAACCAGGTGCTGCGCGACCGCGTGCGCGAGCTGGAGCGGGCGCTCGCCGATCAGCTCATCGCGCGCCCGGGCGCCCGTGTCTTCGCGGCGACAACCACCGGCGCTGCAGTCCCGCTGCGCGCGGGCATGCGACCGCAGCGGAACACCGCGGTCGTGCTGTACCGCCCCCAGCGCTGAGGTCAGTCGACCGGCGGGCCGAAGAGGTCGCGGCGAACACCGTCGACAGCGGTGCAGCGGGGGAGCGACGGGCGGTCGTCCTCGGGGGAGCAGCGACCGGGACGGTGCGCCCGGGCCGTGTCGATGACCGAGCGGACGCAGGACGCGCACACGTCAGGACCGCCCACGGTCGGGGTCGGGGAGCAGGTGGACCGTCCAGGTCGCCCGCTCCGCGAGCCGTCCGTCGCGGCAGTCGACCGCGACGCGGAGCGCGACGAGGCCGTTCCGGATGTGCTCCCAGGGCAGTGCGCTCCGGATGTCGTCGTGCCGCAGGCGGTACGTCAGGCCGTCGAGGGTCCCGCTCAGGGCCGCCACGAGGAGGGGGTTGTCGCACGCCGCGAGGAAGGTCCGGTAGACCGGGGTGATCGCGTCCGAACCCCACTGCCACGTGGGCATCGCCATGCAGTCGAGCACGAGCCCGATGCGCCGGAAGAGCGCGGCGCGGTCGCGGTCCCCGAGGTCGCCGATCGTGGTGCGGACGACGCCCCCGAAGAGCAGTCCGAGCGTCTGCAGCGTCGGGATGAGTTCGTCGCGGCGCGGGACCGTGACGCGCGTGTACCGGTTCGGCCGGAACTCGACGAGACCGAGGTGCCCGAGGTCCGACAGTGCTTCCCGCACCGGCGTCCGGGAGCACCGGAGCCGGAGCGCGAGCTGTTCGTCGTCGAGCAGGGTCCCCGGGGCGAGCGCCCCGCTCATGATCTCGGTCCGCAGGCGTTCCCGCGCCTGGTCCCGCAGGCGGGGACGCCGGCCGGCGTCTGGCGAAGCGAACATCGGCCCCTCTCGCTCGTCCTGCCGTTGCTCGTCGCGCAACGGTCTCCTCCGAGCGTAGGGGCTTGGGATACCACCGGCACCGGTGATATACCGCTGCCGTGCGCACCGGCGCGGCTCCGCACCGTCGTCTGAGTACCCTGGGGCCGTGCCATTCGACTTCGCCGACCACTTCCGGCGCTCCCCGGTCAGGGACGAGCCCGACCTCGTCGCGATCGACGGCACCGACCGCTTCATGCTCGACGAGGCACCGCACGTGCACGGGGACGCGCTCCGGCAGCCCGGTGAGGTCGCCGTCGTCGACGACCGGTACGGGGTGCTGACCCTCGGAGCCATGACCGTGCACGGCGCGTCGGGCGTCCGGGTCGTGCAGGACTCGCTCGTCGGGGTGCGGGCGCTGCAGGCGAACGCCGGCACCTTCGGCCGGAGCGGCTTCGTGCTGACCGAGACGCTCGAGCAGGCCTTCCGCGACGTCCGCCTGGTGCTCCTCCGGCTGTCGAAGTCGAACGACCGGCTCGACGAACTCGCACGCGCCGTCGCCCGCTGGGCGGCGCCCGACGTGGTCCTGCTCTGCGGCGGGGTCTCGAAGCACATGAACCTGTCGCAGAACGACGTCCTGCGCCGGTACTTCGGCGAGGTCACCGCGTCACGGGGTCGCGGCAAGTCGCGGCTGCTCATCGCGCAGGACCCGCTCCGTGCGACGGCGGTGCGCGCGGACGCGACGAACCCCTGGCCGCGGTCCGTGCACGTCGACGAGCTCGGGATGACGCTCGTCGCGCACGGCGGCGTCTTCGCGGGGACGTCGCTCGACCAGGGCACCCGGGTGCTGCTCGACGTCATGGACGACGCCGTCCCGTCGGCGCGGGTCGCCGTCGACCTCGGGTGCGGGAACGGCGTCATCGCGACTGCTCTGGCGCGCCGCCGCCCGGCCGTCAAGGTGGTCGCGACCGACGTCTCGGCGATCGCCGTGGCGTCGACGCGGGCGACGGCGGTGGCGAACGGCGTCGCGGACCGGGTGACGGTCGTCCGGTCGGACGCGGGCGACGAGCTCGACGAGGGGTCTGCGAAGCTCGTGCTCTGCAACCCGCCCTTCCACGAGGGCACCACGGTGAGCACCGACGCGGCCGAGGCGATGTTCCGCAACGCGGCCACGATCCTCCAGGCCGGCGGTGAACTGTGGTGCGTCTGGAACTCGCACCTGCGGTACCGACCCATGCTCGAGCGGCTCGTCGGACCGACCCGACAGGTCGTCCGGACCGCGAAGTTCACGGTGACGGCCTCGCGCCGGGCCGACTGAGGCGGGGACGACGACGGCCCCGTCACCGTGGTGACGGGGCCGTCGTGCGCGAGCGGTCGGGCTCAGATGTGCACGGACACCTGGGTCTGCTTGCCGCCGGCGGTCACGGTGATCACGTGGTCACCCTTCGCGAGACCGGACAGGGAGAGCTTGCCCTCGCCGTCGGCCTTGATCGCGCCCGCGGCGAGCTGCTGCTCGCCCTCGTGGGCCTGCAGGCCGGCGATGCCGGTGGGGAGGCCCCACACGGTGATCTGCGCGGTGCCGAAGAGGGCGCTGGTGCTCGTGACCTGGGCCTCGAGCTGGTCGGCGGCGTGGTCGCCGTTGCCGATCGTGAGCGTGCGCTCGACCTGCTCGCCGTCGATCGTCGCGGTCGCGGTGACGACCGTGGTGAGCTTCTTCGGAGCGGTCACGACGACCTGCGCCGCTTCCTCGTCGCCGAGGGTCACCGTCTTGGTCTTGCCGTTGGCCGCGACGGTCACCTCGGTGCCCTTCGGGCCGAGGACGTCCACGGCGACCTGGCTGTCGCTGATGCGGGTCGAGTCGACGGCGAACGCGGTGTCGGACGCGCCGTCACCCGGCTCCTCGGTGCCGCTGCCGTCGCCGGGCTCCTCGGTGCCGCTGCCGTCGCCGGGCTGCTCGGTGCCCTCGCCGGGCTGCTCGGTGCCCTCGCCGGGCGCCGAGTACGTGAGGACGTAGTCCGAGCTGGTCCAGGCGCCCGTACGGCTCTCGAAGAGGAAGTGCAGGTCGTTCTCGCCCTCGTGCAGGTCGCGGGAGAAGGCCAGCGTGAACTCGCCGTCGGCGTTCGCACGCCCCGACGCGTAGGTGCGGCCGTTCGCGTCCTCCAGGTCCACCGGGCTGTAGGCGCGGACGCCGGAGCCGGAGATGGCGGGACGTGCCTCGTGGACGGTCGATCCGCTCGCCAGGGCCGGCTCGAACGTCGAGGACTTCGGCGTGTAGGTGATGTCGAGTCGCTGGCGCTCGACCCAGTCGCCGTTCGCCTGCTGGAAGCGGACGACGACCCGGTTCTCGCCCGTGTTGAGGGAGCCCTCGAGCTTCGTGGACCAGTGCCCGTGCTCGTCGGCGGTGGCGACGCCGAGCGCCGGGCCGGTGATGCCGCCGACGCTCACCGAGCCGCCGGGACGGGCGGTGCCCTCGAACGTCGGCTGCGAGGTGCGGACCTCGTCGCCGTCGTGCAGGTTCGTCACGGCCTCGACCGGGGACTGCCCCTCGCCGGGCTGCTCCCCGCCGCCCTGCTGGCCGTCGCCCTGACCGGCACCCGGCTGCTCGCCGCCGCCCTGCTGGCCGTCGCCGGGCTGCTCGCCGTCGCCGGGCTGCGTGCTGCCGGTGTCGACCGGGGCCCAGTTGCTCACGGCGAACAGGTCGTGGTTCGGGGTGCTGGCCGGGATCGCGTCGTTCACGGCGCGGAGCGCGGCCTGCTCGGCGGCGGCACCGCCCGGGATCGTGATCTCGAAGCGGCCGTCGGCGCCGGTCGGGGCGCTCGCCACGATCGACCCCCGGTCGAGCGATGCCTCGACGCGCACGTCGCGGTTCGCGGTGCCGCGGACGACCAGGTCGTCGCCCTTCCGGTCGACGGACGAGACGACCGGGTCGGCGGCGTAGGCGTCGAGCTGCGCCTGGTCCGGAGCACTGTGGTGCCCGTCCGCCTTGACGACCGCGGCGGTGATGACCTGCGGACCCGACGGCAGGACGGCGAGGTCGCAGGTGTACAGGTGCTGGTTCGCCGGGGTGTTGTGCCCGGTGCAGAGCAGGTGGCCCTGCTGGTCGACGACCTTGAGCGAGCCCTTCGAGACCGAGCTCGTGACCGCGACGGACGGGGTCGCGCGGCTCGCTTCGAAGACGCTGAGCCCGTCGCGCTCGCCGGTGCTCCGCGCCCCCTGGACCTCGTTGATGCCGGTGAAGCTGTCGGCAATGGGTTGCTCGTGCGTCGCGCCCGGGATCGTCGGGAGGTCGGGTGCCGCGCTGGCGGCCGTCGCGACGACGAAACCCGACGAGGTGAGGACGAGTCCGAGTGCCGCCCCGGTGGCGGCACGGGTGATCTTGCGCATGGGTTCCTTTCGGTGGGATCCGTGCCAGTGACAGCGCGGACGAGCACCCATGTTGTATTTCGCATACTGAAACTATTCCGGGTGTGAGCGATACCCCGTGCACGACGAAGCGCCCCGCCGGTGGCGGGGCGCTTCGTCGACGTGACCTCGGATCAGGCGGGGACGTAGTCGAACGTGTCGGGGTCCGGGCCCGTGCGGTGGCCCTTGTCGAGCGACGTGATCGCCGTCATGTCGTCGTCGGAGAGCTCGAAGTCGAAGATCGCGAAGTTCTCCTCGACCCGCGAGCGCGTGACCGACTTCGGGAAGACGATGTCGCCGCGCTGGATGTGCCAGCGGAGGACGACCTGCGCCGGGGTCTTGCCCGTGGCGCCGGCGATACGGGTGATGGTCTCGTCGTCGAGCACGAGGCCCTGAGCGATCGGGGACCAGGCCTCGGTCGCGATGCCGTGCTCGGTGTCGTAGGCGCGGAGCTCGTCCTGCACGAGGTACGGGTGCACCTCGATCTGGTTGACGGCCGGGGTGATCGTCGTCTCGGCGGCCAGGCGGTTGAGGTGGTGCGCCTGGAAGTTGCTCACGCCGATCGAGCGGGCGGTGCCGGCGTGGTAGAGCTCCTCCATCGCCTTCCAGGTCGGCACGAAGTCCGACACCGTCGGCAGCGGCCAGTGGATGAGGAAGAGGTCGGTGTACCCGCCGAGCAGGTCGGCCGACTTCTTGCCGTTCTCGGCAGCGAGGGCCGGGTCGTGGAAGCCGTTGTTGAGCTTCGACGTGACGAAGATCTCCTCGCGCGGGATGCCGGACGCCTCGATGGCCTCGCCGACCTCCTTCTCGTTGCCGTACATCTCGGCGGTGTCGATGTGGCGGTAGCCGACCTCGAGCGCGGTGAGGGTCGCCTCCTTCGTGTCGGAAGGGTCGATCTGGAAGACGCCGAAGCCGAGCTGCGGGATGGTCTTGCCGTCGTTCAGGGTGATGTTCGGAACGGTCATGTCACCATGCAACCAAAGCGCCCCCAGGAGGCATTCCGGCAACACTCAGTCGGGCGCGCTGCTCGCGGGACCGGACCGCTCAGGCGAGTGCAGCCGTGATGTACGCGAGCAGTGCGTCCCCGTACGCCACAGCCGGGTCGTCGCTGCGGAACTCCCGGGCGGACCCGTCGATCGTCGCCGTGACGACGAACCCGGCGGCGAGCGACACGAACGCCGGTCCGAGCAGGTCGCGCAGCTGGTCCTCCCGCGGGAGCCAGAGCGACTCGGACGCCTCGACCGAGTCGAGCGCCCACTCCGTCGTCCCGTTGAAGCCGAGCGAGGTGCCGCTGGGGTGGTCGTGCCGCTCCACCGTCATCTCGGAGACGGTGTAGACGTCGTCGTCGACCCCGGGCTTGTCGATCACGAACCGGTCGCCCGTCCCCGGGTGCCAGCGGAGTCCGGCGTCGCGCAGCGACCGGGCGAGTTCGACGGTGATCACCGCACCACCCTGCCACGCAGGGCCGGAGGGCGGACGCGACCCGACGGGGCCCGACGCCGTCAGGACGCGTCGCGCGGTCCGTCGTCGCGGACGTGGTCGCCGGCAAGGTCGACGTACTAGCATCGCCGAGCACCCCCGCGCGCGACGAGCACTCGTCCGCGCGCGCGGACGCGACGACGCCTGGGCGACCGGTGCCGTGCCTCCCGGCCGCTCACGCGACCACGGGCACGACCGCCGGCCGGTGTCACGGTGCCGGGGCGGCCACGAGCCGCCGCCGGGTCCTGTCCGCCCTCCCCGTCCGCCCAGCAAAGGACCCGCATGACCCTCGAGCGCGAGGAACTCCGCGACGACTGGACCGTGGCGATCGCCGGCGACCAGGTGCCGACCGGGGCACCGGCCGGGATCACGGGTCGCACGATCCCCGCCACGGTGCCGGGTCAGGTGCACACGGACCTCGAACGCGAGGGGCTCGTCGCGGACCCGACCGTCGACCGCAACGAGGACGGCGCGAAGTGGGTCGGCCGGGCCGACTGGGCCTACCGGCGGACGGTGGACGTCGCACCTCGGGGGCACGAGCGCGTCGACCTGGTGTGCGAGGGGCTCGACACGGTCGCCGAGCTGAGCCTCGACGGCGTGGTCGTCGGCACCACCCGCAACATGCACCGGCGGTACCGGTTCGACCTCAACGACGTCCCGGGTGCCGCGGGCGACCGCGAGCTCGAGCTGCTCTTCGAGTCGCCGTACCGCGAGGCCGGCCGGGTCGCCGCCCGCGCCGGCTCGATGCCGGGACCGTACGACGAGCCGTTCCCGTACATCCGCAAGCAGGCCTCGAACTTCGGCTGGGACTGGGGCCTGACCGCGGTGACGAGCGGTCCGTGGCGTCCGGTCGCGATCGAGCGCTGGTCCACGGCGCGGCTCGCCGAGGTGAAGCCGCTGGTCGACGTCGAGGCCGGCGAGGGCGTCCTCGACGCGCACGTGCGGGTCGAGCGGTCCGGGATGAACGACCTCGACCAGGACGGTGAGGACGACGACCTCGTGCTCGTCGTCACGGTCGCCGGCCCGACCGTGGACGGCGGGACGACCCGACAGCGCTCCCGGGCGCAGCTGACCCCGAAGGACGACGAGACCGTCGTCACGGTGCGCGTGCCCGAGGTGCGGCGCTGGTGGCCGCGCGGCTACGGCGAGCAGCCCCGGTACGACGTGACCGTCGAGCTGCAGACCGTCGACGGCGAGGTCCTGGACCGCCGGACGGCGAAGACGGGCTTCCGCTCGGCCCGGATCGACACCGCGGACGACGCGATCGGCAAGCCCTTCACCGTCGTGGTGAACAGCACCGTCATCGACGTCCGCGGCGTGAACTGGATCCCGGACGACGTCATCGTGTCGCGGGTGGACCGCGCGCGGATCGCGGACCGGCTCGGCGTCGCCGCGGACCTCGGCGTGAACCTCGTCCGCGTGTGGGGCGGCGGGGTCTACGAGTCCGACGACTTCTACGACGTCTGCGACGAGCTCGGCCTGCTCGTCTGGCAGGACTTCGCGTTCGCCTGCGCGGCCTACCCCGAGATCGAGCCGATCCGCAGCGAGGTGGTCGCCGAGGCCCGGGACAACGTCGCACGCCTGGCCGGCCACCCGTCGCTCGTGGTCTGGAACGGCAACAACGAGAACATCTGGTTGCACGACGCGGACGGCTGGGCCGAGGAGCTCGGTGACCGCGGCTGGGGGCTCGACTACTACCTCGACCTCCTCCCGACGATCGTCGACGCGGTCGACCCGTCGCGCTTCTACACGGTCGCCTCGCCCTGGTCGGGTTCCGAGACCCTGCCCGCGAACGACGTCGACCACGAGACGCACCACTCGTGGGACGTCTGGAACCGGCTGTCCGACGACCACTACCGCGACTCCGTCCCGCGGTTCGTGTCCGAGTTCGGGTGGCAGGCACCGCCCGCCTGGCGCACCCTCCGCGACGCGGTCACGGACGAGCCGCTGCGCGTGGACTCGCCCGGTGTCGTGCACCACCAGAAGGCCGACGACGGCATGGGCAAGCTGGCACGGGGGATCGAGCCGCGCTTCGGCGTCGTCGATCCGGCCGAGTTCGACCGCTGGCACTACCTGACGCAGCTGCAGCAGACGCGGGCCGTCGCGACCGGCGTCGAGCACTGGCGGACGCACTGGCCGCGGAACACCGGGGTCGTCGTCTGGCAGCTCAACGACCTCTGGCCGGTGGCATCGTGGTCCGCGATCGACTCCGCCGGGCGGCTCAAGCCGCTCGCCCACGAGCTGCGTCGGCTGTACGACGACGTCCTGCTGACGATCCGGCCCGTCGTGCGTCCGTCCGCTGACGACGACGCGGTTCCGACGTCGTCCGGAGACCGGCCTGGAGGCGCGGACCACGTCGACACGTCGGCTCCCCTCGACGGGGCGGCCGGGACCGCCGCGAGCACCGGTACCGCCGACGGCGCCTCCGAGTCCGGAGGGCTCGTCGACACGCTGTCGCTCGGGGTGTCGCCCGGGTCGTTCGGACACTCGCCCGTCGAGATCGCGGTGCGGTCCTCCCGCGGCGGTCGCGACAGCGTGGTGCGGGTCCGGCGCATGCACGTGTCCGGCAGGATCCTCGCCGAGGTCACGCTGCCCGTCCGGCTGTCGGAGGCCGGCGTCGCCGTCGTCGACCTGCCCGAGTCGGTCGGCGTCCTGGACGACCCGACGCGTGAGCTCGTCGTGGCGGACATGGACTGGCGTCGTGCGGTCTGGACCGCGTCGCCGGACAAGGACGTGCAGTGGGAGCCGGCGCGGTACCGCACGACGGTCGCCCCCGCGGCCGACGGTGACGGACACCACCTGGTCGTCGAGGCCGAGTCGCTCGTGCGGGACCTGCTCGTGCAGCCGGACCGCATCGCGCCGACCGGCACCGTCGACCGCGGCTTCATGACGCTGCTGCCGGGGGAGCGCGTGGGCTTCCGGGTCCGCGGGCTGTCCGACGCCGAGGCTGCTCGCCTGACGGAGGGCGCGGCGCTCTGGTCGCTCACGGACGCTGTGCTGCCCGCGACACCTCACACTCCGCACTGATATACTGGCCGGGTCCGGTGTCACCGGACCCGGCAGGGAACGCCCCTGCCGGCCATCGTCCGGAGGTGCTGGATGTCGCTCGCAGTGCGTCGGCCGATGACGAGCACGCCTCGACGAGGTGTCCCTGCAGGAGCATCGCACCGGTTCTCGCTCGTCGTCGGCGCGCTCGACCTCGGGCTGCTCGTCGTCGCGTTCGGCGTCGCGCACGCCCTCCGGTTCCCGTGGGAGGGGCCCTCCCTCGCGACCAGCCCCGGCTGGACCGAGGTCGTGACGGCCCCCGCGATCATCGTGCTCTGGACTGCCCTGCTCTCCGGCTTCCGGACGCGCGACCCCCGCATCGCCGGCGTCGGTGGTGAGGAGTACCGACGGCTCGTGACCGCGAGCCTCGCCGCCGCCGCAGCAGTCGCCGTGATCGCCTACGCGGTCCGTCTCGACATCGCGCGGGGGTACGTGGCGATCGCGTTCCCGCTCGGCCTGGTCCTGCTCGCGCTCGGGCGCAAGGCCGTCCGCACGGTCATCGCCCGGCGCCGGGTCCAGGGGCGGCAGCTGCTCGACGTCCTGCTCGTCGGCGACCTGGACGACGTCCGCTACGTCGGACGACGCATCGTCGCCACCCCTGCCGCGGGCTACCGGGTCGCCGCCGTGGTCACCGATTGCGCCGACCTCGGCACGCAGGTCACCCTCGGCGATGACGCCTCGCAGGTCGTCGGCGGGATCGACGACGTGCTCGACGTCGCGACGTCGACCGGGGTCGCCGCCGTCGTGGTCGCCGGTGCGATCCGCGGCGGCCACGAGCGCCTGCGCCGTCTCGGCTGGCAGCTCGAGGAGCGTGGCGTCGAACTCGTCGTCTCCTCGCCGCTGGCCGACATCGCGTCGGGTCGTGTCCACGAGCGACCCGTGGACGGCTTGCCGCTCATGCACGTCGAGACGCCCGACTACGGGTGCCGTCGGGGAAAGCGTCTGCTCGACGTGGTCGGGTCCGCCGTCGGCCTGGTCGTGCTCGCGCCGCTGCTCGCGGCGATCGCCGTCGTCATCCGGCTCGACGACGGAGGCCCGGTGTTCTTCCTGCAGCGCCGGGTCGGCCGAGGCGGGCAGGAGTTCTCCATCCTGAAGTTCCGCACGATGTGCGTCGACGCCGAGGCCCGGATCGCCGAACTCGCCACTGCCAACGAGGGCTCCGGGCCCCTGTTCAAGCTCCAGCGGGACCCTCGTGTGACGCGGGTCGGTGCGTTCCTTCGTCGGACGTCGCTCGACGAGCTGCCGCAGCTGTGGAACGTCCTCACGGGGTCGATGAGCCTCGTCGGCCCCCGCCCCGCGCTGCCGAGTGAGGTCGCGGTGTACGAGGACTTCGCCGACCGGCGCCTGCTCGTCACGCCCGGCATGACCGGACTGTGGCAGGTCAGTGGTCGATCCGACCTCGACTGGGTCGAGGGCGTGCGGCTCGACCTGCACTACGTCGAGAACTGGTCGTTCGTGCACGACCTCGTGATCCTCGCCAGGACGATCCCGTCCGTCCTGCGGTCCCGCGGCGCCTACTAGCCGCCCCACCGACCCCGGCCGCGCCTTGACCCGCGGCCGGAACGGCGCACCCCCGGAGAGCAGCGGCCTCCGGGGGTGCTGCCATGTCGTCCGGTGCAGCCTGTGCGAACGGTGTCCGTTCCCGCTCCCGCCTGGGCTTCCGGTCGGGTGCGGGTTACGATGATCGGACGACGGACTTCCGCCCTCCCGGTCGACGATGACCGGACGGGCGTCGCCAGACCCAGAACAAGGAGACATGATGCTCGGAAACCTGACGGGGATCCACCTGCTGATCATCCTCGGGATCATCATCCTGCTGTTCGGTGCGACCAAGCTCCCGGCGCTCGCCAAGGGCCTGGGCCAGTCGATCAACATCTTCAAGAAGGAGATGGGCGACGACAAGAAGCAGACTGACGACGGCACCGTGAACACGGCGACGACCGGTCCGACCGTGCAGAACACGGCGCAGCCGACCGCGCAGCCCGTCGTCAACCCCGGCCCCTCGGTGCAGCCCGACGTGCACTCGACCGCCGAGCCCAAGAACTAGGACACCCAGCCCCGTCCTGTCGGCAGCCCCCGCGACCACTCTGGTCGCGGGGGCTTCGGCGTTCGGGCGACGTCCTGCTCCGGCCCTGGTCCTGGTCGACGTCAGGACGTCGTGGTCGGTGGATCGTCGAGTGCTCGGGCGGCACGTCGGGTGAGCGCCTCGAGGGGACCCCGACGACCGGAGCGGTGGACGAGCAGTGCGGCGACGACGGCGGCCACGAGGAGGACGACGAAGGGTCCCCACCCGCCGAGTGCCGGCAGCGGGTCCGGTTCGCCCGATCGCGACCAGACGCCGACGGCCAGGACGTGCGCGCAGTAGAGCGTCAGCGCGAGACGGCCGACGGCGCTGAGCGGGAGCAGGACCGTCGGGGCGTACCGACCGAGGAGCCCGAGCGCAGCCAGCACCGCGAGGGCGATGCCGAGGGCTCCGACGAGCTCGAAGGTCGACCCGGCGTGCGGGGTGACGTCGAGCAGGCGTGCCCAGTCGATCCGCGGGAAGGTCGGGTTCTGGGCGACGATGCCGGGGCCGCCCTCCGGGACGGCGGGCGCCACCGGCGCGGAGCCGCTGCCGCTGCCGCTGTCCCCGCCTCCGCCGACGGGGATCATCGTCCCGACCGGTCCCGTGATGCCGAGTGCGGTGCCGATCGCGGCTCCGGCTCCGTACCCGGTCGCGGCGAGCCCGACACCCACCAGGAGCACCCGGCGCAGGACGTCGGCGCGGTCGAGCCCGAGTCGAGCCACGAGCACGCCCGCGAGGACGACCCCGAACCACGACACGGCGGGGTACCCGGTGAAGAGCAGCCCCGCGGTGCTGCTGCCGCCGGTCATCTCGACGACGGCCTGTCCGACGAGGGCGAGCACGGGACCGACCACGAGGGCGAGCACGGCGGCGAGGACGACCCAGCGGAGCCGGAGCCGCAGGAACGGCAGCGCGGCGACGAACAGCACGGCGTAGGTCGGCAGGATGACGAGCACGCCTCCGGGCACCAGGGTCAGGAGCCCGCCGATCGCCAGGAGCGTCGCGGCACGGGCGAGGACGTGCCGTCGGTCGCGGACCCGACCGGCCGGCCCCGGACCTGTGGTGAGCAGGACCAGGGAGGCCCCGGCGCAGAGCGCGAACAGGACCGAGGAGCGACCGTTCACGAGGTCGGGCCAGCTCGACGGATCCGTCCAGTCGAAGAGCGTGTCCGCCGCTCCGACGTGGGCGGCGAACATGCCGAGGACGGCGAGCCCGCGAGCGGCGTCGAGGCCGGCGAGACGTGGACGAGTGGGGGCGTTGACATGTTGCATGTCGACGATGCTCGCGAGCGCGCTGTTTCGTCGGCGCAACCGGTCGCCGGATCACTCCGACGAGGAGGATGGGGCGCATGACCGCTCCGGCCGCAACGGCCCCGCTCCGTGACGACCGCCGGGTGGTCCTCGTGGTCGCGATCCTCGCGTCCTTCGTCGTCGGGCTCGACTCGAGCGTCGTCAACGTCGCCCTGCCCGCGATCCGCCGGGAGCTCGGTGGTGGTCTCGTCGTGCAGCAGTGGACCGTCGACGCCTACCTGGTCACGCTCGGCTCGTTGATCCTGGTCGCCGGCTCCCTCTCGGACCTGTTCGGCCGGGTCCGGATCATCCGGTGGGGCCTGGTCGTCTTCGGCGTCGCCTCGGTGGTGTGCGCGATCGCGCCGACGGGCGAGGTCCTGGTCGTCGCCCGGGCGTTCCAGGGTGTCGGTGGGGCGCTCGTGACCCCGAGCGCCCTGGCGCTCATCGTCGCGGCGTTCCGGGGCGCCGCGCAGGCGAAGGCGATCGGGTCGTGGACGGCCTGGTCGAGCGCCGCGTCCATCCTCGGGCCGGTCGTCGGCGGGCTGATCGTCGACGGCATCGGCTGGCGCTGGATCTTCGTGGTGACGGCCGTGCCGATCGCGGTGACCATCCCCCTGGTCCGGCGGATCTCCGGCGACGTGGTCACCGGCGACCGTCCGCGGGTGGACGTGATCGGCGCGGTGCTCGCCGTGGTCGGGGTCGGCGGTGTCGTCCTCGGCCTGATCGAGCAGGAGCGCCTCGGGTGGGGCGCGCCGGTCGTCGTCGCCGCGCTCGTGCTCGGCGCGGCGTCCCTCGTGGCCTTCGTGCCGTGGGAGCTCCGCGTGACCCGGACCGCCGGCTCGCCCCTGGTGCCGCTGGAGCTGTTCCGCGCGCGCAACTTCACGGTCGGCAACCTGGCGACGCTCTCGATCTACGGGGCGCTCGGGATGGTGTTCTTCGTCGTGACCCTGTTCCTGCAGGAGGTGTGGGACTTCCCCGCGTGGGTCGCCGGACTCGCGACGTTGCCGCCGACGCTGATGCTCCTGGCGCTGTCCACCACGGTCGGTTCGTTCTCCGGCCGGTACGGTCCACGGTGGTTCATGGCTGCCGGGCCAGCCGTGGCCGCGGTCGGCGCGCTGCTGATGCTGCTCGCCGGCGACGACCCGGCGGGCTACTGGTGGTCGGTGCTGCCCGGGCTCGTGCTGATCGGCGCGGGGATCGCGACCATGGTGACGCCGTTGACGAGTGCCGTCCTCGGATCGGTGCCGCAGGCGGAGGCCGGTGCCGGGTCCGCCGTGAACAACGCGGTCGCCCGCATCGCCGGGCTGGTGACGGTGGCCCTGGCGGGCGTCGTCCTGGGTGGCGGGGTGAGCGTCGACGGGTTGCACCGCGCGATGGTCGTGATGGCGCTGCTGCTCGCCGCCGGAGCCGTCGTCAGCGCGGTCGGGATCCGGAATGCACCGCTGCGCTCGTAAGTTGAGTGCAGTAGACTCAAGTACACCACCACCGCACGGAAAGGACGGACCGCATGGCGAACCTCCAGGGCGCCCCCGACTCGCAGGAACGGCAGAAGACCGCCCTCGAGCAGTACGGCGTCGACCTCACCGCGATCGCGCGGAGCGGCAAGCTCGACCCGGTGATCGGTCGTGACGCCGAGATCCGCCGTGTCTCCCAGGTGCTGACGCGGCGGACCAAGAACAACCCCGTGCTCATCGGTGAGCCCGGGGTCGGCAAGACCGCCGTGGTCGAGGGTCTCGCGCAGCGCATCGTCGCCGGCGACGTCGCCGACTCGCTGAAGGACAAGCGGCTCGTGTCGCTCGACATGTCCGCCCTCATCGCCGGCGCGAAGTACCGCGGCGAGTTCGAGGAGCGGCTCAAGGCCGTCCTCAAGGAGATCGACGACTCGGACGGTCAGGTCATCACGTTCATCGACGAGCTGCACACGCTGATGGGGGCCGGCGGCGGTGAAGGGTCCGTCGCGGCGTCGAACATGCTCAAGCCGATGCTCGCCCGCGGTGAGCTGCGGCTGATCGGCGCGACGACGCTCGACGAGTACCGCGAGTACATCGAGAAGGACGCCGCGCTCGAGCGCCGCTTCCAGCAGGTGTTCGTGGGGGAGCCGAGCGTCGAGGACACCGTGGCGATCCTCCGCGGACTCAAGGAGCGGTACGAGGCGCACCACAAGGTGACCATCAACGACTCCGCCCTGGTCGCCGCCGCGAGCCTGTCGAACCGCTACATCTCCGGTCGCCAGCTCCCCGACAAGGCGATCGACCTCATCGACGAGGCCGCCAGCCGACTGCGCATGGAGATCGACTCGAGCCCGGTCGAGATCGACGAGCTCAAGCGCAGCGTGGACCGCCTGCGCGTCGAGGAGTTCGCGCTGAAGCAGGAGAAGGACGACGCGTCGAAGGCGCGGCTGGCGACCCTGCGCGCGGAGCTCGCCGGGCGCCAGGAGCGGCTCGACGAGCTCGAGCAGCGGTGGCAGGCCGAGCGGGCGAGCCTCAACCGCATCGGTGAGCTCAAGCAGCAGCTCGACGAGCTGAACATGCGCAGCCAGCGCGCGCAGCGGGAGGCGCAGTACGAGACGGTGTCGCGCATCGAGTACGGCGAGAAGCCCCGGATCGAGGCCGAGCTCGCGGCGGCCGAGCAGGCCGAGAGCGCCGACCGCATGGTGAACGACAGCGTCACGGACGAGGACATCGCCGCCGTGATCGCGCAGTGGACGGGCATCCCGATGGGGCGCCTGCTGCAGGGTGAGACCGAGAAGCTCCTGCACCTGGAGACCGAACTCGGTCGTCGGATCATCGGGCAGCGCGCCGCGGTGTCCACCGTGTCCGAGGCGGTGCGTCGCACCCGCGCCGGCATCTCCGACCCAGACCGCCCGACGGGCTCGTTCCTGTTCCTCGGCCCCACCGGCGTCGGCAAGACCGAGCTCGCCAAGGCGCTCGCCGAGTTCCTGTTCGACGACGAGAAGGCCCTCGTCCGCATCGACATGAGCGAGTACGGCGAGAAGCACTCGGTCGCGCGGCTCATCGGTGCCCCGCCCGGGTACGTCGGGTACGAGGCCGGCGGGCAGCTCACCGAGACCGTCCGTCGCCGCCCGTACTCGGTGGTGCTGCTCGACGAGGTCGAGAAGGCGCACCCCGAGGTGTTCGACGTCCTGCTCCAGGTGCTCGACGACGGACGCCTGACCGACGGTCAGGGGCGCACGGTCGACTTCCGGAACACGATCATGGTCCTGACGTCGAACCTCGGATCGCAGTTCATGACCGACCTGACGCTCACGGACGAGCAACGGGACGAGGCCGTGCGTGAGCTCGTGCAGCAGGCGTTCCGGCCCGAGTTCGTGAACCGTCTCGACGACATCGTCGTGTTCCAGGCGCTCACCACCGACGACCTCGGCCAGATCGTGTCGCTGTACGTCGACCGTCTGGCTCGTCGTCTGTCGGACCGCCGACTCGAGCTGGCCGTGACGCCGGCGGCGCGCAGCTGGCTCGCCGACCGCGGCTACGACCCCGTCTACGGGGCGAGGCCGCTCCGCCGCCTCATGCAGCGGCAGATCGACGACCGGTTGGCGCGGGCGATCCTGTCCGGGGACGTCCGCGACGGGGACACCGTCCGCGTGGACGTCGCCGCGGGCGGCGACGAGCTGACGGTCGAGCCGTTCGAGCTCGCGGAGATCGTCGAGGAGTAGGTCGCGTCCGCCCCGCGGCAGGGTGCGGCCGGGAGGCCCGGTGTCGGTCCGTCGGACCGGCACCGGGCCTCCCGGTCGTTGCGTCGCCCTCGGCAGCGTTACGGCCGCGAAACAGTGCACGCGCGACGGTGGTCGCATGGAACCACAGACCGTCGACACCGTCCCCCTGTTCATCACTCGATCGGCGGGTACGGCCGAGTTCGTCGTGCGGTTCGACGAGCGGCGGGGGACCGTCCACCTCGACTCGGCGGATTCATAGACATCGCATGTGAAATGTAGAATGTGCGTGTACTCGTGGTTGACGATGAGACCTCCCTGGCCGATCTCGTCGCGAAGGGACTCTGTCGCCAGGACATGGCCGTCGACGTCGCGTACCGAGGCGACGAGGCGGACGAACTCCTGTCCGTGAACGACTACGACGTCGTCGTGCTCGACCGCGACCTGCCGGGTCTGCACGGGGACGAGGTCGCGCGTCGACTCGCGGCGAGGGGCTCGCTGACCCGGATCCTCATGCTGACCGCCGCGACCACGCTGGCAGACCGCGTGCACGGGCTCGAACTCGGTGCGGACGACTACCTCGCGAAGCCGTTCGAGTACCCGGAGCTCGTCGCCAGGGTCCGTGCGCTCGGGCGGCGGAGCGTCGCGCCGGTCGCGCCGGTGCTCGAGCGGGACGGGATCGTCGTCGACTCGAACCGGCGCATCGCCACCCGCGACGGCCGACCGCTCGACCTGACGTCGAAGGAGCTCGGCGTGCTCGAGGTGCTGCTCCGCGCGGACGGTCGCATAGTCTCGTCCGAGGAGCTGCTCGAGAAGGTCTGGGACATGAACATCGACCCGTTCACGGCGGCCGTCCGGGTGACCCTGTCGAAGCTCCGCAAGAAGCTCGGGCCGCCCGACCCGATCCGGACCGTCCCGGGGTGCGGGTACGCACTGTGACGCGGCTCTGGAGCATCGGCGTCCGGACGACCGTCGGATTCGCGGTCTCCGCGATGGCCCTGACCACGGGCGTGCTCGTGTTCGTCGCGCTCGCGTCCCAGTGGTCGCTCCGCGCAGCCACCGAGTTCCGACCGACGGCGCTGTCCTCGGCCGCGACGCCGTCGGTCGGACGTGATCCGCACGTCGACCCCTCGGCGGTGCCCTCCGGTGCGGTCGCCTTCGTGCAGGTCGCCGCCGAGCAGCAGTGGCAGTGGTCGGCGGTCGGCATCGCCGTCGCGGGGGTGCTCGCCGGTCTGCTCGGCTGGGTCCTGAGCCGCCAGGTCCTGCGCCCGATCGACCGGATGGCGCGCACCGCCGACCGGATCTCGGCGTCGACCCTCCACGAACGCATCGCGCTCGACGGTCCCGACGACGAACTCCGCAGGCTCGCGCGCACGGTGGACGCCCTGCTCGACCGGCTCGAGGCGGCGTTCGCGAGCCAACGGCGGTTCGTGGCGCAGGCCGCGCACGAGTTGCGCACGCCGCTCGCGGTGCAGCGCGCGTCGGTGCAGATCGGGCTGCCCGACGACGCCACCCCGGCCGAGCTCGCGGCGGTCCGGGCGGAGCTCCTCGAGCAGAACCGCCGCACCGAGCACCTCGTCGACTCGCTCCTGGTGCTCGCCGAGGCGGAGCGCGGACTCGAGGACCGGTCGACGGCGGTCGACCTCGGTGCCGTCGCCCGTGACGTCGTCGCGCAGGCCGCCGGTGCTGCGCGTGACGCCGACGTCACGCTCGTCGTCGACGAGCAGGACGTGCCCCGCGGGCTGACCGGCGAACCGCTGCTCGTCCGGCAACTCGTCGGCAACCTGGTCGACAACGCGATCGAGTACAACGAACCGGGCGGCACGGTCCTCGTCCGCACGGGCGTGCACGGGGTGACGGTCGAGAACACCGGGGTGCTCGTCGACCCGGACGAGGTCCAGCACCTCACCGAGCCGTTCCGTCGCGGGGACCACCCGGGCTCGAAGCGGCACAGCGGCCTCGGGCTGTCGATCGTCGCCGCGATCGCGGACGCGCACGGCTGGTCGCTCCGGCTCGAGCCCCTGCCCGACGGTGGGCTCCGCGCCGTCGTCGGTGTCTCGTCGGTGTGATCGGTGTTTCGTCGGTGTAATCCGCGGGCAGCCGTTCGCGAAACACCCTGTCCGGTGTCCTGGATGCATGAACCACACCACCACACCGACTCCCTCGATCCTCCACCGGGCCGCCGTCGTCCTCGCGCTCGTCGTCGGCGCTCCGCTCGCCCTCGCCGGGTGCACCGCGCACGACACGGCGGGAGCGGCTGACACCGCCGCGTCCAGCGGGCTCGGGTCGAAGTGGGGGTCCTGCATGCGGGACGCCGGCTTCGAGGCCGAGGACCCGAGCGACGACGAGGTCACCAGCGGCTCGGTGCTCACGCCGCCCGGGGTCGATCAGGCTGCCTTCCTGGAGGCCGCACAGACGTGCAACAAGCAGATCGGCGTGCAGTCCGCCGACTCGGCGCAGAAGGACGAGTGGAAGCGCCAGTACGCCGCCGTCGACGCCTGCGTGCGCGAGGAGTACCCGGACGCACCGGCGCAGAAGCCGGGCGTCATCGACTACGGCGCCCTCTCCGAGGACCCGGCGTTCGACGACCACCTCGACGAGTGCCTGGCGAAGCACGCGCCCGACACGAAGACGCGGGGCAACTGATCATGACCGGCCGCACCAGGACCACCACCATCCCCGACGACGCGAGGAGCACCATGACACGGACCATCACCACCACCGGGACCGCCGCGGCGATCCTCGTCCTCGCCGGCGTCCTCGCCGGCTGTTCCGCCTCGCAGCCGGACCCCGGCCGGCCGACGGGCCCCGCCGAGACGAGCAGTGACCACGCCGTCGCGTCCTGCATGCGGGACGCGGGCTACGACGTGACCGACGACGACTACCGGTTCACCCCGACGACCGGAGACGTGCAGGGTCAGCAGGACGCCCTGGCGGAGTGCACGCGGGAGCACGACCCCGAGGCGGCGCGCGAGGCCGAGAGCGGTCGGGACAGCGCGGAGTTCCGGGCGCTCGCCCTGAAGGTCGCGGAGTGCATGCGGAAGGCTGGGTACACCGACTACCCGGACGACCCGGAGCGCGCGGACGCGTACCGGGCCCCAGCGGGCGACACCGCGTACGCGGACGTCCTCGGGAAGTGCTACGAGGGTTCCGGCGCGAAGGTGCAGACGAAGTGACCGGGACCGTGCGCGGGCGCACCGTCGTCGTCAGTGCGTGCCTGGTCGCCGTGCTGGCAGCCGGAGTCGGCACGTGGGCGGTCGTCGGCGGGACCCCGACGGAGTCCTCGGCCGCCGAGACCCGCAGCAAGCAGGCCACCGCCCCGGTCGAGAAGGGGGACCTGACCGACTCGAAGCTCTTCGCGGGTGCCCTCGGGTACGGCGCACCGACCGGGGTCCCGGGCGCGGCGTCCGGTACCGTGACCTGGCTGCCCGAACCCGGACAGGTCATCGAGCAGGACCAGCCGGTGTACGCGGTCGACGAGCGACCGGTCCGTGCGATGTACGGCGCCACCCCGCTCTGGCGGACGCTCGAGTACGGCATCGAGGGGGCCGACGTCCGGCAGCTCAACGAGGACCTCGCCGCCCTGGGCTACGACGTGTCCGTCGACGAGACGTTCGGCAAGCGCACCCGGGCAGCGGTGCAGCGCTGGCAGGAGGACCGTGGGCTGGAGGTCACCGGCGCGCTCACGGCGAACGACATCGTCTTCGTCGACGGCCCCGTCCGCGTCGACTCCGTCGTCGCGAAGCTCGGCCAGCCTGCCGCCGGGGACGTCCTCCAGGTCACGAGCACGAAGCGCGTCGTGAACGCCGCAGTGTCCCAGGCGGACGCCGCGCGCCTCGCCGTCGGCACGAAGGTCCGGGTGCGTCTGAACGGCGGCGAGGACGCGATCGAGGGCGAGGTCGTCGACGCCGAGCCGGACGAGTCGGACACGGGCGGCAAGACCGTCCTGACGACGATCGCGTTCGACGCCGGCGACCAGAGCATCCCCGCAGCGGCATCCGTCCGGGTGGAGGCCCCCGGGCAGACCGCGAAGGACGTGCTCTCGGTGCCGGTGCAGGCGTTGTCCGCGACCGGACGCTCCGGCGAGTACAGCGTCGAGGTCGCCCGACGTGACGGCACGACGAAGCGCGTGACGGTGCAGGTCGGGCTCGTCGCCGACGGTCGTGCGGCGGTCACCGGCGACGTGCACGAGGGCGACGAGGTCGTGGTGCCCTCGTGAGCGCGGCGACCCTCGCCGATCATGCCGTCGCCGGCCCGCGCGCCGCGGAGACGGTGGTCCGCCTCCGTGAGGTGGTGAAGACCTACGGCGACGTGCAGGCGCTCCGCGGGGTGTCGCTCGACGTCACCGCCGGGGAGCTCGTCGCGGTCGTCGGTCCCTCGGGCTCCGGCAAGTCGACGATGCTCAACACCGTCGGGACGCTCGACCGGCCGACCTCGGGCACCGTGACGATCGCCGGGCACGACGTCGGGTCGATGCGCGACGACGACCTGTCCCGGCTCCGCGCCGAGCACATCGGGTTCGTCTTCCAGCACTTCCACCTGCAGGCCGGCGCGACCGCGGCGGAGAACGTCGCCGACGGACTCCTCTACGCCGGCGTCCCGCGTCGGGCTCGGATGGAGCGCGCGGTCGACGCACTGGGACGGGTCGGTCTCGAGCACCGCGTCGGGCACCGCCCGCCGCAGCTCTCCGGCGGCGAGAAACAGCGCGTCGCGATCGCCCGCGCCATCGTCGGCGATCCGACGATCCTGCTCGCCGACGAGCCGACCGGTGCACTCGACACCGCGAGCGGTCGGAAGATCCTCGGGCTGCTCCGCGAGCTCAACGACGCCGGGACCACCGTGCTCGTCATCACGCACGACCTGGCACTGGCGGCCTCGCTGCCCCGCCAGGTGCGGATGCGGGACGGGGCCGTGGAGGACGACTCGAGCACCTCGGACGCGGGTGCCCTCGCCGACGCGATCGTCGGAGCCGGACGGTGAGCGCGCACACGGCGCGAGCGCAGCGCCCGCGGACGGTCGGCGCCGGAGACCTGCTCCGGCTCGGGGTCTTCGGGCTCCGGACCCGTCCGGGCCGGGTCGTGCTGTCGGCGCTCGGCATCGCGATCGGCATCGCCGCCATGATCGCCGTCGTCGGCATCTCGTCGTCGAGCAAGGCGGCCCTCGACCAGGTGCTCGACGCACTCGGCACGAACGTCCTCACGGTCACGAAGGCACAGGGCTTCGGGGACGTCCCGCCCCTGCCGAGCACGGCCGTCGAGTCGGCGCTCCGACAGTCCGACGTGCAGGACGCCGCCGGCGTCGGCGAGGCCGAGGACGGCCGCGTCTACCGGAACCCCTTCGTGCCCGCGGCGGAGACGAAGGGCATCGGCGTGATGACCGTCTGGGGTGACGTGCCGACGGTGCTCGGCGGATCCCTGGCGGCCGGACGGTGGGTCGACCCGTCGCCGGACGCCCCCGCCCAGGCCGTGCTGGGGGCGGTCGCCGCGAAGAACCTCGGCATCGACGAGCTCCGGCCGGACACCCGGGTGTGGATCGGCGGACAGTGGGTGCAGGTCGTCGGCGTCCTCGCGCCGCTGCAACTCGCGGAGGACCTCGACAACCAGGTCTTCGTCCCACAGGCGCTCGCGACGACCCTCGGGTTCGACGGACACCCGACCGCGGTCTACACGCGCGTCGACCCGGAACGGGTGGCCGACGCGCGGGACGTCCTGGCGAACGCGATCAGCCCCGACCACCCGCAGGACGTCGGGGTGACCCGTCCGTCCGACGCCCTCGCGGCGAAGAACGCGACGGACGACTCGTTCACCGGGCTCCTGGTCGGGATCGGTGGGGTTGCCCTGCTCGTGGGCGGGATCGGTGTCGCGAACACGATGGTGATCACGGTCCTCGAACGACGGGCAGAAGTAGGTGTCCGGCGTGCACTCGGCGCCCGACGACGGAACATCCGCGACCAGTTCCTGGTGGAGTCGCTGCTGCTCTCCTTCCTCGGCGGTGTCGCTGGGGTGGTCATCGGGCTGGGCGTCACGATCGCCTTCGCGCTCGCGCAGGGGTGGCCGGTGGCGATCCCGCTGTGGGCGGTCGGGGGCGGACTCGCCGCGACCGTGGTGATCGGCGGCGTCTCGGGGCTGTACCCGGCGGCGCGCGCCGCGCGAATCCCGCCCACCTCGGCGCTCGCCGCGGTCTGACCGGTCGCGTGGTCCGCCGGGCGCACCGGTCGGGAGGCCCGGTGCCGGTTCCTGGAACCGACACCGGGCCCGGCGGCCTAGCGTCCAGGGCATGCCAGAGCTGCCGATCATCCGTCGCCTCACCGACTCCATCGAGCACGCCAGCGTGCTCGACAAGGCCGTCGACCTCGACACGCGCGTCGTCCGCGCGGTCGCGAAGCCGAAGGCCCTGCGGCAGCTGCTGCACGGCGTGCCGTTCGGACACCCCCTGCACCCGCTGATGGTGCAGGTGCCACTCGGCGCCTGGATCTCGGCAGCCGTCCTCGACCTGATCGGCGGGAAGGGCAACGCGCGCGCGGCGCAGACGCTGACCGGGGTCGGGATCGCATCGGCGGGCAGTGCGTCGATCGCCGGCTACGTCGACTGGGCGGAGCTCTCGCTCGAGCAGCGCCGGACCGGGTGGGTGCACCAGGCGGTGAACTGGGTCGGCATCACGTTCTTCGGCCTGTCGTGGTGGCAGCGACGGAAGGGCAACACCGCGGCAGGCAAGGCGCTCGGCGTCGTCGGGCTCACCGTCGTGAGCGTCGGCGGGTACCTCGGCGGACACCTGTCCTACCGGCAGCGTGCCGGGGTGGGGTCGAGCGACCGGGTCCCCTTCGACGACTGACGCCCCACACGGCCTCCACAGGAACGCCCGATCTGCACTGGCAGGTCGGGCGTTCCTTCGTTCGTGTTGGTTCTGCCGCGAAACAGTTGCGTTCGTGTTGCTTTCGGACGTACAGTTCCTCGAACCAACGAGAACGAAGGAGTTCCGGCATGTACGCAACCGAGCGGCAGGACGCCATCGCCGCCACGCTGCAGTCGGCCGGGCGGGTGTCCGTCGCCGACCTCGCCGAGCACTTCGACGTCACGACCGAGACAGTGCGCCGCGACCTCGACGCCCTCGAGACCGCCGGTGTCCTGCGCCGGGTGCACGGGGGAGCGGTCCCCGTCGGACGCTCCAGCGTGGTCGAGCTCTCCGTCGCCGAGCGCGAGGGGCAGCACGGCACCGCGAAGACGGCGATCGCCCGCGCCGCGATGCGCCTGGTGCCGTCGTCGTTCACCGGGTCCATCGCCCTCGACGCCGGCACCACCTGCGCCGCCGTCGCCGCCGAGCTGGTCCGCTGGGAGCCCGCGACCCCCGGATCGACCCTGACCGTCGTCACGAACTCGGTCCCGATCGCCGCCACCCTGCAGCACAGCGAGCACGTCGAGCTGCACCTGCTCGGCGGGCGGGTGCGCGGGCTGACGAGCGCCGCCGTCGGTACGGCCACCGTGGAGCAGATCGCGGCGCTCCGCCCGGACATCGCGTTCGTCGGCACGAACGGCCTGTCCGCCGGCTTCGGGCTGAGCACGCCCGACGAGTACGAGGCCGGGGTCAAGGGCGCCTACGTCCTCGCGGCCCGACGCAGCGTCGTCCTCGCCGACGCCGCCAAGCACGGCGTCGAGGCGCTCATGCGCTTCGCCCGGCTCGACGAGGTCGACACCCTCGTCACCGACCAGGAGCCCCCGGCGGACCTCGCCGGGGCGCTCGCCGACGCCGACGTGGAGGTCGTGGTCGCATGAATCAGCAGGAGCACACCGTGCACCCCAGCACCCGGATCGTCACCGTGACGCCGAACCCGTCCCTCGACCGCACGATCGAGCTGGGCGGCGAGCTGCAGCGCGGCGCCGTGCAGCGGGCCGTCCGGACCACGGCCGAGCCGGGCGGCAAGGGCGTCAACGTCTCCCGGGTCGTCGTCGCGAGCGGCGGGGACACCCTCGCGGTCCTGCCCGGCGACGAGCTCGACCCCGTCCTGCTCGGCCTGGCGACCCGGGGCATCCCGACCGCCGCACTGCCGATCGGTGCCCCGCTCCGCTCGAACGTCACCGTCACCGAGCCGACCGGCACGACGACGAAGCTCAACGAGCCCGGGCCCTCGCTCGCGGATCGTCTCGAGGACCTCGCCGCGCTCGTCGCCGACGCCGCCGGACCGACCCCGACCGGGCCGTCCGCCCGCTGGGTGGTGTTCGCCGGGTCCCTGCCGCCGGGCCTGCCCGACGACGCGCTCGCCGTGCTCGTCCGTGCCGTGCGCGAGCGCCACGGCGACGACGTCCGGGTCGCGGTCGACTCGTCGGG
The DNA here is from genome assembly GCF_017834105.1 of Curtobacterium sp. 1310. Lineage (NCBI taxonomy): Bacteria > Bacillati > Actinomycetota > Actinomycetes > Micrococcales > Microbacteriaceae > Curtobacterium > Curtobacterium sp. 1310. Next base: position 627,881 of record NZ_JAFICY010000002.1, on the reverse strand, counting down.
CATCCCGTTCACCGCGCTGCTGCAGTCGGGGGAGCGGATCGACCTGGTCAAGCCGAACGCGGAGGAACTCGCCGAGGTCGTCGGCGGTGACCCCGAGGTCTACGAGCAGGACCTCGAGGCAGCCGTCGCCGCCGCACACCGGCTGCGTGAGAAGCACGTCGACACCGTGCTGCTCACACTCGGCAGCGCCGGCGCCGTCCTCGTCTCCGGCGAGGGCAGCCACGTCGCCGCCGCACCCCGCATCGTCGCCCGCTCGACGGTCGGTGCCGGTGACTCGTCCCTCGCGGGCTACCTGCTCGCCGAGGTCGCCGGAGCCTCGGCGTCCGAGCGCCTCGCCCAGGCCGTCGCCACGGGGGCCGCTGCCGCGGCACTGCCCGGGAGCGACGTGCCCGCCCTCGACCACACCGACCCCGGCAGCGTGACGGTCCGGACCCTGCACACGACGCAGGTCCCGGCGCCGATCGCCTGACCGATCCCGCAGCACCACCCAGCAGCACCACCCCGAACCAGCATTGCCCGCGCCCCCGGCGCCACTGCAAAGGAGCAACCCCATGTCCGCAGACACGACGCAGCGCCTCATCAGCGCCGAGCTCGTCGGCCTCGACGAGGACCTCGGCGCGACGTCGTCCGACGTCATCCGCGTGCTCGCCGACCGCGTCGCCGCGACCGGCCGCGCGGCCGACGGCGTCACCCTGGCCGAGGACGCCATCAAGCGCGAGGCGAGCGTCGGCACCGGTGTGCCCGGCGGCATCGCGATCCCGCACGCCCGGTCGGCCTCGGTGTCGAGCCCGACGCTGGCGTTCTCGCGGCTCGCACGGAAGGTGCCGTTCGGAGCGCCGGACGGCGACGCCGACGTCGTCTTCATGATCGCCGTGCCCGAGGGCGCCGACAAGGACCACCTCACGGTCCTGTCGACCCTCGCCCGGGCACTCATCCGCGAGGACTTCACCGCCGCGCTCCGCGCCGCCTCGACCCCGCAGGAGGTCGTCGACCTGGTGCAGCGTGAAGTGGGCGGCGAGGTCGCCGCAGCCGGTGTCGGGAACGGGAGCAGTGCCTCCCGTCCGACCACGTCGCAGCCCGCGCAGGCCGCAGCAGCCGGCGGCGCGACCGGCGGCGCCACCGGCGCGCGGAAGGTCATCGTCGGGGTGACCGCCTGCCCGACCGGCATCGCGCACACCTACATGGCCGCCGACGCCCTCGTCGCCGCCGCGGAGCGCGCCGGAGCCGAGATGCACGTCGAGACGCAGGGCTCCTCGCAGGTCGAGCCGCTCGACCCCGCGCTCATCGCCCGCGCCGACGCCGTCGTGTTCGCGGTCGACGTGGACGTCCGTGACCGCAGCCGCTTCGCCGGCAAGCCGCTCGTGTCCGGGCCGGTCAAGCGCGGCGTCGACGAGCCCGACGCGATGATCGCCGAGGCCATCCGCGCCGCCGACGACCCGAACGCCGCGCGCGTCCAGGGCGGTGCCGCGACCGCGACCGAGTCGAACAAGGCCGACGAGCACTTCGGGCAGGCGCTGAAGCGCTGGCTGCTCACCGGTGTGAGCTACATGATCCCGTTCGTCGCGGGCGGCGGTCTCCTCATCGCCCTCGGCTTCCTGCTCTCCGGCTACGCCATCGCGCTCCCGCACGGCGACTCCGGCCAGAACAACGCCGTCTACACGCTGACGAACTCCACGCTCCTCAACCTGCCGCCGGAGGGCCTCGGCTACTACCTCGGTGCAGCGGCCTTCCAGATCGGCGGGGTGTCCCTCGGGTTCCTCGTCGCCGCCCTGGCCGGGTACATCGCCTACGCCATCGCCGACCGCCCGGGCATCGCGCCGGGCTTCGTCGCCGGGTCGATCGCGGTGTTCATGAACGCCGGCTTCCTCGGCGGGCTCGTCGGTGGTCTCATCGCCGGTGCCGCCGCGTACTGGATCGGCCGCATCCCGACCTGGCGCTGGCTCCGTGGCCTCCTGCCGGTCGTGATCATCCCGCTCTTCGCGTCGATCATCGCCTCGGGCCTCATGCTCCTCGTGCTCGGCGGGCCGATCGCGTGGCTCATGACGCAGCTCACGAACTGGCTGAACTCGCTCAACGGCGCCTCGGCGATCCTGCTCGGCGTGATCCTCGGCCTGATGATGGCGTTCGACCTCGGTGGCCCGGTCAACAAGGTCGCGTACTCCTTCGCCGTCGCCGGCCTCGGTGCGGGCACCGCCACGAACGTGGTGCCGTTCGAGATCATGGCGGCCGTGATGGCCGCGGGCATGGTCCCGCCGCTGGCCCTGGCGCTCGCCTCGACCGTGCTGTACCGCAAGGGCTTCACCAAGCCGGAGCGCGAGAACGGCAAGGCGGCCTGGCTGCTCGGTGCGTCCTTCATCTCCGAGGGGGCGATCCCGTTCGCCGCGGCCGACCCGCTGCGCGTCATCCCCGCCTCGATGATCGGTGCCGCGGTCACGGGTGCGATCTCGATGGCGGCCGGCGTGACGTCGCGTGCCCCGCACGGTGGCATCTTCGTCTTCTTCGCCATCGGCGACGTCCTGATGTTCATCGTCGCGATCCTGGCGGGCACGGTCGTCTCCGCGCTGGTCCTGGTCGGGCTGAAGAAGTGGGTGCGCAAGTCGCCCGCCGCCGACTCCGTCGCCGCTGAGCAGGCAGCGGTGGCCGGCGAGACGGTCGGGCAGCGCGCGCCGGCCGCCGTGTAGCGGTCGTCACCACCTGACGGACGGGAGGCCCGGTGCCAGCTGGCACCGGGCCTCCCGTCCGTCGTCGTGCGGCTCGCACCGCGGGGTCGTGCCGGGTCGCGTCGCCGGGCCGCGAGACGCCGGCGTCTCCGCGAGACGCCGCCCCGCCGCCGAGACGCCGCGGGATCCGGGGGAGTCTCGGCGGGGACGATGCGTCTCGGTCCGACGCCGGCGTCTCGGGAGCGGCACCGATGACGGCGAGACACCGGCGTCTCCGCGAGACGCCGGCGTCCGGCGCGTGCGCGGGCGGGTGCACCGTGATCTGTCAGGACACTCAGGGAGACTCGGGGCATGACGACCGCCCTCACGCTGCCGCCGACCCTGCCCGTGACGACCACCGCCGCGGGCTCCCGGCCGGAGGGCACCGAGGACCTCGGTGGGCTGTCGGGCTTCGTGCTCCAGCTCATCGACGCGCTGGGGGAGTGGGGCGTCGCACTGATGCTCTTCGTCGAGACGGTGTTCCCGCCGATCCCGTCCGAGGTGATCCTGCCCCTCGCGGGGTTCCTGGCGGGAGCCGGGCAGATGAACCTCGTCCTCGTCCTGGTGCTGGCGACGCTCGGGTCGTACCTCGGTGCACTCGTGCTCTACTGGCTCGGCGCGGTGATCGGGTTCGAACGGACCGTCCGGCTGCTGGGACGACTGCCGCTCGTCGACGAGGACGACTTCCGCAAGGCCGCCGACTGGTTCCACCGGCACGGCAAGAGCGCGGTCTTCTTCGGCCGCTTCGTGCCGATCGTCCGCAGCCTGATCTCGCTGCCCGCCGGCGCCGACCGGATGCACCTCGTGCCGTTCTCGGTCTTCACGATCATCGCCAGCGGCATCTGGAACAGCGCGCTCGTGCTGCTCGGTGCCGCGTTCGGCACGCAGTACGACAAGGTCGAGCAGTACACCGAGTGGATCGACCGCGTGCTCTACGTGGCGATCGCGGTCGTCGTCGTGACGTTCGTGGTCCGGCGCATCCGCCGCGTCCGTGCCGAGCGGGCCGAGCAGCGTGCGGCGGCGCAGGACGGCGCGACGACCGGAGCCGCCCGCGGACGCCGCCGTGCGACGCCCGCGAACGACTGACCGGTCACTTCTTCGTGAGTGCCGACTCCTTGTGGGCGGCCTTGTTGCCGGACTTCTCCGACTCGATGATCCAGTACGGGTCGTCGTCCGTCGGCTTGAAGTCCTGACCGTCGAACGTGAAGTCCTTCGTCTTCTTCTCGACGAGCTTGCCGGTCGTCTTGCCCTGCGAGGTGTTCCAGTGCACCTCGTCGCCCTTCGACAGCGCCACGATGTCCTCCTTGCGTAGTGGGTGTGGTTCCGTGACTCCGGACCGTACCCCCGCAGATCCGCGGATCCACGGGCATCTGTCCCCCATCACGATGTCGTAACGCCCCTGCGGGATCGAGGTGGGACGCGTACCGTTGACGGCGAGTCAGTTCGCGGCGTGGGCCGCGGTCCCCGATGGCTCCAGACGGAACGACGTGCACCATGACCCTGGTCGACAGCGCACGAGCCGACACGGTCCTCTCCGGCCGCTACCGGCTCGTCAAGCTCATCGGTACCGGTGGCATGGGGTCCGTGTACGAGGCCCGCGACGAGCACACCTACCGGCTCGTCGCCGTGAAGCTGTTCGCGACACCGGACTCGATGACCACGGCCGACCGCGTCCGCCAGGAGCGCGAGATCCGCCTGCTCAGCATGCTCTCGCACCCGGGCCTCGTCCCGCTCTACGACGCCGGGACCCACGAGTTCGAGGACGGTCCGCACCGCTTCATCGTGATGGAGCTCATCGCCGACACGACGCTGCTCCGTCGGCTCGCCGGCGGTGCGCTGCACAACTACGAGGTCGCCGACCTCGGCGCACAGCTCGCCGACGCCCTGGCCTACGTGCACTCGCGCGGCATCGTGCACCGTGACGTCAAGCCGGCGAACATCCTCATCAACGACGAGGGCGCATCCGGCTTCGTCCGCTCGGTCAAGCTCACCGACTTCGGCGTCGCCCACTTCGTCGACGGCTCCCGCCTGACGAACGACGGCACGATCATCGGCACCGCCGCGTACCTCAGCCCGGAACAGGTGGCCGGTGAGCCGATCGGCTTCGCGACCGACGTGTACTCGCTCGGCCTGGTGCTGCTCGAGTCGCTGACCGGCAAGCAGGAGTACTCCGGCACCCTCATCGAGGCGGCCCTCGCGCGGCTCCGGAACGACCCGCAGGTCCCCGCGGAAGTGGGTGTCGAGTGGAAGGACCTGCTCGCCAAGATGACGCACCGCGACCCGGCGAAGCGCCCGACGGCCGTGGCCGTCGCGAACGCGTTGCGCGGCGGGTCGACGCAGATCACCGGTCCCGTGCCGCTCGGGCCGGACCGCACGAAGCACAAGCGTGACCACAAGCTGCACCGCGCGGCGCACAAGCACGCGAAGCGCGGGACCTTCACGGCGGTGCGCCGCTGGCGTCGCCGGAACGTGCTCGTCGGCTCGTTCGCCACGTTCGGTGTGCTCGCCGCGTGTGCGGCTGCGTACGTCGCGGGCACGCTGCACTGAACGGGTTCGTCCACAGCGCAGCCCGAGGGCATCGTCCGACGGTCGGCCCTGGCAGGATGGGACCATGACCGACCAGCGCTGGATCAAGATCTGCGGCCTGTCGACGCCCGAGACCGTGGACGCCGCCGTGGACGCCGGTGCGGACGCGGTCGGGTTCGTGTTCGCCGCCGGCAGCCCCCGCACCGTGACGGCCGACCTGGCCAAGGAGCTCGTCGAGCGGGTGCCCGACGGCATCGACGCCGTCGGGGTCTTCCGTGACCAGCCGATCGACGAGGTCGTGGGCATCGCGTCCGAGGTCGGGCTCACCACCCTGCAGCTGCACGGCCGCGAGTCGGCCAGCGACTTCGCCCGTGCCCGCGACGCGGGCTTCTTCACCATCCGCGCGGTGTCCGCCGACGACTACCTGCGCGAGACCGCCGAGCAGCGCGCGGCGTTCGACCACGACCTGCTGCTGCTCGACGCCGCGGTGCCCGGCAGTGGCACGCTGGTCGACCCGGCGGCGCTCGCCGATCGGGTCGACGAGGCCTGGATCCTCGCGGGTGGACTGACGCCCGCGAACGTCGTCGCCGCCGTGCAGGCGCTCGACCCGGACGGCGTCGACGTCTCGAGCGGCGTCGAGTCGGAGCGCGGCGTCAAGGACGCCGCGAAGATCCGCTCCTTCGTCGAGGCGGTCCGCAGCATCCCCTGACCGCGGGCGACGTCGCGCCTGACGCCACCACGGGACGGACGGGAGGCCCGGTGCCAGCTGGCACCGGTCCTCCCGTCCGTCCGTGTGCGCGTCAGCGCAGGGTGGGGATCAGGTCCGTGAGGAACGCGTCGGTGTCCTCCCAGCCCTCCACCGCGTGGCAGGGCACGCCGAGCGCCTTCACCGGGTAGTCGTTGCCCTCGGGATCGAGGCGGTCGCCGACGAACAGCATGTCGTCGAGCGGGATGCCCGTCAGCTCGGCGAGGCGACGCATGCCGTACGCCTTGTCGATGCCCTTCCGGGTGATGTCGACGCTGGTCGACCCGCCGGAGCGGACCTCGAGGTCCGGGAGCTCGGCCTGGACGAGTCGACGCAGGTGGTCCTTCTTCTCGCCGGTCGGGTCCCAGCGCTTCTTGACGTCCACCGGAGCGGACTGGCCGAGCGCCGAGAAGGTGATCTGCGAGCCGCGGTCCTCGAGGATCTCGCCCCAGGTCTCCGACTCCCAGTAGCCGGCGGCCTTCGCCTGCGACTCGACCGCCGCGAGGGCACGGGCCTTCTCGTCGTCCGTCAGGTCCTCGGCGTACTGCAGGGCCCAGTCCGACCCGGACCAGCGGTAGTACGCCGTACCGCACGTCGGGAGCAGGTGCAGGTCGTCGAGCACGAGGCCCTCGCGCTCGCGGAGCGGGTGCACGAGCTGCTGCTCGAACTGCTGGAAGTTGCCGCCCGAGATCACCGCGACGGGCACGGTGGCGAGCAGCGCGGCGAACGTCTCGAGCATGCGCGGGTCGAGCGGGGACTTCGACGGCGCGAGGGTGTCGTCGAGGTCGAAGGCGACGAGGCGGGGCGTGGTCATGACACCGATTCTGTCAGGCCCGGTGGGCAGCGGGGTCCCGGCTGTCGTGGTGCGGTGCCGCGCGTCGTCGTGGAGCGATGCGCGGCACCGTGCGCTGCTGCGCGTCGTCCCTACTCCTTGACGAGGACGACCTCGTCGAGGGGCAGGCGGGTGCGCGGAGCGACCTCGCGCTCGGCGGCCTTCTCGTCGAGCTGCGACGGGTCCGCCACGGTGCCGATCGCGGTCACGGTGTAGGGGAGGAAGCGCTCGGGCAGGTCGAAGGCGGCGCGGAGGCCCTCGGCATCGATGCCGGCCATCTGGTGCACGTGGAGGCCCTCGGCGTGCGCCTGGACGGTCAGCGCGGTGAGGGACTGGCCGAGGTCGTACTGTGCGAAGGGGCGCTCGTCGCCGTCCTCGGTCGTGGTCTCGAGGATGCCGACCACCAGGGCGCTGGCGCGGAAGGCCCACGCGGCGTTGAAGCCGAGCAGGTTGTCGTTGATCTTCGCGAACGTGTCCGTGCCGCGACGGCCGGCGACGAAGCGGCGCGGCTGGTGGTTCATCGCGGACGCGGCCCAGCGAGCGGCCTCGAGGACGGCGTCGAGCTGGGCGTCGGTCATCGTCGCGGTGTCGTCGTAGGAGCGCGGGCTCCAGCGCTCCTCGAGCAGCGGCACGAGGGGCTGGCTGGAGTCGGTCGAACGGGAGAGCGTGTCGGGCGTCGAGGTCATGGTGCCTGCAACGGTATTCGATGCGAACGCATTTCCCGGCTGAGTGACGTCACATGTGCGCCGGTCGGCCGCACGCGTTGCCGTCCTGGTCGCCGTCCGTGCCGTCGGGCTGCGAGGATGGGTGCGATGGGTGGCGTGTTGACGGGGTTCGCGATCATCGGCGCGATCATCGCCGCCGGCTACGTGGTCGGGCGCGTCCGCCTGCTCGGCCCGCACGCGCAGTTCGTGATGAGCCGTCTGGCGTTCTTCGTGCTCATGCCGTGCCTGCTCTTCCACACCATCGCCACGGCGCACATCGAGTCCTTGCTCTCCCCGATGCTCTGGGTGTCGCTGGTCAGCGCCGTCACGGTCGGGCTCGTCGCCGTCGCGGTGTTCCGCCTGGTGCTCCGGCGGTCCGTCGCCACGACCACGGTCGGGGCCCTGGCGTCCGGCTACGTGAACGCGAACAACATCGGTCTGCCGGTCGCGGTGTACGTCCTCGGCCAGGCCACCGCGGTCGTCCCGGTCATCCTGCTGCAGCTCGTCGTGCTGGCCCCGCTCGCCCTGACGGTCCTCGACGCGGCGACGGCGGGCGGTGGCGGCTGGCGGTCCCGGGTCGTCGGACCCTTCCGGAACCCGATCATCATCGCCTCGCTCGTCGGGCTCGTGTGCTCCGCGCTCCGCCTCGAGCTGCCGGCGCCCGTGCTCGAACCGTTCTCGTTGGTCGGCGCTGCTGCGGTGCCCGTGGTGCTGCTGTCGTTCGGCATGAGCCTGCACGGCGCGACCCCGCTGCGTGACCGTGCCACACGACCGGACGTGCTCGTGGCCTCGGCGCTCAAGCTGCTCGTCATGCCGGCGGTGGCGTACGTCGTCGCCCGGTTCGTCTTCGGGCTCGACGACCAGGACGTCTTCGTCCTCACCACCCTGGGGGCGCTGCCGGCGGCCCAGAACGTGTTCAACTACGCCCAGCGCTACCAGGCGGCCGTCCCGGTGGCGCGCGACGTGGTGCTCGTCTCGACGATCGGCGCCGTCCCGGTCCTGGTCGTCATCGCCGCGCTCCTGCACCCCTAGCGCGGGCGCGCCGACCGCGGGATGCCGGGGTCTGCCGAACCTGCCGGTGCCTGCCGGTGCCTGCCGATGCCCTGCCGGGGCTTGCCCTGCCGGCGCCTACCGGTGCTGACCGGGCCATCTCTGTCACGGTCAGCGGGTTCGGGCGACCGATCGAGCCCGGTCGGTGACCAGCGCGCGGCACGTCGTGCACGCTCGCGGTGGTCCGAGCGCACTCAGGGTGGCCTCGAGCGCGCTCGGGGACGACAGGGACGGGCGCGCTCGGGGACGTCAGCGGCGGGCGCGCTCGGGGACGTCAGCGGCGGGCGCGCTCGGGGACGTCAGCGGCGGGCGCGCTCGGAGATCGCGGGCGCGGCGCCGGCTGTCGGCCGGGACCGGGCCGGCGTCAGAAGATCATCGGACGATCGTCGTCGAGCGAGGTCTCCAGGTCGAGGTCGACCGACACCGGGACGTGGTCGCTCGGGGCGTCACCCTTGCGCTCGTCGCGGTGGATCGTGGCGCCGACGGTGACGTCCGCGAACGCCTGCGACCCGAGCACGAAGTCGATGCGCATGCCCTCGTTGCGGGGGAAGCGGAGCGACTTGTAGTCCCAGTAGGTGTAGCCCTCGGGAACGAGGGGGCGGACGACGTCCTGCAGCCCGCGGGTCTCGAACTCGCGGAACGCCGCACGCTCCGGCTCGCTGACGTGCGTGGCGCCCTCGAACACCCGGAGGTCCCAGACGTCCTGGTCGAGCGGCGCGACGTTCCAGTCGCCCATCAGCGCGAGCGGGGTGTCCGGTTCGGCGTCGAGCCACTCGGTCGTGCGGTCGGCCAGCTGTGCGAGCCAGTCGAGCTTGTACGTGTAGTGCGGGTCACCGAGCTCCCGGCCGTTCGGGACGTAGAGGCTCCACAGCCGGACACCGTCGACGGTGACGCCCATCGCCCGTGCCTCGACCGGCAGGTCCGGCCCCTCGTGGCCCTTGAGGAAGCCGGGCTGACCGGGGAAGTCGCGGGTGACGTCCTCCATCGGCAGGCGACTGGCGAACGCGACGCCGTTCCACTGGTTCAGCCCGTGCGCCTCGACCTGGTAGCCGGCCGCCTCGAACGCCTCGACCGGGAACTGCTCCGGCTTGCACTTGATCTCCTGCATGCCGAGGACGTCGACGTCCTCGCGCTCCAGCCAGTCGACGATCCGGCCCACTCGGGTGCGGACGGAGTTCACGTTCCAGGTCGCCACGCGCATGGGATCGAACCTACCGGTGACGGCTGGCACGCCGCTCGCGCCGGACCAGGAGCTGACACCCGGCGCGTCCGGCCCGACGCCGCTGGCCCGACGATTCTGGCCGGGTGTGCGACATCGCACCCGTCGATCGACAGGTGCGATGTCGGAGTCGCGGCGTGACGCGCGCCGCCCGCCGTGCAGCGCCGGCGTGACGAGCGCCGCCCGCCGTGCGCTCCGGACTAGAGGCGAACGCCCCGCGCCGCCATGAACGGAGCCGGGTCGATCGTGGCGCCGTTGATGTGGACCTCGTAGTGCAGGTGGCAGCCGGTCGAGTTGCCCGTCGAGCCGACCAGGGCGATGAGCTGCCCCGCCGAGACCCGCTGGCCGGGGGAGACCCGGAAGCCACCGTTCACGATGTGGCCGTACGCGGTCGAGACACCGCCGCCGTGGTTGATGCGGACGTAGTTGCCGTACCCGCCGTACCAGCCGACGTACTCGACCGTGCCGGACGAGGCCGCGACGATCGCCGTCGAGCAGCCGCTCGTCAGGTCGAGTCCGTCGTGCTTCGTGACGCGACCGGTGATCGGGTGCACGCGGTACCCGTACGGGCTGATGACGTAGCCACCGCCGGGGCGCACCCAGCCGGTGCCGGAGCCGGAACCGACCCCGCCGCCCCCGCCGCCCCCGCCGGCAGCCGGAGCGGGCGCACCGCCGCCGCCACCGCCACCGCGGTTCGCTGCCGCCGCCTGTGCCTCGGCCAGCCGCTGGGCTTCGCGCTGCCGTGCGGCCTCGGCCTCCTGCCGGGCCTTCTCCTCAGCCGCCTTGCGGACCTTCTCACCCTCGGCGAACTCGGCCTCGGTGCGCACACGCCCCGAGGTCAGGGTCGCGAGCTGGGCGTCGAGCCGCGCCTTGTTCTCCTGCTGCTCGTCGTACGCGGCCTGGACCTTGTCGGCGGCTGCCTGGGCCGCCTGCATCTTCCGCTCGGCCTCGGCCGCGAGCTCGTCGAGCGCCTTCGACGCGCGGTCGGCCTGCGCGGTCAGCGACCGGGCGACCGAGGCGTCGGCGCTCGCCGCTGCCTCGACCCGCTCGGCCTGCTCCGACAGCTTGCTCAGGGCGCCGAGGTCGTACAGCAGGTCGCGGGCGTCCTCGCCCTCGGCCAGGACCGACGCCGTCACGTCGGCGCCACCGTGCCGCGCCATCTGCGCCGCGAACTGCCCCGCCTGCGACGCGCTGCGCTCGGCGATCTCGGCGTGCTCGTCGGCCTCGGCACGGAGCTTCTGCTCGGTGGCCGCGGCTTCCTGCGCTTCGCTCTGCGCGTCGAAGAAGTCGTCACCGAGGCGCTTCGCCTCGGCCTCGGCTTCCTGCACCTGGTCCGACAGCCCGGAGATGACCCCGCGGATCTTCGTGATCTGCTCCTGCTTCGCGGACTCCTGCCCCCGGGCCGCCATGACCTCGTCCCACGAGGGGTACTTCGCGGCGCTCGCGCTCGGCGCGTCGACGAGCACCGTCGCGAGCAGGCCGGCGAGGGCCAGGCCGGTGGCGGCGATGCGGAGACGGAGGGCGGGGCGCGGGACGCGGTGGCTTGTGGGACGAGTCACGGGGTCGAGCCTATACATCCGTACAGCCGGCGCGACACGCCGCCGCGCCGCCTGTGGAGAACTCCCGACGGCATCGCGGGCCGCGACCGCGCCTCAGAAGCCCCGCTCGCGACGGATGGCGTCCGCGCTGCCGACCACGTCGCGCTGCAGGACGGCCGCCCCGACCGTGCCCGCGTAGTCGTAGACGTCGAACCCGGTGCAGTGCGTGATGGTCGCCGGCGCCCCGAGCGAGTCCTCGACCGCGGTCGTCCAGACGTCGTTGGCACCGATCACCACGAAGGTCGGTCTGGCGTCCCGGTAGGCGCCGAGGTCGACGAGCCACGGGTAGGTCTCGAACGTGTCCCGGACCTGCAGGAGCTCGACGTCGTCGGACGCGTACGCCGCCAGGGGCCGGACGGTCCAGAACTGCCCGACGCCGGTGACCTGCCGTCCGTCCGCCCAGCGGTCCAGGCAGTCCGCCGGCGCGTACCGGGCCGTCGCGACGGTGCTGACCGTGGTCGGGGCGACGGCCGCCCCACCCAGCAGGACCACCGCCGCGGCGATCGCCGCGGCGAGCTGCACGCCGCGGCGCGGCCGGTGCACCCGGGTCCGACGGACGGCGGAGCGCACGAGCTCGGCGACGGCGACGAGCGCCAGGAGCGGTGCGGTCACGATCGGCTCGAGGTACCGCGGTGTCTCCGACCCGGCGACGACCACCCCGACGGACACCGCCACGACCGTCACGAGCGGCAGCACGGTCGCGACGAGCACGGTCCGCGCGGTCCGCACCCGCCAGGCCCAGACCGTGCCGCCGACGGCCAGCACCACGCCCGCGAAGAGCAGCAGCAGCTCGGCGTCGCCACGTGCCGACCCGGCGCGGTCGTCGGTCAGCGCCGCGAAGAAGGCGAGCGTCCGGCCCGCCTGCTCCGGGTGCACGTAGGTCGACGGGTCGAGCGACACGAACGGGGCGAGCGGGATCCGGAGCAGGTACCCGACGACGGAACCGGCGACGAGGACGGCCGACATCCACCCGGTCGGACGCCAGGGGACGCGTCGCGCGAGCGAGAGCAGCACGAGGGTCACGACGACGGGCGCCGCCGACCACGGGACGTACAACGGGTTCGACGCCGTGGTGCACGCGGCGACGAGGCCGGTCACGACGAGGACGACGACGGAGGTGCGGCCGGTCCGGACCGCGCGGAGCACCAGGACCGCGGTGCCGAGCATGGCGAGCACAGCGCCGTAGTAGTAGGTCGTCGTCAGGAGGAGTGATCCGAGTTCGAGCGAGGTCGCAGTTGCCGTGTACTCCGTGAGCACGATCGCGGTCACGAACCCGAGCGCGACGGCGGACACCGCGATCCTGGCCGACCGGCGTGCGGCCGGCATGAGCTCGTTCGCCGCCGCCCGCACCAGCGCGTACACGGCGAGCAGCACGAGCACGCCGTTCAGCGCCAGCGCCTGCTGCGGGGTCGCGGTGACGAGGGAGCAGAGCAGGTAGACGGGCAGCTCGGGGAAGAAGAACAGGGCCGGTGACATCGCCCACTCGAACGGCTGCCCGAGCCGGATCGACCGTTCGACGAGCGGCAGCAGGACGGAGTCGCCGTCGTACCAGAGCAGGGCGACCCGCTCGGTGACCAGGACGTGGCCGAGGGCGATGACGGCCAGGGCGAGCGCGACGGCGGCGCCCAGTGCCTCCTGGCCGGACGCGACCCACCGGCGGCGCGACGGCGGACCCGCCGGAGCGATCGCGACCGGCTCCGGGACCGCAGCGCGGCCGGACGGGCCGGGCGCGACGGGTGACATGAGCGGAGCGTACCGAGCGAGCCGTGACGCCGCCTGGCGATGGCGTTCCGGGGCCGAGCGACTACCCTTGTGGGCTGTGACCGACACGCGCGACCAGCTGATCCAGCACATCTCCGCAGACGCGGTGTTCCACGGCGACTTCACGCTCACCAGCGGCAAGCAGGCGTCGTACTACATCGACCTGCGCAAGGTGAGCCTCGACCACCGGGTCGCTCCGCTCATCGGCCAGGTGATGACGGACCTGCTGCAGCAGGTGCCGGACGTCGACGCCGTCGGTGGCCTCACCATGGGCGCCGACCCGATCGCGAGTGCCGTGCTGCACCAGGCCGCGGCGCGCGGCCTCGCCTACGACGCGTTCGTCGTGCGCAAGGAGCCGAAGGACCACGGCCGCGGCCGCCAGGTCGAGGGTCCGGACGTCCGCGGCAAGCGCGTCGTCGTGCTCGAGGACACCTCCACGACGGGCGGCTCGCCGCTCAAGGCCGCCGAGGCGCTCGAGCGCGAGGGCGCGATCATCGCCGCAGTGGCCGTCGTCGTCGACCGCGACACCGGCGCGAAGGAGCGCATCGAGGCGGCCGGCTACCCCTACTTCGCCGCGATCGGACTGGCCGACCTGGGGCTGAGCGCGTGACCGGGGAGCGTCCGGACGACGCGCGCGATCCCGACCGTCCGTCCGGCCCGACAGACGGGGCGGACGACCGGGAGGCCCTGCGCGCGTCCGGCTCGGACGCTCCGTTCCGCGGTCTCCGCAGTGCCGCCGACATCTTCGGTGCGCCGCGTGGTGCCGACGAGTGGCCCTCGCGCCGCGAGCGGCGCGAGGCGGAGCGGGCCGCTCGTGAGACCGGCGCGCCACTGCCGGAGCCGTTCGAGCCGGAGGCCGTCGATCCCGCACCGGTCGCGCCCGCACCGGTCGTGCCGGCGCCGCCCGTCGGCGACCGTGAGGCCGGGTCCGGGCCGGGGTCCGCGTCCGGGGCTGCGTCCGGATCCGAGTCCGACGAGGATGCCGGGGCGACCCAGGCGATCCACATGGGCGACGAGCTCCGCGAGCCGTCGGAGAACCCGCAGGCGACGGTCGAGCACGAGCGCGAGACGCTCGGGGACCGCATCCCGCCCGCTGCGCCGGTGCCGCCGACGAGCACGGTCTCGCACCCGTCCTCGATCTCGCTGCCGACCGCGATGCGCCACCGGGACGAGCGCGCTGCCGAGAACCGCGCCGTCGACGACGAGCGACGACGTGCCGACCCGTTCGGCCAGGGGCGCAGCGACGTCGACTGGCTCGGGCGGGTCACCGGGTCGCAGCCGGGAACGCCCGCGCCGACGCCGACCGGGCCGGTCGCGCAGCCGCTCGGGGTCGAGAACGTCCTGCCGCCCGCGCCGGCACCCACGAACGAGCCGCCGAGCTTCACCGAGCTGCTGCGCCTGCAGGGAGCGGGTGACGCTGCCCCGGCCGGCGCGACGGAACGACCCTTCGACTGGGCGATCCGGGACGACGAGACCGGCGAGGTCCCGACGACGCTGACGACCGGCCGGTTCGACACCACGGCACTCGGGGCGGGGTCGTGGTCGCTCGCGGACGAGGCGGACGACGACGTGGTCGCGGGCGAGGTCGACACGCCTGCCGGTGGGCTCCCGAGCGGGCTGCTCGCGGCGCCGGTGCCGGCACCGGTGCCGGTACCCGCTCCGGTGCCGACATCGGCCCCGGCGGATGCGAAGGACGACGACGTGGCACGGACGACGGCGCTGCCGTCGGTGCAGGACGACGACCGGGGCGACCGCGAACACCGCGACGACGATGCACGGACGACGGCGCTGCCGGCCGTGGGCGGTGTCGGACGTGACGACTCCGCTGCGGATGCGCCGGTGCCCGTCGCTGCACCGGCGACCCCCTGGTGGGCGGAGCCCGACGCCACCGTGCCGCCGACCGCGGCGCCGCCGCTGATCGAACCGGCGTCGTCGGACGCCACCGCTGCGTACCCGGCGCACCTCCCGCCGTCCGTCGGCCAGGACCTCCGGGGGCTGACCGGCGATCGCGACGCCCGCAGCGACCGCCGCGACGAGGACGACGTCCACGACGAGCGGTACGACGAACACCCCGTCGAGCGCCTGCCCGCCGCTGCACCGGACGACCTCGACCAGGACGAGTGGGACGGCCGCGAGACGAGCGACACGAGCGTCATCAAGGACCTGTTCGGCACGGCTGCGGTCGGGCAGCTCGGCGACACCGGGTACGACCCCGAGGACTCGGGGACGCGCATGATGCCCGCGGTCGCCGCTCCGGCCGGCGCTCCCCGTCGTGACGGGACGCCCGGTGCACGCGCAGCAACCCGTGGGACGGCTCCCGACCGCACGGCCTCGGGGAGCACGGCTCCCGGCGACGGCGGCGGACGGGACAACTTCATCAACGAGGGCTTCGGTCGGCTCGCGGGCGAGGGCAAGCGCGGCAAGCAGTTGCTCGTGATCGGCGCCGTCGTGCTCATCGTGGTGCTGCTCGTGGCGGTCTTCGGGCTCACCCGCTGGATCCTCGGGAACTCCATCAGCGAGGAGAGCGCTCCCGCGGCGAGCGCGTCCTCCGCCGCTGCGTCGGCCGCTCCCTCGGACGAGCCCTCGGCAGAGCAGTCCACCGAGGCCGCCGCGGCCCCCGCGCCGCCGCTGCAGTTCGCGACCACCCAGGCCGCCCCGGGTGAGCACGCTTGGAACGAGCTCGCCGGCGGTGAGTGCCTGTCGCCGTTCACCGACGCCTGGGCGCAGTCCTTCACGGTGGTCGACTGCGCAGCAGCGCACGCCGGGCAGCTGACCGCCCGGATCCAGGTCGAGGCCGGAGCGTGGCCGGGGCCGGACGACCTGGCGGCGCAGGCGGCGCAGATGTGCCAGACCGCCAAGGCAGTCGACACCGCGGCGGCGGCGCGGTACGGCGACGTGCAGGTGCAGGGCACCTACGCGCCCGACCAGGAGACCTGGGACCGCGGCAACACCTTCATCTCGTGCTTCGCGACGCGCTCGAGCGGCCAGCCGTTGACCGGCTCGCTCGCCCCGAGCGGCACCTGACCCGCCCCCTCTCCGCAAGACGCAACCTCGGCGGTTGCTCGCAGCGTTGTACCGCTGCGAGCAACCGCCGACGTTGCGTTCCGCGAGGGTAGCCGCGCCGCAGGACCGCGGGGCTGCGGGAGCGCGGGGGCGGGGCGGGCGGCGCCGTCAGGATGCGGCGGGGACCCGCGCGGACGCCTCGTCCAGGGTGCGGAGCTCCTCGGCGCCCAGCTCGAGGTCCGCGGATGCCAGGAGCGCCGGCAGCTGCTCGGTGTTCCGCGCGCTCGCGATCGGCGCGACGACGTCCGGCTGGGCCTGCAGCCACGCGAGGGCGACCGATGCGATCTCGGCCTCGTGCGCCTCGGCGATGCGGGAGAGCGCGTCGACCACGGCCAGTCCCTCGTCCGAGAAGTAGCCCGACACCTGCCCCTCGCGGTCCTTGCCGGCGAAGTCGTCCTTCGTGCGGTACTTCCCGGTCAGGAACCCGGCGGCGAGGGCGAAGTAGGGCACGACTCCCAGGCCCTCGGACGCTGCGAGCGGGGCGATGTCCGACTCGTAGGGCTCACGGGTGACGAGGTTGTAGTGCGGCTGGATCGCGACGGGCAGCGCCAGCCCGTTCTCCTTGGCGATGCGGATCCACTCCTCGGCACGCGGACGCGAGTAGTTCGAGATCGCCGTGTACCGGACGAGGCCCTCCTGCACGAGCTGGTCGAACGCACGGACGGTCTCCTCGAGCGGGGTGTCCTGGTCGTCGAAGTGCGCGTAGTACAGGTCGATCCGGTCGGTGCCCAGCCGCTCGAGGCTCGCGCGGGCAGCCGCAGCGACGTTCGACGCGGACAGGCCGCTGTACTGCGGGTGCTGCGAGACCTTCGTCGCGACCACGACGTCGTCGCGCTTCCCGGACGCGCGGAGCCACGAGCCGATGACGCGCTCCGACTCGCCGCCCTCGTTGCCCGGCGCCCACGCGGAGTAGACGTCCGCGGTGTCGACGAAGTCGCCGCCGGCCGAGGTGTACGCGTCGAGCACCCGGTGCGAGGTCTGCTCGTCGGCGGTCCAGCCGAAGACGTTGCCGCCGAGGGCGAGGGGGAACACGTGCAGGTCACTGGTTCCGATGCGGGGCATGGGGAGTCCTTCCGGTGCGGTACGGGTCCCGTCCACGCTATGCCTCGGCTGCGTGCACGTGACCAGCGGGTACCCGGTGTTGCATGAGGGGATGACCACCCTCGCCGACGACCTCACCGACCCCCGCTCGTCCGTCCGACTCCGTGCCGTGATGGCCGCCGGCACCGAGGCGAGGCTGTCCGACCTCGAGGTGCTCGTCGAACGCTGTGCCGTCGAGCCGGACCTGCAGGTGCGCGAGGCCCTGACGTGGGCGCTCGTCAGGCTGCCGGCGGAGACCGTCGTGCCCCGGCTGACGGACGAGCTGCACCGTCCCGAGGCGCAGGCGCGCTCGCAGGCGCTCCACACCCTGTCGAAGATCCGCGACGGGTCGGTGTACCCCGAGGTGGCCGACCGGCTCGGCGACGACGACCCCGGTGTGCGTCGGACGGCCTGGCGCGCGGCCGTCCTGCTCGCTCCGGCCGAGGAGGGTCCCGCCCTCGCCCGACGCCTCGCCCGCGAACTCGGTCAGGGTGACCGGGAGACCCGACTCGCGCTGAGCCGTGCGCTGGTCTCGCTCGGCGAGGACGTCGTCGCCCCCGTCCTGGCAGACGCGTCCGAACGTCGCGGCGAGGCCGTGCGCGCGCACGTCGACGAGACCGGACGACTGCTCGCCGACCCGGACGCCGGATCGGCGCTCGCGCTCGAACGCGCCCGTCGCGAGATGGCGCTCGGACGCGGCAAACGCGCCTCCGGGTGACCACCTGACGGACGGGAGGCCCGTGGCTGCGCCGCCACGGGCCTCCCGTCCGACGCGCGGTGCGCCAAGAGCGCGTCCCGCCGTTCCGGGACGGGCCGCGGAAGACCCGGATTCGGGTCGACGAACAGGCCCGATCGGCTTGCGCACGCGGATCGGAGCGCGCCAAGGTGGACGGCGAAGGGGAGTAGCTCCCAGCGCGTGCATCGACACACTGGCCATCACGACGATCGGCCCGGTGCACCACCTGCCGGTCCCACCCGGCGGGCGAGCGAGACCTTCGGCCGTTCTGCCGTGCCGAAGCGCTCCTCACCCCTGCGCGATCGGTGCGGCCCGACCAAGGGACCACCCCGTGATCGACACCTCACCTGTCCGCGTCGTCGATGCCGACGCACCGCCCGCCCGCATGGGACGCAGCGCTTGGGGGCGCATCGCGATCTGCATCGTGATCGCCCTGCCCGCCGTGGTCTTCCGCGTCACGGGCTCCGCCCCGAACCCCGTCGTCGACCTGCTGGTCTTCGGCGGTGCGGTGGTCGCCGCCTCGTTCCTGCTCGCCTGGGCCGCCGAGGCCGCGCAGAAGGACATCTCCGGGGCGCTCGCCATCGCGATCCTCGCGCTCATCGCCGTGCTGCCCGAGTACGCCGTCGACCTGTACTACGCGTTCCGCTCCGGGTACGACCCGTCGTACGAGCAGTTCGCCGCCGCGAACATGACCGGCTCGAACCGGCTGCTGCTCGGGTTCGGCTGGCCCCTCGTCGTGGTGATCTCGCTGCTCGTCGCCCGCCGGTACGTCCGCGCCGGCACCCTGCCCCGGTCGGCGACGACGGTGCTGCAGCTGCAGCAGTCCTCGCGGCTGGACATCGGCTTCCTGGCGCTCCTGGCGGTCGTCGCGTTCCTCATCCCGCTGATGGGCTCGATCCCGCTGTGGTTCGGGTTCGTGCTGCTCGCCGCCTTCGTCGCGTACCTGTGGCGGGCGTCGCAGGCGCCGGACGACGGCGGCGACGAGGAGATGGTCGGGATGGCGGGGAACATCGCCTCGATGCCGCAGCGTGCGCGCCGCTGGACGATCGTCGCGCTGTTCCTCGTGGCCGCCGCCGTCATCCTGTCGTCGGCGGAGCCGTTCGCGGACGCACTCGTCGAGTCGGGGAGCGCGCTCGGCATCGACAGCTACTTCCTCGTGCAGTGGCTCGCGCCGCTCGCGACCGAGGCGCCCGAGTTCATCGTCGCAGCGCTCTTCGCCCTGCGCGGGATGGGCGGCGCGGCGATCGGGACGCTCATCGCGTCGAAGGTCAACCAGTGGTCGCTGCTCGTCGGGTCGCTGCCGATCGCCCACGTGCTCGGTGGCGGGACGACGGGCGGGCTGCCGCTCGACGGTCGGCAGGTCGAGGAGTTCGTGCTCACCGCGTCGCAGACCGTGCTGGGCGTGGCGATCATCATCGCGCTGCGCTTCCACCGGTGGTCGGCGATCGCGCTCGTGGCGCTGTTCGCGGTGCAGTTCGTGGTGACGGACACGAGCGGGCGGTGGGTGCTGAGCGGGGTGCACGTGGTCGCGGCGCTCGTGGTGCTGTGGATCAACCGGAAGGACATCGTGCCGACGTTGCGGGCCCCGTTCCGGCGGGCCGGCGCCGCCGGCGTTCCGGCCGCGTAGGCGGCGGCGCGGCTCCGCCCGCGGCTGCGGGCGCGGCGGCTGCGGTCGGTTCCGGTCGTACGACCTGCCGTCGGCGGCCGTTCAGGTCGCACGACGTGCCGTCGGCGGCCGTTCCGGTCGCACGACGTGCCGTCGGCGGCGGAGGTGAGCGGCATGTCGTGCGACGGGAATCGTGGGACGGGAGGCTCGGGGAGGGCTGGCATCGGGCCTCCCGTCCAATGGGCGCGCCGGCGGTTCCGGTCGCACGACCTGCCGTCGGCGACGGTTCAGGTCGCGCGACCTGCCGTCGGCTGCCGTTCCGGTCGCATGACCTGCCGTCGGCGGCCGTTCCGGTCGCACGACGTGCCGTCGGCGGCGGAGGTGAGCGGCATGTCGTGCGACGGGAATCGTGGGACGGGAGGCTCGGGGAGGGCTGGCATCGGGCCTCCCGTCCGTTCGTGGGCACCAGCCGCATCGAACGGGCAGGACGTGCCGCGCGCGTCCCGTCGGGTGGGCAGGATCCGTCGGCAGGAGCCGCCGAGTGTGACAGGAAGTGCCCGCTCGGCGAGCGGGCGGCGGGCGGCCGCGGCCCCGGCGGCTGGCGTCAGTCGGCGTCGGGGGCGAGCCAGATGGCCGAGGCGGCGGCGGCCGGCAGGTCGACGAGGGACTCCTCGCCGTCGGGAGCCCGCCGGCTGACGGCGATCACACCCGCGTAGTCGCGGACCCGCTCGACGCGCAGGTGCGTGCCCAGTGCGACCCCGAGCTCGTCGAAGTACCGGAGCAGGGCCGGGTCGTCGTCGGACACCCGGTCCACGACCCCGCAGGCTCCGGGTTCGACCGAGCCGAGCAGCGTGCCCGCCGACGACGGGACCGAGCCGTCCGTCGCCGGGATCGGGTCACCGTGCGGGTCGTGCGTCGGGTGGCCGAGGTCGGCGTCGACCCGCTCGAGGAACGTCTCGGACACCGCGTGCTCGAGCGCCTCGGCCTCGGTGTGGACCTCGTCCCACGAGTAGCCGAGCCGCTGCACCAGGTACGTCTCGATGAGCCGGTGGCGACGGACCATCGCCACGGCGACCTGCTGCCCGAGCGGGGTGAGCACGACGCCGTAGTAGGGGGTGTGCTCGATGAGGCCGTCGCGGTCGAGCTTCCGGAGGTTCCCCGACACCGTCGACGCCGAGACCCCGAGGGCCGCCGCGATGTCCCGCGTCGCGAGCCCCTCGCCGCCGCGCTCGGTCGACTTCCACACGAGCTTCACGTAGTCCTCCGCCATGACGGACAGGGAGGGCAGGCGCATGCGTCAATGGTACAAACGGCGGGTGACCACCACCGCACCCGCCCGACGCCGTCGCTGGCCGGTGCCCCCGTCGCTCCTGCTCGGCCTCGCGCCGCTCGTTGCCTTCGCGGCCGTCAGCGCCTGGCGCTCGCGGCCGAGCGACGACTACAGCACGCTCGGGCAGACCGTCGAGGGCGTCCTCGGAGCACTCGTGGTGCCGGAGGGCATCGCGGTGCTCGTGCTCTGCGTCTACGTCACCGCGCTGGGCTGGTGGCCGATCGCGACCGCCGACCGTCGTCGGACGGCACTCCGGTGGACGCTCACGGCCCCGGCGTTGATCGCAGCCGTGTGCGTCGCCCGGCTCCCGCTCGTCGAGTGGGGCGCCCAGCCGGTGCGGTACTTCCTGCTGCTCGCGGTCGGGGTCCTCTTCGTGGGGGTGTTCGAGGAGCTGCTCACCCGCGGCGTGCTGCTCGTCGGGCTCCGGCGGCGGCTGCCCGAGTTCGGCGTGTGGATCGCGTCGTGCGTGCTGTTCGGGCTGCTGCACTTCCTCAACGTCCTCGCCGGCGCGGGGGTCGGTGCGACCGTCGTGCAGGTCGTCTTCGCGGCGTCGTTCGGCTCGACGCTCTACCTCGCCCGCCGGCTCACCGGGAACCTGCTCGCGCCCGTGCTGCTGCACGCCTTCTGGGACTTCGGGTCGATCGCGGTGTCGGCCACCGTGCCGACGCAGGACCTGGTGCGGATGGTGCCCGTCGGGCTCCTCGGACTGTTCGCGTTCGCGGTGCTCGCCCTCGGGGTGGTCGCCGGCGGCCTGGTCGCATGGCGGGACGACCGGGGCCGCCGCCTGCTGCGCCGGTGGCGGTCGGTGCCGCCCGTGGGGGCGCCCGCGGTGCAGGGGGACGAGCCGCGCCTCCCGTCCGCCGTCTGACCCGACCGCCCGCGCTCAGGTACCGGGCCCGGCGGGTGCCGCCGGGCCGACTCGTCCACGAGGGCGACGGGCTGCGAATGCGCACAGCCTGCGGCCCGGTTCACCCCCGGGTGGGGGGCCGTTCGCCGTCCGGCAACCACCCGTCCCTAGGTTCGCCCTGTTTCCACACCGGTACAACAGGAAGGGGCGTCGCCCCCGGGCGACCACCACCACATGCGCAGATCCACCGTCCGCGGCGTGACCGTCGCCACCGTCGCGACCGCACTCGTGCTCGGGTCGCCGCTCGCCGCGCAGGCTGCGACGTACCCGAGCGACTCCACCGAGCCCGACCTGGTGTCGCTGCTCAGCGGGTACGACCAGTACTGGACGTCGAGCGGGAAGAACGACCTGCACGGCACCGTGGACGACCCGGCGACGCTGGCGAAGAACGACCAGCTGACGTCGTGGATCAACCAGCACGCGACGACGGCGCAACAGTTCCGGGCGCTGCAGGACGCCGAGTACGACAACGCGACGAACACCGCCTACGACCAGTCCTTCACCGTGTCGCAGGGGCTCGGCGAGACGCTGAGCAAGCTGTTCGTGCAGGGGCGCAACGACGGCGACCTGCCGCTCGTCGACGCGCTCGTCAACTCGTCGAACGGTACGAGCGGCGCCTACGTCGGCACCGGCGACGCGAAGGCCCACTACAGCTACCCGCGGCCGTACCTGCCGACCGACACCGCGGCGACGCTGCCCGCCGGTGACGACACGGCCAGCTGCAACCCGGCGACCGTGAACGCGTCGTCGCTCGCCGCGAACCGCACCGGCACGGCCTGGGCGGACGCGAAGGGCAACCTCACGATCACACGGGTGCCGGCCACGACCGACACCACGCACGAGTTCTCGCCGAACGACGTCGTGCTCGACGCCGGCTACGGCCAGAAGGGCATCTGCACCGGCGGCTCGTACCCGTCCGGGCACACCACCACGGCGTACCAGGCGGGCATCACCCTCGCCACGCTCGTGCCCGAACTCGCGCCGGAGATCCTCGCCCGCACGTCCGAGGCCGGCAACGACCGCATCGTCCTCGGCGTCCACTACCCGCTCGACATCATGGGCGGACGCATCGACGGCGAGGCCGCCCTCGCCGCCCGCTGGTCCGACACGCAGTACCGCACCGAGGTCCTCGAGCCGGCCCGCGCCGAGCTCACGGCGTACCTCGAGGCGACGTGCGGCGACACCCTCGCGAACTGCATCGCCGCGGAGCGGCCCTACACCGACGACCCCTACGGCGGCCAGGCGATGCCCGGCGGCACCGCGCAGGTCGTCACCGACCGGGCCTCGGCCGTGCAGGTCTACCGCGAGCGCATGACCTACGGCTTCGCGCAGACCGGCACCGCGGGTCTCGCCCCGTCGGTCCCCACCGGCGCGTCGAACCTGCTCCTGTCGACCTTCCCGACCCTGACCGACGCGCAGCGCACGCAGGTGCTCGCGCAGACCGAGATCGCCTCGGGTCACCCCCTCGACCAGTCCGGCTCCGCGAACGGCTCGTGGGAGCGGCTCGACCTCGCGGCCGCGACGAGCGCGACCGTCGCCGTCGGCGCGGACGGCACCGCGACGGTCGTCTCGACCGGTGGGCAGGCCCGCGTCGTCTCCGGCGTGCTGACCGCCCCCGAGGGCACCTCCGTGCAGGCCGGGAAGACGATCGCGCTCGCCGGCACCGGACTCCCCGCCGGCGCCACCCTGCAGGTCGTCCTGCGGTCCGACCCGGTCACGGTCGGCACGCTCACGGTCGGTCCGGACGGCACCGCGACCGGCTCGGTCGTGATCCCCGCGGACGCTCCGGTCGGCGCGCACACGCTCGACCTCGCCGACGCGTCGGGCGCCTCGGTGCTCGTGACGCCGCTCGCGATCACCGTGACCGCGGCGTCGAACGCGGGCGGCTCGACCGGCGGCGCGGGCACGGCGGGCGGCACCGGCGCCACCGGGACCGTCCCCGCCGGCGTGCACCTGCCGGTCGTCAGCGGCTGACCCACCGGACGGGAGGCGCGGGACCGGCCCGCCCCGTGCCTCCCGTCCGCACCCACCCGACGGGAGGCGCGGGACCGCCCCGCCCCGCGCCTCCCGTCCGCCGCCCCTGACCGCTCACCCCCCCCCTCGCACCACCGGAGGCCCCCGTGCCGTACCCCAAGACCTGGACCACCGTCGGCATCGCCGCCGTCGTGGTCGCCGCCGCCGCGATCGCCGTCCCGGTGCTGACCGGCGCGACCGGCGGCGACGCCGTCCCCGCCGCGGCGGACCGCACCCCCACGGCCACGGCGCGCACGGTGCCGAGCGTCCCCGACGTCGCCGCAGCGGCGCTCGCCGCGCTGCCCGAAGCGCGCTACTCGGCCGTGGTCGACGGCCTGCTGCCCGTCGACCGGACGGTGTCGTCCGCCGAGGTCTTCCACCTCCGCACCGACGCACCGCTCTTCGGGTCCGATCGGCAGCACCCTGTCGCGCGCTTCGCGGCCACCGACTTCCTCGGCCAGCCGACGACGGTCGTGGGACTGCGGCACGAGGGGGCCTGGGAGCTCGTCCTCACGCCGGCGCGGCGGGAGCTGCCCTCGGCGGCCGACGGACACGCGGCCGCGCAGACGGCCGCGTGGGTGCCGCGGACGGCACTCGTGCAGCAGGTCACACCGACGTCGCACGTGGTCATCTCGACGGCCGACCAGACCGTGTCCATCGAGTCCTCGTCCGG
Source organism: Curtobacterium sp. 1310 (assembly GCF_017834105.1). NCBI lineage: Bacteria > Bacillati > Actinomycetota > Actinomycetes > Micrococcales > Microbacteriaceae > Curtobacterium > Curtobacterium sp. 1310. The sequence continues at coordinate 603,339 of NZ_JAFICY010000002.1, read as the reverse complement.
ACGGGTCACCCGGAGTTTCCCCGCGGGGGTGGGCACCTCCGACACCCCGACGCCGACCGGCGTGACGGGGTACCTGGAGCAGCGGTACGTCGACCCCTCGCAAGGGACGGGCGACCACGCGATCCAGCTGACCTCGCTGCACTCGAGCGCAGCCGACGAACCGTACGGCGGGTCGGACGGCGGGCTCATCGGCCTGCACTGGAACGCGGCGGCCTCGGGGGCGGTGTCCCACGGGTGCGTGCGGCTCTCCGCGGAGGGGGTCGCGGCGCTCGACGCCCTGCCGCTCGGGACGCTCGTGACGGTGGAGTAGCACGGGCACCGCCGGGTACGCTCGGGCCGGTGACCGACGGGACCGGACAGTTGCCCAGGACCCTGCGGTCCGGGGCCGGTGCGACCGTGCGCCGACTGGTGCACGTCTCGCGTCCGGTCCTGTGGATCAACACGATCGGCTCGGGGCTGGTCGCCGTGTGGCTCACCGGAGCGCTGTTCGACCTTCGGGCGCTGCCGATCCTGATCTGGCTGACGCTGCCGTTCAACCTGCTCATCTACGGCGTCAACGACGTCTTCGACCAGGACACCGATGCGACGAACCCCCGCAAGGGGTCCATCGAGGGTGCCAGGATCCGGCAGTCGGAGGTCCGACTCATCGTCTGGGCGGTCGCCGTGGTCAACGTGCCGTTCCTCGTCGCGTTCCTGTTGACGCTGCCGCCGCTCGCGAACGCCGCGATCCTGCTCTACGCGGTCGTCTTCGTCTGCTACTCCGCGCCACCGGTGCGCTTCAAGGCCCGGCCGTACCTCGACTCGCTGAGCAACGCGGCGTACGCGCTGCCGCTGGTCATCGTGCCGTTCGCCCTCGAGGAGGAGCCGACGTGGCCCGCCGCGCTGGGACTGATGGCCTGGAGCGTCGCCAAGCACGCCTTCGACGCCGTGCAGGACATCGTCGAGGACCGTGACGCGGGCATCACCACGACCGCGGTCCGGCTCGGACCCCGGGGGACCGCGCTGTGGAGCGGCGCCTGGTGGGTGGTGTCGACGGTGTTGTTCGCGGTGGTGAGCATCCCGGTGGCCGCCGTCAACCTGCTCATCGCCGGCGTCCTCGTCGTGTGCCTGCTGCGCGCCCCGTCGCCGGAGACCGGTCACCGCCTGTACCGCCTGTCGGTCGCCTTCCCGTACATCGCGGGGTCCTTCGCCGGGGTGCTGCTCCTGGTGTCCATCGTGCTCGGAGGTGCCCGGTGAGTCGTGTCGTCGTCGTCGGAGGTGGGATCGGTGGCCTCACCGCCGCCGCCCTGCTCGCCCGTGCCGGGCACCGTGTGACCCTGCTCGAGGCGTCGGGCCGGCTCGGGGGCAAGAGCCGTCGCATCCAGCTCGGGGCGGACCGGATCGACACCGGGCCGTCGCTCGTCACCTTCCCGGCGGTGTGGGACGAGCTGCTGCGGCGACTCGGCGGACGTCCCGGCGAGGACGGGCACCTCGACCTCGTGCGCATGCCGGAGGTCGGCCGGTACTTCCACGGCGGCGAGGAGACCGCGCTCCCGGTGGCACCCGACCACCCCTGGTACCCGGCGTGGCGACGCTTCGCCGACCTGCACGCGCCGCTCGCCGACGACGTCACGCGGCTCCTGCTCGCCGACCCGCTCGACCGCTCGGCCCTGCCGGCCGTCCGTCGCCTGCTCTCCGTGTACGGCTCGCGGCTCACCACGCGTGCGTACCTCGACGGCCTGGCGTGGCTGCCGGACGGGCTGCGCGAGATCATCGCGATCCACACCCTCAACGCCGGGGTCTCACCCGCACGCACCCCTGCGCTCTACGCGAGCATGCCGGCGATCATGGCGGAGACCGGCGCGTGGGTGCCCCGCGGCGGCGTGTACGAGGTCGTGCTCGCGCTGCAGCGACTCGCCGAGGCCGCCGGCGTCGAGGTCCGCACCGGCGAGGCCGTCACCCGCATCGCGCGCGGTGGCGTCACCACCGAGGCCGCGCACCACCCCGCCGACCTGGTCGTCAGCGCCCTCGACGCCGACCGGCTCGCCGCGCTGACCGGACCGGCCGGTCCGTCCGCGATGTCCGCGATGTCCGTGCTGCCACGCCCGCGCTCCCGCCCCCGGGCCCTGTCCTGCTCCGCCGTCGCGCTCTACGGCGTGCTGCGCGAGGAGCTGCCCGAGAACCTCGCGACGCACAGCGTGGTGCTGCCGACGAAGCCGGACGCACTGCACCGGAGCCTCGAGGCGGGCGACGAGCCGGCGGACACGATGGTGTTCGTCAACCACTACCGCGCCGGCGAGCTCTCCCCGAACCCGCACAGCACCGTGGGCGTACTGCTGACCGCACCCGCGGACGGCGCGCACTACGAGATCGACCACCCCTTCGTGCGGCGGGAGGTCGACCGGGTGTCGGCAGCGCTGGGCCTCGACCGACCGATCACCGACCTGCTCGACGACCACGTGGTCCTCGACCCGCAGTACTACGGCACCGGGGGAGAACCGCACGGGGCGCTCTACGGGGCGGCCCGTCCGCCGTGGCAGAGCGGGCCGTTCCACCGCCCCTCGTACAACGACCGCTGGCGGCCCTGGCTGTGGCGGGTGGGAGCGTCGGTGCACCCCGGCGGCGGGATCCCGGCGGTCGTGGGCGGCGCGATGATCGCGACGGAGCGGCTGCTCCGGGCGAACCCGGTCTGAGCACGCGTTCACGCCCTCGCTAGAGCTCGACCTCGATCGGCTCCGCGCGGACGAGCTCGTGCACGCCGGCGATGACCTCGCTCGGGCGGAACGGGTACCGGTCGATCTCGGCCTGGTCGCTGATGCCGGTCATCACCAGGACGGTGTGGAGCCCGGCCTCGATGCCCGCCTGCACGTCGGTGTCCATGCGGTCGCCGATCATGCCCGTGTTCTCGGAGTGGGCCCCGATCCGGTTCATCGCCGAGCGGAACATCATCGGGTTCGGCTTGCCGACGACGTACGGCTGCTTCCCGGTGGCCTTCTCGATCATCGCGGCGATGGCCCCGGTCGCCGGCAGGACCCCCTCGGCGCTGGGCCCGGTCGCGTCGGGGTTCGTCACGATGAACCGGGCACCGTCGCGGATGAGCCGGACGGCCTTGGTGATCGCCTCGAACGAGTAGTTGCGGGTCTCACCGACGACGACGTAGTCGGGCGCGGTCTCGGTCATGATGAAGCCGGCCTCGTGCAGCGCCGTCGTCATGCCGGCCTCGCCGATCACGAACGCGGAGCCCCCCGGCATCTGCGAGCGGCAGAAGTCCGCCGTGGCGAGCGCCGACGTCCAGATGCGCTCCTCGGGGACCTCGAGACCCGACCACCGCAGCCGGGCGCTGAGGTCACGCGGCGTGAAGATCGAGTTGTTCGTCAGGACGAGGAACTCGGTCCCTTCGTCCAGCCACTGCTGGATGAGCTCGGGAGCGCCCGGCAGGGCCTGGTTCTCGTGGACGAGCACACCGTCCATGTCGGTCAGCCAGCACTCGACTTCGTCGCGGGTCGCCATGGGCCCAGCGTACTGGGGCCGCCGCTCGCCGGACCCGGTGGTCACCCGACTGTGGAGGACTGGCCGACCGGACACCGACCGGCGTTCGGCTTTGGGCTACGATTTTCGGGACACGTACCGGATCAAGGAGGCCTCCCCGTGCTCGTCGACCCCGGCAGCCCCACCGCCCAGCCGCGCACCACGACCGACGGCCGTACCGGCGCGGGAGCGGCCGACGCCCCCACCGGGACGACACCGGCAGCCGAAACCGCCGCCGCGCCCCGTCGCCGCCGCGGTCGCCCCAACGTCCTGAGCCGACAGCAGGTGGTCGACGCCGCCACCGCCATCGCCAACGAGGAGGGCCTCGACCGCCTGTCCTTCCGCGCCCTCGGCGCGAAGCTCGGCGTCGCACCGATGACCGTGCACCGGACGATCGGCGGCCTCGACGACCTGCATGCCGAGCTCGTCCGTCGTACCGTCGACGAGTTCACGGCCACCTTCGTCTGGCCGGACGACTGGCGTTCGGTCGTCCACGTCTTCGCCTGCACCTTCCGCGACCTCATGCGCACCCACCCCCTCGTGCTCGAGTCGCACAGCCAGCGCGCCCCGCTCGCCTCCACCGAGTCCGACGCCGTCGTGGCGAAGGTCGTCGGGGCCCTGCAGCAGGCAGGTCTGCCGGAGCGCGAGGCCATGTACGCGTTCTTCGTGGTCTACGACTTCGTCGTCGGGCACGCCGGCGTGCAGGTCGGCCGCGGCGACTCCGAGGCCGGGCGCCCCGAGCGGCACCGCGTGGTCGGGGAGATCCTCGGCGAGCACTCGTACGACGACCGCTTCGCCCTGGGCCTCGAGATCATCACCGCCGGCATCGAGGCCCGCGTCCGCACGCACGGCACCACCGCGTCGTGAGCACGGTCGACCCGCAGCAGGCACGCCGCGAACGCGAGGCCCGGTACCGCGGCTCGACCACCGCCCTGACGATGACCGTCGTCGGTGCTCTGCTGGTCGTCGCCGCGGGGGCGGTCGGTGGACTCGCGGTGTCGGACTTCGTCCTGCGCTTCCGGATGATGACGGTCAACAGCATCTTCTCCGACAGCCCCGACCCGGAGACGCACCTGTGGGCGGCCCCGAGCGCGGTCATCGGCACCCTGGTGGCCGTCGGCGTGTACACGCGGTGGAACCACCGGTGGTCCGGGCGCACCACCGACCTGGTCGGGCTCGGGCCGCTGCCGCTCTGGCTCGTCGGTGCCACCGCGTGCACCTGGTGGGCCACGACCACGCAGTGGCCCGCCCCGGACCGCGTCGGCGTGGCCGTGGACCCGACGTTCGGGCACGACGAGACGTGGGGCGTCGGCAGCTGGATCCTGTACACCGCCGTGTGGTGGCTGCCGGGGCTCCTCACCGTCGTGACCGTCCTCGCGCTCGTGGCCGGCGGTGCCACGCGGATCGGCCGTGGGAACCGGCGCGCCCGGCTCACGGACGTGCTGGCGAACGGCCGCCGCACCACGGGCGAGGTCACCGCGATCAGCGGCGGCACGACCCCGGACGCGTCGCGCACGCTGCTGCGGTGGACGTTCTCGTTCGTGGACCTGCACGGCGTCCGGCGCTGGGTCGAGCGGACCGAGGGCTTCACCCACGGCACCGCTCCGGTGCTCGGTGGGACGGTCACCGTGCTCTTCGACCCGGCCCGCCCCGGTGACCGGAAGCGCATCTTCACGACGACCGGCAGCGGCGACGACCCCGAGGACTTCCTGCGCCCGGGCACGACGTGAGGCCGGACGAAGATTGGCACTTCTCCACGAAAACGCGGCGCTCCTAGGCTCGTCAGCCGTGTCAGAACAGAACGTCCAGCCCCAGCAGCACCCGTACCAGCCGTACGCAACGGCGCCGGCCGCCCCGCAGCGCACGAACACCCTCGCGATCATCGCGCTCGTGGCGGCGTTCGTCGCGCCGATCGTCGGGTTCGTCCTCGGCTTCGTCGCGATGTCCCAGACGAAGAAGCGTGACGAGGGCGGCCGTGGCCTGGCGCTCGCCGCGGTGATCGTCGGCGGGGTGATCACGGTCTTCTACGCCGTGCTCTTCATCGCGCTCGTCGCGGTCGCGATGTCCGAGCCGTCGGTCACGTACCCGACGTCGTACTGACCGTCGGCTGACGGCGGTCGCCGGACGGGAGGCGCGGGGCACGCGCCCTACGCTGGTCACGTGACCGAGCGCCTCCCGTCCGACCCCGTGGTCCCGTCGACGGGACCGGCGCAGCCGGACGGTCCCACGCTGCCACCGACCCACGAGGCCACGACGAACGGCGTCGGGCCGCACCCCGAGCCCTGGCCGGAGGACCCCCGGCTCGACCCGGAGCTGCTCGCCGCCGGGGACACCCGCAACGTCGTCGACCGCTTCCGGTACTGGTCGATGGACGCCATCGTCGCCGAGCTCGACACCCGCAGACACGCCTTCGACGTCGCGATCGAGAACTGGCAGCACGACCTCAACATCGGGTCGATCGTGCGGAGTGCGAACGCGTTCCTCGCCGGCACCGTGCACGTCATCGGTCGGCGGCGCTGGAACAAGCGCGGGGCGATGGTCACCGACCGGTACCAGCACGTGCAGTACCACCCGGACGTCGCGGCGTTCCTCGCCGCGATGCACGAGGAGGGGCGACCGGTCGTCGCGATCGACAACACCCCGGGCGCCGAGCGCATCGAGACCGCGGCGATCCCGGAGCGCTGCGTGTTCCTGTTCGGGCAGGAGGGACCCGGGCTCACCGACGAGGCCGTCGCCGGTGCGGACGCCCACCTCGAGATCACGCAGTTCGGGTCGACGCGGAGCATCAACGCCTCGGCCGCGGCGGCGATCGTCATGCACGCGTGGGTCGTCCAGCACGCGGTCCTGCCGACGGACTGACGCGCTCGCCGCGGGCGGCTGGGCCGCGGGGCCGTCGGGCCGCCGGGCCGCCGGGCCGCGGGGCCGCCGGGCCGGCGGGGCCGCGCACGAGACTCGGCTCCGCGGACACGTTCGCGACGCCGGGGCCGCGAACGTGTCCGCTCAGACGAGTCTCGTGCGCGCGGGCGGCGCGGGCGGGCTTGCTCGCGTCAGCGCGGAGCGGTCGTGCGGCGGGCGACGAGCCGGGGCTCGACCAGGGTCTCCTGCGCCGGAGCGGTCGGGTCGGCGATCCGGGCGAGCAGGCGCTCCCCGGCGCCGCGGCCGATCTCCACGCTGCGGTCGTCGATGCTCGTGAGGCCGACGTAGGACGACGCCGCGAGCGGGGTGTCGTCGTAGCCCATCACCGACACGTCCTCGGGGACGCGCAAGCCCCGTGCGGCGAGCCCCGACATCGCACCGAGCGCCATGACGTCGTTCGCGGCGAACACCGCGGTGACGTCGGGGTGGGCGTCGAGCAGGTGCCCGACGGCCTCGGCGCCGGCCTCCTCGGTGGGTTCCACGGGCATGACGTGCGTGGCGAGCGAGGTGGGCGACGTGGCGGAGGTGATCCGTGCCTCCAGGCCGGTGAGCCGCTCCGCGGACGCAGCCGAGCGCCCGCCGACGAAGCCGATGCGCGTGTGGCCGAGCGCGAGCAGGTGCTCGGCGGCCATCCGGCCACCGGCGCGGTCGTCGTTCGCGACGGTGTCGGCGCGGGGGAGCGCCGCACGACCGCCGGCGACGACGACGGGCATGCTCGCCGGGATCGCGAGGTCGGTGTCGGGCTCGCCGGCGATGACGATGCCCTCGACGCGCATGGACAGGAAGCCCTCGACGGGTGAGGCGTCGAGCCCGGTGTTGAGGAAGCGGTCGGCGACGACGAGGCGGTGCCCCTGGTCCTGCAGCGCCTCGCGCAGGCCGGTGAGCAGGTCGACGAACCACTGGTTGCGGAAGTCGTCGAGGACGACGCCGATCGTGCGGCTGCGGGTGCCGGCGAGGGACACGGCCGCGGTGCTCGGGCGGTAGTCGAGTTCCTGGATGGCCCGCAGGACGGCCTCGCGGCGCTGGTCGCTGACCTTCGGGGAGCGCTGGAGCACGAGCGAGACGAGGGACTTCGAGACCCCTGCGCGGGCGGCGACGTCGTAGATGGTCGCCGGTTTGCCGTCTGCGGTGGCGGACCTGCCGTCTCCCATGATCTCCCTCGACCCGTCGTGGTGTCCCTCGATCGTAGCGGCCCCGACTCGAGCGGTTGTCAGGACATGGTGCGCCGACCGGGGTGGGTGGGGTGCGATGGGATGGGTGTAGCGGGCGCGGGGCGTCCGGCGTGCTCGCGGGGCGGAGGTGGCGCGGAGGCGGCGTGTGGTGCTGGGTGCTCGCGCACCACCGGAAGCACGTCGCGCCACGGAACCGCGTGGCGCGACGTGCTTCTCGTTGTGCTGACGGCCGAGCCGCCCTGAGCGCCGAGCGCCGCCCGCGCCGCCCCGAGCGCCGCGCCCGCGCCGCCCGCGCCGCCGCGCTCCGCGCCGCGCCCGCGCCGCCCGCGCTACCCGATCAGGCTCGGCCGCAGGTCGCGCAGCGTCCGCGAGCGGGTCTGCCGCGCCGTGACGACGTACGACACGAGCAGCGCGCCGAGCAACCAGCACGCGAGCACCCCCGCGTCCGACCACACCGCCGCGAACGACCCGCCGTACATCGTCTGCCGGATCGCGTCGACGGAGTAGGTCATCGGGAGCGCGAAGTGCAGCGCCGCCAACGGCCCCGGCAGCGTCTGCCACGGGAAGGTCCCGCCGGCGGTCACGAGCTGCACGAGCATGAGCACCAGGCCGAGGAACTGCCCGACCGAGCCGAGCAGCACGTTGAGCGCCATGATGATCGCCGCGAAGGTCGCCGAGGCGAGCACCATCACGGCCACCGTCGACCCGGCGTGCACCACGTCGAGGTCGAGCGCGAACCGCACGATCAGGAACAGCGCCGCCATCTGCACGACCCCGAGGAGCGCCGGGGTGAGCCAGCCGCCGAGCACCACGCGCAGCGGCTTCTGCACGGCGGTGATCGCCCGCTTGGAGATCGGCTTGAGGATGAGGAACAGCGCGTACATGCCGATCCAGGCGGCGAGCGAGATGAAGAACGGTGCGAGGCCGGCGCCGTAGTTCGACGCGGCGGCGACGTTGTCGTCGCCGACCTTGACCGGGTCCGAGATCACGGACGCCTGCGACGAGCGCTGTGCGGCGGTCGACGCCGGGATCCTCGTGCGTCCCTGGTCGAGCTTCGCGGCGAGCTCCTTCGAGCCGTCCTCGAGCTGGTCGACACCCGATGAGAGCTGCGAGGCACCGGACGCGGCCGACGCGGCACCGTCCGCGAGCGAGGCCGCACCGGAGGACAGCGTCGGTGCCGCGGCGGCGAGCTTCGACGTGCCCGCGGCGACCTGCGACGAGCCCGATGCGAGCTGCGAGGCGCCACTCGACGCCGATGCGATGCCGTCCGCGAGCTGCGGCGATGCCGAGGCCAGCGCCGACGTGCCGGCCGCGACCTGGGCCGACCCGTCGCGGAGCTGGTCGACGGCCGACTTGGTCGACGCGTAGGTCTCCTTGGCCGAGGCGCCGGCGGTGTTCACGTCGCCGACCGCCTTCGTGATCGCCTCCTGCTGCGAGGGGGTCAGCGTGACGCCCTCGGGCAGGTTCGCGGTGATCTGCGCGAGCACCGTGGCGGCGTCCACCGGCTGCACCGCGTCGACGTCGGCGCTGACCGAGTCGACCTTCTCGGCGAGCGCGGCGTTCCCCGCGGCGACCCGCTGCGCGCCGTCGTTCAGCTGCGCGGTCTGCGCGGGCAGCGACGCGGTCTGCTGCTGTGCGGACTGCAGCCCGGACGCCAGGGTCGAGGCCCCGGACGCGACCTGCTGTGCGCCGCTGTCGAGCTGGGCGGTCTGCGACGGCAGTGCGGCGGTGCCGGAGGCGAGCTGCGAGGCCCCGGCGGACAGCGCGGAGGTGCCGGACGCGAGCGAGGACGCGCCGTCCGCAGCCGTGGTCGCCCCCGATGCGAGCTGTCCCGCACCGTCGACGGCGTCGCCGAGGCTGTCCCGCACGTCGGCGAGTCCGACGAGCAGGGTCGTCGCCGCCTGCTTGCCGACCCGCTCGGCGACGGCCGTGCGCATGGTCTTGCCGGCCTGCTCCGCGATGGTCGAGGCGAGGTACGAGTTCGTGTCCGCGGTCGTCATGACGAGTTCGGCACGCTTCGGGTCGTCGCCCTGCGCCGACGCCAGGGCCTCGGAGAAGTCGTGCGGGATCGTCACGACGAAGTCGTACTTGCCGTTCCGCACGCCGGAGCGCGCGTCGGCCGCGGTCGTCTCGGTCCACTTGAAGTCGGCGCCGTCGATCGCCTCCTTCGTGACGTCCTCGCCGTAGTCGACCCGGTCGCCGTCGAGCGTCGCGCCGGCGTCCTGGTCGACGATCGCGGCCGGGATCTGGTCGAGCTTGGCGTACGGGTCGCGGTTCGCCCAGAGGTACGCGCCGCCGTAGAGCAGCGGCACCACCATGAGGGCGACGAACGCGAGCCGGGCGAGCGGCGTTGCGGTGAGGCGCGCCAGTTCGGCGCGGATGAGCGAGGGGATGGTCACGCGGGTGCCTCCGTCGGGACGGTTGCGGGAGTTTCGGGGTCGGAGGGGCCGGACGGGAGGCCCTGGTCGCCCCCGTCGGTCGAGGTCGCGTCGTCGGGACCCTCGGTGCGGATCGTGTCGAGCAGCTGCTCGACGGTGGCTGCGGCGGCCTTCGACGTCACGAGGACGACGGTGACGCCGCGCCGGGCGACGTCGCGCACGACCGCGAACCAGTCGGCCACGGCGCCGCCGTGCCGCTCGGGCGAGGTGAGCACGATGCCCGTGACCCCGTCCCGCAGCAGCGCGAGCTCGACGAGCAGCCGCACCCGCACGTCGGTCGGGACCCGCTGCACGTGCGTGTCGGCGTGGTCCCGCACGCCGAGCTCGTCGAGCACGGTGTCGACGTGGTCGCGCGAGGGGCGCTGCCCGGCGAACGCGAGTTCCTCGCGCACGACCTTCCGGAGCGTCATGACGGGGAACGGTTCGGCGACGCCCGGGGTGTCCACGAGCGCGAAGGCCGCGCGCACCGCTGCGGCGTCCTCGTGTCCGTCGAGCAGCACCCGCCCGGACTCGGGACGCATCCGCCCGCCGGCGATCAGGGACGCGAGCACCGGCGCCTGCTCGGTCTCGACGGCGACGACACCGGGGCGACCGGGAGCGGCGACGGCGGACACGACGGGCAGCGCGGCGCCGGGCTCGTCGCCGATGCCGACGTGGTCGAGTTCGAGCGTCATGCGCGGGTCTCCTGCTCGGTACGGGGTGCGGGTGCGGCGGGTTCGGACAGCAGCGCGGTGCGCCAGTCGATGCCGGCGGTGCCGAGCGCCGACAGCACGACCGTGCGGCGACCGGCTTCGTCGCTCGTGCCGGACCGGGTGGCCTCGTCGAGGACGGCGATGCAGGCGGCCTCGACCAGGCGGGCGAGCGTGTCCGCGTCGACGTCGTCGCGCATCGAGCCCTCGTCGATGCCGAGCGCGCAGGCCGTGCGGACCTGTGCCCGCAGCGGCGCGAACACCTCGGCCACGGACTCGGCGAACGGGCTGCGCAGGGCGACGCGGGCCATGGAGCGCACGTGCGAGACCTCGGCCCAGAGCGTCACGGCGATCGCCGCGAGCCGTGCGGCGGGCGGGAGGTCGGCGAGCTCGGACGACGACGGCATCGCGCCGGCGATCCGTGCGGCGCCGCCGGTCACGACCTCGCGCACGAGGTCGTCGCGGGAGGGGAAGTGTCCGTAGACCGCACGGCGCGACAGGCCCGCGGCGGACGCGATGGTCTCGAGCGAGGCATCGGGGTCCTGCTGCAGGACGCTCCGTGCGGCCTCGATCAGGGCGGCCCGGTTCGCCGTCGCATCCCGTCGGGGCGCGCGTCCGGGCTGGTCGGTGGTGGTCACGAGCACCATCGTAATAACGTGCACACTGCTGTGCAAGTTACGAGGTGCTGTACCCCCGAACGAGGGCCAGTCCTCCAAAGTGCGGACTGTTCCGCCTGTGAACGAACGCATAACTTCACAGGAATCCCCACCACGGACAGAGCCGAGGAGTGCGCCCTGTGACACGTGCAACACCGAACCGTGCAGTACCCGAGCAACCACCCACCACGGAGCGCACCACGCGGTCACGCGTCGCACGCATCCTGACCGCCGGCATCGCCGCCGTCGCCCTGTCGTGCGGCGGTCTCGCCGTGGGCGGCGCAGCGAACGCCGCGCCGAGCGGTCTCTCCGCCGCCGACCTCAAGCTCGCGGCGCCCCTGCGCGACGCCAAGCCCCAGAAGACGGTCGCGGCGTTCGTCCGCACGACCGGCCAGGGGGCCCTCGAGGTCGACGCGAAGGCGAAGGGCGGCGACCTGACGAAGTCGAAGACGCCGTCGTCCGCCGCGAAGGAGCGCGTGCAGGCGATCACGTCGACCGTCGACGCCGTCCGCGCCGCCGTCAAGCGGTCCGACGCAGAGGCGACGGAGCTGTACTCGACCGAGTACACCGTCCCCGGTGTCGCCGTCGTCGCCGACGTCGACGCCCTGCGCGACATCGCCAGCCGTTCGGACGTCGAGAGCATCATCCCGCTCACGCCGAAGAAGATCGTCGACCCGACCCCGGGTGACGCGTCGAAGGCCCCGAGCGGCGTCGACCCCGACCTGGTGCAGCCGGGCGCGGACGGCGTCAGCCCGAAGAACGCCGCGAGCGACGTCTACACGCGCTCGCTCGATGCGTGGCAGCAGACCGGCCGCACCGGCAAGGGCGTCAACGTCGCCGTCCTCGACACCGGTCTCGACTACACCCAGGCCGACTTCGGCGGCCCCGGCACGACGGCCGCGTACGAGCAGGCCCTCGCGAGCACGAGCGCGCCGGACCCGAGCTGGTTCGACGCGAAGAAGTACCTCGGTGGCTACGACTTCGCCGGCCCCACCTACAACGCCGACTCCTCGAGCGCGGGCTACGACCCGACCCCGAAGCCGGACGCGAACCCGATCGACGGCAAGGGCGGCGACCACGGCACGCACGTGTCCGGCACCGCCGCGGGCTACGGCCTGACCGCGGACAAGAAGACGTTCCGCGGCGACTACACGAAGCTGACGAACCAGTCCGTCCAGGACATGTGGATCGGCCCGGGCACCGCGCCGGACGCCGGCCTCTACGCCCTCAAGGTGTTCGGTGACGGCGGCGGCTCGACCGACCTGACCGGTGCCGCGCTCGACTGGGTCGGCCAGGCCCTGACCGAGGGCAAGGACATCAACGTCCTCAACCTGTCGCTCGGTTCCGACTACGGCGCACCGGACGACCCCGACAACGCGAAGATCGACGCGCTCACCGCCCGCGGTGTCCTGCCCGTCATCGCCTCGGGCAACGCCGACGACTTCACCGACATCGGTGGCTCGCCGGGCAACGCCGAGGGCGCCCTCACCGTCGCCGCGAGCGCCACCGGGCAGTCGCTGTTCGACGGTGTCAAGGCCACCGCGCCGTCCGACGTCGCCGGCACCTACCGAGCGCAGTACTCGCAGAACTACCAGGGCACGCTGCCGGTGGAGGGCGACGTCGTCGTCCCGACCACGAACATCGACGGCTGCGCAGCGTTCAGCGCCGACGAGGCCGCGGAGATCAAGGGCAAGGTCGTCTGGCTGAAGTGGACCGACGGGGCGCTCGAGTGCGGCTCCGGTGTGCGCTTCACCAACGTGCAGGCAGCCGGCGGTGTCGGCGTCCTGCTGGCCGGGACGGTGACCAGCTTCGACTCGGGCATCGCGGGGAACGCGACCATCCCGGGTGCCGAGCTGACCTCGGACAGCGCTGCGAGCCTCCAGGCCGCCGCGACGGCCGGAACCCTGCACGTGCAGTTCGCCCAGGAGCTCAAGGGCTTCCAGCTGGCGACCGACCAGGCGAACGTGAACACGCTCGCCCCGTTCACCAGCCGTGGCGTGCACGGCTCGTTCGACGACATCGTCAAGCCGGACGTCGCCGGCCCCGGGGTCAACGTGATCTCCGCGGCCAACGGCACCGGTGACGGCCGCATGTCGATGAGCGGCACCTCGATGGCGACCCCGCACGTGGCCGGCATCGTCGCGCTGACGTTCCAGTCGCACCCGTCGTGGACGGCCCCGCAGGTCAAGGCCGCCGTGATGAACACCGCGACGCACGACGTTCGTCAGGGTGACCGGAACGCCACGCTGCTGCGCCAGGGCACCGGCCGCGTCGACGCGCTGCAGGCGGTCACCGCGGGCACCACGGTGCGCAGCATCGAGAACGACCAGCTCGTCACCGCCTCGTACGGTGTCGTCGAGGTCAGCGGGAAGACCACCGAGTCCCGCACCCTGCAGATCCAGAACACCGACGGCCGTCCGCACACGTACGACGTGGCGTACCAGGCCCAGGTGGACCAGCCGGGTGTCGCGTTCTCGCTGAGCACGAAGCGGGTCACCGCTCCGGCGCACGGCACCGCGACCGTCAAGCTGACGTACACGATCGCCGACCCGACGCAGCTGCGTCGCGTCATCGACCCCACGCAGGAGTCGGTGCAGTCCGGCTACCAGCGTGAGTTCGTCGCCGCCGAGTCCGGTGTCGTGTCCTTCACGCCGACGGACGCGAAGCTGAACCCGATGCGCCTCGGTGCGTACGTCGCGCCGAAGCCGGTCAGTGCCGTGCACGGCAAGGACATCGCGTTCTCGGGCTCGACCACGACCGCGGAGCTCGCGCTCACCGGCCGCTCGGTCGACCAGGGCGACGCCGTGACCGGGTACCACTCGTCCGTCGCACCGTTCGTCCTGGGCGGGACCGACCCGCAGGAGCCGCTGCCCGCCGGTTCGGCGAAGCAGTCGCTCCAGGCCGCCGACATCCGGGCCTACGGCGCGAACTACGACGAGGCATCCGACACGCTCGCCTTCGGCGTCCAGACCGCGGGTGCCGACGCGAACCCCGGCGCGGTGACCAACGTCGAGGTCCTCATCGACACGGACCGCGACGGTGAGCCGGACTACCTGGTCTACGACGCCAAGTCGGCCACGGTCGACGCGACGCTCGCCACCACGGTGGACCTCGCGACGGGCAAGACGGTCGACGCGCAGCCGCTCAACGGCGGCACCGCGGGACAGGACGTCAACACGTTCGACAGCGCCGTCAAGGTGCTGACGGTGTCGGCGTCGACCATCGGTGCGACCGGTCCGTTCGACTACTCGGTCCTGACCGAGTCGGCGTACGCCCCGGCCCTCGCCACCAGCGGCTCCAACGTCGTGGACGAGACCGACCCGGCGACGTACGACCCGTCGGCACCGGCGCTCACCTTCGCGCAGGGCACCACCACCGGTGTGCTCTACGCGGACAAGGGCGCGCTGCAGGTCACGCGACAGGCCGACGCCACGAACGCCCGGGTCCTGCTGCTCCACCTCGGCAACGCGGTGGGCGACCAGGCCGACGTGCTCCAGGCGGCGCAGACCGCGCCGACGCTCACCCTCCGCGAGGGCAGCGCCGTCACGATCTCCGGCACCCCGAAGGTCGGCAAGACGCTCAAGGCGAAGCCCGGCTCGTGGGACGGCAAGAAGGTCTCGTACTCGTACCAGTGGCTCCGTGACGGCGTCGCGGTGCAGGGTGCGACGGACCAGCGCTACACGCTCGGCACGACGGACGCGGGGCACCGCTTCTCCGTCGAGGTGACGGCGAAGGCGAAGGGTTACCAGGACGGCTCGGCGACCTCCGCCGAGACCGCGAAGGTGGCACCCCGCAAGTAGCGATCGACACGAACGCCCCGTCACCGGTCCGGTGGCGGGGCGTTCGCCGTTCCCGGTCTCCGAGCGGAGTGGTCCCGAGTGCGGCAATGGGACATGTAGTTAGGCAAACTAGGCAATCGATGGGAGAGTGAGGTCATGCGATCCCACACCTCCCTGATGCAGCTCCGGGCGAACCCGATGGAGTGGCGCCGCCGTGGGCTGACCCCGCCCGACGCGCTCCAGGCCATGGTCGAGGAGCGGCTCGCGCAGCCCGGTCACGCCCAGCCGGTGGGCGACCCGTCGTACCAGGACTTCTTCCGCGCCTGATCGCGGAACGCCACCACCACGACGGACGGGAGGCGCGGTGCCAGCTGGCACCGCGCCTCCCGTTCGTTCCGTGGTGCGGTCTACTTGCCGATCTTGTCGTCCGCAGCGTGCTCCGCCTTGTCGATGTGGTCGCCGTGGCCACCGCCGGTGGCCTTGTCGGCCGCGTCCGCGGCCTTGCCGAGACCGGCGTCGGTCGTCCTCGTCCACCGTCTCGTCCACAGGGATGTGGCGTGGAGGTGTCCACTCGATAGACTCGGGTGGACCATCGGCCCATGCCCGCCGGTGCGGTCCTCCGCCAACGTGAGGAGAACCTCCATGCCCGCAGCAGTCATCATCGGTGCCCAGTGGGGTGACGAGGGCAAGGGGAAGGCAACCGACCTCCTCGGGTCCCGCATCGACTACGTCGTCAAGTTCAACGGCGGCAACAACGCCGGCCACACCGTCGTCGTCGGCGGCGAGAAGTACGCGCTGCACCTGCTGCCGTCCGGCATCCTGACGCCCGGCGTCACCCCGATCATCGGCAACGGTGTCGTCGTCGACCTCGAGGTCCTGTTCCAGGAGCTCGACGCGCTCCGCGCCCGCGGGGTGGACGTCTCGAAGCTCCTGGTGTCCGCGAACGCGCACGTCATCACGCACTACCACCGCACCGTCGACAAGGTGACCGAGCGGTTCCTCGGCAAGCGCCAGATCGGCACGACCGGTCGCGGCATCGGCCCGACCTACGCCGACAAGATCAACCGCGTCGGCATCCGCATCCAGGACATCTTCGACGAGAACATCCTGCGGCAGAAGGTCGAGGCGGCCCTCGACCAGAAGAACCACCTGCTGGTCAAGGTCTTCAACCGTCGCGCGATCGACGCGGACGAGGTCGTGGAGTCGCTGCTGTCCTTCGCCGAGCGCCTGCGCCCGATGGTCGCCGACACCGCGCTCGAGATCCACCGCGCGCTCGAGCGGGGCGACACCGTGCTGTTCGAGGCCGGCCAGGCCACCATGCTCGACGTCGACCACGGCACCTACCCGTTCGTGACCTCGTCGTCGGCGACCGCCGGCGGCGCCGCGACCGGTTCGGGCATCGGCCCGGGCAAGCTCGAGCGCATCATCGGCATCGTCAAGGCGTACACGACCCGCGTCGGCGCCGGCCCGTTCCCGACCGAGCTGTTCGACGAGTCGGGGGAGTTCCTCCGCGCCAACGGCTTCGAGTTCGGCACCACGACCGGCCGTCCGCGTCGCTGCGGCTGGTACGACGCCCCGATCGCCCGGTACACGGCGCGCATCAACGGCGTGACCGACTTCGTGCTGACGAAGCTCGACGTGCTGACGGGCCTCGAGACCATCCCGGTCTGCGTGGCGTACGAGGTCGACGGTGAGCGCGTGGACGAGGTCCCCGTGAACCAGTCGGACTTCCACCACGCGAAGCCGATCTACGAGGAGTTCCCCGGCTGGACCGAGGACATCACCGGTGCCCGGTCGTTCGAGGACCTGCCGAAGACCGCGCAGGACTACGTGCTCGCGGTCGAGGCGATGTCCGGGGCGCGGATCTCGGCGATCGGCGTCGGCCCCGGCCGTGACGCGATCGTGGTCCGCCACGACCTGCTCGGGACCGGCGAGGCTGCCGCGTGACGATGCGGATCCTGTTCGTCTGCAGCGGCAACATCTGCCGCTCGCCCCTCGGCGCCCAGGTGCTCGAGGCCCGGCTCGGCCCGGACGCCCCGGCGTTCACGGTCGAGTCGGCCGGCACCATCGCCGACGACGGCGCCCTGATGGACGAGACGGCTGCCGCGCAGTCGTCGCGTCTGGGTGGGGAGCCCTCCACGCACCGTTCGCGCTACCTGACGGAGCAGATCGCGGCGTCGGCCGACCTCGTGCTCACCGCCGAGCGCTCGCACCGCGCAGCCGTCGTGTCGCTCGCACCGCGGGCAGCGAAGCGGGCGTTCACCATCAAGCAGTTCGCCCGGGTGCTCGACGGGCTCGAGCCCGGCGACCTGGCCGGCATCGAGACCGCGCAGGACCTGGTCGACCGGGTCGCTCGACTGCGGGGGACCGTGCCGCCGCCCGCCGACCCGGCGGACGACGACGTGGACGACCCCTACCGTCGGTCCGAGGACACCCACGTGCGGGTCGCCGACGAGATCGACGCGGCGCTCACTCCCATCGCGGACGCCCTGCGCGCGCTGCGCTGACGCCCCTCCGCTCCGGGAACGACGAAGCCCCCGCCTCGGTGGCGGGGGCTTCGTCGTGTCTGCTCACGCCTCCGGCAGGCGGTACGTCCCGACCGTGATCGTGTGCGCGCCCTGGCCGGCCAGCTGTCGCACGACCGAGTCGGTGCGCGCCCGGTTCGGCACGGCGTGCTTGCGTGCCAGGTCGGTGACGAGTCCGCGGAGCTCGTTGTCGTTCGTCACGACGGCGGTCGTCGCGGAACGACCCGTCGGCGTCGTGCTCGTGCTGCGGTCCTCGGGGTTGACGTACGCGGCTGCGTCGCCGGAGTAGAACACGCACGAGTCGACCCACTGCGGCCCGTTGCCGTCCTCGTCGGCCAGGAACCGCTGCAGCCGGCGGGCCTGCTGCCGGACCTGCCGGGTCGGGGCGTTCCCGCCGGACTGCACCCGGACCTGCCACCAGTGCTCGACGTCGTCCGCGTGGTCGAGGACGCGACGGCTGCGGACCTGGATCGCGAACGACCCGGTCAGCGACGACTCGTCGAGCAGGTTGCGGAACGCGTGGTGCACGGCGCTCGGCTTGCGGCCGTCGAACACGATGCCGTTCCACCGCTTGTTCTCGATGACCAGCACGTGGCCGGACTCGAACACGAGCACGTGGTCGAGCTGCGCGGCGTAGCTGCGGTCGCGGTCCCGCTCGCCCTGGGCCACCGGCACGAACACCACGTTGGTCAGCAGGGCGCCGTTGATCCCGGCGGCCTTGCAGACCTCGAGGATCGTGCGCTGCGATGCCTCCTCCCAGCGCATGCCGGTGCGGGCGAGGGCGCGACCGGCCTCGGCCTCGGCGAGGGCCTGCTGGCGGGAGGCCTCGGCGCCGGCGAGCTGCCGCGCGTGCTCCGCGTCGGCGGCTGCGGTCTGCTCGCGGTGTTCCCGCTCGAGGGTGCCGGTGCGGTGGTCCAGCCGGACCTCGGCGTCGGACAGGGCGGCACGGTTGGAGGACTGGGTCCGCCGCAGGACGATCACCAGGACGACCACGACGATCGCGAGCCCCCCGGCGACCACCCACGGCACGAGGTCGCTGGTCATGGGTTCACCTCACCACGGCTCGACGCGAGTCGGTCGCCGCACCCCGGCGCGTCCCGAGGTCCGGTGGGCGATGTGTCCGACGGCCCACGGGTGGGAGCGGACGCCGGCACGATCCGCCGTGGTCGGTACGGTGCCGTGGTGCACCAGGAAGAGCGCGGCAGCGCGCAGCAGATCACCGTCGGAGTCGCGGTCGGAGCCGGGGCGGCCGTCGCCGGTCTGCTCCCGTGGATCATCACCGGGATGCGGCTCCCACTGCAGAACCTGTGGGCGACGCCGACCACCGACCCGTCGGACATGCCGATCGCCCTGCTGCCGTTCAGCCAGTACGCGGTGACGACCATCGCGGCACTGCTGCTCGTCGGGGGAGTCGTCGCCGGCATCGCCGTCCGGGTACTGCGTGCTCGTGGGTCCGTCCGGCGCAGCGGATCGCTCGCGGCGCTCGCCGGGCTGGTCGGGGTGCAGGTCGTGGCCGTCGTCGAGACCGCCGTCGTCACGGGCGCCGGCATGCGGATGGACGGGACGCCGGGTACCGGTGCGGACGTCAGCGCCGCGCAGCTGTACGTCGTCGCGCTCACCGTCGGGTCGTTCGTGTGCATCGGAGCGGCGGCGGTGCTCGCTGCACTCGTCGCCCGAGCGGCTCCCGGCGGTGCGCTCGTCGCACTCGCCGTCAGCGCGGTGGCGCTCGGGTCGTGGGCGAACACGTTCGTCGTCCCGCCGGTGTCCTCGCCCGGTGACGCGGCGGGTGTCGTCCTCGCGGTGCTGCGGTGGCTGCCGGCCGTTGCGGTCGGTGCGGCGATCGCGTGGACCGGGCTCCGTACGGTCGGTCAGGGCATCGCCGCGCTGATCGCGCTCGGGGTGCTGTGGACGGGGACGGCGATGATCACGGCGGTGTCGTACGCACTGGGGTCCCGCGTGTACCTGCCGTACCCGCTCGAGATGGTGTCGGCCGGCGCCACGGTCTTCGTGATGGCGATGGGACCGGCGGGAGCGACCCTGGTGCCGCTGCTGGTCGCCGCCGTCATCGGAGTCGCCGGTGCGGTCGTCGTGCGCTTGCGGGACGGACGGCGCCGGTCGGAGCCCTGAGCAGGATCGGTGCGGCCAGGTCGAACGGCGCTGGGCGGCTTCCGGACCGCGTCAGCGCGGCCAGGTCGCGACGACCGCCACCGCGTTGAACAGCACGTGCGCCACGATCGCGCCGCCGATGCGGTTCGTCATCGCGACCAGGGTGCCCGTGAGCAGCCCGAGCACGAAGGTCGTCAGGAACACCTGCACCCCACCGAGCGAGGTCGTCGCCGACCCGAGGAAGAGGTGCG
Organism: Curtobacterium sp. 1310; assembly: GCF_017834105.1. Classification (NCBI taxonomy): domain Bacteria; kingdom Bacillati; phylum Actinomycetota; class Actinomycetes; order Micrococcales; family Microbacteriaceae; genus Curtobacterium; species Curtobacterium sp. 1310. The sequence goes on along the minus strand of NZ_JAFICY010000002.1, from coordinate 583,300 downwards.
ACAGCGCGAACAGGAACGCCGTCACGAGCACGGCCAGCCAGCGCGTCCGGGGCGTGAGCTCGGCGGCGAGCAGGCGCTGGAACAGCCCGCGGAAGAAGAGCTCCTCGAGCACGGGGCTGACCAGCACGATGCCGACCGCCGACACGAGCAGCAGCCCGATGTCCGGGGTCCCGAGCGACGGCGCGGGCTGCAGGCCGCTCGTCCCGGTGAACGACAGCGCGAGCACGGCGTCGAACACCCGCGTCAGGATCACGACCCCGAGCGCGAACACGAGGTCGCCGAGCTCGATCCGGAAGCGACCGAACAGGTCACGGCCCGAGCGGCGCAGGACCCAGACGATGCCGAGCACGAGCGGCACCCACACCGCGAGGTTGCCGAGCAGCACCTGGAGCACCGGGCCGGGGACGGCGCCGCGCAGCGTCAGGCTGCTCACGATCCGGGCGAGCACGACCGCCACGACGAGGGCGACCAGCAGGGCGACGAGGTCGCGTTGCCGGGCGGTCGAGGGCTCGGCGGCGGCCACTTCCGGCTCGGATGTCATGGGGCGAGCGTAGAGGACGACCGACGCAGATCGGCAAGAACAGCCGAGTGAGGCTCAATGGTGTGGCACTATTTGTATGCCGTCTGCTGGGACAAGCCCACGGAACCTGTGTCGGGACCACAGGAACGGCCAGGATCGGGGAAGGCGGGCCGCGTGGAACTGCGCGACTACATCACAGTGCTGCGGAAGAGTTGGGCACTGATCCTCGTGCTCGCCCTGGTGGGCGTCGCGGCGGCGGCAGGGTTCTCCCTGCTGAAGAAGCCGGTGTACTCCGCCGAGGCGCAGGTGTTCGTGTCGACGGAGACGTCGGGCAGCGCCAGCGACCTGGCCCAGGGCAACACCTTCACGCAGCAGCGCGTGCTGACGTACTCGAACCTGGTGTCGACGCCGATCGTGCTCCTGCCGGTCATCTCGTCGCTCGGGCTCGACATGAACGCGGACGAGCTGTCGAAGATGGTGTCGGCGACGGCGCCGACGAGCACGACCCTCATCTCGATCACGGTCAACGGCACCGATCCGGTGCAGGCGACGAACATCGCGAACGCAACCTCGCAGAGCCTGACCAACGTGGTCGAGGACATCGAGGCCACCGACGAGAACGGTTCGAGCAGCGTCAAGCTGACCCGGGTGAAGCAGGCGCAGGTGCCGAGCTCGCCCGTCAGCCCGAACGTCCCCGTCAACATCGCGCTCGGTCTGCTCGTCGGTCTGGCGCTCGGCGTCGGCATCGCCGTGCTGCGCGAGACGCTCGACAACCGCGTCCGCGTCGAGACCGACGTCGAGAAGATCAGCGACAAGCCCGTCGTCGGCGGCATCGCCTACGACAACAAGGCCTCCGAGCGACCGCTCATCGTGCAGGTCGACCCGCGCAGCCCGCGCGCCGAGTCCTTCCGCACGCTCCGCACGAACCTGCAGTTCCTCGACCTCGGCACCGGCTCGCGCACGTTCGTCATGACGTCGTCGATGCAGTCCGAGGGCAAGAGCACCACCGTCGCGAACCTGGCGATCGCGCTGGACAGCGCCGGCTTCAAGGTCATCCTGATCGACGCCGACCTCCGTCGCCCCCGCGTCGGCGAGTACATGGAGGTGGACGGCTCCGCCGGGCTGACCGACGTGCTCATCGGCCGCGCGAGCCTGGAGGACGTCGCGCAGCCCTGGGGCCGCGGCAACATGGTCGTGCTGCCCGCCGGCCAGATCCCGCCGAACCCGTCGGAGCTCCTCGGCTCGAAGGCCATGCAGGACCTGATCGAGACGCTCGAGCAGCAGTTCGACTACGTGCTCTTCGACGCACCGCCGCTGCTGCCCGTCACCGACGCCGCGATCCTGTCGAAGAAGGCGTCCGGCGCCATCCTCGCGGTGGCGTCCGGCAAGACCCACAAGGGCCAGCTCGCCGCCGCGGTCGCGTCGCTCGAGAACGTCGGCGCACCGATCGCCGGCTTCGTCATCACGATGATGCCGGTCAAGGGTCCGGGCGCGTACGGCTACGGCCGCTACGGGTACGGCTACGGGTACGGCCTCGACGAAGAGGAACCGCCCCAGAAGTCCACCAAGTCGTCGGGGAAGACCCGCGGCAAGCTCGGCGTGGTCCGCCGCGCGGACCGCTGACGGCGGTCGGGGGATGAGCCAGCGCCGGGGGATCCGAAGCCTCGGGAGCGAGCTGCCGCGGACGACGCTGATCGGGATCGCACTCGTGGTCGTCGCGCTCGTCGTCGTCGACGTCGTCCTGGTGGCGCTGGCGCTCGCGCGCACCGCGCCGGAGGCGCGCGGCGACGCCGGTCCGGTGCCGACGTTCGGATCGAGCGCGTCAGCGCCGGCGACGCCGGGACCGTCCGCCACCGCGTCGGCGGAACCGACGGCCGACGGGGTGTCGACCCGCCACATGCTGTCCGCGGTCGACGGCCTGGAGGCATGGCGAGCCTCCAGTACGACCTGTGACGTCTCCGAGACGGTGCTGGAGCACACCACCGACGGTGGGCAGGAGTGGTCACCCGTCGCCCTGGGCGACGACGTGCGGACCATCGGGTCGCTGCGCGTGACCGCCGACGGCCTGTCCGTGCTCGTCGGCGTCGGCGACGAGTGCGCGACCGAGGTCCGGACCAGCACCGACGACGGAGCCACCTGGGTGCTCGGGACCGCCGGTGCCGCCGGCGCGGGGGTGACCGACCAGGGCCTCGTGCTCGGGGACGCGGTCGTGCCCTCGCCGTGCGAGGACCCGCTCGACGCCTTCCGCGGTGACAGCACGACGCTGGTCGCGTGCGCCGACGAGCTGCGGTGGCGCACCGGTACCGGTGCGTGGGTGACCGTGCCGATCGACGGCGTCCGTGCGCTCGCGGTGAACGGGACCGAGTACACACTCGCCCGCATCGGGACGGACTCGTGCGACGGCGTGCAGATCGAGACGATGCCGGCGTCGGGTGTGACGCCTGCGACGACCACCACGCCGATCGGGTGCAACCCGGTCGCGACGGAGGGTGCGATCGCGCTCGACCGCTCCGGGCAGGACGTCTGGATGTGGACGGGCGACGGCGTCGCGGTGTCGAACGACGGCGGGGCGACGTGGTGACGCGGGGTCGGCGATGACGGCCGAGGCCGTCCACCAGCCCGTCTCCACGGGGAGCACCCGCGAGTGGAGCCGCACGTACTCGCGTCGCGTGCTCGTCACCGACCTGCTGGCGCTGATCTGGGTCGTCTTCGGCGTGCAGATCGCCTGGCTCGGGTTCGACTCGGACCTGATGACGAACACGGCGGACCTGCGCCTGAGCTACTTCGGGATCTCCGTGGTCGTCATCGCCGTCTGGATGATCGGGCTGGCGCTCTACGACACCCGTGGTGACCGCGTCATCGGCGTCGGGAGCACCGAGTACCGGCTGGTCGCGGACTCGAGCGTCCGGGTGTTCGGGCTGATTGCGATCGCCGCCTACCTGCTGCGCGTCGACCTGGCCCGCGGCTACGTCCTCATCGCGTTCCCCGCCGGCATCCTCGTCCTGCTGCTCTCGCGCTGGATGTGGCGCCAGTGGCTCGTCGCCGAGCGGAAGCACGGCGGGTACTCGGCGCGCGTCCTGCTCGTCGGTTCGACGGCGAGCGTGCTGCACATCGCACGGGAGCTCGCCCGAACGCCCGAAGCCGGCTACCGCGTGGTCGGCGCAGCCGTGTCCGACGGGACGCGGGGTCTGCTACCAGGCTCCACCGTCGAGAGCCACGGCGGCATCGACGACGTCCTGGCAGCCCTGGCCACGACCGGAGCGGACACCGTCGTGATCACGAGCTCAGACGACCTGCCGCCGGAGCGGGTCCGCCAGCTGAGCTGGTCGCTCGAGCCCGGACGGCAGCACCTGGTCGTCGCGCCGAGCCTCACCGACATCGGCGGTCCGCGGATCCACACCCGCCCGGTGCAGGGCCTCCCGCTCATCCACGTCGAGACTCCGACCTACTCCGGCCGGAAGCTCTACACCAAGCGTGCGTTCGACCTGATCGGCTCGGCAGCACTGATCATCGTGCTCTCCCCGGTCCTGCTCGTGCTCGCGTTGCTCGTCAAGGTGACGTCCATTGGGCCGGTGTTCTTCCTGCAGGAGCGCGTCGGACTGAACGGTTCGACGTTCCACATGATCAAGTTCCGGTCGATGGTCGTCGACGCGGAGCAGCGCCTGCAGGAGCTGAGCGCGCTCGACCGCGCCGAGGGCAACACGGTCCTGTTCAAGATGAAGAACGACCCGCGCGTGACGCGGATCGGTGCCTTCATGCGTCGTTACAGCCTCGACGAGGTGCCGCAGCTGTTCAACGTCCTGGTCGGCAGCATGTCGCTGGTCGGCCCGCGTCCCCCTCTCGCCCGAGAGGTCGAGCGGTACGACCAGCATGTCCACCGACGCTTCCTGGTGAAGCCTGGCATGACCGGCCTGTGGCAGGTCAGCGGTCGGTCCGACCTGTCTTGGGAGGACTCTGTGCGTCTCGACCTGTTCTATGTCGAAAACTGGTCTTTAGTTGGCGACTTTCTCGTGCTTTGGAAGACGGCCCGCGCCGTCCTGGGATCGGAAGGTGCCTATTGACTGCGGCCGACGTCGTCGTGAACCGGTCATCAATCGCTATCGCGCATGACTATCTAACCCAGCGGGGGGGAGCTGAGCGGGTGGCTGCGGAGATAGCAAGCATCTTCACTGATGCGAGGCTGATGACGGCTCTATACGAGCCTGACGAAACCTTCGACGAATTCGCGCGCGTGCGGATCCTGCCGAGTTGGCTAAACCGACTCGCCTTCGCTAGGAAAGATCCTCGCAAGGCTCTTCCGCTACTACCCTTGGCCTGGGACCTCCGTCGATACGTCGACGCGGATGCGGTGATTTGCAGCTCCTCCGGGTGGGCTCATGGTGTTCGCACGACCGCTCGAACAGCCAAAGTAGTCTATTGCCACAATCCACCTCGATGGCTTTATCAGCAAGCCGACTATGTCCAATCCGTGAACAGTATCGCGCGTATAGCTTTGAGGCTTCTAAGCGGTCCTCTCCGAGCTTGGGACCGTCGAGCTGCCGCTAGTGCGGACGTGTACATCGCAAACTCGTCGAGCGTCGCAGAGCGTGTGTGGCGCGCTTACGGAATACAAGCAGAGATTGTCCACCCACCCGTCAGCATCGACCCGGAGGGACCTCAGCTGCCTCTCGCTGTCGACGGGCCGTTTTTCCTTACAGTCGCTCGCAGCCGTGGCTATAAAGGGACGATGCGCATAGTTGATGCGTGGAGGGGTATGCGCATCAGCGCGAAACTGGTCGTCGTTGGTGATCCTCCGCAAGAAATGCACGAAGATGGTGTGCACTTCGCAGGTCGAATAAGTGAGGCCGAGCTCCGGTGGGCATACGCCAATGCTGAGGCTTTGATTTCGGTGTCACGAGAGGACTTCGGCCTGACCCCCGTCGAGGCGAATAGTTTCGGCACGCCGGTTCTGGTGATTCGAAGAGGTGGATTTCTTGACTCTACCGACGAAGGTGTGTCCGGCATGTTTATTGAGGACGACGCTATCTCCTCGATTCGAGATGCGGTAGAAGCCTTCCCCTCGGCTTGGGACCGTCAGGCAATCATCGCTCACGCCCGCAAATTCTCAAAGGAACGTTTCGCTGAGCGACTGAAGGTTGCCGTTGACAGAGCCATTGATCAACATCGACCGAATCGCCATGATCAGGCGAGGTGAGAGCCTGCGATCCTTCGGTCGACGATTCACCGGGTTCATTTCGTCAACGGCAATAACTGCGGGGGCGGGAGTGGTCAGTCTTCCTCTATTGATTGCGGGTCTCGGTGCCGACTCTTGGAGTGCTGTTGCGGTGGCGCAGTCTATTGGCGCTGTCGGCGCTATTGTGGTCGGCCTTGGGTGGGCGGTCACCGGCCCAACGGAGATCGCGCAACTACGTGAATCGGGCCGGAGGGCTTATCTCAGGGAATCGCTTCGGGTTCGCGGAATCGCCGCAGTGCTGGTCGGCGCTTCATGTGTGTCAATTCAGCTGATTCGAGATGGCGGGTCCATCGATCTGGCGCTGATCTCCTTGGCTTCAGCTCTTGCTGGTCTCGGTGGTCAGTGGTACTACTACGGCTCTGCAGACGCGCGAGGCCTACTTGTGGCTGATACTTTGCCAAGAGCTGCTGCGCTCCTGCTGGGGGCTGCGTCCGCACTCTTCACGCACGAACCGCTCAGCTTCGCTGCCTTTCAGATTCTCGGCGCGTTGATTCCGGTCGCCTTTCTCGTTATCAAGGTCAGGCGCTCAAAGCGAGACGGCTACACCGTGGATGTCGAATTCCAAAAGACGCAGTGGAAGCAACAAGTGGCCGGAACCGTCACAGCCTTGAGTGGTTCAATTTACTTAACTCTGCCAGTGGCCCTGATGGCTATCAGCGCTCCTTCTGCGGTGGCTTCGTTCGCGTTAGCAGATCGACTTGCACGTGTCGCGCGTCTTGTGGTGAGCCCGATGACGCAGACGTTACAGGGGTGGGTTTCGGGTGCGGGAGCGTCCGAAACTCGTCGGCGAGAGAAGATTGCGTTCGTCATATCGGCCGTTTGGGGCACTCTCGTTGCTCTTTGCTTCACAATCGGAGCAGCAATGTTCGCTGGTATCGTCAGCGGCGGTCAGATCCGACTGACCTGGGTCCTCGCTGCACTCATTGGGGCGACATTAGTGGCGACATCTGTTTCGCAAACAACCGGTACGATCGGCTTGATACTTCGGGGCCGAGGCGTGTGGCTCGCAGTCAGCGCCGTGGTTGGGGGACTCGTGGCTTGCCCTCTCTTACTGATCTTGCCGCGCTATCTGGGGGCCGAGGGAGGAGCGATGGCAGTGCTCGTGGCCGAGACAGCTGTCCTGCTAGTTCAGTGCATTGCTTTGATCCGACCGGAAAATAGGGGTGCTCGTGCTTGATAAGAGGAAGGTGCGGCGGGCAACGGTTCTGCACCTTAGCCACACAGTCGAACGTGGCGGGGCGGAGCTAGCTCTCCTGCGCACGCTGCAACAGGCTAGTTGGGACTGGCTGCTACAAATTCCGCACGAGAAAGATGGCGATCTTGGAGCTTTCAGTATGCTCAGCGGAGCTGTAGGCAGCCGCGTCTTGCCGATCGGCCCACGGCATGAGGCGGGAGCTGCATCGAGACCTGCTGGTCTGGCTCGTTTCGCTATTGACATTTTGCGCACCGCCTTCTCTATTCGTGCGCATCGAGCGTATCGCCGGGTCAGCCTTATATTCGCAAACGGTTCTCGGAGCGCGACCTACGGGGTCCTTCTCAAAATGACGAGCCCGAGCCGCTCCTTTGTAGTTCATCTGCGGGATACAGTTTCGGTGGAGTCCCTGGGCCGAGCAGGGGCGCTCGTAATGAGAAAGCTGGTACTACCCCGGGCGGATGGTCTGATTGCAAATTCCGAGCACACATTGGCCTCCGCCCGGCCTTATCTTCGTGAATCGGCGAAGGTGCGAGCTCTACCGAGCCCTTCCGGTACAACGCGTGCTGCTTCGGGAGAGTCCGCACTGCCGCCGACGAACGAAATCCGAATAGGTATCGTGGCTCGCCTGACAGAGTGGAAGGGGCACCGGCTGCTCCTCGAAGCGTTCGAGCGGTCCTTTCCTCGCGGTGGTGCGTCGCTGCACTTTATTGGGGGCGCGCCATTCGGCGGTGACGAGTTCCGCAAGGAGCTGGAACGCGAAATTGCGAATCGACGTCTTCAGGAGCGAGTCCACCTCATAGGACACGTCGACAACGTAGAGGCATGGATCAATGCAATGGATATCTGTGTTCAGTGCTCCATCGTTCCAGAGCCTCTAGGGCAGAATGTGCTGCAATATCTGAGTGCGGGCGCGGTGATCGTTGCGGCAGAAGAGGGCGGGCCCCGCGAATGGATTCGCAATGGCGAGAACGGAATCTTGGTCGCGCCGCGCGATTTTCGCGCACTCTCGGATGCGCTCACTAGCTTGGCCACCAATCCTGCCCTGCGTCGCAGGCTGGCGCTGGCCGCAAGTGGCACTCGTGTTCCGACGACAGAGGAGTTGGTCGTGGAGTTACAGGGCTATCTTGAGCAATTCGGTCGCTCCCCGGTTACGAAGGGACGAGGACTGTGATTCGCGTAATCCATCTGTTACCCCATATCCGGCGTTCAGGCAACGGTATCGTCAACGCCGTGGTGGACCTCGCGATCGAGCAAGCCGCCTTGGGCAACGACGTGACAATCTGTTCGGCCGCTGGAGACTACGCTCCGTTACTTAGAAGTCACGGCGTGAACCACCTTGAGCTGCCGACGGAAGATTGGCGAAACCTTCGGGGATTTCTTGCACTGAGACGCCGCCTCAGGCACCTCCGCAAATCACCGACAGACGCTATAGTCCATTCGCATACCCTAGGCTTGCTGATCCTTGCCGTTACAACTGGGCGAAAGAGGCTTGTTCACACGCTCCATAATCCTTGGCAGCGCTTCGCTTTTCTCGCTCGGTTAGTGCCGGCCAGGTTCATCGTCCTGAGTGACCGTGCGCGCCGTGGGGTTCGAGCGCGATCCGCTTCGGTAGTCGAGAACGGTATCGTCGGGAGCAGGCGCTACCAGGTCGAGGATGTCGTTCCGAGGGAGTTGAAGCGTCCTGCCCTGGTTACGGTATGTGGGTTGTACGAGCGAAAGGGTGTGCAGGATCTGATCGCAGCGCTCGAACTTACGAGGGAGCGCTGGAATCTCTACGTCGTCGGAGAGGGACCGTACCGTCGAGTTCTTGAATCACAGGTAAGAGTGGCTTCACTCGAGCGTCAAGTGCGATTTGTCGGCTTCGATGAAGACCCGCTCACTTGGGTGGCGGGTGCTGATGCGTTCGCGTTGGCGTCGCATTCTGAAGGAGGAGCTCTCGTCCTCACCGAAGCAAGAATGTTGAGACGGCCCGTGATCTTCACGTCAGTCGGCGACATGCCTTCGATGATGCGAGATGAAGCCGGCATCGCCGTCCCGCCCGGGGACGCAGCTGCGTTGGCTACAAATCTGGATCGCCTTTCGAGTAGTGAGGAAGAGTTGTTCCGCGCTGCGGCGAAAAGTCAACGAGGGCTAGAGTGGTACAACGTTTCCCGTGTTGCGCGTGAGACGCTAGCTGTTTACACGGAATCGCAGCGGTGATGGAGAGCCCAAGCCGGTTCAGGTCAATAGTCGCCTATGCGGTTCCTTCGGTTGTCCTGGTCTTCGCTATTGGCGCTTTCATTCAGGCGGGAATCTCGGCGTCACTGGTAATCGGAGCAGTATTCGCAACAGGCATCTTCGCCATCCTTTTCCGGTTTCCGGACGCTTGCATTCCGGTCGGCTTCTGGGCGATGACCTTCGTACCACTCCTTCGGAGGATCGTGGGTGGACCAGACGCGTATACGCCGAATGATCCTCTCGTTTTCTTGCCGACGTTGATCCTGATTCCACTGGTACTACGCCGCGGAATATTTGTAGACCGATTGTTGGGCTTGCGGTCCATCTACATCCTCCTTGCAGTCGTCGCTAGTGGAACCTTCGTGTATGGCCTGGCGAGCGGAGGGGCTGCAGGATCACTCATATTGGGTACCGCGACCCTCGTGGTCCCTTTGCTTGGGGTGCTTTCGGTAAGGCCATTGCAACTGAAGTCGGTCTGTCTGAACCTCACGAAGCAGGGTCGGATGATAGGGCTGGTAGCGGCCACTTACGGGTATGTGCAGTACGTGGCTCCGTTCCGCTGGGACTTGGCGTGGTTGGAGAGCAGGCGAGAGGTTATCTCAAGTTTCGGCAATGCGACTGCGGGCGAGTTTCGGCTCTTCGGGCCTACGAGCTCGCCCCTGAGCTTTGCCCTCATTCTTTCAGTCTGCATCTGCTGTTGGTTGTTCGTACCGCGTAGAGGGGCCGCTTGGCCGCGACTCGTCGCGATCGCCTACGTTGCGGGGCCACTTCTTCTCACTTCGGTTCGAACGAGTGTCTTCGCACTCCTCTTGGCCGCGCTCCTGGTGGGCCTCTTCAGGCGTAGCGGAGTGGCAGCGTTCGTACTCGCATTGACTGCGGCGGCGTATCTTGCTCTGCCCGCTCTTCTAGGTGCCATCGCGCCCGGTTTGGCGGGACGTTACGCTCTCAACGGCCTCGGCTCCGACATATCGTTCGTGACCCGCCTTTCGTTGTTGAGGGAGGCCCTAGGGCGAGCCGTCTTCAGTGTCGGCCTAGGGCCGGGCGGCAGTACTAGCGAAAGTACCGTGATCGATAACGGATACCTCGCGAGCTTCCTGGATCTCGGCCTCATTGGTGGCGCCGTGATGCTTGGCCTGGCGGTCGCCGGACTCATTTTGGCTCTCAGATCGAGCGTGCGACGCGCCCAGCTCGAGCCTCAGGGCGCCTTCGCCATCATCGTGATCATCCTGGTTCTCGCGCAGTCGTCCGCGCCAGTGTTTCAGGAAGAAATTGGCATGTTTTTCTGGCTGGGGCTGTTACTGCTGGCGGAGCCCCTGCAGGACCGTTACGCGGTAGTTAGCGGTACAGCTGAGCTCGATCACGTTCCGACAAAGACGGGTGCGATGACGTGAAGGTCCTCTATTTCGCCGTGCACGACGAGCAATACCCCAGGAACACCAAGGTGCGTCAGGCACTGACCGATGCTGGACATATCGTGCAGATCGAAACGGTAGGGCGGGGTTCAACGATTCGCAAGGCGCTATCGCTTCTTCGTCGGGGTTTGAGCGAACGGAAAAAACTTGATCTGGTGATCCTGTCGGAATTCACTCAGCAATTTGCTCTCGTCGCTTGGCTCATCGCGCGGCTGCGGGGGGCCAAACTGGCCGTCGACTTCTTTGTCGGTTTGTACGAGACGAGGGTCGAGGACCACGCTTCAGTTCGTGCGTGTTCTGTGAAGGGTCGCCTTCTCTGGGGGCTCGATTGGCTTGCGCTCCGGATCGCTGACCTTCGCTTCACGGACACGGCGCCCCGAGCACAAACCATCCAAACGAAATTTCATGTCGACGAGGTCCTGCCGGTTGCTGTCGGTGCGCCTGCTTGGGCGTCTCCTCAACCCGCATCGAAGTCTCCCCGTCTTCGGATCCTGTACTACGGCAATTACATACCACTTCACGGACTCCCGCTGGTTGTGGAAGCTCTCGGCGCTCTATCCACACCGAAGGAATTCGTGGTCACTTTTGTCGGCGGGAGTGACCGTCAGCGTGCCGACCTGAGCGCGCAGCTAGCTCAGGTTCAGCCGGAGCTAGAACTGCACCTCCAGCCGCCTTGCAAGGAGAATGAACTGCGGGACATCATCGCGAGTAACGACGTTATACTCGGCGTATTTGGGTCTTCTCGAAAGGCAGAGGAAGTAGTAGCCAACAAGGTCTGGCAGGGATTACTTTGCGGAAGAATCGTAATCACTCGCGAGTCGCCCGCTCTCGACGAGATTGCAAACCTCATGGGCGAGCTCCTGGTGCAAGTTGAGCCGAATCAACCGGCCCGGCTCACTGAGGCTCTTAGCTCCATGCGCGATGCAACACAGCGGGTGTTGCCGTTCGGCGAGTTGTCGGAGCGTACCCGGTCCCTGCGTCAGGTGATTGATACTGAGATGAACGAACTGGTAATCACGTTGCAGCGGTTGACGGAGGTCCGAGAATGACTATCGATCGGCGCGCAGTCGTGGTCGTAACGCACAATCCGAGCTTGCGGGACTTGAAACGCACTGTCGATACAATCCGCGCCGCTGAAGCTTTAGTCATCCTCATCGACAATTCATCGCCAGGGGCTGATCTGGACAGTGTCGGAGCAGACGTCATTGTGCAGGATGGCGTTAATCGAGGTGTCGGTTGGGCTCACAATGAAGGCGTTCGCCAAGCCGCTGAGTCAGGACGACACATCGTCATGTTTCTTGACCAGGATAGTACAATTCGCACCGGCGTGCTGCGTGATCTACTGCTCGAGGCGTCCGGCAAGATGAGGGCAGACGCGAGCGTGTGTGCTGTCGCTCCGCTGTTGGTGGACAGTTCCTCCGGTCGCCCTCTCCTCTTCCGTCAAGGGTTACTGCGGACCACGCTTATGGAGGTTCCTGTTCCAATCGACCGCCCGATGGAAGCGCCGTTTCTGCCGACCTCGGGAATGGTTGTGCTGACCGAGCGTTTTTGGGAGGTAGGGGCATTCCGCGAAGATTTCTTCATCGATCACGTTGATCGTGAGTGGGGAATGCGCGCTGTTGAAATGGGCTACCGACTACTGGTGCTCTCCTCGTCGAGAGTGGAACATGAGCTTGGCGACTTCACGGTCAATAGCAAGGGTCGGAGCGGGTTCTTCCACTCGAGTACTGATCGCGACTACTATTTGAAGAGAAATACTATTCTGATGATGCGCGCTGGCCGTGGAAGCCGCTTGTGGCGTTTGGGGGAGTTGGCTTTTGCAGTCGCTTCCACCGTCAAGTGCTATGCAACTGATCCTACTCGCGCATCGGCTATGTTGAATGGCCTTTTTGACGGCATGTCTGGGCGTGGCGGGAAGCGCGAGACGAAGCAATCGAAGGCGGTTGCACTGTGACTACGCGTACGATTCTGCACGACGTACGATGGAAGATCGGGTCCTACTTCTTCAACGCAGTGGCAATGAGCCCGCTTTGCGGTTCGCGCCTTCGACTGCTCCTCGGCCGGGCGGCTGGACACTCTTTGGGTTCAGTTCGTTTGCGGCCTGGCTCCGTCATCCGTTCAAAGAAACTGCGCGTTGGTGACAATGTGTTTATCAACCACGACTGCTTCGTGGACAACGGACCGGTGACCATCGGCGATGACGTGCTAATTGGGCCTTCAGTGGTGTTGGCGAGCGTCGACCACGCTCCGGGGAGTGCGAGGCGAAGAGCGGGGGACCCTATCGAGCGTCCAATCGTTATCGGCGACGGCACATGGGTTGGAGCACGCGTGACGGTCCTCGGCGGCGTCACAATTGGCCCCGGGTGTGTAATCGCGGCAGGGGCGGTCGTTATCAATGATCTAGAGGCGAACGGACTCTACGCTGGGGTGCCAGCGGTGCGGAAGCGCGATCTTTAGTCGTCGAGACACCTGTTCAAATCCCTAATCGGCTGGGCCCGTTGCCGGAGAACGCGCGCCAAACTTCGGCTCCCGGGGCTTTGACTGTGCATTAACCCCGGTTCACCCGTCGCGAGCACCCGTCCGACCGAAGGGACCGGCCTTACCGGTGCTGCTCCTGGGCTACGCTGAGATAGTGTCAGGTCAACTCGATGTGTCATCCTCCGCCGCCGGTGGTGCGATCGGTTCGCGCAGTCGGATCCGCTCCCTCGATGGACTTCGCGGCCTTGCGGCGCTTGTCGTAGTCATACATCACGCCTTGCTTGCGGTCCCGGTCCTTGCAGCACCCTATTTTGGCCACGGCCCAGTGCCAGGTGAGGATGTTCTCGCTTGGTCTCTAGTGCACACACCGTTGCACCTCTTCTGGGGAGGATCCGAGGCTGTCTACATATTTTTCGTCCTCAGCGGGTTGGTGCTTGTACTCCCCGTGATGCGCAGCGGGTTCTCCTGGCTGGCGTATTACCCCGGCCGCGTTGTTCGATTGTATTTGCCTACCCTTGGAATCGTGATCCTGGGCTACGCCTCGATGTATCTAGTGAATCGGCAGCCCGCGCCCGGCCTCAGCGAGTGGCTTATTGACCGGGCGGGTCAGCCCACTCAAGCAACCGCCCTAAAGGACGTCACTCTATTGACCGGGGCGTCTGGACTGATCAGCCCTTTGTGGTCGTTGCAGTGGGAACTACTTTTCTCCATGCTCCTACCATTGTTCTTCGCATGTGCTGTGGTAGTACGTCGCCTCGTTTTGACTAAGGTTCTGCTGCTCGTAGGTTTCGCAGCGGTCGGGGCACTGCTGGAGAGCCCGCCCCTCTTCTACATGCCGATCTTCGGATTCGGAGTCCTCCTTGCTCTCGAACTCGATCGGGTTCGCGCATGGTCAGCGCGCCTCCGCGCTCCCGGTTGGGTTGCGTTGAGCGCGGCTAGTCTGCTTGCCCTGTCTGCATATTGGCTCGCCCTCGCCATATGGCCCGAGCAAATTCTGCTTTTGCGTATTTGCAAGGTGCTCGCCGTCTTCGGTGCCATCGGGACCGTGCTTCTTGTCGCGTTCAATGGTCCGAGTAGTCGTCTATTCGAACGGCGAAGTTTGCAGTGGCTTGGAAAGATTTCATTCAGCCTCTACCTCGTCCATGAGCCAATCGTGGTGGCGGTGGGGTACGTCGTAGGTGCCGGGGCCGGCTGGTTCGTGCTGCCCATCTCCCTCGTCTTGAGTCTTGTTGCAGCGGGCGGCTTTTTTTGGTTGATTGAGCGGCCTGGCCACCGGCTCGCTCGCTCGTGCAGTGCTCGCTTTACGCCGGTGAGCTTCAAGTCGTGAGCGCGTCGTGGGCGCCAGCAAGGTTCCTGCCGCCCGAGGTTGAGCAAGCGGCGACCGCTACGGCTCTCGCTCGCGGTGAAGGCCCTGGAACGCCCTGTTGGGGCTTATCTGCGGCCGAGAGGGCGGCGAAACGTCAGGGCGTCAGGGCCGTACTCTCTTCCGCGTATTGAGAAGGTAAAGTAGCACTCATGTCCGACCAGCCCGAGTCGCGTCGTGCCGCTGTGACTGGTGGGCCGAGAACCCGCGTCGCCCTGTGGTCCGTCCTTGCCGTCGTTCTGTTCCTCATCCTCGCCGTCGCTTGGGTGGGGGTGCGAGGTGTGCTCGCGAAGGGGCACCTCGAACGCGCCGTTGCAGATGTTGGCACATTGAGGTCGCAGCTGGCGGACGCGAACACGAGCGCAGCGCAGCAGACTGCGACGCGCCTGGAAGACGAGGCGTCGGCTGCGCGCTCACTTACTAGCGATCCGGTGTGGGGCGCGGCGCAGTTCGTTCCCTTCTTTGGGACGAACCTACGGGCCGTTCGGGAGATCGCCGTGATCGTGGACGATGTCGCGGAGGGCGCCGTGCGCCCGGTCGCAGGGGTGGTTGGCGGACTAGGCGTCGACTCCTTCGCTCCGAAGGACGGCAAGGTCGATTTGGCTCCACTCGTGAAGGCACAGCCAGCGGTCGCTCAGGCGGCGCAAACCCTGGCTGTAGCCGATCGCGACGCGCAGTCCATCGACACGAGCGGAACTTTGTCCCCGGTGACCTCAGCCACCGACCAGCTGCGAAATGCGGTGCAGTCGGCTTCCGTGCAGGTCGATACAGCGAACCGGGTTGTACAGCTCGCTCCGGCGATGCTCGGTAACGACGGCGGGCGCAATTACCTACTCCTGTTCCAAAACAACGCGGAATTGCGTGCCGGGGGCGGGATCCCTGGAGCCGTCGCTCTCTTGGAGGCACGAGACGGGTTTGTCAGCCTCACAGGGCTTGCGTCGAGCGCCGACTTCGAGAAGCAGGAAAGTTCTGTCTTGCCGCTCGACCCAGACACTCGAGGTCTGTATGGGGACATAACGGGCCAGTACATGCAGGACGTCAGTCTGACCCCGCGATTCGAGGTGACCGCGCAGCTTGCCCGAGAGATGTGGAAGCGGAAGTTCGGGCAGGAGGTGGACGGCGTCTTCGCAATGGACCCAGTCACGTTGAGCTATGTGCTCCGCGCGACGGGGCCGGTCCAGCTGGCGACGGGTGACACGCTCACTGCCGACAACGCCGTCCAGCTGTTGCTGAGCGACGTCTACACGAAGTACTCGGACCCCGCGGTGCAGGACGCCTTCTTCGCGTCGGCCGCGAGCGCGGTCTTCGACAAGGTGTCGAGCGGTGGCTTCGACGCGAAGCGGTTCATCGGGGCGCTGACCCAGGGGGCCGACGAGGGGCGCCTTCGTCTGTGGAGCGCGTCGGACGACGAGCAGCAGCGTCTCGACGGCACAGCGCTGGCAGGCGAACTCCCCACCGCATCGCGTGAGACCCGGCAGTTCGGCGTCTACCTGAACGACGGCACCGGGTCGAAGATGGACTACTACCTCGACAAGACCGTGTCGGTCGGATCGTCCGTCTGCCGGCAGGACGGTCGTCCGACCTCCGTGGTCCAGGTCACGCTCAAGAACACGGCTCCCGCGGATGCCGCGACCAGTCTCCCGCGCTACGTGACAGGCGGAGGCGACTTCGGGACCGAACCCGGCAAGATCAAGACGCTCGTTGCCGTTTACGCGCCGGAGAACGCCATTTACCTCGGCTCGACGCAGGACGGCAAGCAGGTCGGCGTGCAGACGGCGACGGACGGTGGGCACCCGGTCGCGCAGCTGCAGACACTGCTCGGCCCGGGGGAAAGCACGACGTTCCGGGTCGCATACCTCGGTGACGCGAAGTTCGCGAACGCCGGTGTCGAGGCGATCTCGACGCCGGGCGTCAAGCAGGGCAAGGTCGAGCCCCTGCGCTTCGAGTGCAAGGACCCGATCCCCGCGGGCTGAGCGCGAACCATACGTCCGCGCCTCGTCCACGGACCGGAGGCGACGGCGTGTCGAGCCGCGCAGCGCGGTCCGAGCTGTCCCCAGAGTGGGGGTGTTCGAGACTTTTCTGAGCACGCGGCTCAGCCAGTCACGGGTGGGGATCAATGAACGAAGGCCATTTGTGAATCTGTTACAAATTGCCTCTGAACTGGGATTTCGGTTCGACGACCGCGCCCCTCGCAGGTGGTGCAGGCGCCCCCGAGCTGTCCCTGCTGCGCACCAAGACCGGCTCGATCTCGAAAAAGTTTCGGATCTGGTGGCAACAACCTGAGGATTCCCGCTAGATTGAGGGAACTTCGCCATAGCGACCGCTTGCTCCTTCACGGCTTGCGTTTGGGGGGAGTGCCACGGGCTCTGGGTGTCAGGGTCTGCAGGATCAGATTCTTAGGGGAAACACTTCATGAAGAAGCTCATCGCAGCTGCCGTCCTCGCGGGCGCAGCGTTCATCGCCATCCCGACCGCGGCGAACGCTGCCGGCTACGCGCCGGACTCGAGCGTCTCCGTCTCGGGCAACTACGTCGCGGGCGGCACCGCCTTCGTCAGCTTCACCGACGGTGCGTTCCAGAACGGCGAGACCGTCAACGTCCAGGTGACCGGCGCCGGCGCCGTGACCCTCGGTGCGCTGCCGACCACGACGGTCTCGAAGGCCTACACGGCTTCGCCGACCGGCGCGCTCGTCGTCAAGGTCACCTTCCCGGCCGGTGCTTCGGGTACCTACAACCTGACCGCCACGGGCGCCACCTCGGGCGTCGTCGGCCTCGCCTCGTTCACCGTCGCCCCCGGCGACACCGCCGTCACGGTCGGCTCGAACGGCAACTCCGGCACCCCCGGCCAGCTCGCCTTCACCGGTGGCACCATCTCGACGCTCGGCCTCTGGGCTGCCGGCGGCGCCATCGTCCTCGGTGGTGGCCTCCTGGTTGCCCGCAAGTCGGTCCGTCGTCAGAACGACGCCGCCTGAGCACAGCTGAACTGAACGAAGCCCCCGGCACCTCGGTGCCGGGGGCTTCGTGCTGTCGTCGGTGGAGGAACGAGGCGGGTCTGGTCGGACGGATCAGATCGGACGAGTCAGGTCGGACGGGTCAGGTCGGACGGATCAGGTGACGACCAGGGCGATCGCCACGACGGCGATCACGACGAGCGGCGCGACGATCCACAGCCACCAGGGGAAGGTCGACGGCCGGCGGTAGGGGCGATGGTGCTTCCGATCGGGGTTCGGGTCCATGCGCTGACCGTAGGCCGCGCACGGGCCGAGCGGTTCGTCCGTCGTCAGATCGTCACACTGCGGCCCGCGACTGTCCGCCAGCCGCGCTCACGCGGGCCCGCCCCAGCACCACGATCCCCAGCAGGACCCCGAGCACCGCTCCGGAGGTGTTCGACAGCACGTCGTCCACCGACGCGAACCGCGCCGGCAGGAACAGCGCCTGCACCGTCTCGATCGCGCAGCTCGCCAAGAACCCTCCGAGCATGCCGACCCACCACGCGCGCGCCCCGAAGAGCAGCAGCACGAAGAACCCGAACGGCACGAAGAAGAGCACGTTCGCGGTGAACTCGACCGATCCGTAGTCGAGCCACTGCGGGGTGCCGAGCCGGTGCCCCGCGGCGATCGCGCGCGTCAGCCACGGGTGGACCCCGCGGTCGACGGGGGAGCCCGCCGTCGCCACGAGCACCACCAGGAGCGCGTAGGCGGCCGCGAGCGTCCACGCCACCCGCCTCGTGCGTCCCGACGCGTGCGCGGCGCGGTGCCGTGCGTGCCAGGCTGCGTCGAGCAGTGCCCCGATCGCGACCCCGACGAGGCCTGCGAGCACGACGGACCGGAACCGCTCGCCCGGGGCGGAGGACTGTGCCGCCACGGCGACGGCGGCCGCCAGCACGACGACGGCGCTCACCAGGGCGCGTCCCGCCACCCCGGCCGGCCGGGAGGCCCGGCTCGCCCCCGCCAGCAGCACCGGCAGCAGGGCGGTCACCAGGGTCACCGCGATCGCGGCCACGAACCCGTCGCCGAGCGTCAGCGTGCCGTGCCCGAGCGCGCGCAGCGCGCCCACGAGGTGGAGCAGCGCGGACCGGACCCGGTCCGCGAGGCCGGGGACCAGCAGGACCGCGCCCACGAGCACGACCGCAGCAACCATCCCGCTGCGCACGACCGTGGTCCTCGTCCTGGTGCTCATCGGGAACGACGCTAGCGGGCCGCGCCTCCCGTCCGGGATGGACGCGAGGGGACCTCGCGAACCCGCGGGAACCGGTTCATCCACGGAACGAGTACCCCGATCGCGCACCTGTACCCCGTTCCCGCGTCCCCCGACCCCGGAAATCCGGGGCTGTACCCCGATCCGTATGCACGAAACCCGTGAATGGACGGGCATCGCTGGCGTCGCCGGGGGACGTTCTCGTACGGTTGCACCATCACCTGATGTACCCCGGATCGCGAAGGAGAGCGACATGAGCACCACCGTCACCACCGACACCCGCGAGGTCACCCTCGACACCGACACGGTCGACGTCATCGCGATCCTCGAGGCCGAGGCAGAGCACTCCGGCCGCGCAGCACGTGCCAAGACCACGTGGACGCAGGAGGACGACGGCGAGTGGGTCGCCAACTACGGCGGCTACTTCGGCGGCAGCGTCGACAAGCGCGACGGCCGCTACGTGGCCTCGGACACCTTCGGACTCGTCGTCGGCGACTTCGCCACGCTCGAAGAAGCCCAGACGAAGCTCTCGGACCAGCTCCACGTGATGCTGCCGGCCGTGATCCGTCCGGTCGCGTAGTGCCCGACGACCATCCGGCCCTCGCGGCCAGCACCACCACGCAGACCCGCACCACCAGCACGGCCCGAACCACCAGCACCGTCCAGCACCACAGCAGCACGAGGAGCACCACCATGAGCACGAGCGTCGCCAACAGCCAGCAGGCCGAGGTGACCGTGGACACGGCGACCATCGAGGTCATCACCGGCATCGCTGCCGGCGTCGTGTCCCCCGATGCACCGGCCCGGGCGCACGTCGTCTGGTCCGAGGCCGACGCGGGGCTCTGGGCGGCGAACTACGGCGGCTACTACGGCGGCGTGATCGACCAGCAGGGCGCACACTTCTTCGTGTCCGACACCTTCGGTCAGTACGTCGGCGACTTCCGCTCGCTGCACGAGGCGCAGGACCGTCTCGCTGAGCGGCTCCACCAGCTGCTGCCGGACGTGCGCCGCACGCTCGACTGAGCCACGATCCGACCGGGAGGCCCGGGTCACCTCCGCCACACGGCGGACGTGACCCGGGCCTCCCGTCGTCGTGCGCCCATCGCGACCGTCGTCGCGGGGCGGCCAGCATGCACCCCCAGTTCGAGGAGGGTCCCCCACACTGGGGACCGGTGTTGACCCCTGGTGCACTCAGTGTCCTGCCAGGATCGGGACGACGCCAGCGACCGTCCCTCTGCACGGACCGTCACGACAGCTCGGCGTCGGCATCGTCTCGACCCGAAAGTGACTCATGCTGCCTGTGCACCAGGGCACCCGTGTGCCCGCACGCGCTCACGCGCGCCCACGACCCGGTATCCGTACCGTCGCCATGCTCGGCGTCGCCCTGCTCGGCGCCGTCGGTCTCACCCAGGCCGTGGTGGCCGACCCGGCTGCGGCTGCGTCCGGACTCCGTTGCGACCAGAACACCGTGTACGCGATCAACGGTGCGGGTGACCTCGCGTCCATCGACGTGACGAGCCACGCTTCCGAGGTCAAGGCGAGCATGAGCCCGGGCAACAACGCCCTCGGACTCGCGAAGAACGGTGTCGCCGCCTACGCGTCGTTCAACGGGACGACGCCCGCGGGCAGCGCGAACACCATCACCACGTACGACGCGGTCAACGAGCAGCGGCTCCCCGACGTCAAGAACGCCGACCCCTCCGGCGCGCGTGCGTTGCTGCGCGGCGCGGTCAACCCGGTGACGGGCCTGTACTACTACGCGGGCAACGGGGCGAGCGCCTACCTCGGCGCGTACGACCCGAACACGAAGACCCGCATCGGCCAGGTCGGCTCCCTCGGGAACCTGCAGACGGGCATGAACGGCGACATGGCCTTCAGCACCCGCGGCCTGCTGTTCGTGGTGACCGGCAACCAGGTCCGTCGCGTCGACGTCGAGACCGTGCCGACCTCCGCCGGTCGACAGGCGCTGTCGACCTCGTTGGTCGCGACGCTGCCGAGCAACCAGGCCGACGCCGGGGGCAGCCCGGGCATCGCGTTCTCGTCCGACGGCTACCTCTACGCGTCCATCGGCACCACGATGTACAAGATCAACCCGAGCTCCGGCAAGCAGGTCGACAGCTTCACCATCGGTGGGGACTTCCAGCCGTCGGACCTCGCGACCTGCAACTACGCGAACACGCTCGCCGCGCAGTCGAGCGTCGACGAGCGGTGGAACGCCGGCGACCAGTTCGGTCTCCGCGTCGACGGCGATCAGATCTCCGCGGGCAACACCGCCGACACGACGAGCACGAGTGCCGGCGCGCAGACGCCGAAGGCCGGTGCCGTACTGACGCTGCCGGACACGACCTACACGGCGACGCAGTCCGCCAAGGGGACGACGGACCTCGCGAACTACGACACGACCTGGCAGGCGGTCGAGCTGAACAGCGGTCGGACCGTTGCATCGGGAAGCGGCAACAACGCGTCCTTCGTGTTCCCGCACGCGACGACCGCGGACGGCAGCGACATCGTCGTCACCTTCGCCAACACCGTGAAGGCCACACACGTGGCGACCACCGCCGACACCGCGACCACGACCACCGGTACCGCGGTGACGAAGAGCGCCGCCGACGGTGTGCTCGCGAACGACAGCGGTACCGGCCTGAGCGTCGTCTCGAACACGCAGCCCGCACACGGTTCCGCGACGGTCCGTGCCGACGGGTCCTACACGTACACGCCGGCCGCGGGCTTCTCCGGCACCGACTCCTTCACCTACACGGCGAAGGACTCCTCCGGGCAGACCGCGACGAGCACCGTCACCGTGACGGTCCAGCCGACCGGCGCCGACGACGCCTTCTCGGTGCGCGCCGGCGGGACCGCGACTGCGGACGCGACCACGGGCCTCCTGGCCAACGACGGCGGCAGCGACCTGACCCTCACGAGCCACACCGACCCGACGCACGGCACCCTCGAGCTCGGGGAGGACGGGGCCTACCGGTACACCCCGGCCCCCGGCTTCTCGGGCACCGACTCCTTCACCTACACCGCGACCGACGGCAACGGCACCACCACGACGGCGACCGTCACCGTGACGGTGCTGCCCGCGGCCGGCGCCGACGCGATCACCGTGACCGCCGGCGGACCGACCACCGTCGGTGCCCCGGGCCTGCTCGGCAACGACCAGGGCACCGGCCTGACCGTCACCGGCTCGACCCAGCCCGCACACGGCACGGCCACCGTCGGGAAGGACGGCTCGTACACGTACACCCCGGCCGACGGGTACTCCGGCGACGACACCTTCGACTACACGGTCACCGACGGCAACGGGAAGTCCGACACCGTCACCGTGACCGTCCTCGTGCGCCCCGCAGCGGTCGACGACACGATCACGCTGCCCGCAGGCGGCACCGCCACGGCGACGACCCGCGCCGACGGCGTCCTCGGCAACGACCGCGGCACCGGCCTGACGATCCGCTCGAACACCGAGCCGACGCACGGCTCGCTGACGCTGGCACCCGACGGCACCTACACCTACGTGCCCGCGACCGGGTTCTCCGGCACCGACACGTTCACCTACCAGGCCACCGACAGCGCCGGCACGGTCGTCAGCGGCACCGTCACCGTGGTGGTCGTGCCCGTCGCGGCCGACGACCGCGCCGCGACGACGGCGAACCGTCCCGTCGCGATCGACGTGGCGGCGAACGACACCGGTACCGACCTCACGCCGAGGATCGCGACGGCTCCGGCCCACGGCACCGCGGTCGTGAACGGGGACGGCGCCGTCGAGTACACCCCGGCCCGTGACTGGTCCGGCACCGACGCCCTCTCCTACACGGTGTCCGACGGCTCCGGCCGGACGTCGCAGCCGGCGACCGTGACGATCGCGGTCTCGCCGACCGCCCGCCCGGACACCACCTCGACGACGGCCGGCACCCCGGTCACCGTCGCGGCGACGGCCATGACGAGCAACGACTCCGGTACCGGGCTCACCGTCACCGGCGTGGGCAAGGCCTCGAACGGCACGGTCGTGCTCGACGCGGACGGCAACGCCGTGTTCACCCCGGCCGACGGCTTCTCGGGTACCGGCTCGTTCTGGTACGACGTCCGTGACGCCTCGGGCCGCACCGACTCCACCTGGGTCGTCGTCGTGGTCGGACCGCAGGCCACCGCGGACTCCGCGACCGTCCCGGCGTCCACCACGCTGACCGTCCCGGTGGCGGAGGGCGTCCTGGCGAACGACCACGGCACCGGGCTGACCGCGACGATCGACGAGCAGCCGCTGCACGGCACGGTCGACCTCGCCGCCGACGGCTCCTACACGTACACGCCGACCGCGGACTGGTCGGGCTCGGACCGCTTCACCTACACGACGAAGGACGCGTCGGACACCGACGAGAAGAGCGCCGGTCTCGTGACGATCACCGTCACGCCCCGCACCGAGGACGACCGGATCCGCACCGCGGCCGACCAGCCCGTCACGGTGACCTCGGGTGACCTGACCGGCAACGACCACGGTTCCGGCCTCACCGTCACGTCGGTCGGGCAGCCCAGCGCCGGCACCGTCGTGCTGAACGCCGACGGCACCGTCACGTACACCCCGGCTCCGGGTGCCTCGGGCACGGCGACCTTCCCGTACGGGGTCACCGGCGCGAACGACGAGCAGGCCGCGGGCACCGTCACGGTGACCATCACGCCCGTGGTCGCCGCGACCGACGCCGACGCCACCGCCGACGGCACCCTCGTGGTGCCCGCAGACGAGGGCGTGCTCGAAGGCGCGACCGGCACCGGCCTGACCGTCACCGACAACACGGACCCGGGCCACGGCACCGTCGAGGTCGAGAAGGACGGCTCGTACACGTACACGCCCGAGCCGGGGTACTCCGGCAAGGACACCTTCGACGTGACGATCACCGACGGCTCCGGGAACACCACGACCGGCACCGTCACGATCACCGTCGCACCGAAGGCCGTCGACGACACCGCGACGACCACGACGGGGACCCCGATCGACGTCGCCGTGACCGAGAACGACAAGGGCACGGCGCTCCGGGTGACCGGCGTCGGCACGGCTGCGAACGGCACCGTCCGGATCTCCGACACGACCGGCACCGACGGCACGGTCGCCCACGACACCGGCGTGACCTACACGCCCGCCGACGGGTTCTCGGGCACCGACGCCGTCACCTACACGGTGACCGACGGCACCGGCTCGACCGCGACCGCCACGGTGCGCGTCACCGTCGCACCCACCGCGACCGACGACGTGCTGCAGACCACCTCCGGCACCCCGCTCGCGCTCGGCGGGACCGTGCTGACCGGGAACGACCACGGCACCGGGCTGACGGTCACGGACCACTCCGCTCCGCGCCACGGCACGGTGACCACCGCGGCCGACGGCTCGCTCGTCTACACGCCGACGACGGGCTGGTCCGGCACGGACACGTTCACGTACACCGTGACCGACGCCTCCGGGCAGACCGCGACCGCCACGGTCACGGTCCTGGTCGGCAACGTCGCGACGGCCGACCACGGCACCACCACCACGAACGGCACGCTGCGGGTGTCCGCGGCCTCGGGCGTCCTGACCGACGACTCCGGCGCGGGGCTCTGGGCGAAGATCGACCGGCAGCCGGAGCACGGCACGGTCGAGCTCCACAAGGACGGCTCGTACGTGTACACGCCGGCTGCCGGCTTCTCGGGCACCGACACCTTCACGTACACCGCGGTGGACGCCGAGGGCTCGACGTCGACCGGCCTCGTGACGATCACCGTCACGCCGGTCGCGACCGACGACCGCACCAGCACCGCCGCCGGCACCCCGGTGACGGCGGTCGACCCGGGCGTGCTCGGCAACGACCACGGCTCGGCCCTGCGGGTCGTGTCCGCGGGGACGGCGCGGCACGGAACGGTCCGCATCGCCGGCGCAGGGACCTTCGTCTACACGCCGGACCAGGGCTTCTCGGGTGTGGACTCGGTCACGTACCGCGACCACGACCTGGAGGGCCAGGCCGCGGACGCCACCGTGTGGATCACCGTCGGGATCGACGCCGTCGACGACAGTGCACGGACCGTCGCGGGCACCCCGGTCGCCCGTGACGCCCGGCACGGCCTGCTCGGCAACGACCGGGGGACCGGCCTGACCGCCGCCCTCGACCGGAAGCCCGCGCACGGCACCGTCTCGGTGCAGCGCGACGGCTCGTACCTGTACGAGGCCGCGGACGGCTTCACCGGCACGGACCGGTTCACCTACACGGTGACCGACGCCTCCGGGCAGACGACGACGGCCACCGCGGTCATGACGGTCGTCGCGGCCGCCACCGCCACGGACGACTCGGCTGTCGGTGCCGTGGGCCACCCGGCCAGCCTCCGTCCGACGGACAACGACCACGCCAGCGGCGGAGCGCACTTCGTGGCGACGACGCTGCACCTGGTCGACCCGGCCACCGGCGCACCGACCGACCGGGTCGTCGTGCAGGGCATGGGCACCTGGCAGGTCGACCGTGGGCAGGTCGTGTTCACCCCCGAGCACGGCTGGGCAGCGCGCACCTCGATCGACTACACGGTGCTGGACAGCGCCGCACAGCTGGTCCGCGCGACCATCGAGGTGTCCTACCCGACCGGGATCGCAGCGGTCGCGCACGTCGCGAAGCTCGCCTTCACCGGCACCACGGGACTCGTCGGACTCGGCCTGGCCGCGGTCGCGATGGTCCTGGCCGGGGCGTTCCTCGTGGTCCGCCGCCGAGGTGACGGCGCCGCCGTCGTGACGGGGACGCGCCGCCGCAGCGGGTCCTGACGACCGCACCCCACCACCGGACGGGAGGCCCGGACCACGTCAGCCGACAGGCGCACGTGATCCGGGCCTCCCGTCCGTCGTCCGTGGTCGCGACCCGACGTCGGGTCGCCGTGCCCTCGGGGGTCAGTGGACGGGCCCGTGGCGCGCAGCGCTCACCTGATGGGTGCGATGAGCTGCGGGCCGTCGTTCCGCACGCTGTTCACCGCGCGGGAGACCTCGTACTGCTCGAGCCCGGCCGCGACCGCGAGCGACTCGTGGTCGAGCAGTGCGAGCAGGTCGTCGGAGCCGAGGTCGCCGTCGAGCCAGTCGTCGTAGCCGTCCGGGGTGAGGAACGCCGGCATCCGGTCGTGGACCTCGCCGGGCGCGACGTGCGCGTCGCGGGTGATGATCGCGAGCGACAGCCGCCACTTGTCCGGGTCGTCCTCGGGCTTCGTCGGGTCCGGCCAGGCGCTCACGATGCCCGCCATCGCCAGTGCGCCGTCGGGCTCGTGCACGAAGTGGGGCTCCTTGCCGTCCTCGCGCACGACCCACTCGTAGTACCCGAGCGCGGGGACGATGCACCGGTTCGTGGCGAACGCGCGCTTGAACATGCCGCTCGTCGCGACCGTCTCGATGCGGGCGTTGATCGGCTTCGGCCGCTGCTTCCGGAAGTCCTTCGCCCAGCTCGGAACGAAGCCCCAGCTGATCTGCGGGAGCTCGCGCTGCCCGTGGCGCTGCCGGACGGCGTACACGGGGTCGGTCGGCGCGACGTTCCAGCTCGGGGCGAGGCCGGCGTGCACCTCGCCGGTGTCCTCGTCGACGTGCTCGGTGCGCGCCGCGAGCTCACCCACGAGCTCGGGCAGCAGATCAGCCGTGGTGTCGGAGACGACGAACCTTCCACACATGCGCCCAGTGTGCCCGCCGCGGCCGACAGTGGTGCGGGCGCGCAGCCGTCACTCGCCGGGCAGGCGGACCTTCGACCCGTGGGGGTGCCGGCGCCGGAGCGGACGGTGCCCCGGCGTGGTTGGTGCCGCCTCGAGCGCCGCGAGGCGGGCACGTTCGGCGAGTCCGAGCCGCGCCACCATGTCCGGGAGTGTGAGGAGGTACACGAAGGGCCACAGGATCACGAAGACCTCGACCTGTCCGGAGACGAGCGCCGTGATCCCGCCGGAGGCCGCCCCCACCAGGAGCGGCCCGAGCCGCGAGAGCCGTCGCACGAGTCCACGCTGCAACAGCGGCACGTCGATCAGGACGGCCTCGCGGTCCTCGGGCGCGATCGGCTGCGCTCGCCGGCCGATGTAGGGCTGCACCGACCACCGGACGGACAGCTGCCAGTCGGGTCGCACCTGTCGCCCGTTGATCCGGAGCTCGGGACCGATGTCGCGAGCCGTCGGGAAGCAGGAGTACGCCACCGCGAGGACTCCGAGCGTCGCGAAGGTGATCGCGACGACCGGGCGGAGGACACCGGGGCCCACCCAGGCCCACGCCCACTCCGTCGCGACGAACACGACGAGGGCGACCGCGGCGACGGCTCCCGCGGACCACAGGGCACGACGGGCCCGCGCCGGGTCGACGACCTCCCAGAGACGCCCGCGCAAGACCTGCCAACCGAGCCGGTACACGGACCCCTTCTACGCCGCGAGGCTGCGAGGACCGGCCGCTGCTAGCGTGCCCGGGTGGACGACGAACAGCGCTGCCCCTGCCTGAGCGGCAACCCCTACGGCGAGTGCTGCGGGCCCCTGCACGCCGGTGCCGCCGCACCGACCGCCGAGCGGCTCATGCGCTCCCGGTTCACCGCGTTCGCCCTCGGGCTGCCGGAGTACCTGCTGCTCACCTGGCACCCGCGCACCCGGCCGGACGAGCTGACGCTCGACCCGTCGCAGTGCTGGACGCGCCTGGACATCGTGTCGACCCGGTCGGGAGGCCCGTTCGACTCCGCCGGGCAGGTCGCCTTCCGCGCGTGGTGGCGCACCGACGACGACCGCGGGACGCTCGAGGAGACGAGCGAGTTCGTGCGGGAGCAGGGGCGGTGGTTCTACGTCGACGGTGTGGTCGCCTGAACCGTGGTTCACCGTCGACGGCGTGGTCGCCTGAGCGGTGGTGCCCGGGCGCTGATCGTCAGGTGGTGATGGTCGCCGGCAGTCCGACCGCGAGCCGCATCGCCCGTCGGACCGCGGCCTCGTCCGGCAGCAGCTCGGTGTCGTCGCCGGACACGAAGAACCGGATCTGCCCGATCGCCTGCTCCGTCAGCATGTCGAGCCCGTTGAGCACCCGGCCCCCTGCAGCGGCCCAGCGTCCGGCCGCGGCGGTCGGCCAGGGCTCGTAGGCGACGTCGAACAGCACCGCGTCCGGCCCGGAGGGCAGCAGCTCGAGCGGGTCGGCCGCGCCGCCGGGCAGCGTCGACACGAGGAACCCGTGCCGCGTCCCCGGCAGCGAGTCGATCGGCAGCACCTCGGGCGTCACCCCGAGGCGCACCGCCAGGTCCACGAGGGAGCCGGCCTTCGCGGTGTCGCGGAGGAAGAGCCGCACGTCGACCGCGCCGAGCCGCACCGCAGCCGCGAGGGCGCTCGCCGCAGTGGCCCCACCGCCGACGATCGTTGCCTCGCCCGGCAGGTGCCCGAGTGCCTCCACCGGTCGGACGATGCCCTCGACGTCGGTGTTCGCGCCGGCCAGGACGACGCGGTCGCCCTCCTGCCGGAAGGCCACCGTGTTCGCGACCCCGAGCTCGTCGACGAGCGGGGTGGTTCGGTCGAGCATCGGCAGGACGTCCCGCTTGAGCGGCATGGTCAGGCTGAGCCCGCGCCAGTCGGGACCCAGCCCCGCGACGAACGCGTCGAGCCCGCCGGAGGCGACCTCGTGCCTCCCGTACGTGAACGGCAGCCCGAGCACGTCGTAGGCCGCCGCGTGCAGCGTGGGGGAGAGCGAGTGCGCGATGGGGGAGCCCAGCACGGCCAGCCGGGTCCGGTCGGGGTCGGTGAACTCCACGTCCGGAGCCTAGCCGCTCAGCGCCCTCGACTGGGGTGCTTAGGGTAGCCTTACCTGTGTGATCCGAACCTCCCCCTCAGCGCGCCGCGTCCGCCGCGTGCTCGCGGCCGCCGGCGCCGTCGTCGCCGCGTCCCTCGTCCTCGCCGGGTGCACCTCCGGCTCCTCGTCGCCCGCCGCGTCCGACGGTGCCTCGGGCTCGGGCGGCGCGTTCCCCGTCTCGATCCAGACCGCACTCGGCACGACCGAGATCCCCTCGCAGCCGAAGCGCGTCGTCGCCCTCGGCTGGGGTGACGCGGAGACGGCGCTCGAACTCGGCGTGCAGCCCGTCGGCGCCAGCGACTGGCTCGCCTTCGGTGGCGACGGCGTCGGGCCGTGGCTCAAGGACGCGTACACGAAGAAGCCGACGATCATCCAGACGCTCGAGCCCAGCTACGAGCAGATCCTCAAGCTCAAGCCGGACCTCATCCTCGACACGAAGAGCTCGGGCGACAAGGACCGCTACGCGAAGCTCTCGGCGATCGCGCCGACCGTCGCGGTGCCGAAGGGCGGCGCGAACTACCTCACCACCACCGAGCAGCAGGTCGACCTCGTGTCGCGTGCACTCGGCAAGGAGTCCGAGGGCAAGAAGCTGCTGACCGACCTCGACGACGCGTACGCCGCGGCGCGGAAGGCGCACCCCGAGTTCGACGGCAAGACCGCCGTCGTCGGTTCGTACACGGCGGACGGCTTCGGCGCGTACGCCTCGAAGGACAGCCGCTCCACCTTCATGCAGCAGCTCGGCTTCACCATCCCGAAGGCCGTCGACCAGCAGGCCGGCGACGCGTTCTCGGTGAGCCTGTCCGAGGAGAACCTCGACCTGCTCGACGCCGACCTGACCGTCGTCCTGCCGATCTACGTCGACGCGTCGAAGGCCGAGTCCGACCCGCTGTTCCAGAAGGTGCCGTCGGTCGAGGCCGGGCACTCCATCGTCGTCGACGACGCGGACGTGTCGAACGCGTTCTCGCTCGGCACCACCGCCGCCATCGAGTGGGCGCTGGACCGGCTGCCGGACGAGTTCGCGAAGAAGGTCGGCTGACCGACCGCCACAGGGGGAGTGCGGGAGACGCCGGGTCGCGAGTCGCGACCCGGCGTCTCCCGTTGCGTGCGGGTGTGGCGACCGGCGGCGACGGATGGTGCGCGGTCGCCGGACGGGAGGCACGGTGCGCGCCGGCACCGTGCCTCCCGTCCGACGTCTGGTGCCGTTCCGCGCGTGGGCGGCCGTTCCGCTCGTCGGGGGCTGTTCCGCGCGTGGGAGGCGGTTCCGCTCGTCGGGGGCTGTTCCGCGGGTGGGAGGCAGGTCCTTCCTGCTTCCCTCGCGCGGATCGGTCTCCGATCGCGCGCGTGATGGGCTCGAACGCCGCGCTTCGGGAGGCGGCGGCGGGGCTACGCGGCGGTGAAGGTGGAGCCGATGAAGGCGAAGAGCAGGGCGATGAGCGGCAGCGAGCCCTGCACGAACGCCGAGTTCAGGTACCGGCGACCCGTCCCGGCCAGGACGACCGCGGCGCCGAGCATGCTCGCGCTCGAGAACACCACGAGGGTCCACCCCGTCGCACCGCTGCCGGTGACGACCAGCACGACGCCGAGGATCGCGCCGATGGCGAGGAACAGGTTGTAGAAGCCCTGGTTGAACGCGAGGGAGCGGGTGGCCTGTGCCTCGGACTCCGAGGCGATGCCGAACACGCGACGCACGCGAGGACTCGTCCATGCGACGGACTCGAGGAAGAAGATGTACACGTGCACGAGGCCCGCGAGGACCGCACACACGCCCGAGATCACGAGCAGGACCGACATGACCTCCATTCTCGCAGCCCCGGAGCAGTGCTCGTGTCCGCCCGTCACACCAGCCCGCTCGGCGGAGGGCCGCCGGTAGGCTCGGGCCATGAGTGCCGACGAGTCCACACCCGTCCACGACGATGCGGTCGCCGAGCTGGCGAGCATCCGGCAGAGCATCGACAACATCGACGCCGCCGTGATCCACATGCTCGCCGAGCGCTTCAAGTACACCCAGCGGGTCGGTTACCTGAAGGCCGAGGCGGGCATGCCGGCCGCCGACCCGGGCCGGGAGCAGGTGCAGGTCGCGCGGCTCCGACAGCTGGCCGCCGAGTCGCACCTCGACCCCGCCTTCGCGGAGAAGTTCCTGAACTTCATCGTCGCAGAGGTCATCCACCACCACGAGCGCATCGCCGGCGGCGAGCGGTGAGCGGGCCTGCTGCCGGGATCCCGGCCGACGGCTTCCCGCAGGATCTCGCCGACCTGCACCTGCTCGTCGGGTCGTACACGGCGACGGGTGGTGGGAACGCGACCGGCATCTCGGTCGTGCACGGGACCACCGCCTCCACCGTCGCCGTGATGGACGACCCCTCGTTCCTCGCGCTCTCCGGCGACCGGGTCTATGCCGTGTCCGAGACCGCGGACGGTCGCGTCTCGGCCTTCCGGTACGCCGGTGGTGCGCTCGAGCACCGGTGGGATGCCGATGCCGGTGGTGACGCACCCTGCCACGTGCGGGTCGACCCCTCCGGCGCGCTCGTCGTCACGAACTACGTCTCCGGCACCGTGACCGCGGTGTCGCTCGAGGCCGCTGAGTCGCACGCCGCCTCGGTGACCGCGAGCGACGGTGTCGTCGGGACCCACGGCAGCGCGGACCGGGTCGTCGTCCCCGAGTCGGCGCTCGTCACCGGCGTGCTGCCCGACGTCGAGGGGCCCGTCGAGGACCGGCAGGAGGGGCCGCACGCCCACCAGTCGATCGCGACGCGCGACGGCACCGTGCTCGTCGCGGACCTCGGCGGCGACGCACTCCACGAGTTCCGGGTGACGGCTGACCCCGCGATCGACCTCGTGCGCGTGCACCACCTCGAGCCCGGGGTCGGGCCGCGGCACATGGCGTGGCTCGGAACCGGGGCGGGTTCGGATCTCGTCGTCGCGGGTGAGCTCGACGGACGCGTGTACCGCCTGCGCCGCGACGAGGCCGGGACGCTCCGGCCGATCGCGTCGGCGCCGGTGTTCGAGGGCGCGGTGGGGGAGTCGCTCCTCAGCCACGTCGAGGTCGACCGGGCCGGACGGGTCGTCGTCGCGGTCCGAGGCCGGGACCTGATCGTGGTGCTCGACACCGCGGACGACGGGCTGACCGTCGTCGGGTCGGCGTCGTGCGGCGGCGTCTGGCCGCGGCACTTCGCGCAGGTGCCCGGGTACCTGCTGGTGGCCAACCAGATGTCCGACGCGATCGCCGTGCTGCCCGTGGGGTCGGACGGGGTGCCGGGTGAGGCCGTGGCGCAGATCGCCGTCGGGTCGCCGGCGTGCATCGTGCCGGTGCCGGCGCGGTCGTGACCGAGGTCGGGGCCGGGGCCGGGGCCGGCGCTGGTGCCGGGGCCGGGGATGGCGCTGGGGTGCCCGTGCCCGTGGCCGGGGCCGGTGCGTCGGGCGTGCTCGCCGACGGGTACCGCCTGGTGGTCGGGCCGCCGCCGCTGGACGACTACCTGCGCCTGCGACGGGACTCCGGTCTGTCACCGAAGGACGCTGCGCAGGGTGCCGGGGCGATCGCGGGGAGCTGGTCGGCCGTGCACGTCGTCGACACCGACGGGGTCCCCGTCGCCATGGGCCGCACGATCGGGGACGGCGGGTGGTACTTCCACATCGCCGACATCGCCACCGATCCGGACCACCAGCGCCGGGGGCTCGGGAGGGTCGTCGTCGAGTGGCTCGTGGCGGACATCCGGTCCCGCGCGCCGGAAGGCGCCTACATCACGCTCGTCGGGGACCCGCCCGGTCAGCGGCTCTACCGTTCGCTCGGGTTCGAGGACGTCGCGCCGAGCCTCGGGATGGCGCTGCCGCTGCGCTGAGGGAGCCGGGCGTCAGCCGTGGACGACGTTGGCGAAGGGCCGGCCCGCTGCCAGCGCGGACACCTGGCGTCGCACGAGCTCGAGGGTCCGCGGCACGCTGAGGTCCGTGTTCCCACCGACGTGGGGCGTCAGCACCGTGTTCGGCGTCGTCCAGAGCGGGTGCCCGGCCGGGAGCGGCTCCGGGTCGGTCACGTCGAGCGCTGCCGACAGTCGTCCGCGCTGGAGCTCCGCCACCAGGGCATCGGTGTCGACGACCCG
Organism: Curtobacterium sp. 1310; assembly: GCF_017834105.1. NCBI lineage: Bacteria > Bacillati > Actinomycetota > Actinomycetes > Micrococcales > Microbacteriaceae > Curtobacterium > Curtobacterium sp. 1310. The sequence goes on along the minus strand of NZ_JAFICY010000002.1, from coordinate 550,818 downwards.
TCCGCGGGCGACGTTCACCACGAGGGCGCCGTCGGGCAGCGCAGCGAGCAGGGCTTGGTCGACGAGGTGTTCGGTCTCGTCGGTCAGCGGGGTGATGAGCACGAGGACGTCCGTCCGGGCCGCGAGCTCCGGGAGCTCCCCGAACGCGTGCACGTGCCGACCGTCCTGCTCCCGTGCAGTGCGCGCCACGACGGTGACGTCGCACCGCATCGCCTCGAACCGCGTGGCGATCGCAGCGCCGATCGCCCCGTGGCCGACCACCGTGACCCGACGATCGGCGAGCGAGCGGGTGGTGCGGACGTCCCACACCCCTGCGGCGCGGTCGGCCTGGAACGCGTGGATCTCGCGGAGCGAGGTCAGCGCCAGACCGACCGCGAGCTCGGCCGTCTCGTCGTCGTGGATGCCGCGGCCGTTCGCGACCTGCGCGTGTGCCGGGGCGTGCGGCAGCGCGTGCTCGTACCCGGCACTCGGCAGCTGCAGGAGTCGCAGGTTCGGCAGGTCGTGCACGAACTGCCACCGGTGACGACCCGCGAAGTAGAACGGCAGCAGCGTGAGCGCGACGTCCTCGGGGCGGTCGTACGGGCCTTCGACGTCCCACACGTCGAGCTCGACGCCGTCCGGCACGGGGCCGAACCGGTCGACGAGCTCGACGAAGGGCAGGGTGACGATCGGCATGCGGTCGCGGTGCTCCTGGTCGCCGTCAGCTGTCGGTGCGCGGCGAGAACGAACCGTGGTCGTCGAGCGGCCCGCGCCCGACGTAGCCCTCGGTGACGTCCTCGACGATCACGTCGCCGAAGCGCGCCGGCAGCGTCGCGCCGTGCGTGCCCCGCAGCTCGTCGATCGACGCCTCGAACGAGCCCTGCACCTCGAGCGTGCCGGACGAGGCGTCTGTCACACCGATGCGCAGCACCGGGAAGCCGCGACCTTCGCACAGCCCGCGGAACCGCACGTCGTCCTCGCGGCGCACGGTCACGATGACGCGACCCGTCGACTCCGAGAACAGCGCGGTCGCCGTGTCGACGCCGTCGCGCTCCTCGAGCTCGTCGAGCACCACGCGTGCGCCGATCCCGAAGCGCAGGACCGACTCGGCGAGGGACTGGCCGAGGCCGCCGTCCGCCAGGTCGTGGGCGCTCGTGAGCAGCTGCTCGCCGGATGCCGCGTGCAGCAGCTCCGCCAGGGCCTTCTCGCGGTCGAGGTCCACCGCCGGCGGGCGACCACCGAGGTGCCCGTGGACGGTGCCGGCCCACGCCGAGCCGTCGAGCTCGAGGCTCGTCGTGCCGAGCAGGTACACGTTGTGGCCGTCGTCCTGCCAGCCCGAGGGCACACGCAGGGCGACGTCGTCGATGATGCCGAGCACACCGACGACGGGCGTCGGGTGGATCGGGGTCGTGCCGGTCTGGTTGTAGAACGACACGTTGCCGCCGGTGACCGGGATGCCGAGCTCCATGCAGCCGTCCGCCAGGCCCTCGACGGCCTCGGAGAACTGCCACATCACCTCGGGGTTCTCCGGCGAGCCGAAGTTCAGGCAGTCGGTGACCGCGGCGGGGACGGCGCCGGTGACGGCGACGTTCCGGTACGCCTCGGCCAGCGCCAGGCGCGCGCCCTGCTTCGGGTCGAGCTGGCAGTAGCGGCCGTTGGCGTCGGTCGCGACGGTGACGCCGAGTCCCGTCTCCTCGTCGACGCGGATCATGCCGCCGTCGTCGGGGAAGGACAGCGCGGTGTTGCCGAGCACGTAGGTGTCGTACTGGTTCGTCACCCAGTTCTTCGACGCGAGGTTCGGCGAGCCGAGCAGCTGCAGGAACTGCGCCTTGAGGGCCGGACCGTCGGTCGGACGCTCGAGCGAGGCGGCGGTGTCGGCCTGCAGCGCGTCGATCCACGACGGGTAGGCGACCGGGCGGTCGTACACCGGACCGTCGACGGCGACCGTGCGCGGGTCGACGTTCACGATCTCCTGGCCCTGCCAGTCGATGACGAGACGGCCGGTGCCGGTGACCTCGCCCAGGACGCTCGTCTCGACCTCCCACTTGCCGACGACCGCGAGGAACGCGTCGAGCTTGTCCGGGCGGACGACCGCCATCATGCGCTCCTGGCTCTCGGACATGAGGATCTCCTCGGCCGTGAGCGTGGGGTCGCGCAGCAGGACGTCGTCGAGCGAGATGTGCATGCCACCGTCGCCGTTCGAGGCGAGCTCGCTCGTCGCGCAGGAGATGCCAGCGGCACCGAGGTCCTGGATGCCCTCGACCAGTTCCTCGCGGAACAGCTCGAGGCAGCACTCGATGAGGACCTTCTCGGCGAAGGGGTCGCCGACCTGCACCGCCGGGCGCTTGGTCGGGCCGCCCTCGGTGAAGGTGTCGGACGCCAGGATCGACGCGCCGCCGATGCCGTCGCCACCCGTGCGGGCACCGAAGAGCACGACCTTGTTGCCGGCACCGGAGGCGTTCGCCAGGTGCAGGTCCTCGTGCCGCAGGACACCGACCGCGAGCGCGTTGACGAGCGGATTGCCCTGGTACACCGGGTCGAAGTAGGTCTCGCCGCCGATGTTCGGCAGGCCGAGGCAGTTCCCGTAGAACGAGATGCCGCCGACGACGCCGTGCACGACGCGCGCCGTGTCCTCGTGGTCGATCGCACCGAAGCGCAGCTGGTCCATCACGGCGACCGGGCGTGCGCCCATCGAGATGATGTCGCGGACGATGCCGCCGACGCCGGTCGCGGCGCCCTGGTAGGGCTCGACGTACGACGGGTGGTTGTGCGACTCGACCTTGAAGGTCACCGCCCAACCGTTGCCCACGTCGACGACACCGGCGTTCTCGCCCATGCCGACCATCAGGTTCTTCGTCATCTCCGGCGTGACCTTCTTGCCGAACTGACGGAGGTAGTTCTTCGACGACTTGTACGAGCAGTGCTCGGACCACATCACCGAGTACATGGCGAGCTCGCCCGAGGTGGGGCGGCGGCCGAGGATCTCGCGGATCTTCGCGTACTCGTCGGCCTTGAGCCCGAGTGCCTCGTACGGCTGCTCCTTGTCGGGGGTGGCGGCGGCGTCCTGGACGGTGTCGGGCTTCGGGCGAACGTGGGTCGTCACGGTGTTGTCGTTCCCTGTCACTGGAGTCGTGTTCGTCGGAGTCGTCGTCACTTGACGAGCGTCGACTCGATCACGGAGGTGAATAAGGTGAGGCCGTCCGTGCCGGAGGCCATCGCCGCGGGGGTGTCCGGGCCGAACCCGGGCTCCGTCGCGTGCTCGGGGTGCGGCATGAGCCCGACGACGTTGCCGCGCTCGTTCGAGACGCCCGCGATGTCGTCGATCGACCCGTTCGGGTTCACCCCGACGTAGCGGAACACGACCTGGCCGTTGTCCTCGATGCGCTTGATCTCGTCGGCGTCGGCGACGAACCGGCCGTCGGCGTTCTTCAGCGGGATCGTGATCTCCTGCCCGGCGCTGAACCCGGAGGTCCAGGCGGTGCCGGCGGTCTCGACGCGGAGCTTCTGGTCGCGGCGGATGAACTGCTGGTGCGCGTTGCGGGTGTGGGCGCCCGGCACGAGGCGGGCCTCGGCGAGCATCTGGAACCCGTTGCAGATGCCGAGCACGGGCATGCCCTTGCCTGCGGCGTCGATGACCTCGGCCATGATCGGGGCCTTCGCCGCGATGGCGCCGGCACGCAGGTAGTCGCCGTACGAGAACCCACCGGGGAGCACGATCGCGTCGACCCCCTGCAGGTCGTGGTCGCCGTGCCAGAGCGCGACGGGGTCGGCTCCTGCGAGGCGGACCGCGCGCTGGGCGTCGCGGTCGTCGAGCGAGCCCGGGAACGTGATGACGCCGATGCGCATCCGCGTCACGCGTCCTGCACGGTGACGGAGACGACGTCCTCGATCACGGCGTTCGAGAAGACGTCGGCCGCGATGTCGCGGACCTCGGCCAGCTTCGCGTCGTCGACCGGGCCGTCGACGGCGATCTCGAAGCGCTTGCCGATGCGGACGTCGGTCAGGTCGGCCTTGCCGAGACGGGCGAGGGCGTTGCCCACCGCCTTGCCCTGGGGGTCGAGGATCTCTGCCTTGGGCATGACCTCGACGACGATGGTTGGCACGTGTTCACTCCAGCGCTTGGGTGGGTTGGGTGGGACGGCATCAGTCTACGGGCCGCGCGCGCCGCGCCGGGCCGCTTGTGGAGAAGTCGTCCAAGGCGTATGTTCCAGGTCGAATAATCGCTCGCGAACACGGTCTGGAGGCACGGATGGCGTCGCTCACGCCCCTCGCGTTCGCCGCGCTCGGCCTGCTCGCCGAGGCGCCGATGCACCCGTACGAGATGTTCCAGACGATGCTCCACCGGCACGAGGACCAGAACGTCAAGGTCCGGCCGAGCACGCTGTACCACCAGATCGGACGCCTCGTGGACCTCGGGTACGCCGAGGCACTCGGGACCGCGCGCGAGGGCAACCGGCCCGAGCGCACCACCTACGCCATCACCGACCACGGCCGCGCGGAGCTCGACGCCGGACTCCGGCGCATGATCGCGGAGCCCGCCGACGAGTACCCCGAGTTCCAGCTCGCGGTGTCCCACGTCGACAACCTGACCGCGACCGACGCGGTGACCGCGATGCGCGCACGCGCTGCCGCACTCCGCGCGGAACGTGCCGGGTACGACGAAGCCGCCACGGGCCTCCAGGCCAAGCAGCTCGCCGAGCGCTACTGGCTCGACGTGTCGTACGTGCGTGGCATGCTCACCGCGCAGATCGAGTGGCTCACCGCCACCGCCGACCGGATCGCGAGCGGCGACATCCCCTGGGACGGCCCCGCCGTCCCCGACCCAGCACCACAGAAGGACCAGGACACCACTCGATGACCTCCACCACGTCCGCCGACCTGCAGCACGGGAAGAAGCCGTGGCCCGCGCTCTGGGCACTCGTCGTCGGCTTCTTCATGATCCTCGTCGACTCGACCATCGTGTCGGTCGCGACGCCCACGATCGCGCAGGCGCTCGACGCCGACATCAACGCGGTCATCTGGGTGACGAGCGCCTACCTGCTCGCGTACGCGGTGCCGCTGCTCATCACCGGGCGCCTCGGCGACCGGTTCGGCCCGAAGGTGCTGTACCAGGCGGGTCTCGTGGTGTTCACCCTCGCGAGCCTGTGGTGCGGCCTCGCCGGGTCGATCGAGGTGCTCATCCTCGCCCGCGTCGTGCAGGGCCTCGGCGCCGCGATGATGACCCCGCAGACGATGGCGGTCATCACGCGCATCTTCCCGCCGCAGAACCGCGGTGCGGCCATGGGGCTGTGGGGCGCCGTCGCCGGCGTCGCATCGCTCGTCGGCCCGATCGTCGGTGGGTTGCTCGTCGACGGCCTCGGCTGGGAGTGGATCTTCTTCGTGAACGTCCCCGTCGGCGTCGTCGCGTTCGTGCTCGCGCAGCGCTTCGTCCCCCGCTTCGAGCGGCACGGACACCGCTTCGACTACCTGGGCATCGTGCTCAGCGCCGCCGGCATGTTCCTGCTCGTCTTCGGCATCCAGGAGGGCGAGACCTACGACTGGGGCACCATCACGGGCCCGATCTCGGTCTGGTCGCTGATCATCACCGGCATCGTCGTGCTCGCCGCCTTCGTGGTGTGGCAGGGCGTGCAGAAGGGCGAGCCGCTGCTGCCGCTCGGCCTGTTCAAGGACCGCAACTTCACGCTCGCCAACATCGCCATCACGGCCGTCGGCGTCGCGATCTCGTCGTTCGCGCTGCCGATCATGCTCTGGGCACAGGACGTCCTGCGCTTCTCGCCGACCCAGGCCGCCCTGCTGCTCGTGCCGCAGGCCGTCCTGTCCGCCGCGCTCGCACCGCTCGTCGGCAAGAACCTCAACAAGTGGAACCCGCGGTGGGTCGGCTCGTTCGGCCTCGCGTGCTTCTCCGGCGGGCTGTTCTGGTTCGGCGCCCTGCTGTGGTCGGGCGCCGGCTGGGGCTGGACGCTGCTGCCGAGCGCGCTCCTCGGGCTCGCGAACGCCTGCATGTGGGGTCCGCTCTCGGTCTCGGCGACGCGCAACCTGCCGCCGGCGCTCGCCGGTGCGGGGTCGGGCGTCTACAACACCACGCGGCAGATCGGTGCGGTGCTCGGTTCGGCCGGCATCGCGGCGCTGATCGAGGCGCGCATCACGGCGAACTTCCCGTCCGGGTCGGGCACGGGCTCGGGCGGTGCGGAGCAGCAGGTCGGCGCGCTGCCGGAGTTCCTGCAGCAGCCGTTCGCCACGGCGATGGGGCAGTCGCTCGTGCTGCCGGCCGTGGTGCTCGTGGCGGCCATCGTCGCGGCGCTGTTCCTGGCGAAGCCGAAGCAGACGACGGCGTGGAAGCAGACCGGCGCGGTCGAGACGCAGCCCGGCGCGGCGGAGCCCGAGGCCGCGGCGCGCTGACGCTGCGGGGCAGTCGTCCGGGTTGTGCCGGTGTAGAACGACAAGACCGCTGTCGTACGACAGCGGTCTTGTCGTTCTTGCCGTCCAGAGCGGAAGAGCGTGGATCGGCGGGGACTGGTGCGACAGGATCGTCGTCGTACGACAGCGCATCTGTCGTACGACGGCGCCGCACGACCCCCCCGGACACAGCTCACCCCCGCCGCTGCAGGTGCGCCCGGGTCAGCTCGGCCATCTCCTCGTCGGACAGGGCGTCCACGGAGCGGGCCTCGCGGCGGTCCGTCCGCTGCCACCGCACGAACAGCATCACGAGCACCGGGACGTCGGCGACCTCGGCGATGAACCAGAGCAGGTCACCCGCCAGGTGCTGGTCGCGCAGCGGGGTCGGGAACCACGGCTGCCCCACGGCGTGCACGAGCGACCCGTCGAGCACGTGGTTCGACACCCGCAGCACGATGCCGGGGACCGCGTCGAGCAGCAGCTCCACGAAGGCGAGCAGGAACTCGACCGTCACGAACGTCGAACTGCGGAGGACCGCCGGCTCGGACAGCGGCCCGAGCACCGTGAAGCCGAGCACCGGCACGGACACGGTGATGAGCGCGGCCCACACGCTCGACTCGCGCACGACCGCCGACAGCGGGGTGAGCAGCACCGCGAAGAGCACCAGCCCGACCACGGGGGCGACGATCGCGTTGCCGAGCACCCGGATCGGCCGTGAGTGCACCACGCGGTCGGCGACGGCGGACCAGTGCGCGGGCCCGCCCAGGCGCAGCAGGGACACGGGAGCGGCCAGGGCGGCGAAGGTCGGCACCGCGAAGAACAACAGGGCGAGCCGGAGCGTGAACGCCCACCGGAGCGTCTGGTCGTACCGCCCGACGATGCCGAACTGCAGCACGGCGAAGAGCAGCAGTGCGACCAGGAACGACGCGGTGCGCCAGGCGGACCACCGGGCCCCACGGCGTCGAGCGCCGACGAGCCACCAGCCGTAGGTCACCGCGGCTACCGCCAGCAGCACCGCGGCCAGGGGATCGACGTGCCAGGTGCTCCAGAACTCGGCGGGTTCGGGCGTGGGGTGCCTCCTGGTGTCGGGCCGGACGAGCCGGCTCCGTCATCCTCCGCCCGTCCGACCCCGCCGCAGCCGGGCCGATGCGCAGCGGCGGTGAGGATCGGCTCAGGTGCCCACTGGTCCCACGGCTGCCGAGGTTGTCCGGGCGGGCCGGGTCCGGCCGAGCAACCACACCCCGACCGGCACGGCGACCGCGCCGAGGACCGCGACGCCGAAGGACAGGTGCCACTGCATCACGACGAACGCCGGGCCGATCGTGCACAGCGCGGCGACGGTCACCACGGGCCACCCCGCCCGGTCGGTCCCCGGCTGCAGTCGGGGGAGCGGGCGGTCCCACCGACGCAGCGCCCTGGCCACACCGATCGCCGCGGCCAGCACGACGACGAGTGCGATCGGCCGCGTCGCCCACCACGGCACGGAACCCGGGTCGGGGAACGGGACGGCGAGCAACAGCGCGACGCCGTTGAGGGCGATGTACAGCGGCAGGTGCCAGAGGTAGATCGCCATGCCGTCACGACCGAGCAGGAACACGGTCGCCTGCGCCGCCCGGGTCTGCATCAGTCGGGTGAGCGGTCGGTGCACGAGCTGCACGAGGCAGACCTGCGACACCGCGAGCACCGCCAGCGGCAGCATCGGCGGGTTGAGGTCCTGCAGCATGTCCGGCGCCCAGAGCCCGACGCTCGTCAGCGGGACGAGGAGGGCGTACCCGGCCAGCGCGACCGCCGCGAGCAGCAGCCTCGAGCGGCGGGCGAACCAGCCGTCTGCCCAGAGGAACCCGAGCTGCTGCGCGAAGAGCCACACCGGACCGAGGTTGAGGAGTCCGACCTCGGCGGTGCCGGTCGCGAAGCGGAGCGTGTCGACGGCCGTCGCGAGGACCAGCAGGACACCGAGCGTGCGGAACGGCGCCCGCGCGTGCAGGCGTGCCATCACCGGCACGCAGCACTGCGTGATGCCGTACGCGGCGAGGAACCAGAGCGGCGAGCCGATGCCGAACGCGACCTCGGCGAGCAGCTCCGCGGGGGTGCCGAGGGCCGTCGCGATCCCCAGGCCGAGTGCCAGCACCACGAACAGCGGCACCGCCGGGCGGAAGAGCCGCACGAGTCGCGTCGCCACGAAGTCCCGCGCACCGCCGCCCCGAGCGAGCGTGCTGCGCCACCCGACCGCACTCGCGAACCCGCCGACCGCGAAGAACAGCGGCATCACCTGGCCCGCCCACGTCGCGGGGACGTACCAGGCCGCCTCCTGCAGCGGGCTCGTGACACCGATGCCGTCGGCCGACACCGCCACCCCGACCATCGTGACGTGCACGACGACGACGAGGACGACGCACGCCGTCCTGATGAGGTCGACGACCAGGTCCCGCTGCGCGATGATCCCCCGGACGTCCTGAGCGCTGCTGGCCGGCACGGAGTCGATCCGCGACGAAGGCCCCTGCTTCGTGGACATGCCGTGACGCTAGCGCCCGACCGGCTGGATCAGCATCGTCCCAGCGGATCGCGGCCGGATCGTGACACATCGCATGCCAGCAGCGGCATACATCGTCCTGAGAGTCGCGCGCGGAGTCGCCGTGGGGGCTCACACCGCCGCTTCGGACGGGCACGGCCGGATGGCGCGCCGACACGCGCAGCACGCCGCCCCCTGGGCTCCGAGCCCACGACCGTGTACGGTGGAGCTTGTCTTGACCGATGCAAGAGAAAGAAGTTGATGGACGCCGACGCCGACCTGCTCCGGGCTGCCGGCCTGCGGGTGACGACGCCCCGGCTGGCCGTCCTGCGTGCCTCGGGATCGATGCCGCACGCGACCGCCGACGACATCCTCACCGCGGTCTCGGTCGAGCTGCCGACGACGAGCCACCAGGCCGTCTACGGGGTGCTGGGCGCCCTGACCGGCGCAGGACTCGTCCGGCGCATCGAGCCCGCGGGCAGTCCGGCGCGGTACGAGCGGCGCACCGGGGACAACCACCACCACATCGTCTGCACGATGTGCGGCGCGGTCGAGGACGTCGACTGCGCCGTCGGCCACGCCCCCTGCCTCACGCCGTCGGAGACGCACGGCTTCGCCGTCACGACGGCCGAGGTCACGTACTGGGGCATCTGCGAACGCTGCGCAGCGGCGGAACGCGACGACGCCCAGGTCGTCACGGCCTGACGCCGGCGGGACGTCCGGAGTCGGACGAGACCGCCCGGCGCGACACCGACGTGACGCGCCCCACGAGCAACCCGAACCATCCTGACCGAACCAACCGTTCCACCTGAGGAGGAACCGTGTCCGACCAGAACACGACCGGCCCCGCCGGCACCCCCACCACGACGACCAACTCCGGCGCCCCCGTCTCGAGCGACCAGCACTCCATGGGTGTCGGCGCCGACGGCCCCCTCGCCCTGCACGACCACTACCTGGTCGAGAAGCTCGCCCAGTTCAACCGCGAGCGCGTCCCGGAGCGCGTCGTCCACGCGAAGGGCGGCGGTGCGTTCGGTACCTTCACCGTCACGCACGACGTGTCGCGGTACACCCGTGCCGCGTTCCTGCAGCCGGGTAAGCAGACCGAGATGCTCGCCCGCTTCTCGAGCGTCGCCGGTGAGCAGGGCTCCCCGGACACCTGGCGCGACCCCCGCGGCTTCGCGCTGAAGTTCTACACCGAAGAGGGCAACTACGACCTCGTCGGCAACAACACCCCGGTGTTCTTCATCCGCGACGGCATCAAGTTCCCCGACTTCATCCGCTCGCAGAAGCGCCTGCCGGGCAGCCACCTCCGCAACCACGACATGCAGTGGGACTTCTGGACCCTCTCCCCGGAGTCGGCCCACCAGGTCACGTGGCTCATGGGTGACCGCGGCCTGCCGTCGTCGTGGCGCCACATGGACGGCTTCAGCTCGCACACCTACCAGTGGATCAACGCCGAGGGCGAGCGCTTCTGGGTGAAGTACCACTTCGAGACGCAGCAGGGCCACAAGACCCTGACGCAGGAGGACGCCGACCGCATCGCCGGTGAGGACGCCGACTTCCACATCCGCGACCTCTACGAGGCGATCGAGCGCCAGGACTTCCCGAAGTGGGTCCTCAAGGTGCAGGTCATGCCGTACGCGGACGCCGAGGGCTACCGCTTCAACCCGTTCGACCTGACGAAGGTGTGGCCGCACGCGGACTACCCGCTCATCGAGGTCGGCACGATGGAGCTGAACCGCAACCCGGAGAACTACTTCGCGCAGATCGAGCAGGCCGCGTTCGCGCCGTCGAACTTCGTCCCCGGCATCGCGGCGAGCCCCGACAAGATGCTCCTCGCGCGCATCTTCAGCTACGCGGACGCCCAGCGCTACCGCGTCGGCACGAACCATGCGCAGCTGCCGGTGAACGCCCCGAAGAACGAGGTCCACTCGTACTCGAAGGACGGCGCCATGCGCTTCGACTTCCAGAAGGCCGAGGTGCCGGTGTACGCGCCGAACACCCAGGGTGGCGCGCACGCCGACCCGACCGCGACGGACGACGTCCCGGGCTGGGAGTCCGACGGCGCGCTGCAGCGCTCCGCTGCGACGCTGCACCCGGAGGACGACGACTTCGGTCAGGCGGGCACGCTCTACCGCGAGGTCCTCGACGACGCCGCGCGTGAGCGCCTGGTCGGCAACATCGCCGGCCACGTCTCGAAGGTGACGCGCGACGACCTGCGCGAGCGCGTGTTCGCCTACTGGACCAGCGTCGACGCCGACCTGGGTGCGCGCGTGCGCGCCGCGGTCGCGCCGAGCGCGCCCGGTTCGAACGAGGACCCGGAGAAGGTCGCGGTCGAGGCGTAGTCAGCCACACGACGGACGGGAGGCCCGGTACCAGCTGGTACCGGGCCTCCCGTCCGTCGTCGTGGCTGTGTCAGACCTGCTGGCTGTTGCGCATGGTCTCGCCCGGCTGGTGGCGGGGCCCGGTCCTCGTTCCTGGACCTGCTGTCCGTTGCGCATGACCTCGCCCGGCTGGTGGCGGGGCCCGGTCCTCGTTCCTAGACCTGCTGTCCGTTGAGCATGATCTCGCCCGTCGGCCAGTCCTCCAGCTGCGCCTCGACCGGCAGGACCATCCAGCCGCCCTGCTCGGTCTCGTTCACGCCGACCCCGTCGGCCGTGAAGGCCGAGAACGTGCCGACGGCGCCGTCGACCTCGTGCCAGCCCATGTGCGCGTAGAAGGGGATGCGGTCCTCGCCGGCGCCGAGGAAGCCGTAGGGCACGCGGAGTCCCTCGAGGACGGCGCGGGTGCGGACGAGGAGCTCGCGGCCGACCCCGCTGCCCTGCAGCCTCGGCGAGACGGCGACGATGCCGGTGTCGCCGACCAGGACGTCCTGCCCGCCGACCGTGACGAACATCCGACGGATCCCGACGTGCGCGAGCACCGTGCCGTCCTCGCCCCAGCCGACGACGCGGCGCTCGGGCTGCATGCCGGCGTAGTCGCGGCCGCCCACGTACCAGTGCGACCAGCTCGGGAACGCCTGCCCGAGCATCGCTGCGATCGCCTCGTGGTCGGGGAGCGACAGTGCGCTCTCCTCGACCACCTCCCACCGGATGTCTTCGCTCACGGGTCCATCCTGCCGGGTCCGCCTGCGCGTCGGTGCGGCCCGAGGCTCGGCCAGGCGGACATGTTCGCGTGTGCTCGACCACGAACGTGTCCGCGGAGCCGAGCCTCGGCGCAGACCGCCCGCGCGCGAGCCGCTCAGCCGCGACCGGGCGCGGTCACCTCGATGCGGTTCGCCCACGGGTCCTCGAACGCCACGGTCCGACCGTCGTCCGCGGTCTGCACCCCGGCGTCGTGCATGCGGGACACGAGTGCGCCGAGGTCGTCCGCGCCCGGCACCTCGATCCGCACGAGCCCGAGCCCGAGTGCCTGCTGCCGGCGCCCGGCCCCGCGGGAGTTCCACGTGTTCATCGCCATGTGGTGGTGGTACCCGCCCGCGCTGACGAACAGCGCCTGGTCGCCCATCGCCGCGGTCGTCGCGAAGCCGAGCCGGTCGACGTAGAACGCCTTCGCGGTGGCGACGTCGCCCACGGACAGGTGCACGTGGCCGACCCGGCCGGGGCGCGTGCTGGCCGCTTCGAGCGCCGAGGAGGTCAGGTGTTCCTGCACGAAGGCGTTCGGGTCGACGTAGATGGTCGCCATGTCGACCATCCCGTGCGTCCACGACCACTCGGTGCGGTCGCGGTCCCAGTACAGCTCGACGCCGTTGCCCTCGGGGTCCTGGAAGTAGAACGCGTTGCTGACCAGGTGGTCGGCGCTGCCCGTGAAGGTCTGCGGGTACTTCGTCGCGACGGAGTACAGCGCTGCCGCCAGGTCGGCCTGCGTGTCGAACAGGATCGCGGTGTGGAAGAGCCCGGCCTCGTGCGGGGCGGCGTGCCGCATCGCGGGGGCGTGCTCGAGGACGACGATCGGCGTCGATCCACGACCGAGCACGGCGGTCCCGCCCGCGTTCGTCAGCACCGTCAGGCCGACGCCGTCGTGGTAGTAGGCGACCATCGTGTCGAGGTCGGCCACGCGGAGCGTGACGGCGCCCATCCCGGTGTCGGCTGCGAGCAGGTCCTGCGTGTGCATGCCCCCAGTGTGCGCCGGAATGGTTGACGCGTCAACCAAACCGCGACCACGGGCTACTTCGCGCTGAACCCGCCGTCGGTCTTCAGGAGCTGGCCGTTCACCCACCCGCCGTCCGGCCCGAGCAGGAACCCGACGAGCGCCGCGGTGTCGGCCGGCATCGACGGGCGCCCGAGCGGGGTCTGCGCGACGGCGGCCCGGCGGATCTCGTCGGTCATCCACCCGGTGTCGTTCGGGCCCGGGTTCACCAGGTTCGCACTCACCCGCACGTCACCGAGCTCGAGGGCAGCCCCGACGATCAACCGGTCGAGTGCGCCCTTGCTCGTGCCGTACGGCAGGTTGAACCCGACGTGGTCGCTCGTCAGCGCGACGATGCGGCGGCGGTCCTCCGGTACGGCCGCACCCTCGCGGAGCCGCCGCGCGTACGCCTGCACGACGAGGAACGGCGCGCGCACGTTCACCGCCAGGTGTCGGTCGAACGACTCCACCGTCGTGGTCGCGAAGTCCGAGTCGACCGACTCGCAGTGCGACATCACCACGGCGGTCACCGGCACGCCGACCTCTGCCTCGGCGCGGCCGACGAGCGCGGCCGCCTGCTCGGGGTCGGCCAGGTCGACCGGGAGGCGCGTCACCCGTGCCCCCGCACGCTCGGCCTCCGCGACCACCGCGTCCACCCCGTCGGGGTCGGCCGCGCCGTGCACGCGCGCGTCGTACGGCCCCCACCACGAGAGGGCGAGGTCCCAACCGTCGGCGGCGAGCCGCGTCGCGATCGCGGCACCGATCCCGGCGCGGCGGCCGACGCCCGTCACCAGGGCGAGCGGTCTGCTGGTGAGCGGTCCGTGGGTCATGGGTCGTGCCTCCCGTCCGGGCGACGCGTCGGTGCGTCGCCCGACCAGGATGGCATCGCACACGGGATCCCGTCGGCGCGGCGCGGCGCGGCGCGGGCCAGGATGGGAGCATGCCGCCCTCCCGCCGACCCGACCTGGCGACCTTCCCGGTCGACCGTCTGCGCGACCGCATGTCGTCGTACATCTACGGCAACATCACCGTGCTCGCGGTCGCGATCGCGGTGGGGCCGGAGCAGATCGAGCACGGGGCAGCGGTGCTCACGGTGCTCGCGACGGCGGTGCTGACGTACCTGGCGCACGTGCTGTCCCACCTCGTGGCGCACACCATCGGCGACACCGGTGACGACGCCGAGCACCGGGAGACGATCGGGGCGATCCTGCGCGACGCGAACCCGATCGCGACCTCCGGCCTCATCCCCGCGGTGCTCTACGCCGTCGCGTGGGCGGACTGGCTGCCGGCGCAGTGGGCGCAGACCGCGGCGATCGTCATCCTCGTCGTCCGCATCGGGATGGTCGGGGTGTTCCTGCAGCGGTTCAGCGGACGGCGTCCGACGTTCCTCGGGCTCTGGGGTGGCATCGTGCTCGCCGCGGTGGCCTTCGTGATCGGCCTGGTGAAGGTGGTGGTGACGCATTGAGCGAGCAGACCGACGAGTCCCGTGCCGGACGACCGGTACGGTCCGGGTGGCGCTTCGTCCGCGACCTGGCGGTCATCGTGGTCGTCGCGCTGCTGGCGTCCTTCCTGGTGAAGGCCTACCTGGTGCGGGCGTTCTCGATCCCGTCCGGCTCGATGGAGCGCACGCTGCTGATCGGCGACAACGTGCTGGTGAACGAGCTCGTGCCGGGCGTCGCCCCGCTCCGCCGGGGAGACGTCGTGGTCTTCCGCGACCCGGGCGACTGGCTGACCAGCGAGCAGGGCGACGACCTCATCAAGCGGGTGATCGGGCTGCCGGGCGACCGGGTGTCGTGCTGCGACGCCGAGGGACGGCTGTCCGTGAACGGGCACGCGGTCGACGAGCCGTACGTGGTCCGGCCGTCCGACGTGGACCGTGTCTCGGCGGAGGACTTCGACGTCACCGTGCCCGCGGGGCGGATCTGGGTGATGGGCGACAACCGGTACGAGTCGGCCGACTCGCGCATCCACGGGACGGTGCCGACGGCGGACGTCGTGGGACGGGCGTTCGTCGTGACCTGGCCGGTCACGCGGTGGAGCGTGCTCGGCCGGTACGGCGAGGAGTGGGACGCGGTGCCCGACCCGCGGTGAGGGACCCCGCGCAGCGCGGTGGACGGGCCTGCAGCCGGGTCGTCCGGACGCGGTGGTCGGTCAGCAGCCGGGCCGTCCGGTCGCGGTGGCCGGTCAGCAGCCGGTCGTGCTGAGCGTGACCCGCGTGACGTCGTCGCCCGACACCGTCGTCCGGACGGAGCACAGGTCGCCGGCCCGCACCGTGACGTCGCCGAGCGGGACCCCGGCGAAGTCCGCGGTGCCTCCGGGGAACACCCGCTGGTGCTCGGACAGCTTGCCGGTCGCGGCGAAGACCTTCACCTCGTAGGGGCGATCCGCAGCGTTCGACGACACGGTCACCGAGATCTGCCCGGTCGAGTCGTGGGCGCCGCACCCCGTCAGTGAGAGCGCGGCGGCAGCGCCGAGGGCGAGCACGAGCGGAGCACGACGGATCACCGTGCCGAGGGTACGCGCGTCCGACGGAGGCGCGTGTCCGGCGGATCCGGTCGCGCGCTCCCGGGTCCACCGTTCTGGGGAGGGGCGCTCCCACGGCGGACCAGTAGCGTGGAGGGCATGCACCAGGGGACCTCACCGACCTCCGCCGGATCATCGCCCGACGCCGTCCGCCGCGCGGCCCTCGTCGCCGCGCTCGACGTCGTCGACGGCGGGCCCGAGGAACGCTTCGAGCGCATCACGCGGATCGCCCGCGAGGCGTTCGGTGTCTCGGGCTCCTTCCTCAACCTCGCCGGCACCGAGGTCCTCACCATCAAGTCGCAGCAGAGCGACGCCGTGTTCGGCCCGACCATCCCGCTCCGGGACACGTTCTGCGGCCGCACGCTCGACCAGGCCGGTCCGATCGTCGTACCGGATGCCCGCGCCGACGACCGGTACGCCGACATGCCGATGGTCGTCGAGGACCCCAACGTGCGCTTCTACGCCGGTGTGCCGCTCCGCGTCGGCGACGACCACGTCAAGGTCGGCACGCTCTGCCTGGTCGACCCGCAGCCCCGGACGCTGGAGCCCGACGACCTGGCGCTGCTCGAGGAGCTCGGCGTGTGGGCGGAGCGCGAGCTCGCGGCCGGCGCGGACGAGGACCGCCTCCGGAACGTCCTCGCCGGGCTGCAGCCCACGCCGGTCACGGTGCCGGGGTACCGCATCGGCGGCATGTCGGTCCCGCACGGGGTGGTCTCCGGCGACCTGCACGAGTGGCACCTCGCCGGTGACGCCCTGCACCTGACGGTCGCGGACGTGATGGGCAAGGGCATGTCCGCCGGGCTGCTGGCGGCGACGATCCGCGGAGCGCTCCTCGCGCGGCCGGACGAGGAGCCCGGGCGGGCGATCGCCGCCCTGGACGAGCAGGTCGCGCCGGACCTCGGCCGTGCCGAGTCGTTCGCCACCATGTTCCACGGCCGGCTCGATCCGACCAGCGGGCGGATGGACTTCGTCGACGCCGGGCACGGCCTCGTCCTGCAGATGCGTGCGGACGGCCGTGAACGGACGCTCCTGTCGAACGACCTGCCGATCGGCCTGCACCCGGCCGGGCTCACCCGGTCGTCGGGGTCGCTCGTGCTCGAGCAGGGTGACGTCCTCGTGCTCGTCAGCGACGGTGCGCTCGAACTCTGGGACTCGACGCTGCAGTCGCTGTCCCGGCTCGGGGCCCTGTGGCGCGAGGAGCCCGAGATCGACGCGTTCCTGGGTCGGGTCCGCGCCCGTGCGCTCGAGCACGACCCCGGTGACGACCTGACGGTCGTCGTGCTCGTCCGCGACTGAGCCACGGCGACCGGCGACCGGCGACCGGCGGTCGTCGGTCGTCATGTGGTCGAACGGGAGGCGCGCGGCGGCCCCGCCACGCGCCTCCCGGCCGGCACCCGGTCACGTCGCGCTCCGCTGCGGACGACACACCCTGCTGTGGCGGGGTACGACGTCCGTACGAGGGCGCGACGTCCGTGCCGGGGCGCGATCCGTGATCGGCGGACGCGTGGCGGGACGCACCCGGCCGGGCCGCGACGCCGGCCCGGCGGTCAGGCGCCGAGGCGCTCGATGAGCTCCGCGTAGCGGGCGGCCGTGCGGTCCACGATCTCCGCCGGCAGCACCGGCGGGGTGCCCTGGCGGTCCCAGTTCGCGCTGAGCCAGTCGCGCACGATCTGCTTGTCGAACGAGTCCGTGCGGCTGCCGGAGCGGGCGTCCCAGTAGCGGCTGGAGTCGCTGGTCAGGACCTCGTCCGCGATCCGGATCGTGCCGTCGGTGTCGCGGCCGAACTCGAACTTCGTGTCGGCGATCACGACGTCGTGCTCGAGGGCGATCGCCGCCGCCTCGCCGTAGACGCGCAGCGACAGGTCGCGGAGGGCCTCGGCGTCCTCGCGCCCGACGAGCTCGACGGTCTGCTCGAAGGAGATGTTCTCGTCGTGCTCGCCCTGCGGCGCCTTGTAGGCCGGGGTGTAGATCGGCTCGGGCAGGCGGTCGCCCTCGGACAGCCCCGCGGGCAGGGGGACACCGCACACGCTCTGCGTCTCGCGGTACTCCGCCCAACCGCTGCCGACCAGGTACCCCCGGACGACGCACTCGACCGGGAACATGGCGAGCGGCAGCACGTGCATGGACCTGGCGGCCACGGACTCCGGCACCGGGGTCCCGCCGGCACCGGGGTCGACCAGGTGGTTCGGGACGTCCGCGATGCGGTCGAACCAGAAGCGCGACAGCCGTGTCAGGAGCTCGCCCTTGCCGGGGATCGGGGGTTCGAGTGCGAAGTCGTAGGCGCTGACCCGGTCCGAGGCGACGAGCAGCAGCTCCGACGCGCTCGCGACGTCGTCGACGCCCGCGGGCACGTAGAGCTCGCGGACCTTGCCCGACGAGACGTGCCGCCAGCCGGGCAGCTCGGACACGGCCGTCACCGTGCGACCTTCGCGGCGATGTCGGTGCGGTACTGCGCCCCCTGGAGCGCGATGTCGCCGAGTCCGGCGTAGGCGCGCTCCCGGGCCTGTGCGAAGTCGGTGCCCGTCGCGACGACGCTCAGCACCCGGCCGCCGGTGGCGACGAGGTCGTCGTCGAGCACGGCGGTCGCGGCGTGCGCCACGGACACGCCCTCGCGCGCCTCGGCAGCGTCGATGCCGGTGATGACCCGACCGGTGTGCGGGTTCTCCGGGTAGCCCTCGCTCGCGAGCACCACCGTGACCGCGACGTCGGTGCTGAACGCCGGTTGCGGAGCCGACGCGAGCTGTCCGGTCGCGGCCGCCGTCAGCAGGGCGCTGAGCGGCGTGGTCAGGCGGGGGAGCACGACCTGGGTCTCCGGGTCGCCGAAGCGGGCGTTGAACTCGATGACGCGGACGCCCTGTTCGGTCACGATGAGCCCGCAGTAGAGCAGGCCGATGAACGGCGTCCCCTCGTGCTCGAGTCGACGGACGGTGGGGAGCGCCACGAGCTCGGTGACCTCGGCGACGAACGCCTGCTCGGACTCCCACCGCTCGGCGAGCCACGGGAGCGGGGAGTAGGCGCCCATGCCGCCGGTGTTCGGACCGGTGTCCCCGTCGCCCAGGCGCTTGTGGTCCTGTGCGGGGCTGAGCGCCCGGACGTCGTGCCCGTCGCTCAGGAAGAACAGCGAGACCTCTTCGCCGTCGAGGAACTCCTCGACCACCACGCGGCCGTGCTGCAGCCAGTACGTGGCGTGGTCGACGGCCGCCTGCCGGTCCTCGGTCACCAGGACGCCCTTGCCCGCGGCGAGCCCGTCGGCCTTGACCACGTACGGTGCCCCGAGCTCGTCGATCGCGGCCACTGCCTCGTCCACCGTGCCGGCGTACACGGGGCGTCCGGTCGGGACCCCGGCCTCGGACATGATGCGCTTCGCGAAGGCCTTCGAGCCCTCGAGCTGGGCGGCCGCACGGCTCGGGCCGAACACCGGGATGCCCCGGGTCCGGAGCGGGTCGGCGACCCCGGCGATCAACGGCGCCTCGGGCCCGACGACCACGAGCTCCACGCCGTTCTCGATCGCGTACTCGGCGATCAGCTCGCCGTTCGTGGGGTCGAGCGACACGGTCTCGACGTCGGCGGCGATGCCGGCGTTGCCGGGGGCCACCGTGATGACGTGTCCGGCCCGCTCTGCGAGGAGGGCCGTGATGATCGCGTGCTCGCGGGCACCGGAACCGAGGACGAGGATTCGCACGCGGCAAGCCTACCGAGCGCGACACGCCGTCCGCGATGCGACGGCTAGCCTGTGGACATGCCGCCGAAGAGGATCGAGGACGCCGCAGGACGCTCCGCGCTCGCCGCCGTGCGCGCGGGTTCGACCGTCCGGTCGGACGTCGCGACCGCGGTGCGGTGGACCCTGCAGCGCCTGGCCGACGACGTCCCCGGCAACAGCGTCGAGGTCCGCGTCCCGCCGTTCGCCGCGGTGCAGGCGGTCCCCGGTCCGCGGCACACGCGGGGGACCCCGCCGAACGTGGTGGAGACCGACGCCACGACCTGGCTGGCCCTGGCGCTGGGCGAGCTGCGCTGGGACGAGGCCCTGGCGGCGTCGCGGGTCAGTGCGTCCGGGTCCCGGGCCGACCTGACGGCGTTCCTGCCGGTCCGCACCGCGGTCTGACGCCGGTCGCGCCGCTGCGGTCGCGCGGCCGGGTGACCCGGCAGCCGGGGCGCTCGGCCGGGTCGTACAGCCTGGCTCACCGACTTAGGTAGGTCCTACCGATGTGACCGACAGGACCACCCGCGTAACGTCGAAGTCGCCGGGATTCGGACCCGACCCGAACGGGTCCGAACCCGGCGACAGGGTTCAAGGTACGCGACATGCTGCCTTCGTTGTCAACCGGTACGGCGAGTCGTGCTGCAAACCGCAACGATCGCGGTCCCATCGGGGACCTTTCCTGACCCTGCGTCAGCTTCCGAGGCGGTTCAGGACGCCGCCGGACGACCATCAGGACGCCGACGCGTGGTCAGCGGGCGCCGAGCAGCTCCACCAGCTCCGACCGCGCGTGCACGTCCCACTTCGCGAAGATCCGCGACATGTGCGCGTCGATCGTCCGCACGCTCAGGCTCAGCGTCTCCGCGATCCGCCGGTTGCTCAGGCCCTGCGCCGCGAGTTCCGCGACCTCGTACTCCCGGTTCGTCAGCGGTGGGCGGACCCGACCGGCCGACACGGCCATCCCGTGCGCGGCGAGGACCCCCTGCGCCGCCACGACCCGCGTCCGGTCGCCGGCGAGCTCGGCGTCCGCGTACTCGACGACCGCGCGGGCGAGGGGACCGTCGACGCGCGCTGCGGCTTCGCGCATGCGGGCGAGCGACGCGGTGGTGTCCCGCCCGGACGTCATGTCGTGCGTGTAGTGCTGCGTCACCGCGTACATCACGTGCAGCCACGACCCGTCACGGGTGCTGCGCTCGATGATCTCGTCCGCGTGTCGGAGTCCGGCCGGGTTGCCGAGCACCGTCTCGGTCCAGGCGATCGACACCGCCACCTGCTCGCCGGTGATCCGCATCGCGCGGCCCGGTGTGGTGCGGGCGCGCTCGAGTGCCGCGGCCGCGCGCTCGGTGTCGCCGGCGTACGCGTACGCCATGGCCAGTCGTGCCCAGGGGTAGGCCGCGAACCCGCCGTGGTCGGCCACGTCGTAGCGCTCGCACGCCGCCGAGAACGCGGCGATCGCGTCGTCCCACCGTCGCTGGCCGATCGCGTGGTTGCCCAGGCCGATGAGCTCGAGCGTGAAGTCGTACTTCAGGAACGGGCTCCCGCGTCGGACCGGGATCTCGGTGACCAGGTCGGCCATGTCCCCGCGCCAGACCTGCACCTGGTGCAGCACCGAGACGTTCTCGCCGACGCCCCACGGGGCAGCCTCGACGTGCTCGACGGCGGTGGCGATCGCCCGACGCGCGAACGCGGCGGCCTCCTCGAGCCGGCCCTCGGTCGCGAGTGCCATGGTGACGCACGGCGCGAGGCACAGGAGCGACACGGGCACGGTCGGCTGCTGGAGGATGCGCGACCGCTCGATCTCCGCCCGGACCTCGGCGAACCGACCGCCCCAACCCAGGTGGGCCAGTCGGAGCAGCCGGACGTGCTCGGCCGTCTCCGGACCGACGAGGGGTGCGAGGGCCTCGGAGAGCGCCACGGCGGCGTCGACGTCGTCGTCGTGGAACTGCCGGATGTTCGCCAGGGTCTCGCACGCCTCGACCACGACGGCGTCGTCGATCTCGCCGGCGCGCTTCCTGGCGAGGTCCCACGCGGCCTCCGCGTCGGCGCGACCGGCCTCACGACCCGTGCTGTACGAGTGCGCGATGGACCGCAGGCAGAGGGCGGTGACCCGCTCGGTGGCCGTGAGCGCGGTGCGCAGTGCGGCCGAGGCCAGGGCGACGGCGCTCTCGTGCTCCTGCAGCCGGACGGCGACCTGGGTGGCGTCGATGAGCTGGCCGACCGACGGCAGCACTCCGCACTCGAGCGACCAGAGCGCGGCGCGGAGCCGGGCGGCGGGCGGCGCTCCCTCCGGCCGGGCGGTCCGGAAGGCGTTGGCGCGCGCGAACAGTGCCGTGCGCCGCGCGACCGGCACGAGGCCACGGACGACCTCGCCCACGAGCGGGTGGGACGACCGGACGATGCTCGTGCCGTCCTCGGCGGAGTCGACGGCGACCAGGCCCAGCGCGACGACCCGGTCGACATCGCCGCCGGACACCATCCCGAGCAGTCGGACGAGCGGGATCGGGTCGGCGAGCGCGACGATGTCGACGACGTCACGGAGGTCCTCGGGCAGCGCGCCGAGCTCGGTGCGGTACATGTCCGCCAGGCTGTTCGACGCGGTGACCCGGCCGCGCCAGTACCAGCCCGTCGCGGTCTGGTCGAGCGCCCCGGACGTCAGTGCCGCGCGGACGACCTCGCGCAGGTACAGCGGGTTGCCGGCGGTCGCCCGGTGCACGCGCTCGGTCGAGGCGGTCTCGAGCTGCGCGCCGAGTGCCTGTGCGACGACCTCGCCGGTCTCGTGCAGGTCGAGCGGGGCGAGGTCGATGCGCTCGAGCAGGTCGTCCTGCCACAGTGCGCGGAGCGGCTCCGACAGTGCGGTGAAGTCGCGGCACGTCAGCACGAGCCGCGCACCCTGGTCGCGGACGAGCCAGGCGACGTACCGAGCCGAGATGGCGTCGAGGTGGTCGGCGTCGTCGACGCGCAGCACGACGTCGCGGTCGGCCAGGTCGTCGGTCTCGCGCAGTCGGCGTGCGGCCGAGGCGTCGTCGACCAGGTCCGCCAGGGCCGCCGGCAGCTCACCGAAGCGGTCCGCCACGGCACCGAACGGCATCGAGCGACCGGCTTCGACCGCGGTGATCGGCACGACGACCGTGCGACCGGTGGGGTCACGGCGAGCGACTCGGTCGGTCACGCGGGCGGCGGTGGAGGTCTTGCCGAGCCCCGGTGCGCCGACGATCGCGACGCTCCAGCGGTGCTCGGCGACGACGGAGACCGCGCGGTCCTCCTCGCGACGCTGCACGATCGGCCACGGGATGCGTCCGGGCGTGCGGGGGCGGCGACGCCCACGGACGGACTGTTCGTGCACCCCGTCACCTCCCGTTCCTGGTCTTCCGCCTGCTCCCCCCGGCTCACGGATCCCGTTCCCGGGCTCCGACATCGTCCTCGACCGGGTGGTCGGTGTCCGACGGACTGCGTTCCGTGGATACCGACCGGTAGGGACATCATGCCCTGGATCGGTCGACGCGCAACAGGCCGACGGACGTCCCACAGTGGGGGACAATGGTCGGGTGAGCGACACCGACCGACCCGAAGACCGCCCGGCAGCGCCGGCCGCGACGCCGGCTCCGAGCGCCGTCAGCTCGGCGGACGAGGTCACCATCCGCCGCGCACCCAAGTTCGGCGTGTTCATCGTCGGCGGCGCGGTGCTCGGCTTCCTCGCGACCCTGCTGGTCGTGACGCTCACCATGGACATCGACCGCGGCGACCAGCAGGACGCCGACTTCGGCACGCTGGTCGGCTACTTCTCGCTCTGGGGCGTCACGATCGGCGCCTTCGTCGGGGCCGTCGTGGCGATCGTGCTCGACCGCGTGTTCGCCCGCCGCGCCGCCCGCCTGACGGCGGAGCGCGTCGAGGTCGAGCCGGCCGAGGAGACCGTCGACGGCGAGGTCGAGGAGCACGGCGACGCGGGCGGACCCGCGGGACGCACCGACCGCTGACGGTCTGCACCGCACGACGGACTGGAGGCCCCCCACCAGCTGGTGGGGAGCCTCCCGTCCGTTCCGTGGTCGCCGTGGCGACGCGACTCAGCTGAGCTGGTTCGCCTCCACCCACGACAGGTACTCCGGGCTCACCGTGCCGGTGACGTACTCACCGGTGAAGCAGCTCATCTCGAGGTCGGTGACGTCCGAGCCCTCGATGATCGCGTCACGCATGTCCGCGACCTCCTGGTAGATGAGGTGGTCGCTGCCGAGCACGCGGTTGATCTCCGGGATCTTCCGGTCGTGCGCGATCAGCTCGGCGCGGGTCGGCATGTTGATGCCGTACACGTGCGGGTACCGGACCGGGGGAGCGGCGCTCGTGAACGTGACCTCGTTCGCACCGGCTGCTCGTGCCATCTCCACGATCTCGCGGCTCGTGGTGCCGCGGACGATCGAGTCGTCGACGATCAGGATGTTCTTGCCCTTGAACTCGGACGACATCGCGTTGAGCTTCTGGCGCACCGAACGCTTGCGCTCCGCCTGCCCGGGCATGATGAACGTGCGGCCGACGTAGCGGTTCTTGAAGAAGCCCTCGCGGTAGTCGATGCCGAGCTTCTGCGCGACCTGCATGGCCGCGGGTCGGGACGAGTCCGGGATCGGCATGACCACGTCGATGTCCCCGGTCGGGGCGTACTGCGCGATCGTGTCGGCCAGGCGGTTGCCGAGACGGAGGCGGGCGTCGTACACCGAGATGCCGTTCATGACGGAGTCGGGACGCGCGAGGTAGACGTACTCGAACGAGCACGGCACCAGGCGCGGGTCCTTCGCGCACTGGCGGGCGTGCATCTGGCCGTTCATCTCGATGAACACGGCCTCGCCCGGAGCGATGTCGCGGACGACCTCGTAGCCGCCGGACTCGAGCACGAGGGACTCGCTCGCGACGACCCACTCCGGCTGCCCGGCCTCGTCGAACTTGTGGCCGAGGATCAGCGGTCGGATGCCGTACGGGTCGCGGAACGCCAGCAGGCCGTGTCCGGCGATCGTGGCGATCGTGGCGTAGGAGCCCTCGACGCGCTCGTGCACGCGCTCGACCGCGTCGAACACCTGACCGGCGTCGAGCTCGCTGCCGCGGACCTGGCCCTGGAGCTCGTGCGCCAGGACGTTGACCAACAGCTCGGTGTCGCTCGTCGTGTTGAGGTGACGGCGGTCGATGTCGAACAGCTCGCGGGTGAGCTCGCGGGTGTTCGTCAGGTTGCCGTTGTGCACGAGCACGATGCCGTAGGGCGCGTTCACGTAGAACGGCTGGGCCTCTTCCTCGTTGCTCGCGACGCCCTTCGTGGCGTACCGGACGTGTCCGAGCCCCATCGTGCCGAGCAGGGCACGCATGTCGCGGGTGCGGAATGCTTCACGGACGTGCCCACGCGTCTTGTGCATGTGGTGGACGCGACCCTCGACCGTGGCGATGCCGGTCGAGTCCTGGCCCCGGTGCTGCAGGAGCAGCAGGGCGTCGTAGATGGATTGGTTGACGGGCCCCTGCGCAACGAGGCCGACGATGCCGCACATTCGCGGAGTGCTCCAGACCGTAGGATCGGGTGGTACCGAACAAGTCTGCCATGCTCCGCGGAGGACCACGCATGCCGAACCCGTACGCTGCCGCCGGTGTCGACACCGCCGCCGGTGACCTGGCCGTCGAACTCATGAAGTCCGCCGTCTCGGCGACCCACAACCCATCGGTGCTCGGTGGTGTCGGCGGGTTCGCCGGGCTCTACGACGTCTCGTTCCTCAAGGACTACGAGCGTCCGCTGCTCGCGACCTCGACCGACGGCGTCGGCACCAAGGTCGCCATCGCGCAGGCGATCGACAAGCACGACACGATCGGCCAGGACCTCGTCGGCATGGTCGTCGACGACATCGTCGTGGTGGGCGCGAAGCCGCTCTTCATGACGGACTACATCGCCTGCGGCCGGGTCGTGCCGAACCGCATCGCCGACATCGTCGCCGGCATCGCCCGCGGCTGCTCGGCGACCGGGACCGCCCTGGTCGGCGGCGAGACGGCGGAGCACCCGGGGCTGCTCGGGCCGGACGACTACGACGTGGCGGGTGCCGCGACCGGTGTCGTCGAGGCCGGACGTCAGCTCGGCGCGCACCTCGTCGAGGACGGCGACGTCGTCGTGGCGATCGAGTCCTCCGGGCTGCACTCGAACGGGTACTCGCTCGTCCGGCACATCCTCTCCGGCAAGGGCATCGGCTACACCGACCAGCTGCCGGAGTTCGGCGCGGGGGTCTCGGTGGGCGAGGCCCTGCTCGAGCCCACCCGGCTGTACACCGCGCCGCTGCTCGACCTGCTCGACGCCCGACCCGGCGTCGTCCACTCGCTGTCCCACGTCACCGGTGGTGGCATCGCCGCGAACCTGGCGCGGGTGCTGCCCGTCGGCACCTGGGTCGAGGTCGAGCGCTCGACCTGGACGCCCCCGACGGTGTTCCGGGTGCTCGCGGACATGGCGGGGACACCGGTGGAGGACACCGAGGGCACCTGGAACCTCGGTATCGGGATGTTCGCGGTCGTCGCGGCGTCCTCGGCGTCGGCGGTGCTCGACGACCTGCGGGCCGCGGGGCTGCCCGCGTGGACGGTCGGCACGGTGTCGACCTCGGCGCGGGACCTGGACGGGTTCGAGCAGGGCGCCAAGGGCGTCGACGGGGGAGCGGTCCGGCTCATCGGTTCCTACGCGGGCTGAGGCGCACCGCCCCGACCTCGTCGGCCGCGCAGCGTCGTGCGGTCGCGCCGAGCTGACGGCGTCGTGCGGTCGCGCGGCGTCACCGTCTGCGCCGAGCTGACGGCGTCGGCGATGTTCCACCGGTGCCGGCGCGGCCGTCCTGGTCGCACGACCTGCCGCGTGCGGTCGTTCCGGTCGCGCGAACTGCCGCTCATGTCGAAGGTGAGCGGCAAGTCCTGCGACCGAGGCTCGCCGCCGCGTGCGGTGGTGCGGCGAGGTCGACCCGCTCGGGCCGGCGTCGGCGATGTTCCACCGGTGCCGGCGCGGCCGTCCTGGTGCACGACCTGCCGCGTGCGATCGTTCGGGTCGCGCGAACTGCCGCTCATGTCGAAGGTGAGTGGCAAGTCGTGCGACCAGGGCTCGAGCCCAGCGAGCTGGACGTGCCCGCCGACCGCCGGTGCCCGCGCACACGACGACGCCGCGCGACCCCGGAGGGTGCGCGGCGTCGACGGTCCGGGTCAGGCGGACTTGTCCTGGTCCTGCTGGGGCTCGAACTCGTCCTCGTCGTCGCCCGGTTCCTCACCGTACTGGTCAGCCCAGCGGTCGACGTAGGAGTTCTCGTCCGAGTGTTGCCCGGCGGAGAGCTCTCGCTCGAGCGCACCGTAGTTCGTGTCCGGACTGAAGTACTTCAGCTCCCGGGCGACCTTGGTGTGCTTTGCCTTCTGACGGCCGCGCCCCATGCGTGACCCCCTCGTGATCGGCTCTGGTCCGGTCCTGGCGGGTGCATGGTTGCCACCCGGGGAACCGAACGGTTCGTGGTTTGAAATCTGCCGATCACTCTACCATGTACCCCGTTCCCCACCTGCCCATCGGCGTCCCCCGTCGGCCGGTCGCAGAGGTGACCAGGGCTCACGCCGAGAGCGGCTCCGGCACGCCCCGCTTCCGCCGTGCCGAGCGCAGGACGAGGGCGTCGAGCGAGAACCGCCCGGGTCCGGTCAGGGCGATCGCGAGCGAGGCGACGGCGAGCACGAGCACGTACTCGAAGCCGCCGTCCTGGGCGAAGAAGCCGGCGGTCGCGTGGGCGAGCAGGCCCGCGACGACCATGTCGACCGCGAGCAGCAGTCCGACGACCCGTGTCGCGACGCCGACCACGAGCAGGATCCCGCCGACGAGCTCGAGGCCGGCGACGAGGGGTGCCGCGACCTCGGCGAGCGGGACGCCCATGCCCGAGAAGCCCTGCGCGACGCCGGGGATCCCCTGCGCGAACTTCTGGGCGCCGTGTGCGGTGAACACCACGCCGAGGACGATGCGGAGCGCGGTCAGGCCGATGGAGGTCGATGTCGTTCGCATGGCGAAGACGCTATGCGGTGACGTGTCATCGACCCGAGGCCCTCGGGGCATTGTCCGCACTCGGCCAGGGGGCACCCAGACGTCGGTCCGCCGAATCGGGGACCGACGCTCAGGAACGACCGACGCCGGTCCACCACAGCGGGGACCGGCGTCGGGCGACAGGGTGTCGCGTCAGGAGTCCGCGCCGCGCCCGGTCTGCTGCTGCAGGCGGTCGATGTGCTCGGACGCCTCGGCCTTGCTGAGGTCCGCGGGGAGCTCCTCGCCGGCCTCGCGGGCGAGGGTGTCGAGGTAGCTGCGCTGCGGGCCGGTCATGGGCTCGTCGCCGGTCACCCACTGCTCCGGGTCCTTGCTCGCGGTCGTCGAGGGGTCGGGACGCTCGCCGCCCAGGGTCTCGCCCTGGTGCGACTCGTCGGGGGTCTGGTCTGCTGCGTCGGTCATGGCGCTGAACCTACGCGCGACGCCGGACACGACACGCAGCGAGGACGTCCCCCAGGGGACGTCCGCCGGCACGCGGACCGGGCTCCCGACCAGGCGGACGGCGGCGCTCAGACCGGCGTCGCCGTGTAGCGCACGAGGTCCGGTCCGACGCCGCTCGTCGCGATCGGCACCTCGTCGCCGCCCTGCTCGATCCAGATCGTCGCCGCCCGCTCGTCGATCCGGACGACCTCGTGCAACGACCCGTCGATGAGCACCGCCGCCCGCACGGACACCTGCCCGGTGGACGCCCGGGGCGGCAGCCCGGCCACGTCGGCGTCGTACGCGGCGTACCGACCGGGGGAGAGGAACGGCGAGACCGGGGTGGTCACGACCTCGAGACCACCCTTGACGGCGCGCACGGCGACCAGGCGCACCGCCTGGTCGGTGGGCAGGGGGACGTCGACCACCGGGGCGTCGACCGGACCGGCCAGTGCACGGAAGGCGGGCCGACCGTCGGCGGCGAGCAGTCCCTCCAGGCCGTCGATCCGCACGCGACCGCGGCCACGCGAGTCGGCGTAGAGCCCCGGCTCGAGCCCGGAGCGGCGTGCCTCGAGCCGCGTGACCACGACGC
This sequence comes from Curtobacterium sp. 1310, assembly GCF_017834105.1. Taxonomy (NCBI): domain Bacteria; kingdom Bacillati; phylum Actinomycetota; class Actinomycetes; order Micrococcales; family Microbacteriaceae; genus Curtobacterium; species Curtobacterium sp. 1310. The sequence continues at coordinate 522,518 of NZ_JAFICY010000002.1, read as the reverse complement.
GGTCCGGTCGGTACCAGTCGCGGAGTGTGGCCGGGTCGACCCAGCCGATGCTGGCGACCCCGCGGGCGAGGTCGGCGCGGTCGTCGGCGGGGCGTTCGTCGAGGGCTCCGAGCGGGTGCTCACCGCGCACGGCGACGAGTCCGGCGTACGGTCCGGCCACCGGTGGTTCGTGGTCGAGCACCTCGACGCGCTTCGACACCTTGCCGCCGTGGCCGTCGAAGGTCGCGAAGGTGCGCAGGTCGGAGATCGTCATGTCGCCGACGATGCTACGACCGGCCGCCGTCACGGCGTGCAGGTGTGGCGACGAGGAGGTGCACCTCGCCCGTGCACTGGGTCGGGTCGACGCCCTCCGCGGGACCGGCGGGACGCGACGCCCGCCGCGGCTGCAGGCCGTCGCGCTGCGCCGGCGACCCCACCGGCTGCAGGCTGTTCCGCTGGACGGACCGGAGCAGACGGTCCTCCTGCGCGTCGTGGTGGGACACGCCCTGCGGCGAGCGGCGGAGTGCCGGCCGGACCGGCTCACCGCGGCGTTCCTGCCCCGGCAGCGGACGGGAGCGCCGGCCGTAGAGCAGTTCCGACGAGTCGAGCAGCCACGGCACCAGGGCCACGGTCACCCCGTGCACCAGCAGGAGCTTCTTGCGGATCCGGCGCCCGCGGTGGTTGTGCAGCAGGGTCTCCCACCAGTGCCCGACGACGAAGACCGGCGTGTAGACGGTGACGACCTCGGACCCGTGCTCGGCCCGGTGCGCCTTGATGTACCGGATGAGCGGCATCGAGATGTCGCGGTAGGGACTCGGCACGACGGTGAGCGGGACCTCGATCCCGTGCTCGACCCACTGCTCCTGCAGCCGGCGGGCCTCGGCGTCGTCGATCGCGACGTGCACCGCCTCGAGTCCGGCGTGCTGTGCCGCGATGGCGTAGTCGATCGCCTTGAGCACCGGCTTCTGGAGTGTGTTGACGAGGACGATCGCGTGGTCGCCGGTCGCGCCGAACTGCGTGTCGACGTCCGCCTCGACCTCGTGCGAGACGTCGCGGTAGTACCGGTTGACGCCGAGCATGAGGACGAACAGCACGGGCATGATCACGAACACGAGCCAGGCGCCGTGCGTGAACTTCGTGATGGTGACGACGACGAGCACGACGAAGGTGGAGGTCGCGCCGATCGCGTTGATCGTCAGCGAGCGCCACACCTGTCCGCGGTCGACGGGCTCGTCCGCGCTGCCGTCGCGGTCCGAGCGCAGCAGGCGCAGCCAGTGCCGGACCATGCCGGTCTGGCCGAGCGTGAACGACACGAAGACGCCGATGATGTACAGCTGGATGAGACTCGTGACGTTCGCGCGGTAGACCACGAGCAGCGCGACCGCGACGAGCGCGAGCACGATGACGCCGTTCGAGTAGATGAGGCGGTCGCCGCGGGTCGACAGGGCCTTCGGCGCGTAGGAGTCCCGCGCCAGGATCGAGCCGAGCAGCGGGAAGCCGTTGAAGGCCGTGTTCGCGGCGAGGAGCAGGACCGCGGCCGTCGTCGCCTGGACGACGAAGAACAGCACGCTGCCGCCACCGAAGGTCGCGGCGGCGATCTGCGCGATGAGCGAGCGCTGCGGTGTGGTCGCGCACGCGGTGAAGCCCTGCAGGTCGCACGCGCGCTCGGCGTAGTGCACGTGCGAGACGAGCGCGAGCGTGATGAGCCCGACGAACAGCACGATCGCGATCGAGCCCATGAGCACCAGCGTCGTCTGGGCGTTGCGGATCTTCGGGCGACGGAAGGCCTGCACGCCGTTCGCGATCGCCTCGACACCGGTCAGGGCCGAGCAGCCGGACGCGAACGCGCGCAGGAGCAGCAGCACGAAGGCCGCCTGCGTCGCGTGCTCGACGTTGTCGATCGTGTACGCGGCGGACTCGGCGACGGGGGCGTTGCCGAGGGCGGTGCGGACCAGGCCGGTGACGACCATGACGAACACCGAGCCGACGAACAGGTAGGTCGGCACCGCGAACGCCTTGCTCGACTCGCGGACGCCGCGCAGGTTCACCCCGGCGAGCAGCACGACGAAGGCGACCGCGAGCTCGACACGGAACGTGTCGAGTCCCGGCAGGGCCGAGATGATGTTGTCCACGCCCGAGGCCACCGACACGGCGACCGTCATGACGTAGTCGACGAGCAGCGCGCTCGCCACGACGAGGCCGGCCTTCTCGCCGAGGTTCCGGTGGGCGACCTCGTAGTCGCCACCGCCGGACGGGTAGGCCTTGACGAGCTGCCGGTAGGACGCGACGACCACGACGAGCAGCAGCACCACCACGGCCGCGACCCACGGGGCGAAGGTCAGGAACGCCATCCCGCCGAGCAGCAGGATCATGAGGAGCTCCTGCGGGGCGTACGCCACGCTCGACAGCGGGTCGCTCGCGAAGATCGGCAGCGCCAGGTGCTTCGGGAGGAGCTGTCCCTCGAGCTTCTCGGAGGGCAGGGGATCGCCGATCAGTCGCGCCTTGAGCGACCGGATCTCGTTCGTCACGAGCGGCAAACCTACTCAGTTGCGCGCCCGAGTCAACACTGTGGGAACGGACAGGCGATGACGGCCGTGCGCCGGACGCACGCCGACGGGCAGCGGACGGGAGGCGCGGCTCGCCACCACCCGTCCGCCGGCGGCCGTCAGACGGAACGGCGCAGGGCCTCCAGGCCGTCCCGCAGGCGCGTCACCGTGTCCTCGGTGAGCGTCCCGCGCGTCGCGCGGCGACGCAGGTCCGCCCGGACCTGCTGCCGGAACGCGGCGATCGCCATCTCGACCTCGCGGAGGGCGCGGGCGCCCTCCGTCGGGACGTCGACGGGCTCGTCGGCGGTCTGACCGCGCGGGGCCTGGGCGCTCGCGGCGAGGTCCGCTCGGAGCGAGCGCATGGCCTCGCCGACCGAGGCGCGGACGCCGTCGGCCAGTGACCGCACCGAGTCGGCGACGCCGGACTCGACCGCGGCGAGCTCCTCGGCGCGGGCGTCGAGCTCGGCACGCCCGGCGTCGGTGATCGCGTACACGGTCTTGCGGCCGTCGACGGTCTTGGTGACGAGCCCCTCGGACTCGAGCTTGGCGAGCCGCGGGTACACGGTGCCGGCGCTCGGGACGTACGCGCCGCCGAAGCGCTCGCCGAGGGCCTGGATGAGCTCGTAGCCGTGCATGGGGCGGTCGGCGAGCATGGCGAGCAGTGACAGGCGCAGGTGACCGTGCGCGAAGACGGGGCTCATTCGGACGCCTCCGCGCCGGTCGGGGCGTCCGTCGGAGCGGTCGGGGCGGGCGGGGCGTGCAGGACCGCGACGTCGCCCGAGACCGAGTTGACCTTGAGGTCGAGCCACTGCCCGCTCAGCTCGCCGCCCTGCTTGACGTACGAGCCGCGGACGCCGCGGATCTCGGAGTCGTCGAACTGCAGCTTGCCGGACGCGGTGCTGACGGTGCAGCGGTAGGGGACGCCGTCCTCGAGCCGGACGCTCACCGACCCGGACACGGTGTTGATGCGTGCGGCGTCCGGGGTACCCTGCAGGTCGAGCACCACGTCGGCGTTCACCCCGTCGGTCGTGAGGCGCGGGATCGCGCCCGTCGCCACGACGTCGCCCGACACGGTGCGGACCGTCAGTGCGCCGTCGAGGTCGCGGACCGTGGTCGCCCCGGAGACGGCGTGCACGGCGAGGTCGCCCGCGAGCCCGTCGACGACGACGTCGCCCGAGACGGTGCTCACCGAGGCGCCGCGGTTCGTGCCGGAGAGCAGCGCCCCCGCGGAGACGACGCCGACCGTGACCCGTGCGTCGCGGGGGACCAGCACGCTGACGTCGGCGGTGGCGCGACCGCGGAACGACCTGAGGAAGCCGAGCGGGTCGTCCCACCGGACCTGCGGGTGGTCGATGGTGAGCGTGTCGCCGTCCAGCTCGATCTTGAGCGGCTTGCCGGACACGCCGTGCACCTCCACCCGGGCGGTCGGTTCGTCGTGGGCCACGACGTCGACCTGCCCACCGGCGAGCCCGACGCGCAGGGCGCGGACGATGCCGGTGTCGATCACCTTGGGCTCCTCGACGAGCCACTTCTCCTGGGCCATGTTGCCTCCTCGAACTCGCGATGTATCGCGTGTGTGGAGTCACGGTACATCGCGAGTGACCGGTTGTCACCAGGCCAGGATGCAGGACGGCCCCGCTCCCGGTGGGGAGCGGGGCCGTCCTGCGGAGCGGGCCTACTTCGCGGCGTCGTCCAGCGCCGCCTGTGCCTTCTCCGCCGCCGCGTCGAGGGCCTCCTTCGGGCTGGTCTTCAGCAGCATCGCGGACTGCAGCTGCGTCGACAGCGCCGCGCTCACCTCGCCGTACGCGGTGATCGACGGACGGGCCTTGGCGTACTCGAGCTCGTCGGCGAAGGCCTTGAGGCGCGGGTTCTCGTCCAGGTACTGCTTCCACGTCGCGTTGTCCGCCGTGGCCTGGTTCGCGGGGAGCAGGCCGGTCGCGATGTCCCACTTCGCCTGGGTGTCCGGGCTGAGCCACCACTGCAGGAACTTCCACGAGGCGTCCTGCTTCGCGGTCGTCGTCTCGATGATGTACGAGTTGTTCGTGCCGAGGTTCATCGCCGGCTCCTCGATGCCCGGGAGCGGGAAGACACCGACGTTCTCCTTGCCGAGCGTGCTGTCGATGGTCGACAGGTCGTACGCGCCGGTGATCGCCATCGCGGCCTTCTTCGACGTGAGCGCGGGGACGGCGCCGTTCGTCGAGGTGGTCAGGAGCGACTGCGGGTAGGCCGAGCCGTCCTGCAGCATGTCCGTCCACGCGGTGAGGGCCTTCACGCCCGCGTCGCTGTTGAACTCGACCTTGGTGTTGTCCTCGTTGAGGAAGTCGCCGCCGGCACCCCAGAGCATCGACTGCCAGGTGAAGACCGGCCACTCACCGGTGCCGATCGGCAGGTAGGCGCCGTACTGGGTCGTGCCCTTGGTGAGCTTCTTCGCGTCGTCCTGGAACTCCGACCACGTCGTCGGGGTGTCGGTGATGCCCGCGGCCTTGAACATCTCCTTGTTGTAGACGACGGCGTAGTCGCCGATGTCGGTCGGCAGCGTGTACTGCTTGCCGTCGAACTCGCCGGTCGAGAGCATGCCCTCGGTGAAGCTGTCCTTCGTGACGTCACCGCTCGACAGGTGGTCCTCGAGCGGCAGGACCTTGCCGGTCTGGATCACCTCGCCGGTCTGCTGCGGGGTGCTGTCGCCGAGCACCATGTCGGGACCGGTGTCGTTCTTCAGCGCGTTGATGAGCTTCGCGTCGAACTGGTCGGACGAGGCCGCGTACTGGGGCTGGACGTCGATCTCGTCCTGCGAGGAGTTGTACTCGTCGATGAGCTTCTTCACCTCGGTGGCCTGCGGCCCCGTGTAGTTGTGCCAGACCGTGATCGTGGTCTTGCCGCCGCTGCCGCCGGAGTTGCCGGTGACGGAGCCGCCGGAACACCCGGACAGGGCCAGTGCGGCACCCACGGCGAGGGCCGTGGCGCCGAGCAGTCGCTTGCGCATGAGTCGTCCTTTCTCGGACTTCGGGTGGAGCGAAGGGTGCCTCCGCGTGGAGCGGAGGGTGATGAGGAGGAGTGGAGCGAGGGGCGGTGCGGGATCAGCGGAGTCCGCCGGCCATGGCCGACACGATCTGCTTCTGGAAGATGATGAAGACGATGAAGACCGGCAGGATCGCCAGCGTCGAGCCGGCCATCAGCAGGTTGAAGCTCTGGCTCGCGTTCGCGGACTGCAGCTGCGTGAGGCCGACGGAGACGGTGAAGAACTCGGTCCGCGACGCCACGAGGAACTGGAAGAAGAAGTTGTTCCAGTTGTAGACGAACGACAGGACCGCGAAGGACCCGATCATCGGGGTCGCCATCGGCGTCACGACGGACCACATCCGCCGCCACACCCCGGCACCGTCCACCCGGCTGGCGTCCTCGATCTCGCTCGGGAACGACGTGAAGAACTGCCGGAAGAGGAAGGTGCCGAGGATCGACGGGATGTTCGGGACGATGAGGCCCTGGTAGCTGTTCAGCCAGTGCAGCGAGGACAGCAGGGTGATGAGGGGCGTGAACACGACCTCGAACGGCACGAGGAGCGCGGCGAGCAGGACGACGAAGACGATGTTCTTGCCGGGGAACTTCAGGCGCGAGAACGCGAAGCCCGCAGCCAGGCTCGTCACGATCTGCCCGAGGGTGGTCGCGATCGCCACGACCGTCGAGTTGAAGAAGTACAGCCCGAAGGGGGCGACGGTGAAGATGTCGGTGTAGTTCGACAGCTCCCACTGCCGCGGCAGGAAGGTCGGCGGGAAGGCGAGTGCCTCCTCCGAGGACTTGAAGCTCGTCAGCAGCATCCAGAGGAACGGGCCGAAGAACAGCACGACCGCGACGAGCAGGATGACGTGCCGCAGGACGGCGGGTGAGTGCTTGCGGAACAGCACGCCGAACGGGCGGCTGCGGTGCGGACGGGAGGCGCGGTGTGCGTCCGCCGGGAGGGTGCGGGAGGTGATCTGGGTCACGGTGGCGGTCCTAGTTCAGCTCGACGGGATCGCGGCGGTTGATGACCCGCAGCTGGACGACCGCGACGAGGATGCCGACGATGAGCAGGAGCACGGCGGCAGCGCTGGCCGAGCCACCGTGGAAGAACACGAAGCCCTGGTTGTAGATGTAGTAGAGGATCGTCTCGCTCGAGTTGATCGGGCCGCCCTGGGTCAGGACGTAGACCTGCGTGAAGACCTGCAGCGCGCCGATCACGCCGGTGATCGCGAGGAAGCCCGTGGTCGGGGCGACCAGGGGGAGCGAGATCCGGAAGAAGCGGCGGATCGGCCCGGCGCCGTCGAGCGTCGCGGCCTCCATGTAGGACGCCGGGATGTTCGTGAGCGCGGCCGAGTAGATGATCATCGTGTAGCCGACGCCCTGCCAGATCGAGAACACGATCACCGAGACCAGGGCCCACGGCTCGGACGTCAGGAAGCCGATCGGGGGAGCACCGAGCGCGGTGACCACGCCGTTCACCAGACCACCGAGCGGCGACAGGATGAAGCTGAAGATCAGCGCGCTGCCGACGATCGGGGCGATGTACGGCACGAAGAGCAGTGCCCGGTAGACGCCGCGACCGCGGAACGGCTGCGCCAGCAGTGCCGCGAAGAACAGCCCGAGGGCCATCGTGATCGGCACCACGACCACCACGTACAGCGCCGTGTTGCCGGCCGCCCGGACGAACTCGCCGTCCTGGAACAGCCCGGTGAAGTTCGACAGGCCGACGAAGCCGTTCGTCTCGCCGGACGCGGGGTTCCAGTCGGTGAACGAGTAGAAGACGGTCTGCGCCAGTGGGTACAGGTAGAACAGCGCCAGCAGCACCGTCGTCGGGGCGATGAGCACGTAGCCCGCTCGGCCCTCGCGTCGTTCCATCCGGCTCGCGTCCGCAGTGGACGACCGTCGACCGGGGACACGCACCCGGGCCGGGTTCTCAACCGCACTCGTCATGCGGACCTCCTCTTGGCTCGTCGTTGAACGCTAGGAATCGGCTGTTTCGAGCAGATTACCGTTCGATCACCAAAAGTAAACAGTCGAATCTGCAACGACTTCGTTCGATAATCGACCGTTTCGTCGCTACAGTGTCGGCATGCACGAGCAGCACTTCCAGGACATGGACCGGAACCCCGGGTCCGTCGGGGACGTCCTCCGACTGATCCGCGTCTCGGACACGACCTCGCGCTCGAGCATCGCCAGGAGCACCGGACTCGCACCGTCCACGGCCTCGGCCCGGGTCGACGCACTGACCGCGCTCGGGCTCGTGCGCGAGAGCGGCGCCGAGGGGTCCCGCGGCGGCAGGCGTGCCCGGCGGCTCGAACTCGTGGCGGACGCCGGCTTCGTCGCCGCGGCCGACCTCGGCGCCCACCACGTGCGCATCGTGCTCACCGACCTGGCCGGCCGGATCGTCGCCGACACCGACGCCCTCGAGCACGGCGCCGCGACGGTGCCCGTCGCCGCCGGACCGCGGGCGTCGGTCGCCGCGCTGTGGGACCGGTTCGTCGAGCTCGCCCGCGACGCCGGCCTCGACACGACCCGCTTCCGCGGCGCCGCGATCAGCGTCCCCGCGCCCGTGTCGTACCCGGGCGGCAGCATCGCGACCCCGTCGTTCGAGCCGTCGTGGCACGGTGCCGTGCTGCCCGAGCTCTTCGCCGAGCACACCGACGCCCCCGTCCTCGTGGAGAACGACGCGAACCTCATCGCCCTGGCCGAGCGTCCGGGCCCCGACCGCACGGGCACGCTCGTCGCGGTGAAGCTCGGCACCCGCATCGGCTCGGGGGTGCTGCTCGACGGGCGCCTGCACCGCGGGGTGAGCGGTGCCGCCGGCGAGATCAGCCACACCCCGGTCGACGGCCAGGCCGCGATCGGCTGCACCTGCGGCGTGCCGGACTGCCTCGAGTCGGTGGCGTCCGGGGGAGCGATCGCGGCGCGGCTGCGCGCGGGCGGACGGCAGGTCGGCGGGACGAGCGACGTGCTCGCGCTCGCGGCGCAGGGCGACGCGGTCGTCCTCGACGAACTCCGCCGGGCGGGGGAGCACATCGGCCGCGTGCTCTCCGGCATCGTGAACTTCTGCAACCCGAGCGAGGTCGTGCTGGCGGGGGCGATGTCGGCGTCGTCCGTCCTGGTCGCGACGATCCGCGGGGAGCTCTACCGGTCGTGCCTGCCGATGGTCGCGGACGCCCTCGACGTCCGGGCGAGCTCGTCCCCGCGCGACGCCGGCATCCGCGGGGCGACGGTGCTCGCGATCGACGAGGTGCTCGCACCGGCACGCGTCGACGAACTCGCCCGCGCGGCGACGGAGCGGACGGCATGAGCGCCGCGGGCACGGGCTCGCACGGCGGCCGGGAGTCATCGGGCGCGGTCGTCGCCGTCGACGTCGGCGGCACCACCGTCAAGGGGATGGTCCGGGTCGGTGACGTCGTCCTCGACCGCGCGGTCGTCCCCACCCTGGCGCCGGTCGCGGCGACCGACGCGCACGCGGCGGCCACGGACGCCACCGTGGGCGGTCCGGCGCTCGCCGCCGTCACCGCCGTCGTCGACCGGCTCGCCGCCGCCGCGGCCACCGCCGGGCACCCGCTCGCCGCCATCGGTCTCTGCACGCCCGGGGTCGTCGACGCCGAGACCGGGACGGTGGTCGTCGCGGTCAACCTCGACTGGCACGACCTGCCCCTCGCCGGACTCCTGCGCGACCGGTACGGCGTCCCCGTCGCCGTCGCGCACGACGCCCGCGCTGCCGCGACGGCCGAGATCGCAGCACGCACCGCGGCAGGCCGGGACGTCGCCGAGCTGGTCTTCATCCCGATCGGGACCGGCGTCTCCGCGAGCCTGGTCGTCGACGGGCGCCTGGTGGTCGGGGCAGCCGGAGGTGCCGGCGAGGTCGGACACGTGTGCGTCCGCCCGGGGGGCGAGCCCTGCACGTGCGGGCAGCGCGGGTGCGTCGAGGTGTACGCCTCCGCACGGAACATCCGACGGCGCTACCGCGCGGCCGGCGGAACGATCGACGGCGCGACCGAGGAGATCGTCGCCGCCGTGGACGCCGACCCCGTGGCCGCCGCGGTCTGGGCCGACGCGGTCGACGCGCTCGCCGCCGGGATCGCGATCCTGTCCGCCGTGCTCGACCCGGCGGTGGTCGTCGTCGGCGGCGGACTCGGCGAGTCCGGGGAACGCCTGCTCGCCCCGCTGCGCACCGCGGTGGACGCGCGGCTCGGCTGGCGTCCCGCGCCCCGCATCGAGCAGTCCCTCGCGGGCGCCGGTGCCGGCCTGGCGGGAGCAGCCCTGCTCGCCCGCACCGCTGCGCAGTCGACCGCAGCGCAGTCGACCGCAGCGCAGTCGACCGCAGCGCAGTCGGCCCCTGCGCCGCCTGCCGCCACCACCGCTGCCCACGGCGCCGAACCCACCACGGACACCGCACCACCACGAACCAGGAGGACCCCATGACCGCTCAGCGACTCCGGATCGGCCTCGTCGGCGCGGGGGTGATCGCCCACGCGCACCTGCCGAACCTGCTCCGGATCGGGGACGTCGTCGTCTTCTCCGAGGTCGGCGCCGAGGACCTCGTCGCAGCACACGGCGGCGAGGTGGTCGACTCGCTCGACGAACTCCTCGCCCGCGTCGACGTGGTGGACGTCGTCGTCCCCACGTACGCCCACGCCGAGGTCGTGCGCGCGGCGCTCGCCGCCGGCAAGGACGTCATCAGCGAGAAGCCGCTCGCCCGCACCGACGCGGACGCCGACGACCTGGTCCGGCTCGCGCACGAGGCCGGTCGCCAGCTCTACCCGGCACACGTGGTCCGCTACTTCCCCGAGTACGTCCGTCTCAAGGCCGCGGTCGAGGCCGGGCAGCTCGGCGAACTGGCCGTCCTGCGGTTCGTCCGCTCGGGTGCGTTCCCGACCCGCTCCGCCTGGTTCGCCGACCCCGAGCTCTCGGGCGGCATCATCATGGACCAGATGATCCACGACCTGGACATCGCACGGTGGATCGCCGGCGACGTCGTCCGGGTCAGCGCGGTGCACGTCCGCAAGGGCACCGTCGACCACCCGGTCGAGGCGGCGCACGTGCTGCTCACCCACGCGTCCGGGGCGATCAGCCACGTCGCGGGCATCTGGGGGCCGGCGCACCTGCCGTTCGTCACCGAGTTCTCGGCGACCGGCACCCTCGGGTCCCTGTCGCACGACTCCCGCGCCGAGCGGAACTACACGGCGGAGCTCCTCGACGAAGCCGGGGTCGGCGGCGACCTGCCCGAGCTCGACCCCGCCGAGGACCCGTACTTCCTCGAGATCCGCGAGTACCTCGGGGCCTTCCGTGGCGGCGCGGCGCCCCGCGTGTCCGCCGAGGACGGCGCCACCGCGGTCCGCATCGTCAACGCCGCGCTGCGGTCGGTCGCGACGGGGCAGCCCGTCGACCTCGAGCCCGCGCCGGCGGCCGGGACGCACGAGGGGGCGACGGCGTGACCGCCCTGCGCATCGGCGTGCTGTCCTTCGCGCACACGCACGCCCTGTCCTACCTGTCCGCGCTGCAGGCGATGCCCGACGTCGAGGTCGTCGGCACCGACCCGGACGGCACCTCGACGGGCAACGACCTGGTCGACCTGCGCGGTCGTGCACTCGCGGATGCCCTCGGGGTCGCGTACGTCGACACCGTCGAGGAGCTGCTGGCGAGCGGGGTCGACGCCGTGGTGGTCACGAGCGAGAACGCCCGGCACCGCGCCCTGGTCGAACAGGCCGCCGCCGCCGGGGCCCACGTGCTGTGCGAGAAGCCGCTCGCCACGACCTGGGAGGACGGGCTCGCGATGCGCGCCGCCGCCGAGGCCGCCGGCGTGCTGCTCATGGTCGCCTTCCCGGTCCGCTTCGCGAGCACCTTCGCCCGGCTCGCCGCGACGAAGCGGTCCGGCCGCCTCGGCGAGGTGTTCTCGGTCCGCGGTGCCAACAACGGCATGCTGCCGCTGACCCGCTCGTGGTTCACGGAACCCGGACTGTCCGGCGGCGGCGCGATCGTCGACCACGTCGTGCACATCGCGGACCTGCTCGACGAGCTCCTGGACGGCACGCCGGCCGAGACCGTCACGGCGGTCACGAACCGGGTGCTGCACGCGTCGCGCGCGCAGGCCGAGACCGCCGGTCTGGTCACCATCACCTACGCCGACGGCACGATCGCGGCGATCGACTGCTCGTGGAGCCGTCCGGACACCTCGCCGGCGTGGGGTGGGCTGGCCCTCACCGTCGTCGGGACCGAGGGATCGGTGGACGTCGACTTCTTCCGGCCCAGCGTCCGCGGGCTCGACGCCGCGAGCGGCCGGTCGGTCGTCCTGCCCTACGGGCCGGACTTCGACGCCGCGATGCTCGACACGTTCGTCGCCGCGGTGCGCTCCGGCGAGCAGCCCCAGCCCGACGCGGCCGTGGGACTGCGCACCCTGGCGATCGTGCTGGCAGCGCAGGAGTCGGCCGCGACCGGCGAGACGGTGCGGGTGCGGTCCGTCTGACCCGACCCGCTGACGGCCTGGAGGCGCGGTGCCGGCCGGCGCCGCGCCTCCAGTCCGTCAGCGGGTGCGGCCCGACCGCCGGGCGGTCGCGTCAGGAGCCACCGGCCGCCGCCCACAGGCGGCGTGCGTTCGCGAGTCCGCGCTCGACCGCGTCGACGTCGTCCTCGAGTCCCTCGAACTCGATCGACACCGGCCCGTCGAACCCGCTGGCGACGATCCGCTCGACGATCCGGCCGAGCGGCAGGTCGCCGTGCCCGACCACCGTGCCGAGGACGGCGCGACCGGCCAGCGTGGTGAGCCACCCGTCCGCCGCCGGCGGGGTCTCGCGCACCAGGAAGTCCTTGAGGTGCACGACCGCCGCGACCGGCAGCACCCGCTGCACCGCGCGCAGCGGGTCGTCGTCGAGGCAGACGAAGTTGCCGACGTCGAGCAGCGCGCGGAAGCCCGGGTGGTCGACCTCGTGCACCAGCCGCAGGATCCGCTCGCTGTCGTTGAAGGCGAAGCCGTGGTTCTCGACCATCGTCGTGATGCCGAGCGTCGCGGCGTGCTCGGCGACCGCGCGGCAGACCGGCACCACCTGCGCGAGCACCCGCTCGAACTCCGCGTGGTCGGCGTCCCGCCAGGCCCAGGGGACGACGTCGTGGCGGAGGTGCGTGATCCCGAGCCGGTGTGCGACGTCGAGGTGCTCGTGGACGCGGGCGACCTCGGCGTCGACGGTCGCCGGGTCCGAGAAGTCCGCACCGATCACGTGGTTCGCGAGCCCGATCCCGCGGGCGGCGGCGTGCTCGCGCAACCGGTCGACGAGCTCGGGCTGCCGGGGGAGGTCGTCGCCGAACCCGCCCGCGGCGATCTCGAGGTGCTCGCCACCGGCGTCCGCGACCCGGTCGACGACGTCGAGGATCGTCAGTGCACCGCGCTGGAGCGAGCGGGCGTAGCTGTAGGAGGACACTCCGAGTCGCATGGCGCGACCCTAGCCGCAGTCGGTGCGCCGCCACCAGGGGTGCTGCCCTGGCGTTGCGGGGACCACGGCAGGCGGCGGAAGAGCGGCATGAGCGGCTGCACCATCGGGCCGATCGCGAACGCCGCGACCACCGTGCCGGCCCCGACGTCGCCGCCGAGGAGCCATCCCACCACGACGACGGTGACCTCGATGACGGTACGGGCGAGCCACAGCGGCCAGCCGAACCGCTCGTGCACGCCGACCATCAGGCCGTCCCGGGCGCCGGTGCCGAGCCCGGCGCCGATGTAGCAGGCCGTCGCGACGGCGAGCAGCGCGAGCCCCGCGGCGAACAGCAGGATCCGGGGGACCAGGCCGTCGGGCTCCGGCACGAGCCAGAGCACCAGGTCGGCCGACGGGCCGATCGCCAGCACGTTGCAGAGCGTGCCGATGCCGGGCTTCTGGCGGAGCGGGATCCAGAGCAGCAGGATGACGACGCTCGACGCCACGGTGATGACGCCGAACGACCAGGGCAGCACGTTCTCCAGGCCCTGCGTCAGGACCGTCCACGATCCGACGCCGACCACGGCGCGGACCTGCAGCGCGGTCGAGGCGCCGTAGAGGAAGAGCCCGACGGCGAGCTGGACGGAGCGGAGCACGAGGGCGGTGGAGCGGCGCATGCACCGATGCTCCCGCCGGATTGGCCTGGCCGTCGAGAGCCAATCGGGCTAGCGTGGCCCCGTGCCCCCGGTCTCCCTCAGCGCCCGTGCCGCCGCCCTCCTGCTCGCCGACTGGCGGGACGGCACCGACGCCCCCGCGTACGAGGCCCTGTCCGACGCCGTCCGCGTGCTCGTCATCGACGGTCGGGTGCCGCTGGGCGTCCGGTTGCCCGCCGAACGCGGGCTCGCCGAGGCCCTCGGCGTCTCCCGGACGACCGTCGCGAACGCCTACGCCCGGCTGCGGGACGACGGGTTCGTGGTGTCGCTGCGCGGGTCCGGCAGCGTCGTGCACCTGCCGCGCGACCTGGCCGGTCGGCCCGACCCCGAGCGGCTCGGCGGCGTGGTGCCCGGGGACCTGCTCGACCTGCGGAAGGCCGCCCTGCACGCCGCACCCGAGGTCGCCGACGCCGTCGAGCGGGCGGTCCGGTCCGTGCCCGCCGCGCTCGCCGGCACCGGCTACGACACCGTCGGCGACCCCGGGCTCCGCGCAGCGATCGCGGACCGGTACACCGAGCGCGGGTTGCCCACCGACCCCTCGCAGGTGATCGTCACGATCGGTGCCCAGCACGCGATCGCACTGCTCGCCCGCGTCCTCGTGCGCCGCGGCGACACCGTGCTCGTCGAGTCGCCGACGTACCCGCACGCGCACGAGGCCTTCCGCGAGGCCGGTGCGCGACTCGTCGGTGTGCCCGTCGACGCCCGCGCCGGCTGGGACGCGGCAGCGCTCGAGACGACCCTGCGCCGGACGGCCCCGGCGGTCGCCTACGTCATGCCCGAGCTCCACAACCCGACCGGGGCGACCATGACGGCCGACACCCGGCGGCTGCTGCTCGACGTCGCCGCGACGACCGGCACGACCGTGGTCGCCGACGAGACGATGGGGGAGCTCCGCATCGACGGGGACCCCGCGCCGCCGCTCGCCGCGGCCGACCCGTCGGGCGCCTCGGTCGTGATGATCGGCTCCGCCGCGAAGGTCTTCTGGGGCGGCCTGCGCATCGGTTGGGTCCGGGCCGCACCGGAGCTCCTCCAGCGCCTGCTGCTCGCCCGCCCGACGGGCGACCTCGGCACGCCGGTCCTCGACCAGCTCGTCGCGCGCGAGCTCGTGCCGCGCACGGCGGCCGTCCTGGAGGGGCGGCGCACCTTCCTGCGCGCCGGTCGCGACGAGCTCGTGGCCGGCCTGCGCGCCCGGCTGCCCGAGTGGGACGTCCCGTCGCCGGCAGGCGGGTTGACGACGTGGGTCGGGCTCGGCCGTCCGGTGTCGAGCGCACTCGTCCTGGCCGCGCGGGCCGAGGGGGTGCTCCTGGCATCGGGTGGGGTGTTCGGCCCCGACGGCGGGTTCGAGCGGTTCCTCCGGGTGCCCTGGACGACGGCCGCGGCGGACCGGGAGCGCCTGGTCGACGTGCTCGGGCGCGCGTGGTCGCGGATCGGTGGCGAGGCAGCGGGCGCCCGGGGGTCGCTCGCCGCGGTGGTCTGAACGCCCGGTCGTCCACAGGTGCACGTTCGTCCACGGACCTGCGCCGGGCGGTCTGGTTCGCAGGTGGAACTGCGAGGATCGGCACGTGCACCTCCTCTCGGTCTTCAGCCTCCGGAACCGCGCCCTCATCGCGCTCGTCACGATCGTCGTCGCGGTGTTCGGCGGCGTCGCCCTGACGAACCTCAAGCAGGAGCTCATCCCGAGCGTCCAGTTCCCCCAGGTGGCGATCGTCAGCGCCTACCCCGGCGCGACGCCGGAGGTCGTGTCGAACGACGTCTCGACGAAGATCGAGCAGGCCATCCAGGTCGTGCCGAACCTCGAGTCGACGAGTGCGACCTCCTCGACCGGGCAGAGCGTGGTGTCCGCCTCGTTCGACTACGGGTCGAACCTGGCCAGCGCCGAGGACAAGATCCAGACCGCGGTGAACGCCCTGTCGCTGCCGGACACCGTGCAGACCCAGATCGTCACCGGGTCCTTCGACGACCTGCCCGTGCTGCAGCTCGCCGTCACGGCCTCGGGCAACCAGGAGCAGCTCGTCGACCGGCTGAACGCCACGGCGGTGCCCGACCTCGAGAAGCTCGACGGCGTGCGGCAGGCCGACGTCTTCGGCAACCCCGGCCGCCGCATCGTGATCACCCCGGACGAGGACGAGCTCGCGGCACGGGGGCTCACGACGCAGTCGATCTCGGACGCCCTCGACGACAACGGCACGCTGATCCCCGGTGGCACGATCACGCAGGACGGCACGACCCTCTCGGTGCAGACCGGGCAGCGCATCGCGTCGCTCGACGACATCCGCGGGCTGCCCCTGACGGCGTCGAGCGGGTCCGGGTCGTCCGGCTCGTCGACCGGTGGATCGTCCGCGGGCGGTGCTGCGACGGACTCCGGCAGTGCCGCGGGCGCTCCCGGCAGCACCGGCACGGCCACCGGCTCCGCGGGTTCCGGGGACGGCACCGCGGGCGGGACGGCCGCGGGCCAGGGCCAGACCGGTGCGACCGGCACCGGGACGACCGCGACCGGCGGTGCGGGCGGGAGCACCGCCTCCACGCCGACCTCGCTCGGTGACGTCGCGACGGTGCAGATCGAGGAGTCGCCGCGCACCTCGATCAGCCGCGTCGACGGCAAGACCGCGCTGACCATCGCGATCACGAAGACGCAGGAGGCGAACACCGTCGACGTCTCCGAGACGGTGAAGGCCGCACTGCCCGGCATCGAGGCCAAGGTCACCGGCGACCCGCAGTTCACCGTGGTGTTCGACCAGGCTCCCTACATCCAGCAGTCCATCGACTCCCTGGCGGAGGAGGGCCTGCTCGGCCTCGGGTTCGCGGTCGTCGTCATCCTGGTGTTCCTGCTGTCGTGGCGGTCGACGCTGGTGACCGCGATCTCGATCCCGACCTCGGTGCTGCTCGCCGCGATCGGCATGCAGGCCGCCGGCTACACCCTCAACATCATCACGCTCGCCGCGCTCACCATCGCGATCGGCCGCGTGGTCGACGACTCGATCGTCGTCATCGAGAACATCAAACGGCACCTGCAACCCGGCGTCGACCGCGGGCGGGCGGTGCTCGACGCCGTGCGCGAGGTCGCCGGGGCGGTCACCGCCTCGACGCTCACGACCGTTGCGGTCTTCCTGCCGGTCGCGTTCGTCGCCGAGCTCGTCGGCGAGCTGTTCCGGCCCTTCGCGCTCACGGTCACGATGGCGTTGCTCGCGTCGCTGTTCGTGTCGCTGACGATCGTGCCCGTGCTCGCGTACTGGTGGCTCCGGGCGCCGAAGACGCACCGGCACGCGGCGGTGCCGACCACCGGATCGACCGAGACCGGGTCGACCGAGACCGTGCCCGCGAGCTCGTCGGCACCGGTGTCGGCTGCGTCCGGGGCGGCTGGACCGACGTCGACCGGGGCGCTGACCTCGGCCGACGACCTGCACGACGCCGGGACGTCCGACCGGCTGCGTCGCGGGTACCTGCCCGTCCTCCGCTGGGCGGTCGGCCGCCCGGCGCTCGTCCTCGTGCTCGCCCTGGTCGTCCTCGGCGGCACCGCAGCGGCCGTGCCCTTCGTCAAGACGAACTACCTCGGCGACTCCGGGCAGAACACCTTCACCGTGACGCAGGACCTCGAGCCGGGCACCAGTCTCGACGAGCAGTCGGACGCCGCGCGCAAGGTCGAGCGGGTGCTGCAGGACGTCTCCGGTGTCGAGACCGTGCAGACCACGATCGGGTCGAGCGGCCAGTCCATCCAGGCCGCGTTCGGCGGCGGCGCATCTGCCTCCGTGCAGTACAACGTCACGACCGACGCCGGGGTCGACCAGACGACGATCCAGTCCGAGGCCCGCGACCGCATCGAGCGGATCGACGGCGTCGGCGAGGTCAGCCTGTCGAGCGCCGGTGGCGGCTTCGGCGGGTCGAGCGACATCGAGGTGGACGTCACCGCGCCGACCCAGGCCGAGCTGCAGACCGCGGCGGAGAAGGTCCTCACCGAGATGCGCGGCGTCGACGGCACCACCGCGGCGTCGAGCAACCTGTCCGCCGCCGAGCCGTACCTGGCCGTCCGGGTCGACCGGACGAAGGCCGCCGAGCGCGGGCTCACCGAGACCCAGGTCGGCGGGATCGTCGCCGCTGCGGTCTCGCCGCGGGACACCGGCAGCGTCGAGATCGACGACGCCACCCTCGACGTCTACATCGCCGACCCGGAGCCGCCGACCACCATCGACGCGCTGAAGTCGCTGTCGATCCCGACCGCGAGCGGCGAGGTCCCGCTGACCGACGTCGCGACGGTCGAGCAGTCCGACGGTCCGACCACCATCACCACGTCGAACGCCGTCCGCACGGCGACCATCACGGTCACGCCCGACTCGACGAACCTCGGACAGGCGGTGCAGAACGTCACGACGGCCGTCGATGCCCTCGACCTGCCGAAGGGTGCGTCGGCGACGATCGGCGGTGTGGCGTCGAGCCAGTCGTCGGCGTTCAGCCAGCTGCTGCTCGCCGTGCTCGTCGCGATCCTGATCGTCTACGTGATCATGGTCGCGACCTTCCGGAGCCTGCTGCAGCCGATCCTGCTGCTGCTCTCGGTGCCGTTCGCGGCGACCGGTGCGCTGCTCCTGCAGATCGTCACGGGCATCCCGCTCGGGGTCGCGTCGCTCATCGGCCTGCTCATGCTCGTCGGCATCGTCGTCACGAACGCGATCGTGCTCATCGACCTCGTCAACCAGTACCGCCGCCGGGGGCTCCGCGTCCGCGAGGCACTGATCGAGGGAGCGACCCGCCGCCTCCGGCCGATCCTCATGACGGCGCTCGCGACGATCTTCGCGCTGCTGCCGATGGCGGTCGGGCTGACGGGGAAGTCGGGCTTCATCTCGCAGCCGCTCGCCCTGGTGGTGATCGGCGGTCTGGTGTCCTCGACGCTGTTGACCCTCGTCGTGCTGCCGGCGCTGTACTCGGTGGTGGAGGGCTTCCGGGAACGCCGGGCCGACCGGCGGGCGGAGCGGGAGGCGGCAGCAGAGCACTGACACCGGGCGCCGGGGTCCGGACGCTCGAGGCGTCAGTCGCGGGTGCCGGACCGAGGGCGCCGGACCGCGGGCGCCGGGTGTTGGGCGTCAGACGGCAGACGCCGGGGTCCGGATGCCCGAGACCCGCGTCAGTCGCGGGTGCCGGACTCCTCGGCGTCGACCTGCCGGAACCACGACACGAGCACGCAGGTCAGGGTCACGAGGAACACGACGGCGGCACCCTGGGCGGCGATCGCCATGTGGCCGGTGGCCGCCGAGTATCCGCCGAAGGCCACGGCGGCGGCGAACGACAGCCCGAGCAGCAGCTCCGCGTACGTCCGGACGGAGGTCCGGGTGGGCCACTCGGTGACGGGGCGCGCGGGACGGCTCGTGGTGTCGGTCACCCCTCGAGTGTGCGCGGACGCCCCAGCCCCCGCACACCCGAGTCCGGGTGCCACCCGCACGGGGCACGGCCCGGCCGGACCCGTCAGCGGAGACGGTCGCGGAGGAACGCCACCACCCGCTCGCTCATCGCCCGGTCGAGCTGGGCGATCGAGTGCGCCGTCCCCTCGACCGCGACGAACGTCACGGGGACGTCGTGCTCGCGCAGGGTGGCGACGAACTCCTGCGACTCCCACAGCGGGATGAACTCGTCGGTGGAGTGCCCCACGAAGAACGGAGCGGTCTCGTCGGTGACGTGGTACCCCGGCGAGGCCGCCCGTGCCGCCGGGCACGTCGTGTAGTCCCGGCAACCGAGGTAGAGCAGCTGCTTCCGCTGGAACGACGCCGACACCCCGTCCGGCTCGGTCGACCGCGTCGTGAGGTCGGTCGGACCGCTGAGGTCGACGACCGCGCGGATGCGGTCACCGGCGGCCCACGCGGCCGACTCGTGGTCGGTCACCGCGAGCATCGCCACGAGGTTGCCTCCCGCGCTGCCGCCGAAGAGCCCGACGCGGTCCGGGTCGATGTCGTAGGTCCCCAGCGTCGCGGGTCGGAATACCCAGTCGAGCGCTCGGCGGACGTCGTCGAGCCCCGCCGGGAACGGGTCCGTCGGTGCGAGGCGGTAGTCCACGTTCACGGTGACGAAGCCCTCGGACGCCAGGTACTGGCACACCGCCCGGTAGGCGGCGGTCGCCTTGTCACCGTGCGACCAGCTGCCCCCGTGGACGAGCATCACGGCCGGTCGGCCGCCGGCAGCACGGGTGTCCCGTGCGTCCGCGCGCGCAGTGGCGTCACCGGCCGGCGTCGCTGGCGTCGACGTCGGGGCCGTCGGGGTCGCCGTGGTGTCCGGTGCGCTGTCGGGCGGCAGGCACACGTCGAGGCGCTGCAGCGGTTCCCGACCGTAGGGCACGTCGGCGACGACCTCGATGCCGGGGTAGCGCAGCGACAGCGGGTAGATCACGGGGTCGGCGGTGACGACGTCGTCACGGTCGCCCGCCGGTGTGCCGCTGCACGACCCGAGCACGGCCGTCGCCACGAGCGCGGTGAGGAGCGCGAGCAGGGTGCGGCCGGTCTTCATCGACGTCCACGCTAATCCCGCCCGCTCGGCGCTGCGTCCGCCGTCCGGACGAGTGGGCTCCTCCCCGCGGTCGAGCCGGGCACACCTGGTCGGACCGGGCGTACCTGGTCGAACAGATCGACCAGGTGTGCCCGATCTCGCCAGGTCCACCCGAAGTCACCGGGCGCCCGGGCCGCCCGATCTCGCCAGGTACGCCCGATCTCACCAGGGACGCCGGGATCCGCCGGGTGCCAGGATGGGCACGAGACCCGCAGGAGGACCCGTGAGCCGTCGCAAGGCCTGGAACACCGACCCCGAACCGCTGCTCCGCGTCGAGGAGGGTTTCCGCCTCGACCGCGTCGACCCCGACGGCACGCCGGGCTTCCCCGGCCGCAAGATCGACGGGCTCGAGGCTCTCGCCGCCGGTGCCGACCGCCTCGCCGCCCTGCAGGAACGCCTGCACGCCGCGAGCACCGCCGGCGACCAGCGTCGTGTGCTCCTCGTGCTGCAGGCGATGGACACCGCGGGCAAGGGCGGCATCGTCTCGCACGTCGTCGGCGCGGTCGACCCGAACGGCGTCCACTACGCGGGCTTCGGGGTGCCCACCGCCGAGGAGCGCGAGCACGACTTCCTCTGGCGCATCGAACGGCAGCTCCCCGCGGCGGGGCAGCTCGGTGTGTTCGATCGATCCCACTACGAGGACGTCCTCGTCCAGAAGGTGCGCGCGTTCGCCCCGCCCGAGGAGATCGAGCGTCGGTACGGCGCGATCGTCGACTTCGAGGACCGTCTGGTCGAGCAGGGCACGACGATCGTCAAGGTCATGCTGCACATCTCGAAGGACGAGCAGCGCGAGCGCCTCGGCGACCGGCTGGACCGCCCCGACAAGCACTGGAAGTTCACCCCGGGCGACATCGACGAGCGTCTGCGGTGGGACGAGTACCAGCAGGCGTACCAGACGGTGTTCGAGCGCACCTCGACGGCCCGGGCACCCTGGTACGTCGTCCCCGCGAACCGCAAGTGGTACGCCCGACTCGCCGTGCAGCAGCTCCTGCTCCGCGCGCTCGAGGACCTCCAGCTCACCTGGCCCGCCGCCGACTTCGACGTGGCCGAGCAGCGACGGCGGCTCGCGGAGTCCTGATCCCGCTCACCGTCTGGAGGCCCGGCACCCCTCCGCCCCGCGGCCGACGGCCCGCGCGCGGCCGGTAGCCGGTCGATCGGGGCTGGCCAGGCGGGCTCGTGTCACGTAGACTCGATCGGTCGGCCTTCGGCACCGCGGTATGTGACCGCGGGTTTCGTTTGGGTGTGTGTGCGCTCGAGGGCTGGATTCACGTCGATCCGCGACGGGAAGAACCCCCTCCCCGCTGAAGAGCCCCCGCCGATGTCGCTGCCGGGCGCTGTGGGACGTCTGCACCCCGGAAAGTAGCAATGGCCCCGTACGACAAGGGCGCGCGTCAGCGTGCCGACGACCGAGTCCGCCACGCGAACGGCACGCCCGCCGCTCGCAGCAGCAAGCACCGCGGGTACCGCGCCGCCGACCCGGCCCAGCCGCGGCAGAAGCAGCGCTGGGACGCCGAGGAGCGTCGCGGCCGCGCATCGCAGGGCGAGCGCCCGGCTCGCCCGAACTGGGAGCCGCGCGACGGCGGCCAGCGCCGTGACGACCGCGGCGGACGCGGGTTCGACCGTGACCGTGGTGGTCGTGGCCACGACCGCGACGACCGTGCTCCGCGTCGGTTCGACCGTGACGACCGTGCCCCTCGTCGTGACGACGACCGTGGTGCTCGTCGGTTCGACCGCGACGACCGTGCTCCGCGTCGGTTCGACCGCGACGACCGCGCTCCCCGTCGTGATGACGACCGTGCCCCGCGTCGATTCGACCGTGACGACCGTGCTCCGCGCCGGTTCGACCGCGACGACCGCGCTCCCCGTCGTGACGACGACCGTGCCCCGCGTCGGTTCGACCGTGACGACCGTGCCCCGCGTCGGTTCGATCGTGACGACCGTGCCCCCCGTCGCGATGACGACCGTGCCCCGCGTCGGTTCGATCGTGACGACCGTGCCCCCCGTCGCGATGACGACCGTGGTGCTCGTCGGTTCGACCGTGACGACCGTGCCCCGCGCCGGTTCGACCGCGACGACCGCGCTCCCCGTCGTGACGACGACCGTGGTGCCCGACGCCCCGACCGCGACGACCGTCCGCAGCGCCGGTCGTTCGACCGTGACGACCGTGCCCCGCGTCGCTTCGACCGTGACGACCGTGCCCCGCGCCGGTTCGACCGCGACGACCGCCCGCAGCGCCGCTCCTCCGACGACGACCGCGCGCCCCGCCGCGACCGCGACGACTCGCGCCCGGCCTACGTCCCCGCGGACGACGTCAAGCTCGAGAAGCTCCAGGCCGAGGCGACCGTCGCGGCCGACGTCGAGGGCGTGACCTTCGCCGACCTCGGCATCGGCGGCAACATCTCCCGCGCCCTGGCCGAGATGGGCGCCACGGCCCCGTTCCCGATCCAGGCGGCGACGATCCCCGACGTGCTGTCCGGCAAGGACGTCCTCGGCCGTGGCCGCACCGGTTCCGGCAAGACGATCGCGTTCGGTGCGCCCCTGGTCGAGAAGCTCATGGAGCACGGCGGCGGCACGAAGCGCAAGATGGGCCGCGCCCCGCGTGCGCTCATCCTCGCCCCGACGCGTGAGCTCGCCCTGCAGATCGACCGCACGGTGCAGCCGATCGCCCGTTCGGTGGGCCTCTTCACGACGCAGATCTACGGCGGTGTGCCCTACGGCCGCCAGGAGGGTGCCCTCGAGCGCGGCGTCGACATCATCGTCGGCACGCCCGGCCGGGTGCAGGACCTCATGAACAAGGGGAAGCTCGACCTCAGCGAGGTCGTCGTCTCCGTGCTCGACGAGGCCGACCACATGTGCGACCTCGGGTTCCTCGAGCCGGTGCGCGAGATCCTCTCCGCGACCGCCGAGGTCACCCCGCAGGGCAACCGCGCCCAGAAGCTCCTGTTCAGCGCCACGCTCGACGCCCAGGTGGCGTCGCTCGTGTCCGAGTTCCTGCACGAGCCGAGCGTCCACGAGGTCGCCGGCGAAGACCAGGCGTCCTCGACCATCGACCACCGCGTGCTGGTCGTCGAGCAGCGCCAGAAGGACCAGGTGCTCGAGGAGCTCGTCGCCGGCGACGGCAAGACGATCGTCTTCGCCCGCACCCGGGCCTACGCCGAGCGCCTGGCCGACCAGTTCGAGGACGCCGGCATCCGGGCGACCTCGCTCCACGGTGACCTCAACCAGTCGCGCCGCACGCGCAACCTGCAGCTGCTCACGAGCGGCCGGGTGAACGTCCTCGTCGCGACGGACGTCGCGGCGCGCGGCATCCACGTCGACGACGTGTCGCTCGTCGTGCAGGCGGACGCCCCGGACGACTACAAGGCGTACATGCACCGCTCCGGCCGCACCGGCCGTGCCGGCAAGGAGGGCACCGTCGTCACGCTCGTCCCGCGTGGCCGCGTCCGGAAGATCGAGGGCATCCTCGAGAACGCCGAGATCGAGGCGGACCTCGTGCAGGCCGCCCCCGGCGACGGCATCGTCGCGGAGCTCGCGGCGCGCTAGACGCGACCACCTCGACGGACGGGAGGCACGGAGCCAGCTGGCACCGTGCCTCCCGTCCGTCCGGAAGGGGTCAGCGGCTGAAGAAGAGCAGGCCGCGCACGTAGCCGGCCTGGCCGGCGTGCTGCGTGCAGTCGTCGAGGATGCTGACGAGCCGTGCGCCGCGGGTCACCGGCGGGTCCCAGGCGTCGTCGACGACGGCGTCGAGGTCCTCCGGCGCCAGCGTCGCGACGTACGCGACAGTCCGCTCGTGGACCGCGCGGAGGTAGCCGTTCAACAGGTCCGCCGAGGCGCGCACGCGACCGACGTCGTCGCGCGACATCCCGTACCCGAGCGCGTCGGCCGGGAACGGCAGGTCGAACCGATCGACCCAGCCGTCCGCGGTCCAGACCTGCTCGGAGCCGGCGAGGTCGGCGACCTGCGCGTCCTGCCCGCGAGCGATGTGCCAGGCGAGCCACGCGAGGGTGTTCGCGCCGGCCGCCGGGCGAGCGGCGAGCTGGTCCGCGGACAGACCGTCGAGCGCACGCTCGACCGTCTCGGGGACGCGGGAGAACGCTTCGGTGAGGAGTTCGGCAGGGGTCATGCGGCCGACGCTACGCGGCGGGTGCGGGCCCTGCTCCAGGGCACCGGTCCGCGCTCAGCGGGCGGTGGCCGCGCGGTGCCGCCGGTCGAGCGCTGCGCCGATGTCCTCGAGGGCAGCCGCGACGCCGTTCCGCTCGGTGGCGGGGACGGCCTCGCTGAAGGCCGAGGCGTACGCGGCGCTGACGGCCCGTGCGACGGCTGCGCCCGACGGCGTCAGGTGCACGAGGATGCTCCGCCGGTCGCCCGGGTTCGGGCGTCGCTCGAGGTGCCCGTGGCGCTCGAGCCGGTCGAGCAGCGAGGTCATCGCACCGGTGCTCAGCTCGAGGACGTCGCCGGCCTGCTTCGGTGTCGTCGCCTGCCCCTCCGATGCCGCGAGGTGCACCAGGAAGCGCGTGTCGGTGATGCCGAGGCCCTGCGCGGCGCTCTCGTGCGCGAGGACCCGAGCGTGCCGGACCTGCAGGACCCGGAAGGCCGCGATCATCCGTGCGAGCCCGGCGTCGTCCGCGGCCGTGCCGACACGGTGCGCCGGTGCCGGGTCGCCGATCGCGAGGTCGCTCGCGAGGTCGCTCTCGAGGTCGATCTCGACGTCGGGGGAGACCGGGGCCGGGGGGAGGCTGGTCGTGACGGTCAGGGGAGGCAGGGCGGGGGAGGTGTCCGTCACGGGGTGGCTCTTCTCGGGTGGTGATCGCGGCGGCGATCGACGGGACGCGGGCGGACCCGGGTCAGAGGTCCATGCAACAAGTATCTCAACGATTGAGACACCCCCCAACAATGGGGTCATTGCTTCCCTTGTCATCAACACGTTCGACAAGTAGCTTGATCGCCGTAGTACACAGGCACCGTAGCGCGACCAACCACCGCGGGTCCGGAGCCACCACCGATCAGAATCTCTCCTCCGGAGGACAACCATGTCCCGTGTGTCCCCTCGCGCCGCCCGTCTCGCCGCCTGGATCGCCGTGCCCGCCGCCCTCGTCGCCTCGGGCGTCGTCGTGTCGACCGCCTCGTACTCGGCCTTCTCGGCCACCACCACGAACCCCACCAGCAACTGGACCGCCGGCACCGTCGCGCTGTCGGACGACGACGCGAACACCGCGCTCTTCACCGCTGCGAACCTCAAGCCCGGCTCCGTCGACAGCAAGTGCATCACCGTGACCTCCACCGGGTCGCTGCCGTCGACCGTGAAGCTCTACGCGACCTCGCCGTCGACCTCGAGCGTGCTCGCACAGAACACCACGATCAAGATCGAGCAGGGCACCGGCGGCGGCCTCTCGTCGTGCTCGGGCTTCACCCCCGCGGCGACCGGCGGGACCCTCTTCGAGAACACGCTCCCGACCCTCGGGACGCAGGCGACGAACTTCGCCTCGGGCCTCGGCGCGTGGACCACGACCGGTGCCGCCAGCGAGACCCGGGTCTACAGGGTCACGTACACCGTCTCCGCGAACACCCCGAACGCGGCGCAGGGCACCAACGCCCAGATCGGTCTCACCTGGGAGGCCCAGAACAACTAGCAGGGCACCTCGCCCGTCACCACGCCCCCGGTCGAAGGCAGTCATGGTCAGCATCGCAGTGCACGGTGGTCACACCCCGCACGACGTGCTCCACGACGTCGTCGACTGGGGGCGTGTCGTCGTCGCGACCGCGGCTCGGGCCGTCGTCGCGACGCTCCTCGGGCTCGCGCTGTGGTCGGCCGCCCCGGCGCTCCTCGGCTGGCACCCGACCACCGTGATGACCGGGTCGATGGCACCGCGCCTCGCGCCGGGCGACGTCGTGGTGTCGCGGCCGGTCGCCTCGGCGGAGATCCGGCCCGGGCAGATCCTGCTCGCGGACGACCCCGACCAGCCGGGACACCTGCGGATGCACCGGTTCGTCGAACCCGGCCCGGACGGCACCGTCGTCACGAAGGGCGACGCGAACCCGCAGGTCGACTCGACGCCGATCGAGCGTTCCGCCGTGCACGGGGTCGGCTTCCTGCGGGTGCCGTCCGTCGCCACCCCGGTGCTCTGGGTCCGTGAGGGCCGCTGGGTCGAGGTCGGCACCGTCGCCCTCGCGCTCGTCGCGGTGCTCCTGCTCTGCACGGTCGACGCTCCGCTCCGTCGACGCGGTCCGCGGCACCGCGGCGACGGTGGGCACGCGGGTGACGGCGGGGCCGCGGGCCACGGCCGGGAGGCACGGCTCGCCTCCGCCGGGCAGGTCCCCCGCGGTGCTCACGCACCGGCGCACCGGACCCGACGGACGAGCCGCAGCAGCGGGGTGGTGCGCCGCGGCGTCGTCGCTGGGCTCGCCGTCATCGTCACCGGTGCGGCTGCCGTGACAGCCGGACCGGCGCAGGCCGCGCCCTTCGGCCGGACCACCGGCACCCTGGTCGGACTGACCGCCGGCGTCACCGCGAAGGCGACCGCCCTGACGTGCCGGAACGCCAACGGTTCGGTGGTGATCGGGTGGTCGTACAGCGGGGACGCGCCCCGGTCCTTCTCCGTCCTCGACACGACCGACGGCACGGTGCTCGCGACGACGACCAGCGGGACGGCCTCCGCCCAGACGGTGCAGCTCAGCGGACTGCTCGGACTCGGGGTGAACCACGCCGTGAAGGTGCAGACGAACGACCTGGGCTCGTGGACGGCGACCTCCACCGAATCGGTGCCGGTCAAGTTGGTGACGATCGCGGGCATCGGGACCGGGACGAGCTGCGGGCCCTGAGCCCGTGACTCCTGCACACCACCGCGCGGTGTTCCCCACGCCACAGCCGGAGCGCGGTGCCTCGGTGATGTCCCCGGCCGCCGCTACCGTGGCGGCATGCGGATCCTCCACACCGGCGACTGGCACCTCGGCCGCACGCTGCTCGGTGCGGACCTGCTCGGACACCAGTCGACCTTCGCGGACTTCCTCGTCGAGACCGTCCGCGACCGCGCGGTCGACCTGGTCGTCATCGCCGGCGACGTCTACGACCGTGCGATCCCACCGGTCGACGCCGTCCGGCTGCTCTCGCGGACGCTCGAACGTCTGGCCGAGACGGCGACGGTCGTGCTGACCCCGGGCAACCACGACTCCGCCGCCCGGCTCGGCTTCGGCGCGGGGGTCATGCACGACCGCGTGCGGATCCTGGCGGAGCCGACGGGCATCGGCACGCCGGTGCTGCTCGACGACGAGCACGGCCCGGTCGCCGTGTACGGGATCCCGTACCTGCACCCCGACCTGACGCGCTACGCCCTCGCGGACGTGCCGGACGAGCCCCTCGCCCGGTCCCACCAGGCGGTCGTCGGAGCAGCCACCGCACGGATCCGAGCAGACCTCGCCGAGCGCGCCGGCACCCGCAGCGTCGTCGTCGCGCACGCCTTCGTCGGCGGGGCTGCTCCGAGCGACAGCGAGCAGGACATCCGGGTCGGCGGGGTCGACCAGGTCGCTGCCTCGGTGTTCGACGGCATCGACTACGTCGCGCTCGGACACCTGCACGGACCGCAGCGCGTGGGCGCGGGGGACCGCATCCGGTACGCCGGGTCGCCGCTCGCGTTCTCGTTCGGGGAGCGGCAGCAGCGCAAGAGCGTCACCCTCGTCGAACTGGCGGCCGACGGTGGGGTCTCGGTGGAGCTGGTACCCGCTCCCGTGCCCCGGCGCCTGGTCGACGTCCGGACGAGCATGGAGGCGATCGAGTCCGGCGCGCACCGCGCGGACGCCGACGCCTGGGTCCGCGTCGCGGTCACCGACACCGTCCACCCCGAGCGGCTCTACGCCCGGGTGAAGGACCACTTCCCGCACGCGCTGGCGATCACGCACGAGCCCGCCGACCGCCCCGACCGGCAGGCGGCGCGGGCGGTCACGGCGACCTCCGACCCGGTCGAGGTCGCGGCCGACTTCGTCGCGTTCGCCACCGGCGCGACGCCGGGCGACGACGACCGCGCGGTCCTGACCGAGGCGTACGAGGCAGCGGTCCTCGCGATGCACGACGACCGGGGGCGCTGATGTACCTGCACCGACTCGAACTCCGGGCGATCGGGCCCTACCCCGAACTCGTGACGATCGACTTCGCGGCGCTCGCCGCCTCCGGGGTGTTCCTGCTCGAGGGCCCGACCGGCTCCGGCAAGTCGACCATCATCGACGCCGTGGTGTTCGCCCTGTACGGCGGGCTCGCGGGCGAGGGATCGACGCACGACCGCCTGCACAGCCAGCACGCCGACCCCGGGGTGGAACCCTTCGTGGAGCTCGTGTTCGAGACCGGTGCCGGCGTGTACCGGGTCCGCCGGACGCCGCAGTACGACCGGCCGAAGCAGCGCGGCGCAGGGACGGTGCGACAGCAGGCGTCGGCGCAGCTCTTCCGGCTCGCACACTCCGGCGACGTCGTCGGTGAGCCGGTGTCCTCGCGGATCCCGGAGATCGGGCTCGAGGTCGCTCGGGTCGTCGGACTCGACCGTGCACAGTTCCTGCAGACGGTCGTGCTCCCGCAGGGCGAGTTCGCTCGCTTCCTCCGGGCACCGGGCGAGGACCGCCGGAAGCTCCTGCAGTCGCTCTTCGGCACCCAGGTCTACGACCGCACGGCGGACGAGCTCGCCGCCCGCCGCCGAGAGGTCCAGGCCGAGGTGGAGTCCGCCGACGCCCGGGTGCGGGACGCGCTGAGCCGCTTCGCCCAGGCCGCCGGTGTCGTCGACGCCGACGAGGCCTCGGTGCCGGGGACCCTCGACGCGCTGCGCGCCGTGGCCACGGCGACCGCAGCAGATCGCACCGAGGCGGTCGCGGCGGCGGAACGCGCCCGGGTGCACGAGCACGACGTGGCCGCGCGACTGCAGGCCAGGGCGCGACGTGCCGTGCTCCTCGATCGTCGCCGCGCCCTCGACGACGCCGCACCCCGGGTCGAGGCCGCCCGCGCCCGGCTCGCGCTCGCCGAACGGGCCGTCCGGGTCACGACGCCGGCACAGGGGCTCGACGCCGCCCGTTCCCGTGCTGACGAGCACCGTCGCCGAGCGCACGACCTCCGTGCGCGCCTCGGTGTCCCGTCGGACGTCGACACCGCCGCACGCCGCACCGACCTGGCCACCTGCGTCGCGGCGGTCCGGCACCTCGTCGCGGTCGAGGCCACGCTCGACGACCGCCGACGAGCCCGCACGGACGCCGCCGACCGGGCCGCACTGCTCGTCCGACGGGTGGCCGAGCTCGACCGTGCGCTCGAGGCGCGTCCCGCCGGTCGGGCCGCGCTCGTCGAGGAAGCCCGGACCGCGGCCACCGCCGCGGGCGACGCCGAGGCCGCCCGAGCCGAGGTCGAGCGCCTCCGGCAGCTGCGCGCAGACCTCGACGCCCGTGACGCCGCAGCCGCCGCCGTGCACCGGGCGGAGCAGGTGGTGGCGGACCGCCGCGTCCGCGCCGAAGCGCTCCTGCGGACCGAGCAGGCCCTGCGTACCCGCCGCATCGCCGGACTGGCGGGCGAACTCGGCGCGGCACTCGTCCCGGGCGACCCCTGTCCCGTGTGCGGCGCGCTCGAGCACCCGGACGTCGCCCTGCCGCAGGACGACCACCCGGACGCAGCCGCCGTCGACGAAGCCGCCGACGCATCACGTGTCGCCGACGGCGCCCTCGCCGAGGCGGCGTCCGCGCTCGCCGTCGAGCGTGCCGCCCTCGAACGACTGCGCGCCGCCGTCGGGGAGACGGACGCCGACGCCCTGGCGACCCGAGCCGCGGCCGCCGACGCCCGCGTGCAGGCCGCCCACGCGGCGGCAGTCCGCGTGGCCGAGGTCGAGCAGCAGCGGACGGCGTACGACGACGAGACCCGGGCACTCGAGCGCGAGCACAACACCGTGCAGGCCGACCACGCCGTTCTCGTGGCGACGAGCGGGGCAGAGGGATCGCGGCTCGACCAGGACGCCGCTGCCGTGACGGACGCCCGACAGCGCGCAGCGACCGTCGCCGCGGGCTCCTGGGACGCATCCGCCGACACCGACGGCCGCATCGGTGGGACGTCGGACGACCGCTCCCTCGCGCAGCTGGTCCGGCAGCTCGACGACCTCGTCGCACGAGCCGACGAGGTCGCCGTCGCCGAGTCGCAGGCGACGACGGCGGCACAGGCCGTGCGCGAGCGGTCCGCCGAGGTCGACCTGGCGCTGACCGAGCAGGGCTTCGACACGCTCGACGCGGCCCGGGCAGCACTGCTCCAGCCGGATGCCTCGGCCGCGCTGCAGGCCGAGGTCGTCGCCGCCGAGCGGGAGCGTGCCGTCGTCGACGCCGGGCTCGTCGAACCGGCGGTGGTGGCGGCCGCCGCCGACGAGGGCTCCGCCGCCGGGGCCACCGTCGCGCTCGACCTGGACGCCGCCCGCACCGCGACCGTCGCCGCTGCCGAGCGTGCGGACGAGGCCACCCGCGCGGCGGTGTCCGCGTCCGACCGGTCGGAGGCCGCAGCCCGCTGTGCCGCCGAGGTGGTCCGGGCCGTCCGTGCTCGCGACGACACGTCGGCACGCAGCCGCGCCGTGGTCCGCCTGGCAGACGTCGCGAACGGTGTCACCGCCGTGAACCCGAGCGGGATCACCCTCGGTACCTACGTGCTCATGCGGCGCTTCGAGGACGTCGTCGCCGCAGCCAACGACCGGCTGCGGGGGATGCTCGGAGGGCGGTTCACCCTCGAGACGTCCGACGAGCGCGAGGCCGGGTCACGGGCCCGCCGGACCGGCCTCGCGCTGGCCGTCCACGACCACACCACCGACACCCGGCGCGCCCCGGGGAGCCTGTCCGGCGGCGAGACCTTCACGGTGTCGCTCTGCCTGGCACTCGGGCTCGCCGACGTCGTGCAGGCCGAGGCCGGCGGGGTCTCGCTCGGCACCCTGTTCGTCGACGAGGGGTTCGGCACGCTGGACCCGGAGACGCTGGACGACGTCATCGGGCAACTCGCACGCCTGACCGCCGGCGGACGGCAGGTCGGCATCGTGAGCCACGTCGAGGAGCTCAAGCAGCGCATCCCCGAGCGCATCGCCGTGCGGCGCACCGCCGAGGGCGGCTCGCGGGTCACGACCACGGTCTGACGGTCCGCGCGGGCAGCGGGCGGCGGGCAGCGGGCAGCAGACGTCGGACCGCAGACCGCCGCTGCGGACCTCGCGGGCGGTCGACGGACGGCTGTGGTCAGGGCGACGGCGGCGCGTCCACCGTGCCGTCGGGCGGCGGCAGGATGTCGGCGGCGATCCACGGGAAGACCCACGTGAACAGCGCGTACACGATCACCGCGAGCAGCACGAGCAGCTCGAGGACCTTCAGGGCAGCAGGGCCGGGCAGGATCCGCCAGACGAACGGGAAGATCACTTCGGCGTCTCCGAGAGTTCCTTGGGGGTGCCCTCCGAGACGGGCATCCAGTAGTCGAGCTTGGCGTGGGTCACGTAGCGCTCCTTGGCGGACCACATGGGGTGGCACGCGGTCAGGGTGAGCCAGCGGTCCTCGGCCGAGGGCGTGACACCCGGCTGGTTCGGCACCGGCGCGATCGTCTCGATCTTGTCCGGCGTGACGATCTGCGAGTCGGTGACCTTGTAGACGTACCAGACGTCGAAGTCCTTCTCCTCGTCGGTCACCCGGACGACGATCGCGTCGTCGGTCTTGAGCTCCGCGATCTGGTTGAGCGGCTTGCCGTACGTCACGCGGTGCCCGGCAACGGCGAAGTTGCCCTCGGCGCCCGGCATCGCGGTGTCCTGGTAGTGCCCGAGCCCGATCGTGTTGAGCACGCGCTCGCGGTCGGTGCCCTCACCGATCGGACGGAGGTAGTCGGCGCCGAAGCGGGGGATCTGCATCGTGCCGAACACGCTCGTGACCTCCGGCGGTTCGGCGAGCACGGGCGCCTCGCCCCGGTGCTCCGAGCCCTCGACCTTCGGCGCCGCGCGCTGCCCGAGGTCGTCGACGAGCTTCGTCTGCTCGTTCACGGCGACGACGTCCGTCCACCACGCGGTCCACACCACGTAGAGGCCCGTGCCGGCACCGGCGATGATCAGGAGCTCGGCCAGCAGCGAGACGAGCGCCCCGCCGACGGTCTGACGGCGTCGAGGGCGTCGTGGCGGCCGCGTGGCCTCGTCCTCGCGCGCCGAGCGGCGCGTCGGGGCGGTGTCGTGTGCGGTCACGGTGCTCCTGATCCGGATGGGGTGGTCGGACAGGTCTATCAGACCACGCCGACGAACAGGTGACGAGTCCTCGTACCTGTGGATGCCCACGGGGCCCGCTAGCGTGGACGGATGACCCCGGTGTTCCGACCGTTCCGCCCCGAAGACACCGAGGCGGTCGTCGCCCTGTGGGAAGCCTGTGGGTTGCTGCGTCCATGGAACGACCCGCGTCGTGACATCGCGCGGAAGGTCGCCGAGCAGCCCGAGCTCTTCCTGGTCGCCGAGCAGCCCGACCAGCCCGAGCAGCCCGAGCACGACGACGAGCGCACGGTCGTCGGCGTCGGCATGGCTGGGTACGACGGGCACCGCGGCTGGGTGAACTACCTGGCCGTCCGTCCCGACCTGCAGGGCTCCGGGCTCGGTCGCGCCTTCATGGCCGAGTTCGAACGGCTGCTCACCGAGCGCGGGTGCCCGAAGGTCAACGTGCAGGTGCGCGAGGGGAACGAGCAGGTCCTCGGGTTCTACGCCTCGCTCGGGTACGCCCCGGACCGCGCGGTCTCGCTCGGCAAGCGCCTCATCGCCGACGACTGACGCACGACGCCCGACGCCCGACGCCCGAGGCTCGACGCCCGCTAGGCCAGCGCCAGTCCGACCGCGGCCACGAACGCGAGCACGATCCCCGTCCACTGCACCGCGGTCAGCCGTTCGCGCAGCACGACGCCGGCGAGCACCACCGTGCCGATCGGGTACAGCGCGTTGAGGACGCTCACCACCGGGAGCGTGGCGTCGCCCGAACCGACGTGCAGCGCCGCCTGGATGCAGGCGTTCGCGAGGGCGTCGAGCACCCCGCACGCCACCACGGCGACCACCGTCGGCCGTGACCAGCGCGGCCAGCGGAACGGACCCCGCCACCGCACCGGCCCCGACCGCGCCGCCACCGCGACCGCCACGGCGCCGAGCAGCACCGTCTGCACCACCCGCCCGACCAGGAGCGTCGCGACCCCGGCGTCCCCGGGTGCCGCGTCGTACGCGAGCACGATCCCGCCGAACCCGCACCCCGCCACCGCTG
Organism: Curtobacterium sp. 1310; assembly: GCF_017834105.1. NCBI lineage: Bacteria > Bacillati > Actinomycetota > Actinomycetes > Micrococcales > Microbacteriaceae > Curtobacterium > Curtobacterium sp. 1310. Next base: position 489,104 of record NZ_JAFICY010000002.1, on the reverse strand, counting down.
CAGTGGCCACCCCGACCGCGGTCACCCGCGCACCCGAGGAGTCCCGCACCGCCGCGACCAGCACGACCGCGAGCACCGCGACCACGAGCGCGACCGACGCCGCGAACGACAGCACCGTCCCGCCCAGCAGCGCGACGACGACCGGGGTGAGCGCGGCGAACACCGCCGTCAGGGGCGACAGCACGCTCATCGGGCCGACGGCCAGCGCCCGGTACAGCAGCAGCACCGCCACGGACCCGGAGACACCCGCGGCCGTCCCCGCGACCACCGCGCCGGTCGAGAACGTCGCGCCCACGAGCGGCACCCCGGCACCGAGCGGGACCAGCCCGACCGCCGCAGCGGCGGCCGCGACGACCACGGCCCGGACCCGGCGTGCGGCGAGGCCGCCGAGGAAGTCGGCCGCCCCGTAGACGACCGCACCGGTCAGGCCGAGCAGGACGGAGAGCACGGCTCCCATCCTGCCCGTGCCGGTAGCCTGCGCGGGTGAGCGTTCCCTACCACCGCCTGCCCCGTGTCGATGCCCGTTGGCGCTGGTGGCGTCCGCTGGTCGCGCTCGCGTTCCTCGTCGGGTACTACGTCGTGACGCAGATCGTCCTCGCGGTGGCGTACTTCGTGCCGATCGGTGCGACGCAGGGCGCCGAGGGGCTGATCGGGTTCCAGGACGACCTGACGAGCGGCGCCCTCGACCCCACGGACCCGCTCATCCTGTCGCTGACCCTGCTGTCGCTCGTGGTGCTGCTGCCCGGCATCCTGCTCGCGGTGAAGATCGCCCGGATCGGCCCGGCGGGCATCCTGTCGTCGACGCGCTTCCGGGTGCGCTGGCGGTGGACGCTGTGGTGCCTGCTCCCCACGCTCGTCATCGCGATCCCGATGTTCCTGCTGCAGACGTGGGGGATGTTCTCGTTCGACGGCGGCTTCGGCTGGGACCATGACGCCATCGGGCAGTCGACGGTCTCGCCCGCCACCCTGACCTTCACGATCGTGATGGTCCTGGTGCTCGTGCCCTTCCAGGGTGCAGCGGAGGAGTACGTCTTCCGCGGTTTCCTGGTCCAGACGATCGCATCGTGGATCCCGGTGCGGATCGTCGGCGTCGTCGTCGCCGTCGCGGTGTCGACGGTCGTGTTCGCCGCGGGGCACATCCCGAACGGCTACAACGTGTGGGGCATCCTCGACGTCGGCTCGTTCGGGCTGATCGCCGCGATCATCGTGCTGCGGACCGGGGGCATGGAGGCCACCGTCCTCCAGCACGCCTTCAACAACATCATGATCTTCGTGCTGCAGGCCCCCGGCTGGTCGAAGGTCGACCTCGACGCCTCGGACGGCACCGCGGGTGGCTTCCTGGTCACGCTCGCGACCTCGCTCGCGTTCTGGGGCATGATCGAGCTCCTCGCGTGGTGGCGGGGGCTCGACCGTCGCTTCCCGGGACACGAGGCGCCCCGCTTCCGCGGTCCGGTTCCGGTCTGGGCGGGCGGTCGGCAGTGGACCCTGCCGGGAGGCACGGGCTGGGCAGCCGCACCGGCCCGCGGTCCCGAGACGGACCGGGACACGTCGGCGGCCGGCCCGGACGACGCGGTGCCTGTGGACGAGACGGTGGGTGTCGCCCCGCGCTCGTAGGCTGGGTGCATGAGCACGACGACCACGACCTCGCCGTCGCGGGCTGCCGCGCTCGACGTCCTGCACCGCGTGTGGGGGTACGACGCCTTCCGCGGCGAGCAGGCCGCGATCATCGACCAGGTCGTCTCCGGCGGCGACGCGCTCGTGCTCATGCCGACCGGTGGCGGCAAGTCGCTCTGCTACCAGGTGCCCGCGCTCGTCCGTGACGGCGTCGGCGTGGTCGTCTCGCCGCTCATCGCCCTCATGCAGGACCAGGTCGACGCCCTCGCCGCCAACGGTGTCCGCGCCGCGTTCCTCAACTCCACCCAGGGCCCCGACGAGCGCGCCCGGGTCGAACGGGCGGTCGTCTCCGGCGAGGTCGACATGCTCTACCTCGCGCCCGAGCGCCTGCGACTCGAGTCGACCCGATCCCTGCTCGACCGCGCACGCATCGCCCTGTTCGCCATCGACGAGGCACACTGTGTGGCCCAGTGGGGCCACGACTTCCGCCCCGACTACCTCGAGCTCAGCGTGCTGCACGAGCGCTGGCCGACGGTGCCGCGCGTCGCCCTCACCGCGACAGCGACGCCGCAGACCCACCGCGAGATCTCCGGCCGCCTCGGGCTCGACGACGCCGCGCACTTCGTGGCCGACTTCGACCGGCCGAACATCCAGTACCGCATCGAGCCGAAGACCGGTGCGCTGCAGCAGCTGCTGACGTTCATCCGCACCGAGCACAGCGGCGACGCCGGGATCGTCTACTGCCTGTCCCGCAACTCGGTCGAACGCACCGCGGCCGCCCTCGCCGACCAGGGGATCCCGGCGCTGCCGTACCACGCCGGCCTCGACGCGAAGGTCCGTGAGCGCAACCAGTCGACGTTCCTCCGTGAGGACGGCATCGTCATGGTCGCGACGATCGCCTTCGGCATGGGCATCGACAAGCCGGACGTGCGGTTCGTGGCGCACCTCGACCTGCCGAAGTCGGTCGAGGGGTACTACCAGGAGACCGGCCGTGCGGGTCGTGACGGGCTGCCCTCGACGGCGTGGCTCGCCTACGGGTTGAACGACGTCGTGCAGCAGCGCCGGATGATCGACCAGTCCGAGGGCGACGCGGCGCACCGGCGGCAGCTCAGCGCCCACCTCGACGCCATGCTCGCGCTGTGCGAGACGATCGAGTGCCGCCGGGTGCGGTTGCTGGCGTACTTCGGGCAGGAGTCCACGGCCTGCGGGAACTGCGACACCTGCATTGCGCCGCCCGAGCCGTGGGACGGCACCGTGCCCGCGCAGAAGTTCCTGTCGACCGTGGTCCGGCTGGAGCGTGAGCGCGGCCAGCGGTACGGCGTCGCGCACCTCGTGGACATCCTGGTCGGCAAGCAGTCGCCCCGCGTGCAGGAGCTGCGGCACGACTCGCTCGCCACGTTCGGCATCGGCAACGACCTGGGCGAGGGGGAGTGGCGTGCGGTCGCCCGGCAGCTCCTGGCGCAGGGCTACGCGGCGGTGTCGGGCGACGGCTTCGGCACGATCGTCCTCAGCCCCACGAGCGCCGAGGTCCTGAGCGGTCGTACGCGCGTGCTGATGCGTCGCGACCCGGTGAAGGCTCCGCGGGGTCAACGGGTGCGACGTCAGGCGGTCACCGACGTGCCGCAGGAGGCGCTCGGCCTGTTCGAGGCGCTGCGTGCCTGGCGTGCGGCGCAGGCCCGGGAGCAGGGGGTCCCCGCCTACGTGGTGTTCAACGACGCGACGCTGCGGGGGATCGCTGCGGTGAAGCCGGCGGACGAGGACGCCCTCAGCGAGATCTCCGGCATCGGCGGCGCGAAGCTCGAGCGCTACGGGCGCGCGGTCCTCGACGTGGTCGCAGCGCACGCGGACTGAGCCGCCGGCGGTCGCCACGCAGATGCATTCCGCAGACGGAATGTGGCCCGCCCGACGCTCACTACACTCGGAACCTCCCACGACGAGGAGGCCCGGTTGCCCGGTACGACGAAGTTCGCCACCACGATGAGCCGTGCGGTGGTGACCCCGCTCGCGCGCCTGGTCTGGCGACCGCGCATCGTGGGACGGAAGAACGTACCGAAGCACGGGCCGGTCATCCTGGCGAGCAACCACAGGTCCTTCATCGACTCCCCGGCGATCACCCTCATGGCGCCGCGCAAGGTGTCCTTCCTGGCCAAGCAGGAGTACTTCACCGGGACCGGTCTGCGCGGTGCGGTCTCGCGCGCGTTCTTCGGCGGGATCGGTGCCATCGGGGTCGAACGCGGAGCGGGAGCCGCGGCGCAGCACGCCCTCGACCTCGGGCTCGAGCGGCTCGAGGCCGGCGAGGCCTTCGCCATCTACCCCGAGGGCACCCGGTCCCTCGACGGTCGGCTCTACAAGGGTCGGACCGGCGTGGCCTGGCTGGCGCTGACGAGCGGGGCGCCGGTGGTGCCGGTCGCACTCACCGGCACCGAGGACGTGCAGCCCGTCGGCTCGCGGCTGCCGCGGCTCGCCCGCGTCACCATCGAGTTCGGTGCACCGATGGACCTGTCCCACTTCGGCGAGGCGTCGTCCGGCCGTGCACGGCGCCACGCGACCGACGCCGTGATGGACGCGATCCAGGCGTTGAGCGGGCAGGAACCCGCGAACGCCTACAACAATCCGCCGTCGACGATCGTCGAGCGGGTCAAGCAGGTGCTGCGGCGCGACGACCCGACGCAAGCGGTCGAGCCCGACTGATCCAGAACGCGCTATTGCACATTCGGAATATCAGTGGTTGAATCGTCCTCGTGCCCGAGGCACGAGCCCAGTCGGACCGCCCAGGACGGCCCGATCCACCACTGACCGGAAGGCAAGCAGCATGTCCTCCACGCCCCTCTTCGACTCGATCTCGCGTCGGGCCTCCCGCGCCGCGACCACGGCTCCGGAACAGGCGCAGCCCGCGGTGACCCTTCCGGCGGCACCGGCACCGGCCCCGACGGCGACGCCCGCTCCGGCAGCAGCGGTCTCCGTCACCGCCGCACGCACCCGGGTCGTCCCCGCACCCACCTCGCCGCTGACGGCTCCCGTGTCCCCGATGCGGTCCGCCCTGGTGCCGGCTGCCCTCGTCGCCGCGATCGACGAGATCCCGCAGCGGGTCGGGACCGCGCTCCCGAACGAGGTCGCCGTCACGCCCGACCAGCTCGCCCTGGTCGAAGCGGTGACCGATGCGATCACCCGCGCGGTCGTCGACGCCGTCGTCGGGGAGCTCGAGCGCATCACGCGCGACGGCGTCGTCCGCGGCTGAGCCGACCGGCACCGCCACCGATGACGGACGACGTCCGAACGTCCCGACACACCCGATCCCGACACACCCCATCCCGACCCACCCGATCCGACCTCCCGACACGATGACGACGACCACGACCGACAGCGCCCCCGGCTCGGCGCCGGCGGCACCGATCCGCCCCCGCGGAGCGGCCCGCCGAGCGGCGAACGACGCCACTGCCCGGTCCGTCCGTGTCGGCCACCAGACCGCCGAGGCGGCGGTCCCCCCTGCCGCCGCCTCGGTGTCCACCACCACCACCACCGCCATCGACGACGCTCGGTCCGGAGCAGCCCTGCCGAGTCGTCGTGACCTCCGCACCCCTCGCCGGTCCGCCGATCGTCCCGGCAGGCTCGGCAAGCACAACAAGCACAACAAGCACAACAAGCACGGCCTGCGCGTACCCGACCTGCGCGTGCCCGACCCGCGCATCTCCGGGCGACCCGGGCGTGACCGGCGCGTCCCCGAGCTCCGCAGGGGCGTCGCTGTCGGTCGGCCTCAGCGTCCCGCGGCGCTGCCGGCGGCCCGATCGGGGTCGTCCTCGCGACTCCTCCCGGTGACGGCGTCCGCCCTCGCAGCCTGCCTGGTCGTCTCCGTGTCGACCCCGGCCGCCGCACTCGACGACCCCACCGGGTTCGGTCTCGGCGCCGCACCCGCATCCGCACCCGCGCACCAGGTCGCCCCGGCGCCGGAGCAGCACTACCGCGTCGCGTCCGGCGTCACCGTCACCGTCGTCCGCGACGGCTTCGACGTGCAGGCGACCCGGGCGGGTGGCGATCGACACGGCCGCGTGCAGATCACGACGGGCTCGGACGTGGTCCGTCCCGTCGCGGGGACGATCCCGACCGCCGGAGGCTTCGGCGGTCGGCAGGTCGCCGGGTGTGGTGCGTGCTCGACGAACCACCACGGGCTCGACTTCGCCGCGGCATCCGGAACGCCCGTCGTCGCCGCGATGCCCGGACGGGTCGTGTCCGCCGGGCCGCTCGGCGGGTACGGCAACCAGGTGCTCCTCGCACATCCGGACGGCACGCAGACGCGGTACGGGCACCTGTCCCGCATCGACGTCCTGCCCGGGCAGACGCTGTCGGCCGGCGAACAGCTCGGCGCCGTGGGCAGCACCGGGGTCTCCACCGGCCCGCACCTGCACTTCGAGGTCATCGTCGGCGGGACGCCGATCGATCCGGCCCCGTGGCTGGCCGCTCGCGGCCTGCTCTGAACGGGTCGCACCGGCGACGGGTGTCGGCGTCCGCACGCCGACCGGGCCAGGCTGGTCGGGTCAGGCTGGTCGGGCCGCGCAGGCGTAGCGTCGAGAGCGACGTCGGCAGGGTGCCGGACGCAGGACGGAGACAGTGGTGCGCGTGACGGTGCTGGGTACGGGGACGATGGGTGCAGGGGTCGCGGGATCGCTGCTGCGCGAGGGCCACCGGGTGACCGTGTGGAACCGCAGCGCCGACAAGGCCCGCCCGCTCGGCGACGCCGGCGCCACCGTGGCGACGGACGCTGCCGCGGCGGTCAGCGACGCCGAGGTCGTCCTGCTGACGCTCTTCGACACCGATGCGGTCGTCGACGTCCTCGAGACCGCTGCCGGGGACGCTCCCGCGGACGCCGTGTGGGTGCAGGCATCGACCATCGGCGTCGCGGGGACCGAGACCGTGGTGCAGTTGGCCGAGAAGTACGGCATCACCCTCGTCGAGGCGATGATGCTCGGCACGAAGGCCCCGGCGGAGCAGGGCAAGCTCACCATGCTCGCCGCCGGCCCGTCGGACGTGCTCGACCGTGTGGACCCGGTGCTCGACGCCATCGGGGCGAAGACCGTCCGCGCGGGGGAGCGGGTCGGCGACGGTACGGCCCTGAAGCTCGCGGCCAACGCCTGGGTCGCGTCGATCACCGCCGCCACCGGCCAGTCGCTCGCGATCGCCCGTGCGCTCGGACTCGACCCGCAGCTGTTCCTCGACGCGATCGACGGCACCGCGAGCGACTCGCCCTACGCGCACACGAAGGGTGCAGCGATGATCGGCGGTGACCTGGCGCCACAGTTCGCCCTCGACGGCCTGCGGAAGGACATCGGGCTGATCGGCGACGCGGCACGGACCGCGGGGGTGTCGACGACCCTCCTCGACGCGCTCGACCGGGTCTACGCCGACGCCAGTGCAGCCGGGCACGGCGCCGACGACATCGCTGCGGTGGGCACCGCCTTCGCCGACGACCAGCGGTAGGCCGCCAGCCGGGTCAGTCTCGGCGCAGCCAGCGCAGCACGGCGCCGCGGAGCCGTCCGACGGCCTCGTCGTTCATCGTGTTCGCCAGGTCGAAGGCCTCCCGCGCGGGGTCGGCGCCGTTCCGGATGCGCCGGAGTGCGGCGTCGGCCCGGGCACGCGCGTCGAGCTCGGCGAGCGGCATGTCGTCCTCGGGGTCGCGCGCGTGCTCGCGGCCCGGCTCCTGCGACCGCGGACCGAGCGGTGGGACCCCGACGGGTTCGTCCGGTGCGCTGGGCATGGGACGAGGCTACGCGGAGCGCTCCGTGTCGGCCGCGTCCTCGTCGTGGTCGACGACCCGGGCCATCTCCTCGAGGAACGCGACGATGACCGACATGTCGGTCTGGGGCAGGTGCTCGGCGACCTCGATCGCGCGCGTGTCGAGCTGGTCGATCACCCGCAGCACCTGCCGCATCGACCCGCCGGACGCGGTGAGGATGACCCCGCGGCGGTCGTGGGGGTCGGGGTGTCGTTCGACGTGACCGCTGCGGACGAGTCGGTCCACGAGTGCCGACGTCGACGCCGGCGTGATCTCGAGTCGGTCGGCGAGTTCCTTCGCGTTGACGGAGCGTCCCTCGGACTCGGCGTCCAGCAGGACCCGGAGCGCGAGCAGTGCGTTCTCGCCGATGCCGAGTGCCTCGCGCGCCCGGCGCTGGGCAGCGCTCTCGGCACTCCGGTACCTACGGAGCGCGTTCAGTACGTCCACCGCGTCGACCCTGGATCCTGACCCGTACCAGAAGCCCGTGGTGGTGTTCGTCACCTCGGTCGTCATACGGACAATGCTAGACGCTCTAGTTAGATTGTCTAGCGAGTGTCCCCTGGGAGCGCGTCTGCCGGATGGCTCGCAACACCCGTGACGCGGTCCCGAAACACCGCCGCAACGCCCGCTCGGTAGCTTCGCCGCATGCAGGAGCCGACGTGCTGAGCCGACTCGCGGGGAGCGTGTTCCACGTCGGGAGCGCGGTGGAGCGGGCCGACGTGGTCGCGAGGATGCTCGACGTCTACGTCGTCCGGCCCGACGCGGGTGTGGTCGAGGAGGAGTCCACGGTCGGCTCCGTGCTGCACCGCGTCGTGGGGGCACGCGCGCCCGCACGACGCCGTGAGCGTGCGGCCGTCGTCGAGTCGCTCGCGCTCGACCGGCACGAACCCGCCTCGGTCGCACACGCGGTCGGTGTGGCACGGGACCACGCCCGTCGCGCGCGCGAGGTCGTGTCCACCGAGCTCTGGGACTGCCTCGACGTCACCCGGTCGCGCATGCCGCGCAAGGTCGCCGTCGACCGGGCGCACGAGTTCCTCGCGTGGGTGCGGGAACGGAGCGCGCTGGCCGTCGGCGTCGTCGAGGGTGACGTCAGCCGCGACGAGGTGTGGGAGTTCTTCACCCTGGGCAGGTCCCTGCTGCGGTGCGGCCTCACGGCGCGGTTGCTGGCGTCGTCGCTCGTCGATGCGGGGTCGGCGGCGTCGTGGACCACCGCGCTGCGGGCGTGCGGTGCCGGCGAGGCCTTCCGGCGGGGGCGCGACCACCACGGCGTCGATCCGCGGGACGCCGCCGGGTTCCTGCTCCACGAGTCGCACAGTCCGCGGTCGCTCGCGTTCCTCGCGGCGCGCGCCGACGACTGCCTCGCGGACGTCGCGCCCGCCTGCGTGGGGGACCAGGTCGCCGCGTTCCGGGTCGCGCGTTCGGCGCTCGGACGCGTGGAGGTCGGTGCTCCGGACCGGATCCGAGCCGCCGCCGAGGGACTCGCCGCCGCGGTCGACGCCGTCGTCGCGGCGCTCGAGGACCGCGTCTTCACGGTCGCGACCCCCGCGCGCTGAGCTGCGGTCGTCGGGCGGGGCACAGCGCCGGACGGGAGGATCGTGGCGGGCTGGCACCGTGCCTCCCGGCCGGCATCCCGTCGCGGTGCGCGCGCGGCGGGGGTGGCCCGTGCCTCCTGGCCGACGGTCCCGACGCTCAGACCGAGCTGGACCGGTCCGCCACCGCCTCGTCGCGCTCCAGGTCGCGCCGCAGCGCGGCACGCGACGCCCGCGTGCCGACCACCGGCACCGCGTGCGTGACCGCGAGGTGCAGTCGGGCGTCGGCGTCGTACCGCAGCCGCAGGTGTTCCCAGCGGACGAGCCAGACCAGGGCGATCGCGAGCGCGACGAAGCCCGACGCGGCTCCCACCACGATCGCCCAGCGTGGCCCCCACGCATCCGCGACGGCGCCCACCACCGGGGCGCCGATCGGCGTGCCCCCGGCGAAGATCGCCATGTACAGCGCCATCACGCGACCGCGCATCGCGGGCTTCGTGGTGGTCTGCACGAGCGCGTTGGCCGTGGTCATGAAGGTGAGCGAGGCCAGGCCGACGAAGACGAGCACGACCGCGAAGGTCCAGTACGTCGGGGCGAGGGCCGCCGCCGTGCACGCCAGGCCGAAGCCGGCCGAGGCGACGACGAGGGTCCGCATCCGCGGGCGGTCCCGCCGGGCGGAGAGGAGCGCGCCGGCGACCGAACCGATCGCCATGACGGAGTTCAGCAGGCCGAACTCGCCGGCACCCTTGCCGAACTCGACCCGCGCCATGGTCGAGGTGAAGATGGGGAAGTTCACGCCGAAGGTCCCCACGACGAAGATCATGCAGAGCACCACGATGATGTCCGGACGGGTCCGCACGTAGGTGAAGCCGGCGAGGATCTGCCCCTTCCCGCGCTTCGCGCGCACGCGTTCGGCGAGCTGGGCTGGGTCGACGAAGCGGAGCGCGACGAGGACGGCCAGGAACGAGCCGGCGTTGATGACGAACACCCAGCCGGACCCGATCGCGGCGATGAGCACCCCCGCGACCGCGGGCCCGATGAGCCGGGCGGCGTTGAAGGACGCCGAGTTCAGCGCAACGGCGTTCGAGACGTGCTCGCCCTGCACGACGTCGGAGACGAACGCCTGCCGGATCGGGGTGTCGAACGCGGCGACGATGCCGAGCGCCAGGGCGAAGCCGTACAGGGACCACAGGGTCGCCGTGTCGGTGAGGACCATGATCCCGAGGCCGAGCCCGAGGGCGCCCATGAGTCCCTGCGTCAGCATGAGCATCCGCCGCCGGTCGAAGCGGTCCGCGGCCAGGCCGGTCAGCGGGAGCAGGAGCAGCTGCGGACCGAACTGCAGCGCCATCGTGATGCCGACCGCGATCGCGTCGTTGTCGGACAGCTTCGTCAGGACGATCCAGTCCTGGGCGGTGCGCTGCATCCAGGTGCCGACGTTGGAGACCAGGGCCCCGGCGAACCAGATGCGGTAGTTGCGGGTGGACAGGGAGCGGAACAGGGCGGTCACTGCTGGGCAAGCCTCCTCATGATCTCGGTGGCCTCGGCGAGGGTGCGGCGCTCGGTGGCGGTCAGGGTCGTGAGGCGCGGAGAGAGCCAGTCGTCGCGGCGGCGCCGGGTCTCCTCGACGAAGGTCGCTCCGGCCGGGGTCGCGGCGAGCAGGACCTTGCGGCGGTCGTCGCCGTGGTCGACCTTGGACACGAGGCCGCGGTCCACGAGCACCGCCACCGACTTCGTCATGCTCGGCGGTGTGACGCCGTCCTGCCGGCTGAGCTCGGCGAGGGTCATGGCGCCCTCGCGGTGCAGTCGCGCGAGGGCCGAGAACTGGCCGTCCGTCATGCTCGCGTCGACCTTCTGTGCGCGCAGCGTCCGGGACAACCGGGCCACCGCGACGCGGAGGTCGGTGGCGAGTGAGGTGTCGGGCACGACCGTTAGCCTACCTCATTAGTTCAGCGAACGAACTGGTCTGCGCGAGGTGTACGCTGCGTACGCAACACGTGTTGCTTTGTGCACGATCGACGGAACGTCGAGGAAGAAGGAGAACATGTCCGAGTTCGAGGGCAGGGTCGCCGTCGTCACCGGTGGCGGCAGCGGCATCGGGGCTGCGATCGCGAAGGAGCTCGCGGCCGCGGGCGCGCGGGTCGTCGTCACCGACATCAAGGCCGAGGCCGCGCAGCGCGTCGTGGCCGAGATCGAGGGCGCCGGGGGCACCGCGAGTGCGTTCGAGGCGAACTCCGCGGTCGCGGGCGACAACGAGCGGATGGTCCAGCACGCGGTCGACACCTACGGCGCGCTCCACCTCGCGGTGAACAACGCCGGCATCGGTGCGGCTCCCCAGCCCATCGGCGAGTACGACGTCGAGGCGTGGGACCGGGTCCGCGCGGTCGACCTCGACGGCGTCTTCTACGGGCTCCGCTACGAGATCCCGGCGATCCTGGCTGCCGGTGGTGGCGCGATCGTGAACATGGCGTCGGTTCTGGGGTCGGTCGGCATCGCGCACAACGCCGCGTACGTGGCGTCGAAGCACGCGCTCGTCGGGCTGACCAAGGTCGCGGCGCTCGAGTACACGGCGCAGGGTGTCCGCACGAACGCGGTCGGTCCCGGGTTCATCGACACCCCGCTCGTCCGGTCGTCGCTCTCCGCCGAGGAGCTCGCGGCGCTCGAGGGTGAGCACGCGGCGAAGCGGCTCGGTACCGATGCCGAGGTCGCAGCGCTCGTGCTGTTCCTGCTGAGCGACAAGGCCTCGTTCATCAGCGGCAGCTACCACCTGGTCGACGGCGGGTACTCCGCGCACTGACCCCGGAGCGGGTGTACTTGGTCGGATCGGGCGTACCCGGTGAGAGCGGGCGTACCTGATCGCAACGATCGACCAGGTACGCCCGTTCTCACCTTCCATCGCAGGTGCGATGGGAAAGAACGGGCGAACGGGAGGCGCGGCGCGGCTCGAGCGCGCCGTCTCGCCAGCGCGGACGCGACGAGCATGGTGGCGCGCCTGGTCGGTCCGGGCGTACCTGGTCGGTCCGGGCGTACCTGGTCGGAACTTCCGGTCAGGTACGCCCGTTCTCTCCATGCATCGCGAGTGTCATGGGAAGGAGCGGGCAGACAGGAGGCGCGACCCGAGTCCCCGACGTCGAGCACGCTGGTCGCGCCTCCCCGTCCCGGCGCGTGGTGCCGATGGACCGTCGGCTCGCGTCGGGCGCTCAGCCTGCGTCGGGCGCGAGGATCGCGTCGTGGGGGAGCAGCGCGTGCACGCCCCAGGTCCGGTTCGCGACCTGGGTGATGCGCATGCTCACCGCGACGCTCGCCATCGCCAGTGCCTGCCCGCGGGTGATCCCGTGCAGCCCGACGATCCAGTCGACCATCCGATCGAGCGCCGTCGTCGTCGCCGTGTTGAGGTCGGCGTCGAACCCGAACGTGATGCGGCCGGCAGGGGTGTCGGCGTGGACGCCCTCGACCGGGGCGTGGTCGAGCAGGGACAGCGTCATCGTGGTGGTCATGCCGCACTCGACCGCGGTGCCGGAGACCTCGCCGTCGCCCTGTGCGGCGTGCCCGTCCCCGACGGAGAGCAGCGCGTCCGGCACGGTGACGGGCAGGTACAGCGTCGCGCCGGCGACCAGTTCTCGGCAGTCGATGTTGCCCCCGCCGAGCGGACGCGGCGGGATCGTCGAGTGCTCCCCGGTGGGCTCCGGCGGCAGACCGACCACGCCGAGGAACGGCGCGGTCCGGACGCCCAGCCCGAGCTGGTTCCACGCCGTGCCGGCGTCCGCGTCGACGTCCCAGAGCAGCGGCCCGCGCGACGCAGCGTCGACGAGCCCGAGCGCCCGGTTGACCGGGGTGTCGACGCCGCCGGACCCGGTGTAGCCCCAGTCGTCCGGCACCAGCGCGTCGAAGCGCACGGCGAGCACCTGTCCGGGTCGCGCTCCCGCGACCGCGATCGGTCCGACCAGGCAGTGCCCGCGTCGCGGATCGAGGAGCGTCGGCGCGTCCGCCCCCGGCGCGGCCAGCCGTTCGGTGTAGCCCGCGGCGCTCAGCGTCCGAACGGTCACGGTGTCACCGTCCTCGACGCGGAGCACGGGCTCGCGTTCCGCGGTGAGGACGTCGACAGCGGTGTCGGGCGAGGCATCGATGCGGTGGGAGGTCACCGGTCGATCCTCCCAGGCGTGCAGCGTTCCTGGTGGACATGCGCAGGCTCCGAGCCGGCTGCGTGGACGCCGGACGGACACGCCACGGACCGCCTGCGCCGCCCCCACGTCTGCGAGGATCGACCCGTGCCCACCTTCTCCGCCGCTCGAGGGGACTCCTCGTTCACCGACGCGCACGGCGTCGAGATCGTCTACTCGACCTGGCGCGCCGCCAGGCCGAAGGGCATCGTGCAGATCGCGCACGGCGTCGGGGAGCACGGACTCCGGTACGAGCCGCTGGCGCAGGACCTCGTGCGTGCCGGGTACACCGTGCACGCGAACGACCACCGCGGGCACGGCCGGACCGGTCTGGCGCAGTGGGACGGGGACCACGCGCGGCTCGGACGGCTCGGACCCGGTGGCCTGCGGGCGGCGATCGCGGCCGTGGAGCAGATGAGCGACGTCGCCCGCGCGCAGGACCCCGGCGTCCCGCTCGTGCTCGTCGGGCACTCGTGGGGGTCGCTCATGGCACAGCGGATCGTGAACACCTCGTCGGAGCGGTACGACGGGGTCGTGCTCTCCGCCACGGCGTACCGACTGCCCGGGTGGATGAACAGCGGCGACCTGAACGCCCGGCACGCGGGCTCCGGACCGACGAAGTTCGAGTGGATCACGCGCGACCGGGCCGTCATCGACGCGATCGCCGCCGACCCGCTCGCGGTCGAGGCCGACGTGATCAAGCTCTTCGGCGTCCGTGACGCCGCGCGGCTGCTCGGCGTGCCACGCCGAGGCATCCCGCACGACCTGCCGATCCTGCTGCAGGTCGGATCGGACGACACCCTCGGCGGCCCCCGTTCCGTGGAGCGGCTCGCCCAGGCGTACCGCCGTCGCGGTCGGCTGTCGGACGTCCAGGTCCACGTCTACGACGGGGCGCGGCACGAGGTCTACAACGAGACGAACCGCGACGAGGTGGTCGCCGACCTGATCGCGTGGCTCGACCGCCACGTGGCGCGCTGACGCGACGGGCTGCCGGACGGGAGGCGCGTGGCAGCGGTGCCCCGTGCCTCCCGTCCGGCGGACGGCGGGCGTAGGCTCGCCCTGTGCACGGTGAGTACAAGGTCCCCGGAGGCAAGCTGGTCGTCGTCGACCTCGAGGTCGTCGACGGGAGCATCCAGGAGTTCCGGCTGGCGGGTGACTTCTTCCTCGAGCCGGACGACGCGCTGCCGCTGATCGACCAGGCCGTGGACGGCCTGCCCGCGACCACCGACGCGGCCGGCATCGCCGCCGCGGTCCGCACGGCGCTGCCCGAGGGGGCGGTGCTGCTCGGCTTCACACCGGAGTCGGTGGGGGTCGCCGTCCGTCGCGCGCTCTCGCGGGCGTCGACGTGGCAGGAGTACGACTGGGAGATCGTGCACGAGGGGCCGATCAGCCCGAACGAGCACCTCGCGCTCGACCAGGTCCTGACCGAGGAGGTCGGTGCCGGCCGTCGCGGTCCGACCCTGCGCATCTGGGAGTGGGACCAGCCCGCGGTCGTGATCGGGTCGTTCCAGTCCTTGAAGAACGAGGTCGACCCGACCGGTGCCGCGAAGTACGGCGTCGAGGTCGTCCGCCGCATCTCCGGCGGTGGCGCCATGTTCATGGACGCCGGCGCGATCATCTCGTACTCGTTGTACGTGCCGACCGACCTCGTGCAGGGCATGACCTTCGCCGACTCGTACGCCTACCTGGACGAGTGGGTGATCGAGGCGCTGAAGTCCCTCGGGATCGACGCGTACTACCAGCCGCTCAACGACATCTCCTCGACCAAGGGCAAGATCGGCGGCGCGGCGCAGAAGCGGCTCGGCACCGGTGCCCTGCTGCACCACGCCACGATGAGCTACGACATGGACGGCCAGAAGATGGTCGAGGTGCTCCGCATCGGTCGCGAGAAGATGAGCGACAAGGGGACGACCTCGGCCGCCAAGCGTGTCGACCCGCTGCGTTCGCAGACCGGTCTGACCCGAGCCGAGATCATCGACCGGCTGATCGGCACCTTCACGAAGCTCTACGGCGCGCACGAGGGCCACGTGACCGAGGCGGAGCGGGCCCGCGCGCGCGAGCTGGTCGAGACGAAGTTCGCGACGCGGGAGTGGCTCGAGCGGGTGCCCTGACCGGGCAGTGACGCCCGTACGGAGCGCCCTCTATGCTCTGCGCATGCGTCGTCCGAGCCGTCTCCTGTCCGCCACGGTCGCAGGACTCGTGGTCCTCGGTGTCGCGACGGCCTGCTCGTCCGCACCTGTCTCCGGACTGCTGTCCGACGATGCCGACGCGACACGGGCGGCAGGACTCGACCGGTGGGGCGACGCGATGAACGCAGCGCTGCTCGACGGGGACCGCGGCTTCGGTTCGTCGAACGGACTCGACCGTGGCGCGGCCGGGACGGAGACGCCCGCCGGCGACTGGGACCTCCTCGTCGCCTGCAACGGCGTCGACGGCAAGCGCCTGCGGGTGTCCGTGGGACCCGGCGGCCGTGACGAGGTCCTGCGCACCGACGTACCGTGCGGCCTGGTCACGAGGGTGCCGGTCACGGTGCCGCGCGGCGGCGGGCTGACGGTCGAGGTGGAGCCGCAGTCGGACGCGAGCGATGCTGTCCGGCACGGCGACGTCGTCTCGTACTGGTACGTCTCCATCGTGCACCGCGGCTTCGAGCCGGAGGCGACGGTCGTCGTCGACTGATCCGCACGACGGACACCGTTGGACGAGCTCGCGAGCAGTCCGCCGGCGCGGCGGACCGATCGCCAGGATCATCCGCGCGGCGGAGGCCCTGGCCGGTCGACTGACGTAGCGTCGGGACCGTGAACTGGTTGATCCTCCTGGGGGCGGTGGCCGTGGCGGCCGTCGTGATGTGGGTCGCCGATCGCGTGGGGTGGATCGACCTGTCGAACAAGGCCACACGCAGCGGCGGATCCGGCGGTGTCGGCGCGATGATGGACGAGGTGTTCGCCCCGACCCGTCACGAGACGCAGGCCGAGTACGAGCGGCAGTCGCGCCTCCCGGAGGAGGCCCCGACGCCCGCCGACGACGACCACGACCTGCTCAGCGGCACCGTCCTCATCCGTGTGCCTGCGGTCGGACACGGCGGGCGGCACGAGGCGCGACCCGGCACGCTCGACCGCACCTACTGAGCGCTGGCACCCGCGGCGCTAGCGTGTGGTGAGCTCCTGGTAGTCCGGGTGCCGCTCGATCCACGCCTTGACGTAGGTGCAGAGCGGGACGACCCGCAGGGACCCCTCGCGGACGTCGTCGAGCGCGTGCTGGACGAGGATCGACGCGTGGCCACCACCGCGGTGCGCCGGGTCGACCTCGGTGTGGGTGAAGCGGATCTCGTCGCCGTCGACCTCGTACGCCGCGAAGCCGATGACCTCGCCGTCCTCGACCAGGGAGTACTGCTGCGCGTCGGTGTCGTTGCGGACCTCGGGTGATGCCATGCAGGGGACCGTACGCCGTCGGACGTGGTGGGGGCTGGGTGCGGTCGGGCGACGGTCAGCTCTGCGGGAGGATGGTCCGGTGCGCAGCATCGACGACTCGAGCCCCGACCTCGTCGTGCTCGGCGACAACTCCGACGTCCTGCCGACACTGCCCGACGCGTCGTTCACGGTCGTCTACCTCGATCCGCCCTTCAACACCGGACGGAAGCAGCGGCGCCGCGCGGTGACCGCCGAGCGCCGGACCGTCGGTGACGCCGGGACGATCACGGGCTTCCGTGGTCGGACCTACGAGCGGATCCGCGGTGACCTGATGCGCTTCGACGACCGCTTCGAGGACTACTGGGCGTTCCTCGAGCCACGCCTGCTCGAGGCCTGGCGGCTGCTCACCGACGACGGCACGCTGTACCTGCACCTCGACTACCGCGAGGCCCACTACGCCAAGGTGCTGCTCGACGCGCTCTTCGGCCGCGACGCGTTCCTCAACGAGATCATCTGGGCGTACGACTTCGGCGCGAAGTCCCGCACGCGCTGGCCGACCAAGCACGACACGATCCTGGTCTACGTGAAGGACCCGGAGCGCTACTGGTTCGACTCCGAGACGGTCGACCGCGAGCCGTACATGGCGCCGGGACTCGTCACGCCGGAGAAGCGCGAGCGCGGGAAGCTGCCGACGGACGTGTGGTGGCACACCATCGTGTCGCCGACCGGCAGCGAGAAGACCGGCTACCCGACGCAGAAGCCCGAGGGGGTCCTGCGTCGGATGGTGCAGGCGTCGTCGCGCGAGGGGGACTGGGTGCTCGACTTCTTCGCGGGGAGCGGCACGCTCGGTGCGGTCGCTCGTGACCTGGGCCGGCGGTTCGTGCTCGTGGACGACAACCCGGTGGCGGTCGACGTGATGCGGCGCCGGTTGCCGCACGCAGCGGTCGAGTCGGCGGTCGGTTCGGCGGTCGTGTCTCCCGTCGCGCAGGAGGACTGAGCGCCTGCCGCCCGGAGCGGCCAGGATGGATCGGGGCGGACGCGTTGCGCCCGGGGAGACGGGGGCGATGGCGGCGAAGAGGGTCCGCACGGCTGCGGTCGGACTGATGGTCAGTGGACTCGCCCTCACGGCCGGGTGCACGGGCGGGACGGGTTCCCCGTCGTCGCGGCCCGAGGACGCGGAGCGAGCGGTGCAGCAGATCGTGGACGACTCGGCCAGTGCGCTCGGAGGGGACTGGACCGTGGAGGAGGGCCCACGACTCGGGACGTGCACGGACGAACGCGGCAACGGCGAGGGCGTGAACTCCACGATCCTGTCCTCGCGAGCCGAGCGCGGCGACATCGAGACCGATGTCAGCACCCTCACCACGCTGTGGAAGCGTGCCGGGCTCGTGACGGAGCGCTTCACCAACGGGGACGGCAGCTACTCCGGACTCAACGGCAGGGGCGCCGGGATCGCGAACATCGCGTTCAACTCGTCCGACCTGGGCGGCGGCGACACGATCAGTGCGACCTCGGAGTGCGCGGCTGGCGACTACGTCGAGCTCCGGGAGCAGGAGCGCGGGCAGCGCTGACGAGCGCGGCGCCCGTCCGGTAGGGACGACGGAGGCGACACCCTCGACGTCGTACGACGTCGACGATGTCGCCTCCCAGCGGCGGCGGGCTACTCCGCCGTGTGTCGCCCGTGGTGCTCGGCCGTGGTACCCGGCGGCGTGGCCCCGTCCGACGAGGCGTGCGCCGGGTGCGTCCGGATGGTCGCGGTCGTGGCCGGAGGCTCGTCCACCGGTGCCGCCGCGGCGTGCGCGCCGTGCGTGGTCGCGTCGGTGAGCGGTGCCCGGGTGCCGCCCTCGGGGTGGTGACCGGCGCGGTCAGCTGCACCCGTGTCGGAGGCGGGCCGGTCGGCGGGGGAGGTGGAGCCTCCGGACCGGTCCTGCGGCTGCTGCACCGTGACGTCGGGCGAGGTCGGGACCGCCCGGACCGACCCCGTGTCCGGGGTGACCAGCGAGCCGGTGTCCGCCGCCGCCTGCTGCGCGTCCGCCGCCAGGCGGTCGGAGTCGCCCTTCGCCGCGTTCGCCTGTTCCTGCAGTGCAGACACCTTGCGGAGCGGCGGGACCCGGAAGAACCAGGTCAGGACGAAGGCGAGCAGGATGACGCCCAGCCCGACGAAGTAGACGACGACGGCCGACTGGCTGAACCCGACCAGGAACGGACGGGTGAGCCGCTGGTCCGCACCGTTGAGGAACGACGTGTCGCTCGTGGCCGAGCCGGCGGACGAGCTGGCCGCCGTGTCGCCGTTCTTCAGCTGGTCGACCAGCTTCGGCGCGACCTCGTCGACCACGGCCTTCCGCTGGTCGGCGTTGCTGTAGTCGATCTGCAGCGTGCCGTCGACGACGTCGGCGTTCGCCTTGGACGCGGCGGTCTCGAGCGCCTGCTGCTCGGCGGCCGACTTGTTCGCGGCGACCTGCTCGGCGATGACCGAGTCGGCGGAGGCGGCGGGGATCCGGCCGGCGGCGACCTGCTGCTGCACCTGCGCGGTGACCTGCTTCGTCACGGCCTGGTCCGCGGCCTGCTTCGCCGCTGCGGCACCCTGGTCGAGACCCTGCTGCACGTTCTGCTGCACCGGGTCGACGATCTTCGACCAGATCTGGTCCATCACGCCCTTGTTCTCGGACGCGCTGGCGACCGAGGGGGTGAGCGCGGCGGTGAGGGCCGGCTTGAGCGTCGACTCGTTCTGCATCGCGCCGGTGATGTTCGTCGGCATGAGCGTGAACAGGACGGACAGGAGCACCGCGGTGCCCATCGTGCCGCCGATCTGGCGGAAGAACGTCGCTGCACTCGTGGCAACGCCGATGTCCCGCGGGGAGACCGAGTTCTGCGCGGCGAGGGTCAGTGTCTGCATGAGCTGCCCGAGCCCGAGACCGATGCCGAACATGCCGAGCATGAGGAACCAGAGGGGGCTGTCGGCGGTCAGGAAGGTGAGGAGCGTGAAGCCGATCGCCGTGAACGCGGTGCCCGTGATCGGGAAGGCGCCGTAGCGGCCGGTGCGCGAGATGATCTGACCCGAGGCGATCGAGGAGATCATCAGACCGAGCACCATCGGCAGCATGGCGAAGCCGGACTCGGTCGGGGTGACGCCCTTGACGATCTGCAGGTAGAGCGGGATCGTCAGCATCGCGCCGAACATCCCGAAGCCGACGAGCACGGACAGGACCGCGGCCATCGAGAACACCCGCGAGCCGAAGAGCTTGAGCGGGAGGATCGCGTCGTCGCCCATGGAGCGCTCGACGATCACGAAGGCGACGAGACCCAGCGCGCCGATCGCGTAGCAGGCGATCGCGCCGGGGGAGTCCCAACCCCACTCGCGACCCTGCTCGGCGATGAGGAGCAGCGGGACGAGGGTGACGATGACCAGCGAGGCGCCCCACCAGTCGATGCGGGGCTTCCCGCGGTCGCCGAACTTCGGCAGGTGCAGGAACGTCGTCACCATGAAGAGCGCGATGATGCCGACGGGCACGTTGACCAGGAAGACCCAGCGCCACCCGCTGACGAACAGGATCTCGGACGCGCCGGCGAACAGGCCGCCGACGAGCGGCCCGATGACCGAGGAGATGCCGAACACGGCGAGGAAGTAGCCCTGGTACTTGGCGCGCTCGCGCGGGGCGAGCATGTCGCCCATGATCGCGAGCGGCAGCGACATCAGGCCGCCGGCGCCGAGGCCCTGCAGCGCGCGGAACCCGGCGAGCATGAGCATCGAGGTCGAGAACGACGCGGCGAGCGACCCGAGGATGAAGATGCCGATCGCGGTGAGGAACAGCGGGCGGCGGCCGAAGATGTCGGAGAGCTTGCCGTAGATCGGCGTCGTGATCGTGGACGCGATCAGGTAGGCCGTGGTCACCCACGCCTGCTGGTCGAGCCCGTGCAGGTCGTCGCCGATCGTGCGGATGGCGGTGCCGACGATGGTCTGGTCGAGCGCGCCGAGGAACATGCCGGCCATCAGTCCGTAGATGACGAGCAGGATCTGTCGGTGGTTCATCACCGCGTTCGAGGACGTGGTGGGGGCCGCGGGTGCGGTCGCCGTCTGGGTCATTCGGTCTCCCGTGCGTACTGGTGCTCGCGTGTCGCTCTCGCCCGGGCGCGGGGGAGCGTTGTTGCGCGCACTGCAAAAATACAACCAGCGCAAACGGATTGTTCCCATCCGCCTCGTTCCTGTGGACATCGGCAGGGTCCTCCCGCGGATGCGGAGGAGCGACAGGGGCGCCACCGGACGGATCCGGTGACGCCCCTGTCGGTCGTCGGGGACTACGCGCCCAGGGCGGCGTCCACGATCTCCTTCGCTTCGCGCTGCACCTGCTCGAGGTGCTCCTGCCCGACGAAGCTCTCCGCGTAGATCTTGTAGACGTCCTCGGTGCCGGAGGGCCGTGCGGCGAACCACGCGTTGTCCGTGACCACCTTGACGCCGCCGACGGCGGCGTCGTTCCCCGGCGCCTTCGAGAGCTTCGCGGTGATCGGGTCGCCGGCCAGGGTGTCGGCGGTGATCGCGTCGCCGTCGAGCTTCGAGAGCCGGGCCTTCTGCTCCTTGCTCGCAGCGGCGTCGACCCGCTGGTAGACCGGCGCACCGAAGCGCTCCGTGAGCTCGGTGTAGAGCTGCGAGGGGGTCTTGCCGGTCACCGCGGTGATCTCGGACGCCAGGAGCGCCAGGATGATGCCGTCCTTGTCGGTCGTCCACGCCGTGCCGTCCTTGCGGAGGAACGAGGCGCCCGCGGACTCCTCGCCGCCGAACGCCACGGAGCCGTCGATGAGACCGGGGACGAACCACTTGAAGCCGACGGGGACCTCCCACAGCCGGCGGCCGAGCGACTCCGCCACGCGGTCGATGATGCTCGACGACACGAGCGTCTTGCCGATCGCCGCGTCGTCGCGCCACTCGGGGCGGTGCGCGTAGAGGTACTCGATCGCCACGGCGAGGTAGTGGTTCGGGTTCATCAGGCCGCCGTCGGGCGTGACGATGCCGTGGCGGTCCGAGTCGGCGTCGTTGCCGGTCAGGACGTCGAAGTCGTCCTTGTGGGCGAGCACCGACGCCATCGCGGACGGGCTCGACGGGTCCATGCGGATCTTGCCGTCCCAGTCGAGGGTCATGAACGCCCACGTCGGGTCGACCTCGGGGTTCACGACGGTCAGGTCGAGGCCGTAGTGGTCGCGGATGCGCTCCCAGTACGGCAGGGACGCCCCACCCAGGGGGTCGGCGCCCATCTTCACCCCGGCGCGCTTGATCGCGTCGATGTCGATGATGTGCTCGAGGTCCGCGACGTACGTGCCGAGGTAGTCGTAGCCCTCGGCTGCGGTCTCGTCCTGGCGGCGGACGTCGGCGTTCCCGCCGGCGATGATCGCGTTCGCCCGGTCGGCGATCCACGACGTGGCGTCGCTGTCGGCCGGGCCACCGTGCGGCGGGTTGTACTTGAAGCCGCCGTCACGAGGGGGGTTGTGGCTCGGCGTGATGACGATGCCGTCGGCGGTGTCGCCGTGCTCCGCGCGGTTGTACCGGATGATCGCGTGGCTCAGTGCGGGCGTCGGGACGAAGCCGTCCTCGGCGTCGGCGAGCACGCGGACGCCGTTGGCGGCCAGGACCTGGAGCGCGGTCTGCTCCGCCGGCGCGGAGAGCGCGTGCGTGTCCCGGCCGATGAACAGCGGACCGGTGGTGCCCTGCTCGGTGCGGTACTCGACGATCGCCTGCGTGATCGCGGCGATGTGCGTGTCGTTGAAGGCGGTGTCGAGCGACGAGCCGCGGTGGCCGGAGGTGCCGAACACCACCTTCTGCTCGGGGATCGACACGTCGGGGACACGCTCGTGGTACGCGGCCAGGAGGGCGTCGAGGTCGACGAGGTCGTCTGCGGTCGCGGGGGTGCCGGCGCGGTCGTTCATGCGCCCATCCTGGCACCAGGACCCTCCGCGCGTCGCCGGGTGTCACGCAGCCGCACGGGTCCGGCAGGAGACCGCCCCGGTACGGCACGAGCGGCCGCCCTGCCGGGGACGTGGGGGGACGTCCCGGGTCGGGCGACCGCTCGCGGTCTGGGGGAGCCGGGGCTCAGGCGGTCCGGAACGACCCGGTCGTCGTCCGCAGCGAGCCGGTCACGGTCCGCGTCGAGGACGTCGCGGTGCCGGGACGGCGGAACTGGGTGTCCACGAAGCGGCCGAGCGCACGGCCCGCCCCGGTGCCGGTGTAGCTGCCGACCGGGCGCCATGCGGCCTCGACCGTGTACGCGCCGAGCTCGTCGCGCTGCTCGAGACCGGAGACGTAGGCGCCGCCGAGGGGGTTCTGTCGGTTCTGCACGGGTGCTCCTCGTCGTCGTGCCGAGGGTCCCGGTTCGTCGGACCGACGACCAGGACGCCGTCGGCTGTTGCCCACGACGCTACCGCGTTGTCTTGAATCATGCAAGACAACGCGACGCGGTCACGCGACGAGTTCGCAGAACGTCCGTCCGTCGGCGGTCCAGCTCTGCCGGGCTCGCAGCCCCGCCGTGGCCGCGTGACGGAGGAGTGCGTCGACGCCGACCTCGGCCCACGGGAAGCCCTCGCTCCGGTTGCCGTCCACGTCGACCACGTGCGCGGTGAACGCACGGTCCGCCGCGCGGTCCACGTGGGTCTCGACGACCACGCGGCCGCCGTCGCGGACGATCTCGCCGCACCGGGCCAGGAGCGCGACCGGGTCGCCGCCGATGCCGATGTTGCCGTCGATCACGAGGGCGGTGTCCCAGCGGCCCTCGTCGGGGATCGGGTCGAACACCGAGCCCTGCACGGCCGTGCCGCCGGAGCGTCGGGCGATCGCGACGGCCTCGGCGGAGACGTCCACGCCGAGCGAGGGGATGCCGAGCGCCCGGGCGGCGACGAGCATGCGACCGGGGCCGCACCCGATGTCGATCACGGGGCCGTCCGCGCCCTCGAGGAGGGAACGGTCGATCCGGTCGGCTGCGGCGCTCCACCGGCCGACGTCCATCGTGACCTCGACGTCGGGACGCTCCGGGTCGGTCAGGCGCAGGTGGCCGTCGGTCTGCAGGGCACGGGCGTACGGCTCGCCGCCGCCGGCGCCGAACGTGACGGTGTCGTGCATCGTCATCGGGCACCTCCGGTCGTCGTGGTCAGGGTCGTGTCGTGCTCGGCGGCGAACGCCGTGGCGAAGCGCGAGGTCGGCGCGAGGGCGGCGACCTGCTCGGCGTCCGCGACGGTGTCGACGTCGAGCAGCGCGGGCAGGGTGCCGACCGACAGGCCGGCGTCGGTCAGGCGCGCGAGCTGCACGGCGCCGGTGTCGTCCTGCGACATCGGGACGCCGCGGAGCAGGGCGCCGTCGGGCTCGCGAAGGTACAGCGACCAGAAGCCACCGTCGTCCGCCGGACCGAACCACGCGTCGCGGTCCGGGTCGTCGAACACGGGTGCGAGGTGCTCGGGGGTGGCCTGCGGGGTGTCCATGCCGACGAGCAGCGTCGGACCGGTCATCGCGTCGAACATCGCCCCGAGGCGTTCGTCGAGCCCGCCACCGACCTGGTGCAGGACCTCGAAGTCGTCGGTGCCCTCGGGCAGGACGACGCCGTCGTAGAGCAGCACGCGACGCGCGGCGGGCAGGGCACGCACCGTCGCGATCGTGTCGGCCAGCGCGGCCGAGGCGACGCGGGCGGCACCCTCCGGGGTCAGGGCCGGCGTCAGCCGGGTCTTGACCTTGCCGGGCAGGCACTCCTTGGCCACGACGACCACCGTGACGTCCGTCATGAGCGTGCTCCTTCCGTGGTGGACCCGGCCACGTCGCGGGCCGGACCGGGCGCGACCACGCGGGGGCGTGCCTCCCGGCCGTACTCGCGCAGCAGACGGGACATGTCGCGGACGGCGTTGACCGTCCCGCGGAGCGTGCCGGTGACCTTGCTGTCACCGACGCGCTGGGCGTACCCGATGTCGGACTCGTCGACCCGCCACCCGGCCGCGTGTGCCGCCAGGACCATCTCGAGCGGGTAGCCGCTGCGTCGGTCCTGCAGGTCGAGGGCGACCAGGTCGGCGCGGCGCATGACGCGCATCGGGCCGAGGTCGCGGAGGCGGTAGCCGGTGGCGCGGCGCATCAGGACCGCGAGCACGCGGTTCGCGAAGCGGGCGTGCGGCGCCCACGCGCCACGGGTGGTCGGCACGCGCCGACCGAGGGCGAGGTCGGTCCGCCCGTCGGCCACGCGGGCGACGAGGTCGGGCAGCTCTGCGGGGTCCATCGAGGCATCGGCGTCGCAGAACGCGACGTACTCCGCGGTCGCGGCGGCGACGCCGGCGGCACACGCCGAGCCGAAGCCCTTGAGCGGTTCGGTGACGACCGTCGCGCCGTGGGCGCGGGCGACGTCGGCGGATCCGTCGGTCGAGCCGTTGTCGACGACGATGGCGCGGTACCCCTCGGGCAGGCGGCCGATGACGCGCGGGAGCGCGTCCGCCTCGTCCAGGCAGGGGAGGATCACGTCGACGGTCATGTGGTCCATTCGGTGCGGGTCGCCCTGGCGACGGGGCCGATCTCCGGTCGCGCGCGTCGCGTCCTCGTCGGGCTGGTCGCCGGCGGGTGGGGTTCGGTCCATGCTCACGACGTAACACGATGACACGTCGCGGGGTACAGGATCCTGTCCCCCGGGGCGTGTCGAGCGCGGTGATCGGACCGTCTGGCCCGCGATCGGGGGACGGCCGGGAGGCCCGGGTGCGGTCCCGGGTCCGCGTGCGCGGGCGGGTGGTGCGTGCGCGCCCCGCGCTGGTGCGGTGGCGTCTCGCGCTGGTGCGGTGGCGTCCCGCGCTGGTGCGGTGGCGGACGCGAGACTCGCCTGGGCGGACACGGCTCGCGCCCCGAGGCGCGAGCCGTGTCCGCTGAGACGAGTCTCAGGCGTCGTCGTCCGCTGGACGCTGCGTCACCGCTGCACGGCGGCGCGGAGCGGTGCGGTCGCGAAGTCACGCATGCCCTGCTCGAAGTCGACCTGCGCGTGCCAGCCGAGCTCCGAACGGATCCGCTCGGACGACGCCGTGACGTGCCGGACGTCTCCGAGTCGGTACTCCCCGGTGACGACCGGCTGCGGGCCGTCCGGCCCGGCGATGGCCGCGGCCATGTCACCGATGGTGTGCACGACGCCCGAGCCCACGTTGTACGCACGGAAGGTCTCGGCGGGCAGCTCCGCGGTCGCGGCGATCGACGCGGCGTTGGCACCCGCGACGTCGTCCACGTGCACGAAGTCGCGACGCTGGCGGCCGTCCTCGAAGACGCGGGGTGCCTCGCCGCGGGCCAGGGCCGAGCGGAAGAGCGACGCGACGCCGGCGTACGGGGTGTTCGACGGCATGCCCGGCCCGTAGACGTTGTGGTAGCGCAGGGCGATCGCGGTACCGCCGGTCGCGCGGGCCCACGACGAGGCCAGGTGCTCCTGCGCGACCTTCGTCTGCGCGTAGACGTTGCGGGGGTCCAGGGCGGCCGACTCGTCGATCAGCCCGGGCACGAGCGCGCGACCGTCGGGCCCGATCGGGTCGAAGCGTCCGGCGTCGAGGTCCTCGCGTCGTCGTGCCGGCGGCCGCATCGGTTGACCGTCGGCGGTCTCGTACGCGCCCTCGCCGTAGACCACCATCGAGCTCGCGACGACCAGGCGGCCGATGCCGTGCCGGTCCATGCCGGCGAGCACGTGCGCGGTCCCGGCGTCGTTGGACGACACGTAGTCCGGGGCGTCCTGGAAGTCGACGCCGAGGCCGACCTTGGCCGCCTGGTGGCAGACGACGTCGACGCCGTCGAGCGCCGCCTCGAGGGCGACACGGTCACGGACGTCACCGTGCACGAACGACAGGCCCTGCTGCTCGTGGGCGCGGACGACCTCGGCCGGGTCGCCGTGCACGTCGTCACGCAGGGAGTCGAGCACGCGGACCTCGTGCCCCTCGGCGAGGGCGCGACGGACGATCGCGGACCCGATGAAGCCCGCGCCGCCGGTGACGAGCAGGCGGCTCACGCCGTCGCCCCGAGGACACTGGCGCTGGCGGCAGCGGGGACGAGCTCGCGCGGGGTGTAGTCGTCGGGCAACGCGGCGACGACGCCGCCGATGGCGCGGACGATGACCTCGTTCGCGCGGGCCAGGCGCTCCATGACGGCGCCGTGGGTGACCGGGGCGTCGGTGGACCGTGCCGCCTCGTCCTCGGTGGGGGCCAGGCCGGCGTCCGCGTCGGTCACGAAGGACAGGTTGACCGTGCCGATGCCGAGCTCGGCAGCGAGCGGCACCTCGGGCGTCATCGTCATGTTGATCGTGTGGCCGCCGGCCTCGCGCATCCAGGTCGACTCCGCGCGGGTCGAGAAGCGCGGGCCCTGGATGACGACGCACGTGCCCGTCGGCCGGAAGGGCACGTCGAGCGCGGCGACGGCGTCGATCGCGGCGCGGCGGAGCACCGGGTCGAAGGGGTCGGCGAAGGACAGGTGCTGCACCTGGTCCTCGAAGAACGTGTCCTTCCGGCCCCAGGTGCGGTCGATCAGCTGGTCGGTCACGACGAAGGTGCCGGGGGCGTAGTCCGGGTGCAGGCCACCGACCGCGCTCGACGAGACGATCGCACGCACGCCGAGGGACCGGAGGGCCCAGACGTTCGCGCGGTGGTTGATCAGGTGCGGGGCGACCGAGTGCTCGCGACCGTGGCGGGTGAGGAACGCGACGCGCTTGCCGGCCATCGTGCCGACCGTGATCGGACTCGACGTCGGGCCGTAGGGCGTGTCCAGGGTGATCTCGTCGGCGGTGCCCTCCTCGAAGAGGCGGTAGAGGCCGGAGCCCCCGATCACCCCGATGCGAGCCGTCGTTCCGTCCACAGGTTCGGTCGTGGTCACGTGGTCCTCCACAGGTCCTCCGGATGTCCTCGGCGCGTGGTGCGCCCTGGATACGCTACTGACGCCCCTCCGGCATCGACCGGGAACGGGGCGTCCCCACGAGGTTCGGAGGCATCCGTGCGCACGATCGGTCAGCACCGCGACGAGGTCGCCGCGCTCCTCGCGCCCGTGCTCGCTGCGCGGGCGGAGGAGACCCTGCCGCTCGACGCGCTGGCGGACGGCGCCGGTGCCGGCCGTGGGTACCGGGTGCTCACCCGGGCCGTCTCCGCGCCGGTCCCGCTGCCGGTGTTCGACAACAGCCAGATGGACGGGTTCGCCGTCCGGTCGACCGATGCCGGCAACGACGTCCGCGTGGTCGACCCGATCCCCGCCGGGGCCGTGCCGGCACCGCTCGGCCCGGGCACCGCTGCGCCGATCATGACCGGGGCGCGGATCCCCGAGGGCGCGGACGCCGTCGTGCCGGTGGAGGCGACACCGCCGGGGGCGTTCCCCGCGGCGCTGGGGCTCGACGTGCTGACCGTGCCCGCCGGGACGACCACCGGGACGTTCGTCCGCCGGGTCGGCAGCGACGTCGCCGTCGGCGCCGAGCTCGCCCCGGCCGGGTCCCCGGTGACTCCGGCGCTCCTGGGGGCCCTGGCCTCGGCGGGTGTCGGCGAGGTGTCCGTGGTCCGCCCGGTCCACGTGCTCGTCGTGTCCACCGGCAGCGAACTCGCCGGTGACGCCGCGCCTGACGGGCTGGACGGAGCGGGCGCGGTGATCCGCGACGCGAACGGTGTCGCGCTCCGTGCGGCCCTGGCCGAGGTCGGTGCGATCGCCCGTGGCGTCCGGCTCAGCGACGCCCCGGACGCCTTCCTGCCGGGGCTCGAGTCGGCCGTCGGTGACTGGGCCGACGTCGTCCTGACCACCGGTGGGATCAGTGCGGGGGCGTACGAGGTCGTGCGTCAGGTGCTCGAGCCGCGCGGACTCGCCGTGACCCCGGTCGCGATGCAGCCCGGCGGACCCCAGGCCCTCGGACTCGTCGACCTCGCCGGTCGACGAGTGCCGGTCGTGGCGTTCCCGGGCAACCCCGTGTCCGCCCTCGTGTCGTTCGAGGTGATCCTGCGGCCGGCGCTCGCGGCCCTCGTCGGTGCACCGGACCGCCCGACCGCCGAGCTGCCGGCCGCCGAGTCGGCGAGCTCACCCGTCGGCAAGCACCAGGTCCGCCGCGGCCGGGTCGCCGACGGGCGTGTGCACTTCGTGGGCGGGCCGAGCTCGCACCTGCTCGGGCACCTCGCCGCTGCCACCCACCTCGTCCACGTCCCCCTCGGCACCGACTCCGTCGAACCGGGGGACCCGCTGACCGTCTGGAGCCTCCGATGACCGACGACCACCCGAACGGCGTGCGCGACGCCGAGCTCTCCCACGTCCGCGCCGACGGCACCGCGCACATGGTCGACGTGTCCGACAAGGACGTCACTGCCCGCTCGGCCACGGCCACGGCCACGCTGGTGACCCGCACCGACGTCGTCGAGCGGATCCTCGACGGGTCGCTGCCCAAGGGAGAGGTGATCGGCACCGCCCGGATCGCGGCGATCATGGCCGTCAAGAAGACGTCGGACCTGGTGCCGCTCTGCCACCCGCTGCCCATCGCCGGGGTCGAGGTGGACATCACCGGCGACGGCGACCGCGTGCGGATCGAGGTCTCCGTGCGCACGACCTCCCGCACCGGTGTCGAGATGGAGGCCCTGACCGGCGCGAGCGTCGCGGCACTGACCGTGTACGACATGGTGAAGGCCGTCGACCGCACGGCCGTGATCACGGACGTCCGGGTGCTCGAGAAGCACGGCGGACGCTCGGGCGACTGGAGCAACCGATGAACCCCGAACCGACCAGGGGCCGCGCGGGCGTCGTCGTGGTCTCCACGCAGGCCTCGACCGACCCCGCGCTCGACCGCACCGGACCCGTCATCGCCGCGTGGCTGCGCGAGCGCGGCTTCGCCGTCGCCGAGCCGACGATCGTGCCCGACGGCGGCCCGATCGCCGAGACGGTGTCCGCCGAGCTCCTCGCGGACGCGAAGGTCGTCGTCACCACGGGCGGTACGGGCGTGACCCCGACCGACCGCACGCCCGAGGCCGTCGCACCCCTGATCGACCTCGAGCTGCCGGGCATCACCGAGGAGATCCGCCGGCGCGGACTCGCCGGTGCCGGTCCGACCGCGCTGCTGACCCGCGGGGTCGCGGGCATCGCCGGTGGCCGCACCGTCGTCGTGACCCTGCCCGGGTCGCGCGGGGGCGTCGCCGACGGGCTCGCGGTGCTGGACGGGGTGCTCGACCACGTGCTGGCCCAGCTGCACGGCGAGGGCCACGCACCCCGGAGCGCGTCGTGAGCGGCGACCGTGTCGTCGTGGCCGACGTCGTGGACCGGGTGATCACGGTGGACGAGGTCTCCGCTGCCGTCACGACCGACCGCGACGGCGCCGTCGTGACCTTCGCCGGGGTCGTCCGCGACCACGACGAGGGCAAGGGCGTCACGGCACTCGACTACGAACGGCACCCGAGCGCGGGAGACGTCATCGCCGAGGTCGCCCGGACGATCGCCGTCGACCACCCCGAGGTCCGCATCGCCGTGCTGCACCGCGTCGGCGCGCTCGGCATCGGGGACGTGGCGCTCGCCGCAGCAGTGGCGTCGCCGCACCGTGCCGAGGCCTTCGCAGCCTGCGCCGCGCTCGTCGACCTGGTGAAGGAGCGGACGCCGATCTGGAAGCGCCAGGAGTTCACGGACGGCACGGACGAGTGGGTCGCCGCGCTGTGACGGGACCGGGCTCCTGGTGATGGGCTCGGGGCGATGATCACGGACGAACTGACCGCTGCCGCGCATCGGTGGGCCCTGGCGGACGAGCGCGCACAGGTCGTCCTCGCCGCGGCCGATCCGTCGGCGCGTCGGCGTACGGCGGCTCCCGTCGTGTGGGTGCTCGTCGGTTCGGCCGCCGTGGCGGTCGCGCTGGTCGTCCTCGCGCTCGTGCTCCCGTCCGGTGCGCCCGGCAGGACGGTCACCACCACGGTCGTCATTGCCGCTGCCCTGGCCGGCACGGTGGTGCAGGTCGTCGCAGCGATCGTCGTCCGCCGCCGCCGCGGTGTGCCCCCGGCTCCCGTGGTCGCACTGCTGCAGACCCGCGAGCGGCACGCCGTCCGCCAGGCCTTCCACGGGAGTCGACCGGTGCCGGAGGACCGACGGCGGGTCGTGGACGCGGCCGCCGCCCAGGCGGCAGCCGGACAGGAACTCGTCGTGCTGTGTCTGTTCGCGGTGAGCAGCGTGGCGGCAACCGCGACGGGAAGCGAGCTGTGGCCGATGTACGTCGCCACCGGCCTGCTCGCCACTGGGTCGAGTGTCGTGTCGGCCCGTGACGCCGTCGCTGCTCGACGCTGGCTCGCCGACCGCACCCCCGCGATCGAGGCCCCGAGGCCGACGACCTGAGCGGCACCGCAGGAGACCGACGCAGGATCGTGATCCCGGCACCCGTTCAGGGCATGGTCCCGCACTCGGCGGATCCATAGAATCCGGAGCCATGAGCGTTCTGCTGTACGGCGCGGGGATCGTGCTGCTCGTCTTCGCCCTGATCGACATCGTCACCCGGGGCGAGGACCAGGTCCGCGGACTCCCGAAGTTCGCCTGGGTCCTGATCTGCATCTTCGTGCCCGTGGTCGGCAGCATCGTGTGGTTCGCCGTCGGGCACGACTGGAGCGCGAACGACCGGAACCACGGCCGCTACCTCGAGCCGAACCGTCACGAGGACCGGTACGCCAGCATCGGTCACGCCCGCGCCGCCCACGGCGACAAGCGCGTGAACGGCACCGAGCAGGAGCTCGCCGAGCTCGAACGCGAGATCGAGTACTGGGAGGCGCAGGCGCGCCTCCGGCGTGCCAAGGAGGCCGCGGGCGAGGGCGAGCCGACCCCGGGGAGCTGAGCCGCGCCTCCAGGCCGGCAGCCGCTGCCCCGCTCGCTCGCCGCAGCCGCCACCCCGCTCGCCGCAGCACAACCCAAAGCACGTCGCGCCGCGGAATTTCGTGGCGCGACGTGCTTACGGTTGTGCGGGAGCACTCAACGCCACCCCGCAGCACCCGCACCCCGCGGCACCCGCGCCCCGCGGCACCCGCGCCCCGCGGCACCCGCACCCCGCCGCGCCGCCTACCCTTGACGGGTGGCTCATCTCCTCGGCGCCGAGAACGTGCATCTCGAGTTCCCCACCCGTGTCGTCTTCGACAGCGTCACCCTCGGCCTCGACGAGGGCGACCGCATCGGCGTCGTCGGCCGCAACGGTGACGGCAAGTCGACCCTGCTCGCCCTGCTCGCGCAGCGCCTCGAGCCGGACGCCGGCCGCGTCACCCATCGGCGCGGCCTGACCGTCGGGTACCTCGACCAGCGCGACGTCCTGCCTGCGGGGGCGACCGTCGGCAGCATCGTGGTCGGCGAGCTCGAGGAACACGAGTGGGCCGGAGACCCGAAGATCCGCGACATCATCGGCGGCCTCGTGTCCGACATCCCGTGGGAGGCCACGGTCGACGACCTGTCCGGTGGGCAGCGACGACGGATCGCGCTCGCGAAGCTGCTCGTGGGTGACTGGGACGTGCTGTTCCTCGACGAGCCGACGAACCACCTCGACGTCGAGGGCATCCAGTGGCTCGCCGACCACATCAACCGCCGGTGGTCGTCGAACCAGGGCGGCATGGTCGTCGTGACGCACGACCGGTGGTTCCTCGACGCGGTGTCGACCGACACGTGGGAGGTCCACGACGGTGTCGTCGAGCCGTTCGAGGGCGGCTACGCGGCGTACATCCTGCAGCGCGTCGAGCGTGACCGGCAGGCCGCCGCGAGCGAGCAGCGGCGGCAGAACCTGGCCCGCAAGGAGCTCGCCTGGCTCCGCCGCGGTGCCCCCGCGCGGACCAGCAAGCCGAAGTTCCGCATCGACGCGGCGAACGCCTTGATCGACGACGTGCCGCCGATCCGTGACACCGTCGGCCTGTCGCAGATGGCGACCGCCCGGCTGGGCAAGGACGTCGTCGACCTGCTCGACATCGGTGTCTCGTTCGGCGACGACGTGATCCTGCATGACGTCGAGTGGCGGATCGCACCGGGGGAGCGGACCGGCATCCTCGGACCGAACGGTGCGGGCAAGTCCACGCTCCTCAACCTGGTGTCCGGCAAGCTGCAGCCGACCGCCGGCCGCGTGAAGACCGGCAAGACCGTGCAGGTCGCGGTGCTCGACCAGCAGCTCGCCGACCTGCAGCAGTTCGCGGACGACCGTGTCCGCGAGGTCGTCGCCCGCAAGAAGACGAGTTACATCGCAGACGGCAAGGAGATGACGCCGTCGCAGCTGCTCGAGCGGCTCGGCTTCACCTCGGAGCAGCTGTCCACGCCGGTCAAGGACCTCTCCGGCGGGCAGAAGCGCCGCCTGCAGCTCATGCTCATCCTGCTCGACGAGCCGAACGTGCTGATCCTCGACGAGCCCACGAACGACCTCGACACCGACATGCTCGCCGCGATGGAGGACCTGCTCGACACCTGGCCGGGCACCCTGCTCGTCGTGTCGCACGACCGGTACCTGCTCGAGCGGGTCACCGACCAGCAGTACGCGGTCCTCGGCGGGCACCTCCGTCACCTCCCCGGCGGCGTCGACGAGTACATGCGGTTGCGCGCGTCCGGCTCCGTCCCGCAGACGGCTGCTGCGGCTGCCGCCGCCTCGGCCGGGAGGCCCGACACGGCTCCGGCAGGCGGCTCCGGCGGTGCCGCGGCCGGGTCCACCACCCCTGCCGCGCCCGGCCTGTCGGGTGCGGACCGTCGCGTCGCGGAGAAGGAGATGTCGGCCCTCGACCGGAAGATCGCGAAGGCGGGGCAGGACCGGCAGAAGCTGCTCGACGCGTTCGCCGCGCACGACCAGTCGGACTACGCGGGGCTCGGGGCGCTGCAGACGAAGCTCGGCGCCCTCGACGCCGAGGTCGAGCAGCTCGAGGAGCGCTGGCTCGAGGTGGCCGAGCAGCTCGGGGTGTAGCGGGGGCCGCGGGTCCGAGACCCGTTGCTCGACCGACGCAGCGTTGCCGGACGACCCGGGTCAGGGGCCCTCGCAGCCGAGTTCGGTCGGCTCGAGGTCCTCGCCCCGGCTCACGCCGTACGCGGACGGATCCGTGACCGTGCGCAGTCGGCCGAGCCGGTCCTGCTCGGTGACGACGACGGCGCGGACGAACCCGGCGCGCTGGTCCGGGTCGAGCACGGTCCGACCGACGACGTCGAGGTGCCCGTGCGGCGGGACGACGACCCCGCTGTCGACCGGTACCGTCCGGCCGTACTCCGACGGGCGCGCGGCGTCCTCGGTGACGGTGAGCCCGGCAGCGTCGGCGGTCGGGTGCGGCGCGAGCGCGAGGTGTTCGAGCCGCACGCCCTGCACGGTGTCGACCCGGACCGTGCGGACATGCACGTCGTGGGCGGTGTCGTTGGCGAACGCCGTCAGGAACCAGGCGGCTGCGTCGCTGTCGTCGACTCCGGGTCGACGCTGTCCTGCTCGGGGTCGGCTCCGGCCGGGTCACCGCCACCGGGGTTCGCCACGACCTCCCAGAGGTGGCCGTCCGGGTCCTGGAAGAAGCCGGACCACATTCCCCACGGGCGCGTGTACGGCGCCGCGAGCATCGTCGCTCCGGCGGCTGCCGCACGGTCGAGGAACGCCTGTGCGGCCTCCTGCGACGGCTCGAAGTGCCCGATGGTGGTGCTCGGTGCCTCGGCGAGTGCGACGCCGGAGTCCTTCCGCATGTCCTCGCGCCCGTAGACACTGACGATCAACCCGTCGTCGAGGGTGAACATCGCGGTGGTGCCGCCCGCCGCGGTCTCGGTCGCGGGGTACTCGGTGCCGATGATCCCGCTGCCGTCGATGCCGAGCAGTGCGCGGTAGAAGGCTGCGGATCGTCCGACGTCGGCCACGGCGAGGGTGATGGCGTGCATGCCGGGCAGGCTACGCCCCGGCCGATCCACTCGACCGGGCCGACCTCGCTGAGCCAGCTGACCCCGTCGAGCCGTTCGGTCGTCAGTCGCCGAGCCCGAGGATGAGTCGTCGGAGCAGCCCGGACAGCCGCGCCTGCTCGTCCTCGGACACCCCGGACAGGATCGCGCGCTCGGCCTGGAGCAGGTCCGCGATCGCGGCGTCCACGGCCGCGCGACCGCTCGCCGTGAGGGACACGAGGATGCCCCGACCGTCCCGCGGGTCCGTCCGCCGGTTCACGAGCCCTCGTGCCGCGAGCCGGTCGACCCGGTTCGTCATCGTCCCGCTCGACACCAGGGTCTGCTGCAGCAGCGCCTTCGGGCTGAGCTCGTACGGTTCGCCTGCACGCCGCAGCGCCGACAGCACGTCGAACTCCCACGGCTCGACGTCGCTCGCGTCGAACGCGGCCCGTCGTGCGCGGTCGAGGTGCCGGGCGAGACGGTCGACGCGGGACAGGACCTCGAGCGGCCCGAAGTCCAGGTCGCCCCGCTCCCGACCCCACGCCGCGACGATCCGGTCGACCTCGTCCTGCTGCGGCATCCCTCCATCTTGGCCGAACCGGTCGCGCGCGGCCAGCGCCCGGGCCGTGGGAGGATGGACGGGCACCGGATGGGCTCCACCCCGTCCGGTGTGTTCCGCCTTGGTGTAACGGCAGCACGACGGCCTTTGGTGCCGTTAGGTCCGGGTTCGAATCCTGGAGGCGGAGCGCGGCGTCGGTCCGGTCGACGCCGGGCAGCCTCCCTCCTCGACGGGTGTCGCGACGCGCCCCGTCGCCTCCTCGAGAGCCCCGACCACGACCTGTGGTGCGCCGGGTCCACCTCCTCGCGGCTCGCAGCCGCGACGGGGCGGTGCTGACCCGTGAGCGTGGCGACGATCGCGTACTTCGAGCGACAACGGCGCATGCGCCTCGATACAACGGCACGAGCGTGCGCATGTCGCGCATGGTCATTGCGCACTTCGAGCAGGTCTGTCAGGATGAGCGCGCAGCACCGATCCACCGGTGCCCACCGTCAACGTCGACTGGAGGACCCCCGCATGAGTGACTTCGACGGGCTGTTGCGAGCCCGGTCCGACGGGGGCGCAGAAGCGCTCCTCCCGACTCCCACGGTCCAGTGCCACGCGGCCAACCTCGCGTTCCTGCCCGGGGGAGACCTCGCCTGCGTGTGGTTCGGCGGCACGCAGGAGGGTGTTTCCGACATCTCGATCCACCTGTCGCGCCTCCCCGCCGGGACGGCGCGCTGGCTCGAGCCCGTCCAGCTGAGCTTCGACAGTGCGCGTTCCGAGCAGAACCCGATCCTCTTCACCGCGCCGGACGGCACCGTCTGGTTGCTGTACACCGCGCAGCTCGCCGGGAACCAGGACACCTCCGAGGTACGACGACGGGTCTCCCGCGACGGCGGCGAGACCTGGGGAGAGCCGGCACCGCTGCTCGGACGCGATGCGCCGGTCGGCGTGTTCGTGCGCCAGGCACCCGTCGTGCTCGAGAGCGGTCGCATCCTGCTCCCGGTGTTCAACTGCCGGACGGTGCCCGGCGAGAAGTGGGTCGGCAACGACGACACCGCCTCGGTCTGGTACTCCGACGACGGTGGTGAGACCTGGTCCGAGGTCGCCGTGCCCGAGTCGACCGGGTGCGTGCACATGAACATCGTGCCGCGCGATGACGGCGTGCTCTGGGCGTGCTTCCGATCCCGCTGGGCTGACCACGTCTACGAGTCGACGTCGTCGGACGGCGGGATGACCTGGGAGCCGTGCCGGCCGCTCGACCTGCCGAACAACAACTCGTCGATCCAGGCGCGCTCCCTCGACGACGGCCGCATCGCGATGGTGATGAACCACTCGAGCAAGGACGACGCGACGAGCCGCCGTTTCTCCCTGTACGACGAGATCGACGACGCGGGCCTCGCAGCGGACAGCGGTCCGCGGGTCGCTGAGCCCGCGTTCGACGCCGACGGCCCCAGTGCGTTCTGGGGTGCCCCGCGCGCGCCGATGACGCTCGTGGTCTCGAGCCCCGACGGGCGATCCTGGCCGACCGCCTACGACATCGAGAACGGTGACGGGTACTGCCTCTCGAACAACAGCCGCGAGTCACGCAACCGGGAGCTGTCCTACCCCTCGGTACTCCCCGACTCGGCCGGGGGACTGCACGTCGCCTACACCTGGCACCGAAAGTCGATCAAGCACGTGTACCTGCCTGCTGACGTCCTCGCTGCGATCGTGTCGACGCCGTCCGTCTCCGCCGGTCCGGGCCTCCCTGCGAAGGAGCAGCGAGCATGACCCTCCCCATGGTCTTCGCACTCGCGATCACCGTCTTCATGATCGTGCTGATCATGATCGACCGCCTGCCGTTCGGCGTCCCGCCGTTGATCGCCTGCCTGCTGATGGTGGTGTTCGGCGTCGTGCCGATCAACGTGGCCTTCAGCGGCTTCGCCAACGCGACCATCATCATGCTCGCCTCGTTCATGGCGGTGATCGCCGCCTTGCAGAAGACCGACCTCGTCTCGGGCTTCAAGCGGATGATCACGAGACTCGGGACGAAGGGCGGGTTCCGTGCCTACGTCCTCATCGTCGTGTTCGTCATGGTGGGGTGCAGCATCTTCGGCACGGGGTCGACCGCTTACTACGTGCTGGTGATCGGCCTGCTGTCGACGCTCGCGTACAACAAGAAGCTGCCGCCGTCGAAGGTCCTCATGCCCGCCGGGTTCGCCGCGAACCACCCGATGCTGCCGTTCAACGTGGCGCTGCAGTACGGCATCGTCGTCGCGGTGCTCGAGGCAGCAGGGGTCCGGGAGAACATCGACCTCGTCCGGTTCTCGATCGTCAACCTCGTGCTCAGTCTCGGGTTCCTCGTCTGGTGTCTCATCGCCTACCGTCTGCTGCCGGACCACCCCATCGTCGACGGCGAGTCCGCCCCGGAGAGCACGAGCGCGGCGAAGGAACCGGCCACGGTCGGTGCCGGCAGCACCCCGATCGGCGACGCGTCCACGCCGGGCACACGTGCCGCTTCGTCCGCAGCGGACCCGGCCACGCCCGGCCCCCACGCCGCCGAGGCGAACGCGACCGCGATCGCCTCGTCGAGCGCGACCGCAACGGTCACCGCGCCGACGCTGGACCGTCGGAAGCAACTGGCGACGTACGCCTGCTTCGTCCTGGCGATCGCCGGCATGATCTCCTACAGCTACATCGGGGACGCGGGGTACGCGATCACGGGCCTCTCCGTGGCACTCCTCCTGGTGATGAAGGTCCTGGACTTCACGGAGATCCGCGACGCCATCAGCCAGCCGATCATCATCATGTCCGCCGGTGTCATCGGCATCGCTGAGGCGCTCGGCGCGACCGGGCTCACGAAGCTCGTCGGCGAGTCCGTCGCCGGACTGCTCGGCGGCAACGTCAGCCCCTTCCTGCTGGTGTTCGCGTTCTGTGTCCTGACGAGTGTCCTCGCGACCCTCACGGGGTCGACGATCGGCACGGTGTACGTCTTCGCACCGCTGGCGATCGCGACCTGCGTCAGCCTGGGGCTCAACCCCGCGGCTGCGGCCGTCGCCATCGTCATCTCCGGGTGGAACGGACACTTCCTCCCCATCGACGGGCTTCCCGCGATGGTCATGGGGGTCGGGAAGTACTCGCTCCTGCAATTCTGGAAGTTCACCATCCCGATGTACTTCATCCGCCTGCTGGCGCTGACGGCCGGCGCCCTCCTGCTCTTCCCGATGTGACGGACCTGACGTGACGGAGAACCTGTCGTGACGACCACCTTCGAGCTCGCCCACGTGGGCATCAACAACCCCGACGCCGCAGCCGCGCAGGAACTGTGCAACCTCTTCTGCCTCATGTTCGACCTCGACCCCCGCCAGGGGAAGAAGTCCGAGTTCGCCGGCACGTTCTTCGAGTGCGTGCGATCCCAGTACCTGGGTACGCACGGCCACATCGGGATGTCGACCGACGACTTGGAGGCAGCGGTCGAGGAACTCACCGCGAAGGGCTTCGGCTTCGACCAGGACACGGCTGCACACTTCGAGGACGGCCGTCTGCAGAACATCTACCTGGCGGGGGAGTACGGCGGCTTCGCGGTCCACGTGATGCAGCAACCCCGTCCCTGACCCACCACCCGACCGCCTGGCCCCCCAGCCGACAAGGAGCACCTGCAGTGACCACCACGATCAGCGGCAGCATCCACGCGCTCGTCACCCCGTTCCACGACGACGAGTCGCTCGACCTCGACCAGATGCGGCTGCACACTGACCGCGCTGTCCGGGCGGGCGCCGACGGCGTCTTCTGCCTCGGTACCAACGGCGAGTTCTTCCAGCAGACCGAGGACGAACGGCTCGCCGTGCTCGAGGCGGTCGTCGACGCCACCGGTGGCCGCGTCCCCGTCTACGGCGGCGCCGGTGCCGTCGGGACGAAGGAGACGGTGCGCATCGCCCAGCGCATGCAGGCGTCGGGTGCCGACGTGCTGTCGGTGATCACGCCCTACTTCGCTGCGGCGTCGCAGGACGAGCTGTACCGCCACTTCGCGGCGGTCGCCGCAGCCGTCGACATCCCGGTGCTCATCTACAACATCCCCGCGCGGACCGGGAACACCATCACGCCGGCGACGGTCGCCCGACTCGCGGAGATCGACAACATCGCGGGTGTCAAGGACTCGTCGGGGAACTTCGACGCGATCCTGCAGCTGATCGAGCTGACCGATCCCGAGCACTTCGCGGTGCTCGCGGGGACCGACTCGCTGGTCCTGCCGACGCTGCAGGCCGGCGGCGCGGGCGGCATCACCGCCGTCGCGAACGTCTACCCGCGGACCATGGTCGAGATCACCCGGAAGTGGGCGGCGGGCGACCTCGAGGGGGCCCGCGCGGCGCAGGCGTCGATCCGCCCGCTGCGCAACCTGTTCGCGCTCGGCAACCCGAACACGATCGTCAAGGCGGCCACCAACGCCGCCGGCGAGCCCGTGGGGCCGTGCCGCGCGCCGTTCAACCTGCTGAGCGAGGCGGCGCTCGAGAAGATCGCGGACACGGTGCGCGCCGATCAGGCGGCAGGACTGGGCTGAGCCTGCGCGACCCCGGACCGACGGGAGGCGCGGTGCCAGCCGGCACTGCGCCTCCTGTCCGTCACGTGGTCGGGCCGCCATCTATGCGTCAGCGGTTGTAGGCCGGCATCGGTCCGCGGAGCGCAGCGGCCACGTCGTCGACAGCCCGCTGCACGTCCTCCGGCAGCGCACCGGCGGCCAGCGCGGTGAGGTTCGCCTCGATGTTCGTGAGCCGCGACCCACCGATCAGGACGGCGTCCACGACGGCACGGCCGATCGTCCAGCGCAGCGCGAGCTCGGCCATCGGCATCCCCGCACCCTCGGCGATCGCACGGAGCTGTCCGACCGCGGCGAAGACCTCGTCGTTCCAGTACCGGTCGCGGTACATGCCGGCGAGCGGCGAGGACCCGAAGCGTCCCGCGGTCGGGTGCTCGTCCGGTCGGTGCCTGCCGGTCAGGAGCCCGCCGCCGAGCGGGTTGTAGACGATCGTCGCGAGTCCGGTGCTCCTGGCGTACTCGGCGTACTCGTCGTCGATGCGGGTCGCGATCACGCTGTAGACCTGCTGCCCGAGGACGGGCGCGTCGAGACCGAGTCGCGCGGCGGTGTGCCGCAGCTCCGCGATCTGCCAGGCCGCGAAGTTCGAGACACCCCACGTGCGCACCACGCCCGCCTCGACGAGCGCCCGGACGGCGGTCAGCGTCTCCTCCGCCGTGGTCGAGCGGTCGGGCTGGTGCAGGTAGAGGACGTCGACGTGGTCCGTCCGGAGCCGTCGGAGGCTCGCGCGCACGCACCGTTCGACCGCCACGGCGGACAGCGGCGCGGCCCCTCCGGCGTCCGGGTTCGGGATGCCGACCTTCGTCGCGAGCACGACCCCGTCGCGGCGTCCGGCGAGCACGGAGCCGAGGATCTCCTCGCTGCGGCCGCCGGCGTACCCGTTGGCCGTGTCGATGCCGGTCCCGCCGGATGCCAGGAAGCGGTCGACCATCTCGGCCGCCGTGGGCTCGTCGACGCTGTCGCCGAAGGTCATGGTGCCGAGAACGGCGGGGGCGAGCCGCCGGCCTCGGATGTCGGTGTCACGCACTGGGTTCCTCTCGTTCGGGCGCCGTCGGAGCGACTCGTCGTCGAGTCGCCGAGGGGCAGCCGTGCGCGCCCACTATTGCGTGTTTCACGCAGTTCGTCTAGCGTGTTTCGTGCACGCCGTCGATGCTTCGACGGGACCGTCCACCGAGCCCGAGGAGGGGTCCGATGTCGAACCGCCTCGCCGCGATCGCCGACGACCTGTCCGGAGCCGCCGAGGTCGCTGCGGTCCTCGGCACCGGGTCGGTCACCGTCGCCCTGACGCTCCCCGCCGCGCTCGAGCACGTCGCTCGATCGCGGTCCGACGTCGTTCTGGACTGCGACACGCGGTCGCTCGACCCGGCCGCGCGTCGTGCGGCCGTCGCGCAGGCATCACAACGGATGCGCGCAGCCGGAGCGCCGGTGCGGCTGGTGAAGACCGACTCGCTGCTGCGCGGCGGCGTGGGGGACGTCATCGACGGGCTCCTCGACGCCGGCGCACGCGTCGTGGTCG
Organism: Curtobacterium sp. 1310; assembly: GCF_017834105.1. Taxonomy (NCBI): domain Bacteria; kingdom Bacillati; phylum Actinomycetota; class Actinomycetes; order Micrococcales; family Microbacteriaceae; genus Curtobacterium; species Curtobacterium sp. 1310. Next base: position 448,197 of record NZ_JAFICY010000002.1, on the reverse strand, counting down.
CCACGGCGCTCCCGGCACTCGGGAGGACGGTCGTCCACGGTCAGCTCCTCGTGCACGGCCGCCCGGTGGCGGATGCAGGGCTGCACGGCCTGGAGGCCCGGGTCGTCCCCGGCCCACTGGCCGCGGTCGGACCGCGAGCCCGGTCCGTCCCGCTCGCGGTCGTCCGCGCCGGGAGCGCGGCCGTCCTCGACGCGGTCGAGCGAGCGATCGGCGCCGGCGAGGTCCCCGTCGTCGACGCCGCCTCGGACCACGACCTCGACCGGATCGCAGCGGCGCTCGACGGTGCGGACTGCTCGATCGTCGGGTCCGGCGGGATCGCTGCGGCAGTCGGTCGCCTCCGCGGAGCGCAGCCCCCGGGCCCCGTCGTGACGAACGATCGGGAGCGGGTGGCGCTCGCCGGGGGACTCCAGCCCGTCCTCCTCGTCGTGGGCACGGCCAGCACCGAGGCGACCGGGCAGCTCGCGGCCCTCGCAGCGAACGGTGTCCCCGTCGTGCCCGTGCCCCGTGACGTCCTGCTCCGCGCCGTCGACCGCCGTGAGGTCGACGACGTCGACCACCCGGCGATCCAGGAAGCGCGCGCAGCCCTGCGCAGCGGGAGCGCGGCGATCTGCGTCGAGGACCGGAACGACCCGGTCCCGCACCTCGCCCGACGGCTCGCCGACGGTCTCGGCATCGTGGCCGCCACCATCAGCGGTCGGTCCGCCCTGGTGCTGACCGGTGGCGAGACCGCCCGCTCCGTGCTCAGTCGCCTCGGCATCGCGACCATCGTGCCCGAGGGCGCCGTCGAACCCGGATGCGTCGTGTCCCGCGCGGACGACGGCCGGCTCGTCGTCACACGACCCGGCAGCTTCGGGACCGTCACGAACCTGCTCGACGCGGCCACGTTCCTCCAGTCCGCTCGCGACGACCCGTCCGCGACGCAGGCCGCGTCGAAGCGGCCGCAGGCCGCACGAACCGAAAGGCAGTACCGCAGATGAACGCAACTCCGATCGTCGCTGTCACGATGGGTGACGGGGCCGGTGTCGGCCCAGAGATCGTCGTCGAGGCCGTCGTGTCGCCGGACGTCCTGGCCGTCTGCCGCCCCGTCGTCATCGGCGACCTCGGTCGTCTCCGCCAGGCCGCCGCCATCCGGAACGTCGACGTCACCTTCAACGTCGTCGAGGACGTCGCTGACGCCGGGCACCGGGACGGCGTCATCGACGTGGTCGACCTCGGACTCCTGCCCGAGGACCTGCCGTGGGGGCAGCTCTCGCCGGTCGCCGGCGATGCAGCCTTCCAGTACATCCGTGTCGCGTGCGAAGCGGCGATGGCCGGGAAGGTCCAGGCGATCTGCACGGCTCCGCTCAACAAGGAGGCGCTGCACGCCGGTGGCCACGTCTTCCCCGGGCACACCGAGCTCCTCGCCGAGCTCATGGGCGTCGACGAGGTCTCGATGATGCTCTCGACCGCCAAGCTGAAGGTCGTCCACGTGACCACCCACCTCGGTCTCATCGACGCCGTCGCGAAGATCGAACCCGGACTCGTCGAGCGGACCATCCGGCGCGGGAACGAAGCCCTCGTCCGGTCGGGCAATCCGCACCCGAAGATCGGTGTCGCGGCGATCAACCCGCACGCCGGCGAGAACGGCCTCTTCGGGTACGGCGAGGAGGCCGAGAAGATCGCTCCGGGCGTCGAAGCGGCGCGCGCCGACGGCATCGACGCCGTCGGACCGCTCCCGGCCGACACCCTCTTCTTCCTCGCCGGCCGCGGGGACTACGACCTGGTGGTCGCGATGTACCACGACCAGGGGCACGGCCCCGTGAAGGTGCTCGGGATCGAGGCCGGGGTGAACATCACGGTGGGTCTGCCGGTCATCCGCACGTCGGTGGACCACGGGACGGCGTTCGACATCGCGGGCTCGGGCAAGGCCGATGTCGCTAGCATGATCGAGGCGCTCCGCCAGGCCGCCGAGCTCGCCCCGACGTCGGGCGCGCTGCGACCGGCCTCGGGCGCCTGACAGGTCCTGAGTCCCCACTGTCCGGAAGGTGCCCGTGTCGATCTCGGCCAGAGCTCGGCGTGACGCGATCGTCACGCTCGCGACGACGGTCGGACTCGCGAGCGTCGACGAACTCTCGGAGCGGTTCGGGGTCACGGCATCCACCATCCGCCGGGACCTCGCGACCCTGCAGGAGCAGCGGAAGCTCACCCGGACGTTCGGTGGCGCGATGGCGGTGGCCGCGCACCCCGAGGCGTCGCTGCGGCAGCGGCTCGGTGAGCACTTCGACGCGAAGCGCGACATCGCGCGGCGCGCAGCCGAGGCCGTGCAGCCCGGGACGTCGCTCTTCCTCGACAACGGCTCGACCGTCGCGGCGTTCGCCCATGCGCTCCCGGTGGACGCCGACCTCACCGTCACCACCACCAGCGTCGGGGTCGTCACCGACATGGCGGACCGCGACGACGTCCGACTCGTCATGCTCGGCGGCGAGTACCGGTCGTTGAGCAACGGCTTCGTCGGACCCCTGACGGAGGCGGCGCTCGAGTACCTGACGTTCGATGCGGCGTACCTCGGCGCCGACGCGGTGTCCCCGGAGCGTGGGATCTGCGAGGCGGACCTCGGTCAGATCCGCCTGAAGGAACTCATCGCTCGTCGTGCGGCAGCGGTGTACGTCCTCGCTGACTCCTCGAAGCTCGCGCAGTCGGAGTTCCACGCATGGACCCGGCTCGGTGGCGGATGGACCCTCGTCACCGACGACGGCATCGCACCGGACCTCGTCGAGCGCTTCGACACCGCGGACGTCACCGTCGTCACGGCCTGACCGCCCGCACGTCCGAGGACGGGACGCGCCACCACCGGCGGGCCGTGCTCGCGGAGGTCCGGCGCTCGGCGCGCTGGTCACGGGGCTTCGGGGGCGGGACCGGTCGCGGCAGGTCAACGTCCGGGCCCTCGTCGATCGCACTGATCGTCTTGGGGCATCGTGCTCGTGGCGACCGGCGTCTTCGATCCGGCACGCCACGGCACCCGGGTCGGCGAGGGCATCATCGAACTCGCGGCCCAGTACCGGCCGGACCGGGTCGTCCTCGGTGGCGGCGCCGTCACCGGCATCCGCGAACAGACCGAACACCTCGCGCTGGGCTCGTTCACCGAGGTGTCGCTGGCGCCGCCCCGACCGCCGCAGACCGCAGTGCCGCCGCCTCCTGCCGCACGAGCGCCCCGAGCACCTCGACGGACGCCCCCGCCGGCTCGGCCGTCCACCGCTCGAACCCGTCCCAGTACGCCCGCACGCCGATCTCCGCGAGCACCACGGCCCGGTGCCCAGACACGCCCCGCTCGCGCAGCGCCGAGGCGAGCGCGTCGGAGACGACCGACCGCTTGTAGACGTACCGCTCGCGCAGTGCCTCGTGCTCGAGCGTCAGTGCCGTGATCGCGGCGCCGACCTCCTGCTGCTCCGGCACGTGCGCGGCAACGAGGGCGCCGAGCACGTCGTCGACCAGTGTCTCGTCCACCTGGTCCGCTGGCGCGTCCCGCACCACGCGCCGGACGGTGTCGATGGTGGCGGCCTGCCCCTGGAAGAGGATCTCGCGCTTGTCGGGGAACTGCCGGAAGAGCGTGGCCTTGGTGAGGCCGGCGCGCTCCGCGATCTGTGCCGCGGTCGTGGCGTCGTAGCCCTGCTCCGCGAAGAGCTCGAGCGCCGCTCGGAGGAGTCGACCCCGGGGGTCCGGTTGCCAGCGTGCCACGGGCAGAGTCTAGTCGATGCGACTCGGTCGCATCAGGTGTACGGTGACGATACCAAGTCTCATAACACGAGCGGTGTCGCATCGGCACCGGACGGGAGTCACCATGCACGTCTTCATCACCGGCGCGTCGGGTTGGATCGGCAGCGTCCTCACCCGCGACCTCGTTGCGCACGGACACGACGTCGTCGGGCTCGCCCGCTCCGCCTCCTCCGCCGAGCGCATCCGGGCCGCCGGCGCCGAGGCGGTGCGCGGCGAGATGGCCGACCACGCGCTCATCGTCGAGCAGGCCACCCGGGCCGATGCGACGGCGCACCTCGCGTTCACGCTCGACTTCGACGCGTTCGACGAGGCGATCGACAACGAGGTCGCGCTGTTCGACACGCTCGGTGACGCGCTGGCCGGCAGCGGGAAGGCCCTGTTCGCCGCTTCGGGCACCCCGACGACCCCGCGCGGCACGGCGACCGAGGGCGACCCGCTCGATCCTGACGGCCCGGCTGGTGCCCGTGCGCGCACGGCTGCTGCGGTCCTCGGGCTAGCCGACCGGGGCATCCGCGCCGGGCTGGTGCGGATGCCCCGGACGGTGCACGGCGTGGGGGACCGGAACGGGCTCGTCGCCGCACTCGTGCAGCTCGACCGACAGCTCGGCGCGGCTGCGTACGTCGGTGACGGATCGAACCGGTGGCCGGCGGTGCACGTCGGCGACGCAGCCCGTCTGTTCCGGCGAGCGCTCGAGAGCGCTCCGGCAGGGTCCGTCCTGCACGCCGTCGCCGAGGAGGGGGTCCCGATGCGCGCGGTCGCCGAGTCGATCAGCAGGCAGACCGGCATGCCGGCACAGCCGGTCGACGCGACGACACTCGGGGTGTTCGGTGCGCTGCTCGGCGGCGACCAGCCCGCGTCGAGCGCTCGGACGCGCGCGCTCCTCGGCTGGGAGCCGACGGGCCCGACCCTGCTCGAGGACCTCGACGCCGGGCACTACACGCAGGCCGCATGACGCGACGGTCCCGACGGACGAGGCACCGCCGATCGGCCCTTGCTCGACGAAGCGTCCGGCGCCCAGCGCGCTAGGGTCGGCGCATGGGGCTTCGGGGGCGGGACCGGTCGCGGCAGGTCAACGTCCGGGCCCTCCTCGCGATCGCACTGATCGTCCTGTGGGGCATCGTGCTCGTGGCGACCGGCGTCTTCGATCCCGCTCGCCAGACCCCGCCCTCCCAGTTCGACTACGACGACGGCATGCTCCCGCCCACAGCAGCCGATCGTCGGACCTCTGCCGTCCAGGCTGCCGCGCTGATCGGGTCCTTGCCCGTCGCCGTCCTCGCCCTCTGCATCGCGGCGAGCTCGCTCCGCGTCTGGCGCGAACAGGTGTCGGCGGTCGTCGCGACCGGTCTCGCCAGCCTCGCCGCGCTGGCCGCCATCGGCCTCGCCTGGATCGGCGTCGGCACCGTCGTCTTCTTCACCTAGCCGGTGCAGGTGACGGCACCGACGTCGGGGGAGACGGCACCGACGTCGCGTCCCGAGCGGTCGACGTGGCACGGCGATCGTGCCGGTCGTCCGCAGGCCGGCTGACGGACCGGCACCGCGACGACGGACTGGAGGCGCGGATCACCGTCGCCGGTCGGCGTCCGGTGGTCCGCGCCTCCCGTCCGCCCCGTCAGGACGACAGGTGCGCTGCCGCACGGACCGGACGGAGTGCGTGACCGGCGGGCGACGCCGCCCGCCGGCCGCCGGCCATCTCCTGCAGGACCCGGTGCACCTGTCGGCTGTAGCCGGACTCGTTGTCGTACCAGACGTACAGCACCGCGTGCTCGGACCCGTCCGCGATCGTCGCGAGCCCGTCCACGATGCCCGCCCGCCGACTGCCGAGCAGGTCCGTCGAGACGACCTCCGGCGACTCGACGTAGTCGATCTGCCGCCGGAGCGGCGAGGTGAGCGAGGCGTCCCGGAGCACCCCGTTCAGCTCGTCGCGTCCGACCGGGTGACCGAGCGTCAGGTGGATGACCGCGAGCGAGACGTTCGGCGTGGGGACGCGGACGGCGCTGCCGGTGAGCCGGCCGCGGAGTTCGGGCAGTGCCTTCTCGGCGGCCTTCGCTGCGCCGGTCGCGGTGATCACCATGTTCAGGCCCGCCGCCCGCCCTCGCCGGTCGGCGGGGTGGTAGTTGTCGACCAGGTTCTGGTCGTTCGTGGCGGAGTGCACGGTCTCGACGTGCCCGTGGACGATGCCCCAGGCGTCGGACACGACCTTGAGCACCGGGACGATCGCGTTCGTCGTGCACGAGGCGGCACTCACGACCGGGTCGTCGCCGATGCCGTCGTGGTTGATGCCGTGCACCACGTTCGGTACGTCGCCCTTCCCCGGCGCGGTGAGCAGCACGCGGGCCGCTCCGGGGGCGAGGAGGTGCTGCCCGAGCCCCTCGGCGTCGCGCCAGCGACCGGTGGTGTCGACGACGATCGCGTCCTCGATGCCGTGCGCGCGGTAGTCGACGGCGTCGGGGGAGTCGGCCGAGACGAACTGCACGAGGGTGCCGTTCGCGGTGATGGTGTCGTGCTCGGTGTCGACGGTCACCGTGCCGGCGAAGGGGCCGTGGATCGAGTCCCGGCGGAGCAGGCTCGCCCGCTTGACCAGGTCGCCGGGCCCGCGACGGCGGACGACGACGGCACGCAGGGCGAGCGGGGCGTGCTCCCCGGCGCGTTCGAGCAGGATCCGGGCGAGCATCCGACCGATCCGCCCGAACCCGTACAGCACGACGTCGCGCGGGGCGTCGCGGTGCGGTCCGTCCGCCGTGCCGCGGTGCAGGAAGAACTCGTCGGTGAGGAACTCGCGCAGGGTGCTGCCGAGGCGGTCACGTCGGTGGCGGGACGCGAGGTCGCCGAGGTCCACCGACACCGACGACAGTGCCATCGTGTCGAGCTCGGTCAGGATCGCCAGGCTCGTTGCGACCGGCAGTTCGGTCTCGTCGACCCGGCGGCTCGACCGGTGCGCCTTGACGATCCCGATCGGGGACTGCCCCACCAGGGGACGGCCGTGGACGGACGGCACGACGTCGTCCCGCCGGTACAGCCGTCCGATGAGCGGCACCATCGCCTCGGCGGCAGCGAGCTTCTCGTCCCACACCCGCTGCAGGCGCGCACGCTCGGCGGCGGCGGACACCCCGGTCGTGGTCGGGGCGCCGGACGGCATCAGGCGACCTGCCGGACGTCGGCCGTGGCGTGCAGGGCCGCGCGACGCTCGTCGAGGATCGCGGTGAGCACCGGGGGCGTGCGGTCGCCGAACCCGGCGAGGAACTCCTCGGTCAGGTCGCACTCCTCGAGCCACGGCCCGGGGTCGACGGCGAAGAGGGCCTCGAGCTGTGCGGCGGTGACGTCGAGCCCGTGCACGTCCAGGTCGTCCAGGTCGGGGAGGAGGCCGACCGGGCTCTCGACCGCCGGCACGGTGCCCTCGACGCGGCGCGCGATCCACTCGAGCACGCGGGCGTTCTCGCGGAAGCCCGGCCACAGGAAGGCGCCGTCCTCGCCCCGCCGGAACCAGTTGACCTGGAACACCGCCGGTGCCCCGGCGCCGAGGCGCTCGCCGATCCGGAGCCAGTGCGCCCAGTGGTCGGCCATGTCGTAGCCGCAGAACGGCAGCATCGCGAAGGGGTCGCGGCGGAGCTCCCCGACGGTGCCCTCGGCTGCGGCGGTCCGCTCGGACGACACCGTCGCACCCATGAACACGCCCTCGGCCCAGGTCGACGCCTGCGCCACGAGCGGGACGTTCGTCGACCGACGACCGCCGAACACGACGGCGTCGACGGCGACGCTGCGCTCCCACCCGTCGGCGAGCGTCGGGACCCGGTCGAGCGCCACCGTGAACCGGGCGTTCGGGTGCGCGGCCGGAGTGCCGCTCGCCGGTGTCCAGTCGGCGCCGGTCCAGTCGACCAGGTGCGCGGGCGGTTCGGGGGTGAGGCCCTCCCACCAGACGTCGCCGTCGTCCGTGAGCGCGACGTTCGTGAAGATCGTGTCCGCGGCGATCGTCTCGACCGCGACGGGGTTCGTGTCGGGGCCGGTCCCCGGTGCGACGCCGAACAGCCCGGCCTCCGGGTTGATCGCGTGCAGTCGTCCGTCGGCACCCGGGCGGAGCCAGGCGATGTCGTCGCCGATCGTCTCGACGGACCACCCGGGCAGGGCCGGCTGCAGCATCGCGAGGTTGGTCTTGCCGCAGGCCGAGGGGAACGCGGCGGCGACGTGGACGGCCCGGCCCTCGGGCGAGGTGAGCCGGACGAGCAGCATGTGCTCGGCGAGCCACCCCTCGTCACGACCCATCACCGAGGCGATCCGGAGCGCGAAGCACTTCTTGGCGAGCAGGGCGTTGCCGCCGTAGCCCGAGCCGTACGACCAGACCTCGCGGGTCTCCGGGAACTGCACGATGTACTTCGTCGCGTTGCAGGGCCAGGACAAGTCCGGCTGCGGGACGCCCTGGTCGTCGCGGAGCGGATGCCCGACGCTGTGCACGGTCGCGACCCACGGCACGCCGGCGTCGATCGCGCGGAGCACGTCCGCCCCGAGCCGGGTCGTCCTGCCCATGCTGAGGACGACGTAGGCCGAGTCGGTCACCTCGACGCCGAGCTGCGAGATCGGGCCGCCCACCGGTCCCATCGAGAACGGCACGACGTACATCGTGCGGCCGCGCATGCTCCCGGCGAACCGCTCGTCGAGCTCGGCGCGCATCGCGACCGGTTCCCGCCAGTGGTTCGTCGGACCGGCGTCTTCGGGCGTGCGGGAGCAGGTGAACGTGCGCCCCTCGACCCGGGCGACGTCGTCCGGGTCCGACCGGGCGAGGTAGCTGTTCGGTCGGCGTTCCGGGTCGAGGGCGATCAGCTTGCCCTCGTCGACGAGCTGCTGCGTCAGGCGGGCGGTCTCGTCGGCTGACCCGTCGCACCAGACGACCTGGTCCGGGCAGGTGAGGGACGCGATCCGGGCGACCCACGCCTCCAGGGCGACGCGGGGCGAGCCGGGCACGGTGTGCGGTGCGGGACTCGTGTGGTTGGGGTTCGTGATCATCGTCGATCTCCTCGTGACGGGGGACTACCGGCGGGTGGCGGTCGAGCCCTCGGGCTCGACGATGGTGCGGACGGCCTCGGTCGAGATCCGCTCGTCGGTGGCGGGAGCGGAGCCGGGACCGTCTGCGCGAGCCGACGCGCCGTGGTCGTCGGCGGACATCGTCCGCTCGTCGAACGGCGCCGCACCGGACAGCACCCGCTCGACCTGCTGCTTGTCGATCTGCTTCGTCCACGTCCCGACCAGCACCGTGGCCACGGCGTTCCCGGTGAAGTTCGTCAGCGCGCGGGCCTCGGACATGAACCGGTCGATGCCGACGATCAGGCCGACGCCGTCGACCAGGTCCGGGCGGTGCGCCTGCAGGCCGCCGGCGAGGGTGGCGAGTCCGGCACCGGTCACCCCGGCAGCACCCTTCGACGCGATGATCATGAAGACCAGGAGCGAGATCTGCTCGGGGATGTTCAGCGGCGTGCCGAGGGCGTTCGCGATGAACAGCGAGGACATCGTCAGGTAGATCGCGGTGCCGTCGAGGTTGAACGAGTACCCGGTCGGCACCGTGACGCCGACGACGGGCTTCGAGACGCCGAGGTGCTCCATCTTCGCGATGAGCCGCGGGAGGCTGACCTCGCTGGAGGACGTCGACACGATGAGCAGGTACTCGCGGCCGAGGTACTTCATGAGCCGGAAGATGTTGACGCCGGTCACGACGCGGAGCAGGACACCGAGGACGCCGACGACGAACACGATGCAGGTGATGTAGAACGCGACCATGAGGGTCCCGAGCGCGACGAGCGCCGCGACGCCGGTGGCACCGACCACCGCTGCGATGGCCCCGAACGCGCCGATCGGGGCGGCCCACATGACCATCGCGAGGATGCGGAACACCAGGGCCTGCAGGTGTCGGATGCCGGTGAGGATCGGCGCACCCTTCTCGCCCATCGCCTGCAGCGCGAAGCCGACGAGCAGCGCGACGAACAGGGTCTGGAGGATGCTGCCGCTCGTCAGGGACGACACGAGCGTCGCGGGGATGATCCCGAGCAGGAACCCGGACGTCGAGGACGCGCTCTCCTCGGTGCCGGCGGGCAGCTCGTACGTCGCCTTCGACATGTCGAGCTGGTCGCCGGGGTGGATGAGGTTGCCGACGACGAGGCCGATCGCCAGGGCGAACGTCGACATCGCGACGAAGTAGCCGAGCGCCAACCCGCCGACCTTGCCGACCGTCGCCGCCTTCGCGATGGAGCCGACGCCGAGCACGATCGTGCAGAAGATGACCGGCGCGATCATCATCTTGATCAGCGCGATGAAGCCGTCGCCGATCGGCTTGAGTCCGACGGCGAAGTCGGGGGCCGTCAGGCCGACCACGATGCCGGCGAGCACGGCCAGGATGACCGCGATGTAGAGCCAGTGCGAGCGATCCAGACCGCGTCGCCGTGGGCGGGCGGTGGTCGAGTGCGTCGATGCCATGCGACTTCCTTGTCGTCAGGACCGGGAGCGGCGTCGCTCCGGTCGGTTCGTCCTCGGGGGAACGGACACACCCTCGCGCGGAGCGACCCGCGGCGGCGACTTGTGTTCACAACGTTCACGGGGAGGCTGCGCGGACGGGCCCCCGTGCGCGAGGATGGGTCGTCCCGCAACGGAGCGAGGAGGCAGCTCAGTGGTACCCCGTCGGTGGAGCATCGCCGCGCGACTCTTCGCGCTGCAGCTGCTGTTCGTCGTGGTCGGGGTGGCGGTCGGTGGCGTCTGGAGCTGGACCTCGGCGCGAGCCGACCTCGAGGCGGACGCGGCCGAGAAGTCCACCGCCGTCGCGGTGTCGATCGCGCGGAACCCGTTCGTGGTCCAGCAGGCGACCACCGCGGACCCGTCCGAGCGCCTCGAGCCGTACGCGCTCGACCTGATGCGCCGCACCCACACGGACTTCATCACGATCATGGCGCCCGACCGGACCCGGTGGACGCACCCCGACCGGTCGGAGCTCGGCCGGCCGTTCCGCGGTACGGTCCAGCCGGCGCTCGACGGCCGGACCTTCACCGAGACCTCCACCGGGACGCTCGGCCCCTCGGTGCGGGCCGTCACGCCGATCACCGACGACGACGGCCGGATCGTCGGACTGGTCGCCGCCGGGGTCACCGTGGCGAACATCTCGAGTGCCCTCGTGCCGCGGCTCACGTCGGTCGTCCTGCTCGGCCTGGCGGTGGTCGCGGTGTCCGCGTTGTTCTCGTGGTTGCTCAGCCGGTACCTCGGTCGGGTCACCGCGGGACGGGGCCCGGAGGAGCTCGCGCGGGTCTTCGCGTCCTACGAGGGCGTGCTCCACTCGGTGCACGAGGGGCTCGTGGTCGTCGACCGGTCGGGGGCGGTCGTCCTGCACAACGACCGTGCGGCGGAGCTGCTGCACCTGCCGGCGCCGGCCGAACGCCAGGATCCGGTGCCGCTGGCGGCGCTCGACGTGCCGGACGCCCTCCGGACCCTGCTCGCATCGGGTGACCGTGCCGTGGACGAGACGTACGCCACGAGCGACCGGGTGCTCGTGGTGAACCAGGAGATGGCGTTCCCGCGGGGGGCGACCCGGCCGGTCGGCACCGTCGCGACCATCCGCGACCAGACCGACCTGCTGCACCTGTCCGGCGAGCTCGCCGCCACCAGGACGCTCACCGATGCGCTGCGCTCGCAGACGCACGAGTTCGCCAACCGCCTGCACACCGTCGTCGCGCTGCTGGAGCTCGGTCGGGTCGGCGAGGCGATCCGGTTCGCCGCACACGAGATCGACCGGCACAGCGAGGTCGAGCGGCACGGCGAGACCGACCGGCGCAGCGAGACCGACGCGTCCAGCGAGAGCGACCTGTGCGCCGATCCGGCGCACACCGAGCCCGAGGTGCTCGACGCCCTCCTCGCCGCCAAGCGGGCACAGGCGGGCGAGCGCGGCGTCGACCTGGTCGCCGACACGAGCGGACTGCTCGACCCCGTCCCGGCCGCACCCGCCGACGTGGTCACCGTGCTCGGCAACCTCGTGGACAACGCCGTCGACGCCGTCGCCGGCTCCCCGCAGGGCCCGGACCGCGGCCGCGTCGAGGTCGTTGTCGCCGCAGCCGGCGGGACCGTCCGGCTCGTCGTCCGCGACGACGGACCGGGCATCGCCGACGTCGACGCCGTCTACGAGCGCGGGTGGTCGACGAAGCAGTCCGGTCCCGAGGGACGCGGCATCGGCCTCGACCTCGTGCGCGCCACCCTGGCCCGCATCGGCGGTGACGTCGCCGTGACCACGGGACCGGACGGCAGCACGTTCACCGTCGAGATCACCACCGGGCGGGTGCCCTCGTGACCGCGCCCATCCGGGTCCTCATCGTCGAGGACGAGCCGCTGACCGCCGAGGCGCACACGGCCTACGTGTCGCGCCTCGAGGGCTTCGCCGTGATCGACACCGTGGGGACCGGTCGGGCGATGCTCGCCGCGGTCGCTGCGGAGCGACCGGACCTCGTGCTGCTCGACCTGAACCTGCCGGACGCCCACGGCCTGCAGCTCGTCCGCACGCTGCGGGCCGCCGGTTCCGCCGTCGACGTCGTCGCGGTGACCGCGGCACACGACGTCCAGGCGGTGCGGAACGCGATCGCCCTCGGGGTCGTGCAGTACCTCGTCAAGCCCTTCAGCTTCCGGTCGTTCGCCGACCGGATGACGTCGTACCGCGAGTTCCGGCGCGGGTTCGAGGACCGTCGTGCCCTCACGCAGGCCGACATCGACGAGCGGCTCGGGACGCTCCGTCCGGTCGCGCCCGCCGACCACGAGAAGGGCATCGCCCCGGAGACGCTCGAGGTGGTGCGCGACGCACTGCTGCAGCGGTCCGACGGTGGTTCGGCATCCGAGGTCGCCGAGGCGACCGGGCTGTCGCGGGTCACCGTCCGGCGGTACCTCGAGCACCTGGCCGCCGCCGGGCAGGTCGCCAAGGACGTCCGCCACCGCGGGCAGGGACGGCCGGAGTACGAGTACCGCTGGTTGCGCTGATCGGCGCGCTGCGGGCGTGCGACGTGCGGCGTACCGGACGGGAGGCACGACGCGTGCCGGCGCGGCACGCTGCGGCCGTGCGCGGTGCCGGACGGGAGGCACGGTGCGGGCCGGCACCGCGCCTCCCGTCCGTGGTCCGGTCGCCCCGGCAGCGGGGTCAGCGTGCGCGGGCCGTGCCCGCGTCCGCACCTGCTCCGGTCCGGTCCTGCCGGAACCACTGCAGGAGCTCCCGCACCGCGGCGAGGTCCGGTGCCCCGCCGTGGTCGTCCGGCAGGAAGTCGAGGTCGTCGAAGGTGGTGCGGTGACCGGGCACCGCGGCGCGCTGCAGGGTGGTCTCGGCCGCGTAGCCCATCGACCAGTCCGGGAACTGCCGTGCGGGCACCTGTTCCTCGAGCAGCACGGTGACCTGGTCGTGGCGCGGGTCCTCGGCGATGTACGCCATCTTCTCGCGGACCGCCGTGGCGGGCCCCTCGAGCAGCTGCAGGAACCGGTGGTCGCGGAACAGCAGCAGGCCGGTCACGCCGGCGCGGGCGTTCGCGCTGCGGGCGTGCGCCAGCAGGTCGTCGAGGTCGTCGAGTCCGAAGCCGACGACCGCGCGGCTGGCGTAGACGAGCGACAGCAGCGCGCCGTCACCCGGGGTCTGCGTCGGTTCCGATGAGGGCTGCACGGGTCCACTCAACCCGCGCGAGCCGAGAGCCGACCCGGTGACCGGGCGGTGACGTCCCCCGGTTCCCTGTGACCGACGTCGTGCCGCTCTCTACGGTGGAGCGATGCGAGAAGAGCTCGAGGCGGTCCTGCAGGCACACCGCGTCACGCCACTGCCCGACGGCGTGGACCGTGCCAGTGCCTGCGACCCGGAGCTGCCGAGCGCGGAGATCGTCGGGTGGGCGACCCTCGTCGTGGCCGGGGTGCCGCTGTCGGCGTCCGAGCAGGACCGGCTCGCGGACACCGCAGCGAACGCGTTCGCCCTGATCGCGGTGCTCCCCGTGGGCGCCCGACCGTACTTCGCCCGGCTCGGGCTGATCGCGACCCTGGCGTCGGCGCTCGCCGTGGGAGCGCCCGCTCCGCGCTAGTCCCTCGCCGCGCCCGCGTCCGCCGAGTGCGTGACTAGGCTCAGCACGTGCGGTCCGCGGGTGGTTCCCGGAAGGGCCGTCGGGCCGGACGGGCAGAGAGCAGGAGACCACGTGGCGCGAGCGACGAGCATCCGCGACGTGGCGGCCGAGGCCGGGGTGTCGATCACGACGGTGTCGCACGCGCTGAGCGGCAAGGGCACCGTGAGTGCCCGGACGCGCCTCCGGGTCGAGGAAGCGGTCGAACGGCTCGGGTACGCGCCGAACCCGATCGCCCGTGCCATGCGGACCGACCGACGGGCGGTCCTGGGGTTCGTGTCCGAGGAGATCGCGTCGACCCCGTACGCGGGCAAGATCATCGTCGGGGCGCAGGCCGAGGCGGCCGCGCACGACCACGTCCTGATGATCGTCGACATCGCAGCCGGGGAGTTCGACGACCCGCGCATCGACGCCCTGATCCAGCGGCAGGTCGACGCGGTGGTGTTCGCCTCGGCGTCGAACCGGGTCATCCGGCTGCCGCGGTCGCTCGACCCGGCCCGGACGGTGCTGCTCGACGCGTTCGACCCCGCTGCTCCGGTGCCGTCGGTGGTGCCCGACGAGCAGGACATCGCCGCGACGGCGGTCCGCGCGTTGCTCGCGGCGGGGCACCGGCGCATCGCGCACCTGACGGTCGAGGGCGCCGGTCCCGCCGTGACCGGCCGGGTCGAGGGGTACGAGCGGACCCTGGTGGAGGCCGGCGGCACCCCCGTGGTGGTCCGCGCGGTCGGCGAGGTCGCGGATGCCGCAGCGGGCTTCCGGGCGGCGACGGAGCTGTTCGGACCGGTACCGGAGGCAGCCGGCGACCGCGCCGCCGAGCGCCCGACCGCGGTGTTCGCCTTCAACGACCAGATGGCGATGGGGGTCTACCAGGTCGCGGAGGAGCGGGGCATGCGGATCGGCCGTGACCTGTCGGTCGTCGGCATCGACGACCTGCAGCTCGTGGCCGCCGCCCTGCGTCCGGGCCTGACGACCGTCGCGCTCCCGCACGAGCAGATGGGTCGTGCGGCGGTCCGCCGTGCGCTCGAGCAGACGGGAGCGCTGACCGCACCGCCGACGCCGCGTGCCGGGGTCGAGCGGCTCCGCGGAGAGCTCGTCGTCCGCGACTCGATCGGACCGGTAACCGTTACTCGTTCGTGACCCGCGCCCGTGGCGAGCGGACGGCCCCTGTGTGATGCTCTTCCTCAACACAAAACGATTTGGGTTTGTGCGAGTGAAAGGTCGAAGTAATGAGGCTTCGTAAGGGCATCGCCGTCGCCGCCGCGCTCGCGGTCGGGACCGGCTTGACGCTGACCGGCTGCAGCGCCGGAGGATCCGCATCGTCCGACGGCACGGTCACGATCTCCGGTGGCTTCACCGGTGCGCAGGCCACGGCGTTCCAGAAGGACCTGGACACGTGGGCCGAGGGCCAGGGCATCACCGTCAAGTACTCGGGCAGCGACAGCTTCCAGACGTCGATCGTCACGCAGGTGAAGGGCGGCCAGGCCCCCGACGTCGCGATCTTCCCCCAGCCCGGCGTGCTCAAGTCGCTCATCAGCCAGGGCATCCAGCCGCTCGACGACCTCGTGGACGTCAAGAGCGTCACCGCGGACGAGGCGAACGGCCTCGCCGACATCGCGAAGGTCAACGGCAAGACGTACGGCCTGCCCTACAACATCAACGTGAAGTCGCTCGTCTGGTACGACCCGGCCGCGTTCGAGGCCAAGGGGTACGAGGTCCCGAAGACCGACGCCGAGCTCACCGCGCTGCAGGAGAAGATCATCAAGGACGGCTCCGGCTACCCGTGGTGCGTCGGCATCGCGTCGCAGGGCTCGAACGGCTGGCCGATGACGGACTGGCTCGAGGAGTACGTGCTCCGCTACGGCGGCCTCGAGAAGTACGACGACTGGATCACCCACGAGGTGAAGTTCGACTCGCCCCTGGTCAAGCAGGCCGCGGGCAAGGTCGAGTCGATGATCTTCGCCGACGGCGCGGTCAACGGCGGCGGCAAGGCCATGGCGTCCACCGACTTCGGCGCGGCGGGCAACAACCTGTTCGTCGACGGCGGCAAGTCGGCGGGGCAGTGCTACATGATGCGCCAGGGCACCTTCATCACCGGCAACTTCCCGGCCGCGATCCAGGAGCAGATCGCGAAGGGCGACACGACGAACGTGAACGCCTTCCCGCTCCCGACGCCCGAGGGTGCCGCGACCTCCGGCACGCTCGGCGGTGGTGACCTGGTCGCCGCGTTCAAGACGGACGACGACACGAAGAAGGTCGTCGACTACCTGGTCGGCAAGGAGTTCGGCACGAACGGCTACGCCAAGAACTGGTCGGCCGCGCTCTCGCCGCACAACGACTTCCCGGCGTCCGAGTACACCAGCCCGTTCCAGAAGGTCGCGCAGCAGGCCGTGAAGGACTCGAAGGTGTTCGGCTTCGACGCCTCCGACCAGATGCCCGGAGCCGTCGGTGCCGGTACCGAGTGGACGAACCTGACGGCCTGGACCGCGGGTCAGCAGTCACTCGACCAGACGCTCAAGGCCATCGACGACTCCTGGCCGTCGCAGTAACACCCTCCACCTGCGCCGTGGCGGTGCCGACCGGCGCCGCCACGGCCGTCGGCGCCTGCACGCCGCGACGACACACCCCGACAACGAAGTGAGGTGACCCCTCGTGCAGCAAGTCCTCAGCGTCCTCGTCTCCGTCATCGGCGGACTGGCCGTCTCGTTCCTGATCTACCTCGGGCTGAACTTCCTGGTCTCGAAGACGCACGGCAAGTGGCACGGTCGACTGCTGCCCTACGTCTTCATCGGGCCGGTCCTGCTCCTCCTGCTCGTCTTCCTGGTCGTCCCGACGGTGCAGACGGTCATCCAGAGCCTGCAGAAGACGGACCAGTACGGGCTGACGTCCTTCGGCGGCCTCGACAACTACGTCTCGCTCTTCTCGACGCCGTCGTTCCTGTCGACCCTGTTCAACAACCTGCTCTGGATCATCGTCGTCCCGGCGGTGGTGGTCGTGATCGGCCTGCTCGTGGCGACCCTGGCGGACCGCCTCGGGCCGAAGCGCGAGAAGACGTTCAAGTCCCTGATCTTCCTGCCGATGTCGGTGAGCTTCATCGCGGCCGCGTCGATGTGGTCGTTCGTGTACGCGTACAACGCACCGGGACAGCCCCAGGTCGGCCTGCTCAACGGCATCTGGACCGCGATCACGCACCAGAACCCGATCCCGTGGCTGCAGAACGACTTCCTGCGCATGAACAGCTTCCTGCTCATGGCGGTCGTGATCTGGCTGAACGCCGGCTACGCGATGGTCCTGCTCTCCGCGGCGATCAAGGCCGTGCCCGAGGAGACGATCGAGGCGGCACGCATCGACGGTGCCAGCGAGCGGCAGGCGTTCTTCCGTGTGATCGCTCCCCAGATCCGCACGACCATCATCGCCGTCGGCATCACGGTCCTCATCACGGTGATGAAGATCTTCGACATCGTCTTCGCGATGACCAACGGGCAGTTCGACACGAACGTGCTCGGCGTCGAGTTCTACTCGCAGTTCTTCGCGTTCAACAACCCCGGGAAGGCGTCCGCCGTGGTCGTCATCCTCATCCTCGCCGTGGTGCCCGTCATCGTGTACCAGGTGCGGACCTACCGCGAACAGGAGGCCCTCCGATGACCGAGATCGTCCCGGTGGCCGGAGCCCCGGAGATCGTCGCGACGAAGCGCGAACGGGTCACGAAGACCAGCGCCGAGCAGCGTCCCCGCGTCCTGCTGAGCATCGTCATGGGCGTCATCGCCGTGCTCTGGATGGTGCCGGCGATCGGCCTGCTCGTCACGAGCTTCCGCACGACGACCGCCGCCCAGAGCACCGGGTGGTGGACCGTCTTCGGGAACCTGTTCGGTACGGAGTGGACCCTCGACAACTACTCGAACGCGCTGACGGGGGCGACCTCGGGGACCGGGCAGAGCCTGGCGGCCGAGTTCCTCAACAGCGTCGCCGTCGCGGTCCCGGCCACGATCCTGCCGCTCATGATCTCCGCGTTCGCGGCCTACGCGTTCACGTTCCTGCAGTTCCGGTTCAAGGAGTTCTACTTCGCGGTCATCGTCGGGCTGCTCGTGGTGCCCGTGCAGATCTCGCTGATCCCGGTCCTGCAGCTGTACAAGACGATCACGCAGGCGACCGGGCTGCAGATCACCGGCACCTTCCCGGCGGCGTGGATCGTGCACTCGGCGTTCGCGCTCCCGCTCTGCATCTACATCCTGCGGAACTACATGTCGACGCTCCCCGTCGCGCTCATCGAGGCCGCCCGCGTCGACGGCGCGTCGCACTTCCAGATCTTCTGGCGGCTCGCGGTCCCGATGTCGGTGCCGGCGCTGGCGTCGTTCGCGATCTTCCAGTTCCTCTGGGTCTGGAACGACTACCTCGTCGCGTACATCTTCATCGGCAACACGAACCCCGTGCTGCAGCAGGGCCTGCTCGGGCTGCTCGGACAGTACGGGTCGGGCTGGAACCTGGTCGCGGCCGGCTCGTTCATCGTGCTGATCGTGCCCCTCGTGGTGTTCCTGTCGCTCCAGCGCTTCTTCGTCCGTGGCCTCACCGCAGGGTCGGTCAAGTGAGCACGGAGACGGCGACGCAGTCCGACGTGCCGGCGACGGAGCGCACCCGGACCGAGCCAGCGGCCGACGGCGCCACGATCCGGCGCCCGCGGCAGCACTTCACGCCCGCCCGCAACTGGATGAACGACCCGAACGGCCTGGTCGTCCACGACGGCCGGTACCACCTCTACTTCCAGCACAACCCGGACGGGATCGACCACGGCACGGTCGGCTGGGGGCACGCGTCGAGCACCGACCTGCTCACGTGGACCGAGCACGAGGTGGCGCTCGAGGCCGACGCGGACGGGCAGGTCTTCTCGGGCTCCGTGGTGTTCGACGCGGAGAACACGAGCGGGCTCGGATCGGCCGAGCAGCCGCCGCTGGTCGCGATCTGGACGCAGGCCGCCGAGACCGAGCAGTCGCAGGCCCTCGCCTCCAGCACCGACGGCGGGTACCGGTGGTTGAAGTACCCGGGGAACCCGGTGCTGCGCCGCGGCTCCGCCGACTTCCGCGACCCGAAGGTGTTCCGGTACGAGGGCACGGACGGACCCTGCTGGATCATGGTCGCCGTCGAGGCCCAGGACCGCCAGGTGCTCGTGCACCGGTCGACCGACCTGCGCACCTGGACCCTCGTGTCGACCTACGGTCCCGCCGGTCCGGTCGGTGGCGTCTGGGAGTGCCCGGACCTCTTCCCCCTGACCGTCGACGGCGACCCCGACCGCGTGGTCTGGGTGCTGCTGGTCAGCCTCAACCCCGGCGGGGTCGCGGGCGGATCCGGTACGCACGTCGTGCTCGGGCAGTTCGACGGGGAGCGGTTCGTCCCGGACGAGCCGCTCCCCGCCGAGACCCGGTCGCCGGACGGGTCCTGGCGGCAGCAGTCCACCGAGGAGCTCGCGACGTACCGCTGGCTCGACCACGGTCCCGACTCGTACGCCGGCGTGACCTTCTCCGGTACGGGCCTCCGAGACCGGACGCTCGTCGCGTGGATGGACAACTGGGACTACGCGAAGGACCTGCCGACCACGCCGTGGCGCGGCGCGATGACCGCTGCTCGGGCCCTCGGTCTGACCGAGCGGGACGGACGCCTCGAGCTGGTGCAGCGGATCGTCGGCCCGACCGGTGCCGTGGACACGGTGCTCCGTCACGACGACGACGCGGCGAGCACCCACGAGCTCCCGGGACTCGTCCGCGTCGAGGTCGTGATCACGCTGCGCGGACCCGACGGTGTGGTCCGGTTGGAGCTCGACGACGCCGACGGCCGACGTCGGCTCGGCCTGCGCTACGACGCCGCCGACGCCTCGCTCCGGCTCGACCGTCCCGCCGTGCCGGGGCTCCCGGCGTCGTTCGGACGGCACGTGGCGTCGACGGTGCGACCGGAGGGCGACCGCGTCGCGCTCACCCTGTGGTTCGACGAGTCGTCGGTCGAGGTCTCGTCGGGTGCCGGCACCGGCTCGATGACGGCGCTGCTCGCCGGGTCGGCGACCGACGCACGCCGTCGCCTGCTGGTGGACCCCGGGCCGCACGCGGTCACCGTGACGGCATCCGCCGACGCGGACGAGACGACCCCGGTCGGCTGACCCGACGCCGTGCCGGACGGGAGGCCCGTGGCGAAGCCGCCACGGGCCTCCCGTCCGGCACCCGGTCCGGTCAGCGCGCGGTGCCCCGCTCCTGCTCGCCCGTCGCACGGTCCGGTGCGTCCGGCGCGTCGCGCCGTCGACCGCGCAGCAGGTCCGCCGACCGGATGAGGCGCAGCGACGTCACCAGCACGACACCGCCGAGCACGTTGAACACGAGCACGTAGCCGAACCAGGCGGCCCACTGGCCGTACGTGATCGACGCCCCCGCCTGGATGGCGCCGAAGACCAGCAGCGAGTCCAGGATCGAGTGGAAGAGCTGCAGACCGGCCAGCAGGAAGCCACCGGCGACCGCCGCGACGAGCTTCGCCGGGTCGGAGTCGGTGCCCTGCTGCATGCGGGTCACGAGGGTGATCGTGCTCCCACCGAGCACGGCGAGCACCGCGGTCTGCAGTCCGAAGGGGGCGTCGACGTAGTGCCGGGCGGACTCCTCGAGCACCGTGTGCCACTGCGGGAACGCCTGGACGACGAGCCACATCACGACCCAACCGCCGGCGAGGTTGCTGACCAGCGTCCCCGCCCAGAGCCGGACGAGCTGCCACACCGTGCCCTCCCGGGCGACGAGCGCCACGATCGGCACGAGGAAGTTCTCGGTGAAGAGCTCGCTGTGCGCCAGGTACAGCGCGACGAGCCCGATGCTGAAGGCGAGGCCCGCGAGCAGGTGGCTGTCGGTCTCGTGCAGGACGGCCAGGTACCCCATCACGCCGAGCCCGATCTCCAGGCCGCCGGCGAACCCGGTCGCGAGCACCACCCGCAGGGTCCGCTGCAGGCGCTCGGCCCCCTCGTCGACCACCGCGTCGAAGGACTCCTCGATCTCGTCCTCGACCGGGGCGTCGTTGTCGCCGACCTCGCGGCGTCGTTCGTCCGTCACCGTTCCGACGGTAGCCCCGGGCCTGCTGTGCACGGGCCGGGGTGCAGGGAACGGCTCACCGAGCGTGCGGTCTGCCGAACACGGCCGACGCGGTGGCCCGGGCGCCGTCCCACCTGGTCGCGCCCGCGGCGACGGCCGCCCGGAGCACGGAGACACCCGCAGTCGACGCGTCGCAGACGACGCGGACACCGAGCGTCCTGCTCACCCGGACGACCGATCCGACGGCGGCGCGATCGCGATCGGTGAGCGCACCGATGAGCAGCACGTCCGGCCGTGGTCGGAAGTGCTCGAGCGCGGAACCCCAGGTGCCCACGTGGAGCGCGGTGCTGCAATACTGCGGAGAGACGAGCCACCCGTACCGCTGGCGACCGGGCCGCGCGTCGAGGATGATCAGCGTGCCCGTCACGGTCGACCACCGTGGCGGGGGAGGGGGACAGCATCGTGGACGATTCCACGCAGGACCGGCGGGTGGCCGTGGTGATCGAGGACGACCTCGACATCCGGTACCTGCTCGAACAGGTGCTCGGGCAGGCGGGCTTCTCGACGATCAGCACCGGGAACGGTGAGGACGGAGTCCGGGCCGTCCTGGCCCACGAGCCGCTCGTGACGACGCTCGACGTGTCCCTGCCCGGCATCGACGGGTTCGAGGTCGCACGGCGGATCCGGGGGTCGAGCGGCACGTACATCGTCATGATCTCCGCGATGGGCGACGAGATCGACGTCCTCCAGGGTCTCGAGGCCGGTGCGGACGACTACCTGGTGAAGCCGTTCCGCCCGCGCGAGCTCCGGGCTCGTCTCGGAGCGATGCTCCGCCGGCCACGGACCATCGAGTCTGCGGGAGCCGACGCCGAGGGGACAGGTCCGATGGCGCCCGGGGACGTCCCCGTCCCGACTGCGTCCGCGTCGGCCGTGCTGTCGGTGGTCCCGGACCCCGGTGCCGCGCCCGCCGACGCTCCTCGGTCGTCCGGCGGTGCGGCCGCGCCGTCGTCCGGGGGTGCAGCCGCGCCGTCGTCCGGGGGTGCAGCCGCGTCGGAGGGCGCCGCCGTCGCGCGGGAGGGCGCTGCCGTCGTGCGGGACGACGCCGCGACGGAGGCCGAGACCACGTCCGACGGTGCGTCGTGGACGCGGCACAACGGACTCGCGATCGACCAGGAGGCGCGACTCGTCCAGGTGGACGGCGCTCCGGTCGAGCTGACCAAGACCGAGTTCGACCTGCTCGCGACGCTGGTCGAGTCCCGTCGGCGGGTGCGGTCGAAGGCGGACCTGGCGCTGGCCGTCCGCAACGACGCCTACGTCACGACCCACTACATCGGCGACGCCGACCGACGGAACGTCGAGGTGCACATGGCGAACCTCCGGCGCAAGCTCGCCGACGACCCGAACGCGCCACGGTTCGTCGTGACGGTCCGTGGCGTCGGCTACCGCCTCACCGGACCCGGCGACCCCGGGTTCGTTGCGGACTGACCCTCGGTACGGCATCCGTCAGACCTTGTAGCCGAACTGACGGCGCAGGAGCTTACCGACCATCCCGAGCGTCTGCAGCGCGGTGATCACGGCGAGCACGGGCCAGCCGAACCAGAGGACGGTCGACTGGGCGACGACGTCCAGCTGCAGCCAGCCGTAGACGGCAGCGGTCATCGCCAGCAGGACGATCGCGACCGGCGCGAGGTGCGCGTTGCCGGAGCCCCGCTCGGCCTTCGCCTGTTCCGCCCAGTTGTCGGTCTGCTTCTTGCTGGCGAACCGGGTCCACGCGCGCAGGAAGTGCCCGAGGCGGATCCACATGTAGATCTCGGCCGGAGCGACGAGCGCGGCGAACAGGACGTCCCGCCAGGTGCGCTGCTTCATCGATGCGACGACGCGCAGGTTCAGTGCCGCCGCGACGACCGGGGGGACGAGCCAGACCGGGCTGAAGACGAACGCGTGGATCGAGAGCGACGCCACGAGCAGCAGGACGAAGAGCACCCGCGTCAGGAAGTTCATCGCCATCGACGCGTGCTCGATCCAGCGCAGTCGCAGGTTCGGGTGGAACGGCTGTCCCTTCGTGTCGCCGCGCTGCCCCGGCCACATGAGTTCGATCGCACCGAAGTTCCACTTGACCTGCTGGGCGTCGAGGCCGCGCAGCGTGTGCATCCCGCCCACGTCGGCGCGGGCCCGCGCGCTGATCTTCGTCAGGTACCCGGCGCTCTTCACCTGCAGCGAGAGGAGGGAGTCCTCGACCTCACTGTCCTTCACCCACGGCGAGCCCTGGTGGTTCGCTTCCATGACCTCGTGCAGGGCTCGCATCGAGAAGATCGAGAACTGCCCGCCGAGCACCGCCATGTTGCGGCCCTTCAGCATGTTCTGCATGTTGAAGGCGGCGAACTGGGCGCGCTGACCCGCGATGAGGAACCGCTGCACCGGCCCGTGGAAGGGGCGGTCGTCGATGGAGTAGATCGCCGAGATCCCGCCGATGCGCGCGTCGGAGACGATCTCCTGGGCGAGCCACTCCACGGCGTCCGGGTGGGCGGTGGTGTCGCCGTCGACGCCGAGCATGTAGTCGCAGCCCTCGATGAGGCTGAAGCCGTAGTTGAGCGCTCC
This sequence comes from Curtobacterium sp. 1310, assembly GCF_017834105.1. Classification (NCBI taxonomy): domain Bacteria; kingdom Bacillati; phylum Actinomycetota; class Actinomycetes; order Micrococcales; family Microbacteriaceae; genus Curtobacterium; species Curtobacterium sp. 1310. The sequence continues at coordinate 424,706 of NZ_JAFICY010000002.1, read as the reverse complement.
GACCTTCTTGTCGGGGTTCTCACCGATGTCGTGCACGTACACCTCGGTGCACTGCTCCACGCCGTCGCGCTCCACGCGGTGGGGACCGGCGTACTCGGCGGCCACGTCGAAGGTCGCGTCCGTGGTGTTGTTGATGACGACGTGCACGACGTCGGGGAGTCGGGTCTGCTCGAGGAGGGAACGGAGGACGTCGCCGATGCTCTCCTCCTCGTTGTAGGCCGGGATCACGCAACCGATGGTCGGGCGGTACTCGGGCAGTGCGTCGAGGTCCTCGAGGACCGAGGCCGCGAGCTCGGGATCATGGCGACGGGTCCAGCGCGAGCGGTCGGTGGTGGACGCGATCGGCTGCGTGGTGCCGGTGGTGTGGGGAATGGTCGACACGGTCCTGCTCCTGGTCGTTCGGTCGGTGCTGCGGTTGCTCCGAGTCTCGTTCCGGTCCCTCTGGTCCAGCGCTACCATGACGCAGCGGAACCTCAAGATCCGCTCTGGACGGGGGCGTCATGGCAGGGAACGGCAAGGCGGCGGCGGGCAGGGGAGCGGCCGGCACAGCACTGGTCGTCGTCACGGGGCTCCTCCTGAGCGGGTGCGGTACCCCGCCGTGGGAGACCGCGGCATCGGCATCGGCATCGGCATCGGCATCGGCATCGGCATCCGCGAGGTCGACCCCGCAGCGGTCGTCCGGCTCGGCGACGCCGGCTCCACCGGAGTCGGTCGCGGTCGGCGGGGACCTCGCGGCAGGCGCGGTCAGTCGGACGCTGACCGCCGGTGACCTGTCGGTCGACGTCCGGTACTGGTCCACGCTGCCGATGGACGAGTGGACGCCGGGGGCGGACAAGCCCCTCTCGATGTCGGTGACCACCCGCGGCGGCGGGAGCGACTCGGAGGTCCGGCTCGTCCGTGCCGCCGTCGCCGTCTCCTACCGGGACGGGTCCGGGGCGGACGTGACCGCCGCTGCGTCTCCCGCCGAGCAGTCGGACAGCCAGGGGTACGCCGTGGTGACGCCGCAGTCGTGGTCGGGCACGTTCGTGCTCGGTGCCGCGCCCGAGCGTGCCGCCCGGCTGCGTGCCGTCGTCACGCTCGTCCTCACCGAGACCCCGGTCGGGACCGGCGGTGCGACCGCGCAGCAGACCGCGACGGACACGCTCTCCGTCGACCTCGCACGCGCCGGGTGACACCGGCCCGCGGCGCTCACGTGCGTCCGTCGACCTCCAGGTCCTCGAGCCGGTAGCCGCGGTCGTCGGTCGACGTCGTCCCCCACGACGCGGTCGGCACGGTCGGCAGCCTGTCGGGCGGGAGCGTGGCGAGCGCGGCCTCGAGTCCGCCCCGCCAGTCAGCCAGGTCGCACTCGTCCTCCCGCACGAGGGTGACCACACGGTCGCGGTCCTCCGTCCAGAGCAGCGCGTCGGGCGGTACCACGGCGAGGAGCGCCCGTGCCAGTTCGGTGCGGGCGGCCTCGACGGCCGTGTGGCCGAACGCCGTGGCCAGCAGGTCGGCGTTCCCGAGGGTGACCGCGACGCGCACCACCGAGACCTGGTGGTAGTCCGCCCGGTCCAGCATGCGGCGAGCCGCGGTCAGCGCCTCGTTCCGCTGCGGGACGGATTCGTCCGTCGTCACGGTGGCGCCGCTCCGGACCCGCAGCACCGTGCAGAAGAGCGCCACGGTCAACAGCACGACGAGCCAGACGACGAGGACGCGGGTTGCCGGTCCCGCGAGCAGTGCTCCGCCGATGAGCACCAGGAAGGCGCCGACGATCGCGACCGCGACCTCGAGGGCGTCGCGGGGGACGTCCGCGCGCCGGCCGCTCGACCGACGGGAGACGAGGACGGTGACGAGCAGACCGAACCCCCCTGCGATCGCGGTCCACAGCAGGAACGGGTTCATGCGTCCACCTCCGTCGATCCGGGGCCCGCGGTCGGGATCGTCATCGTGACGGTCGTCCCCTCGTCGAGCACGCTCACCACGGCGAGGTCGCCGCCGTGTCGGCGGGCGATCTGTCGGCAGATGGCGAGGCCGAGGCCGGTGCCGTGGATGCCGGTGCTCCGGACACGCTCGGCGCGGAAGAACCGCTCGAACAGGCGGTCCTGGTCGTCGTCGGCGATGCCGATACCGTCGTCGCGCACGATCACCCAGACCAGCTCCCCGACCGTGTGCGCTCCGACCTCGACCCAGCCGCCGTCACGGTTGTACTTCACTGCGTTGCTGATGAGGTTGTCGACGACCTGGCGCATCCGGAAGGCGTCCGCGATCGCCGGGACGGGTCGCTCGGTCGCGGTCGTCCGGAGCGTGACCCCCGCTGCACGTGCGGCCGGTCCCGCTGCCTCCACCGCTGCGTCGATCACCTCGAGCAGGTCGCACGGCGCGAGGACCAGGTCCACGCGCTCCTCGCGTGCCGCCTCGAGGATCCCGCCGACGAGTTCGACCAGCCGCTCCGCGTTCCGCGAGGCGACGTCCAGCATCCGCTCCGCGTCGGCGGGCAGTCCGTCGACCTCGCGCGCGAGCTCGACGGAGCCGAGCACCGCCGTGGTCGGGGTGCGGAGCTCGTGCGACACCGAGGCGACGAGGTCGTCCCGCGCCGCGAGGGCACGCCGTTCGGCGGTGACGTCGCGTGCGACCAGGACACCGCCCGTCCCGCCCTCGTCCGGGAGGAGTCGGGTGCTGACCGTGTACGTCCTCGAGGAACCGTCGGGGCGTCGCACCGACACGATCTCCCCTTCGAACTCCGTGCCCTCGAGCGTCCGTCGGACCAGTTCGCCGGCGCCGGGTGCAGCGGTCGGGGCTGTCAGGTCGTCGAGCGCGGTCCGGCCCCTGCCGCGGTTCGTCACCGTCGTGCGCCCGCTGCCGTCGAAGGCCAGGACGTCGAAGTCGACCGAGTCGATGACCGCCCGGACGAGTTCCTCGCGCTCGCTCACTTCGCTGAGCCGCCGACGGAGGAGTGCCGCCTGGTCGTGGAGCAGGTCACGTTGCGCGCGGCTCCGGCGGGTGAGCGCGGCCGCGGTCCCGCTCACCGCCGCGATCACGAGCGGGAGCGACACCAGTCGTGCGGTGTCGTCGGCGTCGAGGACGTCCCATTCGCCGGGTGCGCCGATCCAGAGCAGTGCGACCGTGAACCCCGTCGTCACGGCGGCGCCTCGGAACCCGAAGGCGTAGCCGGCCCACAACGCCGGGAGGGTGAAGAGCGCGCTGACACCGATGGAGGGGACGTCACCGCGGATGAAGGCCACCGCCGCGACGTCGACGGCCAGGACCGCTGCGAACCACCGTGGGTCGGTCGCCGGCGGGGCTGCGGCGGTGAGCGCCAGGGCGACGAGCGGGAGCGCCGTACCGACCACCGTCAGCCCGGCGACGGACTCGCGCTCGACGACGAGCACGAACGCGACGACGGGCATGATGCCGGCGACGACGCCGAGCTGGTTGCGGAACGCACGCAGACCCGCGCGTTCGTCGCGGTCCGGACGGCTCCCCATGCGCACATGCTGTCACCCAGCGGCCGGTCGCGCAGCACGTCACGGGTTCAGCGCACGCGCACCGACGTCGTGCCGATGCCCACGTTGCCGTGCCCGTCGAGGGCGTAGACGGTGATCTTCCACGCTCCCGGGGTCGTCGGGGCCGTGATGCGCAGGGTGCCGTCGGCGCCGCGGACGACGGGCGTCGGACGCTGGGTGCCGTTGCCGTCGAGGTACCGGCTCGACGTGGCAGCGCGCCACGTGACGGCGTCCCCGTCGGGGTCGGTCGTCGGGGCCGTGACCGTGAGTGTCGAACCCGGAGCGACACCGGACGACGGGGCCACGGTGGTGCTCCCAACGACGGGTGGTCGGTTGCCCGCGACCGTCCCCTGGTACGCCTGCTGCACGGCGTACCAGGACGCCCGCTTGAGGCCGCCGGTGCGCAGGTTCAACCACACCCCGGGCTCGTCGTCCTCGATGCCGTAGTGGAACATCGTCGCTCCGAGCGCGACCCCCGGTGCCGCCCGCACTGCACTCCACGCGTCGGTGTACGCCTGTGCTGCGGCGGCGTCCGTCGGCTGACGCGGGACGCCGTTCGCGTCGAGCGGGACCTCCCAGGAGCCCGCCGGTCCGGTCTCGGTGACGAGGTACGGCTTGGTGTACCCGCCGTCGCGCCACGCCTGCTGCACCCAGCCGATGCCGCCGTACGAGTTGACCGCGTAGAGGTCGAGGCTCGGCGTGTACCGGCGGTAGTAGCTCCAGGCACCGGTCCAGGCGTCCGTGGAGGTCACCGGGTGGGACGGGTCGACGCGGTGGATCGCCTGCACGACCCGCTCGACGTACCGGGCGTACGCGACCCGCTGCGCCTCGTCCTGGCCGAGCATGACCTCGTTGCCGACGTCCCACACGAGGACCCCGCCGTGGTCGCGGTACGTCGTCACGGTCCTCGTGATGCTCGCGAGCGTCGCGTCCATGGACGCGGAGTCGTGCACGTAGTCGACACCCTGGTCGAGCCAGAGCCCGGCGACGACCCGCATGCCCCGGGCACGCGCCGCGTCGAACAGCTGCGCCGAGGACGCATCGGTGCCCCAGGTGCGGACGGTGTTGACGCCCATGGCCGCGATGTCGTCCAGGTACGACGGCGCCTCGGCGTTCGACGGGCCGTACGTGACGCCCCGGACGAGCCAGGGCTTGCCGTCGACGGTGAGCTGCCAGTTGCCCTGCGAGCCCGTGACACGCACCCCGTCCGTCGGGGTCGGGGTCGGGGTCGGGGTCGGCGTCGCGCTCGGTGTGGTCGTCAGCGGCGTCCCGTAGACCCGGAACTCCCACAGTGAGTAGCCGTGGCCGGTCCCACGCTGCACACCGAGCATCCGGACGTACCGGCCCGTGCCGGACACCGTCTTGCGCTCGACGCCGCCCCTGCCGGACGAGGTGCTGGCGAGGGTGCGCCAGGTCTTCGCGTCCGACGAGACCTGGAGCCGGTACGCCTTCGCGTAGGCCGTCTCCCACCGCAGGTCGATCCGCTCGAGTCGCGCCGCCGCACCGAGGTCGACACGCAGCCACTGCGCGTCCGACCGCGCGCTCGCCCACCGGGTGCCCGCGCGTCCGTCGACCGCCATCTGCGGACCACGGGACGCGGCGTCGCTCGACGAGGCGACGGCCGGGCGGCCCTTCGAGAGCTGGGCGGGTGCGGCGCTCGCCGCCGGTGCCCGGACCGTCACCAGCACCACCGCGACCAGGACGACGGCGACCACGGTCGCGATGAGCCGGACGGCCGTCGTGGCGGTCCGGCCGTGGGTGGTGGTGACGCGCATCGGGCCCCTTCCGACCGAGACCCGGCAACCGTACGGAAGCCGTCGGAGCGGGTCAACGGGTGGACGCCACCCCAGTCCGAGGGGACGAGCGAGGCGGGCCGACGCCGTGCCTCCCAGGACGGATCCTCACTTCTCCTGACGTCCAGCGCGGGCCTGCCGACAGGGGTCCCTGCGACCCGACGCACGCCCCGCCGCCGAACCTCCGCCCCCGGAAGGGACCCCTCCGTGCACCTGGTCCGCACCGTCGTCGTCACGCTCCTGCTCGGCGGGCTCTCGCTCGCGCCCGTCGCCGCCGCGGACCTCGCGTCGGCGAGCACCCTCCCGACGGTCCTGCCGGACCCTGCCGCAGGGACCGGAGCCGCCGACCCGGCAGACCCGCCGGTCGACCGGGCCGTGGCATCCGCTCCCGGTGCTGCCGGCCCGCAGGTCGACGGCGTGCGCGTCGGGGCCGGCTCGTACGCGCCGACGCCGCCGGCGGAGATCGCGTCCGTCGCCGACGTGCGGAAGACCGTCGACCAGCACCTGTACGTCGACCCGTCGCAGGCGGGGAAGCCCGTCCCCACGAACCAGTGGTGGACCGACCTGCTCGTCAGCAGGTACTCGGGCGACATGTGGGCGTACCCGTTCGTGTCGTCGAACAGTGCGCAGGGGACGAAGGTGACCCTCCCGACGTCCTGGAACGCGGACGGCACCGCGATGCGGCTCGACGCGCCGGTCACCGTGGGCGGCACGGTCGACCCGACGCCGGACGCCTCCGACCGGGTGCTCGCCGACTTCGAGGACGGTCTGCCCGACGGGTGGACCACGACCGGTGACGCCTTCGCCGGGACCTCGTCCGGGACCGCGTCGGGGCAGAGCGCCGTGTCCGGCTGGCTCGGTGGTGGGTTCGTCGACTCGTTCACCGACCGCGACGGCGACGGCGCGACCGGCACGCTCACCTCGCCGGGGTTCACGGTCGACCGGTCGACCCTCGCCTTCCTGGTCGGCGGGGGCCGACACCCCGGGGCCGAGGCGGTGCAGCTGCTCGTCGACGGCGCGGTGGTCGAGGAGGCGACCGGCGCGGACAGCGAGGAGCTGCGCTGGACGACGTGGGACGTCAGCGCGTACCGCGGACGGACGGCGCAGGTCCGGGTCGTCGACTCGCTCCGTGCCGGGTGGGCGCACGTCCTGGTCGACCAGGTGCTGCTCACGGACGCCCCGGACGGCATCGCGGAGCGCTTCACCACGGCGTTCTCCGCCGATCGGGCCGACGCCCTGCGCTGGGGCGACTGGAACGTGAGCTGGCGGATGCCGCAGGCCGGACCGGGCGGTCAGTACATGGACGTGACGAGCGTGCAGGGGTCGCCGTACGAGTGGTTCGAGTTCCACGGCATGACCCCGCGCATCACCCTGCAGGACGGCGCCGCGCTCACCGACGCCGACGGCCGCGGACTCACCGGGACGATCACGACCGACCGCTTCGAGATCCGGCAGGACGGGCACGTGTTCGGGGTGCACGCGCCCACCGGCACCACCTTCACCCGCTCCGGGAACGTGCTCGAGGCATCCGCGGGCACCCCCTTCCTCGTGCTCAGCGCGGTGCCCGAGCAGGGGCTGACGCTCGACGACCTGCACCGCACGGCCTTCGCCGTCCCGCGGGACACCCGGATGGACTACTCGTACGACCCCGCGGCGGGACAGGTCGAGCAGCGGTGGTCGCTGCAGACCGACGTGCTGCAGGGCTCGGACCACGACACCGTCCAGGGCTGGCTGCAGCACCAGTACGCCGAGGCGACGCACGACCTGTCGTTCACCGGAGCCACGTACGCGACGCCGCGCGGCACGATGAGGACGACCGTCGGGCACGACGGCTGGACGCTGCGGTACGCCTTCAGCGGGCTGACCCCGATCGGCGCCGAGCCGGCGAGCACGGGCGACGACCCGTACCGCGAGGAGGTCATGCGGCAGTACCTGTCGGACTACGCCGCGAAGGAGACCTACGGCGGCGACACCTACTGGGGCGGCAAGGACCTGCAGCAGCTCGGCGCGTACATGAGCGTCGCGGACCAGATCGGCGACACCGAGGACGCCGACCGGATGCGGGCGACCCTCGAGCGCGCACTCACGGACTGGTACACGTACAGCGAGGGCGAGCGGGAGCACTTCTTCGCGATGTACCCGACGTGGAAGGCCCTCATCGGGTTCGGCGACTCGTACGGGTCCGCCCAGTTCAACGACAACCACTTCCACTACGGCTACTTCACACTCGCGACCGCGCTGCTCGGACGGGCCGACCCCGAGTGGGCACAGCGGTACGGCGAGATGGCGACCCTCGTCGCGAAGCAGTACGCGAACTGGGACCGGGACGACGAGCGCTTCCCGCACTTCCGCACCTTCGGTGTGTGGACCGGTCACTCGAACGCCGGCGGTGTGTCCTCGCCGGGCGGCAACAACCAGGAGTCGTCGTCCGAGGCGATCCAGTCCGAGGCCGGGCTGTTCCTGCTCGGGTCGGTGCTCGGTGACGAGGACATGCAGGCAGCCGGTGCGGTGCAGTACGTCACCGAGCGTGCCGCCGTCCGCGACTACTACCAGAACGCCCACGGCAACCCGGCGTCGGCGGCGTACGACGGCGACGGCGCGTTCCCCGAGGCGTACGACGCCGGACAGGCCGGCATCCTCTTCGACTCCGGGCAGGCCGAGGCCACGTACTTCTCCGGCGACCCCGCGTGGATCTACGGGATCCAGTGGATGCCGACCGCGCCGTGGTTCACGTACTTCGGGTGGGACCCGGACTTCTCGAAGGCGATCATGCGGCAGATGATGGCAGCCCGGGGCGAGGTCGTCGGGCAGGACGGCGTCGTGGACGGCAACGCCGGGCACGTGCAGATGCTCACCAAGAAGTGGTGGGGCGTCGGTACCTACGGGGACGTCGCGATCACGCGGGACCGGCCGGCGGCGATCGGTGAGCTGCAGGACGCGATCCGGGCCGTGGAACGGAACCACCCGGGCTACGTGACCGCGAAGACCGCGACGAACCCCCTGTACGACCGGTCGACGGACACGCTGTACGTCTCGGTCGACGACGACGGCTCCGTCGTGTTCCCGTCCCGGTGGTGGACACCCGAGGCCCTGCCGCCGGCACTCGTGCCCGCGCAGCTCGACGGCCCGACGGCGGACCGGCAGCCGGGGGACTGGCCGGAGCCGTCGCCGCTCCTGCCGTTCCTCGTCACCGACTACCGGGCGGACCCCGACACCATCGGCCGGCTGTACGGCGTCGACCTGACCCACCACCGCCCGGGCGCCGACACCGCCCGCGCGGCCGCCGTCTTCAGCGAGATGGGCGATGCGCTCGGCAACGTCGTCCTCGGGTTCCTCGCCCAGTACGACCCGGACACCTACGCCGACGTCCACGCGGCGCTCTGGGAGGCGCAGGACCCGACCGTGACCGGACAGTCGATGGCCGGGATGGTCTACCACCAGGCGATGTCGAACCGCACCGTCGGGCACGAGGTCACCGACCGCCACACGTCGAACCCGCTGAGCCAGGTGTTCCGCGCCGCCGACGGCACGTACTCCTACGTGATCGACAACGTCGACGACGTCCAGCACACCTACGACGTGTACGCGGGGCAGCGGGTCGTCGGGCAGATCGCGGTGCCCGCCCGGACGCAGATCACGTCGCACCTCGATGCCCGACTGGCGAAGGTCGTCGTCGGGACGGCGGGCGACCCGCGCACGCTCGCCCCGGGCAGCACGACCGCGTTCACCGCGACGGGCTACGACCAGTACGGCGCGACCGTGCCGCTCGACGACGTGCGGTGGTCGACGAGTGCGGGGACGATCGACCAGGACGGCACCCTGCACGCGGGGGCCGCGGCGGACCAGGTGTCCGTGACCGCGACCGTCGGCACGGTCTCCGACGCGTACGACGTCCGTGTCGCCCCGGCACCGGTGCTCACGGGCATCGCCGTGACGCCCGGCACCGCCCGTGCCGTGGTCGGCGAGTCGGTGACGTTCTCCGCCGAGGGCCACGACCAGTACGGTGACCCGGCTCCGCTGCCCGCCGACGTCGCCTGGAGCACCACCGCTCCCGGCACGGTCACCGGTGACGGGACCCTCACCACCACCGCGCCCGGCGCAGGCTACGTCGTCGCGACGGTGGGCGACGTCGAGGCCGGCGGGGTCGAGGCCGGCGGGATCGAGGGCAGCGCCGTCGTGTCGTCGATCGCCTCGGTCCCGGTGGTCGAGGGGACCACCGCGACCGCGAGCTCGACCGACGGGGGCAACACCGCGGCGAAGGCCGTCGACGGGGACCCCGCCACCCGCTGGGAGAGCGCGCACGGCGTCGACACGGTGGACCTGACGCTCGACCTCGGGTCCGCGCGGGACGTCGACTCCGTCCGGGTCACGTGGGAGAACGCCGCGGCGGCACGGTACGTCGTGCAGGTGTCCGACACGGACGACGGCCCCTGGCGGAACGTCCGCACCGTCACGAATGCGGACGCGTCGGTGGACACCGTGCCGGTCGGCGCGACCGCCCGCTTCGTCCGGCTGCACATGACCGACCGCCTCACCCAGTACGGCTACTCGGTGTGGGACGTGCAGGTGACCGGGACACCGGCCACCGCCGACGTGGACGTGCGCGACCTGCTGGTCGCCCCGCGCAGCGTCACGGTGCTGCCCGGCTCCTCCGTCCGGCTCGCCGCGTACGGGTTCGACGCCGACGGCTACGGCGGTCTGCTGACCGGTGACGCCCAGCCCGTCTGGACCGCGGACGACGGTGCGACGGTGAGCGCCTCGGGCACGGCGACCCTGCCGGACCGCGGCGGTGCCACCGCGACGGTCCGCGCGGTCCGTGGTGCGGCGACCGGGCAGGCCGTCCTCACGACCCTCGACCAGGGTGAGTCGCCCGCGGTCTCCCGCGACGTCGCCGTCGGCAAGCCGGTGACGACCTCGTCCGACGAGCGCGGTGACCTGTCCGGCGACGCCGCCGTCGACGACGACGACACGACCCGGTGGTCGAGCACGGCTCGCGACGGCGAGTGGCTCGCCGTCGACCTCGGCTCGGTGCTGCCGCTCGACCGCGTCGAGGTCCTCTGGGAGACGGCTGCAGCGGCGTCGGACCACGTCGAGGTCCGCGACCGGGCATCCGACCCGTGGCGCACGGTCTCGACGACGGCCGAGGGACGGGGCGGGACGGAGACGCACGACCTCGACGGCATCCGGGCCCGCTTCGTGCGCCTGGTGGCCGACTCGCGCACGACCCGGTACGGCGTCTCGGTGTGGTCGTTCCGGGTGTTCTCCACCGAGGGCACGCCGACGCCGGACCTCGCCCGGCGCGCCGCGGTCTCATCGTCCGGCGACGAGTCGGCAGGCACACCGGCGCGCCACGCGGTGGACGGGGACCCGGGCACGCGGTGGGCGAGCGAGCACCGGGACGATGCCCGGCTCGACGTCGACCTCGGTGCGCGCCACGAGGTGCACGAGGCGACGATCCGGTGGGAGGACGCGTACGGCCGCGCCTACCGCATCGAGGGTCGCGACGCGACGACCGGAGCGTGGACGACCATCGCCACCGTCACGAACGGCGACGGTGGCACCGACCGGGTCCCGCTGTCCGGTACGTGGCGGCAGATCCGGTTGCAGGGTGTCGACCGGGCGACACCGTACGGCTACTCGGTCTACGGGTTCGAGGTCCGGTAGACCGGGCGGCGGGCGGCACACCCCGCCGCCCGCCCGCCGGATCATCCGAGCACCGCGGCGAGCAGCTCGTCGACGAGCTCGACGTAGCCGAGGCCCACCGCCGCGTACATCCGTGGGACCTGCGACTGCTCGGTGAAGCCCGGCGCGGTGTTCACCTCGTTGAGCACCACCCCGTCACCGGTCACGAAGAAGTCGAAGCGGGCGACCCCGGCGCAGCCCAGGACCTCGTAGAGCACGGCGGCGGCCCCGGTGACCGCTGCGTGCTCGGCGACCGACAGGCCGGCCGGGATCCGGAACGGGGCGCTGCCGTCGTACTTCTGTTCCCGGTCGAAGACGCCGCGCTCGTCGGTGGCGATCTCCAGTGTCGCGCCGCACCGCAGGACGCCGGTCCGGTCGCGGAACAGCGCCACGTCGACCTCACGCCCGGCGACGAACGACTCGACGAGTACGGTGCTGCCGGCGGAGCGTGCGTGCTCGATCGCCGCCGTCAGGTCGTCGTGCCGCCGGACCAGGGTGACGCCGTTGCTCGACCCGGCCGACGTCGGCTTCACCACGAGCGGGGGTGCGGACGGGACGGCCGCCGCTGCCTCGGTCGCCGACACCGCTGCCGCGACGCGCACGGCGGGCGCGCAGGCGATGCCGACCGCGCCGGCGACCGTCTTCGTCACCCACTTGTCCGCCGCGAGGGCGCCGGCTCGGACCGGTGAGCCGACGACGGGCACGCCGACGAGGTCGAGCAGCCCGGCGACGGCGCCGTCCTCGCCGTGCTCGCCGTGGAGCAGCGGGAAGGCCGCGTCGCAGGACGTCAACCGGGCGACGGCATCGGCCGGGGACAGGAGCGCCCCGCCCTCGTCGTGCCACGTGCCGTCACGGCCGACGGTCAGCGGGACCGCGGTGTGGCCGCCGGTGCGGAGTGCGGCGACGACGGCCGCCGCGGAGGCCAGGGACACGTCGTGCTCGTCGTTCGCGCCGCCGCCGATCACGGCGACGCGGTGGTGTGGTCGGTCGGTCACGGGTGCTCCTCGGTGCTCGGATTGGTGCTGGTGCTGGTGCTGGTGCTGGTGCGGTGCACGCGGGCGACCCGGCTGCCGATCCGCGTGACGAGCTCGTGCGGGATCGTCCCCGCCCACGCCGCCCACTCGGCGACGGTCGGTTCGCCGCCGTCCCCGGGGCCGAACATGGTGACCGGTTCGCCCGGGGACGTGCGTTCGGTGCCGGTGTCGACGACGACGCTGTCCATCGAGAAGCGCCCGACGACCGGACACCGGCGCCCACGGACCAGGACCTCGGCCCGGCCCGAGGCAGCGCGGGGGAGACCGTCGCCGTACCCGAGCGGCAGCAGCGCCAGGTTCGTCGCAGACGCGGTCGTGCTCGTCCCGCCGTACCCGATGCGGGTGCCCGCCCTCGCCGAGCGCGAGGACACGACCGCGGTCGTCAGTGACAGCGCCGGCCGCAGCCGGTCGGTCGTGCCCGAGGGGTCGATGCCGAAGAGTCCGGCGCCGATCCGGTGCAGGTCGAACCCGGCCCCGACGCCGGTCAGCGTGGCAGCGGTGGCCGCGAGGTGCACCGTGGACGGGGTCAGCCCGCGGCGACGGGCGGTCCGGACGGCGTTGCCGAAGAGCAGGCGTTCGCGGACGTTCTGGTCGTCCTCGGGGCGGTCCGCCGAGGACATGTGCCCCATCACGCCGACGACCCGGACCGCGCCGGTGCCCTCGGCCTCGCGCGCCAGCGAGCACAGCGCTGCCCAGTCGGCCGGCGCACACCCCTCGCGGGCCATGCCGACGTCGACGTGCAGGTGCACCCGTGCCGCGCGACCGACGGCGCGTGCCGCGACCACGACGGCGACCAGGACGGCGGGGTCGGCGACGGCGAGCGCGACGTCGGCGCCGACCGCCGCGGCGAAGTCCGCGTCCGGTGGGTTCAGCCAGCTCAGCACCGGTGCGGTCACGCCCTCGGCGCGGACCGCGAGCGCCTCGTCGACGCTCGTGACACCGACGGAGCCGGCCCCGGCCTCCAGGACGGACCGTGCGACCGCCCCGTGCCCGAACCCGTCGGCCTTGAGCACCGCCATCAACCGTCCGCCCGTCAGGGCGGCGAAGAAGGTCGTGTTGGCGCGGATGGCGTCGTCGTGGACCGTCAGGAGCGACCCGGACGCGGTCACTGCTGCATCCGCGGGTCGCCGGTCGGGTCCCAGTACTTGCGGGGGCACCCGTCGGAGGGGGCGTCCGGCCGGAGCTCGAAGTGCCACGCCTCGTTGTCGTAGACCTGGCAGAGCCCGTACCGAGCGCCGTTGTCCTGCAGCCAGGTGGCCGCATCCCAGTCCCCGATGTCGATCGCCTCGCCGCGGACGTGGAGCGACGTCTCGGGCGTCGAGACCCAGCGCGCCGCCTCCTGCCGCGAGCCGTACTCGGCGACGGCGTCGTCGAGGAGTCGTTCCTGGAGCGCGGGGGAGCGCCAGCCGCTGTTCACGACGAAGCGCACGCCCTCGCCCTCGGCGTCCCGGGCAGCGCGACGGACCGCGTCGAGCAGGTCCGGCTGCAGTCGTGCGACCGCGGGCAGGTCGTCGTCGAAGACCGACGCGCCGGACGGCACCTCGCCGGCGGCGGATCCGGTGGCGGCGCCGGCCGTGCCGTCGTCGTGTGTGCCGGCGGAGGCGCCGGTGAGGCCGTGCCCCGGTGCGCCGCCGGTCGCTCCGGGGCGGCCGGAGACGGCGGACAGCACGACGAGGACGACGGCGACCGCCGCGACGAGGGCGAGGAGGACGACGACCAGGACGGCCCCGGTTCGTCGCGGTCGTGCGGGGACGGGGACGGAGGGAGGAGCGGGACGGTGCTGCATGTCGACCAGTGCAGCGTGGACCGTGTCGTCGGAGCGTACGCGTTTCCGCATACGCTCCCGACACGTACCGCCGCCTAGCATCGGTGCCGTGCGTGTGCTGATCCTCGAGGACGAACCCCTGCTCGCCGAGGCCGTCCGCGACGGCTTCCGCCTCGAGGCCATCGCGGCCGACGTCGCGCAGGACGGGGACGCCGCGCTCGAGCTCCTCGCGCTGAACCGCTACGACGTCGCGGTGCTCGACCGGGACGTCCCCGGGCCGACCGGCGACGAGGTCGCCGCACACCTGGTCGCGACCGACGCCGGCGTCCCGGTGCTCATGCTGACCGCGGCCGACCGACTCGACGACAAGGTCTCCGGCTTCGCCGTCGGTGCTGACGACTACCTGACGAAGCCGTTCGCACTGCGGGAGCTCGTGCTCCGCGTCCGCGCGCTGGCACGGCGGAGCGGCGAGCACCGCCCACCGGTCCTCGAAGCGGCGGGGCTGCGGGTCGACCCGTTCCGCCGCGAGGTCTTCCGCGACGGCCACCACGTCGCCCTCACCCGCAAGCAGTTCGCCGTGCTCGAGGTCCTCGTCCGCGCCGGTGGCGGGGTGGTGAGTGCCGAGCAGCTGCTCGAACGCGCCTGGGACGAGAACGCGGACCCCTTCACGAACGCCGTCCGGATCACGGTGTCGGCGCTCCGCAAGCGTCTGGGGGAGCCGTGGGTGATCGCCACCGTGCCGGGCGTCGGCTACCGCATCGACACCGACGGACCGCGTGCCGGCGGCGTGACGGACGGCGGCTCGTGACCGACCGTCGCCGCGGCGCCAGCGTGCGGGTGCGACTCGCCCTCAGCTACGCGGGGGTGGTGGTGCTCACCGGCGCGCTGATCCTCGCCGTGGTCTGGGTGTTCCTCCTGCGGTACGTGCCCGTCGGGAACCTGGCCACGACCGACGGCTACGTCCCCGACCGTTCCGACCTCGTCCGTGCGTTCGTCCCCGCAGCGGCCGCGGTGTCCGTGGCACTCGTGGTCGTCGGGCTGGTCGGCGGGTGGTTCCTCGCCGGCCGGGTGCTGGCGCCGCTCCAGCGGATCACCGACGCCACGCGACAGGTCGCGGCCGGGTCGCTCGCGCACCGCGTCGCGCTCCCCGGGCGACGCGACGAGTTCCGTGACCTCGCCGACGCGTTCGACGGCATGGTCGGGCGGCTCGAGGCGTACGTGGCGGAGCAGCAGCGCTTCGCGGCGAACGCGTCGCACGAGCTGCGGACGCCGCTGGCCACGACGCGCGCGCTGCTCGAGGTCGCCGCCCGCGAGCCGGACCGCGACCCGGCCGGGGTCCTCGAGCGGTTGCGGAACGTGAACGAGCGGGCGGTCGACCTGACCGAGGCCCTGCTGGTGCTCGCACGAGCCGGCCGGGAGCTCCCGGACCGCGAGCGGGTGGACCTGTCGCTCCTGGCGGACGAGGCCGTCGAGACCGTCCTGCCCCTCGCCGAGGCGCGGGGCATCGACGTCGAGCCCGTCACGGCGACGGCGTGGACGACCGGCTCGACGTCCCTGCTGCTCCAGCTCGTGACGAACCTCCTGCAGAACGCCGTCGTCCACAACGTCGGCCCGGGGCGGGACGGCTGGGTCCGCGTCACGACGGGCACCCGGCACGGCGCGTCGGTCGTCGTGGTCGAGAACCCCGGTGCCGTCGTGCCGGCCGCGGTCGTCCCGACCCTCACCGAGCCGTTCCAACGGGTGGCCTCGCGGCGGCGCGAGGACGACGCCGGCGCCGGTCTCGGTCTGGCGATCGTCGCGGCGATCGTGACCTCGCACGGTGGCACGCTCGACGTCGCCGCACGTCCGGAGGGCGGTCTCGTCGTCGAGGTGGCACTGCCCGCCGCGGGGTGCCCGGCCGGGCCGTCCTCTGCCGCGTGAGCGCCGTCGTGCACGGGAGCCGGGCCGCTCCGTGCGAGGATCGGTCGGTGCAAGCAACGCCCGTCGCCGTCGTCATCGCCGCGATGACCGAGGAACTCTCCGCCGTCGCCACCCTGCTGGGTGGTGTCGTCATCGACGACGGGCCGGTGGGCGGACACGACGAGCACCACCTGCTCGACGTCGGCGGATCGGTGGTCGCCCTCCGCCGCAGCGGCATCGGGTTCACGAACGCGACGGCCGCCGTCGCGCACTGCTTCCACGACTTCGGCGCCGTCCCGGTGCTCAGCGTCGGGACCGCCGGCGGGCTCATGCGCGGCATCGAGATCGGTGACGTCGTCGTCGGCGAGCACTACGTGAACATCAACGCGGACGCGACGGCGTTCGGCTACGCGCTCGGGCAGGTCCCCGGGATGCCGCCGCAGTACGCGCCCGACTCCCGCATGCTCGCCCGCGCCGCCGCTGCTCGGACGCCGTACCGCATCCGCTCCGCGACCATCGGCTCGAGCGAGGTCTTCGTCACCGAGGGGCGCGCCCGCGCGCTGCGCGAGGTCTTCCCCGCGGTCGCAGCGGTGGACATGGAGTCCGCGGCCATCGCGCAGTTCGCGCACGTGCACGACATGCCGTTCCTGTCGATCCGTGGGATCAGCGACCTGTGCGCACCCGACGGCGACGAGTTCCGGGAGCACCTCGACGACGCGTCGGCACGCGCAGCGCGCGTGGCGCACGACGTGCTGCTCGACCTGGCGGCCTGAGGCGGCGACCACCAGCGATCGCCACCACCCGCCGGACGGGAGGCAGGGCACCCGTCGGTCCCGCGCCTCCCGTCCGTCGGTCGCCCGCGTCGGACGCGCGTGCCGGCAGACCGGGTGAGCGCCGGGTCAGCGACGCCGGCGGCTGGCGATCAGGCCGCCGAACACCAGGACGACCGCGATCACGAAGACGATCAGCTGGGCCGGTTGGAACCCGTCGAGGTCCATGGTGCACTCCTTCCGTGCGCGGGACGTCCGCGCTCGCATCGACCCGAACGGTAGGACGCGGTTCCTGTACGCGTCGAGGGGACGGGGTACGACTCCTGCACGACAGCCGGTCGCCGCACACTCGTGCACGGTTGGGCGCCAGCCGAGTGCCTCGACGCTCCGCCGGTGCGATGATGATCCGCGGCCGTCGCCCGGACGGCCCGGACGGAAGTGACGAGCGTGACCGAGACCCGCTCCCCGGCGCCGACGAGCGACACCGTCGACGACCCCTCGCACGGCCCGGCGAAGGGCCTCGCAGCCCTCGCCCTCACCGCCCTCGGCGTCGTGTTCGGCGACATCGGCACCAGCCCGCTGTACGCCCTCCGCACGGTGTTCACCATCGACGGCGGCATCGTGAAGGCGAACCAGGAGGACGTCTACGGCGTCATCTCGATCATGTTCTGGAGCGTCACGATCGTCGTGTCGATCAAGTACGTGCTCGTGCTCATGCGCGCCGACAACGACGGCGAGGGCGGTGTCATGGCGCTCGCCGCACTGGCGCGCCGGCTCTACGCGAAGCGGCGCGGGGGCGCGACGGTCTTCCTGGTGATCGGCATCATCGGTGTCTCGCTCTTCTACGGCGACTCGGTCATCACCCCGGCCGTGTCCGTGCTCTCCGCGGTCGAGGGGCTCTCGACCGCGGCGCCGTCGCTCGAGCACCTCATCGTGCCGATCGCGGCCGTCATCCTCGTGCTGCTGTTCCTCGTGCAGCGGTTCGGCACCGGCAAGGTCGGCAACCTGTTCGGTCCGGTGATGCTGCTCTGGTTCGTGGTCATCGCCGCGGCCGGCGTCCCGCACATCGTCGCGCACCCCGGCGTGCTGCAGGGGCTCTCGCCGACCTGGGCGATCTCCTTCCTCGTCGCCCACCCGTACATCACGTTCGTGGCGATGGGCGCCGTCGTGCTCGTCATCACCGGGGCCGAGGCGCTGTACGCGGACATGGGCCACTTCGGCCGTCCGGCGATCCTCCGCGCCTGGTTCTTCGTGGTGTTCCCGGCGCTCGTGCTCAACTACCTCGGCCAGGCGTCGCTGGTGCTGCAGGACCCCTCGGCGGCGAAGGACCCGTTCTTCCTGCTCTTCCCGGACGCCCTGCAGATCCCGGTCGTCGTGCTCGCGACGATGGCCACGGTGATCGCGAGCCAGGCGGTCATCTCCGGCGCCTTCTCGCTGACACGCCAGGCCGTCCAGCTCGGGCTGCTGCCGCCCCTGACGATCCGGCAGACCTCGCGGGAGGAAGGCGGCCAGATCTACCTGCCGGCGGTCAACCTGCTGCTCTTCATCGGTGTCCTCGCGATCATGCTCGCCTTCCGGTCGTCGGCGAGCCTCGCCACCGCCTACGGGGTGTCGGTGACCGGCGCGCTGGTCGTGGACACGCTGCTGCTGCTCCTGGTCGTCAAGCCGCTCTGGCACTGGGCGACGTGGAAGCTCGTGCTGGCCGCGGTGGTCTTCGGCGGGCTCGAGCTGACCTTCCTGGCCGGCAACCTGTCGAAGATCGTGCACGGCGGTTGGGTCCCGCTGCTCATCGCCCTCGCGGTGATCACGCTGATGACGACCTGGCGTCGGGGACGGCAGCTCGTGCAGGAGGAACGCAAGGAACGCGAGGGGTCGCTCGCCGAGTTCATCGAGCGCATCAACACGAAGCACGTCCCACGGGTCGAGGGCATCGCGATCTTCCCGCACCCCAACAAGGAGACGACCCCGCTGGCGCTCCGCGCGAACGTCGAGCACAACCACGTGGTGCACCGGACCGTGATCATCGTCTCGGTGCTCACCGCGAACGTGCCGCACGTGCCGCACGCCAAGGCGTTCTTCCGCGACGACCTCGGGTACGAGGACGACGGCATCGACCACATCACGGTGAAGTTCGGGTTCTCCGACGACCAGGACCTGCCGCGGGCACTGCACGCCGCGTGCCTGGCCGAGGTGCTCGACGTCGATCCGGAGGCGATCGCCGGGGCGTCGTACTTCATCTCGCGCGGTGCGCTCCGACCGCAGGCCGGCAACCGCGGCATGGCGCGCTGGCGGAAGAAGCTCTTCGTCGGGTTGGCGCACAACGCGGCCGATCCGGCAGCGCGCTTCGGGCTGCCGGCACAGCGCACGGTGACGATGGGCAGCGACGTCGAGCTCTGAGCGCCGTCCGTGCGGCTGAGCACCGTCCAGGCGGACGGCGTAGCGTCCGACGGGTCGTTCCGCCACCCGGGCTCCTGCGGCACCGAACGGAAGCCGCACCATGGCACACCGGAACGACCTCACCTGGCGTCAGGACAGCGACGCCTCCTGGTCGGCGTGGGCCGACGGCCGCGTGCTGGCCCGCATCACGCTCCAGCGGCAGTACGAGCTCGAGTCCGAGGACGGATCGGTGCGCGGGTCGCACAGCGCCCTCGGCAGTGCGCAGGCGCAGCTCGAGGCCTGGTACCAGTGGGAGACCGCGGTCGGCGACGCCTGAGGCCCCTGTCCCTCGGCCGGACCGGGCCGCCGCAGCACTCCGCCCGGTCGCGGTGACGACCTGCCGGCCACGTCCACAGCGCGCCAGGAGGACCGCGCGGACCGTGCCGTCGGGGGAGCCCGGCCGGGTCAGTGTGCGCGGCCCCGCAGGCGACCGACACCGAGCACGATGCCGACCACGACCATGCCGAGCACGAGCCCGAACACGGCCGACACCGCGGTGTCGACGATCCACGTGACGACCGGGCCGGCGACCTCGACCGCGTGCTCGACCACGTGCAGCAGTTCTTCCGGGCCCGCCCAGAACGTCTCCGCCAGGTTCGCGATCACCAGGTGCCCACCGACCCAGAGCATGGCGACCGTGCCGACGATGCTGATGACCCGGAACACCGTCGGCATCGCGCGCACGATCCGCGCACCGGCACGGCGGGTCCGCCGGGAGTCGTTCTTCATCATCTGCAGGCCGATGTCGTCGACCTTCACCAGGAGCGCCACGGCGCCGTAGACCAGGGCCGTCATCCCGAGCCCGATCAGCGCGAGGGCACCGACCTTCGGCCAGAAGTCGAGCCCGGTGTCCAGGCTCGACAGGGCGATGAGCATGATCTCGGTGCTGAGGACGAGGTCGGTGCGCACGGCGCCGAAGACGAGCTTGGGCTCCGTGGTCGGCTGCGCGTCGCCGGCGGCCTCGTGGTGCACACCGAACCACTCGGTGACCTTCTCGGCGCCCTCGAAGCACAGGTACGTGCCGCCGATGACGAGCAGCCAGGGCAGCACCCACGGGGCGAACGCCGACAGCAGCAGCGCCAACGGGATGATGATGACGAACTTGTTGAAGAGGCTGCCGAGCGCGATGCGCCCGACGACGGGGAGTTCGCGAGCCGGTTGCAGTCCCTGGACGTACTGCGGTGTGACCGCCGCGTCGTCGATCACGACCCCCGCGGTCTTCGCGCTGGCCTTGAGGGCCGCGGAGAGGATGTCGTCCACCACGGCGAGCAACCCGACTGACATGTCGCTCACCCTACTGGAGCGGTCACCGGCGTCCGTCCCGCGCCCTCCCACCGGCCGGCGCTTCCCCCAGATCGGGGTACGTGCGACGGCGGGTCCGCGCCGACATCCGCGAAGCGGCGCGCAGTCAGACCGTTCTGCTCGCGCGAACGGGGTACGCCGCTGGGGGTTGCCTGGCAGCCGCCCGTCGTTCCACTGACGGCAGCCCTTCCCGAGCCGACACAGCAGGGCACACCGAGCACCACCACCACGGTCCGCCGACGCCACCCACGTCGGCGCCCACAGGCAGGAGCGCCCCTTGCAGTCCTCGATCGTCGCAGCCCTCACCGTCGCCGTGCTCGCAGTCGGCGCGGTCGCCGATGTCTCGGCTCCCCCCTCCGCG
The DNA here is from genome assembly GCF_017834105.1 of Curtobacterium sp. 1310. Taxonomy (NCBI): domain Bacteria; kingdom Bacillati; phylum Actinomycetota; class Actinomycetes; order Micrococcales; family Microbacteriaceae; genus Curtobacterium; species Curtobacterium sp. 1310. The sequence continues at coordinate 404,182 of NZ_JAFICY010000002.1, read as the reverse complement.
TCCGCCGCACCGACGTCGACCACGACGACCTCCGCCCCGAAGGGCGCCGTCGTGTCGAACGGTCGGACCTGGAAGCAGACCTACCGGCAGGACTTCGCCACGGCCGCGCCGGCCGGCAAGGTCGCCGCGAAGTACCCGGGCATGGGCCTGTACGACGGGTTCTCCGACACGAGCGGTCAGGGGCGTTACACGCCGTCGAAGGTGCTGAGCGTGCAGAACGGTGCGCTCGACTTCTGGCTGCGGTCCGACCGCGGTCAGCCGCTCGCCGCGGCCGTCATGCCCGACGGCTACGCGCCGCACCGCACCGGCCGCGTCTCGATCCGCTACAAGACCACGAAGACCCCCGGGTACAAGTTCGTCGTGATCCTGTGGCCGTCGAGCGACCGGTGGAACGAGGGCGAGATCGACTGGCCCGAAGCGGCCCTCGGCGCGAAGCCCCGACCCGCGTCGGCCGTCCCGGGCAGCCTGCGGAACGGTGCCATGACCTTCCAGCCGGAGCGTGAGACCTTCGCGGCCACCGACACGAGCAGCTACCACGTCGCCACCACCGAGTGGGACAGCAAGGTGGTCCGCTTCTTCTGGGACGGCAAGCTGGTCGCGTCGACGACGAAGGCCGTGCCGACGAAGCCGATGCGGGTCACGCTGCAGGCCGAGACCGACACCGGTGGGCGCGTGCCGGCGGGCGCCTCGGGGCACGTGAGCGTCGACTGGATCGCGATCTACGACTGACGGGAGGCGCGGTGTCGGTGAGCGGGACCGCCCACCGGCACCGCGCCCCCCGGCTCAGCCTGCGGTGCGACGGGCGGTCAGCCGACCGCGGCCCAGTGGCAGTGCGCCGCTGCGGTAGGCGAAGCCGTCGGCATCGCCGACCGTGCCGCTGGCGGTGCCGAAGTGCCACAGGCGGTTGAAGCAGGAGACGCCGATCCGGGTCGACCCGTCGTCGGCGACCGCCCACGTGCCGGTGCCCCACTGGGCCGGGTGACCGACGCCGTCGATCGTCACCGTCGGTCGGGCTCCCCAGGTCAGCAGGGGGCGACCGAGGTCGAGGGTGATCCGGCGCTTCGTCGTGCCGGACGGCTGCGGGGTGTCCATGCGGTCAGGGTACGGGCGTCGGCACCCTGAACGCGCCCGGGCGGCCGTCCGTAGGATCCGCTGCATGGCTGACTTCACCGCTGCACAGGCCGCCGTCGTCCGGATCGAGCGCGCGGAGGAGGGCCGGTGGGACCTCACCCTCGTCAGCGACTCCGGCGTCCGGATGGGGCACGGCGTGCACCTCCCCGACGCTGCGTCCGACGATGCCGAGGACGAGCGGGTCGCAGCCCTCGACTTCGTGCGCGGGTACGGGTTCCGCTTCGAGGCCGACGCCGTCGTCACGGACGGCCCGGACGCGTTCTGGGCGCCGTTGCTCCCGCTCGGGTCCGACGAGCACCCGACGGACTGAGGCTGGTCAGTCCTGGTCGTCGAGCGCTGACCGTTCGAACCCGATCAACCAGGTCACCCCGAACGCGTCGCGCACCGTTCCGTCCCAGTCGCCCCACGGCCGCTCCTGGAGGTCGTCGACCACCGTGCCGTCGGAGGCCAGGTCCACGAACCACCGCCGGAGCACCTCGGGCCGGGCGCTCCCGAGCAGGGCGAACAACAAGCCGGAGACCGCGAGCGCGGTGTCGTCGGGGCCGGTGTCGGCGGCGAAGAGCCGGACCGGGCCGACGAGCTCGCCGTGCGCCACGGCGCCGGGCGGCCCGTCCTCGCGAGCGGCCTCCTCGTACGAGGTGACGCGGACGTCGCCGCCGAAGACCTGCTGCCAGCGGGCGAGCGCCGTGCGGGCGGTGCCGGGGAGCAGGAGGTACGGGGTCGGGGCTGTGCCGTCCATGGGCTGACCGTACTCCCGTGCTCGGCGGCGGGCCCCCTTCGGTCTCCCCGTCCGTGGTCGACGTGAGACGCCGCCGTCGTGCCGAGACGCCGGTGTCGTGCCGAGACGCCGCCGAAGAGGACGGCGTCTCGCGCGATCGGGGGCGTCTCGCGGTGACGCCGGCGTCTCGGACCCGTCCGGCACGGCGAAACGCCGGCGTCTCGGGCCGGCCGCCCGGCTCAGGCGCGGTGCCGCGTCCGACGCGCCCGGCGCAGTCCGACCACGGCCGTGCCGAGCGTGAGGAGCGCCACGGCCCAGCCGATCGGCACGGCGGCATCGGCCCCGGTCCAGGCGAGCTCACCGGCGGTGTCCGCGACGGAGCGGGCGCTCGACGAACCACCGTCCGGGTCCTGCCCGACCCGAGCTGCGGTGGTGGCGTCTCCCTCGGGAGCGGTCGCCGCCCGTCCGCCGGTCACCCCCACCGGGAACGTGGTCGCGGTGCCGTCGACCGACACCCGGACGGTCTGCGACGCCGCACCGGCGAAGGTCACCGTGACGGGCCCGTCGGCGCGGTCGACCCGGTCGGCGTCGTCGCTCGCACGGACCTCGGCGTCCTCGGCGACCGCCACCGTGTTGCCGAAACGGTCGGTCGTCCACGGTTCGAGCGTGAGGGAGCCGCCGAGCGCCACGCCCAGCGGATCCGGGTAGACCCTGCCGTCGGCACCGACCCAGGTGTACGTACCGTCCGACGCGGCGGGGACGGTGCGGACGACCACGCCGACGCCGGTGGCGGCAGCCGGCAGGACGGTCCAGCGCACCCAGTGCTCCGCGGAGCCGACCGCGGTCGTCGCGGTGACCCGCACGGTGGCGGTGCCCGCGTGGGTCGGGGTGCCGGAGAGCACACCGTGGGCGAAGGTCAGCCCGTCGTCAAGGTGGGCCGTGGCGCCGTCGGCGGTGGTGAGCGAGTACGCGGCTCCGTCGGCGTCCCGTGCGCGCAGGTCGGCGGAGGACGGTTCGCCGGCCCGGACGGTCGGGAGCACCTGGGGGGAGGACTCGCTGGTGGCCGCTGCCCAGGACGGCACGTCCGCCGTCGTCGGCGGGGTGACCGGTGTCGGCGACGACGACGCTGTCGACGCCGACACGGGCTGGGTGGCGGCCCGGGCCGTGGCGGCCGGCAGGACGCCGAGTGCGGCGGCGACCAGCACGGCGGCGGCCGCTGCGGTGGTGCGCGCTGCGGACCGAGCGCTCGGGACGTGGTGCATGGTGCTCCTCGCGGATCCCCGGAGCGTCGGGAGACCGCGCCGGGACCGGTCGTCGGGTACGTCCGGTGCCGCGAGCGTAGGCGGCGAGGAACCTTCGCGGACGATCGGTTGCGGCTTCCCGAAGGGACCCTGTGGAACCCCGCAGCGCCGTGCGGCACCGTGCGTCGCACCGCGGGCGCGGATCAGGACGCGGCGATCGCGCCCATCTCGGCGACGACGGTGCGGAGCTTCACCGCGAGCTCGTCGCTGTCACCGACGGTGTCGCGGTGCGCGACCTCGGACAGCGCGGACAGCACGAGTCCGACGGCCGTGCGAGCGGTCTGCTCGTCGGTGCGCGACGACACCGTGGCGAGGAGCGACTGCCGCGACTCGGCCATCCACTGCATGACCATCGGTGCCATCTCGGGTCGGAGCACGAGGAGCTCCTTCATCCGGCGGCGGTCCTGGGAGAGCGGGACGGTCGCGGCGATCAGGACGCACAGGTCGTCGACGAGTCGGCCGTCCGCCTCGGCGAAGCGCGTGGCCGCCCACTCCGGCACCTCGACGGTGTCGAGACCGAGCGCCGCGTGCGCCTTCGACGTGAAGTAGTTGAAGAAGGTCCGCGGGGAGACGTCGGCGTCGCTGCAGATCTGCTCGACGGTGACGCCGTCGAGACCGTGCTCGGAGACGAGCGTCAGGGCGGCGTCGTGGAGCGCCTGCCGGGTCTGCTGCTTCTTCCGCTCGCGCAACGTGCACGGCGCGGTGACCGGCTCCGGTGCTGCTGTGGTGCTCACGTGCACTCCTGTGGTGCTGGGCGGCCACCGTGTCCTGCGGTGGCCCGGGTCGTCTGCGCCGGACGGGTCCGGCACGGGGAGGCCGCCCGCACCCCGGGCGGGGTGCGGGCGGCCGGGGGTCACCGACGCTGGGTCGGCGTGGAGCCGGTCATCGGCCCGGTGAACGATCCGGCCTCGGCTGCTGCGAGCCCGGCGCGGGCCTCGAGCTCGGCCTCGGCCGACGGCACCGAGCGGTCGACATCGGACGAGGAACCGTCGGACGAGGAGCCGTCTGACGAGGATCCGTTCGCGGCGTCGTGCTGTTCCTGCAGCGCCGAGCGCTGGCGCAGCGGCGGCACCCGGAAGAACCAGGTGAGCACGAAGGCGAGCAGGATCACGCCGAGTCCGACCCAGTAGATCGTCACGGACGAGGCGTTGAAGCCCGCCATGAACGGCCGCGTGAGGCGGCTGTCGGCGCCGGTGAGGAACGAGGTGTCGTTCGTGCTCGTCGCCGCGGAGTCCGAACTGGCGCCGTCGTCGATCTGCTTCGCCAGGGCCGGCGTGAGCTCGTCCACCCAGTACGACCGCTGCGAGGCGTTCGACCAGTCGACCGACACGGTGCCGTCCTGGACGCTGGCGTGCGCCTCGTCCGCCACGGCCTCGAGGGCTGCGGACTCTGCGGCCGGGGTGGCCGCTGCGACCTGCTGGTCGATCACGCCCTGCGCGGCGGCTGCGGGCACGGCACCGGCGGCGACCTGCTGCTGCACGGCCGCGGTGACCTGCTGCGTGACGGCCTGGTCGGCCGCCTGCTTCGCCTGCGCCGAGGCGTCGTCGAGCTTCCCCTGGACGGTCTGCTGCAGCGGGGTGGTGATCGGGGCCCAGATCGTGTCGATCGCGCCCTGGTTGGCCGGCTTGCTCGCCACCGCGGGGTCGAGTGCGGCCGACAGCGCCGGCTTGAGGTCGGCCTGGTTCGCGGTCGCCGTCAGGATGTTGCTCGGCATGACCGAGAACAGGATCGAGAGCAGCACCGCGGTGCCGAGCGTTCCGCCGATCTGCCGGAAGAACGTCGCCGAGCTGGTCGCGACGCCCATGTCCCGGGCCTCGACCGAGCCCTGCGACGCCAGGGTCAGCGACTGCATGACCGAGCCGAGCCCGAGGCCGATCAGGAACATGCCGATCATCAGGAACCAGAGCGGCTTGTCGATCGTCATGAAGGTCAGGACGACGTAGCCGGCCGACACCAGGAACGTGCCGATGACCGGGAAGACCCGGTAGCGGCCGACACGGGCGACGATCTGGCCCGAGGTGATCGACGCGATCATCAGCCCACCGACGAGCGGCAGTGTGGCGAAGCCCGACTCGGTCGGGGTCAGGCCCACGACGATCTGCAGGTAGAGCGGGATGGTCAGCATGGCGCCGAACATCGCGAAGCCGACCAGGAACCCGATGACGGTCGCCATCGAGAACGTGCCGGAGCGGAAGAGCTTCAGCGGGATGATCGCCGCGTCGCCCATCTTCGACTCGACGAGCAGCAGTGCGACGAGTCCGAGCGCACCGATCACGTAGCTGGCGATCGCGGCGGGCGAGCCCCAGCCCCAGGTGCGGCCCTGCTCGGCGACGAGCAGCAGCGGCACGAGCGTGACGATGACGGCCGTCGCGCCCCACCAGTCGACCTTCGGCTTGTCGCCCTTGCCGTGCACCTTCGGCAGGTGCAGGAAGACGATCACCATGATGAGCGCGGCGACGCCGATCGGCACGTTGATGAGGAGCACCCAGCGCCACCCGGTGATCCAGAGGATCTCGGAGGAGCCGGCGAGCAGGCCGCCGATGAGCGGTCCGATGACGGACGAGATGCCGAACACGGCGAGGAAGTACCCCTGGTACTTCGCACGCTCACGCGGCGCGAGGATGTCACCCATGATCGCGAGCGGCAGCGACATGAGCGCGCCGGCGCCGATGCCCTGCACGGCACGGAAGGCCGCGAGCATGAGCATCGAGGTGGACATCGAGGACAGCACGGCGCCGAGGATGAAGACGACGATGCCGAAGATGTAGAGCGGCCGTCGGCCGAAGATGTCGGAGAGCTTGCCGTAGATCGGCGTCGCGATCGTCGACGTGATCAGGTAGGCCGTGGTCACCCATGCCTGCTGGTCGAGACCGTGCAGGTCGTCGCCGATGGTGCGGATCGCCGTGCCGAACACCGTCTGGCCGAGGGACGACAGGAACATGCCCGCCATCAGGCCGTAGATCACCAGGAGGATCTGGCGGTGCGTCATGAGCGGCTGCTGGCCGGAGGTGCCGGGCGCGTGCGCGCCGGTCGCCGCGTCGGGGCCGGCGGTGTCGCGGCCCTGCTGCACCGAGACGGGTGCGGTGGCGGTCATCGAACTCCTTTTTCGTACTGTGTAACTTTGCAGACCGCGCAACGATACATCCGGTGGTTCCGGAATGCAACTAAATGGCGACGGACGGGAGGCGCGTCGCGGCGCCGCCACGCGCCTCCCGTCCGGCCACCGCTCGCCCGGTCGCGTCAGCGGGCGTCCGCCGTCCGAGGTACCGTTTCCCCATGAGCACGGACACCGCCATCGCCACCGAGACCGCCGACGAGGGGCCCGTGGTGACCTTCGCCGACCTCGGCCTGAGCGATCCGGTGCTCAAGGCCGTCAAGGACATCGGCTACGAGACCCCCTCCGCCATCCAGGAAGCGACGATCCCGACGCTGCTCGAGGGGCGCGACGTCGTCGGCCTCGCGCAGACCGGCACCGGCAAGACCGCGGCGTTCGCGCTGCCGATCCTGTCCCGCATGGAGTCGGGCAGCAAGGTGCCCCAGGCCCTCGTGCTGTCGCCGACCCGTGAGCTCGCGCTGCAGGTGTGCGAGGCGTTCGAGCAGTTCGCGTCGCACATGAAGCACGTGCACGTGCTGCCCGTCTACGGCGGTCAGGCGTACGGCGTGCAGCTGTCCGCGCTGCGCCGTGGCGTCGACGTCGTCGTCGGCACGCCCGGTCGCATCATGGACCACATCGCCAAGGGCACGCTCGACCTGTCCCAGCTGAAGTACCTCGTGCTCGACGAGGCCGACGAGATGCTCAAGATGGGCTTCGCCGAGGACGTCGAGACGATCCTGGCCGAGACGCCGGACGACAAGCAGGTCGCGCTGTTCTCGGCAACGATGCCCGCGCAGATCCGTCGCATCTCGCAGCAGTACCTGAACGACCCGTCCGAGATCACCGTCAAGACCAAGACGAAGACCGCCGCGAACATCACGCAGCGCTACCTGATGGTGTCGTACCCGCAGAAGGTCGACGCGCTCACCCGCATCCTCGAGGTCGAGGACTTCGAGGGCATGATCATCTTCGTCCGCACGAAGAGCGAGACCGAGACCCTGGCCGAGAAGCTCCGCGCCCGCGGGTACGCCGCGGCGGCGATCAGCGGTGACGTCGCCCAGGCGCAGCGCGAGCGCACGGTCAACCAGCTGAAGTCCGGCAAGCTCGACATCCTGGTCGCCACGGACGTCGCCGCCCGTGGCCTGGACGTCGACCGCATCACCCACGTCGTGAACTTCGACATCCCCGTCGACATCGAGTCCTACGTGCACCGCATCGGCCGCACCGGTCGCGCGGGCCGCAAGGGCGACTCGATCAGCTTCGTCACCCCGCGCGAGCGCCGGCTCCTGTCGGCCATCGAGCGCCACACGAAGCAGCCGCTCACGCAGATGCAGCTGCCCACGGTCGAGGACGTCAACGAGACGCGCCTCAGCCGGTTCGACGACGCGATCACCGCGGCGCTCGAGCAGCAGGACCGCATCGAGAAGTTCCGTGACGTCATCGCGCACTACGTCCGCAACCACGACGTGCCCGCCGAGGACGTCTCGGCCGCGCTCGCGGTCGTGGCGCAGGGTGACTCGCCGCTGCTGCTCGACCCGGCCGACGACCAGCTCCGCAACCAGGTGGACCGCGACGGCCGCCGTGGTGAGCGCCGCGACCGTGACGACGACCGTGGTGGCCGCGAGGACCGTGGGCCGCGCCGCTCGCAGCCGATGACCGCCTACCGGATCGAGGTCGGGCGTCGCCACCGCGTCGAGCCGCGCCAGATCGTCGGCGCCCTGGCGAACGAGGGCGGCCTGCGGCGCGACGACTTCGGCGCGATCCAGATCCGACCCGACTTCTCGATCGTCGAGCTGCCCGAGAGCATGGACCCGGGCGTGCTCGACCGACTGGCGGACACCCGGATCAGCGGGAAGCTCATCGAGATCGCGCCGGACCGCCGCGGCGGTGCCCGTCGGTACGACCGCGACGACCGCGGACCGCGTGCGCCCCGTCGGGACGACCGTCCCCGCCGTGACGACCGCCGCGACGACGACCGTCCGGCACGCAAGCCCCGGCACTGACCAGCCATCGGTCGGTCACTGACCGGCCACTGACCGGCCACTGACCGGCCACTGATCCGCTGCGCGACCCCGTCCTCCGGGGTCGCGCAGTCGCGTCGCGGGACCCCATCGGCCCTGCCCACTGCCGGGCCGACTCCGGGACGGACGCGAGCCGCCCGCCCGTCGCGGGTCGTGCCTCCCGTCCGGTCGGCTCAGACGGTCAGCCCGTCCACCGTGCGGCGGCAGACCTCGTCCCAGGGCGTCGGGCCGAACCCGAAGTGCGCACGGGTCGCGGTGTCGTCGACCACGTAGGGGGCCGACCACTGGTAGCCGAGCTGCGCGACCTCCCGCATGAACGGGGACACCGCGCCGATCCCGCGGAGCAGGCCGATCGGCAGTGACCGCACGCGGACGGCGGGCCGACCGGCCGTCCGGAGCATCTCGGTGAGGACCTGCTCCTGGGTCCGCGGTGCGTTGGTCGGGACGATCCAGGTCCGACCGTGCGACCGCTCGTCGTCCGCCGCGGCGACGAGGAGCCGCGCGACGTCGCCGACGTCGGTGTACGAGTGCGGCTGGTCCGAGCGCCCGATCACGGTGACGGGCTTCCCCCGCATCGCGGTCGGGAGCACCCGCGTGACGTGCCCGTTGACGCCGGTGCCCGGGCCGACGTAGTCCGAGCCGCGGACCTCGACCGTGCGGATGCGTCCGGCCTCGTGCGCCGCCAGCGCGTCTGCCCACATCCGGGCCCGCAGGACGCCCTTGTGGTCGGTCGCGGCGTCGGGCAGGTCCGCGCGCATCGGTCCGTCGACCGGGCCGTACGGGTACAGGTTCCCGGTGATCGCGTACACGGCACCCGTCCGCTCGGCGGCGGTGAGGAGGGAGGACGCCAGCGGCGGCCACACCCGCTCCCACTGCGTGTAGTCGCCGGGGTTCGCGCAGTTGTGGAGTGCTGCCGCGCCGTCCGCGACGGCCGTCAGGGCGTCCGCGTCGGCGGCGTCGAGCCCGACGTGGCGGACCCCGGGCAGACCGGTGTCGCGTCCGGAGCGGGTGACGACGACGACCTCGTCGCCACGCTCGGACAGCAGTGCCGCAGTGTGGCGACCGACGGGGCCGGCGCCGACGACGACGTGGTGACGGGGCATGGTTCCTCCTGACATCCGGGAGAGCAGTGCTCTCGGAAGCCATCATGCAGCCGGACGGGCTCCATTGCAAGAGCAGTGCTCTCGTTTGTGTGCAGTGCTCTCCCGTGGCACGCTTGACGGCATGGTGGAGAAGGCGAGGACCGCCCGGTCCCTGGCACGGGAGGCCGTGCACGCGAGCATCCTCGCGGCCGCGCGCGCCCGGCTCACCGAGGAGGGACCGGCGCAGTTGAGCCTGCGCGCCGTCGCTCGTGACGTCGGCCTGGTGTCCTCCGCCGTGTACCGGTACTTCCCGAGCCGCGACGACCTGCTCACCGCGCTGCTCGTGCTCGACTACGACGAACTCGGCGCCGCGGTCGAGGCGGCAGAGGCGCCGGTCGACCGGTCCGACCACGTCGGCCGCTGGGTCGCCGCGTGTCGTGCCGTCCGGCAGTGGGCGATCGGGCACCCCGGGGACTTCGCGCTCCTGTACGGCTCACCCGTGCCCGGGTACGTCGCACCGCAGGACACGGTCGAGCCCGCCTCGCGGACGACGCACGTGCTCGTCCGCGTCGTCACCGACGCGTGGTCGGGGGTCGCCGGGTCCGAGCTGGCTCCGGACTGGAGGCTCGGTGCCGGTCCCGCGATCGGCTCGCGGCCCGCAGCGCCGGGCGCCGTCGCCGACGCGGTCGCCTACACACGAGAGCGCGGCTTCCACGACGACCCCTCGCCCGAGGTCGTCCTGCGGACCCTGATCGCCTGGACGACGGTGTTCGGCGTCCTGTCGTTCGAGCTGTTCGGGCACGCGGTCGGCTCGGTGACCGACCCGGCGGCGTACTTCGACGAGGTGATCGTCCGCCTCGCGCACGATCTGGGGCTCGCAGCGCCCGGCTGAGCCGATCTCACCCCGCGGACGGGGCGGCGGGCTGACAGCGGTGCCCTGCCTGCGGTAGACAGGGCGGTACGGCGCACTCACCCAGCGCTCGCCGGCTGCAGCAGGAAGGACGCCGATGACCGCGCTCGACGTCAGCCGTCAGGACCGTCGCCGACTCACCACCGGTACCCCGACCAAGCGGCTCGCGACCGTGCGCACCGTCGCGCTCCTCGCGTCGATCGCCGGCGTCAACTACATCGTCTGGCGCTGGATCGGCTCGGTGAACTGGCACTCGTGGTGGATCGCGGTGCCGCTGATCCTCGCGGAGACCTACAGCGTGATCGACTCGCTGCTGTTCGCGTTCGGCGCCTGGCGACTCCGCGAACGCGGGGAACCGCCGACGAAGCCCGCCGGGGACGTCACCGTCGACGTCTTCATCACGACGTACAACGAGCCGGTCGAGCTGGTCGTCCGCACCGCCCGTGCGGCGAAGGCGATCACGCACCCGCACGCCACGTGGATCCTCGACGACGGCAACCGCCCGGAGATGCGCGCCGCCGCCGAGTCCCTCGGCATCGGCGTGATCACGCGCGGCGCCGACTGGGTCGACCGGCCACGGCACGCGAAGGCCGGCAACCTCAACAACGCGCTGCTCGCGACGCAGGGCGAGTTCCTGCTCATCCTCGACGCCGACCAGGTCCCGGAGCCGTCGATCCTCGACCGGACGCTCGGCTACTTCAAGGACGAGCGCATGGCGCTGGTCCAGACGCCGCAGTGGTTCGAGAACGTGCCCGAGGCCGACCTGCTCGGCAGCCAGGCGCCGCTGTTCTACGGGCCCATCCAGCAGTCGAAGGACGGCTGGAACGCGGCGTTCTTCTGCGGGTCGAACGCGATCCTGCGGCGCGAGGCACTCATGCAGCTCGGCGTGACCCGCTACGTGCGCGAGGTCGAGGAGTCCGTCGAGCGGACCATCAAGACGTCGCGGAAGCTGCTCGCACGAGCCCGCGAGACCGAGACCGACCCGCGGGTGCTCGACGCGCTCGACGGTGCGGAGCAGGTCGTCGACCGTGCCCGTGACCAGATCGACCGCGGCGAACCGCTCGGCGACGTCACCTACGACTTCCAGCGCGGCATCGACGCGATCGCGTACCGGTTCGCCGCCGCCGACCTCGAGTCGGTCCGCCGTGACCTGCAGGAGCTCGCCGCGATGTCGACCGAGGCGGACACCTTCGCCGGCCTCGACGACGCTGCCCTCGACGTGCTCGGACGACGGGACGCCTCGCCGGTGGCCGCGATCGAGTCCATCGCGGTGCTCGCCCGGGCGCTCGACGTGAACCGCGACGACGAGGCCCAGCCGATCATGCCGCTCGCCACGATCTCCGTGACCGAGGACATGGCGACCGCGATGCGCCTGCACGGCCTGGGATGGAGGTCCGCGTACCACGACGAGATCCTGGCGAAGGGCCTCGCGCCGGAGGACCTGCCCACCATGCTCGTGCAGCGACTCCGCTGGGCGCAGGGCACCATGCAGGTCTTCTTCCGCGAGAACCCCCTCGTGCAGAAGGGCCTGTCGTGGGGGCAGCGCCTCATGTACTTCTCGACCATGTGGAGCTACCTTTCGGGCTTCGCGGCGATCGTGTACATCGCGGCCCCGGTGCTCTGCCTGTCGTTCGGTGTCGTGCCCGTGCAGGCCTACAGCGTCGACTTCTTCGTGCGGCTCATCCCGTTCCTCGTGCTCAACCAGCTGCTGTTCTGGGTGGTGGCCGCCGGCAGACCCACGTGGCGCGGGCAGCAGTACTCGCTCGCGCTGTTCCCCGTCTGGATCGAGTCGGTGACGAGCGCGTTCGAGAACGTGTTCCGTGGCAAGCCACTGGGGTTCCGGGTCACGCCGAAGGTCAAGGACGAGTCCGACCAGCGACCGCGGTGGGACCTCGTGAAGCCCCAGCTGTACGCGATGGGTGCGCTCGTCGCCGCCCTCGTGATGATCGCGATCCGGTACGCCACGGGCCAGGCGGACGGCATCGCGCCGCTCGTGAACACCGCGTGGGTGATCTTCGACCTGTTCATCTTCAGCATCGTCGTCCGCGCCGTGCTCTACCGCGGACCGGAGGCGGGGACGCCGCAGTCCGAACACGTGTCCTCGACGGCAGGAGGCCCACTGTGACCGACCACGACCTGACCTTCGACGTCCCGGCCGTCGCCGAGTCGCTCGACGTCGTGCAGGACCGCTTCGGCGCCTGGTGGGACACCATGGCGATCGACGACGCCCGTCTCCGCTTCTCGCTCGAGACCGCCCTCGCCGAGATCGCCGCCAACATCGTCGAGCACACGCGACGCACCGATGCCGAGGCCGGCCGCGGGTACACGGTGGAGCTCTGCGCCACGGACCGTGAGCTCGTCGCGGTGCTCACCGACAACGGGCGCCCCGCCGACGTCGACCTGTCCGCCGTGACCATGGCCGACCCCGACGAGGAGAGCGGTCGCGGCCTCGCGCTGGCGATCGCCGCGCTCGACCGCCTCGAGCACGAGCACACCGGCGGCCACAACATCTGGACCCTGGCGTGCAACCGGTGAGGGGCGCGCTGGCGAAGGCCGTCGCGTTCCTCGTCGTCGTCGGGACGCTGCTGCTCGGCGGGGCGCTCCCCGCGTCGGCCGTGTCGGCTCCGGGTCGTGCCGGCGAGACGCCCTCCGACGGGCGCGTGTGGTTCGGCCCGGACCTCGACTGGGGGAGCGACGCCCCCGACGGGTACGAGGGTCGGCTCGGCGCGACGCCGTCGGTCTACGGGGTCGAGATCGAGTACCCCTTCGACCGCAGCGCACGGGACGAGTTCCTGCGGGCGACCCGCGCGGCGGCGACCCAGGGCGCGGTGCTCGCGGTGAGCCTGGAGCCGTCGCGGTCGCTGCGGTCCCTCACGAAGGCCGACGCCGCCGCGGCGAACCGGCTGTTCGAGGAGGTCCACCGGCAGTACGACACCCAGTTGCTCGTGCGCTTCGCTCCCCAGATGAACGGCACGTGGGTTCGCTGGGGACAGCAGCCGACCGCGTTCGTCCCGGCGTTCCGGACGCTGGCCGCGGCCGTGCACGCGGGTGACTCCGACGCTGCCATGGTGTGGTCGCCGTCGTACGGCGCGGGCTACCCGTTCGGCGAGTCCGCCGGGCGGCTGCAGACCCTGTCGGGCAGCGACGTCGCCGAGCTGGACACCGACGGCGACGGCCGACTCACCGCCGCCGACGACCCCTACGGCCCGTACTGGCCCGGCGCCGAGAGCGTCGACTGGGTCGGGCTGTCGATGTTCTTCTTCGGCAAGGGCAAGGCGACCGAGGCCGCCGGTCGCGACGTCCCGCTGACCCGCAACGAGGTCCCGCAGGACGGCGAGGTCGCGGCACGCTTCGACGAGACCTGGGGCTACGAGCAGACGCAGTCCGAGGGCACGTTCACCGAGCGCTTCGCACAGGGCGAGGACCGGCCGATGCTGCTCGACACCGGCGCGCTGTACGACCACTCGTTGCGCGGTGCGGCCGAGCTCCCGGTCAAGCAGGCGTGGTGGCGGCAGGTGATCGCCGCCGTGCAGGACCACCCCGAGGTCCGGGGCGTGACGTTCCTCGAGACGAACCGGCGCGAGCCCGAGGCCGGCAACCGCGTCGCCGACTGGCGGGACACGGCCGACCCCGGGATCGCCGGGTCCTTCCGGACGGACCTCGAACAGGCCGGGGACTTCGTCCTCGGACCGGTGACGGAGCGCGTGACGACGCAGGAGGGTGCCGCGGCGATCAGCCAGCAGTACGAGACCGGCGGCGACCAGATGGCGTGGATCGTCTGGTGCGCCTTCGGCCTCGCAGCGGCGTTCCTGCTGAGCGGGCTCGTCGGACGGCTGCTGCCGAGCTGGCGGTACCCCGACGACGGCAAGCCCGGGCGCGACCTGCGCCTCGACCTCTTCCGCGGGTTCATCATCCTCGCGGTGGTGATCACGCACATCGAGATCGGCGGGCCCTACTCGTACATCACGCTGCACGCCACCGGTGCGATCACCGGCGCCGAGATGTTCGTGTTCCTGTCCGGCATGGTGCTCGGCATGACGTACCCGTTCGCGATCAAGAAGTTCGGCGAGTGGGTGGCGGCCGTCGGGGCGTGGAAGCGGGCGCGGAAGCAGTACGTCGTCACCCTGGCGGTGATCGTGGTCGTCTTCGCGCTGAGCTTCGTGCCGTTCCTGAACACCGATGCGATCACCACCTTCACCGACCGGGGGACCGGCACCGGGGGCGTCGGCGCCGAGGGCCGGGTGTACGACCTGTACCCGAACGCGATGCAGCTGCTGGCCTACCCGCCGCCCTGGTTCGCGATCCGGCAGTTCCTGCTGCTCGAGATGGGGCCGTGGCCGTTCAACATCATGGGCCTGTTCGTGGTGCTGAGCCTGTTCATCCCCGTCTTCCTGTGGGTGATCCGGCGCGGCTTCTGGTGGGCGCTGCTCCTCGTCAGCTGGGGGCTGTACGCGTTCCAGGCGCTGAACCCCGAGTTCCGCCCGCTGAACTCGCAGTTCGAGTCGGTGTTCCCGCTGCTCACCTGGCAGGTGGTCTTCACGCACGGCCTGGTGCTCGGCTACTACCGGCGCCAGGTGATCGGGGCGCTGACCGGCCGACTCGGCAAGGTCCTGATCGGCATCGGGATCACCGGGTACGCCGCGTTCCTCGTCTACGTGTGGGCGGGCGACCAGTTCGGGTTCACCCCGGCACCGTTCCCCGCGTCGATGTACAACGACCTGTACAACACGGCGTACCAGCGGGTGGACCTGCAGTGGGGGCGTCTGGTCGACATCGCCTTCTTCTCGATCGTCTCGTACGCGATCCTCACCGTGTTCTGGAAGCCCATCAGCGCCGTCATCGGGTGGCTGTGGATCCCGATCGGGCAGGCGAGTCTCTACGTGTTCGTCTGGCAGGTCTTCTTCGCGCTGGCCATCGCGTCGATCCCGGGCGTGGACTGGTTCAACGGCTGGATCGGCTTCGCGGCCCACACGGCCCTGATCCTGCTGGTCTGGTACATGATCCGGAAGCGCTTCATGTTCTCGGTCATCCCGCGCTGACCCGCGTGGGCGGCGTGGTCCGTCGCAGCGGGCTCCGAGTCTCGTCCTGACCGACGGTCCTCGCGGTCGGCGGCACGAGGACCGTCGCTGAGCCCGAGTCTCGGGCCGGGCTGGGCCGGGCCGGGCGGGCGGGACGGAACGACGGACGGGAGGCGCGGTGCCAGCTGGCACCGCGCCTCCAGTCCGTCGCGTGGTCCCGTCAGCGCGTGGCGACGCGCAGCGGCTGCGGGTCCACCGGGTCCGGGGGGACCGGCAGGGAGCCGCGGACCTGGTTCTGCGCCTGGCAGTCGCTCGTGCAGTTCGTCGCGCCCTGCGACAGCTCGACCGCGTCCTCGCCGAGCACACCACCCATGCGTCCGCCGGGCTGGACCGTCCAGGTCGTGGTCGTCGCGGTCTGCGAGGTCTTCGTCGCGACCTGCGGGCTGTCCTTGCCGAGCAGCATCTGGTGCGCGTCGCTGCCCGAGGACACCGCCGCGACGCCGTCGCCGAAGTTGATCTTCCCCGTGTAGGGGTTGATGAAGTAGAACAGCCCGGCTCCGAGCGTGTGCGTGAACGTCACGGGCTGGGCGAACTCGGTCTCCATCTGGAAGATCCCGCCCTGGGCGCCGTCCTTCGCCTGGATCTTGAACTTGCCCGCGCCGGTGCCGAAGATCGCCACGAGCGTGTCGTCGCGGACCTCGAGCGAGGAGAGCTTCGTGCCGGCGAGCTGCGCGGCGGTGAGCGACGGGACCTTCGAGGCGAACACCACGGTCGGCTTCGTCACCATCCGCTGGGTGTCCGGTGCCCCGGTCAGCGTGTAGTCGTACACGCCGAGGTCGGCGATGCGGATGTCGAAGCCGTTGTGCTTGCCGCGGACCGCGATGGTGCCGGTGACGGCGACGTCCTTGAGCTTGAAGTCCTTGCCGACCGCGGGGTTCGTCGTGGCGCCGTTGATGGTGACGGCGTAGTCCCCGCCGGTCGACGTCTTGCCGGACGCGTTCGCGGGGGACACCCCGACGAGGGCCGCCGCGGCGACGGCGCCGAGCGCGATCGCGGTGGCGATGCCGGTGGTGCGGCGTCGCGTGCGCTGGGTGGTCATGGGGTGCCTCCTGGGCTGGTCCGACGCGCCGGCGGTGGTCGCGTCCCTCGTGACGATCGTCGTCGGGACGCGGAGGCGGCACCATCGGACCTTGGTACTAGTACCCGCTCCGCCGGCGTGTGCACGGCCGGGTCGTCACCAGCCGTGGTCGCGGGCCCAGAGCGCCGCACTCGTCCGGTCGGCGACGCCGATGCGGCGGAACAGCGATCCGACGTGCACCTTCACGGTCCGTTCGGCGATCCCGAGCTCGGTCGCGATCTGGCGGTTCGACAGGCCACGTGCGATGCGGTCGAGCACGTCGCGCTCGCGGGGCGGCAGGGCCGGTCCGCGGTCCCGCCCCGGAGCCGGCGCACCCGGCAGCAGGGCACGGGCGACGCGTGGGTCGACGGGTGCCTCGTCGCGCGCCGTCGAGCGGACCGCGGCGACGACCTCCTCCGGGGCCGCGTCCTTGAGCAGGTACCCGGTCGCCCCGGCGGCCAGGGCAGCGCGCACGCGGTCGTCGTCGGAGAAGGTGGTGAGGACGAGCACCCGGACCGTCGGCATCGTGGTGCGGATCACCCGCGTCGCCTCGACCCCGCCCGCGCCCGGCATGGAGAGGTCCATCACGACGACGTCCGGGTGCAGGGACGCGGCACGCTCGGTGGCCTCCTCACCCGTGCCTGCCTCGCCGACCACGTCGCAGTCGGTCGTGGTCGCGAGCACGGCGCGGAGGCCCTGTCGGACCAGGGCGTGGTCGTCGACGAGCAGGACCCTCACCGCAGCGACTCCGTCCTGGCGGGCAGCGTCAGCTCCCAGGCGGTCCCCGCCCCCGCTGCGGTCCGCAGCAGCAGCGCGCCGCCGGTGTCCTCGGCGACCTCGCGCAGGAGCGTCGTGCCGAGGTGCCCGGCGGGAGCCGGCCCGTCGAGGAGCCGCGGGTCGAACCCCACCCCGTCGTCGGACACGCGCACCACCAGGTCCCCGCGGTCGGCCCGCACCGACACCCGGATGCGGGTCGCGTCGGCGTGCTTCACGGCGTTCCAGACCGCCTCACGCACGAAGCGCACGATCGCGGTCCGCGCGGCCGTGGAGGCCTCGAGCGGCTCCGGCACGTCGACGTCCGTCAGCACCCCCGCGGCCCGGGCACGGGCGCATGCGTCGTCGAGCGCGGCACCCAGGCCGTCGCGACCGGGAGCGGCCGGGCGGATCGTCGCCATCGAGGTCCGGAGGGCGGACACCGCCTGCCGGAGCGTCTCGGCGGCGGCACGGGTCTCGGGCACCGCACCGAGGGAGAGTGCGAGCCCGGCGACGTCCTGCACGGGACCGTCGTGCAGTTCGCCCGCGAGGCGTCGGCGCTCGGCCGCCTCGGCGTCGAGCGCGCGCCCGAGCAACCGCTCGCGGAGCCGCTGGCCCGTGCGGATCCGCACGAGCAGCCAGAGCAGCAGCGGCACGAGCAGCACGAGCACGACCCCGACGGTGCCGAACGCCAGCGCGGCGAACGCGGCACGCAGGTCGGCGGCGCGGGCGATGACCTGGTCGTACGGCCGGTACGCCTCGAACAGCAGGGCGTCGCCCGAGGGCGTGTGCACCGCCTGGTACGCCTCGAGCAGCGGTCCGTGCCCGCGTTCGTACCGGTTCTCGGGCTCGTCCAGGTCGGACACCTCGGCGTCGGACCGGTCGGTCCGGAGCGCCGCGAGGTCCTCGTCGGAGAGCGGGAAGCGCTCGCCGACCAGCCGGGGTTCGTCGGACCAGAGCACGGTGCCGTCCGCACCCCAGAGCTTCAGACGCACCGTCGAGCCGGCGCGGGACTCGCCGGCCAGGGCGTCGTCGAGTCGTGCGCGGGCGACGGCTCGGGCGTCCGGGTCGCCGCTGGTGACGTCGTCCACGAGGGCGGGCTCCACCACCACCCGGGCGAGCGCAGCCGTGTCGGCGGTGGCGTCCCGCACGGCGAAGGACTCGGCGACGCGCTGCGACACGAGGGTGCCCGCGGTCGCGACGACGGCGCCGCCGAGCAGCGCGGCGACGACGACCCCGACGAGGACCCGCCGCCAGGGGGTCCGTGCCGCACGACGACGCGGGTCGGCGGTGACGAGCACGACCGGGGTCGGCTGCCCGCTGGTCGACGCCCGGTGTCCACGCACGGAGCAACCGTAATCGCCCTGAGCTGCACTCGCGTCCTGGTCGCGGATGCCGGACGAGCCGACCGCGTGTCGTGTGCCCGTTCCTCCCCATCACGCCTGGAGTGGGAAGCGGAACCGCGCGTACCTGGTCAGGAGGAACGACCTGGTACGCGCGGATCCGCCCGCGACGCGCGGATCCGTCCGGCGGGGTGGCGCGAACAGCGACGGACGGGAGGCGCGGTGCCGGCCGGCACCGCGCCTCCCGTCCGTGCGTGCCTGCGTCAGCCCGCGGGCGTGCGGTCCGGCGCGGAGGCGAGCGCCTGCCGCACCGACCCCCACGCGGCGAGCCGCTCCCGGATGGCGTCGTCCCGCTCGACCTCGAGCGCCGTCGCGTGCGCCTGCTCGAGCACGTCGTCGACCACGACGCGCTGACCCGAGCGGGCGGAGGCGATCGCCGCGTCCACCATCACCAGGCTCATGACGTTGCCGTGCACCTCGCCGTCGGGGGTGACCCCGGTCCGGACGGCCCGCACGAAGGACGCGAGCGCCCCGGCGATCTCCGTACCGACTCCCGGCGCACCCGCCGGCGTGCCGGGTGCGTCGTCGATCACGCTCGACGGGTCGTGGTCGCCGTCCCACGACGCCGACCCCGACGCTCCCGACGCGCGCCAGTCACCGTTCCACGACGTCTCGTCACCGGGCGCGCACCACGAGCCGTCGTAGACGTAGCGGACGTCGTCCTCGAAGGTGAACACCGCGGCGGCGTCCGCGTCACCGCGGTACCAGGACCACGACGGGTTCCACGACTCGCAGTACACCGACACCGGGTCGCGCTCGAGCACGTAGCGGGCGGAGTCGAAGGCGTGGATCGCCATGTCGAGGAGCAGGACGTCGTCCATCTCCTCGCGGAAGCCGCCGAAGTGCGGGGCCTTCGCGAACCGGGTGTTCAGGCTGCCGACGCCGCCGAGCGCGCGGACGTGCTGCCGGAAGGCCACGAGCTGGTCGTTGTAGCGGCGCGACTGCGACACCATGAACAGCTGCCCGGTGGCCTCGGCGGCGGCGGCGAGGGAGAGCGCCTCGGCGACGGTCTGCGCCGCGGGCTTCTCGCCGAGGACGGGGAGCCCCGCGTGCAGGGCGTCCATCGTCACCGGGTGGTGGGCGACGGGCACCGTGATGTCGAGGACGGCCTCGGCGCCGGTCTCCGCCAGGAGTGCGGGCAGGTCGCGACCGACCGGGATCGTCGGGGACCCGGCGAGCTCGGCCCCGGCTCGGGCGGCGTCGAGGTCGAGGTCGACGACACCGACGAGCTCGACGTCCGGGTCGGCGGCGACCGTCCCGAGCCACGCGCGGCCCATGCCGCCGGCGCCGACCTGCACGACCCGCAGCGGGGCGTGCTCGGTCATGCGCGGGCCTCGGCGGGCTCGGCGGGCTCGGCGGGCTCGGCGGGGTCGGTGGGCTCGGCGAGCTCGTCCTCGGGTGCGTCGTCGAACGGGCCGCGGTAGTGCTGCCCGTCGAAGTACTCGCCGAGGTCGTAGCGGCGCAGGGTCGGCAGCTCGCGCTCGCGCTCCGGTCGCGCCCACTCGGTCGCGTTCGCGATCACCCGTCGGACGTCCGGGTGGTGGTACACGGGGAAGTCCTGGTCACCGGGGGAGAAGTAGAAGATCCTCCCCAGGCCGCGGCGGTAGGTCATGCCGCTCCGGAAGACCTCGCCGCCGGTGAACCCGGAGATGAAGACCAGCTCGTCGGGCGTGGGCACGTCGAAGTACTCGCCGTACATCTCCTGCTCGGGGATGACGATCGGGTTCGGGACACCGCGTGTGATCGGGTGCTGCGGGTTCACGGTCCAGACGAGCTCCTGGTCGTGCTCGCTCCGCCAGCGCAAGGTGCACGTGGTGCCCATGAGCTTGCCGAAGATCTTCGACCAGTGGCCGGAGTGCAGGACCACGAGCCCCATGCCGGACAGCACGTGCTTGTGGACGCGGTCGACCACGGCGTCGTCGACGTCGGCGTGGGCGGCGTGCCCCCACCAGGTCAGGACGTCGGTCTCGGCGAGCACGGCATCGGTCAGCCCGTGCTCCGGCTCCTGCATGGTCGCGGTGCGGACGACGGCGTCCGGCAGGTTCTCGCGGATGCCGTCGGCGATCGCGCCGTGCATGCCGTCGGGGTAGCGCTCGGCGACGTGCTGCTCGACCTGCTCGTGGACGTTCTCGCCCCAGACGGTGATGCGCAGCGGGGTGGTGGTCATGGTGTGGGCCTTCCTGGAGGGGTGGCGTGGAGCACGTCGGCGGCGGTCGTCACTTGACCGCCCCGCCGAGTGCACCGGCGGAGATGTAGCGCTGGGCGACGATGAGGAGCACGGCCGCCGGCAGGGACGCGAGGACCGACGTCGCCATGACGGGCCCCCAGTCGGTGACGTTCGAGCCGATGTAGTTGTAGATGCCGAGCGTGATCGGTCGGACCGCGTCGGTCGAGGTGAGCGTGAGCGCGATGAGGAAGTCGCCCCACGCGCCGAGGAACGTGAAGAGTGCCGCGGTGACGATGGCGTTGCGGCTGATCGGCAGCACGATCGACACGAAGGCACGCAGGTCGTTCGCCCCGTCGACGAGCGCGGCCTCGACCAGGCTCGGCGGGATCGACTCCATGAACGCCCGCATGAGCAGGATCGCGAAGGGCACCTGCACGGCGCTGTCGGCCAGGATCAGCCCGACGTAGCTGTTGAGCAGCCCGACGTTGTTGAAGAGCGTGTACAGCGCGTTGGCGATCACGATGCCGGGGATCATCTGCGTGATGAGCAGCACGAGCAGGAACACCTTCGTGCCGCGCATCCGGAACCGGGCGAGGCCGTACGCCGCCGGGGTCGCGATCGCCAGCGTGAGCACGACGGTGCCGAGACCGATGATCATGCTCGACACGAAGTTCTGCCCCTGCTGGGCGAAGGCCGCCCGGTAGCCGGCGAACGTCGGGTTCCACGGGAACCAGGTCGCGGTGGCGGCTCCCGAGGTGGCCTGGAGGCTCGTGTTCACCATCCAGTACACGGGGAAGACCATGATCGCGAGGAACACGATCCCGAGGATGGTGAACGGCAACCCCTTCGCGGTGCGGCGCGGGCGGGGCGCTCGTGCGCTCCGCTTCGTCGTGATCGCGCGGGTGACGGTGACGGTCTGGTTCGCGAGTCCGACGCTCATTCGTCGACCGCCTTCCGGGAGATCGCGATGTAGACCATCGCGAAGACGAACGAGACGACGATGAGCACGTTGCTCACCGCGGCTCCGATGCCGAACTGGAAGTTGATGAACGACTGGTGGTAGGCGTTCGTGGCGAGCGTCTGCGTCGAGTTCGCGGGACCGCCGCCGGTCAGGCCGAGGATGATGTCGACGACCTTCAGCGTGTAGACGACCCCGAGCACGATCACCACGCTCACGACGCTCCGGATGCTCGGCCAGGTGATGTACCAGAACGCCTTCACGCCGGTGGCGCCGTCGAGGGCGCCCGCTTCGTAGAGCTCCGGCGGGACGGACTGCAGCCCGCTGTACAGGATCGTCGTGTTGAACGGGATGCCGAGCCAGACGTTCACACCGATGACGGCGATGAGGGCCAGGCTCGGGCTGACCAGCCACGGCACGGGGCCGATGCCGACGACGCCGAGCAGCTGGTTCAGCGCACCGCTGTCCTGGTCGAGCAGCCACTTCCACACCGCGCTCGACGCGATGAGGGGGAGCAGCCACGGCAGGAGCAGCAGGCCGCGCAGGAAGCCCGACAGCGGGAAGTGCCGCCGGAAGAACAGCGCGAGGCCGAGGCCGAGGACGAACTGCAGGACGATCGAGCCCGCGGTGAACAGGGCGGTGTTGACGACGCTGGTCGTGAAGACGCTGCTCGAGAAGACCGCGACGTAGTTGCCGAGGCCGACCCAGGGGGCCTCGCCGGTGAAGAAGGTCTTCGTCGTGTAGTCCTGGAACGACATCAGGATGTTCTTGACCACGGGGTAGCCGAAGAACAGGGCCACGAACACCGCGGCCGGCACGACGAAGAGCCAGCGGGTGATGGACGACCGGAGGCGCGCGCGGCGCTGTCCGGGGCGGGCGGGGGCCGCGGGCGTCGTCGCCCGGGGCCGGATCTGCGTGGAGGCGCTCATGTCAGGTCCTTCCGTCAGGGAACGGGGAGCCGGTCTCGCGACCGGCTCCCCGGCTCCGCTACTGGTTCTGCGACTGCGCCTGCTCGAGCGCCTGCTCGGGGTCGGCCTTGCCGGTCAGTGCGAGCTGCACGGCGGTGTAGATCCTCGTGGCGGCCTTGGGCCAGTCCGGTCCGAGCTCGGCCGTCCGGGCCCGGGCGGTCTGCACGGTGGTGACGAACGAGGCCACGTCGGCGTGGTCCTCGGCCCACTTCTTGCCGACCTCGATGTTGGTGGGCACGTTGCCGCTGACCCCGGCCAGGACGGCCTGCATCTTGTCGCTGTTCAGGCACCCGACGAACTTGCCGGCGAGCTGCATCGTGTCCTTGTTCCCGGTCTGCGGGACGGTGAAGGCCTCGCCGCCGAGCGGGGCGACGGTCTCGGACCCGGTGCGCGTCGGGATCGGGACGCTGTCGAACTCCAGGTCCTTCGCCTTCTTGAGCGCCGGTAGCTGCCACGGACCGTTGATCATCATCGCGGCCTTGCCGGCGATGAACTGGTTGTTGACGTCGGCCTGCGCCCAGTTGATCGAGCTCTTCGACATCGAGCCGTCGTCCTGCAGGTCCTGCACGAGCTGCAGCGCCTGGGCGGCCTCGGGCGTCGCGATGTCCTTCTCGTCGCCGCCGTTCGACCAGAAGAACGGCAGGAACTGCCAGGTGCCCTCGTAGGTGTTGATGTTGCTCATCGCGAAGCCGTACGTCGACCCGTTCGTGAGCTTCTTCGCGGCTTCCTTGAGCTCGTCCCACGTCTTGGGCGGCTGGACGCCTGCCTCGTCGAGCAGCTTCTTGTTGTAGTACAGCGCGATGGAGTTCGTGTTCGGCTGCAGCCCGTAGAGCTTGCCCTCGAACGTGTTCGCGCCCTTCACGCCGGGGACGTCGTCGTCCGCGTCGAGGCCGTAGTCGGCGAGGTCGGACAGCGCCCCGGACGAGGCGATCTGCTGCACGTCGGGGTTGTCGAGCATGAGCACGTCGGGCAGGGTGCGCGACGACGCCTGCTGCAGGACCTTCGAGATGAGGCCGGCGCCGGCGACGTGGTTGATCTTCACCTCGACGCCGACGTCCTTCGCGCACTGCTGGTACACGGGGTCGTAGTTGGCGTCGTAGTAGTCCTCGATCGTGAGGGTCTTGCCGCCGCCGCCGGACGACGATGCGTTGCCGGAGCCGGAGCACCCGGCCAGGACGAGGGGGACCGTCGCGACGATCGCGGCGGCGCCGACGAGGGCGCGGCCCCGGCGGGACGTGGAGCGGAAACCAGGCTTCATTGCACTGCTCTTCTCTTCGCGGATGCGGGGAAGGACACGGTGCGTCGACTCCACTGACGTCGTCGTCGCGGTGGTCCTGGGGCGAGAAGCTAACAGAAAAGCGCTTCACCTGTAAAGCGCTTTTCTGGTTCCGGTGCGGGTCTATGCTCGTGACCACCGCAGTGCACGCGGAGCAGGACGGCACCGTCGCCGGCCTGCCGCCGGACGTGCACGGAACCCGACGGTGCCGATCGATCAGGAGGGGCCGATGGCCACGATGCAGCAGGTCGCCGACCGCGCCGGCGTCTCCATCGCGACGGTGTCGTTCGTGGTGAACGGCACGAAGTACGTCACGCCGGCGACGACGGCGAAGGTCACCGCGGCGATGCGCGAGCTGAAGTTCCGCGGCAACGTCGTGGCGCGCGCGCTCGCCAGCCGGCGGACGCGGATCATCGCCCTGCTCTTCCCGACCACGGGCAACCGCTTCAGCCCGACCACGTCCGAGTTCTTCATGAACGCCGCGGAGCGGGCCTCCGAGCGCGGGTACCACCTGGTGCTCTGGCCCGTCGACCCGGCCGGCGACGACCTCGACGACCTCGTCTCCGGCGGTCTCGTCGACGGCGTCGTCCTCATGGAGGTGCGGATGGACGACCCGCGCGTGGTCAAGCTGTCCGAGCTCGGGGTGCCCTTCACCCTGATCGGCCGGACGCGCGACGCGGACGAGCTGCCGTACGTGGACATCGACTTCGAGACCACCATCGAGGACGGACTCGACCACCTGCAGGGTCTCGGCCACCGGCGCTTCGGGCTCGTGCTCGAGAGCCTCGAGGGCACACCGATGGCCGGGTACGCACCGCACCTGCGGGTCGAGGACACCTTCCGCCGCTCGGTCGCCGAGCGCGGCGGTGCGGGAACGATCGTGTACGCCGGCCCCGGGAGCGAGGGCGGTCGCGACGCCGCCCGACGCCTGCTCGAGGCGGACCCGGACGTCACCGCGGTGCTCGTGATGAAGGACGACTCGTCCGCCGGTCTGCTGGTCGGTCTCTACGCCGCGGGTCGACGGGTGCCTGATGACGTCTCGGTGCTCAGCATCGCGTCGTCGGCCGCAGCGGGGGACCAGCACCACCCCCGCCTGTCGACGATGATCGCGCCCGGTCGCGAGCTCGGCGTGCGCGCGGCCGACGCGCTGATCGACCGCCTCGACGGCACGTCCGTCGAGCTCCCGCACTTCCTGCTGCCCTGCGTGCTCCGCCCCGCCGAGTCGACGGCCCCCGCACCCACCCGCTGACCCGCGCGGCCACGCCTCGGACGGGAGGCACGTGGCGGGCCCGCACCGCGCCTCCCGTCCGTCGCCTACTCAGGCTCCCTGTGCGGTCGCTCAGGCGCGCTTGGTTCTGTGGTGCCACGTGATCGCCGGGTGCTCGCGCACCCTTCGTCGAGGAGGACGGATGGCAATCGACCGCAGGCTCTTCCTGCTCGGGGGCACGGGGGTGCTGCTGCTCGCCGGCTGCTCCACCCGGCCGGAGCGCACCACCGTCGAGCAGTGGCCCACCGACCCGCCCGAGGGCGACGTCACGATCAGCTGGTGGGCGGGGCAGGTGGCCTCGAAGGACGGCGGTGACCTCCGTCGCCGGTTGATCGCGGAGTTCCAGAAGGAGCACCCGAACATCCGCGTGCGGATCGTCAGCGCCCCGAGCGACACCGACACGAACCGCACCAGCCTGACGACGCAGATCGCCGCGGGGAGCCCGACACCGGACGTGTACCTGGGCGACGTCGCGTGGCCCGGGCAGTTCGCGAAGAACAAGCTCGCGACCCCGGTGAACCAGCTCGTCGGCGAGGACTTCTTCGAGCAGTTCCCCGAGGGACTCCGGCTGGCCGCCAGCGTCGACGGGACCTACTACATGTTCCCGCTCTACATCGACGAGTCGTTCTTCCTGTACCGGCAGGACCTGCTCGACAAGCACGGGTTCCAGGTCCCGCGCTCGTGGGAGGAGGTCAAGGAGACCGCCGCGAAGCTCGTCGACGCGGGCGACGTCGACTACGGGCTGGCGTTCCAGGGGGACGTGTACGAGGGCCTCACCTGCAACGTCACCGAGTTCGTCGCCGACGCGGGCGGCTCGCTGCTCAACGACGACCTGACGAAGCCCGCGACCACGAGCTCGGAGACGAAGCGCGCCTTCGAGTTCATGCGGTCGCTCATCACCGACGGCGCCGCACCGCGCGCGACCCTGACGTACCAGGAGCAGGACACGAACGACGCCTTCGCGGGCGGTCGCGCCGCGTTCCTGCGCAACTGGTCGTACGCGTGGGGCATCGCGAACGGGCCGGACTCCGCGGTCGCGGGCAAGGTCGGTCTCGCCGCTCGCCCGACCTTCGACGGCACGGACGAGCACCACTCGACGATCGGCGGGTGGGGGAACTACATCAACCCGCACACCCAGCAGCCCGCGGCGGCGCTGACCTTCGCGGCCTGGATGTCGAGCGAGACGGCGCAGCAGTTCCTCACCCGCGAGGGCGGTGTCCTGCCGGCCCGCAGCGCGAGCCTGGTCAGCGACGACGCGAAGCGGCAGAACCGCCCGACCTACGACACCGCGGCGGGCATCACGCTCGTTCCCCGTCCGACCTCGACGGCGTACTACCCGAAGGTCTCGCAGGGCGTGTACCAGAACGGCAACAGCATCCTCGGCGGGCAGGCCTCCGTCGACGGCGGCACCCGCGCGATGGCCTCCGCGATCTCGCTCGCCCTGACCGGGGACGCACTGTGAGCGCCGGCACCGCGACGCGGACGCCGGCCGGTGCCGCCGGGGGACGGACTCCGGGGAGGAGGCCCGACGGGTACCGCCCGACGAGCGCACGGTCGCGGATGGAGCGCGTCCGTGCCCGGGGCGCGTGGGGCTTCGCCGCCCCGGCGCTCCTGGTCGTCGCCGCGGTCACGATCTTCCCGGTGGTGTACTCGATCGTCCTGAGCTTCGCGGACGTCGAGATCGGCTACGACGGCTTCACGATCCAGGGCTTCGGCCTCGGCAACTACGCGGCCCTGCTGCAGAGCGCCGACTGGTACCGGGCGCTCGGCTTCACGGTGCTGTACACGGTCGTCACGGTGTCCGTGGAGCTCGTCCTCGGCATGCTCGTCGCCCTGGTGCTCGAACGGCTCGGGGTCACCCGCGGCTGGATGCTCGCGCTGCTCCTCGTGCCGTGGTCGCTCGTGACGATCGTGAACGCACAGCTGTGGAAGTACATCTACGACTCGACGTACGGCGTCGCGACGTGGTTCTTCGGGCTGTTCGGCGACGCCCCGGTGATCCTCGGCGAACCCGTCCCCGCGATCACGGGTCTGATGGTCGCGGACATCTGGAAGACCACGCCGTTCGTGGCGATCATCCTGCTCGCGGGCCTCGTCCAGATCTCGGAGGACCTCTACGAGGCCGCCGAGCTCGACGGGGCGAACGGGTGGCAGACGTTCTGGCGCGTCGTCGTCCCGCAGCTGGCTCCGACCCTGACGATCGCGGTCCTGTTCCGCGTGCTGCAGGCGTTCGGCGTCTTCGACCTGCCGTTCGTGCTGACGAACGGCGGACCGGGCACCACCACCCAGTCGCTCGCGATCATGGGCTACAAGGTGCTCTTCCAGGACATCAACATCGGACCGGGCGCAGCGATCGCGACCAGTACCGCGGTCATCGTGGCCGTCGGGTGCCTGCTCTTCCTGCGGGCGTTCCGGAACCAGGCGAAGGGAGGGGATGCCTGATGCCCCGTCAACGTGTCCGCAAGGGCTGGCGGAAGTGGGTCAACACCGTCAACGTCAGCGGTGTCGTCATCGCCGTGCTCACCGCGCTGCCGCTCTACTGGCTCGTCTCGACCTCGCTCAAGCCGTCGTCGGAGATCGCCCAGTCGCCGCCGACCGTCGTGCCGCAGTCGCTGACGTTCGACAACTTCGTCGTGGCCTTCCGCGACAACGCCCTCGGGCAGTACATGGTGAACAGCATCGTGGTGTCGGTGGCGACGACGGTCATCGTGCTCGCGCTGTCGTTCCTCGCCGGCTACGCCCTCGCCGGGCGGTGGATCAAGGGCCGCACGGCGATCATGACCTCGCTGCTCATGCTGTCCGTCTTCCCGGCGATCGCGGTCCTGACGCCGCTGTACCTGCTCGAGCGGAACCTCGGGCTGCTCAACTCGTACCCGGGCCTGGTCGTGCCGTACGTCGCGTTCAACCTGCCCTTCGCCATCTGGATCATGCGCAACTACCTGCAGGGGATCCCCTCGACCATCGAGGAGGCCTCCGAGATCGACGGCGCCGGCGCCTGGCGCACCGTGCTGTCGGTGATCCTGCCCATGGCGAAGCCCGGGCTCTTCACCGTCGGGGTGTTCACCTTCACGGCGTCGTGGAGCGAGTTCCTCATGGCGCTCACGTTCAACAGCGAGAACTCGTTCCGGACCATCCCGGTCGGCATCGCCCTGTTCGGGACCCAGTTCACCGTGCCGTTCGCGCAGATCTTCGCGGCGAGCGTCGCCGCGACGATCCCGATCGTCATCCTCGTGCTGGTGTTCCGCCGCTCGATCGTCTCCGGGCTCACCAGCGGAGCGGTCAAGGGGTGACGTCCGCAGCCTCGGTGACCGCGGACCGGTCGCCGGCCCCGTGACGGACGGGAGGCCCGTGGCGATCCCGCCACGGGCCTCCCGTCCGTCACCCGGCCGGTGCGCGCTCGTCGCGGCCCGGACGGTGCCGTGCCGTCAGCGACGTGCGTCGCGCGCGGTGTCGGTGAAGAAGTCGGCGTACAGGCCGTTCACGTCCTGCAGCTCGCCGTACTTCCACCGCTTGCGCATCCGGCGGAACGTCTCGATGCGCACCGGGTCGATGCCCGGCTCGGACTGGTACGAACCCATGGTTCCTCCCCGTTTCCCTGATCCACCCCCGTGTGGGGGTACCCAGTGGTGACGGTACGGGCAGAGCGGCTCCGCGTCCGGCAAGATAGGTCGGGAAGTTACCTAACTGCGCTTGTTGGACAAACGTTCGAGCAGGGTCCTCGGCCGCCCGTAGCCTGCCGTCAGGGGGTCGGAGCGCCGTACTCGAGCGCCTCGATCACACGATCGATCACGCGGACGTACCGCGTGGTCTCGCGCTCGGAGAAGGAGGACAGGAGCTCGTGCAGGTGCTCGTTCGTGCTGTCCATCGCCGCGGCGTAGGCGCGCTGCGTCTCCGGCGTGAGCTCGATGAACCGGCTGCGGCCGTCCTCCGGGTTCGGCACGCGGCACAGGTGCCCGGCGCGTTCGAGCCGGTCGACCGTCCCCGTGACCGCCGGGCCCGTCAGGCCGAGGTGCGACACGAGGTCCTTCACCCGGACCGTCCGGTCGGCCGCAGCGGCGCGGGCGACGAACTGCAGGACCGTGAGGTCCGAGCCGGAGACGGAGAGGCGTTCCCGCAGTCGGCCGCGGAGGGCACCCATCGCGGCTTCGAGCCGGGTGATCGCCGCCGTCAGGTCGATCTCACTCACGTGGTCGCCCCCTCCGTGCGCATCGGTCGTGCGCGACACTACGCGGCACCCACCCCAGAACCGTATCCGGATAACGAGGAAGCATGCGCCATCTGGACAGAGCCACGCCGACGGACCTGCCGTGGCTGACCCGTTGATCGAGGCGTTCGGCGCCGAGGAGACCATCGCACCGGTGCGGTTCGAGGTGTCCGGGACGCGCCCGGACACCGCCGTCCGCGACCTCGGCGGCATCTACGCGGGGGAGCGGTGGAGCGCCGTGCCGTCCCACGGACGGTTCGACTACCGCTACACCGCGATCGGGGACAGCGAGGTCACCATCCGGCGCTCCCAGATGCACGGCGAGATCCGGGGCTGGATGCCCGTCGGCTCGGTCGACTACGTCGTCACGTGGATCAGCACCGGCACGGGTGAGCTCGAGATGCGCGGTGAGCGCTGGCCCATGCTGCACGACACCCCCGTGATGTTCCCCGCCGACGAGGAGTTCGGCTTCGTCACCGCGGACTACGACCAGCGGCTGGTGCACTTCGACCGCGAGTTCGTCCGACGTGTCGCCGCGGCGCGGTCGGACATCGCGGACCGGCCGATGCGGTTCGACCCACGACGCGGTGCCGACGAGTCGATCGAGCACCGCTGGCAGGGTGCCCTGACGGCGTTGTCCCGGGCGCTGCGCGTCGGCGGACCGGACTCGGACGCGTGGCAGGACGCCAAGGTCACCGCTGCCGAGGTCTTCCTCGACATGTTCCCGCCGCAGAGCGACGACCTGCCCGACGTGCTGGAGCAGCCGCGGAACGCCCGGCTCCGGGCCGCCGTGGAGTACATCCACGCGCACGCCGCCGAACCGGTGTCGATCGTCGACCTGTCCGAGGTCGCGGGGTTGAGCGTGCGGTCCGTCCAGGAGTCCTTCCGGCGGGTCTTCGACGTCTCCCCGCTGACCTACCTGCGCCACGTGCGGCTCGACCGCGTGCACGAGGAGCTCCTCGAGGCAGGACCGCAGGCCGGTGCCGTCGGGGACATCGCGCGCCGGTGGGGCTTCGCGCACCTCGGGCGGTTCTCGGCGTCCTACGCCGAGCGCTTCGGCGAGTACCCGAAGCAGACGCTGCGGCGCTGAGCGCTGCGCCGCGGGTGGCGCCGCACCGGTCGGCGCAGCGCGCAGCGGCGGGCGCGACGTGCTCACGCACGACCAGGAGCACGTCGCGCCACGGAACGCCGTGGCGCGACGTGCCGTCGGTTGTGCCGCTGGCGCCGCGGGCGCGAGGGGCGCGAGCGGCGCGGCCTGCGCCGCTGTCGGCGGGTGCGACGTGCTCACGCGACACCAGGAGCACGTCGCGCCACGGAACGCCGTGGCGCGACGTGCCGTCGGTTGTGCCGCTGGCGCCGCGGGCGCGAGGGGCGCGGCCCGCGCCGCGGCAACGACGTGATTCCGTCTCCCGACTGCGGCGCACTGTCGCTCCCGCGGACGACTCGCGCCACCGTGCAGCAGGCGAGCACCGCCGGACGGGAGGCGCGGTGCCAGGTCGCCGCGCGCCTCCCGTCCGTCGACCCGTCGCGACGGCTGAGCGGGTACGACACGCCGCGGGCGTGCGTCGGGCGGGTGCGATCGGTTGTCAGCAGTGCCGAGCGTGACGGATGTTGCCCGCTCGTCGTGCCGACGGGAGGCGCGGCGCCTGCCGCGCGCCTCCCGTCCGTCGACCTGTCCGTCGGCCCGTCGCGACGGCTGAGCGGGTACGGCACGCCGCGGGCGTGCGTCGGGCGGGTGCGATCGGTTGCCAGCAGCGCCGAGGGTGACGGATGTGGCCCGCTCGTCGTGCGGACGGGAGGCGCGGCGCCGGGCGCGCGCCTCAGGCGTGCGCCGGCGCCGTGCTGCTCCGGACGCGCAGCGTCGAGCGCAGGCGCACGTGGTCGCTCGTGGGTTCGCCGCGGAGCATGGCGAGGAGCATCGCGACCGCGCTCGCGCCGAGTTCGGCGAGCGGCTGGGCCACGGTGGTGAGCGGCGGCGTCGTGGTCGACGCCTGCGGGACGTCGTCGAACCCGACGACCGACAGGTCCTCGGGCACGCGCAGCCCCAGCGACGCCGCGGCGTGCAGCACGCCGATGGCCGACGAGTCGTTCGCGGCGAACACCGCCGTCGGCCGGTCGGGCAGCGTGAGGAGCTCGTGCGCGACGGCTGCCGAGCGCTCCTCCTGGTAGTCACCGGCGCGCACGAGTCGCTCGTCGACCGCGATGCAGGCGGCGGCGAGGGCGTCCCGGTAGCCGGTCTCGCGGAGCTGCGACGACGCCAGGTCACTGCGCCCCTGCACGTGGGCGATGCGGGTGTGCCCGAGCTCGAGCAGGTGGTCCACGGCGTCCCGGGCCCCGGCGACGTTGTCGGTGTCGACGGTCGCGTGGCCCTCCGGCCCGGTGTGCGGGTCGATCGCGACGACGGGGATCGACGCTCCCGACAGGGCGGCGGAGGGGGTCACGACGATGGCGCCGTCGATGAGCGTTCCGGACAGGCGTGAGAGCGAGCGGCGTTCCCACCCGGGCTGCCCCGTGCCGGCCTCGAGTCCGGCGTAGGCGAGCAGCTCGTAGCCGGTCCCCGTGGTCGCCGCCGAGACGCCGCGCAGGAGCTCGGTCGAGAACGGCTCGAACTCGGGGACCAGGATGCCGATGACGTTGGTGCGGGAGCTCCGCAGGCTGCGCGCGACGAGGGACGTCTCGTAGCCCAGGCGCTCGACCACCTCCTGGACGCGGAGCATGGTCGCGGGCGCCACGCCGTCGCGGTTGTTGACCACCTTCGACACGGTCGGGATCGAGACGCCGGCGGCACGCGCGACGTCCGCGATCGTGACCCGCCCCGGTCCGGGCGTGTGGTCGACGGCGGTCTGCATGTGCTCACCGTACCGCCGCCACAGCGTTCCGCCAGCGGACACATCACGGTTAGAAAACGTTATCGATAACGATTGACAAGCCCGTGGAGCAGCTGGCACGCTCTCCGCAGCGGCATCGACTGCCGCGAACGTCAACGACGACACCGAGGAGTTCCACGATGACGAGGAAGATCCGTGCCGCGGCAGCCATCGCGCTGGTCGGGGCCACCGCTCTCACGCTGGCGGGTTGTTCCGCCGGCGGCAGCGACCCGTCGGAGGACGGCGGCAAGGTCACGATGACCTTCTGGCACAACTCGACCACCGGTCCGGGCAAGGCCTACTGGGACAGCACCGTCAAGGCGTTCGAGGAGAAGTACCCGAACGTCACCATCAAGACCCAGGCGATCCAGAACGAGGACCTGGACGGCAAGCTCCAGACCGCGCTCAACTCCGGTGACGGCCCGGACGTCTTCCTGCAGCGCGGCGGCGGCAAGATGGACGCGATGATCGCAGCCGGTCAGCTCATGGACATCTCCGACTCGATCAGCGACGACGCGAAGCAGTCGATCAGCAAGGGCACCTTCGCCGGGTACGAGAAGGACGGGAAGACCTACGCCATGCCGGGCGCCGTGCTCCCCGAGGGCATCTGGTACTCGAAGGACCTGTTCGAGCAGGCCGGCATCGACGGCACCCCGACCACGATGGACGAGCTGAACGAGGACATCGCCAAGCTCAAGGCCAAGGACATCGACCCGGTGGCCGTCGGCGCGAAGGACGCCTGGCCCGCCGCGCACTGGTACTACAACTTCGCGCTCCGCGAGTGCAGCGAGAAGACGCTGAACGACGCGGCGAAGACGCTGAAGTTCGACGACGCGTGCTGGACCAAGGCCGGCCAGCAGCTCGAGGACTTCAACGCGACGAAGCCCTTCAACCAGGGCTTCCTCACCACCGCCGCGCAGCAGGGCGCCGGCAGCTCGGCCGGACTCCTGGCGAACCACAAGGCCGCGATGGAGCTCATGGGCGCCTGGGACCCGGGCGTGATCGCCTCGCTGACCCCCGACGCGAAGCCGCTCGGCGACCTCGGGTGGTTCCCGTTCCCCGCGGTGGACGGCGGCAAGGGTGACCCGAAGTCGATGATGGGTGGTGTCGACGGCAACTCCTGCTCGGCACAGGCCCCGAAGAAGGCCTGCACGGACTTCCTCAACTTCATCGTGCAGAAGGACAACCAGGAGGCGTACTACAAGGCCTTCAACGCGATCCCCGTCAACAAGGACGCGCAGTCCGTCGTGTCCGAGCCCTATCTGAAGACGGCCCTCGCCGCCTACCAGGAGGCCCCGTTCGTCTCGCAGTACCTCGACACCCTGTACGGCCAGAACGTCGGCAACGCGCTGAACACCAGCGTCGTCGACCTGCTCGCCGGCAAGGGCAGCGCGAAGGACATCGTCGAGACCACCAACCAGGCCGCGGCCAAGGGCTGATCATGGCGCTCGACACCTCCCTCGGCACGACCCCGGCGAAGGCGTCGGGCACGGCTCCCGGGACGTCCCCGGCGGGGAGCGGTTCGCCGCTCCCCGCCCGGCGGACCGCCCAGCGCGTCGCCGACTGGCGCAAGCGCGTCGAGATCGCGGTCCTCGCCGGACCCGCGGTCATCGTCTTCGTGACGTTCGTCATCCTGCCGGTGGCGCTCGCCGCGTACTACGGCTTCTACAAGTGGCAGGGCTACGGCCCGCCGACGAACTTCGTCGGGCTGCAGAACTACCTGATCATCTTCCAGGACAAGGCGTTCCAGTCGGTCCTGCTGCACAACGGCTTCATCGTCGTGATGTCGCTCGTGCTCCAGGGCCCGATCGCCATCGTCCTCGCCCTGCTGCTCAACCAGAAGATGCGCGGCCGCGGGCTCGTCCGCGTGCTCGTCTTCGTGCCCTACGTGATCTCCGAGGTCATCGTCGGCACCGGCTGGAGCCTCATGCTGCAGTCCAACGGCGCCGTGAACGACCTGATGCAGGGCATCGGACTCGGCGGACTCCGTCAGGACTGGCTGTCCAACCCGGACATCGCCATCTGGAGCCTCCTCGCGATCATCTCGTGGAAGTACATCGGCTTCGCGGTGATCCTGTTCCTGGCCGGTCTGCAGAGCATCCCCGAGGAGCTCTTCGAGGCCGCGGCGATCGACGGTGCGAGCTACTGGCAGATCCAGCGCCGCATCACCCTGCCGCTGCTCGGCCCCACCATCCGCATCTGGGCGTTCCTGTCGATCATCGGTTCGCTCCAGCTGTTCGACCTCGTCTACATCATCTGGGGCCAGTACATCTCGTCGACCGCAGGGACCTCGACCATGGCGACGTACATGGTCGCGAACGGCCGGACCTCGGGGAACTACGGCTTCGGCAGTGCCGTCGCGGTGGTCATGTTCCTGATCTCGCTCGCCGTCGCCCTGGTCTACCAGCACTTCGTGCTCCGTCGGGACACCGCCGGCGCCATCACCGAGAGGAAGCACTGATGGCCGTCACCAGCGCCACCACCAACCTCGTCGCCCCCGGCCGCCGCGGTGCCCGGGCACGGAAGTCCGGCGCAGCACTCGGCCAGGCGAGCCCACTGACCTACGTCGTCGCGATCCTGTTCGTCGCCGCGAACCTCGCCCCGGTGCTCTACATCGTGCTGGGCGGGTTCCGGACGAACTCGCAGATCACGACGAGCCCGGCCGGTCTGCCGGCACCGTTCCAGTTCGGCAACTACGGATCGGTCCTGTCGAGCGGGATCTTCTGGCAGCAGCTCGGCAACTCGACGATCAGCGCGGTCACCACGACGCTCGGCGTCGTCGTGCTCGGGCTCATGGTCAGCTTCGTGCTCGCCCGCTACTCCTTCCGGGGTCGCGGTGCGGTGTACGCGCTGTTCGCCGCGGGCCTGATGTTCCCGATCACGGTCGCGATCACACCGCTCTACCTGCTCGTCAAGGACCTCGGTCTCACGAACAGCCTGGCGGGCGTGATCCTGCCGCAGATCGCCTTCGCCCTGCCGACGACCGTCATCATCCTGGTGCCGTTCCTGCGGGCGATCCCGGACGAGCTCGAGGAGGCCGCCTCGATCGACGGGGCCAGCCGCCTCGGCTTCTTCTTCCGGATGATCGTCCCGCTGTCCCTGCCCGGTGTGGTGACCGTCGGCATCCTGGCGTTCATCGGCAGCTGGAACAGCTACATCCTGCCGCTGTTCATCCTCAACAACGAGGCCGCCTACACGCTGCCGCTCGGCGTCCAGGCGTTCTCGTCGCAGTACTCCGTCGACACGGCGAAGGTGCTCGCCTTCACGTCGATGTCGATGATCCCCGCGCTGGTGTTCTTCACGATCTTCCAGAAGCGCATCGTCGGCGGTCTGACCGGGGCGGTGAAGGGGTGACCACGCTCGACCACACGGTCACCACCGACGGCACCACCGACGGCCAGGCGGCACGCGGCACGTCCGCACCGCGGCCCGCCGCCACCCGTGACGGACGGGAGGGACGTGGCGACGCCGCCACGGGCCTCCCGTCCGACCCGGGACACGTCACGGACGCGACCGCGTCCGACCGCGTCACCACGCTGCTGGCCGCGATGACCCTCGAGGAGAAGACCGCGCAGCTGGTCGGCTACTGGCTCGACCAGAACGGCGTCGTCGCCCCGATGCAGGGCGAGATGGCCGCGGCCCAGCAGGGCACGACGCTCACCGACGTCACCCGGCACGGCCTCGGCCAGTACACCCGCGTGTACGGCACCCGTCCCGTCGAGCCCGACGAGCGCGCCGCCTGGCTGTGGGCGGAGCAGCGTCGGCTGAAGCGCGAGACCCGCCTCGGCATCCCGGCGCTCGTGCACGAGGAGTGCCTGACCGGGCTCGCGGCGTGGAAGGCCGCGACGTTCCCGACACCGCTGGCGTGGGGTGCGTCGTTCGACCCGGAACTCGTCGAGCACGTCGGCGCCGTGATCGGCCGCTCGATGCGCGAGCTCGGCGTCCACCAGGGCCTCGCGCCCGTGCTCGACGTCGTCCGCGACCCCCGCTGGGGACGGGTCGACGAGTGCATCGGCGAGGACCCGTACCTCGTCGGCACCGTCGGTACCGCGTACGTCCGCGGTGTGCAGAGCGCCGGCGTCGACGCCACGCTCAAGCACTTCCTCGGCTACTCGGCCTCGCGCGCCGGCCGCAACCACGCCCCGGTCCACGCCGGACCGCGCGAGGTCGCCGACGTGTTCCTGCCGCCGTTCGAGATGGCCCTCGTCGACGGCGGCGCGCGGAGCGTCATGAACTCGTACGCC
Organism: Curtobacterium sp. 1310; assembly: GCF_017834105.1. Taxonomy (NCBI): domain Bacteria; kingdom Bacillati; phylum Actinomycetota; class Actinomycetes; order Micrococcales; family Microbacteriaceae; genus Curtobacterium; species Curtobacterium sp. 1310. The sequence goes on along the minus strand of NZ_JAFICY010000002.1, from coordinate 367,683 downwards.
GAGGTCGACGGCGTCCCCGTCGCCGCCGACCCCGCGCTGCTCACCGACCTGCTGCGCGACCGGCTCGGGTTCGACGGCACGGTCGTGGCCGACTACTTCTCCGTCGCGTTCCTCGAGGTCATGCACGGCGTCGCCCGTGACCGCGGCGAGGCCGCTGCGACGGCGCTCGCCGCGGGCATCGACGTCGAGCTGCCGACCGGTGACGCCTACCTGGCGCCGCTGGTCGAGCGGGTGCGCAGCGGACTCGTCGACGAGGCCCTCGTCGACCGCGCCGTGCTGCGCGTGCTCCGGCAGAAGGAGCGGCTCGGCCTGCTCGACCCGGACGTCTTCGAGGACGAACCGCCCACCGGTGTCGACCTCGACTCGCCGGAGCACCGGGCGCTCGCGCGGCGGCTCGCGGCGGAGTCGCTCGTGCTGCTGTCGAACGACGGCGTGCTGCCGCTCGACGGCGGCGCCGCAGCCCCCGTCTCCCCGACCCCGGGCGCCGCCCTGCAGGGCCCGCTCGCGGTGATCGGCCCGAACGCCCACCGCGCCGAGGCCCTGCAGGGCTGCTACTCGTTCGCCAACCACGTGCTGGCCACGCACACCGGGCTGGAGGCCGGTTTCGCGATCCCGACCGTGCTCGAGGCGTTGCAGGACGCGCTCGGGTCCGACACGGTCCGGTACGCCCGCGGTGCCGAGGTCGAGGGCGAGGACCGCGCCGGGTTCGCCGAGGCGGTGGCGGTCGCGCGGGAGTCCTCGGTGGCGGTCGTCGTCGTCGGCGACCAGGCCGGCCTGTTCGGTCGTGGCACGGTCGGCGAGGGCAACGACTCCGAGTCGCTCGACCTGCCGGGCGTGCAGCGCGAGCTCGTCGAGGCCGTCGTCGCCACCGGAACGCCGACCGTCGTCGTGCTGCTGACCGGTCGTCCGTACGCGATCGGCTGGGCACTCGACGGCGACCAGCCGAAGCCCGCGGCGGTCGTCCAGGCGTTCTTCCCCGGCGAGGAGGGCGGCACCGCGATCGCCGACCTGCTCACCGGTGCCGCGGCACCGTCCGGCCGCCTGCCCGTCTCGCTGCCGCGGTCGGCCGGCGCGCAGCCGTACTCGTACCTGCACCCTCGTCTCGGCGGACCGTCCGACGTCACCGCGACGGACTCCACGCCGGTCCGACCGTTCGGCTACGGCCTGACCTGGACGTCCTTCGCGTACGAGGACCTGACGGTGGACGGGACCGCGTCCACGGACGGAGCGCTCACCGCGTCGGTCACCGTGCGGAACACCGGCGACCGGGACGGCGTCGAGGTCGTCCAGCTCTACGGGCACGACCCGCACGCGTCGATCACGCGCCCGGTCGCGCAGCTGCTCGGCTACGCCCGGGTCGCGGTCGCGGCGGGGGAGTGCGTCACGGTGCGGTTCGACGTGCCGGTGCAGCGGTTCGCCTTCACCGACCGCGCGATGCGGAAGGTGGTCGAGCCGGGGGACGTCGAGGTGTGGGTCGCGTCCGACGCGGCGGCGTCGCGGCCGGGAGGCCCGGTGGAGACGGGCGGGATCGTCGCGTCCGGGGACGGTCCGGTCCGGCACGAGTTCCCCCGGTCGGCGACGGACCGTGCGGTCGTGCGTCTGACCGGCGCCGTGCACGAGGTCACGCTGGCCGACCGGCGCACCGTGACCTGGACGACCGTCTGAGCTGCCGACGCCGCCGTGGAGTGTCCGGATCAGGGCCTCCGCGGCGGCGTCCGCGTGCGTTCCGACGTCCGGCCGGTAGCGTGGAACGAGTCTTCCACGGGGACCGCGTCACGGTGCGCCACCACGCACCGCGGCCCCGGTGGACCAGGAGGAGGACGACACCCGTGAGCACCGACGACCAGGCACGCGTGCGCAGCGCGCTCGTGGCGGCACTCGACGTCGTCGACGCGCCACCGTCGGAGCGCTTCGAGCGCATCGTCCGGGTCGCGCGCGAGGTCTTCGACGTGCCGCTGTCGTACGTCAACGTGCTCGACGACGACCTGCTGCACACCCTCACCCCGAACGTGCCCGACGAGATCGTCTCCGGACCGGTCGGGTGGTCCTTCTGCCAGCTGACGGTGCAGCACACGGAGCCGACCGTCGTGCCGGACACCACGGCCGACCCCCGGACCGCCGACCTGCCGGGCGTGACACGGCGCGGCATCCGGTTCTACGCGGGCGTCCCGCTCACGATCGCGGGTGGGGAGCCCGTCGGGACGCTCTGCCTGATGGACACGCGACCGCGCGCCTTCTCGCCCCAGGACACCGCCGCGCTCATCGACCTCGGACACTGGGCCGAGCGCGCGCTCGCCCAGGGGTTGCACCACGACCGCCTGCTCGAGGTCGCAGGCGCACTCGCGCCGAGCGCCGTCGCGCCCGACGGCTACCGGATCGCCGGCACAACGGTGCCCTACGGCGACCTCAGCGGCGACCTGCACGACTGGTCGGTCGTCGACGGCGACCTCGTGCTGACGCTCGCCGACGTCATGGGCAAGGAGCAGCCGGCCGCGCTCCTCGCGGCCGGGATCCGGGCCGCCCTCCGGCAGCACCGCACCGTCGCGCCCGTGGCCGCCGTCGCCGCCGTCGAACCCGCCCTCGCCGAGGACCTCGGACGTGCGAGCGCCTTCGCCACACTGTTCCACGCCCGGCTCGACCCGGCCAGCGGCGTGGTCGACGTGGTGGACGCGGGCCACGGGCTGGCGGTGCACGTGCCGGCGGCGGGGACGCCTCGGGTGCTCCGGTCCCACGGGCTGCCGCTGGGGTTGCACGCCGAGGGTGCACGGCGCAGGGCGTCGACCACGGTCCTGGAGCCCGGGGACGCCCTCGTCGTGGTGAGCGACGGCGCGCTCGACCTGGGTGACGGGACGATCGACACCCTGCTGGACCTCGCGCGGACCCTGCGCGCCGCGTCGAGCGTCGACGCCTTCCTCGAGACGGTGCGGCTGCGTGCGGCCGAGCGGGCCGAGGACGACGTGACGGTCGTCGTCCTCGGCCGGGTCTGACCGCGCAGCGCCGAGGCGGTCCGTCACCGTGGTCGCTCGACCCCGTCAGGGGCGGTGGTCGTACCGACCCGGTGGTGGGTCGAGCGGCAGCTGTCGCGGCGACTGGCCGCCGTTCCTCGCAGCGCCCACGGCCGTGACGGAGCGGGTCACGATACTCACCGCGGTCGCGAACCACCCGCGCTTCCGCGGATGCTCGAACGCGTCGTCACCCCACGGTCGGTCGTCGTCCGAGTGCCCCATGACGCCCCTCCCGGTGTCGGTCCTCGTGAGGCTACACGGCCGCGGACCGCACCGGGAGGTCCGGGATCCGACCTCGCTCCGGGAACTCCGGGGGAGCGTGGGTACCGTGGCACTCCTCACACCGTGAAGGAGCACGCCATGTCGGACGCGCACGACCCCCGCGACACCACCAACGACCCCGAGGGCACCGAGAAGGCCGACGGCCTCGGCGAGGACGGCACGATCCCCGCGCACCCCGAGGGGGTCGCCGCCGGCTTCGCCGGTGACGACTCGCACTTCAACCCCGAAGAGGACGACGAGACGGCGGAGTAGCCGACCCGAGCACGAGACGCACGGGAGGCCCGTGGCGACGCCGCCACGGGCCTCCCGTTGCGTCTCCGGTCGCCGCGTCGCCTGCGGGACCGGGCCGCGGATCGGTACCGTGTCGGGCATGGCCCGCTTCACACCCCCCGCTGCCGACGCGATGCGTGCGGCCCTGCTCGCCGCCGCCCGCGACGAGTTCGCTGCGCACGGGCTGGGCGGGGCGCGGATCGAGCGCCTCGCCGCCGACGCCGGGAGCAACAAGGCGCAGGTGTTCCACTACTTCGGGGGCAAGGACGGCCTGTTCGACGCGCTGCTGACGAGCGAGCTGACGGCCGTGCACGAGGCCGCGCCGCTCGACACGGCCGACCTGGCGGCGTGGGCCGGACGCCTGCACGACGTCCTGGTCGAGCGTCCCTGGGTGCAGCGTCTCGCCACCTGGCACCGGCTCGAGCGGCCGGAGACACCGATCGAGGCGCTCGCCGAGCAGTACGCCGACGACGTCGCCGAGGTCGAGCGGGCACAGCGCGCCGGTGTGCTCCCGCGGCGCTTCCGCCCCGCGGTGCTCTACGGGCTGGTCGTCCAGCTCGCGGAGGTCTGGTCGACGCTCCGGCCCGAGGCGTCCGCTCCGGTCGCCGCGGTCGTGCCGCAGCGCCGCCGTCAGGTCGTCGTGGACGCCGTCGGAGCGCTGCTCGGCGACTGACCGGTGTCCCGTCGGGCCCTGCGGTGCAACGTGTCCGAGGGGCGCTCGCCGAAGGCGCCGGCGTAGGTCCCCGCGAACCGGCCGAGGTGTGCGAACCCCCACGCCTGCGCCACCTCGGAGACCGTGGTGGTGGTCGGGTCCCCGGCCTCGAGCGCGGCACGGACCCGGTGCAGTCGCACGTCGCGCAGGAACTGCATCGGGCTCGCGGCTCCGACGCGGTGGAACGCCGCCTGCAGCCCGCGGGCGCTGAGCCCGGTGGCGCGACAGACGTCGGCAGTGGTGAGCGGGCGGTGCGCGTTCGCGGCGATCCACTCCTGCGCGACCCGCACCGATCCCCGTCCTGCGGCCGTGACGCCGGACGCAGCGGTCACGTCGAACGCCCCGATGACGGCCTCGGCGACGCGACGGTGCTGCACCGAGCGGACGACGGGGTCGGCGCCCGGGTCCCACAGGGTCGTGGCGGCGCCCGCGATGGTCCGCCGCAGTGCGGGGAGCGCGTCCGGGTCGGCCTCCGCGCGCAGGTCCAGCGGGCCGGGGAGGTCACCGCGGACCGCAGCCGAGACGGACTCGAGGAAGGCGCCGTCGAAGCGGATCACGTGCTGGACCGCGGGGGCGGCGTCGAAGGTGAACGGGCGTCCTGCCGGGTACATCACGGGGACGTTCGGCCGCATGGTGATCCGGTCACGGCGGTCGGTGTCGAGGACCATGCCCGGCCCGGTCGCCCACGCCAGGGTGTACTGGCGCCCCGGGTTGATCGTGCCCCAGCGGTGCGCCGCGACCGCTGACGTCGCGGTGGTCACCTGGTCGTCGCCGACCGCGCGGTACCGGTACGAGAACCCCTCGGAGACCGCCTGTCCGATGTTGATGTCGTGACTGCTGTAGACGCCCTCGAACAGCTCCACGGCGTCGTCGACCGCTGCGCCGTGCTGTTCGGTGGCGGTGGGGGTGCGGAGATCGGTTCGCATGCGCGCACCAGTCTGCGCCTCCTCGCCGAGGACCAGTGGTGCAGTGCGCGTCGCGGCGTTCCGGCGTTGCGGCGTTGCGGCGTTGCGGCGTTGCGGCGTTAAATTTATCGTCGCCGGTCCGACGTTGTTAAATTTAACTGCGGGTCAGCCGAGGTGCCGAGCGAGGAACGCGGCCTGCCGCTCCCAGTGCCGGTGGCCGCCGCCCTCGTGGCCGTTGTAGGGGTAGACCTCGATGTGCTTGTCGGTCGACGCGAGCGCGTTGTACGCAGCGAAGGTCGTGCGCGGCGGGACCACGTCGTCCATGAGGGCGACCGAGAACAGCGCCGGGGCCGTGATGCCTGCGGCCAGGTTCACGCCGTCGAAGTACGCCGCGGTGTCCCACACGGTGTCGACCGCGTCCCGGTGCACGGAGAGGTACTGGGCGAGCTCGAGGTAGGGGCCGCCGGTCGCGACGTCGGTGCCGTGCTCCCAGTCGGACAGGAACGCGACGTCGGGCAGCACGGCGACGAGCGGCGCGGTGTGTGCCTCGACCAGGGCGGCCGCCGCGATCGCGATGCCCCCGCCCTGGCTGCCGCCGGTCAGTGCGATGCGGTCCCGGTCGACGCCCGGCAGTGTCCGCACGACGTCGACGAGTCGGACGGCGTCCGTGTAGACCCGCCGGTAGTAGTGCTCGGCGGGCGAGGCGATGCCGTTCGCCATCCACCCGCCACCGTTCGGGCCGGACCCGTGCGGGTCGGGGGTGTCGCCGCCGGTTCCCCAGCCGCTGCCCTGCCCGCGGGTGTCCATCACGACGTGCACGTACCCGGCGAGCGCCCACGCGACCCGCTCGCCGGGCAGCCCGCGACCACCGCCGTAGCCGATGAACTCGACCACGGCGGGCAGGTCGCCCGTCGAGCCCGCCGGCCGCGAGACCCAGGCGCGGACGGGGTCGCCGCCGAAGCCCGGGAACGTCAGGTCCTGCACGTCGAGCGCCGTGACCGGCGTGGTGGCGGGGACGAGCACGGGCTCGGTCCCGGCGCCGGCCGCCCGCGCCTCGGCGACGGTGGCCGCCCAGAAGGCGTCGAGGTCGTCGGGCCGCCGCACGGTCGGGCGGTAGGCGCGCAGCTGGTCGAGGGGCAGGTCGGTGAGCGGCATGGGGTCCTTGCTGGTGGTGGGTCGTTCCGGGTGTCCCTGGTCGGAACGGGCGTACCTGGTCGGGAGTTCCGACCGGGTACGCCCGATTCCACCAGGTGGACGCGCCTCAGCGCATCAGCGCGCGGCGGCGCGGTACTGCTCGAGCACCTCGGGGTGCGGGTCCGCGGGCACCACCGTCGCGGCGACCTCCCACGACGGCAGGCTCCCGGTCAGCACCCACGCGGCCTGTCGAGCGGCACCCGAGGCGACGTACTCGCCCGGTTCCGGGATCGACACGTCGCGGCCGAACACCTGCGCGGCGACGGCCCGGACGGCCTCGTTCCGTGCGGCGCCGCCGATCAGCAGCAGCCGCGACACCTGCACGCCGGTGGCCTCGACCGCGGCGAGGCCGTCGGCCAGGGCGCAGAGCATGCCCTCGACGGCGGCGCGGGCGAGGTGCGCCCGGTCGGTCGTCGCGGGCGTCATGCCCACGAGCGAGGCGGTGGCGTCCGGTCGGTTCGGGGTGCGCTCGCCGACGAAGTACGGCACGAGCACGAGCCCGCCCGCCCCTGCCGGCGCCTGCAGCGCCAGCTCGCCGAGCTCGCCGTGGTCGACGGCGAGGAGTCCGCCGATCACCTCGAGCACGCGGGCCGCGTTGAGCGTGGTGACGATCGGGAGGCGCGACCCGGTCCCGTCGGCGAAGCCCGCCACGGTCCCGCTCGGGTCCGTCACCTCGGTGTCGGTGACGCCGAAGACGGTCCCGCTGGTCCCGAGGGACACCGCGACGTCACCCGGGCCGAGCCCGAGGCCGAGCGCTGCCCCGGCGTTGTCGCCGAGCCCCGGGCCGACGACGAGACCGGCGCGGGCGACGGCGCCGCCCGGCAGCTCGACGTCGGACGCCAGGGTGCCCATCGCCTCGTCGGGCGCCACGACCCGCGGCACCACGACCGGGCCGTCGCCGTCGGCGTGCGCGTCGCCGTCGTGCGGTCCGGCAGCGACCCGCGAGGGACGCCCGAGCGCCTGCTCGAACAGCTCCGCGTCGTACTCCCGGCGCACCGGGTCCCAGTAGCCGGTGCCGCTGGCGTCAGAACCGTCGGTCGCCAGCGCGTCGAGGTCCGGCCCGAGCGGGCTCTCGTCGGCGGGGCCGTACCCGCGCAGTCGCCACGACAGCCAGTCGTGGGGGAGCGCGACGGCGGCGACGCGCGCCGCGTTGTCGGGCTCCGCGTCGCGGAGCCACCGCAGCTTGGTGCCGGTGAAGGATGCCACCGGGACCAGCCCCGTCCGGGCGACCCATGCCTCCCGGCCGAGCTCCTCGACCATCTGCGCGGCCGCGTCGGCGCTGCGGACGTCGTTCCACAGGAGTGCGTCGCGGACCACGCGACCGTCGGCGTCGAGCGCGACCATGCCGTGCTGCTGCCCGGCGATCGCGACGGCGGCGACGTCGTCGAACCCGCCGGCGTCCGAGATCGCGGTGCCGAGCGCGTCCCACCAGTGGCGGGGGTCGACGGAGGTGCCGTCCGGGTGGGACGCGCGCCCCTCCCGGACGACCGCACCGGTCGCCGCGTCACGGACCGTGACCTTGCAGGACTGGGTCGACGAGTCGACCCCTGCGACCAGCCGACGCTCGACGACGTCAGCCACGAGCGCCCATGAGGTGCTCGATCGCGAGCTGCTGCAGGCGCACGAAGCCGAAGCCCTTGCCGCCGAAGTACGCGTCGGCGTCGAAGTCCTCGTAGGCCGAGCGGTCGGCGAGGAAGTCGTCGTACGACTCACCGCTGTTCAGCGTCGGCGTCGAGAGCTCGTCGACCTTCGCGGCGGACAGGGCCTCCTGCACCTCGGGGTCGGCGCGGAACGCCTGGGCGCGCTCCTTGAGGAGCAGGTACATGCGCATGTTCGCCTGCGCCGAGTCCCAGACGCCGGTGATGTCCTCGGTGCGGCTCGGCTTGTAGTCGAAGTGGCGGGGGCCGTCGTACGCCTGGCCGCCCTGCGGGGCGCCGTGCTCGAGCAGGTCGACGAGCGAGAAGGCGTTCTGCAGGTCGCCGTGGCCGAACACCAGGTCCTGGTCGTACTTGATGCCGCGCTGCCCGTTGAGGTCGATGTGGAAGAGCTTGCCCTGGTAGAGCGCCTGGGCGATGCCGGCCGTGAAGTTCAGGCCCGCCATCTGCTCGTGGCCGACCTCGGGGTTGATGCCGAAGAGCTCCGGACGCTCGAGCGTCTCGGTGAAGGCGATCGCGTGACCGAGGGTCGGCAGGAGGATGTCGCCCCGGGGCTCGTTCGGCTTCGGCTCGATGGCGAAGCGGATGTCGTAGCCCTTGTCGGTGACGTACTGGGCGAGCAGGTTCACGGCCTCGCGGTAGCGCTCGAGGGCGGCCTGCACGTCCTTGGCGGAGTCGTACTCCGAGCCCTCGCGGCCACCCCACATGACGAACGTCTTCGCGCCGAGCTCGGCGGCCAGGTCGAGGTTGCGGAGCACCTTGCGGAGGGCGAAGCGACGGACGTTCCGGTCGTTCGAGGTGAAGCCGCCGTCCTTGAAGACGGGCGCCGAGAACAGGTTCGTCGTGACCATCGGCACGATGATGCCGGTGGAGTCGAGCGCGCCCTTGAGGCGGTCGATCTGCGCCTGGCGCTCGGCGTCGGTCGAGCCGAACGCGAACAGGTCGTCGTCGTGGAAGGTCAGGCCGTAGGCACCGAGCTCGTCGAGCTTCTCGACCGCCTCGACCACGTCCAGCGCGGGACGGGTCGGGCCGCCGAACGGGTCGGAGCCGTTGTAGCCGATGGTCCAGAGACCGAAGGAGAACTTGTCGTCGCGGGTGGGCGTCGTTGCCATGGTGGATCACCGTTCGTCGTCGAAACAAAATGTTGCCGCGCCCAACATAAGCGGTAGGGTGGATCCTGGCAACACCGGATCGCAAAGGAGCGAGTGGATGGCACAGGACGGACACGGACCGGGACGACTGCGCGTCGCCATGGTCGGGCACGGCTTCATGGGAGCGGCGCACTCCCAGGCGTGGCGGACCGCACCGCGGTTCTTCGACCTCGGCGTCGAGCCCGAGATGGCCGTGGTGGTCGGCCGTGACGCCGAGCGCACCGAGGCAGCGCGCGTGCAGTACGGCTGGCAGGCCGCGTCGACGGACTGGCGGCAGGTGGTGGCGGACCCCGACATCGACCTCGTCGACATCGTCTCGCCCGGTTCCTCGCACGTCGAGATCGCGATCGCCGCGCTCGAGGCCGGCAAGCACGTCCTCTGCGAGAAGCCCCTCGCCAACACGGTCGAGGAGGCCGAGGCGATGACCGCCGCTGCGGAGGCCGCCGCCGAGCGCGGCGTCCGCGCGATGGTCGGCTTCAGCTACCGCCGCGTCCCTGCGATCGCGTTCGCCCGGCAGCTGGTGGCGGACGGGAGGATCGGCACGGTCCGCCAGGTCCGCGCGCTCTACCTGCAGGACTGGTTGTCCGACGAGGACGGCCCGATGACGTGGCGCCTCGACAAGGCGCTCGCCGGCTCGGGCTCGCTCGGCGACATCGGTGCGCACGCGATCGACCTCGTCGAGCACGTCACGGGCGCGCACCTGTCGACCGTGTCCGGCACGCTCGAGACCTTCGTGCACGAACGTCCGCTGATGGCCGAGGGGGTCGGGCTCTCCGGCACCGCGTCGAGCGAGCGCGGACAGGTCACCGTCGACGACGCCGCGTTCTTCCTCGGTCGGCTCACCGGCGGCGCTGCCGAGGGTGCGATCGGCACCTTCGAGGCCACGCGCTACGCGACCGGGCGGAAGAACGGCCTGACGCTCGAGGTCAGCGGGTCCGAGGGCGCGATCCAGTTCGACCTCGAGTCCATGAACGAGCTGCGCCTGTACGAGTCGTCGGCGCCCGCGGGGGAGCAGGGCTTCCGTCGCATCCTCGTCACCGAGCCGGAGCACGAGTACATGGCCGCGTGGTGGCCGACCGGGCACCTCATCGGCTACGAGCACACCTTCAGCCACCAGGTCGCCGACCTCGTGCGGGCGATCGTCGCGGGCACCGACCCCTCGCCGTCGTTCGCCGACGGCCTGCACGTGCAGCGCGTCCTCGACGCGGTCGAGCGCAGCGCGTCCGACGGCAGCGCCTGGACGGCGATCTGATGGCCGACACGATGAACGACACGACGAAGCGAGCGCTGGTCGTCCGTGGCGGGTGGGACGGGCACATGCCCGTCGAGACCACCGACCTGTTCGTCCCCTTCCTGCGCGACAACGGCTTCGACGTCCACGTGTCGGACTCGACGGCCGTGTACGCCGACGAGTCCGTGATGGCGGACGTCGACCTGATCGTGCAGGTCGTCACGATGTCGACCATCGCCGACGACGAGTTCGCGGGACTGCAGCAGGCGGTGCTCGGCGGCGCCGGGCTCGCCGGGTGGCACGGCGGGATCGCGGACGCCTTCCGGAACACCGCCGACTACCTGCACATGGTCGGCGGGCAGTTCGCACACCACGCGGGCAAGCACCCGTCCGAGCGCACCGGCGAGCAGTCCGACAACTACATCCCGTACACGGTGCACATCACCGAGGCCGGGCACGAGCACCCGATCACGCAGGGCATCGAGGACTTCGACCTCGTGACCGAGCAGTACTGGGTGCTCTCCGACGAGTACAACGACGTGCTGGCGACGACGACGCAGGAGGCCCGGGACTTCGACGCCTGGAACCGTCCGGTCACCGCGCCGGCGATCTGGACCCGGCAGTGGGGGCAGGGACGCGTGTTCGTCTCGGCACCCGGGCACCGGCTCGAGGTCGTCGAGTCGCAGCCGCTCCGCACGATCATCGAGAGGGGACTCCTGTGGGCAGCCCGATGAAGGTCGGTGTCGTCGGGGTCGGCGTCATCAGCCAGCAGTACTTCGAGCACTTCCCGGCACTGCCCGGGCTCGAGCTCACCGCCGTCGCGGACATCGACGTGGCCCGGGCGCAGTCGGTGGGCGAGACGCAGGGCGTCCGCGGTTCCTCGGTCGACGAGCTGATCGCCGCGGACGACGTCGACGTCGTGCTCAACCTGACGATCCCGGCGGCCCACGCCGAGATCGCCACACGGGCGCTCGAGGCCGGCAAGCACGTGTACGGCGAGAAGCCGCTGGCGATGTCGACGGCCGAGGCGCGCCCCGTGCTCGACCTCGCCCGTCGCTCGGGCCTGCGGGTGGGCAGCGCGCCGGACACCGTGCTCGGTACCGGGATCCAGACGGCGCGGCAGGCGCTCGACAGCGGCGCGATCGGCACCCCGGTCGGCGCCGCCGTGTCGTGGTCGGCGCCCGGGCACGAGCTCTGGCACCCGGCGCCGGCGTTCTACTACCAGCCCGGCGGCGGCCCGCTGCTCGACATGGGGCCGTACTACCTGACGAGCCTCGTGTCGTTCTTCGGCCCGGTCGTCCGGGTCAGCGGAGCCTCGACCCGGTCGGACCGCGAGCGCACCATCGCGACCGGCCCCGCGGCCGGCACCCCGCTCCGGGTCGACATCGACACGCACGTCGTCGCCGTCCTCGAGCACGCGGACGGCGTCGTCTCGACCGTCACGGTGTCGTTCGAGGTCTGGGCCACCAGGGCGCCGCTGTTCGAGGTGTTCGGCACCGCGGGCACCCTCGGCGTCCCCGACCCGAACCGGTTCTCCGACACCGTGTCGATCGCCGACGCCGCCACCCGCGAGTGGCGGGACCTGCCGACGAGCGCCGGGTACGTCGACGCCGGACGCGGCTACGGCCTGGCCGACATGGCGCACGCGATCGCGACGGATCGCCCGCACCGCGCGTCCGGCGACCTCGCGTTCCACGTGCTCGAGGTGATGGAGGCGGTCTCCACCGCGGCCCGCGAGCACACCGTGGTCGAGGTCCGGTCGGGCGTCGACCGCCCCGACACCGTGCCGGCCGGTGCCACCCCCGGGTCCTGGTGAGCCAGACTCGGCAGCAGCAGCAGCAGCAGCAGCAGCAGCAGCAGCACGACGCGACACGACACGACAGGCGAGGAAGGACGACGACGATGACGACGACGGACGGAACCGGCGAGACCGGGGCGAGCGGCGCCTCCAGGCCGGACGGCGGCGGCCGCTCGACCAGGCCGGTGACCCTGTTCACCGGGCAGTGGGCGGACCTGCCCTTCGAGGAGGTCGCACGGCTGGCGGGCGAGTGGGGCTACGACGGGCTGGAGATCGCCTGCTGGGGCGACCACCTGGACGTCCGACGCGCCGCGACGGACCCGGCGTACGTGGCCGACCGGAAGGCGGTCCTGGAGCGCAACGGACTGCAGGTCTGGACGATCGCGAACCACCTGACCGGCCAGGCCGTCTGCGACGACCCGATCGACCAGCGGCACGAGGACATCCTCGCGCCGCACGTGTGGGGCGACGGCGACCCCGAGGGCGTCCGGCAGCGGGCGGCGGAGGAGCTGCAGTGGACCGCCCGTGCGGCCGCTGCGCTCGGGGTGTCGACCGTGACCGGCTTCTCGGGATCCTCGATCTGGAAGACCGTCGCCGGGTTCCCGCCCGTGCCCCCGGCGATGATCGAGGCCGGGTACCAGGACTTCCACGACCGCTGGTCGCCGATCCTCGACGTGTTCGAGGAGGTCGGCGTCCGCTTCGCGCTCGAGGTGCACCCGTCCGAGATCGCCTACGACTACTGGACCGCGAAGCGGGCGCTCGAGGTGTTCCGGGACCGCCCGTCGTTCGGGTTCAACTTCGACCCGTCGCACTTCGTGTGGCAGGACCTCGACCCCGCCGCGTTCCTGCTCGACTTCGCCGACCGGGTGTACCACGTGCACTGCAAGGAGTCGGTCAAGCAGCTCGACGGCCGCAACGGTCGACTCGGATCGCACCTGCCGTGGGGCGACCCCCGTCGTGGGTGGGACTTCGTCTCCGCCGGGCACGGGGACGTGCCGTGGGAGCGGGTGTTCCGCGTGCTGAACCACATCGGGTACGACGGCCCGACGAGCGTCGAGTGGGAGGACGCCGGCATGGACCGACTGGTCGGCGGCCCCGAGGCGCTCGCGTTCGTGCGTCGCCTGGGGACGATCGCCCCACCGGACGCCGCGTTCGACGCCGCGTTCTCCCGCTCGCGCTGAGCCGCGCGCGGGTACGGACGGACCCGCGAGACTCGGCACCGCGGACAGTTCCGCGGTGCCGAACCCGCGAAGGTGTCCGCCGAGCCGAGACTCGGCCCCCCCACACCACACCACCACCACGAGGAGGACCCATGGCCAGGTCGGCCACGACCACGCCCGGGAACGTCGCGCGCGTCCTCCGCATCGTGCACGAGGGCGGGCCGGTCACCCGTGCCGAGCTCACCCGTCGGACGGGACTCAACCGGTCGACGGTCCTGGCGCTCGTCGGGGAGCTCGTCGAGCAGGGGTTCGTGCACGAGGAGCTCCCGGGAGCCGGGGCGGACCGTCCCGCCGGGGTCGGTCGGCCGAGCGCCGTCGTCCGGGCATCGCGCGACGTCGTGGCCGCCGCGGTGACCGTGGAGATCGACGCCGTCGCGGTGGCGCTCGTCGCGCTCGACGGCACCGTGCGCGACCGCCTCGTCGAACCGCAGTCGAGCGTGCCCGGTGCCGCCGCAGCGATCGACGCCGTGGCCCGTGTCCTCGCCACGCTGACCGCACGCGCCGATCCGGCACTGCGGCTCGTCGGCGTGGGCGTTGCTGTCCCGGGCATCGTCCGGGTCGAGGACGGGGTCGTCCGCGACGCCCCGCACCTCGGTTGGCGGGACGAGCCCTTCGCCGGGCCCCTCGCCGAGCGTCTCGGGCTGCCCGTCCGCGCGGCGAACGACGCGAACGTCGGTGCGTGGGCCGAACGGCTCTACGGCAGCGCGCGCGGCGTCGACGACCTCGTGTACCTCAACGGCGGCGCCAGCGGCATCGGCGGCGGGATCGTCAGCGCCGGCCGCCCGTTCAGCGGCGCGGACGGGTACGCGGGCGAGCTCGGGCACACCTTCGTCGCGGCGAACGGCATCCGCTGCCACTGCGGGGCGATCGGGTGCCTGGAGACCGAGGCTTCACGCGGGGCCCTCACCGCGGTGACCCGGACCGCGCCCGACGACCTGGACGCCCTCGCCGCCGCCCTGGCCGAGCGACACGACGCGGTCGAACGGGTCGTGGACCGCCAGGTGACCGCGCTCGCGACGGCGATCCGGAACGCCATCCACACCGTCGACCCGCAGGTCGTCGTGCTCGGGGGGTTCCTCGGCGTGCTGCTCGGGCACGTGGGGGACCGCGTCGAGGACGACGTCCGGGCGCAGACGATGGCCGCGATGACCGACCGGCTGCGCATCGTGCCGGCGGAGCTCGGCCGTGACGTCCTCGTCCGGGGCGCCGCCGAGCTCGGCTTCGCCGACCTGCTGCGCGACGGGACGCTGCCGACCACGACCGGCGCGACCACGACCGGCCCGAGCGGCGCGACTCCGACCGGCGCGACCACGACCGGCGCGACCACGACCGGCCCGAGCGGCGCGACCACGACCGGCGCGACCGGGACCCGCGCGTCCGACACCGACCACACCACAGCCGACCGCGACGACGCGGTCGAGGAAGCGAGATCCGCATGAGCACCACCTCCGACACCCAGCGCGCGAGCGTCCTGCTCGGCACCGAGGACCTGACGATCGAGGACCGCCCCGTCCCCGAGGTCGCCCCCGGCGACGTGCTCGTCCGCGTGGCCGCCGTCGGCGTCTGCGGCTCCGACGTCCACTACTACCGCCACGGCCGCATCGGCGACTTCGTCGTCGAGGAGCCCCTCGTCCTCGGCCACGAGCTCTCCGGCACGATCGCCGCGGTCGGCGAGGGCGTCGACCCCGCCCGCGTCGGCGAGCGCGTCGCCGTCGAGCCCCAGCGCCCCTGCCACCGCTGCGCGCAGTGCCTGGCCGGCCGCTACAACCTCTGCCCGCACATGCGCTTCTACGCGACACCGCCGGTCGACGGTGCCTTCGCGGAGTACGTGACGATCGAGGCCGAGTTCGCGCACGCCCTGCCCGACACGGTGTCCTTCGAGGCCGGCGCACTGCTCGAGCCGCTGTCCGTCGGCATCGCCGCGGCGCGCAAGGCCGGCATCGTGCCCGGCTCGAGCGTCCTGATCGCCGGTGCCGGTCCGATCGGGGTCATCTGCGCCCAGGTCGCCCGGGCGTTCGGCGCGACCCGCGTGGTCGTCAGCGACCTCGTCCCCGAGCGGCGCGAGCGTGCGCTGTCCTTCGGCGCCACCGAGGTCGTCGACCCCGTCGCCGTCGACGTCACCTCGGACATCGTCCCCGTCGACGCGTTCATCGACGCCAGCGGTGCGCCCCGTGCCGTCTCGGACGGCATCAAGGCCGTCGGACCGGCCGGCGCGGCGGTGCTCGTCGGCCTCGGCAACTCCGAGATGGTGCTGCCCGTCGAGCACATCCAGAACCTCGAGGTGACGGTCACCGGCATCTTCCGCTACACGAACACCTGGCCGGTCGCGATCGGTCTGGTCGCGTCGGGCCAGGTCGACCTCGACGCGCTCGTCACCGGGCGCTTCGGACTCGACGCGGTCCGCGAGGCCCTCGAGAGCGACACCGACCCGGCCTCGCTCAAGTCCGTCGTCTACCCGAACGGCGTGCCCGCGGGCGCGTGAGGACGCGAGCCGACGTGCGCGACGCGGGTCGCGCCGTCCGGTGAGCGGTCGTCGGACGGGAGGCGCGGTGCCGGCGGGTGCCGTCCTCCCGTCCGTCGTCCGGTCACCACGGCGAGCCGTGGCCGGGTCGGCCCCGCCGCGACACCGCGACGCGCTACGGTTCGGCCATGACCGCGACACCGGCGGCGGCAGTGCCGCGACGCACCGACCGGCGGGCACTCGTGTCCTGGGCGCTCTGGGACTGGGGGTCCTCGGCGTTCACCGCCGTCGTCACCACCTTCGTCTTCAGCACCTACCTGGCGAGCCGGGCGTTCGTCGACCCGCGGCTCGTCGCTGCCGAGGACTCGTCGACGGCCGCTGCGCAGACGGTCGAGCGGGAGCTGGCGCACAACGCCGCGACGGTGTCGACGGCCCTGACCCTGGCGGGGATCGTCGTGGCGCTCGTCGCACCCGCGGTGGGGCGGCTGGCGGACTCGTCCGGGCACCGCCGCCGGTCCGTGCTCATCGGGACGATCGGGGTGGCGCTGTCGATCGGGGCGATGGTGTTCGTCGCGCCGCAGCAGCCGTACCTGGTGCTCGGCGCAGCGCTCCTCGGCATCGGGACCATCGCGTACGAGGTCGCCACCGTCGGCTACAACGCGATGCTCGGCCAGGTGGCGTCGGGCCCGCAGACCGGACGCGTCTCGGCGATCGGCTGGGCCGCCGGGTACTTCGGCGGGATCGTGCTGCTCGTCGTCCTGCTCCTGCTCTGCATCCAGGACTTCGGCACCGAAGGCGTCGCCGGCCTCCTGCAGCTGCCGTCGACCGTCGCGTCCGGGTCGTGGGACGTCCGGGTCGCGATCGGGATCGCCGCGGTGTGGCTCGCGGTCAGCTCGGTCCCGCTCTTCCTGACCGTGCCCGAGGCGGCGCCGGACCGTTCGCGCACGGGCGGTCTGCTCAGCGCCTACCGCGACCTCGGACGGCACGTCGCCCGGCTGTGGCGGGAACGCCGCAACGTCCTGGTCTTCCTGCTCGCGAGCGCCGTGTTCCGCGACGGCGTCGGTGCGGTCTTCACCTTCGGCGGCATCGTCGCCGCACAGGTGTTCGGCTTCAGCCCGTCGCAGGTGATCCTCTTCGCGATCGCGGCGAACGTGGTGGCGGGTGTCGCGACCTTCGCCTCCGGGCGGCTCGACGACCGCTTCGGTTCGCGGGCGGTCATCACGGTCGCGCTCGTCGGGCTCGCGCTCACCGGCATCGGGGTGTTCCTGATCGGGAGCGCGACGGCCGGGTTCTGGGTGCTCGGGCTCACGCTGGCGATCTTCGTCGGGCCGGTGCAGTCGTCGTCCAGGGCGTACCTGGCACGCCTCGCCACCCCGGGACGCGAGGGCGAGCTCTTCGGCCTCTACGCGACGACCGGGCGTGCGGCCTCGTTCCTCGCGCCGGCGCTGTTCGGCATCGCGGTGACGGTCGGCGGCTCGACGCGGTACGGGATCATCGGCGTGGTCGTGGTCCTCGTCGCGGGCCTCGTGCTCATGACGTTCGTGCAGCGGGAGCCCGCGCGGGCGTAGCGCACGGTCCGCTCGCCCCACGCCGGGCCGGCGCTGCCGGTGCGGGTCGAGCACCCGGTCGGAGCACATGCGCCAGGATGGGTGCATGACCGACCAGCGGATCGCCGTCGTCGTCCTCGCCGCCGGGCAGGGCACGCGCATGAAGTCGTCCACCCCGAAGGTGCTGCACCGCCTCGCCGGCCTGCCCCTGCTGGCGCACGTGCTGCGCACGGCGTCCTCGATCGAGCCGGAGCACGTCGCCGTCGTCGTGCGGCACGAGCGCGAGCGCGTCGCGGCCGAGGTCGCCGAGCGTGCCCCCGGGGCGATCGTGGTCGACCAGGACGAGGTGCCCGGCACCGGACGCGCCGTCGAGGTCGCGGTGCAGGCGCTCCCGGCGGACTTCGACGGCTCGGTCGTGGTGCTCTCCGGGGACGTCCCGCTGCTCGACACGGCGTCGCTCCGACGCCTCGTGGACGCGCACGCCGGCAACGCCGTGACCCTGGTCAGCGCGATCGCCCCGGACCCGACGGGGCTCGGCCGGGTCGTCCGCGACGCCGCCGGGGCGTTCGTGCGCGTCGTCGAGCACAAGGACGCCACCGAGGCCGAACGGGCCATCACCGAGGCGAACGCCGGCATCTACGCGTTCGACGTGACCCACCTGCGTGCGGTGCTGCCCTCGCTCACCACGGCCAACGCGCAGGGCGAGAAGTACGTCACCGACGTCCCCTCGCTCGTCGCCGCGCGCGGGGGAGCGATCGACGTCGTCACGCTGACCGACCCGTGGCTCGTCGCCGGCATCAACGACCGCGCGCAGCTCGCCGACGCGGCGCGTGAGCTCAACGCCCGCATCGTCCGCCGGCACCAGCTCGCCGGCGTCACCGTGCAGGACCCGGCGACCACGTGGATCGACGTCGACGTCACCGTCGAGGCCGACGCCGAGATCCTCCCCGGCACGCAGCTCGTCGGGGCGACGGCGATCGCCGCCGGCGCGGTGGTCGGACCGGACACCACGCTCCGCGACACCGAGGTCGGAGCCGGCGCGGTCGTGAACCGTGTCGACGCGACGCTGGCGGTCATCGGCGACGGCGCCACGGTCGGTCCCTTCGCCTACCTGCGACCGGGGACGGTCCTGGGCGAGCACGGCAAGATCGGCACGTTCGTCGAGACGAAGAACGCGGTGATCGGCCGCGGCAGCAAGGTCCCGCACCTGTCGTACATCGGTGACGCCGAGGTCGGCGAGGACTCGAACATCGGGGCCAACACGATCACCGCGAACTACGACGGCGTGCACAAGCACCGCACCGAGGTCGGGTCGAACGTCCGCACGGGCTCGCACAACGTGTTCGTCGCCCCGGTTAGGATTGGTGACGGGGCGTACACCGGCGCGGGTACGACCGTCCGCAAGGACGTACCGGCCGGGTCGCTGGCGATCAGCTACGCCCCGCAGCGCAACACCGACGGATGGGTCGAGGAACACCGACCCGGTTCGCCGGCGGCCGAGGCGGCTCGGCGCGCGCACGGCGAACAGATCTGACGGCGGTCGGGTCGATCGAGACGACCCCGAGCGGGTCAGGGAGTGAGCACCGCACTTGTCCGGAATCAAGACCACGGGCCAGAAACGACTCGTCCTCGTGTCGGGCCGGGCGCACCCGGAACTCTCGGCGCAGATCGCCGACGAGCTCGGAGTCGACCTGGTGCCGACCGATGCCCGGACCTTCGCGAACGGTGAGCTCTACGCCCGCTTCGACGAGTCGGTCCGCGGTTGCGACGCGTTCGTCATCCAGTCGCACACCGCGCCCATCAACGAGTGGCTCATGGAGCAGCTCATCATGGTCGACGCCCTGAAGCGTGCCTCGGCGAAGCGCATCACCGTCGTCGCGCCCTTCTACCCCTACGCGCGCCAGGACAAGAAGGGCCGCGGGCGCGAGCCGATCTCGGCCCGGCTCGTCGCCGACCTGTTCAAGGCCGCCGGTGCCCACCGCATCATGAGCGTCGACCTGCACGCCGCACAGATCCAGGGCTTCTTCGACGGCCCCGTGGACCACCTGTTCGCCATGCCCGTCCTGCTCGAGCGCTTCCAGCAGATCCTCGACCCGAAGACCCTGACCGTGGTGTCGCCCGACATGGGCCGTGTGCGCGTCGCCGACATCTGGTCCGAGAAGCTCGGTGCTCCGCTGGCGATCATCCACAAGCGGCGCGACCCGCTCGTGCCGAACCAGGTGTCCGTGCACGAGATCGTCGGTGACGTCTCGGGCCGCGTGTGCCTGCTCGTCGACGACCTCATCGACACCGGCCGCACCATCGCGAAGGCCGCCGAGGCGCTGAAGAACGCCGGCGCGACCGGCGTGGTCGTCGCGGCGACCCACGCCGTGTTCTCCGACCCGGCCACCGAGCTGCTGCAGAGCGAGTTCATCGATCGCGTCGTCGTCACCGACACGCTGCCCCTGCCCGAGGACAAGCGCTGGGACCGCCTCGAGGTCCTGCCGATCGCGCCGCTCATCGCCCGCGCGATCCACGAGGTCTTCGACGACGGGTCCGTGACCTCCATGTTCGACGGTGCCGCGTAGGCGGACCGGACGCGTGTCGGGCGTGACCCGGCCGGCGGGCTGAGCCGTGCCTCCCGTCCACCCGGCACGCGCTGCCCTGGCTGCCCGTCTGCGGGCGACGGGCAGCGTGTTCGCCGAGGACGAGGCCGACCTGCTGCTCGAGGCCGGCGACGGCGATCCGGTGAAGCTGCGCGGGCTCGTGCAGCGGCGACTCGGCGGTGAGCCGCTCGAGGTCGTGCTCGGCTGGGCCGCGTTCGACGGGCACCGTGTCCGGGTCGTCCCGGGGGTCTTCGTGCCGCGGACCCGCACCACCGTCGTCGCCGAGCAGGCCGCGCGACGCCTGCACCGCTACGACCGGGTCGTCGACCTGTGCTGCGGTGTCGGGGCGATCTCGGTGGCGTTGCTCGGACGGGTCGGCGCACTCGACCTCGTCGCGGCGGACATCGACGCGGACGCCGTCGACGTCGCGGCGGAGAACATCGGCGACCGGGGGATCGTCGTCCTGGGCGACCTGTTCGCGCCGTTGCCCGAGCGCTTCCGCGGCGTCGTCGACGTCATCGCGGTGAACGCGCCGTACGTGCCGTCGGACGCGCTGGCCACCATGCCGGCCGAGGCGCGGGAGCACGAGCGGCGCATCGCGCTGGACGGTGGACCGGACGGGCTCGACGTGCACCGGCGCGTGGCCGCGGGAGCGGGGGAGTGGCTGCGCCCGGGCGGCGCGGTCGTCATCGAGGTCTCGTCGACGCAGGCGCCGCAGTCCGCTGCGCTGTTCGAGGGCGCCGGGTTCACCGTGACGGTCGAGTCCGACGAGCAGGTCGAGGGCACGTGCATCGTCGCGGAGTTCCCCGCCTGACACTCGTCCGCCGCGGTACCGTCGCGGTGTGGAGTACTCGTTCGCACTGCCGACCGCAGCGGAGTTCCGGGCCCTGTACGACGAGACCGGGTGGGGTGCGTGGGACCTCGAACGGTTCCGTCGGGCGCTGGCCGGCAGCTGGGTGGTGTGCAGCGCACGCGACGAGACGGGACGTCTGGTCGGCATCGGTCGGCTGATCAGCGACGGCGCCCTGCACGCCTTCGTGACCGAGATGATCGTGGCGGAGGACGCGCGCGGCGGGGGCGTCGGCGGCGAGGTGCTCGCGCGGCTCGTCGACGAGTCGCGACGTCGCGGGGTCGACGACGTGCAGCTCTTCGCGGCTCGGGGCCGAGCTGCCTTCTACGAGCAGCGTGGCTTCGCACGCCGGCACGAGGACGGACCGGGCATGGACCTCGTGACGGTCGTCGCGGCGCCCGGCACCGGCAGCGACGGCATCGGCAGCGGGGTCAGCCGGCGCTGACCTGCACCGTGTGCCACCCGGTCGCGCCGTTCGGCGCCGGCGGCCGCTCGACGCTCGTCTGCACCTGACCGTCGGCGCTGACCGCCCGGACCCGGATCGTGTGCGAGCCGGCGTCGGGCGTCCAGCGGTACACCCACTGTCGCCAGGTGTCGGCCGAGACGGAGTCGGCGAGCGTGGCGTCCTGCCACGCGCCGTCGTCGATGCGGACCTGCACGGCCTTCACGCCGGTGTGCGGCTGCCACGCGACGCCGGCGACCGCGACCTGCTGCCCGGCGGTCACCGAGGCACCGCCGCGAGGGGTGTCGATCCGCGACTCGAGCTTCACCGGCCCGCGCTCCGACCACCCGCGGGGTGTCCAGTAGCCCTGGGCGTCGGCGAAGCGGGTGACCTCGAGCTCCGTCACCCACTTCGTCGCGGAGACGTACCCGAACAGCCCGGGGACCACCATCCGCACCGGGAACCCGTGCTCGGCCGGCAGCGGTTCGCCGTTCATCCCGATCGCGAGCAGCGCAGCCGTGCCCTCGTCCTGCAGCACGTCCAGCGGCGTTCCCGCGGAGAACCCGTCGATGCTGCGGGACAGCACCATGTCGGCACCGTCCTGGACACCCGCACGAGCGAGCAGCTCACGGATCGGGTAGCCCAGCCACAGCGCGTTGCCGATCAGGTCGCCGCCGACCTCGTTCGACACGCAGCTGAGCGTGGCCATGTGTTCCTGCAGCGGGAGTGCCAGCAGCTCGTCCCACGTCAGCTCGACCTCGCGGTCGACGGCGCCGTGGATGCGGAGCGACCAGTCCGCGGGGTCGACGGACGGGACCCGCAGCGCGGTGTCGATCCGGTAGAAGTCGGCGTTCGGGGTGACGTAGGGCGTGATCCCGTCGACGTCGAGGGACGCGCCCCCGGGAACGGCGGGCGCGGTCGTCGCCGCACGCGGCAGCCGGACCGCCCGCCGTGCCGCTGCGGCGGCCTGCACCGCCGCGGTGCCGGCTCGCGACGCTCCTCCCACGACGATCGCCGCCACGGCCGTCGTCGCGCTCCACACGAGGAAGGTGCGCCGCTCGGTCGCCGCGGGGCGGGGCGAGGCCGACGGTGCGGCGGTCGCTGCCTCCCACCGGCGGAGGCGACGCAGGAGCACGCGGAGCACGACGATCGCGGCTGCGACGCCGAGGACCGTGGGCGCTCCGTCCCACGTGCCGCTGCCCGATCGGGTGGTGACGGCGATCAGCGCGAGGACCGCACCGGCCGCGAGGACGAGCGCGCCGAACGGCGGCCGGGCACGTTCGAGCACACCGGCGCCGGCGCTGACCGCGGCCGTGACCACGGCCATGAGCACGAAGAGGGCGACCTTGTCCCCGGTGCCGAACAGGTTGACCATCAGGTCCTTCGCCGCCGGGGGAGCGAGGTCGATCACGGCGGAGCCGACGGCAACCAGCGGACTGCCCGCCCCGCCGAGCAGCAGTGCTCCGAGCTCGGCGACCGCCAGGAACGCGGCGATCGCGATCACGCCGCAGACCGCGGCGAGCAGGGCCGGGCGACGGACCGGGGTCGGGGTCGGTGCCTGCTCGGTGGTCGGTGCCGCTGACGTGCTCACCCGTGCAGCGTAGGTCGGCGCCACCGCGGATGGGCTGACAACAGCACGGCGGTGGACGCCTCGGTCCCGCTCCGCGCCGGGTTCGTCGGTCGTGCGCCGCTCCGGGACAGCGCCGCCGACCGCGGCCGTGCGAGGATCGGGAGCGTGTTGGACCGACCAGACCGCGTGCCCAGCGGCCGCCGCGCGCACCGGCCGCGGACGCCGGGGAGCGCTGGCCGCCGGTTCGCGGTCCTGCGGTGGACCCTCGTCGGTGTCTGGACCGCGCTCGTCGTCAGCCGCATCGTGGTCGTGGCGGCAGCGCCGCAGACCGACCTGGCGTTCCTCGGCATCGCCGAGCTCGTCGCGATCTCCGTCGGCGTGGTCGGGCTCGTCGTCGCCGTCGTCCGCGCCCGCGCGATCCGTCGGCGACGCGCGGACGAAGCGCTCGCACTGGCCATCCGTCGCATCGACCCGACGGTCTGGCTGGTCCCCGCGGCGCCGACACCGGAACTGCGCCAGGACGTGCTGCGGGCCCGCCCCGAGGTCACCCTGGGCGAGCGCGTGACCTGGGCGTTCGGAGCCACCGAGGCGTCGCTCTGGGAACTCGAGGAGCGCCGGGCGACGCGGCTGCTCGTGATCCGCTGGAGCCGGATGGTGCACGTCGGGGTCGAGGACGTCCCGGGGGAGCGCGACGCGAGCGCCGTGGCGATGCACTACGTCCGACCGGACGACTCCGCTGCCGTCGCGACGTTCTTCGTCCGCTCGTCGCCCGGGTCCCGACGGCTGCTCGGACGGGGACCTCGGCTCGAGCGACTCGTCGCCGACCTCGCGCGGGAGCGGATCGTGGCCTGACCGCGTCGCCCGTGTCCGGCCCCGGGGCCGAACGGATCGACCGACCGGCCGCGGCAGCTGCCTCCTCCGGCCGGGCGGCAGCACGCCCCGCTGACCCGGCGGGAGCACGCCCCGCCGACTCTGCGGCAGCAGGCCCCGCCGACCCGGCGGGAACACGCCCCGTCGACTCTGCGGCAGCAGGCCCCGCCGTCCGACGGGGCCTGCTGCCCGACCGGGTCAGTGCGTGGAGGGTTCCTGCTCGACCTCGCGCCGGCCGTCCTCGGACCACAGCGTGTGGAACGTGCCGTCCTTGTCGACGCGCTGGTAGGTGTGCGCTCCGAAGAAGTCACGCTGCCCCTGGATGAGCGCCGCCGGCAGTCGATCGGACGCGAGCGAGTCGAAGTACGCCAGCGCGGACGAGAACCCCGGGGCGGGGATGCCGGACGCAGCGGCGATGCCGACGATGCGACGCCAGGCCGCTTCGCCCTCGGCGACGGCGTCCGCGAAGTACGGGTCGACCAGCAGGCTCTCGAGCGCGGGGTTCTTGTCGTACGCCTCGACGATGCGGTTGAGGAACTGGGCGCGGATGATGCAGCCACCGCGCCAGATCTTCGCGACCGCGCCGAGGTCGATGTCCCAGTCGTACTCCTTCGCCCCGGCGATGATGAGGTCGAAGCCCTGCGCGTACGCGACCACCTTCGACGCGTACAGCGCGGCCCGGACGTCGTCCTCGAACGTGTCGGGGACGTCGACCACGTCCGGTCGGTTCGTCACGGAGCGCTGGACGGCTGCGCGCTGCGACGGCTTCGAGGACACCGCGCGGGCGAAGACAGCCTCACCGATGCCGGAGACGGGGATGCCGAGCCCGACCGCGTTCTGCACCGTCCACACACCCGTGCCCTTGGACCCGGCCTCGTCACGGATGACGTCGACGAGCGGCTTCCCGGAGTCGGCGTCCTGCTGCTTGAGGACCTCGCCGGTGATCTCGATCAGGTAGGACTCGAGGTCGCCCTCGTTCCACTTCTCGTAGATCTGGACGAGTTCGTCGACCGAGTGTCCGCCGGCACGACGGAGCAGGTCGTAGGACTCGGCGATCAACTGCATGTCCGCGTACTCGATGCCGTTGTGGACCATCTTGACGAAGTGACCGGCGCCGTCGGTACCGATGTGCGTCACGCACGGCTCGCCCTCGGCCACCGCGGCGATCGACTTCAGGATCGGGCCGAGGGTCTCCCACGCCTCGTCCGAGCCGCCGGGCATGATCGACGGGCCCTTCAGCGCGCCCTCCTCGCCACCCGAGATGCCGGTGCCGACGAAGTTCAGGCCCTGCTCACGCAGGTCGTGCTCGCGGCGGATGGTGTCGTGGAAGTTGGCGTTGCCGCCGTCGACGATGATGTCGCCTTCCTCGAAACGGTCGGCGAGCTGCTCGATGACGGCGTCGGTGCCCTTGCCCGCCTGCACCATGATGATCGCGGTGCGCGGCTTCGACAGCGACGCGACGAAGCCGTCGATGTCCTCGGACGCGATGAACCCCATGTCGCCGTGCTCGTCCAGCAACTCCTGGGTGCGCGCGTAGGTGCGGTTGTACACCGCGACCGTGTTGCCCTCGCGCGAGGCGAGGTTGCGGGCCAGGTTCGACCCCATCACCGCCAGACCGACGACACCGATGTTCGCCGTGCCGCCGTCGTCGTGCTGTTCGTTGTCCGCCACCTGAGTCTCCTTCGTCCTGACGTGTCGCGGCCCACGGTACGACCGACACCTGGGGTCGGCACGGGGATCCGGTCAACTGGGGACGGGAAGCGGACGACCCGTACTGTGGAGGGATGACCGACCACGACGTCCTCCCGCCCGTGCTCGTGATGGGTGTCTCCGGCTCGGGCAAGTCCACGATCGGTCAGGCGCTGGCCGACGCGCTCGCCGAGCAGGGCCAGCCGAGCACGTTCGTCGACGCCGACGACCTCCACCCGGCCGCCAACAAGGAGAAGATGCGGCAGGGTACGCCGCTGACCGACGAGGACCGATGGCCGTGGCTGGACGCCTGCGCGGCACGGATCGCCGAGGTGCAGGCGTCGGGGCGCCGGTGCGTCATGGCGAACTCCGCGCTGAAGCGCGTCTACCGCGACCGGCTGCGCAGCGCGGCACCCGACCTGGTGATCGCCTTCCTCGACGGGTCGCACGACCTCATCGCCGAGCGCCAGGCGCACCGTCACCACGAGTACATGCCGTCATCGCTGCTCGACTCGCAGTTCGCGACCCTCGAGCGGCCCCAGCCCGACGAGACCGTCGTCGCGGTGTCCATCGAGGGGTCGGTCGACGACACCGTGGCGACGATCACGTCGGCGCTGGCGGTCACTTCCGGCTGAGCTCCGCGAGCCGCGAGCGGTACTCGTCCGCGTCGATGTCACCCCGGGCGAACCGGTCGGCGAGGACGGCCCGGGCATCGGACCGCGCCCGCCAGCCGCCGCGACGCAGGACGCCGAACACGACGGCGGTGGCCAGGAGCACCAGCAGGAAGAACGCCGGGAACAGGAAGAAGGGCGGCCCGCCGTGCCCGAGGGGGCCGACGGCGGCGAAGGTGGTGAGAGCGGTGTGCACGGTTGCCTCCTGGGCGGATCGTGTCGCCCGGTCGGGCGACGTTCCCAGCATCCGGCCCGGAGGCTCGTCCCGCGTCCGCCACGGAGGCCGACTCCCGCCTGCTCCCGCAGCCGTACGACCGGTCCTCCTGCACCACCGACTACTCCCGTGGGAGTAGTCCACAGCTCCTGCCACGACCCGATGCCGTGCCGCCGAGGCGACCCTAGGCTCGGACGCATGCACCGCACCCCCACTGCCGCCGCCGAGGCGACCGACGACCAGCGAGACGGCGTCCGTCGCTTCGCCCGGTTCGGTCGGGTGCTGCCGGTCGCACTCGTGCAGATCGTGGGGACCCTGCTGGCGGCGCGTTTCCCGACCGGGCCGACCGACACCGTCGGCCCTCGCGGTGGCCCGCCCTGGGCGACCCACGTCCTCGGCTCCTCGATCGTCGACGCAGCGCAGCCGGGTCCACTCGCGATCGTGCTGCTCGTCGTCGGGGTGCTCGTCCTGCCGTGGCGCTGGCGGTGGCCGACGGGCGTCCTCGCCGTGACGCTCGTGACGACGATCGGCTACGCCCTGCTGGTCAGTCCGCGGGGGCCGTTCGTGGCCGCGCTGACGATGGCGGCGGTGAACGCGTGGCTGCACGGGGGCCGCACCGCAGTGGGTGTCGCGCTCGGACTGGCCGTCACGGTGCTGCCGACCGCCGACGAGTTCCTCGGCCGTGCACCCGCGCGGAACCTCGACGCGGTCGTCCTCGCCGTCGCCTGGGCAGCGGTGACCCTGTCCGTGGCGGAGCTCGTCCGCGTCCGTCTCGACCGCGTCGCGGACCGACGGCGTCGGCGCGCTGCCGCAGAGCAGGAACGCGCCCGTGACGAGCGCGTCCGCATCGCCCGTGAGCTCCACGACTCCGTCGCCCACAGCATGTCGCTCATCAACCTGCAGGCGGGTGTCGCGCTCCACCTGGGGTCCGCGCTCCCCGAGCAGACCCGCACCTCGTTGGCCGACATCCGTGAGACGAGCCGCGAGGCACTGGTCGAGCTGCGGACGATCCTCGGGGTCCTCCGGTCGGTCGACGGGTCCGGGGACCGGGTCGTTGACAGGACGGACGGACCGACCGGCGGAACGGCCGACCGCGGGTCCGCCGGGAGCGAGCCGCTCCCCGGCGCCGCGGACCGCACCCCCGTCCCGGGGCTCGACCGCCTGGCGGACCTGGTCGAGCGGGCACGCGCGGCCGGGGTCGACATCAGCGCGACGGTCGACGGTGACCCTGCACCGGTGGACCGGACCACGGACCGCACGGCCTTCCGGATCGTGCAGGAGTCGGTGACGAACGTGATGAAGCACGCTCCCGAGCACCGCGCCCGCATCGCGGTGCGGTTCGGACCGGAGATCGTGGACCTGTCGGTCGAGGACTCCCCGGCCCCGGACCGTGACCCGGCCGACGCCCGGGTCACGCCGCTGCTCGGACCGTCCGGCAACGGCATCATCGGGATGCGCGAGCGGGCCTCCGCCGTCGGTGGCACCCTGTCGGCCGGACCCACGCCGGACGGCGGGTGGCGCGTCGTCGCACGACTGCCCTCGACCGTCGCCGCGCGGTCGTCGGACGCGGCCGAGCACGAGCACGAGCACGAGCACGAGGACGAGGACGAGGAGCGATCGTGACGACCACCGACGAGGCCATCCGGGTCGTGCTCGTGGACGACCAGGTGCTCATCCGCGCCGGGCTCCGCGCCCTGGTCGACGCCGAACCGGGGATGACCGTGGTCGGCGAGGCCGGCGACGGTGACTCGGCCGTCGCGGCGGTCCGGCGTGAGCGTCCGGACGTCGTGCTGATGGACATCCGGATGCCGGGCACGGACGGGCTCGTCGCGACCCAGCGCATCTCGGCGGATCCGGACCTCGACGGCGTGCACGTGGTGATCCTCACCACCTTCGAGGAGGACTCGTACGTGTTCGAGGCGATCCGTGGCGGTGCGGCCGGCTTCCTCGTGAAGGACACCGAACCCGCCGAACTGCTCCGCGCCGTCCGTACCGTGCACGCCGGGGAGTCGTTGCTGTCGCCGGGTCCGACGCGCTCGCTCGTCGCCGCCTACGCAACGCACGCGAAGCCGTCCGCGCTGGCCCCGTCCCTCGACGTCCTCACTGAACGCGAGCGCCAGGTCATGCAACTCGTCGCCCTCGGCCTGACCAACACGGAGATCGCCGAGCGGCTCTTCGTCAGTCCGATGACCACGAAGACGCACGTCTCGCGCGCCATGATCAAGCTCGGTGCCCGCGACCGCGCGCAGTTGGTCGTCTTCGCCTACGAGACCGGGCTGGTCACTCCGGGATGGCAGCCGTGATCAGGCCCGGTGCGCGAGGACGGCCGCGTGCGGGCGCGCTCCGTCGTCGGAGCGTCGGTGCACGGCGTCGACCGTGAGACCCGCGTCCTCGATCGCAGCGACCATCCGCTCGACGGGCCATCGGTGGGCGGTCGTCACCGCGTGGTCGAACGGCTCGAGCGTCGGACCCTCGAAGAACCCGACGAGCAGCCCGCCCCCGGGTGCCAGGATCCGGCGGCACTCCGCGAGCGCGACCGGCACCCGGTCCGGACGGTGGTGCACGAGCGAGTACCAGGAGAGCACACCGCCGACACCGCCGTCGGACAGACCTGTCGCCTCGATCGTCCCGGTCCGGAAGTCGACCTCGGGAGCGGCAGCGCGCGCGAGCTCGACGAACCGCGGTACGGGCTCGATCCCGATGACGGCGTGGCCACGGCGGTGCAGGTGCGCGGTCCAGTGGCCGGGTCCGCACCCCACGTCGAGCAGGAGTCCGGGCGTCGTGTCCGCCCAGTCCTCGACGAGCGTCCGGTCCTCGGGGTGGACGGCGTCCATGGACCCGAGGACCTCGGCGTACTCGTCCGCCCGGTCGTCGTAGGCCGCCACGACACGGGCGTTCGCTCGAGCTGCTGCGCTCGGGGCGCTCATCGAGGCAGGGTCCACGGGGCGACGCTACCGCCGACCGCCGACCGCCGACCGCCGACCGCCGACCGCCGACCGCAGCCGTACCGACGGGCGCACGACCGGGGCCGCTGCTGCCCCACGGTGAGCGGTGGACGCACGACAGCGGGGTCGAGCCACCCGGAGGTGACCCGACCCCGCCGTGCCGAGCGCCGGATGCCGGATCAGTCAGACGACCGACGGGACCGTCGTCGGCTGATGAGCACGGTCAACCCGGGCACGAGGAGCGCGAGCGCCAGCGCCACCGCAGCACCGACGGTCGTCCCCGTGTAGGCGAGTCGGTCGGCGGACAGGGCCTGCGCCGCGCCGGTCCGCTCGTGACCGCTGCCGATCGGCGCGTCACCACCCCTGGTACCGGCACCGGCGCCACCAGGACGGCCGCCGTCACCGTCACCGGGGTTCCCCGGGCCATCGGTCCCGTCGCCTGCCCCCGGGTCCCCGCCGTCGTCCCCACCACCGCCGTCCCCACCGTCGCCGGGTCCGGCCTCGACCAGGCCGGCATCGACGGTCGTGTCGCGGCGCACCCCCTCGAGCGCACCCTCCGCGCTCGTGACCCGGTCGATCGTGACCGCCGCGGTCTCGCCGTCCGGTCCGGCGTCGGAGTCGACCGCCGGGTCCTCGCCGACGTGCTCCTCGGTGAAGTGCATCCCGTCGGGCGCCGTGAAGTGCACGCGGTAGTCGCCCGGCCGCAGCCCGTCGAACCGGTACCCGCCCTGGTCGTCGGTGGTCGCACGGCGATCGACCGCGTCGCCGTGGTCGTCGGTCCCGGTCAGGGCGACGGGGACGCCCCGGACGCCGGGCTCGTCGTCGTCCTGCAGGCCGTCGTCGTTCCGGTCGTCCCACACCCGGTCACCGATCATGCCGGCGACGACCCGGACCGTCGACGGGTTCGACTGCACCGGGAGCGCCAGGTCGGACGTCCGCAGGCCGAACCGGTTCACGTAGCGGTCGCCGTCGTGCGCGCCGCTCGTCGCGAGCACGAGCCGGTGCGTGACGGTCTCGCCGGCGGGGACCGGCGTCTGCCGTTCGATCCGGACGGCGGTCACCCGGTCGAGTGCGTCCGGGCAGCCGCTCGCACCGAACTCGTCCTCGGTGCACCAGCGGGTCGTACCGCCGGGCTGGTTGCTCGGGTCGGCACCGTCGGGGGAGACGTCGGCGGCCTCGGCGTCGGTGTACCGGACGACCTCACCGGCGTCGGGGTCGGTGGGGACCGGCGCCGCGAGTCCGACGGTGCCGTGGAAGTCCGAGCCTCGTGCGTCTCCGTGGTGCGGGAGCACGTCGATCAGGTCGAGGCCGCCGATCGCGGCGTCGTCGGTGTTCGTGACGTCGAGGTCCCACTCCGGATCGTCGCCGGTCACGACGACGGGGGTAGGCGTGCGCTTCTCGACCCCGACCCCGCCGGTGGTGACGACCTCCAGGCCGCGCTCGGCGGTGCGCCAGCGCTCGTCGGACCGGTCGGCCGGTGACGCCACGGTCACCGTGTTGCTGATCGGACCGGCCGGCGCCGAGCGGTCGATCCGCGCCGTGTAGGTGATCGGCGCGATGCGCGCGTTCGGCTCCACGTCGTGCAGCGTCCAGGTCAGCCGCTGGTGCTCCTGGCCGTCGGCACCCGGCACCGTGTCGACCTCGGGGGTCCTCGACGCACTGTCCTCGACGTACGAGGTGTGCGCGGGCAGGACGTCACGGACGGTCACGTCGGTGGGGCGTCCGTCGGCGAAGCCGTTCGTCAGGGTCGGCCGGAGCGCGTAGTCGACGGTGTTGCCCGGTGTGACCGCGCTCGTCCGGTCCGGAGTGTCGGCCGCGTCGTGCCCGGGGTCGACGACCACCTTGTCGACGCGGACCAGGTCCTCGGTGAGCACCACGCTGTCGGCCAGCCCGCCGGCACCGAGCTCGGGGTCCTGGTGGTCGTGCACCCACTCGGGCCGGTGGTCCCCGAAGCGAGCGTGCCCGAAGTCGTACACGCGGGTCCCGTCGGGCGCGCGCTGCGTCGTCACCGTGGAGTACAGACCGCCGCTCGCGCCGCCGGCCAGGTCGCCGGTGACGCGGACCGCCCCGACCGCCGCGATGCCGCCGGGGACCTCCGCCGGGTCGTCGAACCAGGGGCCGTCGCCGTCGTCGCAGGTGCGGACCTGGCCTGCCGCCGGTGACGCCATGTCGTACGCGGCGTACTGCACGTGCGCGTGCTCGAGGCCGCTCGACCACGCAGGAGCCCGCCCTGCCACCGTCGTCAGGCGCTGCGTCCGGCGGTCGAAGGTGTCGCAGAGCGCTGCGCCGCGGAAGGGTGCGAGACCGGTGTTCGCCATCGTGACGTCACTGCGGAGTCGGGTGCCGCCCGTGGCCCACGGGTCTCCGTCCTTCGCCGATCCGGCGGTCACGCCGCTGCCGTCGCTCCCGAGGCGCCAGAGCCGCTTGCCTGCGCTGCCCGGTCCGAGCTCGACGAGGTTCCGCCGAGCACTGTTGTCGGCCGTCGGCTCCGCGCCGCCGGGGAAGTTCGGGGTCCCGCTGACCGAGGTCGTCTGCAGCGGCGTGAAGGTGTTCACCGACTCGACGGACGTCGGCACCGACGGGGTGGGCATCCACAGCGAGATCCACCCGCTCACGACGTACGGCTTCACGCCGCCGCTGATCGGGCCGCCGCCGATGTTGCGCCCCGGCATGCGCGCGGCGTCCGTCACGGCGCCGTGGATCGTCACGTCGACCTCGCCGCCGGGCGCTGCCTGCGTGCAGGTGACGGTGCCGGAGTCGGCCACGGCTCGGTCGCCCCCGCCGCGGCCGCCCGGCAGACCGCCGAACTGCACGCCGTCCTCGCCGTTGCGGCCGCAGGCGGGTCGACCGCCGTTCCAGAGCACCGCACCCGACGGTCGGTCGCCGAGCAGGTGGGACAGGTCGTCGGTGAAGTGCATGTCGCCCGTGCTCCGCTCGAAGCCGAGCAGGCCCTGCCCGGGGACGGGGGACTGCCAGTCGACGGCGATCGGGTAGCGCAGTTGCACGCCGGGGGTGCCGTACGGCCCCGGCACGTCCGTCCGCAGGGTCGAGCCCACCACGGCCTTGCTGAGGTTGTACCGCGGCGCGGCGGACACGACGGTCGTCGCCGACGTGACCGGTGCGGTGGGCTCGGCGTCGTCCGCGGTCGCGGTGCCCGTCACGGCGATGCGGTCACCGTTCCGCAGGTCCCCGGAGACGTCGAGCACGGCCGGCACGGCGACGGCGTGCCCCGAGGGGACGTCGCCGAGGTCGCAGGTGAGCCGCTGGCCCTCGACCGCCGACCCGGCACCCGTGCACGCGAGCGGGACCCCCGCCCAACCCGTGCCCGCCGGAGCGTCGAGGACGAAGCGCTCGTGGTGCGCGGTCCCGTCGCCGGCGTTCACCGTGACCCGGTACGTGACGGCGTCGCGGGTCCGGACGATGCCGTTCGCGGGACCCCGGTCCCCGCCCGGGCCGTCGTCCGGCGTGAAGGGCCCGCGGCCGTCGGCGGCGACCTCGACGGCCAGGCCGACCACCGCTGCCGGCGCGGTCGCGGCAGCGGCAGCACCGGCCGGTCCGAGCAGGACGGAGGGGACCGCGAGGGCCACTGCCCCCAGGGCGCCGACCGCGCGGCCGAGCGAGGGCGGCCCGTCGGGTCCGCCGGGTCGGCCGGGTCGGCCGGAGCGGGCAGGGGCGGGCGAGGGAGGACGTTCGGACGACGGACGACGAGACATGGCGCTCCTCGGTCGGAGATCGGATGGACGACGGACGCCTCACCCTGACCCCGCCGACGCCGCAGGACCGAACACTCCGCATGTCACATGTGCGGCATCCCGCTCAGAGCTTGAACGTCGCCCGCGGGATGTCCGACACGATCCTCCGTGCCGTCCGCACCGCGTCCTCCTCGGAGAGCTGGTGCGACACCACGAGCGACGCCAGGTACGCCGCATCGGCCCGTCGTGCCATGTCGTGCCGTGCCGGGATCGAGCAGTACGCCCGGGTGTCGTCGATGAACCCGGAGGTCTTCGTGAACCCGGCGGAGTCCGTCACCGCCGCCCGGTAGCGGCCGATCGCCGCCGGGGTGTCGATGAACCACCACGGGGCGCCCGCGTACACGGCGGGGTAGAAGCCGGCCAGGGGGCCGATCTCGCGCGAGAAGACGGTCTCGTCCACGGTGAACAGCACGAGGTGGAAGCCGGGTGCGGTCCCGAAGGCCTCGAGCAGCGGCCGGAGCGGCTCCGTGAACGCGCCGACGGCCGGCAGGTCGTGGCCCGTGTCCGGGCCGAACCGCTCGAGGGTCGGCGTGTGGTGGTTCCGGAGCACGCCCGGGTGCAGCTGCATGACGAGGCCGTCGTCGACGCTCATCTCCGCCCACCGGTAGAGCATGTCGTGGCGGTAGGCGACCGCCTCGGCCGCGGTGACGCCCGACGGGCCCTGCATCGCCGCCGCGTGGATGCGCGAGCGCTCGGTCGCGGACAGCGGCGCGGATCCCGCGTCGAGCACGCCGGTGTCGGTGGCGGTCGCGCCGTGCTCGATGAAGTACCGGCGCCGGTCCCGGAGGGCCGCCAGCAGCCCGTCGTGGGTGCCCGTGTCGATGCCGGACGCCTCGCCGATCGACGCGACCACGTGCCTCCAGTCCGGGCGTGACGGGTCGAACACGGCATCCGCGCGGAAGGTGGGGAGCACCCGACCGGTGAAGGAGGGGTCGGCGGCGAGCCGTGCGTGCGCTGCGAGGTCGTCCGCGGGGCCGTCGGTGGTCGCGAGCACCTCGATCCCGAAGGAGTCGAACAGCGCGCGGGGTCGGAGCGCCGGCGTCGCGAGCGCGGCTGCGATGCGGTCGTACTGCGCGTCCGCGTTCGCGGCCGACGGCTGCTCGGTCAGACCGAAGACGTCGTGCAGCTCGGTCTCGAACCAGTAGCGGACCGGCGTGCCGGCGAAGTCGTCCCAGTGCTCGGCGAGCCGGCGCCAGACCTCCCGGCCGTCGGGGTCCGGGTGCGTGCCCGTCAGGTCGCGGCGACCCAGTTCCTGCAACCCGACCCCGTTCGCGTGCAGCAGGCGCAGGACGTAGTGGTCGGGCGTGACCAGCAGCGCAGCGGGGTCCGGGAACGGCTGGTCGTCCGCGATGAGTGCCGCGTCGACGTGCCCGTGCGGGGAGATGATCGGGGCGTCGCGGACCGCCTCGTAGACGGTGCGGGCGACCGAGCGCGTCCCCGGGTCCGCCGGGAACAGCCGGTCGGGGTGCGGTGCGAGCGGCGTGGTCGTGCTGGTGGAGGGCATCATCGGCTCCTTCGGGCAGGCGGGCGAGGTCGGGCGAGCGGGGGGCGAGGGCGAGCGGGCGGGCAGGCGAGCGAGGTCGGGCGAGCGGCGGGTGGGCGGGCGGGCTGGATCGTGCGGCGGTGCGGGGATCAGCGGGGCCGCACGGGTGCCGGGCCCGTGGACCCCCGGACGGTCAGGTGGGTCGGCAGCGCGACGGCGCCCGACGGGTGCTCACCCGGCGGCTCGTCGGCCGGCAGCGCATCGAGTCGACCGAGCAGCATCCGGATCGCCACCCGACCGGCGCGTTCGATCGGAGACGTCATGGTCGTCAGGGGCGGGTTGCAGAAGTCGGCGCCGAAGATGTCGTCGCAGCCGACCACGCTCACGTCCTCGGGCACGCGGACGCCCCGCTCCCGGAACCGCGTCAGCATCCCGATCGCGATGAGGTCGTTGAAGGCGATGCACGCGGTGGCCCCGGCGTGCACGGCGGCGTCGGCGGCGGCCGCTCCGGAGTCGACGAACGGCGCGTGCGGGCCGACGCGGGCGACCCGGACGCCCAGACGCCCCGCCACGCGGACGAGCGCCCGCCAGCGGCGTTCGTTCGACCACGAGCTGTCCGGGCCGGCCACGTAGAGCACGTCCCGGTGCCCGAGGGAGACCAGGTGCTGCACGGCCTGCTCGACGCCTCCGGGGGTGTCGATGAGGACCGACGGCACCCCGGCCGGGCGACGGTTCACGACGACGAGCGGGGTGCGCTCGGCGAACCGGGCGATCTGCGCGTCGGACAGGCGGGACGCCGTGAGCACGGCGCCGTCGGCCTTGCCGGCGACGGCACGCAGCGCCGCGACCTCGGCCTCGGCGGACTCCTCGGTGTCGACGAGCAACTGCGTCCACCCGGCGGCGGAGAGCTGGTGCTGCGTGCCGCGGATCACGTCGAAGTAGAAGGGGTTGGTGATGTCGGACACCAGGACGGCGACCGCCCGGGTCCGTCCCGAGGTGAGCGCCCGGGCCTGCGAGTTCGCGACGTAGCCGAGCTCGCGGGCGACCTGCTGGATCCGCTGCTGGGTGTCGCGGTTGACCCGGTCCGGCAGCGAGAGCGCGCGGGAGACCGTGGACGGGGCGACCCCGGTCGCGTCGGCGATGTCCCGGATGGTCACCCGCCGCGAGGTGTCCGTGTCTGCGCTGCTCACGAGGCGAAACTAGGCCGGCGTGGCAACAAGTGGCAACCGGTTGCCGGTTGTTGCCACGGCCGGGACAGTGGTGGCACGTCGGCAGCGCAGCCGCCGTCCCGGGCACCGTCGCCCGGGGGAGATGTCGAGGAGGACACCCCCGCATGAGCACAGGAAGACGCAGGACCCGCATCCTGGTCGGTGCCGCCGTCGTCGCCGTCGCCGCCCTCTCGCTGCAGGGCTGCGCGATCGTCGACGGCAGCGGCGACGACCCGGACACCCTCCGCGTGATGATGGGCGCGGACACCACCTACCCGAAGGAACGCGCGCAGTGGCAGCGGGAGACCGCCGCCGAGTTCGAGCGCACCACGGGTGCCGACATCCAGTGGGAGACCTACTCGACCCCGCAGGAGGAGCTCACCGCGATCCAGACCAGCGTCATCTCGGGCCAGGGCCCGGACGTCTACGCGATCGGGACGACCTTCACCCCGACCGCCTACGCCACCGGTGCCTTCGTCGAGATGGGGCCGGAGCAGTGGGACGCGGTCGGCGGCAAGGACCAGTTCGCACCGGCGTCCCTCGGCATCTCCGGTCCGAGCACGGCGGAGCAGATCGGGATCCCCTTCGCCAGCCGACCGTTCGTGATGGCCGTCAACACGGAGCTCCTCGAGCGGGCCGGGATCACGGACCTGCCGACGACCTGGGACGAGCTCACCGAGGACGCCCGGAAGACCACCGGCGACGGTACCTACGGCATGGCGATCGCCTACGCGGACGGCTTCGACCCGTGGAAGTTCGTGTGGGGCATGGCACAGAACGCCGGCAACACGATCATCGACGGTGGGAAGGCCGAGATCGACGCCCCCGCCGTCGAGCAGGCCTACCGCACCTACTTCGACTGGGTGACGGAGGACGGCGTGGTCGACCCCGCGGCGATCGGCTGGAACAACCCGCAGGCCCTCGCGCAGTTCGCCGACGGCAAGGCGGCGTTCTTCCCGATGACCACGACGACCTCCCTGAACTCGCTGCAGGGCTCGGCCGTCGACGGCAAGTACGAGTACGCCCTGCTGCCGACCGTGCCACCCGGCGCGACCGAGCGCCCCGCCGACGGCATCGAGGCGGCGAGCATCCTGTCCGGGGACAACCTCGTCGTCGCCGACTACGGCTCGAAGCAGGACCTGTCGTTCGACTTCGTGCGGCAGGTGTCCTCGCCCGAGGCGCAGGAACGCTACTTCGAGCTCTTCGGGCAACTGCCGACGAACACGGTCGCGGCGGACCGCATCGCGCAGCAGAACCCCGACCTCGCCCCCATCGTCCGCGCCGGCGAACTGTCGAAGCCCACCGCCTTCACCGGCGCCTGGTCGGACGTGCAGCTCTCGCTGGTCGACGTCGTCGTGCAGTCGATCCCGTCGCTGAAGCGCGGCGAGGTCAGCGACGACCAGCTCCGGAAGCGCCTCGCAGCGGCGCAGCGGGACGCCCAGGCAACGCTCGACCGCCAGAAGAACGGAGGGCTGTGATGACCACCACGCAGACCCGACCCCGCCAGGAGACCCCGCGGGAGGTCCGCCCGCACGGGACGACCCCGCTGTACCAGCGCGAGCGTCCGCTCTGGATGCTCCTGCCCGGCGGCGTCCTCATGCTCGCCGTCATCGTCGTACCGCTGCTCGTCGGCCTGTACATCGCGATGCTCGACCTCGACCAGTACACGCTGCGCCAGTGGTTCAGCGCTCCCTTCGTCGGGTTCGCCAACTTCGCCGAGGCCTTCACCGACTCGCCGCTCCTGCACTCGATCTGGATCTCGGTGTCCCTGTCGGTGCTCGTCACCGCGGTCACCGTCCCGATCGGTGTCGCCGCGGCGGTCTCCACGCAGAACCGGTTCCCCGGGCGCGGCCTGGTCCGGTCGATCTACCTCGTGCCGTACGTGCTGCCGGCCTTCGTCGTCGGGACGTTCTTCCGCACGATGCTCCAGCCGCAGGGCGTTGTGAACACCGTCCTCGGCACCGACGTCCTCTGGCTGAACGGCTCCGCGTCCTACTGGGCGCTCGCCGGCGTCATGGTGTGGACGAGCTGGCCGTTCGTCTACCTGCTCTCGCTCGCCGGACTGCAGGCGGTCGACAACGAGGTGCACGAGGCCGCCGCCCTCGACGGCGTGACGTGGTGGGCGAAGCTCCGCTACATCGTCTTCCCGTACCTGCGCGGACCGCTGAGCCTGGCGATCATCATCTCGATCCTGCACAACATCAACAACTTCACGCTGCCCTTCGTGCTCTTCGGCAACCCCCTGCCCTCGAGCGTCGAGGTGATGCCCGTCCTGACGTACATCGCGAGCTTCCAGTCGTTCCGCTTCGGCCTGTCCGCGGCGATGGCGATCTGCTCGCTGGTGATCGTCGCGATCCCGCTGTTCGTCTACCTCCGGGCCGTCAAGCTCGACACCGGAGACGACGCGGGCCCCACCCGGAAGCAGCGTCGCGCGGACCGCGCCCTGCTCGCCGCCCCGGCCGCCGCCGACCTCGAGGGAGCCCGCGCATGAGCGCCTTCAGCCAGACCCGCACCCGTCCGACCGCGACGCTCACCGAGAGCATCACCGCCGGTGGCGCGAAGCGCCCGAAGCGTCCGTACGACACCGACGTCACCCGGCTGCTGCCGCGGTGGCTGCTGGTCACCGTGATCGCGGTCCTCGTCGCGTTCATCGCCGTGCCGGTGCTGTACATCCTGTTCGGCTCGGTGAACTCGGACGTCGCGGTCGCCCGCGGCGAGTACTTCCCGTCCGAGTTCACGCTGTCGAACTACGTGGCAATCTGGGACACCGTGGCGCTCGGGCAGGGCCTGGTGAACTCCCTGCTCACCGCCGGTGCGGTGGCGGTCGCGAGTGCGGCGCTCGCCGTGTCCACCGCCTACGTGCTCGTCCGGTTCCGGTTCCTCGGCCGGCTGACGATCCTCCGCGGGCTGCTCGCCCTGCAGTCGATCCCCGGCACCCTGCTGCTCCTGCCCGTCTTCGTGGTCTTCGCCAACATCGCGAGCGCCACCGGCGTGCAGGTGATCGGCACCCGCTGGGGCCTCTTCGTCACCTACCTGACGTTCGCCCTGCCGTTCTCGACGTGGGTGATGGTGACGTACCTGCGCGGTCTGCCGAAGGAGCTCGAGGAGGCGGCCCGCATCGACGGCGCCTCGAGCACCCGCATCCTGCGGAGCGTCGTGCTGCCCCTCTCGTGGCCCGGCATCGTGGTCTCGGCGATCTTCGCCTTCCTGCTCGGCTGGAACGACGTGCTCTTCAGCACGATCATGACGACCCCGAACACCCGCACGGTCGCCGTGGTGCTGCAGGTGCTCGGCACCGCCCAGGAGGGCGGCGCCGTCCCGATCTACGGCCAGATGATGGCCGCGTCGATCGTCTGCGCCGTGCCGGTCGTCGCGCTCTACCTCATCTTCCAGCGCTACCTGGTCGGCGGGCTCACCGCCGGCTCCGTCAAGTGACCTGGTCGGCGGGCAGGACCCGTCGAGGCCGCCGGCTCCGTCAAGGAGCGAACGCAACCACACGACGGACGGGAGGCGCGGTGCCGGCCCGCCACGCGCCTCCCGTCCGACAAGGAAGGAACACGATGACCCAGCCAACGTGGGAGCTCTCCGGCTTCGGCGACGAGATCGATGCCGACCCGGCCGTCCAGGTCGCCGTGCTGCAGGCGCTCGGCGCGAGCGCGATCGAGGTGCGCAGCGCCTGGGGCACCAACGTCGTCGACCTCGACGACGACCAGCTCGCCGGCCTCCACCGCCTGTTCGAGGAGCGCGGGCAGACCGTGTCCGCGATCGCCTCGCCGATCGGCAAGGTGGTCGTCGACCGGCCCGTCGAGCACGAGGTCGAGCGGCTGGGCCGCGCGATCGCGGCCGCGCACGCGCTCGGCACGACGAACATCCGGATCTTCTCGTTCTACTTCGACGGGCGCACGGCGGACGAGGTGCGCGACGACGTCATGGTCCGGATGCGTGCGCTCGCCGACCTCGCCGAGCGCGAGGGCGTCACCCTCCTGCACGAGAACGAGAAGGACATCTACGGCGACGTCCCCGAGCGCGTGCTCGACATCGTCGAGAGCGTCGGGTCGAGCGCGCTGCGGCTCGCCTGGGACAACGCGAACTACGTGCAGTGCGGCGTCCGGCCGTTCACCGACGGCTGGGCGCAGCTCGCGCCGTACGTCGACTACCTGCAGGTGAAGGACGCCCTGGCCGCCGACGCGTCCGTCGTCCCGGCGGGGGAGGGCGACGGCGAACTGCTCGAGACCCTGACCGCCCTCCGCGACGCCGGCTACTCCGGGTACGCCTCCCTCGAACCGCACCTCAGCGACGTCACCTCCCTCGGCGGGTTCTCCGGCCCCGCGGCCTTCGGCCGTGCCGGACGGGCCTTCCGTTCCCTCACCGACCAGATCGGAGTCACCCTGCGATGAGCACCCCCCTGAAGTTGGCGGTCGTCGGCGCCGGCGTCATCGGACGCCACCACGCGCGCGTCGCCGTGCAGCACCCGGACCTGCAGGTCGTCGCCCTCGTCGACGCCGTCCCCGCAGCCGCCACCGGCGCGGCGGACGAGATCGAGGCGACGGGCGCCGACCGGCCCGTCACCACCGCGACCGTCGAGGAGGCCATCGCGCAGACCGACATCGACGTCGTCGCGATCTGCTCCCCGTCCGGCATGCACGTCCAGCTGGCCGAGGCGGCGCTCGCCGCGGGCAAGCACGTCGTCATCGAGAAGCCGCTCGACACCACGATGCCCCGGGCGCGCCAGATCGCGGCGCTCGCCGCGGACGCCCGCTCCCGTGGGGTGACGACGAGCGTGATCAGCCAGCACCGCTTCGACCCGGCCTCGGTCGCGGTCGCGGGAGCCGCGCACGGCGGCGACTTCGGCACCGTGACCTCCGGCGTCGCGAGCGTCGCCTGGTACCGCTCGCAGGGCTACTACGACTCGGGCGACTGGCGCGGCACGTGGGCGCTCGACGGCGGCGGCGCGGTGATGAACCAGGGCGTGCACACCGTCGACCTGCTCGTCTGGGCACTCGGTCGTCCCGAGGAGATCTCGGCGCAGGTCGGGCTCCTCGCGCACGACCGCATCGAGGTCGAGGACACCGCGGTCGCGACCGTCCGGTTCCGCGGCGGCGCGCTCGGCGTCATCCACTGCACGACCGCCGCCTACCCGGGACTCTCCGCGCGCTACGCGGTGTACGGCACGCACGGTTCGGCGATCGTCGACGACGACCGGCTCGCGTACTTCCACGTCGCACCGGACGCGGCGACGCTCGAGTCCGCGTCGACCACGGCGAACGCCACCGCGGTCGCCGACGCCGTCGACCAGAAGCACGACGTCGTCCCGCCGGAGCACGTCGTCGGCGGCCCGCCGGAGCCCGACCACTTCGCCGCGGGGCACGCCCGCCAGTACACGGACATCGTCGCCGCGATCCGCGAGGGGCGCGACCCCGGCGTGACCGTCGACGACGCCCTCGTGTCGCTCGCGACCGTCCGCGGCCTGTACGTCAGCGCGACCCTCGGGCAGCCGGTCCGGATCGACGACGTCATCGAGGGGAAGTACGACGACGTCGAACCGGTCGTCGCTCCCCGGGAAGGAGCAGTCCGGTGAAGTTCTCCGTGTTCACCGCGTCCACGCCCGACTGGACCCCGTCGCAGGCAGCCGACACCCTCGCCGAGCAGGGCTGGGACGGCATCGAGTGGCGGATCGTCGACGACCGCACCGAGGACGGCTCGTCCGGCTTCTGGGCCGGCAACCGGTCGACCTGGCAGTTCACCGGCATCGCGGACCGGGTCGGCGAGATCGCCCGCACCACCGCCGCCGCCGGCCTGCAGTACTCGGGCATCGGCGGCTACCAGCCGGTGTCCGACCACGAGGGCGTCGAGACGATGCTCCGGGTGACGAGCGAACTCGGCGCCCGCCAGGTGCGCGTCACCATGCCCTGGTACCAGCGGGAGCGCGAGCGGACCGGCGCCACCTACGGGGAGCTCTTCGACCGCACGCGCG
This sequence comes from Curtobacterium sp. 1310, assembly GCF_017834105.1. Lineage (NCBI taxonomy): Bacteria > Bacillati > Actinomycetota > Actinomycetes > Micrococcales > Microbacteriaceae > Curtobacterium > Curtobacterium sp. 1310. The sequence goes on along the minus strand of NZ_JAFICY010000002.1, from coordinate 325,999 downwards.
CCGACCTCGAGTGGACGGCGGCACGCGCTGCCGAGCTCGGTGTCAAGGCACTCGTCGAGCTGCACCACATGACGATCACCCCGTCCGCGTCGGCCGCGCTCCGGCTCGTCGACGGGCTCGACCCCGAGCACGTCGGCGTCATCCACGACCTGGGGAACCTCGTGATCGAGGGGCAGGAGGACCACCTCGCGGCCTTCGAGCTCCTCGGGCCGTACCTCGCCCACGCGCACGTGAAGAACGCACGGTGGGTCGACACCGGCGAGACCCGGGCCGACGGCAGCCGGATCTGGCGGAACGAGTGGGCACCGCTGCGCGACGGCCAGGCGTCGGTGTCCGAGTACCTCGACGCCCTGCGACGGCACGGGTACGGCGGCTGGGTCACCATCGAGGACTTCTCGACCGACCTGCCGCTCGCCGAGCGCACCGCCGACAACCTGGCGTACCTGCGCTCCCTGGTCCCGGTGACCGCATGAGTCGGCGCCCCGGCATCGCCCACCTCGGCATCGGCGCGTTCGCGCGCGCCCACCTCGCCTGGTACACGCAGCACGCCAGCGGTGATCCGTGGGGGATCACCGCCTTCACCGGGCGCTCGCCCGGGGCAGCCGATGCGCTCGCCGGCCAGGACTGCCGGTACACGCTGGTGACGCGAGCGGCCGACGGCGACACGGCCGAGGTGGTCGACTCGATCGTGGCGGCGCACCCCGGCGGCGACGGCACGGCCTGGAGGCACGTGGTCGCGTCCCCGGGGACGACCATCGTCACGCTGACGGTCACCGAGGCCGGCTACCGCACCGACGCCGACGTGCCGGCCCGGTTGGTCGACGGGCTCGCCGCACGCCGGGCCGCCGACGGCGGACGCATCGCCCTGGTGTCGCTCGACAACCTGACGCACAACGGCGCCGTGCTCCGCGAGGCCGTGCTGGGGGCGACGGACGACCCGGCACTCCGGTCGTGGATCGAGTCGTCCGTCGCCTTCCCGTCGTCGATGGTGGACCGGATCACGCCGGCCACCACCACCGCCGACCTCGACGAGATCGGCGACCTGCCCGGGGCGCTCGACGGTGACCGTGTGCCCGTGGTCACGGAACCCTTCGCCGAGTGGGTGCTCGAGGACGTCTTCGACGGCATCGACCGCCCGGCGTGGGAGACCGCCGGCGTCCGGCTCGTGCCGGACGTCACCCCGTACGAGCAGCGGAAGCTCTGGCTGCTCAACGGGGCGCACTCGCTCCTGGCGTACCTCGGCCTGCTGCTCGGCCACGACACCGTGGCGTCGGCGATGGACGACCCACGCTGCCGGACCGCCGTCGAGCAGCTCTGGGACGAAGCCGCCGCCGAACTCCCGCTGCCGGCCGACGAGGTCGCCGACGCCCGGGCCGCGCTCGTCGAGCGGTTCGCGAACCCGCGCATCCGGCACACCCTGCGCCAGATCGCGTCCGGCGGCTCGCAGAAGCTGCCCGTCCGCGTCGTCGACGTCCTGCGTCGGCGACTCGAGCGCGACCCCGACGCCGGGGTCGGCCCGGGCGCCGCGACCCTGCTCGCCGCCTGGTGGGTGCACTGCACCACGCAGGCCGAGCTGGTGGACGACGCCGGAGCACCCGGGCCAGACTCGGACGTGCACGACGTGTTGGGGGTCGTCGCGCCCGACCTCGACACCACCCCCGTGGTGGCCGCCGTCACCGCGGCCGCCGAACGCATCCGCGCCGCCGCGGCACCAGCACGCGGCCCCGTCGACGAAGGAGTCCACGCATGACCGACACCGGCACCACGAACCCCGCTGCGCCCGTCCCCGGCGCTGCCGACGGCGGCGCGGCGACGGACCCGACCGCCGGCCGACCGGACACCTGGGCGTCGGCCGACCGCGGACAGCTCATCGACCGGGCGGAGGTCATCGTCACGAGTCCGGACCGCAACTTCGTCACCCTGCGGATCACCACCGCCGACGGTGTCACCGGGCTCGGCGACGCCACCCTCAACGGCCGCGAGCTCGCCGTGTCCGCGTACCTGTCCGAGCACGTCGTCCCGCTGCTCGTCGGGCGGGACGCCAGCCGCATCGAGGACGCCTGGCAGTTCCTCTACCGCTCGTCGTACTGGCGCCGGGGCCCGGTCACGATGGCCGCCATCGCGGCCGTCGACATGGCGCTGTGGGACATCAAGGCCAAGGTCGCCGGCATGCCGCTCTACCAGCTGCTCGGCGGGGCGTCGCGCACCGGACTCATGGCGTACGGCCACGCCTCGGGCAAGGAGCTCCCGGAGCTCTTCGACTCGATCCGCGAGCACCAGGAGGAGGGCTACCGGTCCATCCGCGTGCAGACGGGCGTCCCCGGGCTCGAGAGCATCTACGGCATCGCGTCGAACCGGACGACCGAGGGCAACGCCGGCGTCCGGTACGACTTCGAGCCCGCCCAGCGGGGTGCGTTCCCGGCGATGGAGGACTGGGACACCCGTGCCTACCTGCGCCACGTGCCGACCGTGTTCGAGGCCGTCCGGAACGAGTTCGGCCCCGAGCTGCCGCTCCTGCACGACGGTCACCACCGGATGACCCCGCTGCAGGCGGCCAAGCTCGGCAAGAGCCTGGAGCCGTACGACCTGTTCTGGCTCGAGGACTGCACCCCCGCCGAGAACCAGGAGGCGCTCAAGCTCGTCCGGCAGCACACCACCACGCCGCTCGCGATCGGCGAGGTCTTCAACACGATCTGGGACTTCAAGGACATCATCCGCGACCAGCTCATCGACTACGTGCGCGGTGCCGTGACCCACATGGGCGGCGTCACCCCGCTGCGCAAGACGATGGACTACGCCGCGATGTACCAGATCAAGTCCGGGTTCCACGGGCCGACCGACATCTCACCCGTCGGACTCGCCGCGCAGATGCACCTCGGGATGGCGATCCACAACTTCGGCATCCAGGAGTACATGCAGCACGGACCGAGGACGAACCAGGTGTTCCGGCAGACGTTCACCTTCACGGACGGGTACCTGCACCCGGGCGACGAGCCGGGCCTCGGCGTGACGCTCGACGTGGACGAGGCGGGGAAGTACCCGTACGAGCAGGCGTACCTGCCGTTCAACCGCCTGGCCGACGGCACCGTCCACGACTGGTAGTCCGACGCCGGACCGGCGGCCGACCCCGCCCCCGCCCCCGAGCGGGCGGCGTACGGCACGGTCGCGCACGACGGTGACGTACGCGGCCCGCTCGGTGGAGGACGTCCGGCGTGTCCTGCCCGGTCGCTCGTGCTTCCGACGAGAGCGCGGGTGCGTCGACGGGCATGCTGGGGGCATGGAGTTCGCGGACGAGGCGAGGGAACTGCTCCTCGTCGCGCCCGCCGACTTCGTCCGGCAACGCACCGCGCGGCAGCGTGCGGTGCGGAAGGACGACCGAGCGCTCGCGACGCGCATCGGCGGTCTGCGCAAGCCCGCGCCCGCGGCGTGGGTGGTCGACCTGCTCGCGCACGAGGGCGCCCTGGACGAGGCGGTCGACCTCGGCCCGGCGATCCGGCAGGCCCAGGCGGACGCCGACCCCGACGAGATCCGACGGCTCCGCCGCCAGCGGTCCGACGTCGTCGCCGCGCTGGCGCAGGCGGGGGCCGGCCTGGCGTCCGACGCCGGGCACCCGCTGACATCCGCCGTCCTCGACCAGGTCCGCGCGACGATCGAGGCTGCGACGGCCGACGAGCACGCGGGCGCCGCGGTCCGGTCCGGGCTGCTCGTCCGACCGCTCGAGAGCGCCGGGTTCGACGACGTCGACCTCGACGGGGCACTGGCCGATCCCGACGCGGTCCCGGACGCGTGGTCCGGTACCGACGCCAAACCCATCCCGATCACCAGCGCGCGCCGATCCCGGAAGGGGAGCCGAGCCTCCCGGCCGGAGCCGGAGCCGGAGCCGGAGCCGGAGCCGGAGCCGCAGTCCGAGCCGGAGCCGGAGCCGCAAGCCGAACCGCAGGCCGAATCCGGACCGCGTACCGACCCCGCTGCCGAGCGCCGCGCCGCTCGCGAGGCCGAGGCGACCGCTCGGGCCGAGTCCCGCGACGCCGACGCGGCGCTGGACGCCAGAGAGCAGGAACTCGAGGCCGCCGAGGACCGTCGTGCCGAGCTCGAACGGCAGCTCGCCGACGCCACCGCCGAGGTCGAGCGGGCCGAACGCGCGCGCGACGAGGCAGCGGACGCGAGCGATCGCGCGCGGGACCTCCTGCGCGCCGCGCAGCACCACCGCCGAGACGTCGGTCGCTGACCGGTGACGACCCTCAGGCACCAGCCGATCGCTCGGAACGCACCTCCGCGACGAGCCGCTGCACGCGCGACCACCGACGACGTTCAGCGACGGCGAGGACGACCACCAGGACGGCGGTCGCGATGACGATGGCGGGGACGAGCGGCCCCGGGGAGCCGAGCAGGACGATCCCCAGTCCGACGAGGCTCGGCAGGGTCGCCGCCGACGTCAGGCGCTGCCACCGGGTGATCGCGTCGACCAGGTCGACCGATCGCGGCGTGGGTACCTCCGCACCGCGGAGCTGTCGGCGGAGGTCCCGACGATCCGCAGCCCCGAGGAGTGCGACCGGAGACCGGGCAGGGAGGAACGATTCGAGTCGCCCGCGCCGTCGAGCGACCGACCACGCCCCGACCGCCACGACCCACCCGAGGACCGCGACGGCGACGCGCCAGTCGAGCCCACCGAGGACCGCGAGCGGCACGTCGATGCCGGCCACCAGCGTCGCGGCGGCGGCGAGGGTGGCCTGGATCGACGGCCCGCGTCCCCGCCTCGGTCCGCGGGCGAGCGCTTCGGCTGCGCGCGCCGCCGCTGCCCACCGGTCGTCGGTGGCCGGGTCGCGCGCGGGCAGGGACTCGTTCGTCGACACGCCCCGACGCTAGCGACGCGTCCTGACCGCAGGGCTCGACGACACCTCATCCACTCGGATGAAAGGAGCCGCCCGAGCTCGCAGCCGCGTCGACGCCCGCCCTACGCTCGCCGACATGACCTCCTTCCTGCGTCGCCGCGTCCGGCACGTGCTGCCTCCGGTCGTCGGTGCCGTGTACCTGGTGCTCTGGATCGTCGCCGAGGCCGGACGCTCCGAGCTGACCGGCCACGTGCTCGTCGTCGCCGCGTTCGCCGTCGCCATCGGGTTGACGAACTGGATGCCCGCGACGGCGCTCGGCCTGGTCGTGGTGGTCCCGCTGCTGCAGGCGCTGCACCTGCTCGACCGCCCGCGCGCGACGACGTGGCCGGAGTACCTGGCGATCGCGATCGTCGTGGGCGTCGTCGGTGCAGGGCGGTCGGGGCTGCTCCGGTGGCTCGCGGTCCCGGTGCTCGGCGTCGCGAGCATCGCCGCCGCCTGGGCGATGGCGGTGCCGACGGTCGCCGACCCCGACGTCTGGGGCAACTGGACCGGGGCGCACTCGGGGACGCGGAGTGACCTCGTGCTCCTGTCGCTGGCGATCGCCGGCGCGAGCGGCATCGCCTGGGCCGCCGGCGTCGCCGTCGGTGCAGCGTGGCGGATCGGCCTCGCCAGGACCCGCGCCGTCGCGGCCGAGCGGGAGACCGAGGTCACGACCGCCGAGCTCCGCGCGGAACAGGAACGCGCCAGGATCGCCCGCGACGTGCACGACTCGCTCGCACACTCGCTCGCCGTGGTGGTCTCGCAGGCCCAGGGCGCCGCGGCGATCGCCGGTGCCGGCGCACCGGCAGCGACGGCCCTCCGCGACATCGCCGACGTGAGCCGGAGCGCCCTCGGTGACGTCCGTGCACTCGTCGAACGCATCCAGGGCACCGGGTCGGTGGCGGTGCACGGCCTCGTGGACGTCCCCGACCTCGTCGAGGACATGCGCGACCTCGGCATGCGTGCGACGTTCGAGCAGCACGGTGTGCCCGGACCCGTCGGCACGGCGACCGGGGGAGCGGTGCACCGGATCGTGCAGGAGAGCCTGACGAACGTCCTCAAGCACCAGGGGCGGACGGCGTCGACCCGCGTCGTGCTCGACTGGCGCGGCCCGGGCCTCGGCATCGTGGTCACCTCGCGAGGGGACGCGCCCCTGGTGCAGCTCGACGGCGCGGGCTCGGGCATCGAGGGCATGCGGGAGCGGGCACGGCTCGCCGGCGGGTGGCTCCGGGCCGGTGCGGGTGACGACGTCGACGAGTTCGTCGTGACCGGTTGGGTGCCCGTCGAGGACGCCCGGTGAGCGCGATCCGCGTCGCCGTGGTCGACGACCAGCACCTCTTCGCCTCCGGCATGCGGATGCTCGTCGAGGCCCAGGACGACATGGTCTGCGTCGGCACCGCTGCCGACGGCGCCGCGGCGCTCGAGCTCTGCGCCGACGAGGACCCCGACGTCCTGCTCCTGGACCTCCGCATGCCGGTGCTGAACGGCATCGAGACCACCGCACGCCTGGCCGAGCAGGGCGGAGACCGCCCGAGGGTCGTGGTGTTGACGACGATCCGCCGCGACGAGGCCGTGCTCGCCGCCCTCCGTGCGGGAGCGGCGGCGTTCCTGACGAAGGACGCCCTGCCCGATGTGGTGCTCGGCACGATCCGCGACGTCCACGAGGGGCGTCCGGCGCCGACCGAGGCCGAGGCGCTCGACCTGCTCCGCGCCGACGGGACCCTCGTCGAGACCCCGCGCCCGGACGAGGTGCTCGACGTCCTCACCGCCCGGGAGCGCGAGGTCTTCCTGCTCGTCGCGAAGGGGCTCAGCAACCAGGAGATCGCGGCGACCGTGTTCCTCAGCGAGGCCACGGTCAAGACGCACGTCCGCGCGGTGCTCACGAAGCTCGGACTCCGGAACCGGATCCAGGTCGTCATCACCGCACACGAACGCGGACTCGTCCGCGCCTAGGGGGAACACCATGCGCATCACCCAGCGTTCCGCGAAGTCCGGCGCACTCGTCCTCGTCCTCGCCGGCCTCGGGGGAGCCGTGCTGCACAGCCTGCCCGAGCCCGCCGACCACGCCGTCCGCCCGACGGTGGAGCGCGACCTCGACACGTGGTCGATGCCGCTCGACGGCTACGCCCAGCCCGGTTGGTCCGAGACCGGGTACGCCGAGTCGCTCCTCGACCAGCCCTGCCTGCGTGACGTCGGCATCGACTTCCCGGTGCCGTGGGCGACGTCCGCGGGCCTGCAGGCAGAGTCGATCGCCGACGAGACGCCGGAACGCGGCAACGACGCTCCCGCACTCGACTGGTCACGACCGCTGAGCAAGGCGGCGGCGGCGGACCTCGGCTACCACCGGCCGTCGGCACGGGGTGCGAACCGTGACGGCTGGCGGCAGTGGGCAGAGGACCCCGAGCACAACGCGGCGTTCGACCGCGCCGACCGGTCCGCCGTCGATCGGTGCTTCGAACGTTCCCGTCGCGCGCTCGGCACGGACGACGACGGGGAAGCCCAGGGCGCCTCGATGACCGTGAAGCGCCTCACCTACCTCGCCGCGGACGAGGCACGACGAGAACCGGCGGTCGTCGCTGCGGCGGCCCGCTGGCGCACGTGCCTGGGACCGCACGCCCCGAGCGCGCTCCCAGAGGACCCGCACGGGATGCCGACCGCTCCGATGCGCCAGGCGTTCGGCATCAGCGGCCTCGCACTGCCCGTCACGAAGGCCGAGATCGCCCTCGCCGAGCACGACCTGGCCTGCCAGCAGTCGTCCGGCTACCGGGAGGCGCTCTACGACGCGCAGTGGTCCCGGCTCCTCCACGTCACCGCCACCGACGCCGCCGTGCTGGCAGCCGCCCGGCCGGACCAGCTCGCGGTCGCCGACCGCGTCGCCAGGACGATCGAGCGACTGGCGCCGGAGGCACCGGAGGGCGTCGACTGACGGGCACCGGCGACGGACCCGCGGTCGCGGGCAGGTGGACCTGGGGGGACCGGTCCGCGACCGTGCGCAGGGACGGACGGGAGGCTCGTGGCGGCACCGCCACGAGCCTCCCGTCCGGTGGTGGGCAGTGCCGCGGTGCGACACGCCCGACGTCCCCTGCTAGACTCACAAACCGACTTCGGCGAGGGCCGCGCAGCGCGCGGCCGTGATCGACGCGGTAGGGAGACCCGGCCCAGTCCTGGGAGCGTTCCTCACGCGTGCACGCGTTCGAGTTGCAACACCACAGACCCCCCGATGCCGGCACCCCGGCGTCGACCCCGACACCAGGAGGCACCATGGCCGACTACACCAAGCTCGCAGCGGAGACCCGCACCAAGTTCGGCAAGGGCGCTGCGCGCAAGCTCCGCGCCGCCGACAAGATCCCCGCGGTCGTCTACGGCCACGGCACCGAGCCGCAGCACATCACCCTCCCGGGCCACGAGACGATGCTGCTCGTCCGTACCGCCAACGCGGTCGTCGACCTCGACATCGAGGGTGCGGCCCAGCTCGCCCTCGTCAAGGACGTCCAGCGCGACCCGGTGCGCCAGATCATCGAGCACATCGACCTCGTCGTCGTGCGCCGTGGCGAGAAGGTCACCGTCGACGTCCCCGTCGTCGTCGAGGGCGAGTCGTTCTCCGGCACGATCCACGTCCAGGACCTCTCCTCGGTCTCGCTCCTCGTCGAGGCGACCGACATCCCGGAGCACGTGACCGTCGACGTCGAGGGCCTCGAGGACGGCACCCAGGTGCTGGCCTCGCAGCTCGAGCTGCCGACCGGCGCCGAGCTCGAGACCGACGGCGAGGCGCTCGTCGTGCAGATCGTCACCCCGCGTGGCACCGCTGACGACGACGCTGCCGACGAGGCTGCTGCCGAGGCGGGCGCCGAGGCCGGCGCCGAGGGCGGCTCCGCCCCGGTCGACTCCGAGTAACACACCCGCCGCGGAACGTCTGGCCGACGCTGATGACAGGAACGACCCTCGTCGTGGTCGGGCTCGGGAACCCCGGGCCCGGCTACGCGGGGAACCGTCACAACGTCGGCCAGATGGTCCTCGACGAACTCGCCGCCCGCATGGGTGCGACGTTCAAGAAGCACAAGACGCCGAACCAGGTCGCCGAGGGGCGCCTGGTGCCCGGCGGACCGAAGCTCGTCCTGGCGAAGCCGGGATCCTTCATGAACACCTCGGGTGGCCCGGTCTCGAGCGTGCTCGGGTTCTACAGCGCCACCCCGGCGGACCTCGTCGTCGTCCACGACGAACTCGACCTGCCGTTCGACACCGTCCGTCTCAAGGGCAGCGGCGGGCACGGCGGCCACAACGGGCTCCGCGACATCATCAAGGCGACCGGCACGAACGAGTTCACCCGGGTGCGGATCGGCATCGGCCGTCCCCCGGGTCGCCAGGACCCCGCCGACTACGTCCTGCGTGACTTCTCGCCGACCGAGAAGAAGACGCTGCCGAACCTGCTCGCCGACGGCGCCGACGCCGTCGAGGCGATCGCGGAGCTCGGGCTCCTCGCCGCGCAGCAGCGCGTGCACGCGCCCTCCTGACGCGTCCGGTCGAGTTCGCGGATCCGGCCGGGAGGCACGGTGTGGGTCGTCCACGCTGCTGTCCGGTTCCCGCCGGGTCCCCGAACTGGGGGACCGTCACGTCCCCCGGTCGTCGGTAGGTTCACCGTCGGGGCGACCGTCCCGACGACGAGGGGGCGACGTGGGGCGAGCACGACACCGGGCAGGACCGACAGACGTCGCACAGCGCTCCGGCACGGGGGTGCGTGCGGTCCTCGCCGTCGTCCCGGCCGCGGTCGCGCTCATCGCGGTCGGCATGGCCTCCCTGCTCACCCAGGACGGCGCGGTCGCAGCGACCGAGACCTGGACACCGACGAGCGCCGAGTCGTCCGCGCCACCGGTCGCGAGCAGCTTCTCCGCCCCGAACGACGTGCACCACGACGTCGACGGACGACTCCTGGTCGCCGACTTCGCCGGGAACGGCCTGCTGCGCCGCGGACTCGACGGCACCTGGAGCGTGGTCGCTCCGTTCGGCACGGCGCCGGGCGACATGTGGAACCCGTCGGCCGTGACCACCCTCGACGACGGCCGCATCCTCGTCGCCGAGGCCGGGCGGCGGTCGATCACGCTCCTCTCCCCGGACGGGCTCGTCCTCTCCCGGTGGGCCCCGCCTCCGAGCGGACGAGCCGTCTCCGAACTCGCGGTGCAGGGGACGACGGTCTTCGCGGCCGTGCCCGGCAGCGGATCGCTCTGGACGGCCGAGCTCGGCAGCGGGACGTGGACGGCGGTCGCGGGTCCGTGGTCCGACCCGAGCGGCGTCGCGATCTCCGCCGACGGTGGAACGCTCACCGTGACGGACGCCGGACCCGACGAGGTGTGGCAGGTCGACCGCGCGTCGGGCGTCGTCAGCGCGCTCGGGTTCCCGGCCGACGGGCAGACCCGGCTCCGCGGGGTGGCGGTCGACGACGGGGACGTCTTCGTCGTGGACAACGGGAACGGCCGCGTCTGGTCGGACGCCGGTGGCGCGTGGGCTCCGGCGTTCTCGACGGCGCCCGACGGATCGGCACTCGCGAACCCGACCGCCGTGTCCGTCGGCCCGGGTCGGAGCCTGGTCGTGGCGGACTACAACCGGCAGCGGATCGTCACCGCGACGTCGTCCGGCCGCGTCGAGGAGAGCCCGGGCACGAGCCCGACCGCACCGACGGCGGAGCCCCTGCCGTCGGACACCCCGACGCCCGAGCCGACCGCAGAGCCGACCGCCTCGCCGACGTCCGACCCGACGGGGGAGCCCACCCCCGAGCCGACGTCGGAACCGACCGCTGCACCGACGTCCGACCCGACGGGGGAGACCACCCCCGATCCGACGTCGGAACCGACCGCTGCACCGACGTCCGACCCGACGGGGGAGCCCACCCCCGGGCCGACGTCGGAACCGACCGCAGCGCCGACGTCGGATCCGACCGACCAGCCGACGCCGGCGACCGACGAGCCCACCCCCGCCCCCAAGGGTGAGCCGACCGACGAGCCCTCCGACGAGCCGAGCGCGACGCCGACGGTGACCCCTGCACCGACCTCGTCGCCCTCCCCGACCGACGATCCCACCGCGGAGCCGACCGCCACGCCGCAGCCCGTCCCCTCGACGGAGCCCGGTCCCTCGACGGACCCGGAGCCGACCGACGAGCCGGGCCCCACCCCGACGCCGCCCGGACCGACCACCCCGGAGCCGACCCCGACGCCGTCGGGCACCCCGGGCGCGACACCGACGACCGACCCGGACCCCCGACCCGAGCCGGATCCCGACCCGACGTGGGGGGCGAGCGCGACCCCGACCCCCTCCGCCCCGGCCACGGCAGGACCGCTCCCGACCGGGACACCCTCGACGGGAGCGCAGCCGTCGCCCGCACCGCCCCCGACGGCCGAGCCGACCGCGGGGCCGGAGCCCGGAGCGACCTCCGCGCCGGAGCCGACCACCGCGCCCGGACCGACCACCGCGCCGGAGCCGACCACGGCGCCCGGACCGACGACCGCGCCGGAGCCGACCACGGCGCCCGGACCGACGACCGCGCCGGAGCCGACCACCGCCCCCGAGCCGACCACCGCGCCCGAACCGACCACCGCGCCCGAGCCCACCACCGCGCCCGGACCCACCACGGCGCCCGAACCGGGGGCGACCACCGCCCCGGAGCCCGGACCGTCGCCCGCGCCCGACGTCTCGTCCGGACCCACCCCCGGTCCGACCGGCGCCCCCGGACCGACGCCCGCACCCGACCCCGACCCGTCGCCCGGCCCGGGCGGCACCACCGGCGGGGGAGGACCGACCGCCCCGACCCCGAGCGACCCGACCCCGAGCGCCGACCCGGGGGCGGCCCCCGGCCGCGGCGGGACCACCGGCGTGACGGGTGCCGACGCGGCGGACGGTGCCGCGCCTCCCGACCGGGCCGGCTCCACGTCTGCGGACCGCAGCCCGACCAGCCTCGCCTGGACCGGCGCCGCACCCGTCGCGCCCGCGCTGCTCGTGGCCGCGCTGCTCGTCCTGATCGGGTCCCGACTCCGTCGCCGCAGCTGACCGTGTTCGCCGCCCGCGCACGCCGGGCCGGGTGTCGGACGCCGCCGGTACCATCGTCTGAGTGACGATCTCGGGCATCATCCCTGCGCTCTCGCGCGCCTCCGCGTTCGATCGCGTCCTCCGCGCTGCCGGGCGTGACGCGGACTTCTCCGTCGTCGACGGCCTGCGGGTCCCGTTGCTCGGCGCGCTGCTCGCCGAGCGCAACGGTCCCCAGTGCCTCTTCGTCGTCACCGCCACCGGGCGCGAGGCCGAGGCGGTGCGCGGCGCCTTCACGTGCACGGTCCCCGACGCCGAGGTCCTCGAGTTCCCCGCGTGGGAGACCCTGCCGCACGAGCGCCTCAGCCCGAGCGCCCAGACGGTCGGCACCCGCATCGCGACGCTCCGCAAGCTCGCCGCGTGGCAGGACGCCGATCCGGCCGACCGCCGCACGATCGTCGTGGTCGCGAGCGTCCGCGCCGCACTGCAGCCCATCGCGGGCAACCTGACGTCGCTCGCCCCGGTCGCACTCGCGACGGGTTCACGCGGCAACGACCTCGCGGCCATCGCGTCGCAGCTCGTCGACCTGGCCTACGCCCGGGTCGACCTCGTCACCCGCCGCGGTGAGTTCGCGGTGCGCGGTGGCATCCTCGACGTCTTCCCGCCCGGTGCCGACCACCCGGTGCGCGTCGACTTCTTCGGCGACGAGATCGAGGCGATCAAGGCGTTCTCGGTCGCCGACCAGCGCACCACCGACGACGACCTCGGCTCGGTCGAGCTCACCGCCTCGCGCGAGCTCCTGCTCAGCGACGACGTGCGCCAGCGGGCACGCGAGATGCTGCACGAGTTCCCGAACCTGTCGCAGATGCTCGCGAAGATCGCCGAGGGGATCCCGGTCGAGGGCATGGAGTCCCTCGCGCCGGCGCTCGTGCAGGACCTCGTGCCGATCACCACCTACCTGCCCGAGACCGCCACGATCGCGGTCCTCTCGCCCGAGCGGGTCGCCGGTCGCGCGCACAGCCTGGCCGAGACGAACACCGAGTTCCTGCAGGCCGCGTGGAGTGCCGCGGTCGCGGGCGCACAGGCACCCATCGACCTCGACGCGGGCAACTTCCTGTCCGTGCAGCAGCTCAAGAACACCCGCGGCCAGCGCACCTGGTGGACGGTCACGCCGTTCGACTCGGGGCTCGACGAGGGTGACCGCGAGCGCGTGCTCACCGACGCCGAGGCCGCTGCCGAGGCCGGTGAGTACATCCGCGTCCGAGCGGAGTCGATCCCGAGCTTCGCGGGCAGCGCGGACGGTGCCGTCGAGCACGTCAAGCAGCTCGTCGACGACGGGTGGGGCGTCGTCGTGACGGCGCAGGGCAAGGGGCTCGTCGAGCGCGCGGTGCAGGTGCTCGCGGACGCGGGTGTCGCGGCTCGTGCCGAGGACCTCACCGCGCCGCCAGAGCCGGGTGTCGCGATCGTCACCACCGCCACCGTCGAGGCCGGCTTCGCGACCCCCGACCCGCGGATCGCCGTCCTGAGCGAAGCCGAGTTCTACGGCCGCAGCGTCCAGCAGGGCGCCCGCACCGTCAAGAAGCTCGCCGCCCGCCGCAAGAACGTCGTCGACCCGCTGCAGCTGAAGCCGGGCGACGTCGTCGTGCACAACACCCACGGCATCGGCAAGTTCGTCGAGCTCGTCTCGCGCGAGGTCAGCTCCGGCGGTCGCAACGCCGTGAAGACGCAGCGTGAGTACCTCGTGCTCGAGTACGCCCCGTCGAAGCGGAACTACCCGGGCGACAAGCTCTTCGTCCCGACCGACCAGCTCGACCAGCTCTCCCGGTACGTCGGCGGCGAGAACCCCACCCTGTCCAAGATGGGCGGCTCGGACTGGTCCGCAGCGAAGTCGAAGGCGCGCAAGGCCGTCCGCGACATCGCCGTCGACCTCGTGAAGCTGTACTCGGCGCGCATGGCCTCGAAGGGGCACGCGTTCGGCCCGGACACCCCGTGGCAGCGTGAGCTGGAGGAGGCCTTCCCGTTCGCCGAGACCGCCGACCAGCTCACCACCATCGACGAGATCAAGCGCGACATGGAGAGCCCGATCCCGATGGACCGCCTGCTCTCCGGCGACGTCGGCTACGGCAAGACCGAGGTCGCGATCCGCGCGGCGTTCAAGGCCGTGCAGGACGGCAAGCAGGTCGCCGTGCTCGTCCCGACGACGCTGTTGGTGCGTCAGCACATGGAGACGTTCCAGGAGCGCTTCGCGGGCTTCCCCGTGCACCTCCGCGCACTCAGTCGCTTCCAGACCGAGAAGGAGTCGAAGGAGACGATCGCCGGCCTCGCCGACGGCACCGTCGACATCGTGATCGGCACACACCGCATCCTGTCGCAGAACATCGCGTTCAAGGACGTGGGGCTCGTCATCATCGACGAGGAGCAGCGGTTCGGCGTCGAGCACAAGGACCAGCTCAAGAAGCTCAAGACCAACGTCGACGTGCTCGCGATGTCCGCGACCCCGATCCCGCGGTCGCTCGAGATGGCCGTCACCGGCATCCGGGAGATGTCGACGCTCGCGACCCCGCCGGAGGACCGCCACCCCATCCTGACCTTCGTCGGGCCGCAGTCCGACCTGCAGGTCGCCGCCGCGATCCGCCGCGAGCTCCTGCGCGAGGGCCAGGTCTTCTACGTGCACAACCGCGTGAAGGACATCCAGTCGGTGGCGTCGCACCTGGCCGAGATCATCCCCGAGGCCCGGATCCAGGTCGCCCACGGGCAGATGTCCGAGGGCACCCTCGAGCAGGTCATGGTCGACTTCTGGGAGCGCAAGTTCGACGTGCTCGTGTCGACGACCATCGTCGAGACGGGCCTGGACATCGCCAACGCGAACACGCTGATCATCGACAAGGCCGACAAGTACGGGCTGTCCCAGCTCCACCAGCTCCGAGGTCGCGTCGGCCGCGGGCGTGAGCGCGGGTACGCGTACTTCCTCTACGACGCCGACAAGCCGCTCTCCGAGACCGCGCAGGACCGTCTCGAGACCATCGCCGCGAACAACGAACTCGGCGCCGGTATGCAGGTGGCCATGAAGGACCTCGAGATCCGGGGTGCCGGCAACCTGCTCGGTGGTGAGCAGTCCGGGCACATCGCGGGGGTCGGGTTCGACCTCTACCTGCGGATGATCGGCGAGGCCGTGTCCCAGTTCCGGGGAGACGTCGCCGAGGGGCAGACCGAGCTCCGGCTCGAGATCCCGGTCGACGCGCACATCCCCGAGGACTACGTCGAGTCCGAGCGGCTCCGGCTCGAGGCGTACCAGAAGCTGTCGGCCGCATCGGCTCCGGCTGCGCAGCCCGAGGCGATCGACATGGTGCTCGACGAGCTCACCGACCGCTACGGCCAGCCGCCGCAGCCGGTGCTCACCCTGGTCGAGGTGTCGCGCCTGCGGCGCATGGCGCAGCAGGTCGGCCTGTCCGACGTCGTCGTGATGGGGTCGAACCTGCGGATCGCGGGCAAGGAGCTCGCCGACTCGGCCCAGGTCCGGCTGAAGCGCATGTTCCCCGGCGCGCGGTGGTTCCCGCAGCAGGACGCCGCGAGCATCCCGCTGCCGAAGCCGCACGGCGAGACGCTGCCCGACGACGGGCTCATCGAGTGGGTGGAGAGCATCCTGACGGCCGTCTACGGCGCGTCCAAGGCCCCCGCGGAGGCGCCCGCCTCCTGACACGGTCCGGCGCGAAGTGACGCGGCCCGACGCGGCCTGGAGGCGCGGTGCCAGCCGGTACCGCGCCTCCAGGCCGTCGGGTGGCCGTCTTCCGACATCGCACGTGTCGTCGTCCGACATCGCACGTGTCGATCGACCCGTGCGGAGTCGTACGATGCGCCTGCAACGACACGTCCGCGGTCGTCCGACCGCGGACGTGTCGCAGCGCAGCGGCCGCTCGGTGCGCTACTCGGTGGCCTCGGCCTCGGAGAGCTCGCGTCGCGCGCGGTAGCGGCGGGCGCGCAGGCTGACGACGACGGCGGACGCGAAGATCGCGATGCCGGACCCGACGAGCACGGCGAGGACGCCCTCGTCGAGGATCTCCTCGTTCCGGGCGAACGCCAGCTCGTTCATGAGCAGCGAGACCGTGAAGCCGATCCCGCCGAGCACGCCGACCGTCACGATCGACCAGAACGAGAGCGTCGATCGACCGGGGGCGCGGAAGATGCGCGTCGCGACGGCACCGAACAGCGTGATGCCGATGACCTTGCCGACCGGGAGCGCGAGGACGACGGCCCAGAACGTGGGGGAGAGCTCGCCGATGCCGACGCTCGGGATCACGACCGCCGCCGAGGCGAAGGCGAACACCGGCAGGACGACGGCGTTCGACCACGGCTCGACGTTCTCGTGCAGCGTGTGTCCCGGACGGCGGGGCAGGACGAGACCGAGCGCGACGCCGGCGATGGTCGCGTGCACTCCCGAGTGGTACACGAGCCACCACGTCACGAGGCCGACCAGCACCATCGCGGCGATGATCGACACGCGGCCGGTGCGGCCCGGACGCAGCAGCCGACCGAGCACCGCGAAGACGGCGAGGGCGACGACCGCACCGCCGAGCGCGAGGAAGTCGGTGCCGTGCGCGAAGACGACGGCGATGATGACGATCGCGATGAGGTCGTCGAGCACCGCGAGCGCGAGCAGGAAGACGCGGAGCGTGGAGGGCAGCCCTCGACCGAACATCGCCAGGACCCCGAGCGCGAACGCGATGTCCGTCGCGGTCGGGATGGGCCACCCGTGCTGGTAGGGCGTGCCCGAGGTCACCAGGAGGAAGATCCCGGCCGGCACGAGCACGCCGCCGACCGCGGCGATCGCCGGGATGACGGCCGTCTTCGGGTTCGAGAGTTCCCCGTCGAGCAGCTCCTGCTTCAACTCGATCGCGACCAGCAGGAAGAAGACCGCGAGCAGGCCGTCGCTGATCCAGTGCGACACGGACAGGTCGAGACCGGACGCTCCCCACGGCGAGTGCGCGTCGAGGGCTCGTTCGAGGCCCGGTCCGAGCGGCGAGTTCGCCACGAGGAGGCCGAGCACGGCGGCGGTCAGGAGCGCGATCGCGCTGAAACGGGGGGAGCGGACGAGTGCCGACATGGATCTCCGACGGTGTGCGGGTACGGGTACGGAACCGTCGACCAGACTTCCCGACACACCAGGGGTGAGCCTACCGGAGCGGCCTGCGTGCGAGCATGACGCCATGACCGCCGTCACGGACCTCGTCGAAGTCGTCGACCGCCTGCTCGCCCCCGACGGCGGTTGCGTGTGGAACCGTGCACAGACCCACGCATCGCTCGCGCGGTACGCCGTGGAGGAGTCGTACGAACTCGTCGACGCCATCGACTCCGGCGACGACGACGACCTCCGCGAGGAACTCGGTGACGTGCTCTACCAGGTCGTGTTGCACGCCGGACTGGCTGCAGCGCAGGGCCGGTTCGACCTCGAGGACGTCGCCGCCGGTGCTCGCGACAAGATGGTCCGTCGGCACCCGCACGTGTTCGGTGCCGAACGGGCGGACACGGAGGCGGAGGTCGTCCGGGTGTGGCGGGCGGCGAAGTCGGCCGAGAAGGCGTCGCGCACGAGCGTCCTCGACGGTGTCCCGAGGGCGATGCCGCCGCTGGAGCGAGCCGTGAAGCTGCTCGAACGCCTGGAGGACCGTGGCGACGCCGCCACGGTCGTCGCCGCCGCCGTGCGCGCATCGGGGCGGGAGATCGGGAAGACAGGCGGGTCGGCGGACGTGGGCACGGTCCGGTCGGCGGGTGCGAACGCTGTGGACGAGCGGTGGGGCGCGCGCATGCTCGCCGAGGTCGCCGCGGCGCGGGAGGCGGGCGTCGACGTGGTCGCGAGCCTGCGCGCTGCGGTGACCCGGCTGGAAGCCGAGGCGCGCGTCGGGGAGTGAGGCGGGCCTCCGAGGCCGGTGGGTTGCGCCGCTGAGGCGGGGCCGTCGCCCTACCGAGACGGGGCCGTCAAGCCGCTGAGACGAGAGAGCGGGCACCCTCCCAACCCGAAAAAGGAGGGTGCCCGCGAGCGGGCCACGACGTGCCAGGGGGACACGACGACAGGGACGCCCGCTCGAACCGCGGGGCACCGTTGCAGCACACCGGCCCCGCGAACGATCTGGTGGCCGGATCAGGAGGCCGCCAGACCGAGGTTCTGCATCCAGAGTATCAGTGGACCGGATGCGGCGCAAGGTCGTGCCCTGGTTCTGGCAGGATTGGCGGCATGGCGACGACCGTGACGGCTCCCCGTGGCATGCGTGACTTCCTCCCGGCGGACAAGGCCCGTCGCGAGCACGTCCTCGGGGTGGTCCGGGACGTGTACGCGCGACACGGGTTCGACGAGATCGAGACCCCGGTCGTCGAGGACGCCGCACGCCTGCACTCGGGGCTGGGCGGCGACAACGAGAAGCTCGCGTTCGCGGTGATGCGCCGAGGGCTCACCACCGAGGACCTCCAGAAGGCGGATGCGCCGCTCGACCTCGCGGACCTCGGGCTGCGCTTCGACCTGACGGTCCCGCTCGCCCGCTTCTACGCCTCGCACCGCGCCGAGCTGCCCTCGGTGTTCCGTGCCGTGCAGATCGCACCCGTGTGGCGTGCCGAGCGTCCGCAGAAGGGGCGCTACCGGCAGTTCGTCCAGTGCGACATCGACATCCTCGGCGAGCCGGGGCAGCTCGCGGAGATCGAGCTCATCCGCGCGACCACCGCCGCGCTCGACGCGCTCGGCATCGCGGACACCACCATCCGCATCAACGACCGACGCATCCTGCTCGCGCTGCTCGCCTCGTGGGGGATCACCGACCCGGACGCCGCGGACCGGGCGCTGATCACGGTCGACAAGCTCGACAAGATCGGTGCGGACGGTGTGGCCGCCGAGCTCCGCGCGACGATCGGCGCCGACCTGCCGGGCCTCGAGGACACGATCCGTGCGCTCGAGGCCGCGGACTGGGCATCCGTCGAGGGGGCGCCGTGGCTCGATGCCGAGGCGTTCGCGGACCTGCTCCGCCTCCGCCGGGCCCTGCCGGGCGTGGACCTGCGCTTCGACCCGACACTCGTGCGCGGCATGGGCTACTACACGGGCACGATCTTCGAGGTCGCCCACCCTGACTTCGGCTACAGCCTCGGCGGCGGCGGTCGCTACGACGGCATGATCGGACGCTTCCTCGGGCAGGACGTGCCCGCAGTCGGGTTCTCGCTCGGGTTCGAGCGGCTCGTCGACCTCGTCACGCTGCCGGAGTCGGCCGAGTCGGACGCCGTCGTGCTCCTGTACGACAAGGACGTCGACCCGGTCCGCCTCGCGGCGCTCAAGACCGAGGCCCTCGCGTCGCACCGTCGCGTCCGGCTCGAGCGGCGGCCGAAGAACACCAAGAACCTGCTCGCGAGCCTCGCCGAGCAGGGCTTCGCGGCCTTCGCCGGTGTGCGGGCCGACACGGAGACCCTGGAAAGTGTCGAGTTCCGCCCGCTGGCGTGAACTCCTCCACACCCGACGTCATCCGCGGCGAGGCGTCCACCGCGCCTCGGTAGGATCGACCCGCTGTCCACCACAACCGAACTCGTAGGGAGTACCCCGTGGCCCAGATCGATGCCGTAGGCGCACGCGAAGTCCTCGATTCCCGAGGCAACCCGACGGTCGAGGTCGAGGTCCTCCTCGACGACGGCGTGGTCTCGCGCGCGCTCGTCCCGTCCGGTGCCTCCACCGGTGCGTTCGAGGCGTACGAACTCCGCGACGGCGACGCGAACCGCTACGGCGGCAAGGGCGTCCTGAAGGCCGTCGACGCCGTCCTCGACGAGATCGGCCCGGCGCTCGAGGGCTTCGACGCCACCGACCAGCGCCTCGTCGACGCCGCGCTCATCGAGCTCGACGGCACCGAGAACAAGTCCCGCCTGGGCGCCAACGCGATCCTCGGCGCCTCGCTCGCCGTCGCCCGTGCCGCCGCCGACTCGGCCGACCTGCCGCTGTTCCGCTACCTCGGTGGCCCGAACGCGCACACGCTGCCCGTTCCGCTCATGAACGTCGTCAACGGTGGCGCGCACGCCGACACCAACGTCGACATCCAGGAGTTCTTCCTCGTGCCCTACGGCGCCGAGAGCTTCTCGGAGGCCCTGCGCTGGGGCGTCGAGACCTACCACGCCCTCAAGGGCGAGCTGAAGAAGCAGGGTCTCGCGACCGGCCTCGGCGACGAGGGCGGCTTCGCCCCCGAGCTCGCCTCGAACCGTGCTGCGCTCGACTTCCTGCTCGCCGCGATCGAGAAGGCCGGCTTCACCCCGGGCAAGGACATCGCGCTCGGCCTCGACGTCGCCGCGACCGAGTTCTTCCACGACGGCAAGTACGCGTTCGAGGGCAAGCAGCTCTCGAGCGAGGAGTTCACCGGGTACTTCTCGGACCTCGTCGCGAACTACCCGCTCGTCACCATCGAGGACGCCCTGGCCGAGGACGACTGGGAGGGCTGGAAGCACCTCACCGCCGAGCTCGGCTCGAAACTGCAGCTCGTCGGCGACGACCTGTACGTCACGAACCCGAAGCGTCTGCAGCGGGGCATCGACGAGCAGGCCGGCAACTCGATCCTGGTCAAGGTGAACCAGATCGGCACGCTGACCGAGACCCTCGACGCCGTCTCCCTGGCGCACCGCCACGGCATGACCGCGATCCTGTCGCACCGCTCGGGCGAGACCGAGGACACCACCATCGCCGACATCGCGGTGGCCGTCGACGGTGGCCAGATCAAGACCGGTGCCCCGGCCCGCTCGGACCGCGTCGCGAAGTACAACCAGCTGCTCCGCATCGAGGAGGAACTGGGCGACGCCGCCGTCTACGCCGGCCGCACCGCGTTCCCCCGCGCCGCTGCGCTCTAGGTCGCACCCGCACCACCACGAGACGCCGTCCTCCCCCGGGAGGGCGGCGTCTCGCCGTCCCCGGGCGCTCCCGTCGCCGTCGAACTGATCCGCCCTCGCCCTCGAATCGGTCTGCTCTCGCCCTCGAGCGGGCAACATCTGCGACGTCCGGCGCAGCAGTCCGACGGATCTCGCCCACTCGGCGGACGCGAGCGGCACGTCCTGCCCGTTCGACGGCCAGCTGGCTCAGCGGTGGACGCTCGGCGGTGGGTGGCGGACGGGAGGCGCGTGGCGGCCGTGCGCCGCGCCTCCCGGCCGCTGGGAGGGTGCCGAGCGACGCACGACGGTCCGCGTGCCGGGTCACGTGACCGTGCCGTGCCGGGTTATCGTCGAGCCGTGCCCAGCCAGAAGCCCCGCGTCCGCCGCATCCCCGTGGCCGTGCCGGAGTCCGGTGCGCACGAGCAGCCCTGGTACCGGTCCATCCGGTTCTCCGGCTTCAGCCTCCTCATGCTCGCGATCATCGTGCTGTTCGTCGTCGTGCTCGCCCCCTCGCTGCGGACGCTCATCCAGCAGCAGGAGCAGATCGCGCAGCAGCAGCGCGAGGTCGCAGCGCAGAAGGCCGACGTCGCGCAGAAGAAGCAGGACGTCGCGCGGTGGGACGACCCGGCCTACATCGAGGCCCAGGCCCGCGACCGGCTGCTCTACGTGTACCCGGGCGAGGAGAGCTACCTCGTGATGGGTGCGGAACAGGCGAAGGGGTCGGACCGGGCCGAGACCGACTCCGGCAGCCCGGTCAGCTCGACGGTGCAGACGCCGAAGGTCGACTGGGTGCAGGCGATGCTCTCCAGCGTGCTGCAGTCCGGACTGACCGAGAAGACCACCGAGCAGCTCGTGGCGCCGGACGTCTCCGGCACCGGGGACCCGACCGGCGCCGCGACGAGCGACAGCAAGTAGGGCAGCCGGGGGCGCCGCGACGTCACGGAGTGGGACGGCGACCAGGACTCGGGTAGGCTCACGTGCCCGTGACGACCCCTCCCTTCGATCCGCCGTCCGACCGCGACATCCAGGTCGTCTCGGCGCAGCTCGGGCGACCGGCCCGCGACGTCGTCGGGATCGCTGCACGGTGCGCCTGCGGCAACCCCACCGTCGTGTCGACGAAGCCCCGACTCGCGAACGGCACCCCGTTCCCGACGTTCTACTACCTGTGCCACCCCGCCGCCACCGCGGCCGTGAGCACGCTCGAGGCGAACCACGTCATGCCGGAGCTCGCCGCCCTGCTCGAGGACGAGACCGTCGCGGCGCAGTACCGCGCGGCCCACGAGTCCTACCTGGCGGACCGCGAGTCGATCGAGCACGTCGACGAGATCGACGGCATCAGCGCGGGCGGCATGCCCACCCGCGTGAAGTGCCTGCACGCGCTCGTCGGCCACGCCCTCGCTGCCGGACCCGGCGTCAACCCCATCGGCGACCTCGCGCTCGAGCGCGTGGACTGGTCGCCCTCCCGCTGTGAGTGCCGGGCGTATGATGGCATCGCAGACGCTGGAGTCGGGGCGGGTGGCGGCGAAGACTGACCAGCCTCCCGGCAAGCAACCACCCCACTCCAAGGAGATCATCCCCCGTGCCCAAGATCCTCGTCGTCGGCGGCGGCTACGCCGGTTTCTACACCGCCTGGAAGCTCGAGAAGCACCTGCGTCAGGGTGAAGCCGAGGTCACCATGGTGGACCCGCTGCCGTACATGACGTACCAGCCGTTCCTGCCCGAGGTCGCCGCCGGCTCGATCGAGCCGCGTCACGCGATCGTGTCGCACCGTCGTCACCTGAAGAAGACCCGTGTCGTCACGGCGAAGGTCACGAAGGTCGACCACGCCACGAAGACCGCGACGATCACCCCGGCCGAGGGCGAGGCGTGGGAGGAGTCCTACGACCAGATCGTCATGACCGCCGGTGCCGTCTCGCGCACCTTCCCGATCCCGGGCGTCGCTGACGAGGCCATCGGCCTGAAGACCATCGAGGAGGCCGCGGCGATCCGCGACAAGATCCTCACGAACTTCCACAAGGCGGCGAACCTGCCGGCCGGTCCCGAGCGCGACCGACTGCTCACCGTCGTCGTGGTCGGCGGTGGCTTCGCCGGCATCGAGGTGTTCGCCGAGCTCCGCTCCTTCGCGTCCGACCTGCTGAAGAGCTTCCCGCAGCTGTCCTTCGACGACACGCACTTCCACCTGGTCGAGGCGATGGGCCGCATCATGCCCGAGGTGTCGCTCGAGACCTCGCACTGGGTGCTCGAGAACCTCGCGTCCCGCGGCGCGACGGTGCACCTCGAGACCCAGCTGGCCTCGGCCGAGGGCGGCGTGTGCCAGCTCAAGGCCAAGGACGAGTCGATCGAGACCATCGAGTCCGACCTCATCATCTGGACCGCCGGCGTCATGGCGAACCCGATGGTCAAGGGCACCGACTTCCCGCTCGAGCAGCGCGGTCGCATCCGCGTGCAGCCCGACCTCCGCGTGGTCGACGACAACGGCGTGATCGCCGACGCGTGGGCCTGCGGTGACGTCGCGGCCGTGCCGGACCTGACCGGTGGCGGTGTCGGCGGCTTCTGCGTGCCGAACGCCCAGCACGCCGTGCGTCAGGCGAAGCAGCTCGCGAAGAACCTGGTCGCGGTCGTCCGCGGCGAGGCGACGACGGACTACAAGCACGAGAACCTCGGTGCCGTCGCGGGCCTGGGTCTCGGCACGGGTGTGTTCCAGTCCGGCAAGTTCGCCATGAAGGGCTTCCTGGCCTGGGGCGCCCACCGCGGGTACCACGGCCTGGCGATGCCGTCGTGGGAGCGCAAGTGGCGCGTCATCGGCGACTGGGTCGGCGGCTTCTTCCTGGGCCGTGACATCGCGTCGCTCGACGACCGTGAGACCCCGCGTGCCGCGTTCGAGGCCTTCGCGTCGCGCCCGAAGCCCGCTGCAGCCGAGGAGCCCAAGGCCGTCGCTGCCCCGGCTCCGGCGGAGGGTCAGCCGGCCGACGCGGCCGGCCCCGCGTACGCCACCCCGGCCGAGGACGTCTCCAAGGACGCTGCGCCCGTCGCCGCCCCGGCGGACGCCAAGTAGCACCAGCACCAGCACCAGCACCGACGGCCGTCGCCCCACGTGGGGCGACGGCCGTCGTCGCGTCGGTAGGCTGTTGCGGCCCGCCCCCGTGGCCCAATCGGTAGAGGCACGCGACTTAAAATCGCCGAGTTGTGGGTTCGAGTCCCACCGGGGGTACGCGAGGCGCGGGTGCGCCGCCGGCCGCGCCGCCGCGCTGGCCGCGCCGAGCAGCGCGGCCGCTGGCCGCGCCGCCGCCGGCGACGGCGGGCGAGACTCGGCTCCGCGGACAGTTTCGCGGATCGGCCGTCGCGAACGTGTCCGCACAGGCGAGTCTCGTGCGAGCGCCCCGCCGTCCGCACAGCCGAGTCTCGTGCGAGCGCCCCGCCCGCACAGCCCCGCCCGCACAGACCCCAGCCGCGCAGTAGCATCGACGTCCGTGGTCGGACTCGGAAGCGCTCTCGCGAACCTGCGCAACGCGCTCAACCGACCCGAGGCGCACGTCGAGGTCGTCGACGGCGAGACGGTCCCCACCGGGATGCTGCTCGGGACCCTCGGCGCCCTGCTGCTCGACGCCGGCAGCTCCGTCACCGACGTCCGCTCCGCGCTCGAGAAGGCCCGCGACGCCGCCGGGGTCGGACCGACGCTCGCCGTCGGCGTCCTGCCCGCACTCGTCATGGTCAGCGAGGTCGCCACCGGCGCCGCCACCATCGTGAACGCCGAGGGCGTCGAGCTCTCGTCGCGTCAGGCAGCGCGGGCGAACCGCCTCGTGCTCGGCCTGGAACGCGGGTCCATCGCCCTCGCCGAGATCCCCGCCCGGGTGCGCGCGATCCGGACCGGTACCGTGCCGCCGCCGGCGCTGCCGTGGATCACCGGGAACGCCCTCACCTCGGTCGGACTGGCCGTCGTGTTCCGCTGCCCGTGGTGGGCGATCGTGCTCGCGCTCGTCGTCGGTGCCCTGGTCGGTGTGCTCAGCCTGGTGCTCCGCCGCTTCCGCGAGGCCGTCGCGATCATCCCGTTCCTGGCCGCGTTCATGTCGACGAGCGTCGTCGGCCTCGTCGCCGCCGGCACCGGGTTCGACCACGTGCCCCTGTTCGCGGTGTGTGCGCCCGTCGCGGTCTTCGTGCCCGGCGCGCTGATCACGAACGCGCTGCTCGAGCTGACGGCCGCCGACATCGTGACCGGAGCCTCGCGCCTGGTGCAGGGGCTCATCACGCTCGGCTTCATGGCCGCCGGTATCGCCGCGGGGAGCGCCCTCACCGGCCTGCGCGTCGACCCGTCGTCGGCGGCCCTCGTCGGCGAGGTCGCCGGCGTCGGCACGCTCCGCGGTGGTTGGGAGGCCGTGCCGTCCTACTGGGTGTCCTGGGTGGCGGTGGCGGGCCTCGCCGTCGGCCTCGGGCTCGTGTTCCGCTCCGGCTGGCGGCTCACCGTCGTGTCCGTCGCCGTCATGATCAGCGCGTACGCGGTCGTGAGCGGGACGACGCCGGTGTGGGGCAGCGTGGTCGCGACCGGAGCTGCGGCCGCGCTGCTGTTCGTCGCGACGCGGTTGCTCGAGCGTGTGGTCCCGGTGATCCCGGCGACGGTGTCGTTCTTCCCCGCGTTCCTGCTGCTCGTGCCCGGCACCGTGGGACTCGTCGCGGTGACCACGTTCGACCCCGTCGCGCTCGGCACGCCCCTGGCCACGTTCGTCAGCCTGTGCATCGGGACGAAGATCGGCGGCCTGCTGCCCGGTCTGTTCCGGCGGAACGCCCCGCACCGCGTGGCCTGAGACCTGGGGCTCGCGGCGGTCGGGAGGCGCGCGGCCGCCCCGTCACGTGCCTCTCGTCCGACCGGTACGGGCCGGGAGGCGCGTGGCGGGCGAACCCGGCGTCTCCCGTCCGGTGGGTGGCGGGCCGGGAGGGGCGTGGGTGGCGAGCCCGGCGTCTCCCGTCCGGTGGGTGGCGGGCCGGGAGGGGCGTGGCGGGCGGGCGCGGCGCCTCCTGTCCGGTGGGTGGCGGGCCGGGAGGGGCGTGGCGGGCGGGCGCGGCGCCTCCTGTCCGGTGGGTGGCGGGCCGGGAGGGGCGTGGCGTGCGAGCCCGGCGCCTCCCGTCCCGTGGACGGACCGGTCAGCGGTGCTGTGCGGCGGTGCGCGAGCCGCGCAACCAGACCCAGCAGCAGGCGACGGCGGCGGCGCACAGGGCGGACGCCACCGCGGTCTCGGTCGGTGAGGGGACAGCGGGAGCTCCCGCGCCCGCCGTCACCGCCGCCAGCGCGACCCCAGCGGCGGTGAGGCCGACCCAGCGCGCACGCGCCCCGGCGACGAGCACCGCACCCGTCGACCCGGGCAACGGCAGCAGCGACACGACGAGTGCCCCGACCGCGCCGACGCAGAGCGTGGTGGCGAACTCGGCCGTCAGCGTCGTCCAGAAGCCCGACCCGTGCACCAGCGAGTGCAGGACCCAGCCGACGGTGGCGACGCCGAGCAGCGCGGCCGAGCGGGCCGTGGCGCTCCGGACCCCGCGGGCGAGGCTCGAGCCCAGTCGCAGGGCGGCGGTGTCGGCGCCGGGGCGGCCGACCGGGACGAGGACGGCCCCGACGACCAGGGCGGGGGAGAGGTCGGTGACGCGGGTCAGGGCGCAGCCCAGCACGGCGGCGAGCACGAGCCAGGGGGAGACGCGGAAACCGACGGCGGCGCGGTCCTTGCCGGCCGCCCAGCGGGTGGCCAGGACGACGACCCCGGTGGTGACCGCCGAACCGAGCAGCACCGCGAGCGCGAGCCGGACGTAGCGGGCCTCGAGCGCGACGCCGACACCGAGGAGCGTCGTGACGACCACGATCCCGACGCCGACGGCCGCCGCGGCCCAGGTGGGCAGGACCTCGTCCCCGAGTCGTCGCTCCGTGCGCGAGCGGTTGCGGCCGAGCAGCGCGGCGAACGGGTTGCGCAGGCGACCCCGGGCCGCGGCGCCGACCACCGCGAGCGGCACGGCGACGAGCACGAGGAACCCGGCGGCGACGCCGGTGGCGAGCAGGACGGTGCCCCACGAGAACGAGGCCTGGATCGTCGGGACGCCGCGGTCGTAGGCGGTGTCTGCGGTCCAGTCGCCCGCGGGGCCGGACCAGTCGGGCACCCCGCTGGTGCTGCCCCCGGCGCCTGCCGTGCCGCTGCCCCCGGCCGTCCCGGTCGACCCGCCGCCGCTCGTGCCGGTGTCGGTCGGGGTCCCGGTGCCGTCCGTCGCACCGGACGTGTGGTCCGGCGTCGTCCCCGGCGTGCCGGACGACGACGTCTGCCCGCCCGGGGCCCCGGAGGCACTCGCGCTCGGCCCGGCGCTCGGCGCTGCGGTCGCGTCGCTCAGCACGACGCGGACCCCAGACGACGACGGTGAGGAGTTGCCCGCGGCGTCCTGCTGCATCGCGCTCAGCACCCGGGTCCCGGCGGGTGCGGTCGCGCCCGTCGTCGTGCACGCCCACCGGCCGTCGGCACCGACGTCGGAGCGGCACACCGGCGAGCGGTCGACGTACACGGTGAGGACGGCGCCGGGCTCACCGGTGCCGCGCACGGTGAACGGCTGGGAGCGGACGCGCTCGTCGGACTCCGGCGTGGTGACGACCGGTGCTGCCGGGGCGGTCCGGTCCACGACCACCGTCCGCGGGGCCGAGGGGGCGCTCCGCAGGTCCGAGCGGAAGCCGTTCGCGGTGCTCGCGGTCTGCGCCGCGGAGACCGTGATGCGCCCGTCGCGCGCGCTGCCGGGCAGCGCGACGGTCCAGCGACCGCCGGCGTCCACCCGCGCGGTGCGGTCGGTCGGGGTGCCGGAGACCGACACGGCGACGGTCGCTCCGGGCAGGCCGGTGCCGGACACGGGACCCGAGGTGGGACCGTCGGTCGTGACGGCCGGCGGGACGACGACGTCCGAGGCCGGAGCGCGGGACGACCCGAGCGCGGCGTCGGTCTCGTCGGCGACCGTGAAGACCTGCTGCGGGCCCGAGCGGACGGTGGCGATGCACGACCAGGACCCGTCGGTCGCCACGGTCGTCGTGCAGCCGCTCGAGCCCGTGGCCGCCGGTCCGGTGACGCGCAGCCGGTGCCCGGGGGTCCCGGCGCCGTGCAGCCGGACGGTGGCGGTCGTGACGTCGCCGGGGTCGGCGATGCTCGGGCGGACGGCGGGGCGGTCCGTCGGCGAGGGTGCCGGGGAACCGGTGTCCGGTGGCAGGGTGCCGAACTGGGGGAAGGGCGTCGGGGAGGCGGTCCGGGCCGCGTCGTCGTCCTGCTGCGGCACGGTGTCGGTGGTGGACGTCGTGGACGTCGTGGACGTCGTGGTCATCGCGGTCGCGGACGTCGTCGCGGGCGCGGCTGCGGCGGGCTGTGCGCCGAGCAGGACCGTCCCGGTGGCGAGCACCGTCACCAGCGCCGCGGCCAGCAGCCCGACGCGCGATCGGGGTCGACCGACGGGACCGCCGCCCCCGACGGTCCCCTCCTGCGCGTTGTCCCCGAGCCTGTCCACCGTCTCCATCACACGCGATCATCGGGCTCGGGTCAATCCACCACCCGGATGATGTGTCCCGGGACCGATCCCCGGCTGGGGGTCCCCGGACGGTGGGTGTGCGCCACTCGGGAATCCCCCGTGAACCAGACTGCGCGAACGGGTCGTGCCGGTGCGCCTCGGTACACTCGTGGACGGTCGTCCCACGGCCACGCACCGGCCGCGGTCCCACTGCGCCGGACCCGAAGCGCAAAGGAGTACGCCCAGATGGACACCGGACTCGTCACGACGCTGATCGTCGTCGGAGTGGTGGTGGTCCTGCTCGTCGTGGTCGGGATCTACCTCTGGGTGACCTACAACTCGCTCGTCACGCTGAAGCTGCGCGTGGACGAGGCGTGGAGCGACATCACGGTGCAGCTGAAGCGCCGCGCGGACCTCATCCCCACCATCGTCGAGACGGTGAAGGGGTACGCCGCGCACGAGAAGTCCGTGTTCGAGTCGGTGACGCGCGCCCGCGCCGAGACCCTCGGCGCATCGGACGCCTCGAGCGCCTCGGAGGCCGAGGGGCACATGCAGAAGGCCCTGAAGGGTGTGTTCGCCGTCGCGGAGGGCTACCCCCAGCTGCAGTCGAGCCAGAACTTCCTGCAGCTGCAGTCGGAACTCGTCGACACCGAGGACAAGATCCAGTCCGCCCGGCGCTTCTACAACGGTGGCGTGCGCGAGCTGAACACGAAGATCCGGGTCTTCCCCAACTCGACCTTCGCGAAGAGCAAGGGCTTCAGCGAGGCGACGTTCTTCGAGACGGCCGAGCCCGCGGCGATCGCCGAACCGCCGCGCGTCCAGTTCTGACGCCGACCGGGGCGGCCTGACCCGTGTACAGCGCCATCGCGCGGAACAAGCGCAACACCGTCGTCATCATCCTGGTCTTCCTGCTCATCGTCGGGGCGCTCGGGTTCCTGGGCGGCTACCTCGCGGGCAACGTCTCCGTGGGCGTCATCGTGCTGCTCGTCGCGCTCGGGTACGCGGTGCTCCAGTACTTCCTGGCCGGGCGGCAGGCGACGGCCATCGCCGGCGGCGTCGAGATCGACCGGAACACGGAGCCGCGGCTCTGGCGGACGGTCGAGAACCTGGCGATCACGAACGGCATGTCGATGCCGCGGATGTTCGTCATCGAGGACCCGGCACCGAACGCCTTCGCCACCGGACGGGACCCGGAGCACGCGATCGTCGCGGCGACGACCGGGTTGCTCGCGATCATGGACGACAGCGAGCTGCAGGGCGTCATGGCCCACGAGCTCGGTCACGTCAAGAACTACGACATCCGCGTCTCGACCATGGTGTTCGGCCTGGTCGTCGCGGTCGGGTTCCTGGCGGACGTGCTCCTGCGCATCTCGATCTTCAGCGGGCTGAGCGGGCGCGGGCGGAACAGCGACTCCGGGGGTGGAGGTGGCAACCCGATCGTCCTCGTCGCGGGGATCGTGGCCGTGCTCGTCGCCCCGATCGCGGCCGCGGCGGTGCAGGCGGCCGTCTCGCGGCAGCGGGAGTACCTCGCCGACGCCACGGGTGCGATGACCACGCGGTACCCCGAGGGACTCGCCCGTGCGCTGGAGAAGCTCCAGGCGTACGGCCGACCGACCCGGTCGCAGAACTCCTCGATGGCGCACCTGTGGATCGCGGACCCGATGCGACCGGGCGTGATGGACCGGTTGTTCTCCACGCACCCGCCGCTGCCCGACCGGGTCGCGCGACTCCGGGGGAGCCTCGACCGGTTCTGACGGGCGCTGCCGCCGTCGCCGCCGTCGCTGCGATGCCGGCGCCGAGACGCCGGTGTCCACTCGAGACGGACTCGTGCCGGCGAGACGCCCTCGGAATCCGCGGCGTCTCGACGACGATGCGGCGTCTCGACGACGAAGCGGCGTCTCGACGAAGCGGCGTCTCGACGACGATGCGGCGTCGCCGCGACGCGGCGGCGTCTCGCGGGCCGTGCACGACCGGCGCGACGGAGCGGCGGGTGACGGGACCTCGACCCGAGCCGGACGGGCGGGGCGGACGGGCGCCGTGCCTCCCGGCCGCTGGTCACACGACCGTGTCGTCCTCGGGAGCCGGAGCATCGGCGTCGTCCGCCGCCTCGTGCGGGACGAGCGCGACCCCGAGCGCCGCGGCCACCGCACCCGCGGCGGTGCCGCGATCCGTGACCACGACGCCGTCGAGGCCCTGCCACGCCGCCGCCCGCCGCAGCGTCTCGGCGAGGCGCTCCGCGTCGAGGTGCTCGCCGGGCTCCTGCCAGGCAGTCCGGACCCGGAGCACGCCGCGCTGCCGATCGCTCTTCAGGTCGACGCGTCCGGTCAGCCGGTCGTCCTGCAGCACCGGCAGCACGTAGTAGCCGTACACACGCTTCGGTGCCGGCGTGTAGATCTCGATGCGGTAGTGGAAGTCGTACATGCGCTCCGCGCGACGCCGGAACCACACGACGGGGTCGAACGGGCTGAGCACCGCGTCGGCGGCGACGTGGCGTGGGACCCTGGCATCGACGTGCAGCCAGGCACGGTCCCGCCAGCCCGCCACCCGCGCCGGCACGAGTTCGCCGCGCTCCTCGAGCTCCGTGATCGCGGCGGCGGTGTCGTCCGCACGCAGGCGGAAGTAGTCGGCGAGGTCCGCGCGGGTCCCGACGCCGGACGCGCGCGCGGCACGCCGGACCAGCTCCGTGACGGCCGTGTGGCGGTCGGGCGCGGCCTCGAGCGTCCCCACCGGCAGCACCTGGTCGGGCAGGGCGTAGACACGCTCGAACCCGGCGCGTCCGGCGCTCACGACCTCGCCCCAGCGGAACATCTGCTCGAGCCCCGCCTTCACGTCGCTCCACCCCCACCACGGCCCGCGTCGGACGTTCGCCTCGTGCTCGACCGCGCTGGCGGGCAGGGGCCCCTCGGCGGCGAGCAGTGCGCGGAGCTCCCGGCGGACGCTCGCGGTCCGTTCCACGCCGGCGATCCGGTTCGGTCGGGCGTCGCGTTCGCGGTACGCGTCCATCCGCCACCGGAAGAGCGGGAGGTCCGTCCGCGGCAGGAACGCCGCCTCGTGCGCCCAGTACTCCGCGTAGGGGCCGGAGCGCCGCATGGTGAGCCGGTCCAACGTGTCCCGGTCGTAGGGACCGAGGCGGGCGAAGAGGGGCAGGTAGTGGCTGCGTTCGAAGACGTTGACCGAGTCGATCTGCAGCAACCCGAG
The DNA here is from genome assembly GCF_017834105.1 of Curtobacterium sp. 1310. NCBI lineage: Bacteria > Bacillati > Actinomycetota > Actinomycetes > Micrococcales > Microbacteriaceae > Curtobacterium > Curtobacterium sp. 1310. The sequence continues at coordinate 294,539 of NZ_JAFICY010000002.1, read as the reverse complement.
CCGGCCGATCGTGCTGGTCAGGGTGCGGGTGCCCACCGCGTCGCGCGGGGGTGCGCCGAAGCCCTGGGCCGCCAGCGTGACGCGGCGGGCCTCGGCGGCGGAGAGCGTGGACCGGACCATGGCACGACGCTACCGATCGGCGCCGACACCGGGGTCGCGCCGACGTATGCCGCATCTGGAACACACACCGGCACGCGTCGGTACACTCACCGCATGGCCTGGGGAAAGAAGACGCATCCGGATCCCGTCGTCGAACAGGTCGTGCCGACGGGCATGCGGATCGCGGGCGCGTGGTCGTGGCGCGTGCTGGTGGTCGTCGGCGTGGTCGCGGTCTTCATCTACCTCGTGACGCTGTTCAGCGAGGTGCTCATCCCGTTCCTCATCGGGATCGTCGTCGCCGCCCTGCTCGTGCCGCTGTCGAACTGGATGCAGCGCCACCACGTGCCGAAGTGGATCGCCGTCGTGGTCAGCCTCGTCGGTGGCCTCGCGGCCGTCGGCGGACTCATCTGGCTCGTCGTCGACCAGATCGCGGCGGCCTACCCCTCGCTCCGCGACCGGACGCTCTCGCAGTACGACAACATCCGCGAGTTCGTCCTCAGCTCCGGTCTGGGCATCAGCCAGTCCGACCTCAACAACTACCTCAACCAGGCGACCGACTGGCTGTCGAGCAACTCCGGCTCGATCCTGTCCGGGGTCGCGAGCGCGGGATCGTCGCTGACGCACCTGCTCACCGGCTTGTTCGTGGTCATCTTCACGGTGATCTTCCTGCTCATCGACGGCAAGAACGTGTGGCGCTGGACCGTCCGGCTGTTCCCGAAGAACGCCCGCGCCGCGATCGACGGCGCCGGGGTCGCCGGGTGGACCACCCTGACGAGCTTCATCCGCGTGCAGATCTTCGTCGCGTTCGTCGACGCCGTCGGCATCGGCATCGGTGCCGCCGCGCTGCAGCTGCCGCTCGTCATCCCGATCGCCGTGTTCGTGTTCCTCGGCGCGTTCATCCCGGTCGTCGGCGCCATCGTCACGGGCTTCCTCGCCGTCTTCATCGCCCTGATCTTCAACGGCTGGGTCGCGGCGCTCGTCATGCTCGGCGTGATCCTCGTCGTGCAGCAGGTCGAGGGGCACATCCTGCAGCCGCTCGTCATGGGCAGCGCGGTCAAGGTGCACCCGCTCGCCGTCGTCCTCGGCGTCACCGCGGCGTCCGGGCTGGCCGGCATCGCCGGAGCCTTCTTCGCGGTGCCGCTGATCGCGACCGTGAACTCGATGGTGACGACGATCGCGAGCGGCCGGTGGAAGGGGCTCGACTCCGACCACGTGCTCGAGGCGAAGCAGCGCGACCACCACGCGAGCGTCGAGGCGAAGAAGCGCCGTCGCTGGCGGAAGCGCCACCCCGACGGCGTCCCGGCCCCGGGCAGCGACGAACAGCCCACCGCCGCGAAGGGGACCGCGGGCTGAGCGGGCGTTCACCGACGGACCGTCACGAGTTCGCCGTGACGGCTCCGACGGACGATGATGGGTCCGTGACCGACACCTCCGCGCCCCAGCAGCAGACCGACGCGTTCCCGACGCTGGCGGACATCGAGGCCGCTCGGCAGACCATCGCGGGCGTCGCACGCGTCACGCCGATGGAGACGTCGCAGTTCCTCGCGGAGCTGCTCGGCTCGCCGGTGCACCTGAAGTGCGAGAACCTGCAGCGCACGGGCGCGTACAAGGTGCGCGGTGCCTACAACCGCCTCGCTGCCCTCAGCCCCGAGCAGCGAGCGGCGGGTGTCGTCGCCGCGAGCGCCGGCAACCACGCGCAAGGAGTCGCCCTGGCCGCTCGGGAGCTCGGCATCCCGGCCACGATCTTCACCCCGGTGGGCGTCGCGCTGCCCAAGCTCCAGGCGACGCGGCACTACGGCGCCGAGGTCGTGCTGCGGGGTCACTCGGTGGAGGAAGCGCTGAGCGCCGCGAAGGACTTCGCCGCCCACACCGGTGCGGTGTTCATCCCGCCCTTCGACCACCCGGACGTCATCGCGGGCCAGGGCACGCTGGGCCTCGAGATCATCGACCAGGTGCCCGACGTCGACACGGTGGTCGTGCCGATCGGTGGCGGCGGGGTCATCTCCGGCATCGCGCTCGCGGTGAAGGGCATGTCCGAGCGCCTCGGTCGTCCGATCCGGGTGATCGGCGTGCAGGCGGAGAACGCCGCGGCGTACCCGTCGTCGATCACCGCGGGAGCACCGGTGACGATCACGACGAAGCCGACGATCTCGGACGGCATCGCGGTCGCCCGACCGGGCGACCTGAACTTCCCGATCATCCGCGACCTGGTCGACGAGATCGTGACCGTCTCGGACGACGACACCGCCCGTGCCCTGCTGGTGCTGCTCGAGCGCGCGAAGCTCGTGGTCGAGGCCGCCGGCGCCGTCGGCGTCGCGGCGATCATGTCGGGCGCCGTCCGCGACACCGGCCGCACCGTCGTGCTGCTGAGCGGTGGGAACATCGACCCGCTCATGATGGAGCGGATCATCACCCGCGGTCTCGTCGCGGCGTCGCGCTACATCGGCATCCGGATCATGCTGCCCGACCGCCCCGGGCAGCTCGCCCGCGTCGCCCAGGTCATCTCGGACGCCGGCGCCAACGTGGTCGAGGTGCTGCACACCCGGCACGGGCAGGGCCTGGTGATCAACGAGGTGGCCCTGGACCTGTCGATCGAGGCACGCGGTCCCGAGCACGCGCAGGAGGTCATCCAGCGCCTGCACGAGGTCGGCTTCCGCCCGGAGCTGCTCGAGAACTGACCCCGCCGCGCTGGCTGCACGCGTCGGTGTCAGCGGTGCGCACGGGGGACGGCCGCGCAGGCGTCAGGGTCGCGTGAGCGACACCGCGGACGGCCGGGAGGCGCGTGGAGCTCCCGTCATGACCCTCACGGTGATCCTGCCCTCGCTTCGCGACGTGGTCGCGCACTGACCGGCCCCGAGAGCTCAGTCGGCCCCCGCACGACGAAGAGCAGCTCGCGCCACGTGGTTCCGTGGTGCGAGCTGCTCCTCGTTGTGCACTGGCACGTCGCGCCGCCTGCTGGCCCGCCGCGCGCTCTGCGCCGCCCGCCGCGCGCTCTGCGGCGTTCGCGCGCCGGGCGCACTGCGGCGCGCTGCGGCGCCTGGCGCCCTACGGCTCGTAGCGCTCGACCTTCGTCACCTTGGCGCTGATCTCCTTGCCGTTCGGCGCGGTGTAGGTCGTCTCGTCGCCCGCGCGCAGCCCGAGGATCGCGGCACCGACCGGGCTCACCGGGCTGTACACGGTCAGGTCGGACCCCTCGGCCACGATCTCGCGGTTGCCCACGAGGAAGGTCGACTCGTCGCCGGCGATGACCGCCGTGACGACGGTCCCCGGCTCGACGGTGCCGTCGAAGTCGGCCTCGCCCACGGTGGCGTGCTTGAGCAGCTCGGTGAGCTGCCGGATGCGGGCCTCGATCTTGCCCTGCTCGTCCTTCGCGGCGTGGTAGCCGCCGTTCTCCTTGAGGTCGCCCTCTTCACGCGCCGCCTCGATGCGGTCCGCGATCTCCTTGCGGGCCGGGCCCGACAGCTGTTCGAGCTCGGCCGTGAGACGGTCGTGCGCCTCCTGGGTCAGCCAGGTGGTCTGCGTGTCGTTGCTCATCGGTCTCCCTTTCGACAAAGGACGAGACCGGCCGGTGTGGCCGGTCTCGTCCGCGAATCAGTCGAGTCTAGGGAACCCAGCAGTCGTGGATCAAGCCGGTCACGCCGCGGGTCGTGGTGTTCACCTCGGTCGAGATCGAGCGGGTGCGCTGCTCGGATGCCGGCAGCGTCACCTCCTTCCACCCGACGATCGAGTACGACTTGTCGAGCACCTGCACGGCGCACCGGACCTCGGTCCCCGGGTCGGCCGACACCTGTGAGTGCACGACGGTGCGGTGGTCGGAGACGACGGTGTACCCGAGCTCGGTGTTGTCGAGCCCGTGTGACTCCTGGTCGAGGCCGGCCCAGACCACCCACGCGACGAACACGAGCACGACGGCGATCGCCGCGAGGACCCCGAACAGCTTCCCGCGGCGCCGACGATCCGGCGTGCGCCCGTACCGGTCGTCCAGCGACGCGGCGGTGGTCGTGGCCGACGCAGCGGTGGGGGTGGGGTGCAGCGGTTCGGACAGTTCGGGGCTCCTGGGGTGATTATCCTGGTCCCAGGGTAGTTCACGCCCCGCTGTGCGCTGCCCCCACGCCCGGGTCGATCCGTGCGCGTCCCGCCCGCTCCGTCACCCGTGAGGATCCTCCGTGCCGTACCGCCTGCTGGCCGTCCACGCCCACCCCGACGACGAGTCGAGCAAGGGTGCCGCGACGGCCGCGAAGTACGTCGCCGAGGGGCACCAGGTGCTGGTCGTCTCCTGCACCGGCGGCGAGGCCGGGGACATCCTCAACGACCAGCTCGGTGAGCCGGCGACGAGCCGCGCCCACCGCGACATGGCGGGCTACCGGCGCACCGAGATGGCGGCTGCGCAGGCAGCGCTCGGCATCGACCACGTCTGGCTCGGCTACCACGACTCCGGGCTGCCGGACGCCGAGAAGGGCGAGACGGTCCGTCCGGGCACGTTCTCGACGGTGCCCCTCGAGTACTCGACCGAGGCACTCGTCCGCGTCGTCCGCCGCTTCCGTCCGCACGTGCTCGTCACCTACGACGAGAACGGCGGCTACCCGCACCCCGACCACATCCGCACGCACGAGGTCTCGGTGGCCGCCTGGCGGGCCGCCGCCGACCCCGCGGAGTACCCGGACGCCGGGGAGCCGTGGTCGATCAGCAAGCTCTACTACGAGCGCACCATGAACCCGCGCCGCTTCCGCACGATCTACGAGGCACTGCGCGAGCGCGACCCGGACAGCGCTGCCGTCGAGCAGCTGCGCGAGTGGGTGGAGCGGTTCGCCGACCGGCCGGACCTGGCGACGACCCACGTCGACGTCCGCGACCACTTCGACGCCCGCGACGCCGCCCTGCACGCGCACGCCAGCCAGGTGCCGCCGGACAGCGTCTTCTTCTCGTGGCCGAACGACCTCCTCGCGACGGTGTGGCCCACCGAGGACTACCAGCTCGTCGAGGCCCGCGTGCCCACCGACCTGCCGGAGTCCGACCTGTTCGCGGGGCTCCCTGACGACGAGGACACCACCGCGTGAGCACCATCCTGACGGCCATCGCCGCCGCCCCCAGCCCGAGCCCGTCGGTCGTGCCCGACGTCGACGTCACCCCCGGGGTCGCCGGCTTCGTCGCGATCGCGGTCGTCGCGGTCGTCACGATCCTGCTCGTGGTCGACATGACCCGCCGGATCCGTCGGACCCGCTACCGCGCGGAGATCCGCCAGCGGCTCGAGTCCGACGCGGGCGACGGCACGTCGACGGACGAGCCGGTGCGTCGCGCCGACGAGGACGGCCGGACCGACGTGGGCGACGACACCGAACGCGGCTGAGCCCGCGACGTCGGCAGCGGCGACACCAGCAGCGGCGACGTCGGCAGCAGCGACGTCCCCAGCAGACGGACGGGAGGCCCGTGGCGAGCGTGCCACGGGCCTCCCGTCCGTCGTCCGGTCGCCCCTGCCGGCCGGTGCCGCGGTCCGCAGCGGCTGCGGTCAGCGCACCGGGTCGAGGGCCACGATGAGCACGCCGACCCACTGCGCGGCGAACGCGACGACGGTCAGTGCGTGGAAGACCTCGTGGAAGCCGAACACGGTCGGGGCGGGGTCGGGGCGCTTGAAGCCGTAGACCAGGGCACCGATGACGTACGCCAGGCCGCCGGAGAGCACGAGGACCGTCATGGGGACGCTCGCGGCGAAGAACTGCGGGAGCAGACCGAGCGCGGCGCACCCGAGCACGAGGTAGATCGGCACGTACAGCCAGCGCGGGGCGCCGATCCACAGGACGCGGAAGGCGATGCCCAGCGCGGCTCCGGACCACATCACCCAGAGCACGACCACCATGAGCGTGTGCGGCAGCGCGCAGATCGCGATCGGCGTGTAGGTGCCGGCGATGAGCAGCAGGATGTTCGTGTGGTCGATCCGCTTGAGGACCTTCTTCACCGTCGGGCCCCACGGGAAGCGGTGGTAGGTCGCGGAGACGCCGAACATGAGCAGCGACGTCGCCATGAACACGGCGCTGCCGGCCTTCGCGGCCCCGCTGTCGGCCAGCGAGATGAGCACGATGCCCATCGCGATGGCGAACGGGAACGTGCCGAGGTGGATCCAGCCGCGCCAGGCGGGGCGCGGCGGCTCGGTGGTGTCCGCTTCCTCGGTGAACGGGACGTGGGGGAGCGTGGCGGTCTCGTCCTGCATGGGGCGACAGTAGGGCCCCCGGCCGAACGGCAGCAGGGAATGCACAGCCCCGCACGACCGGCGCCACGGTGCACTACAGTCGTGGCGTGACCGGCAGGGTGGGATGGGCAGGGCGCGGCGTCCTCTACCGTGCCTACCAGCGTCGTATCCGCCGCCAGATCGACGGCCAGGCGATGCCGAAGCACGTCGCCATGATCGTCGACGGCAACCGTCGCTGGGCCAAGCAGCTCGGCCTCGAGTCGGCCGCCCACGGGCACCGTGCCGGCGCCGCCAAGATCCCCGAGTTCCTCGACTGGTGCGACGAGCTCGGCATCGAGGTCGTCACGCTCTACCTGCTGTCCGCCGACAACCTGACGGGTCGGGGCGGCGAGGAGCTCGAGCAGCTCGTCGGCATCATCGGCGACCTGGCCGGGACGCTCGCCGTGCACCGCGACTGGCGCGTGCAGCACGTCGGGTCCGACGAGGGGCTGCCCGCGGGTCTCCTCGGGGCGCTCGCGGACGCCGAGGCCCGGAGCGCAGCCCACACCGGCCTGCACGTCAACCTCGCGGTGGGCTACGGCGGACGCCGGGAGATCGCCGACGCCATGCGGAGCATCGTCCGGGCGCACGGCGAGGGCGGCGGCACGCTCGACACCCTGGCCGAGGTGCTGACGCCCGAGCTCATCGGCGACCACCTGTACACGCAGGGCCAGCCCGATCCCGACCTGGTGATCCGCACCTCGGGTGAGCAGCGGTTGTCGGACTTCATGCTGTGGCAGAGCGCGCACAGCGAGTTCTACTTCGTCGAGGCCCTCTACCCGGACCTGCGCGAGGTCGACTTCCTGCGGGCCGTGCGCGACTTCGGGCTGCGCTCCCGTCGTTTCGGCGGCTGATCGCGGGAGGCTCCCGACGGCGGCGGCGAGTGCGTCGGGCGGCTCAGGTTCGCGCGGCCTCCGTGCGTCCCAGTAGACTCACAGGGTTTTCGTCCCACGGAAGGTTGCCCCTGTGAACATCGCCGAGTACGCGGCCGGCTTCGACGAGGAGCCCGGCTACCTCGACCACGCCGCCTTCGGGCCGGTGCAGACCGCCGTGCTCGAGGAGCAGCGGGTGCTCGGGACGATCCAGGAGCGCATGCGCTTCGGCGCCGTGGAGACCCTCGACGAGCAGGACGCCCGGGTGCGCACCGTCGCTGCCCGGCTCGTCGGCCGTCGCGAGGACCAGGTGGTCTCGCAGACCGCCACGACGCCGGGGCTGCTGCACACGGCGTTCGGCCTGACCGGCGGTGTCCTCGTGGCCGCCGACGAGTACCCGTCGCTGCCGCTCGCACTGGCGAGCGCCGCCTCGGCGACGGGTGGCCGCGTGCAGCCCGTCGTCGTCGAGTCCGGTGCCGGCTGGATGACCCCGACGCTGGTGCGGGAGCGCCTGACCGACGACGTCGCCGCCGTCGCCGTGTCGCTCGTCGACTGGCAGACCGGGTACCTCGCCGACCTCGCTGCGATCCGGGAGGTCATCGGGGACCGCCTGCTCATCGTCGACGCGATCCAGGGCTTCGGCGTCGTCGACACCCCGTACGAGGTCGCCGACGTCGTCGCCACCGGCGGGCAGAAGTGGCTGCACGCCGGGTGGGGCACGGGCTTCCTCGCGTTCAGCGACCGCGCCCTGAACCGCCTGCGCCCGGCGCTGTCCGGGCCGCACGGCACGACCGGTTGGCCGACCGAGGTCCCCTCGGTGAAGCCGGGTGCCGCGGGGTACCAGATGACGCGCGTCGACCCGGTCGCCCAGGCCCGGATGGCGGTGTCCCTCGAGCGGCTGGTCTCCGTCGGGGTCGGAGCCGTGCAGGAGCGCGTGGCCGACCGGGTCGAGCGGGTGCTCGACATCGCCGACGAGTTCGGCCTGTCGGTCGAGTCCAGCCGTGACCCGCGCGAGCGTGCCGGCATCGTCGTGCTGCGTCCGCCGCAGGGTCGGCTCACGGCGCTGTCCGCGGCGCTGCACAACCACGGGGTCACGGCGACGACGCGGCTCGGGGTCGCGCGGGTGTCGGTGTTCGCGTCCACCACGGACGCGACGCTCGACATGTTCCGCGACGCGTGCCTGTCCTACGCCACGATGCAGTAGCGCGCCCGCCGGCCGGCCGCCGGCCGCCGGCCGGCCGCCGGCCTGGCCGCGGTCCGCGAGACTCGGCCGGGCGGACGTGTTCGCGCCTGCCAGCCCGCGAATCCGTCCGCGTCCGCGAGTCTCGCCGTTGCGCGCCTGCGCCCGAGGCGGCCGGGAGGCCCGTGGCGTGCCCGCCCCGTGCCTCCCGGCCGTCGTGGTGCGCGTTCACGTGACCGTAACCTCCGGGTCCGCGTGTCGCGGTCCGGCTGTCGGGGGCCGGTCGTAGCTTGGCCCCACCGGGCACGGTGCCCGGTCGGAGCGGCCAGGCAACGGTGCTTCGGGACCGCTCTCCGGCCGCGTCGAGGACAGTGACCGGGCCGAGCGCGGCCCGGGGATGGAGTGGTCGTGACCTCTCGCAACGTCGCTCGCGAACCCGCCCAGCGGTCCACCGCGGACTCGTCCACGTCGGTCGCCCAACGCACGTACGTGCTCGACACGTCGGTGCTCCTCAGCGATCCACGGGCGCTGTTCCGCTTCGCCGAGCACGCCGTGGTGCTGCCCGTGGTCGTCGTCAGCGAGCTCGAGTCCAAGCGTGACGACCCGGAGATCGGGTACTTCGCGCGCCAGGCCCTGCGGCTGCTCGACGAACTGCGGGTCGAGCACGAGCGACTCGACTTCCCGGTCGCACTCGACGACGGCGGTTCCTTCCGCGTCGAGCTGAACCACTCCGAGCAGTCCGTGCTCCCGTCCGGGCTCCGGCTCGGGGACAACGACTCGCGGATCCTCGCGGTCGCGTCGAACCTGGCGAACGACGGGCTGGACGTCGTCGTCGTGTCGAAGGACCTGCCGCTCCGCGTGAAGGCGTCGTCGATCGGCATGGCCGCCGAGGAGTACCGCGCCGAGCTCGCCGTCGACTCCGGCTACACGGGCATCACCGACCTGCAGGTCTCCGGCGAGCAGATGAGCGACCTGTACGAGCACGAGGAGATCCGGTCCTCGCGGCTCGACGGCGTCCCGGTGAACACCGGCGTCGTCATCCACTCGGAGCGCGGGTCGGCCCTCGGCCGCGTGCACGAGGCCGGCGCGGTGTCGCTCGTCCGCGGCGACCGCGAGGTCTTCGGGCTGCGCGGGCGCTCCGCCGAGCAGCGGCTCGCGATCGACGCCCTGCTCGACCCGGAGATCGGCATCGTCTCGCTCGGGGGATCGGCCGGCACCGGCAAGTCGGCGCTCGCGCTCTGCGCCGGGCTCGAGGCGGTGCTCGAACGACAGCAGCACAAGAAGATCATGGTGTTCCGGCCGCTCTACGCCGTGGGCGGGCAGGAGCTCGGGTACCTGCCCGGCGACGCCTCCGAGAAGATGAACCCCTGGGCGCAGGCCGTCTTCGACACCCTCGGCGCGCTGGTGTCCGACAACGTCCTCGACGAGGTCGTCGAGCGCGGGATGCTCGAGGTGCTGCCGCTCACGCACATCCGCGGGCGGTCCCTGCACGACGCGTTCGTCATCGTGGACGAGGCGCAGTCGCTCGAGCGGAACGTCCTGCTCACCATGCTGTCGCGCATCGGGCAGAACTCGCGTGTGGTGCTGACGCACGACGTCGCCCAGCGGGACAACCTGCGGGTCGGCCGGCACGACGGTGTCGCGAGCGTGATCGAGCGCCTGAAGGGGCACCCGCTGTTCGCGCACGTGACGCTGACCCGCTCGGAGCGGTCGGCGATCGCGGCGCTCGTGACGGAGCTGCTCGACTCGCCCGACCTCGGGTAGCGCGGCTGGTCGGCGGCCGGCGAGACTCGCCTGGGCGGACACGTTCGCGGTCGCAGGACTGCGAACGTGTCCGCAGGCGCGAGTCTCGGGGGTGACCCGACGACGGACGGGAGGCGCGGTGCCAGCCGGCACCGTGCCTCCCGTCCGTCAGTGGGTCCCGTGGGTCAGTTCGGGTGCGTCATCGACAGCACGTCCAGCGCGCTGTCGAGCTGCTCCTCGGTGACCTCGCCGCGCTCGACGTGCCCCAGGGCGACGACCGCCTCGCGCACGGTGATGCCCTCGGCGACGGCGTACTTGGCGACCTTGGCCGCGGCCTCGTACCCGATGACGCGGTTGAGCGGCGTGACGATCGACGGGGACGACTCGGCGAACGCGCGGGCGCGCTCGAGGTTCGCCTGCAGCCCGTCGATGGTCTTGTCGGCGAGCACCCGCGAGCTGTTCGCGAGCAGGCGGATCGACTCGAGCAGGGCCGTGCCCATCACCGGGATCGCGACGTTGAGCTCGAAGGCACCCGAGGCGCCGGCCCAGGCGACCGTCGCGTCGTTGCCGATGACGCGTGCAGCGACCATCAGGGTGGCCTCGGGGATGACCGGGTTCACCTTGCCGGGCATGATCGACGAGCCGGGCTGCAGGTCCGGGATGTGCAGCTCGCCGAGGCCCGTGTTCGGACCCGAGCCCATCCAGCGCAGGTCGTTGTTGATCTTCGTCAGGCTGACCGCGATGACCTTGAGCGCACCCGACGCCTCGACCAGTGCGTCCCGGGCACCCTGTGCCTCGAAGTGGTCGAGCGCCTCGGTGATCGGCAGGCCGGTGTCCGAGGCCAGACGGGCGATGACCTGCTGCGGGAAGCCCTTCGGCGTGTTGATGCCGGTGCCCACCGCGGTGCCGCCGAGCGGGACCTCGGCGACGCGGGGGAGCGTGGCCTGCACGCGCTCGATGCCGAGCCGGACCTGGCGGGCGTAGCCGCCGAACTCCTGCCCGAGAGTGACCGGGGTGGCGTCCATCAGGTGGGTGCGTCCGGACTTCACGGCGTCGGCCCAGAGCGTCGCCTTGGCCTCGAGCGACTCCGCCAGGTGCTCGAGCGCGGGGACGAGCGTGCGGATGAGGGCCTCGGTCACGGCGACGTGCACGGAGGTCGGGAAGACGTCGTTCGACGACTGGGACGCGTTGACGTGGTCGTTCGGGTGGACGTCCGTGCCGGCGATGCGGGTCGCCAGGGTCGCGAGGACCTCGTTCATGTTCATGTTCGACGAGGTGCCGCTGCCCGTCTGGTAGACGTCCACCGGGAACTGGTCGTGGTGCTCGCCGCCGATGATCGCGTCGGCCGCCCGTGCGATCGCGTCGGCCACGGTCGGGTCGACGATGCCGAGGGACCCGTTGACGACCGCTGCGGCGCGCTTGATCCGGGCGAGGGCGACGATCTGTGCCGGCTCGAGTCCGCTGCCCGAGATCGGGAAGTTCTCGACCGCGCGCTGCGTCTGGGCGCGGTAGAGGGCATCCACCGGGACCCGGACCTCGCCCATCGTGTCGTGCTCGATGCGGAAGCCGTCACCGCCCGTCGCGGTCCGGTCGGTCGCGGTCTGGTCGGGCTCGCTGGTGTGGGTCACGTCGTCGTGGTCCTTCCTGTGGTGCACGGCCGGAGCGGTCGCCCCGGTGTCTTCGGCGGCCCGGTGGTCTCCGGGCGTCGCGTCGTGGCGGCCGGTCAGGCCTGGCCCACGACGGTGTCGATGGTGACCTCGCCCGTGGAGAGGTCGTAGGTCGCCCCGACGACGGCCAACCTACCGTCGGCGACCGCGTCGGAGACGACACCGGACCGCTCGATCACCTGGCGGAGCGTGGCCTCGAGGTGCGCGGCACCGACGGCCTCCTGCGGGAGCTCGGCGTCGGTCGCGCGGACCCGCTCGACGCTCGGCGCGATCGCGTCGACGAGCGACTGCAGGTGCGGCGCGGGCACGGGCTCGCCCGAGCGCGCTGCGGCGACGGCTCCGCACGCGGTGTGGCGGAGGACGACGACGAGCGGGGTGCCGAGGGCGACGACCGCGAACTCGATGGAGCCGAGCACGACGTCGTCGACGATCTGACCGGCGTTGCGGATCGCGAACAGGTCACCGATGCCCGCGTCGAAGACGTGCTCGAAGGGCACGCGTGAGTCGGAGCAGCCGAGCACGGTCGCGAAGGGCGCCTGCGAGCCCGTGAGCTCGCCACGGCGGTCCGGGTCGATCCGGCCGGTGCGGCGCTTGTCGGCGGCGAAGCGGGCGTTGCCCTCGACGAGCAGGCGGAGGGCGTCGGACGGGGTGGAGGCGGCGCGGTCGGGCATGGTCTTCCTCGTGCTTCGGGTTCGGTCGGGCGGGGTCAGTTCGCGAGCTGCTCGGTGACGGCCTTCGCGACGGTCGTGAACGACGAGTCGTCGGCCGTGCCGGACAGGACGATGGTGTCGCGGCCGAAGGTGTGCACGAGCGAGTACGCGTGGTTCCCGGCGTCCTTGCCCTCGTCACGACGGTCGTACACCGTCCACTTCGTGCCGTCGATGGTGCGGTCACCGGTGGCGGGCTCCTGGTCGAGCTGGTTGGCCACCCACGACGCGTTCGCATCGATGCCCTGCTGGAGGCCGACGTACTGGCGGTCCGGGGTGACGAGGCCGACCGTCCAGACCCGCACGCCGTCCGACGTCTTGTCCTGGAAGTCGGCGCGGTTCGAGGTGAAACCGTCGGGCAGGTCCGGTGCCGCGAGCGTCACGCCGGGCACGTCGGCACCGGCGGCGACCTGCTGGTAGTCCACGGACCGGTCGACGGTCTGGTCCGGTCGCACGACCACGGCGACCAGGAAGAGCACGATGCCGAGCGATGCGATGAGCGCCAGCACGAGGTTGAAGGCGGTCTGGTGCTCGCGGCGGGAGCGTCGCGCGGCGTCCTTCCGGGCCCAGGTCTCCTCCGGGGTCTCCGGGCGGCCGAGCTCGGCGACGATCGGGCGTCCGTCGGGGTCGGTCACCGTGCTGCTCCGTCCGGGTCGCCTGCGGTGTCCGCGGTGCCGTCACCGGCAGACGCGGCACGGGCGGCGTCCAGCCGGGCGCGCGCGCCGACGAGCCACTCCTCGCACCGGGCCGCGAGGGCTTCGCCACGCTCCCAGAGCGCGAGCGAACGCTCGAGCGTCGCGGACCCCTGCTCCAGCTCACCGACGACGCGCACGAGTTCGTCGCGCGCCGCCTCGTAGCTCAGCGACTGCACGTCGGACGGCACGGGTTCCTGCTGGGATGACACACCCCGATCCTACCGAGCACCCTCCGTCGGCGGTGCACCGCCGACGGAGCCCGTGGAGACCGGGCTACGCCCCGGAACCGTCCGGCCCCGGTCCCTCCGGCTCGAGTGTCCCCGTCGCCGTGCCCGCGCCGAGGGTGACGTGGACCGGCGTCGCACCATCGAGGTCCTCGGTACCGCGCACGACCCCGCCGTCACTCCGCTGCACGATGGCGTAGCCGCGGCGCAGGGTGTCGCGCGGCGAGAGCGCGCGCAGCCGCCCGGTCAGGTGCCCGACGTCGCTGTGCGAGCGCTCGAGGCGTCGGTCGAGCAGCTCACGGGCACGGGACAGGTCGCGTGCGACCTCCTCGGCCCGGGTGTCGACGAGCCAGGCGGTCGACGCCAGCGCCGGGCGCGACCGGAGGGCGGCGATCCGGTCGGCCTCGACCGACAGGGTGTGCGAGAGCCGCAGCCCGAGCCGGGCCCGGGCCTGGCGGGCGTTCGCGAGTTCCTCGGCCACGTCGGGCACCACGCGCTTCGCGGCGTCCGTGGGGGTGGAGGCGCGCAGGTCGGCGACCTCGTCGAGGATCGGGCGGTCCGCCTCGTGCCCGATGGCGGAGACGATGGGAGTGGTGGCGGCAGCGGCGGTCCGGACGAGTCCCTCGTCGCTGAAGCCGAGCAGGTTCTGGAAGTCGCCGCCACCCCGGGCGACGATGATGACGTCGACGGTCGGGTCGGCGTCGAGCTCGACGATCGCGGCCGTGACCTCGCCCACGGCCCGCTCGCCCTGCACCGCCGTGTGCACCGTGCGGAACTCGACCTGCGGCCAGCGGAGCTGCGCGTTCCGCTTGACGTCCTTCTCGGCGTCGGAGTCCTTGCCGGTGATCAGGCCGATCCGGTGCGGCAGGAACGGCAGACGCTTCTTGCGGGACGGGTCGAACAGGCCCTCCGCCGCCAGGGTGCGCCGGAGCCGTTCGAGCCGCTCGAGCAGGTCACCGAGGCCGACGTGCTTCATCTCGATCACCTGCATGGTGAGCGAGCCGCCCTTGACCCAGTAGTTCGGCTTCACCGCGGCGACGACGCGGGCGCCCTGCCCCAGGTCCGCGGGCACCCGGGAACGCACGCTCGACCAGATCGAGAAGGACACGGTCGCGTCGACCTCGACGTCCTTGAGCTTGCCGTAGACGTTGCCGCCGGCGACGTTCCACTGCGTGATCTCGCCCTCGACCCAGGCGGTGCCGAGTCGGTCGATCCAGTCGCGGAGCTTCGCCCCGAGCAGGGCGACGGGCCACGGGTTGTCGGCCGTCGGCGGGCCCTGTTCGATCGCCATGCCCACCATCGTGCCGCATCCCGGCGACAGCGCCGGCCCGCGGCGCCGCACGCCGGTGCTCCACCACGTCGTCACGGCCCGGCTCGGCCCCGGACGCACCCAGGCCCCGCGCGTGCCCGGCACCTATCATCGGGGACGTGACGATCACCAACGGCCGCACGGTCCCACTCGCCCCGCCGCGGGTGCACGCAGCGCGTGGTCGGCTGCGGGACGAGCCGGTCGCCGGCACGAAGAAGGTCCTGCTCGCCGCGCCCCGCGGGTACTGCGCGGGTGTCGACCGTGCCGTGGTCGCCGTCGAGAAGGCGCTCGAGCAGTACGGCGAGCCGGTCTACGTGCGGAAGCAGATCGTCCACAACGTCCACGTCGTCTCCACGCTCGAGCAGCGCGGCGCGGTGTTCGTCGACGACGTCGCCGAGGTCCCGCGCGGCGCACACGTCGTCTTCAGTGCGCACGGCGTCGCACCCGCCGTCGTGGCCGGTGCCGCAGAACGCGACCTGCACGCGATCGACGCGACCTGCCCCCTCGTCACCAAGGTCCACCGCGAGGCCACCCGCTTCGCGAAGGCGGACCGCACGATCGTCCTGATCGGCCACGCCGGTCACGAGGAGGTCGAGGGCACCATGGGCCACGCGCCCGAGCGCACGATCCTGGTCAACGGACCCGAGGACGTCGCCGCGCTCGAGGTGCCCGACCCCGACAACCTCGTCTGGCTGTCGCAGACCACCCTGAGCGTCGACGAGACGATGGAGACCGTCCGCCTGCTCCGTGAGCGGTTCCCGTCCATCGAGAACCCGCCGTCGGACGACATCTGCTACGCCACGCAGAACCGCCAGGTCGCGGTGAAGAAGGTGGCGCCCGACGCCGACCTCGTCATCGTCGTCGGTTCGGCGAACTCCTCGAACAGCGTGCGCCTCGTCGACGTCGCCCTCGAGTACGGTGCGGCGTCCGCCCACCGGGTCGACTACGCCGAGGAGATCCGCCAGGACTGGCTCGACGGTGTCCGCACGGTGGGTGTGACCAGCGGTGCCTCGGTGCCCGAGGAACTCGTCACCGAGGTGCTCGAGCAGCTCGCGGACGCCGGCTACGGCACCGTGGAAGAGGTCGTGACGGCGCACGAGGACCTCATGTTCTCGCTCCCCAAGGAGCTCCGCACGGACGCCGCGGGCAACCCCACCCGCGCCCTCGGCGGGCGTCGCTCGTGAGCGGCCTCCGCGGCGACTGGTCGTCGGCACCGGCCCGTGAACCGGGGCACGTGGACGAGACCGCCCTCGGCCTGGAGGCCCGTCCCGCCTCCGCCGCACCGGCCTCCGGTCGACGGGACGGCCGGGTCCACGGCACGCCCGCTCCCGAGTACGGCGAGTACGCGCCGGAGGGCTGGGTGAACCCGGTCCTGGTCGAGCAGGAACGGCGCGACCGGCAGCGGCGCGAGGCCGACGACCGTGCCCGCGCGGCGACCCAGGGGCCGACCGACCGTGGCACGGCACGCACGACCCGTCCGACGGACCGCCGCACCCCCGGTGGCACCGGCGCCGGGCCGTCGCGGGGTGCCGCGGCCGGTCAGGAGCGGCCGACGCTCTCGAGCCGCTTCGGGGCGTCGCAGTTCGACTTCGTGGTGACGGTCGCCCTGTTGGCGTTCGGTCTGCTGTCGGTCGTGCAGTCGCTCGCCGTGAGCGACGTCGCCTCCGCCGTGCGCAGGGCGTTCGAACAGCAGGGCCTGGAGCTCTCCGACCCCACGGCGCTGTCGACCGCCGCTGCCGTCGGAGCCATCGGCAACGTGGTCGTGTTCGCCATCGTCGCGTGGTGGTCCCTGCGTCGGCTGGCCGCTCGGAGGTGGACCTTCTGGGTCCCGCTGCTCGGCGGGGCCGTGGCGTCGCTCGTCAGCCTGGTCGCCTTCGCCGTGGTGATGTTCCAGGACCCGGGCTTCGTGCAGGTGCTGATGCAGCAGTCCGGGGCCTGACCCTCGGGCCCTCGCTGTCGTGTGGGGGCCGTGCGCCCGTCAGCGACCGGTGTCGAGCAGTCCGGTGACCCGGTCGACCGTGGCGTCGAGGTGGTCCTGCAGCGGTGTGCCGTCCGCGTCCTCGAGCCACGTCTCGAGCGCGGTCTGCAGGACGAGGACCGTGAGCCCGGCGACGGAGCGGGCGGTCCGGTCGTCCTCGCCGCGGCGACGGAAGCCGTCCCGGACCGCCGCCCGCAGGTCCTCCTGCTTCCGCAGGTCCCGCTCCCGCAGGTCGGGCTCCTCGCTGATGATCCGTCGTGCGGCGAGCACCTGGTCGCGGCGGGGGTCGAACCGCTCGGCCGCGAGCCGACGGAGCCCGTCGAGGACCACGTGCATCGGTGCCTCCTCGGCCGGCGCGGTCTCGATCATCCGGGTCGCGATCGCGGGGATCTCGTCGTCGCCGAAGAAGACCTCGCGCTTGTCGCTGAAGTGGCGGAAGAACGTGCGCCGGGTGACGCCCGCACGCGCGACGATGTCGGGGACCGTCGTCGCCTGGAAGCCGCGTTCCGCGAAGAGCGCCATCGCGGCGGTCCGCAGTCGCTCACGGGTGTCCGGTGCCCATCTCGCCATGGGGACACCCTAGTGATGACACTCGGTGCCGAGGGTGGGTAGAGTGACGACACCAGGTGTCATCGCTCGTGACGAAAGGCCCGCCGTGCCCGACAACTCCGCCGCTCTGCTCCGTGAACCCCGGGGCGCACTCGTCGTCGACCGGGTACCGGTCCCCGTCCCCGCCGAGGACGAGGTGGTCGTGCGCGTCCGCGCCGCTGCCGTCAACCCCGTGGACTGGGTGATCCAGGGCACGGGGCCGGTGACCTACCGCTGGCTCCGGACGCCGGCGGTGCTCGGCTCGGACGTCGCCGGCGAGGTCGTCGCCGTCGGCGCCGGCGTCACCCGCTTCGCGGTCGGCGACCGCGTCGTCGGACTCGCGACCGGGACCGACCGTGGCCGCGACCCGGTGCACGAGGGCGCGTTCCAGGAACACACCGCGCTGCTCGAACGCCTGACCGCCGCGGTGCCGGACGACGTGCCCCTCGAACAGGCCGCGGTCCTGCCGCTCGGGGCCTCGACCGCCGCCTGCGCGCTGTTCCAGCCGAAGCACCTCGGGCTCCCGCTCCCCGGGGCCGCCGACGCGCCGTCGGACCGCTCCGGCGTCGTCGTGGTCTGGGGTGGTTCGACGAGCGTCGGGATGAACGCGGTGCAGCTCGCCCGTGCCGCTGGGTACGCGGTCGTGAGCACCGCGTCGCCCCGGAACGCCGCGACCGTCCGGTCGCTCGGGGCCGAGGTCGTCGTCGACCACGGTTCGCCGACGGCGGTGGACGACCTCGTCGCCGGCGTCGCCGGACGCCCCGTCGTCGGTGCCGTCGCGCTCGGGACGACCTCGACGGCCGCGTGCATCGAGGTGCTCCGCCGGACGGGTGGCACCGCGCTGGCGATGGCGAGCACGCCGGTCTCCCTCGACCGGATCGCCGGCCGTCGGCGACTCTTCCCGGCGATGCTCCCGGTGTTCACCCGCCTCGGACTCGCCACGCTGGCGCTCACGCTGCGTGCCCGTCGTGCGGGGATCCGGGCCGCGTTCGTGTGGGGGAGCAGCCTGCGCGACGACGACCTGGGCCCGGAGCTGTGGGGCCGGGTCCTGCCCGAGGGGCTCGCCGACGGCTCGATCCGACCGATGCCGGAGCCGCTCGTCGTCGGGCACGGGCCGGGCGCGGTGCAGGGCGCGATCGACCGGCAGCGTGCAGGGGTGTCCGCGCGCAAGGTGGTCGTGACGCTCTGACCAGCGGGCCAGCCGGCGCTGTCCGGCCGGCCGGGCCGTGACCCGCCTACCCGGCGAGGAAGGCGGCGACGGCGCCGTGCAGTGCCGCGAGGTCGTCCACGTGCACGAGCTCGCGGACCGAGTGCATCGACAGCAGGCCGACGCCGATGTCGATCGTCGGGATGCCGAGCCGCGTCGCCGCGATCGGGCCGATGGTCGAGCCACCGGGGATGGTGTTCACGTTGACGAAGGGCTGCCAGGAGACGCCGGCGGTGTCGCAGGCGGTCGCCCAGACGGCCTCGCCCTTCGCCTCGGTCATGTAGCGCTGGTTCGCGCTGATCTTCAGGAGCGGGCCCGCTCCCGGACGCGGACGGTTCGTCGGGTCGTGCTTCTCCGGCTGGTTCGGGTGGACGAGGTGTCCGGCGTCGCTCGACAGGAGCCAGGACGCCCGGAACGCCCGGGCGGCCTCGGAGCGGGTGGCACCGAGCCCCTCCTGCACACGGCCGAGCACGTCCTCGAGGAACGGGCCCCCGGCACCGGACGGGGTCGAGGAACCGATCTCCTCGTGGTCGAACGCCGCGAACACCGGGATGTGGTCGCCGTCGGTCGGTGCGTCGACGACCCCGCGGAGCCCGGCGTGCACGCTCGTCAGGTTGTCCATGCGGCCGGACGCGAGGAACTCCCGATCGATGCCGATGCGCGCCGGGGGCTGTGTGTCCGCGAGGAAGAGGTCCCACGAGACCGCGTCCTCCCCGAGCCGGCCGCGCAGCCACCCGAGCACGTCGGTGCCGCCGGTGGTGCCGTCCGTGCCGACGACCGGCAGGGTGTGGCGCTGCCGGTCGATCTCCTTGCCGTCGTTCACCCCGCGGTCGAGGTGGATCGCGAGGTTCGGGATCCGCGCGACCGCGTCGGTCGACACGAGCCGCACCGATCCGTCGGCGTCGACCACACGTCCGGCGATGCGGAGGTCGCGGTCGAACCAGGTCGACAGGAGCACGCCGCCGTAGACCTCGACGTTGAGCTGCTCCCACCCGCCCACGCGCACGGCCGGGTTCGGCTTGATGCGGAAGCCGGGGGAGTCGGTGTGGGCACCGAGGATCCGGAAGGGGGTGGTGGGCGTCGCCGACTCCGGCAGACGCCAGGCGATGACCGCGCCGTCGCGGATGACGACGTAGGCGCCCGCCTCGGTCGGCCAGGCGTCGAGTTCCGACAGCTCGGTGAACCCCGCTGCGACGAGCTGGTCCCGCGCGACCGCGGCCGCGTGGAACGCGGTGGGGGACTCGGTGACGTACTGGGCGAACGAGGAGGCGATGGCGTCGGAGGTCACCCGCCCATCGTGGCACGGGCGGTGGCGGTGACCGGACGCGGAACGGGGCGCGTCCTTGCGGACGCGCCCCGTTCCTCCCGGCTGGTGGTGCCGATCAGCCCTTGCTGTTGCCGGCCGAGCCGAGGACCTTCGCCGCCTCGACGACGCGGGCCGCCATGGCGGTCTCGGCGACCTTGCCCCAGGCACGCGGGTCGTACTGCTTCTTGTTGCCGACCTCGCCGTCGATCTTCAGCACGCCCTCGTAGTTCCGGAACATCGAGTCGGCGATCGAGCGCGTGAACGCGTACTGCGTGTCCGTGTCGATGTTCATCTTGATGACACCGTTGCGCACGGCCTCGTGGATCTCGTCGTCGGTCGAGCCGGAGCCGCCGTGGAAGACGAGGTCGAGCGGGTTCTCACCGGTGCCGTGCTTCTGCGCGACCGATGCCTGGATCTCGCCGAGGAGCTCCGGGCGCAGCTTGACGTTGCCCGGCTTGTAGACGCCGTGCACGTTGCCGAACGTGAGCGCGGCGATCCAGCGACCCCGGTCGCCGAGCCCGAGCGCGTCGACGACCTTCTCGACGTCGTTCGGGGTCGTGTAGAGCGCGTCGTTGGTGCCCTCGTGCTGGACGCCGTCCTCTTCTCCGCCGACGACGCCGATCTCGACCTCGAGGATCGCGTTGATGTTGCGCGTCTTCTCGATCATCGTGCGGGCGATCTCGATGTTCTCGTCGAGCGGCACGGCCGACCCGTCCCACATGTGCGACTGGAAGATCGGGTTGCGGCCCTGGCGGACCTCCTCCTCGCTCGCGGCGATGAGGGGCATGACGAAGCCGTCGAGGGCGTCCTTCGGGCAGTGGTCCGTGTGCAGCGCGACCGTGACGTCGTAGTTCTTCGCGACCTCGTGGGCGAAGCGGGCCATCGCGAGGGCGCCGGCGGCGCGGTTCTTCACGGTGTGCCCGGCGAAGTAGTCGGCGCCACCGGTCGTGACCTGGAGGATGCCGTCCGAGCCGGCCTCCTGCAGGCCCTGGAGGACCGCGTTGATCGTCTGGGAGGAGGACACGTTCACCGCGGGGTAGGCGAACTTGCCGGCCTTCGCTCGTTCGAGCATCTCGGCGTACTGTTCCGGCGTTGCGATGGGCACTGCGATCTCCTTCGACTGGTGGTTCCCCGCCGAGCCTAGTCAGGGCTCCTCAACGGGTTACAGCGTGCACGTCCGTGCACCCGTGCGGCCGCCCCGGAGCCCGGTCGGTAGGCTCTGGTCGTGACTCCCACGACTGAGACCGGCTCCCTGTTCCTCCAGCCCGACCGCAACCTGGCGCTCGAGCTCGTGCGTGCGACGGAGGCCGCCGCGATCCGTGCGCAGCCGTGGGTCGGCCGGGGCGAGAAGAACCTCGCGGACGGCGCAGCCGTCGACGCGATGCGGAAGTTCCTCGGCACGGTGAACTTCGACGGCGTGGTCGTCATCGGCGAGGGCGAGAAGGACGACGCCCCGATGCTCTTCAACGGCGAGCACGTCGGCAACGGCCACGGCCCGGCCTGCGACATCGCGGTCGACCCGATCGACGGCACCTCGCTCACCGCCGCCGGCCGGCAGAACGCCATCTCCGTGATGGCCGTCTCCGACCGCGGCTCGATGTACGACCCGTCGGCGGTGTTCTACATGGACAAGATCGCCGCGGGCCCCGAGGGCCGTGGCGTCCTCGACCTCGAGAAGCCGATCGGCGAGAACATCCGTGCGCTCGCGAAGGCGAAGCACAAGGACATCGAGGACATGCAGATCGCCGTCCTCGACCGTCCGCGCCACGACGAGCTCATCCGCGCGATCCGCGCCACGGGAGCCGGCACGCGCCTGCTGCTCGACGGCGACGTCGCCGGTGGCATCTCGGCGGCACTGCCCGGTTCGAAGATCGACATGTGCGTCGGTGTCGGCGGTACGCCCGAGGGCATCATCACCGCGTGCGCGATCAAGGCGCTCGGCGGCGTGATCCTCGGCAAGCTCCAGCCCAAGGACGACGAGGAGCGCCAGAAGGCACTCGACGCCGGGCACGACCTGGACAAGGTCCTCGACCAGGACGACCTCGTGACGGGCGACAACACGTTCTTCGTCGCGACGGGCGTCACCGACGGTGTCCTCGTGGACGGCGTCCGCCGGTCGCGCGGTGTCATCCACACCGACTCGCTCGTGCTCCGCTCGCGCTCGAACACGATCCGCCGCATCCAGGCCGACCACCGCGCCGAGAAGTGGTTCTGATCCGTTCCGGCCGCTGACGGCCGTCGGGACGCCTGACCGCTCGCACGACGAGAAGCACCCCGAACCACGCGATCACGTGGTTCGGGGTGCTTCTCGTCGTGCCGGAGCACCTCGCGCCGTGGCGCCTCGTGCCGTGGCGCCGCGCGGTCAGTCCTCGTCGAGGGCGCCGACGAGCTCCGGCGCGGTGAGCAGCCGCGGCTCGTCGTCGATCGTCGCCGGGTCGGCGAGCACCTTCGACTCGTCGAGCAGCGACAGCCGCCGGGCGCTCGGCAGCACCTGGCGCTCGAGCGACCCCACGAAGCGGTTGTAGTCGACGACGGACCCCCGGATCGCCCGGCCGAGCTTGTCGACGTGCCCGCCCATGGTGGCCAGGCGGCCGTACAGCTCGCGGGACACCCGGAAGAGCTCGCGTGCCTCGGCGGTGACGACGTCCTGCTGCCACGAGAACGCCACCGTCTTCAGCACCGACCACAGCGTGACGGGTGACGCCAGTGCGATGCGCTTGCGGAAGGCGTGGTCGAGCAGTCCGGGGTCGGCGGCCAGCGCGCTCGAGACCAGCGACTCGGACGGGATGAACGCGATCGTCAACTCGGGCGACGCGTCGTAGCCCGTCCAGTACTCGCGGGCGGCGAGGGCGTCGACGTGCGCCCGGAGCGCCTTGACGTGCTGCGCGATGAGCTGCTCGCGCCGGGCACCCTCGGCACCCGTCGCGCTCGCCGGGATCTCGGCCGCCTGCAGGTAGGCGCTGAACGGCACCTTCGCGTCGACGGCGATCGTCTTGCCGCCGGGCAGGTGCACGACCATGTCGGGTCGGGCGGTCCCCGCGGTCGTCGTGACGGAGGACTGCACGTCGAAGTCCACGCGTTCGAGGAGCCCCGCGGCCTCGACGACGTTCCGGAGCTGCGTCTCGCCCCAGACGCCCCGGGTGCTGTTCGAGGAGAGGGCGCTCGCGAGGGTGTCCGCCGTCGCGCGGAGCCGTTCCTCGGACTCGGCGGCCGATCGCAGCTGGGCGGACAGGGCGCCGTACTGCTCGGTCCGCGACTGCTCGAGCTCGGTGATCTTCGCGCGCATCTGGTCGAGCGTCTGCGCGACGGGGCTCAGCGCCGACAGCACCTTCGACTCGCCCTGGTTCCGCGCCGCGTCGGCGCCGTGCATGCGCTGCACGAGGTGCTCGAGCTCGGCGGCACGGCGTTCGAGGGAGTCGACCTGCCGGCGGTACTGGGCGTCCTGGGCGTCGAGGCGCTCCTCGGCGTCGGCGCGCACCGAGTCGAGCTGCGCACGCAGCACGTCGGCCGTCGCCCGTGCGGCTGCCGCGTCCACCCCGGCGCGCGAGCGGGCGAGCGACCACGCGACGACGGCACCGACGGCCGTACCGAGGACGAGGCCGATGACCAGGGCGAGGATCTGCATGTCGTGACCCTGGCAGGTCCCACCGACACGCGCCTCCGGGCCGGAGAGGCGCCCGACAGCAGCCCGGTTCATGTACTGACATCAGCGCAAAGTCCGTGTACAGTCGTGCTCGTCCGCCGATGAAGCCGCCCGGAAGGTCCCGCGTCGCATGACCGACGAAGCCCCGCACGTCCACGACGTGATCACGATGGGACGCGTCAGTGTCGACGTCTACCCGCAGCAGACCGGACCGCTCGAGGACGTCACCACCTTCTCGAAGTCCGTCGGTGGGAGCGCGACCAACGTCGCCGTCGCCGCCGCCCGGCACGGCGCGGACGCAGCGGTGATCACCCGCACCGGCAACGACCCCTTCGGCCGCTACATCGCCCGCACCCTGCCCGAGTTCGGCGTCGCGAACGACTTCGTCGAGCCGGTCGAGGGCCTCAACACGCCCGTGGCGTTCTGTGAGATCTTCCCGCCGGACGACTTCCCGCTCTACTTCTACCGCGCGCCGAAGGCGCCGGACCTGATGATCACGTCGGAGTCCCTGCCGCTGCACGCGATCGAACGGACGCGGGTGTTCTGGACGACCGTGACGGGACTCAGCGAGGAGCCGAGCCGCAGCGCGCACCACGCGGCCGCCGCGGCACGGAGCGCGGCACTGCGGGCGCCGGGCGCCACCGGGCGACACACCGTGCTCGACCTCGACTACCGAGCGGTGTTCTGGCCCGAGCCGGCGGCCGCGACGCGCGAGGTCGCCGTCGCCCTCGACCACGCCACCGTCGCCGTCGGCAATCGTGAGGAGTGCGAGATCGCCGTGGGGGAGACCGACCCCCTGCGCGCCGCCGACGCCCTGCTCGAGCGCGGCGTCGAGCTCGCGATCGTGAAGCAGGGCCCGAGGGGCGTGCTGGCGAAGACCCGCGACGAGACCGTCGCGTACCGACCGCACGCCGTCGACGTCGTCAACGGCCTCGGGTCCGGCGACGGGTTCGGCGGAGCACTCGTGCACGGGCTGCTGCAGGGCTGGAGCCTCGACCGCACCCTCGCCTTCGCGAACGCGGCCGGGGCGATCGTCGCCACCCGGTTCGAGTGCTCGACCGCGATGCCGACGAGCGACGAGGTCGAGGGCTTCCTGCGCACGAACCCCGCGCCGGCGACCGCGGAGGAGGGCGTCGGTGCCTGAGGTCAGCCCGGCCGACTTCGCCCGGTTGCGCGACCTGCGCGCCGGGTCACCGGAACGCGTCGCGGAGGTCCTGCGGACCCGGATCCGCCGTCCGCTGCTCGCCGAGGACGGCAGGCTCCTCATCGTCGCCGCGGACCACCCCGCGCGCGGTGCGCTCGCGGTCCGCGACGACGCCTCGGCGATGGCCGACCGGTACGACCTGCTCGAACGGCTCGTCGTGGCCCTCGGCCGCCCGGGCGTCGACGGGGTCCTCGGCACGCCGGACGTCCTCGAGGACCTGGCGCTCCTCGGGGCGCTCGACGGCAAGGTCGTCGTCGGCTCGATGAACCGCGGCGGCCTGCGCGGAGCATCGTTCGAGCTCGACGACCGCTACACCGCGTACTCGGCGCAGGCGATCACGGACGCCGGGCTCGACGTCGCGAAGCTGCTCGTCCGGATCGCGCTCGACGATCCCGGCACCGCCTCGACGCTCGAGGCGACGGCGCGGGCGGTGACCGAGGCCGCGGCCCTGCAGCTTCCGATCATGCTCGAGCCGTTCATGTCCTCGTGGCGGGACGGCAGGGTCGTCAACGACCTGAGCGCCGACGCCGTCATCACGTCGATGGCGATCGCCGCCGGCCTGGGCGAGTCGAGCGCCTACAGCTGGCTCAAGGTCCCGGTCGTCGACGACATGGCACGCGTGATGGCTGCGACCACCCTGCCGACGCTGCTGCTCGGCGGCGACCCGTCGGGCAGTCCGGACGAGACGTACGCCGCCTGGGACGACGCGCTCGCCCTGCCGGGCGTCCGCGGGCTCGTCGTCGGTCGCACCCTGCTCTACCCGCAGGACGGCGACGTCGCCGCCGCCGTCGACGTCGCCGCCGCCCTCGTCCACAGCCGGGAGGCACGGGGCGATCGCTCCACACCGGCTCGCCGTCGCGCCGACTCGCCTGCCCCGTCCGCCGCCCTGGACCCGTCCGTCCCGGAAGGAAGCACCGCATGACCACCAGCACCGAGACCAGCGCCGGCAGCACGACGGTCGGGCACTGGATCGACGGCGAGCACGTCGCCTCGGCCTCCGGTCGGACCGCCCCGGTCCACGACCCGGCGCTCGGCGTCGTGACGAAGCGGGTCGCCCTGGCCGACGAGGCCGAGGTCCAGCGGGCGATCGCGAGTGCCAAGGCGGCGTTCCCGGCGTGGTCGGACCTGTCGCTCGCGAAGCGCCAGCAGATCATGTTCGCGTTCCGTGAGGTCCTCAACCGGGACAAGGCCGAGCTCGCCGAGATCATCACGAGCGAGCACGGCAAGGTCATCGACGACGCCCTGGGGGAGATCGCCCGCGGGCAGGAGGTGGTCGAGCTGGCGACGAACATCCCGTCGCTGATGAAGGGCGAGTTCTCGGACCAGGTGTCGACCGGCATCGACGTGTACTCGATCCGTCAACCGCTCGGCGTCGTGGGCATCATCTCGCCCTTCAACTTCCCGGCGATGGTGCCGCTCTGGTTCCTGCCGATCGCGATCGCCGCCGGCAACACCGTCGTGCTCAAGCCCAGCGAGAAGGACCCGTCCGCCGCGATGTGGCTCGCGCGGAAGTTCCGGGAGGCCGGTCTGCCCGACGGCGTGTTCACGGTGCTCAACGGCGACAAGGCAGCGGTCGACGGGCTCCTCACCAGCCCCGACGTCGAGTCGATCTCGTTCGTCGGGTCCACGCCGATCGCCCGGTACGTGTCCGAGACGGGCACGAAGCACGGCAAGCGCGTCCAGGCGCTCGGCGGGGCGAAGAACCACATGCTGGTGCTGCCGGACGCGGACCTCGACCTCGTCGCGGACAACGCGGTCAACGCGGGCTTCGGCTCGGCCGGTGAGCGCTGCATGGCGATCTCGGTGGTGGTGGCGGTCGAGCCGGTCGCCGACGAGCTGATCGCGAAGATCAGCGAGCGCGCGGCGACGCTGCGCGTCGGCGACGGACGTCGGGGCTGCGACATGGGCCCGCTCGTCACCGAGCAGCACCGCGACAGGGTCGCTTCGTACATCGAGGTCGCCGAGCAGGACGGAGCCGAGGTCGTGGTGGACGGCCGCACCGTGCGACCCGACGGCGACGAGAACGGCTTCTGGCTCGGCCCGACGCTGATCGACCGGGTGCCGACGTCGAGTCGCGTCTACACCGAGGAGATCTTCGGTCCGGTGCTCTCGGTCGTTCGGGTGCAGTCCTACGACGAGGGGCTCGAGCTGATCAACTCCGGCGCCTTCGGCAACGGCACCGCGATCTTCACGAACGACGGCGGAGCCGCTCGACGATTCCAGCGCGACGTGCAGGTCGGCATGATCGGCATCAACGTGCCGATCCCGGTGCCGGTGGCCTACTACTCGTTCGGCGGCTGGAAGAACTCGCTGTTCGGCGACCACAAGGCGTACGGCGCCGACGGGGTGGCCTTCTTCACCAGGCAGAAGGCGATCACCTCCCGCTGGCTCGACCCGGCAGTGCACGGCGGTGTCGACCTCGGCTTCCCGTCGAACGGCTGACGCGCAGCATGGCGAACGAACAGCAGCAGCGCGACCGCTGGTTCATCCCGGCGGGCTCCCGCCCCGAGGCGGGCTGGACCGACGTGGTCGACGGCCGCGTCGAGGGGTGGACGCACACCGGTCTGCGGACCGGCGCCCTGCAGGACGGGGGCGAGCTGCGCCTCCCGGCCGACGCGGTCGAGCGCCTCGTCGTCCCGCTCGCCGGCAGCTTCACCGTGGCGTACGACGACACCGAGCAGGCGCTCGAGGGACGCACCGGCGTCTTCGAGGGGCCGACCGACGTCCTCTACCTGGGGTCCGGCACCGCCGCGACGATCACCGGCTCCGGTCGTGTCGCCGTGGCCGAGGCGCCCACGGCGACGGTCCGGCCGAGCACGTACATCGCCCGCGTCGACGTCCCCGTGGAACTCCGCGGCACGGGGCAGTCGAGCCGGCAGGTGCACAACTTCGGGACCCCGGCCGCCCTCGACGCGGTGCGGTTCATCGTCTGCGAGGTGATCACGCCGGCCGGCAACTGGTCGTCGTACCCGCCGCACAAGCACGACACGAACCGCCCGGGCGAGGAGTCGGACCTCGAGGAGATCTACTACTACGAAGCCGCCGTGGCCCGTGGTGTGCAGGCTCCCGAGCAGGCCGACCCCTTCGCCCTGCACCGCACGTACGCCTCGGACGACCGGCCCATCGACGAGTTCCGCCAGGTGCGGACCGGGGACATCGCCCTCGTGCCGTACGGCTGGCACGGACCGGCCGTCGCGGCACCGGGCTACGACATGTACTACCTCAACGTCATGGCCGGACCGGACCCGGAGCGCGTCTGGAACATCACCGACGACCCCGCCCACGGGTGGGTCCGGCAGACGTGGACCTCGGAACCGATCGACCCGCGACTGCCCTACGAGAAGGAGCCCTCCCGATGAGCCAGCACGCCGGCCCGGAGCAGACCCGTCGGATGACCGTCGGTCAGGCGCTCGTCGCGTTCCTGGCGAACCAGTGGACCGTCGACGGCGACCACCGCGAGCGCACGATCCCGGGGATCTTCGGCATCTTCGGGCACGGCAACGTCGCCGGTCTCGGGCAGGCGATCAAGCAGCTCCACGTCGACCAGCCCGGCCTGCTGCCGTACCACCAGGCCCGCAACGAGCAGGCGATGGTGCACCAGGCCGTCGGGTTCGCCCGGATGCACCGCCGCCGGGCGACCTTCGCGTCGACGGCCTCGGTCGGCCCCGGCGCGGCGAACATGCTCACCGGCGCCGCGCTCGCGACGACGAACCGGCTGCCCGCGCTCCTGCTGCCGTCGGACACCTTCGCCACCCGCAGGACCGATCCGGTGCTGCAGCAGATCGAGATGCCCCACGACCCGTCGCTGCAGGTGACGGACGCGTTCCGGCCGCTGTCGCGGTTCTTCGACCGCGTCGAACGGCCCGAGCAGCTGTTCCCGATCGCGCTCGCCGCGATGCGGGTGCTCACCGACCCGGCCGAGACCGGCGCCGTGACGATCGCCCTGCCCGAGGACGTCCAGGCCGAAGCGCTCGACGTGCCGGTGACGTTCCTGCAACCGCGCGAGTGGCACGTCCGGCGTCCGCTGCCGGAACGCGGACCGCTGGCCCGTGCGGTCGAGGCGATCCGGAGCGCCGAGCGTCCCGTGGTCGTGGCCGGTGGTGGCGTGCTCTACTCGGGTGCCGAGGACGAACTCGCGGCCTTCGTCGAGACGACGGGCATCCCCGTCGGCACCTCGCAGGCGGGCGGCGGCTCGCTCGTCTGGGACCACCCGCAGTACCTCGGCGGCATCGGGGCGACGGGGACGGCTGCGGCGAACGCGATCGCCGCACGGGCCGACGTCGTGATCGGCATCGGCACGCGGTACAGCGACTTCACCACGGCGTCCCGGACGGCGTTCCAGGACCCCGACGTGACCTTCGTCAACGTGAACGTCGCCGCGTTCGACGCCCACAAGCACGGCTCGCAGCTGCCGCTGGTCGCGGACGCCCGGGAGGCGCTGGTCGCGCTGACCGAGATGCTCACGGCAGGTTCGTCGGACGCCCCGTCGTACGCCGTCTCCGCCGGGTACGCCGCCGAGGTCGCGTCGCGGAAGCAGGAGTGGGACGCCGTCGTCGACGCCGCGTCCGTGCCGTCCGGACGCGCGGTCCCGGGCCAGTCGGAGATCATCGGCGCGGTCCGGGCGGCGACGGACCCGCGCGACGTCGTGGTCCAGGCGGCCGGCTCGCTGCCCGGCGACCTGCACAAGCTCTGGCGGGTCCGCGACCCGCTCGGGTACCACGTCGAGTACGCCTTCTCGTGCATGGGCTACGAGATCGCCGGCGGCATCGGTGTGCGACGCGGCGCCCCGGACCGCGACGCGATCGTCCTCGTCGGCGACGGTTCGTACCTGATGCTGCACACCGAGCTGGTGACGGCGGTCGCCGAGGGCATCAAGATCGTCGTCGTGCTCGTGCAGAACGACGGCTACGCGTCGATCGGCCGCCTGTCCGAGACCGTCGGTTCCGAGCGCTACGGCACGGAGTACCGCTACCGGGACGACACCGGGTCGTTCGAGAACGACGAGGTGCTGCCCGTCGACCTCGCCGCGAACGCGCGCTCCTACGGCGTCGACGTGATCGAGGTCCGCCCCGGCCCGGACGTGATCGCCGACCTGACCGCGGCCGTGCGGCAGGCCAAGGCGAACGACCACACCACGCTGGTGCACGTGCACGCCGACCCGCTCGCGCCCGCCCCCGAGGGTGACGGCTGGTGGGACGTCCCCGTCGCCGAGACCTCGACCCTGCCGAGCACCCGGCAGGCCCGCGCCGAGTACGAGCAGCAGGTCGCGTCGCAGCGCCCCCTGCTCGGCTGAACGAACCCATCCCACGAAGGACGACGACGTCATGACCGACACCGCCGACACCGCTGCCACCGACGCAGCGGCCGCCCCCGCCGCGATCCGCATCGGTACCGCCCCCGACTCCTGGGGCGTCTGGTTCCCGGACGACCCGGGCCAGGTGCCGTGGCAGCGCTTCCTCGACGAGGCCGCGGCAGCCGGCTACACGTGGATCGAGCTCGGTCCGTACGGGTACCTGCCCACCGATCCGGCGCAGCTGTCCGACGAGCTCGAGTCCCGCGGCCTCCGGCTGTCCGCCGGCACGGTCTTCACCGGGTTCCACAAGGGTGACGACCAGTTCCAGCGGGCGTGGGACCAGGCGGTCGCGGTCGCCGGGCTCGCGTCGGCGCTCGGTGCCCGGCACCTCGTGACGATCCCGGACCTCTGGCGCTCGGACGCGACCGGTGCGGTGCTCGAGTCGCGGACCCTGACCGACGAGCAGTGGGAGCGCCTCGGCAGGGGACACGACCAGCTGGGCAAGGCGCTGCTCGAGGAGTTCGGCGTCCGCCAGCAGTTCCACACGCACGCCGACAGCCACGTCGGCACGTACCGCGAGACCGTGCGCTTCCTCGAGGAGACCGACCCGCGGTACACGAACCTGTGCCTGGACACCGGGCACTTCGCCTACTACGGCGGCGACAACCTCCGCATGATCGCCGAACACCCGGAGCGCATCGGCTACCTCCACCTCAAGCAGGTCGACACCGAGCTGCTGTTCGACGTGCTCAAGAACGACGTGCCCTTCGCGACGGCCGTGGCGCAGGGCATCATGACCGAGCCGCCGCGCGGCACCCCCGAGCTCGCCCCGGTCATCGAGGCCGTCGCCCGGATCGACCCGGACGTCTTCGGCATCGTCGAGCAGGACATGTACGGCTGCTCGGTCGACGCCCCCGGCCCGATCGCCGAGCGCACCGTCCAGCACATCCTCGGCTCGACCGCCTCGGCGCGCGTCCGCTGACCCCCCAGGAGAACCCCGTGAGCACCACCGAGAACCTCCGCGTCGCCGTCGTCGGAGCCGGCGCGATGGGCAGCGACCACGTCCGTCGCATCACGTCCACGATCGCCGGCGCAGACGTCGTCGCCGTCGTCGACCCGGACACCGCCCGGGCCACCGCCACCGCCGAGCGGGCACCGGGGGCGCTCACCGCAGCGTCGTTCGAGGACGCCCTCGACGCGACGCCGATCGATGCCGTGCTCGTCGCGACGCCCGGGTTCCTGCACGAGCCCGTCCTCGTGCCGGCGATCGAGCGCGGTCTCGCCGTCCTGTGCGAGAAACCCCTCACCACGAGCGCGGAGGACTCCCTGCGCATCGTCGAGCTCGAGCAGGCGAGGTCCGACCGCCCACGGATCCAGGTCGGCTTCATGCGTCGCTTCGACAAGGGGTACCAGGAGCTCCGGGCACTCCGCGAGTCCGGCACGAACGGCGCGCTGCTCGCCCTGCACCACGCGCACCGCAACCCGACGACGCCGCCGAACTTCAGCGAGTCGATGCTCATCCACGACTCGGTCATCCACGAGATCGACATCATCCCGTTCCTCACGGGCGAGCCGATCGTCGCGGTCGAGGTGAAGAAGCCCCGCAGGAACTCGCTCGGACCGGTCGACCTGCCGGAGCCGCAGTTCGTGCTGTTCACCACCGCGTCGGGCACCATGGCGATCGTCGAGATCAACGTCAACGCGCAGTTCGGGTACCAGGTGACGACCGACGCCGTGTTCGAGTCCGGCGTCGCGTACATCGGGCGCGAGACGACGATGAACGTCGTGTCGGCCGGTGTCTCGGGCCAGGGCGTCACCCCGTCCTTCGTCGAGCGCTTCGGCGCCGCGTACGACGAGGAGGTCCAGCGCTGGGTGGACGCTGCCCGCACCGGGGGCATCGACGGGCCGAGCGCCTGGGACGGCTACACGGCGTCGGTCGTCGCCGAGGTCGCCGTGCGGGCGCAGCAGACCGGCGCCCTCGAGCACGTGACCTACGCCACCGCGAAGCCCGCGTTCTACGAGACGACGCCTGACGCCTGAGGACGCACCCTGACGAAGGACGCCCGACGGCGGCGCCCGACGGCGGCGCCCGGCGGCGGGCGCCCGGCGACGGAGGTGCCGGCACCGGTGCTGGAGACGGGCCGTGTACCGGACGGGAGGCGCGGTGCATGCTGGCACCGCGCCTCCCGTCCGCGACGGCGCACCGCCACCCCCACGCACCCCCAGGAGGCACCATGCCGCTCGTCCGCATCGATCTCGTCACCGGTCGCACCCCGGAGCAGGTGCGTGCCGTCGCCGACGCGATCCACACCGCCATCGTCGCCGAGTACGGCATCCCCGAGCGCGACCGGTTCCAGGTGATCACCGAGCACCCGGCGCAGCAGATCATCGCGCAGGACGCCGGTCTCGGCTTCGAGCGGACAGAGGGCGTCGTCATGGTCCAGGTCTTCACCCAGGGTGGTCGGAGCGACGAGGCGAAGCAGGGTCTCTACCGCGCCGTGCACGACCGGCTCGCCGAGGTCGGCGTCGCGAGCGAGGACGTCTTCATCGGCTACGTGGAGAACGGGCCGCAGGACTGGTCGTTCGGGTTCGGCCGCGCCCAGTACGTGACCGGCGAGCTCGGCGTCCCCTCCGCCGGCTGAGGCAGCGGGTCCGCCGGCCTACTTGTCGACGAGGGTGACCTCGAACGAGTAGCGGTCCGGGCGGTAGCAGTGCACCCCGTACTCCACCGCCCGGCCCGACGCGTCGTACGCCGTGCGGCTCATCGTCAGGACCGGGTCACCGTCCTCGATCTCGAGCAGCGAGGCCTCGTCGTCGGTGGCCGCCCGTGCCCCGATCCGTTGCTTCGCGACCCGCATCGTGACACCCCGGCCGCGGAGCAGCTGGTACAGCCCGTGCGTCCGCAGGTCCTCGTCGGTGATCGCCGTGAACTCGGGCGGCAGGAAGTTCTCGAGGATCGCCATCGGGACGTCCTCGGCGAAGCGGACGCGGCGGATGTGGACGACCGGCGTGCCCGGGGCGGTGCCGAGGGCCTCGGCGACGACGTCGCTCGCCGGCAGGTCCGTGCGCTCGAGCAGCGTGGTCGCCGGTGCCTGCGAGCCCTGCGCGAGGTCGTCGTACAGGCTCGTCAGCTCCACCTTGCGCGTCACGGGGCCGTGCACGACCTGCGTGCCGATCCCTCGACGACGGACGAGCAGCCCCTTGTCGACCAGGTCCTGGATGGCTCGGCGGATCGTCGGGCGCGAGAGCCCGAGTCGCTCGCCGAGGGCGATCTCGTTCTCGAGCCGTGCGCCGGGCGGCATCGCGCCGGAGCGGATCGCCTCCTCGAGCCGCGATGCGACCTGGAAGTACAGCGGCACCGGCCCGGAGCGGTCCAGGTCCGTGGAGAAGTCGGACGGCAGCTGGCCCTCGTTGGTCATCGCGGTCCTCCGGGTGGGGAGGGCACCGGCGACGGCACCCCACGGCTATGTCGTGACAATAGCACCGGACTCCGCGCGGCCCGGCCCCCCGGGATCGTCAGTCGGCGAAGATCATCGGACGGTTCGACAGCCGCGGCTGGGCTGCCGCACGGGGCTGCTCCGTCCGCGGTCGCACCGGCGCGATGTGCACCCGGGTGGCCGCACCGAGCGCCTCGACCGTGTCGCACCCGTGCTGCCCCGCGGCGTGCACGACGATCGCGGCGCAGGCCTCGGCGTCGGCAGCGGCGTCGTGGTGCTGGAAGCCCTCGTACCCGGCCGCGCGGGCCGCCATCGGGAGTCGGTAGGAGTCGAGCGTGTAGGTCTTGCGCGCCACCTGGAGCGAGCACAGCGAGTGGTGCTCCGCCAGTTCCGTGCCGGTCGCCGAGCAGCCGCCGGCGATCACACCCATGTCGAACCGGGCGTTGTGCGCGACCAGGACGTCCCCCTCGGCGAACGCCACGATGTCCCGGTACTGCTCGGCCCACCCCTTCGCCCCGACCACGTCCGTCGCGACGATGCCGTGGATGCGGGTGTTCCACTCGAGGAACGCGTCGTGGCCCAGCGGTGGCTGGATGAACCAGGAGGCCCGCTCGACCACGCGGCCGCCGCGGACCTTGACGAGTCCGACGGAGCAGGCGCTCGCGGGGGAGCTGTTCGCGGTCTCGAAGTCGATCGCGGTGAAGTTCAACGGCACGCCCTCGATGGTCGCACGGGGTTCCGACATCACCCGCGCGCGGCCTCGGCGTTGCGGCCCGGCGCGGTAGCGTCCGAGGCGTGACCGCCACCGCCACCACGACCCCGCTCGTCCTCGTCCTGCCCGGTGCCGGGTACGGGCAGCAGGCGCCCCTGCTCTGGTGGACGCGCGCGATCGCCGCGCAGCACGGCGTCGAGGTCGTCGCGCCGGCGTGGACGGTCGACGCCGCAGCGAAGGACGACCCGGTGGCCTTCGTCGAGCGCCAGGTGGCGGGCGCACTCGACGGCCGCCGCCCGGACCTCGTCGTCGCGAAGTCGTTCGGGTGCTCCGCCCTGCCCTGGGCGGTCCGCCACGGCGTCGACGGGGTCTGGCTCACGCCGGTCCTCACCGATCCGGCCGTCGTCGCCGCGCTCGCCGGGGCGGGCACCGGTTCGCTCGCCGTCGGCGGCTCCGCCGACCCCATGTGGCTGCCCTCCGCGGTCGGGACGACACGCGCCGGACTGCACACGGTGGACGGTGCGGACCACGCGCTCGAGGTGCGCGGTGACTGGCGCGGTTCCCAGCGCCTCCAGGCCGAGGTGCTCGCCCTGGTCGACGAGCGCCTCAGAGCGCTGGTGTCCTGACCCGCCGCGACGTACAGTCGGCGCATGGGGGAGCCGAGGGACCTGGACGAGCTGTTGGCGGGCGCACACCGCGTGGACGCGCGGCCGCACACCGTGCGGCGTGGGATCGGTCTCGGGACCACCCTGCTCGTGACCGCGGTGCTGGTCGCCGGCATCGTGCTCGGGATCGCGCACGGCCTGCTGCTCACGTTCGTGAGCTTCCTGTCCGGCATCTGGCCGTCCTGACGGCACCGGCCTGGAGGACCGGGTCGGCTCCGGCGGGCCGCCGCCGGTAGGCTGTGCTCCCGTGGCTCTCACCATCGGAATCGTCGGTCTCCCGAACGTCGGCAAGTCGACCCTGTTCAACGCCCTGACCAAGAACCAGGTCCTCGCCGCGAACTACCCGTTCGCGACGATCGAGCCGAACGTCGGCGTGGTGAACCTGCCCGACCCGCGGCTCGACCAGCTCGCGACGCTCTTCAGCTCCGAGAAGACCGTGCCCGCGCCCGTGTCGTTCGTCGACATCGCCGGCATCGTGAAGGGTGCGAGCGAGGGCGAGGGCCTCGGCAACAAGTTCCTCGCGAACATCCGCGAGGCCGACGCCATCGCGCAGGTCGTCCGTGGCTTCACCGACGACGACGTCGTGCACGTGGCGAACAAGGTCTCGCCGAAGGACGACCTCGAGGTCATCAACACCGAGCTCATCCTCGCGGACCTCGAGACCATCGAGAAGGCGCTGCCCCGGTACGAGAAGACCGTGAAGCTCAAGCAGGCCGAGCCGATCGTGCTCGAGACCGCGAACGAGGCGAGGGCGGCGCTCGAGCAGGGCACGCTGCTCTCCGCGACCTCGATCGACCTCGCGCCGATCGCCGAGCTCGGCCTCCTGTCGGCCAAGCCGTTCATCTTCGTCTTCAACGTCGACGAGGCGATCCTGACCGACGAGTCCCGCAAGGCCGAGCTGGCCGCGCTCGTGGCACCGGCGCAAGCCGTGTTCCTCGACGCCCAGGTCGAGTCGGAGCTCATCGAGCTCGACCCCGAGGACGCCGCCGAACTGCTCGAGTCGACCGGGCAGACCGAGTCCGGCCTCGACCAGCTCGCCCGCATCGGGTTCGACACCCTCGGGCTGCAGACCTACCTGACCGCCGGGCCGAAGGAAGCCCGGGCGTGGACGATCGGCAAGGGGTGGAAGGCTCCCCAGGCTGCCGGCGTGATCCACACCGACTTCGAGAAGGGCTTCATCAAGGCCGAGGTCATCTCGTTCGAGGACCTCATGGCGGCGGGCTCGATCGCGGAGGCCCGTGCGCACGGCAAGGCCCGCATCGAGGGCAAGGACTACGTCATGCAGGACGGCGACGTGGTGGAGTTCCGCTTCAACAACTGACCGGTACGCGGCGGCCGACGGCTGTCGGCCGCCGCGCTCGGAAGTCCGGTCAGGCCGTCTCGAGGTCCCACACCGGCGGCACGTACTCGCGCGACCAGCCCTCGCGGAGTCGGGTGACCGCGCGGTCGAACGACTCGAGCAGGTCCATCTCCGGCCGCACCATCGACTGCAGCTGCAGCCCCTCGTACGTCGCGAGGAGCTGCTCGGCGCCACGAGCCGGCTCCATGGTGCGCGGCTCCCGGCCGAGCTCGACGTCCCGCTGCAGGGCCGCCAGCACGAACCCGTGGAAGCGACGCCAGCGCAGGTGGAGCATCGGTGCGAGCGGGTGGTGCGGCGTCGCGGCGATGTTGAGCGTCGAGGTCAGGAAGCGCATGAGCGACGGGTCGGCGACGTTCGCGCGGACGATGGCGCGGAGGAACACGATCGTGCCGCTGCGCTCGGCGATCGGCAGCAGCGCGGTGGTCCGCTGGTCGTTCCACTGGTCGATGGTGGCGAGCAGGAGTCCGTCCCAGGTCGGGAACACCTCGGTGACGACGTCGAGCGGCTGCGACGCCTCGGTGGCCACGTGCTCGTACGACACCTCGTGCAGGGCGTTCGCACGGAGCACACGGATCATCGCGTCGACGATCTCGACCCGGAGCAGCGCTGACGTGTCGAGGGGGTGGAACGATCGCATGGGTCCAGTCCACCGGGTGCGTGCTGCCCTGACCAGTCCCCAGAACTGGGAAGAGCCGATCTCCGCAGCCGCGCAGTCCCGGCGTGGCGGAGGAGCAGCGCGTCCCCCGAGGCCCGTCCGAGCTGAGTGCCCACCGAGGATGCAGCGTTGACTGGACCGATGAAGTACGTGGTCTACGGAGAGAACCGAGTGATGACCGGCGACGCGATCGCCGAGGCGGTGCTCGCCTACGCCGCTGCGCTCGGCGAGAACGGCACGACGGACATCGTCGAGATCCCGACCGCGGACGCCGAGGGCTACGGCACCACGGCGGAGGTCCTGCTCGGCCCGGCTTCCCAGATCATGGTCGAGGCGGCGCCGGACGACGAGCTGGAGCCCGAGGACGAGGACCTGGTCAACGAGCTCGGGCGCCGCATCGCGGTGGTGGGCGGCGGACGGTTCACGGACGCCGCGTCGTCGCACTCCGACGAGCCGGAGGCCAAGCGCCTCCGGACGGACCCGCCTGAGGTCTGACCGCCGCACGCCCCGAGGAGTGGACTGGCCACGGAACGCACACTCCAGACCTCCTCGCACACGCGGTACCTACCGTCGAGGGAGAGATGAGGAGGAGACGTGAAGTACATCAACTACGACGCGAGCCAGATCCTCACCGGGGACCTGATCGCGGACGCGGTCGCCGACTACGCGGCCGTCCTCGGAGCGAACTCGCGCACCGACACGATCACGGTGCCGAGCGTCGGTGACGACGGCTCGGTGTCGACGTCGATCCTGCTCGTCGGCCCGGCGAGCGAGCTCTGCGTGACGGTCGCCCCGGACGACGAGCTCGAGCCCGAGGACCCGGCGTTCATCCGTCGCCTGCGCGACGCGGCACGGCGTGCGGGTCCGGCGCTCCCGGTGAACGCGGACGGTGGCACGCGCTTCCGCGGAGCCGAGGGGCCGTCGTCGTACGGGCCGGCCTGACACCCCGAAGGCACAGACGACGAACGCCGCCGGCGCTGAGCCGGCGGCGTTCGTCGTGTGTGGACCGGGAACCGTGTGAGCGGTTCCGGCGGGTCCGACCTAGGCGGCCAGGGCGAGCTCGCCCTTGCCGACGCGGCGCGCGAGCAGGATGGTCCGGCTCGACTCGCCCCGCCAGGAGCGGCCGGGTACGGTCCAGCCGGCCTCGCCGTCGATGTCCACGCGTGCGTCACGCGTGACGAACAGGCGCAGGTCGTCGGCCGCGATGCGGACGAGGTACTCGCGCTGCGAGCGGTCGTCGCGGACCGGGAACTCGGCGATGCGGTCGGGGGAGACGGTGGGGGCCGCGAGTGCGGTCCCGGAGATGGTGATGCGGTCGTTGCTGGTCATGGTGGTGCGGTACTTCCTGGTCGTTCGGCACCCGGCCGTGCTCTGGTCGGCGGACTCCGTGGTCCGGCACGACGCATCGGCTGCGGGTGCGCACGTCGTGTCTCGACGTGC
Organism: Curtobacterium sp. 1310; assembly: GCF_017834105.1. NCBI lineage: Bacteria > Bacillati > Actinomycetota > Actinomycetes > Micrococcales > Microbacteriaceae > Curtobacterium > Curtobacterium sp. 1310. The sequence continues at coordinate 256,332 of NZ_JAFICY010000002.1, read as the reverse complement.
TGCTCGTCCGTTCGGATCGAGCGGTGGTCTCGGTGGAATGCGACCCGGCGGGTCGGTACGAGACGTGCTGGTGTGCGCGAGTCAGATGGGTTCGCTGCAGTGCACCAATGAGACACTATACGTCGCTTCGTCCGGAACGTCCAGCAAGACGGACGGGAGGCGCGGTGCGAGCGTGCACCGCGCCTCCCGTCCGGTGGGCCGTCAGTTCAGAGCGGGGGTGTCCTCCGGCACGACGCCGTCGCCGTACAGGTCGGTCGCCAGGTCGCGGAGCGCGCGCAGCGCGACGCGCTGCGTCAGCGGACCGTAGGAGATGCGGGCGACGCCGAGGGCCTCGTACTCGGCAGCCGGCAGGGCGCCCGGCAGTCCGATCACCGAGAGCTTGCCGCGACCGAGCCCGTCGACGAGTCGTTCGACCACGTCGCGCTGGATCGCACCCGGCACGAAGACGAGTGCGGCGCCGTTGTCGAGGAACGCCTTCCCGCGGGCGATGGCGTCCTCGATGCTCTCGTCGATCGGGCGGTCGCCACCCCGGGCGATCGCGTCGGTGCGGGCATTGAGCTGGAAGGCGACGCCCTCGGCCTCGGCTGCGGCGGTGATCGCGGCGACGCGGGCGACGGCCTCGTCGAAGGGACGGAGGCGGTCCTCGACGTTCGCGCCGACGATCCCGGCGGCGATCGCGCGACGGATCGTCTCGGCCGGGTCCGCGTACCCGTCGTCGAGGTCCGCCGTGACGGGCAGGTCCGTCGCGGCGGCGACGGTCGCGGCGCCCGCGAGGGCCACGTCGAGCGGCATCCCGCCGTCGTCGTAGCCGTGGCTCGCGGCGATGGAGTGCCCGGCGGTCGCGATCGCCTTCGTCTCCGGCAGGTCGCTCACGACCTTCGCGCTGATCGCGTCCCACACGTTCACGACGCGCAGGATCTCGGGGGCTTCGTGCAGCTGCTTGAGGGTGGTCGCCTTGTCGGCGGTGCTCGTGCTCATGGTGCCGAACCTACGTGGGCGGGCCTCGGCACGCACGGGAGGTGACCGCTGGACGACGCGGGATGACGGCCGGACTCGCACCGGGCCTCCCGGTCGATGCATGCTGGGACGCATGGCTGACGACGAACAGGACCCGGTCGGCACGCTCCGCGGGGTCCGCACGAGCATCAAGTGGACGCGCTACGCGCCCGACGTGCTGCCCCTGTTCGTCGCCGAGATGGACCACGACGTGGCGCCGGCGATCCGGCAGGCACTGGTCGAGCGGGTGCAGCAGTCCGACCTCGGGTACCTGGACGGCCCCGGGCCGCTCGCGCCGGCGTTCGCGCAGTTCGCGCGCGACCGGTGGGGGTGGGCGGTCGACCCGGAGCGTGTGCACCTGGCGACGGACGTCAGCGTCGGGATCGTCGAGTCGCTCCGGCTCGCGCTCCCCGAGGGCGGACGCGTCGCGATCACCCCGCCGGTGTACCCGCCGTTCTTCGAGCTCGTCGAGGAAGCACGATGTCGGGTCGAGGAGGTCCCGCTGACCGAGCAGTGGGGCGTCTACCGGCTCGACCTCGCCGGGCTCGAGCGCGCCTTCGCCGACGGCGTCCGGGTGTTCCTGCTCTGCAACCCGCACAACCCGATGGGGCTCGTGCACGACCGGGCCGACCTCGAGGCGCTCGCCGAGCTGGCGGCGCGGTACGACGTGCTCGTCGTCAGCGACGAGATCCACGCGCCGCTCACGCACCCGGGGGTCCACTTCACCCCGTTCGCGATGGTCGCCGAGCAGCACGGCGCCCGCAGCGTCTGCGTGACGAGCGCGAGCAAGGGCTGGAACCTCGCCGGCGTGAAGTGCTCCGTCATGGTCGCGGGGGACGACCGGACCGCGGCGCTCCTCGACACGCTGTGGGAGGAGGTCGCCTGCCGCACGAGCATCCTCGGGCTGCACGCGAACCTCGCCGCGTTCACCCTGGCGACGGACTGGCTCGACGACGTCGTGGCCCGCATCGTCGCGAACGAGCGGCTGCTCGGGGCCCTGCTCGCCGAGCACCTGCCCGGGGTGGTCTACACGCGGCCGCGGGCCGGCTACCTGGCATGGCTCGACTTCCGGGGGATCGGCCTCGGGGACGACCCGGCGGTGCCGCTCCGTGAGCACGCGTACGTGGCGCTGAACTCCGGGCTCGGCTTCGGCGCCCAGGGGCGGGGGTTCGCGCGGCTCAACCTGGCGTGCTCGCCGGAGACCCTGCGCGAGGCCGTGCACCGCATCGCGGCGGCCTACCCGTCGAGCGCGCAGGAGGGGCTGGTCTGGCACGTCGCCTGAGCGGTCGGTCGCGCTCGGACGAGTCTCGCGCCCAGCGACCCGTCCCGGGCCCGGGCGCGCGAGGGACGTCGCGCAGCTCGAGCCTCACCGCGGGAGGACGCTCGCGGAGGAGCGCCGCGACGGCGTCAGTCGGACAGCTCGTCGACGTACTGGTTGCGGCCGACGACGCGGATGCGCAGGTCGTCGTCGCGGTCCATCGCGAGGAACTCCCGTGCGACCGGACCGACGGAGGACCAGCGGAGCACCTCGGTGATCGGGGTCCCCTCGATGAACACCTGCCACACGCCGCGCTCACGGACGGCCTGCACCTCGTACGTCGCCATGCGGCGAGCGTACCGGCTCACGGCAGGCGCTTCTCGTACCACCGCATGGTCGGGACGGTCCCGTCCGGCTTCGCCCAGTCCGCGGGAGACCGGTGGGTCAACCGCCAGCCGCGGCGCTCGTAGAGCCGCCACGCGGTCCACGCCGAGCGGTGCCCGGGCGGGGTCAGCCACGCGACCGGATCGTCGGGCCAGTGCGCCGGGTAGCCGTCCTCGTCGTGTGTGCGCTGGAGCACCCGGACCAGGTGCTCCAGGTCGTCGTCGCGGCGCGGTCGGATGTGCACGATCGCGACGCTACCGGGTCGGGGTCAGACCAGGTCGAGCACCATGTGGACGTCCGCGCGGGCGTACGGGCTCGGCGCGATCTCGTCGTGTCCGAGGTGCCGGAAGCCGAACGCCTCGTACAGGTGCACCGCGCTCGCCAGGGCACTGTTGCTCTCGAGCGCGACCCGCTGCGCGCCGAGGGACCGGGCGCGGTCGAGTGCTGCGGCGATGAGCTTCCGCCCGGTGCCGTGCCCCTGGTGCACCGGCGAGACCGCCATCTTGACGAGTTCGAACACGCGCTCGCCCACGGGCATGATCCCGATGCAGCCGATGACCTCGTGGTCGAGCCGCGCGACGAACACCGCACCGCCGGGTTCGATGATGCGGCCGATCGGATCGCCGAGGATAGCGCGGTCCTCGTCCTCGAGCGTGAAGTACTGCTCGATCCACGCCTCGTTGAGGGTGCGGAACGCCGTGGCGTCGGCGGCGGTCTCGAACTCGGCGATGGTCAGCGTGGGCGTCTCGGGCACGGTCCCATCCTCGACCAGGGATCCGATCGCGTCCAATACTCGTTCCCGCGCATCGATAAGCTGCGTGCATGGATGTCGACCTGCGGCAGCTCCGGGCGTTCCTCGCCGTCGCCGACGAGCTGCACTTCGGGCGGGCTGCCGAACGGCTGCGCATCGCCCAGCCCGCGCTCTCGCAGCAGATCCGACGGACCGAGCGTGACCTCGGGGTGGACCTGTTCGTCCGCACCTCGCGCAGCGTCGCGCTCACCGCCGCCGGTCGGGTGCTGCAGGGCCGTGCGCGCTCGCTGCTCGACCAGGCAGCGCGCGACCTGGACGAGGTCGTGCGGGTCGGACGCGGTGAGGCCGGACGGCTGGACGTCGGGTTCGTCGTCTCGGCGTTGCCCCTCGGTCCGATCGAGCGCGTGCAGGCCTTCCGGCAGCGGTACCCGCTCGTCCGCGTCGAACTCACCGAGGGCTACTCGTCGACGCTGCTCGCCCGCACCGTCCGCGGCGAGCTCGACCTGGCGGTCCTGCGCGACCCCGACCCGGACCCCGCCGTGCGGTTCCTGCCGTTCCGCTCCGAGCCCTTCGTCGCGGCGGTCCCGCACGGGCACCGGCTCGCGGAGCGGGCGTCGATCCGCGGCACCGAACTGGTCGACGATCCGTTCGTCTTCTTCCCGGCGATCGCCGGTGCGGTCGCGACCGAACGCAACCTCGCGCCCGTGGTCGTCGACGGACGGCGACCCGAGGTCGTGCAGGAGGCCACGACGTGGGCGACCGTGCTCCACCTGGTCGGAGCGGGGCTCGGTGTGACGATCGCCCCGGAGAGCGCGACCCTCGCGGCACCCGACACCGTCGTCCTGCTCCCGCTGCAGGACGACCCGCACCGCAGCGAGCTGGTCTGGGCGGTCCGCGTCGACGACGAGCGCGAGATCCTCCGCAACTTCATCGCGGCCACCGAGCCCTGAGCTGTGCCCCGCCGCCGGGCCGGGGGTGCAATGCAGCGTCGAACCAGGTCCCCGACGTCGAAGCAGGCGGCGTGGCTGGTTCGACGTCGGGTACGTGGTTCGGTCCCCGCCCGCCGCCCGCCGCCCGCCGCGACCACGGGAGCGGTCGCTCACCCGAGCGGCAGCACCGGTGCGCGCTGGTCGCCGAGTTCGTCCTCGTGCCACGGCCGCGCACCGCGGAGCGTCAGTCCGAGCTGCACCAGGACGAACGCCACGTGCGGCTCGACGTCCGGGTCCCACGGCCCCTCGACCCCGAGGCCGAGCGCGCCGAGCTCGTCGTCCGCCTCGTCGCGGATGCTGAGGCGCCAGCGCCCGTCGCCCTGTTCCTCGACGACGGCCCACCGCGCGGTGGCGAACCGGCTCACGCGGTCTTCGCCACGTCCTCGGTGAAGTTCCGCACGCGCCCGAGCAGGGCCTCGCCGCGCATCGCGATCGTCGCGGGCGGGTTGAGGTGCGGCGGGGCCGTCCGGATGAGCATCGAGCAGCCGAGGTCCTCGCAGATGTAGGACCCGATGGTGTTGCCGTTCCGGCCGGACTCACCGGCGCGGGCGGCGGAGAACAGGCGGACCTGCGTCGCCGGCTGCGGGGAGTGGCAGAACGAGCACATCGCGGCGATGCCCGGGCGGAGCGAACCGCCGGCGGAGCGGACGACGATGCCGACCGGGCGATCGTCGATCCACGACACGATGTAGCCGCGTCGGGCGGCCTGCGGGTCGCGCCAGCCGAGGAACTCGCGCTCGTCCCACAGCATCTCGTGCAACCCCGGGATGGGGAGCTGCTCGAGCTCGTCCGGGGTGGCGTTCACGAACGACGAACGGATGTCTGGTTCGGTCAGTGGCTTCACGGTGCCTGCCACCCTATGCCTCGCCCCCGACAGGCGTGACCGGTGGGCTCAGCGCAGCCGGGAGGCACGGACCGCCCCGAGCGCGCTCGTCCCGTCCGCCACGAGCACCGCCCGGCGCAGGGCGTCGCGTCCGACGCGTCGGGCCGCCGCGTCGTCGGCGGCGAACTCGACGAGGACGCGCGTCGAGCGCGCCATGGCGCGCGCCCCGGGAACCCACGGGACCGCACGCTCGATGGACTCGGCGACCGCGACGGCCACGGCGTGGCGCTGCGTCAGGTGGGCCCGCTCGTGGGCGACCACGGCCTCCAGTTCGTCGGTCCGCAGCAGGTCGGCGAGCCCGGTGCTCACGAGCACGCCGCCGGACCGACCGGGGACCGCGCAGGCGAGCGCGTGGTCCGCCTCGACCAGGGCGACGGTGGTGCCGTCGATCTGTCGGTGCGGAGCGGTGCCCGACCGCATGGCCTGCCGCACGGCCTCGTGCTCGGCACCGGGACGGACCCGGACCGCGACGACGAACGCCGCCACGCCGAGGAGTGCGACGCCGAGGTTCAGGCCGTGCGTCGGGGACTCGGTGAGCCGGAAGGGGTCGAGTGGTCGGTCGGCCGCGACGACGAGGGCGACCCCGACGACGAAGCCGACCACGCCGAGCAGGACCGCGACGGACCACGAGACCAGCGCCGTGCGTGGGTGGTCGATCGTCCAGGCGGACCGGGTCAGGACGCGCGGGGCGACCACCACGACGACGAGGGCGAGGGCGATGAGGGCGACTCCGACGACGACCACTGCTCGGTTCCGGTCAGGAGCGGGCTCGGGCGTCGAGGGCGCGGCGCAGGACGTCGAGGTCGTCCGAGGCGAGCGATCCGGTGAACTGGAGCAGCGCGGCCTCACGGTCCGACGCGGCGGCCAGCGCGTTCGACATCAGCGATGCCGTCTGCTGCTCACGGCTGTGCACGGCGCGGAAGGTCAGCGGGGCCTCGGCGTGCTCCTGCCGCTCGACCTGGCCCTTGCGTCCCAGGCGGTCGAGCACGGTCAGCACCGTGGTGAGCGCCGGACGCGGCTCCGGGAAGGCGTCCAGCACCTGCCGTGCCGTGCACCCGTCCACGACGCCGCGGTCGGCCGCAGCGCGCAGGGTCTCGAGGACCGCCTGCTCGAGCTGCCCACGGGGGCGCGATCGCTGTCCTGCCATCCCCGCATTCTACGAGACGTCGAAGGGGCGACCACGACACATGCCGGAAACGCGGGGTCGGTATGCTCGGGCCTGCACAACTCAACACCGGCCGCACACCCGCCGCGGGAGAGCCGAGCGCACGCGCACGGCACCGAAGGAGCAACCTCCCCGTCAATCTCTCAGGTCCCACACCGCAGCGGACAGGCCACTCTGAAAAGCAGACACGCGTCCCCGCCGGGCCCGCGCGGCGTCTCGCCCACGGTGAAAGCCGCCGGACCTCACGGGCCGCGGTGAAACTCTCAGGCCCATGACAGAGGGGGAGTTCCCACCCGACGACGGCCGTCGGGTCCTGCCGATGCCAGGAGAACTCCGTCATGCGTTCCTCCCCACTCGAGTCCGCGCACGAGGCTGCGGGCGCCACCTTCACCGACTTCGCCGGGTACCGGATGCCCGTGCGGTACTCGTCCGACCTCGCCGAGCACCACGCCGTGCGTCAGGCCGCGGGCGTCTTCGACCTGTCGCACATGGCAGAGGTCGGCGTCGTCGGCCCCGACGCCGTGCCGTTCCTCGACCACGCGCTCGCCGGGTCCTTCGGCGCGATGCCGGTCGGTCGCGCGAAGTACTCGCTGCTCCTCGCCGAGGACGGCGGGATCCTCGACGACCTCGTGGTCTACCGCACCGGCGAGGACGTCTTCCTCGTCGTGGCGAACGCCGCGAACCGCTCCGTCGCGGTCGACGCGCTCGTCGCGCGCTCGAGCGGCCACGACGTCGAGGTCACCGACGACTCGGACACCACCGCCCTCGTGGCGATCCAGGGTCCGGCCGCCGCAGGGACGCTCGACGCCCTGGTCGTGGCGGACCGCCTGCAGCCGGAGACCCCGCTCGACGAACTCCGGTACTACCGCGTGCTGCACGCGCTGTTCGACGGCGCCGAGGTCCTCGTCGCCCGGACCGGCTACACCGGCGAGGACGGCTTCGAGATCTACAGCGACACCGACGTCGCGTCGTCGATCTGGGACGCCCTGCTCGAGACCGGCGCCGACCGCGGTGTCGTGCCCGCCGGGCTCGCCGCGCGGGACACCCTGCGGCTCGAGGCCGGCATGCCGCTCTACGGGCACGAACTGTCGACCGAGGTGCGACCCGCTCAGGCCGGTCTCGGTCGTGTCGTCGCGACCTCGGGCTCGTTCGTGGGCGACGCTGGCGTGGTGCCCGCCCCCGGCGCCCGTGTGCTCGTCGGCCTCGTGACCGAGGGACGCCGTGCGCCGCGCGCCGGGTACGACGTCGTGCACGACGGGCAGGTCGTCGGCACCGTCACGTCCGGGGCGCTCTCGCCGACGTTGGGACACCCCGTCGCCATGGCCTTCGTCGATCCGACCGTGGCCGGCGAGGGACAGCTCCTGCACATCGACGTGCGCGGGACCGCGATCCCCAGCACCGTCACCCCCTTCCCCTTCTACCGCCGCACTCCGAGAGGCTGATCCCGTGACCGACCAGACCGCACTGCAGTACACCGCCGACCACGAGTGGATCCTCGTCGAGGGCGACACCGTGACCGTCGGCATCACCGACCACGCCGCCGAGCAGCTCGGGGACGTCGTCTACGTCGAGCTCCCCGCCGTCGGTACCACCACGACCGCCGGCGAGCAGATGGGCGAGATCGAGTCGACCAAGAGCGTCGGCGAGCTCTTCGCCCCGATCGAGGGCGAGGTCGTCGCGATCAACGACGCCGTGGTCGACGCCCCCGACACCGTCAACCAGGACCCGTTCGGCGCCGGCTGGCTCGTGAAGCTCAAGGTCGAGGGCACCTCCTTCCCCGAGGACCTGATGGACCACGACGCGTACCGGGCGTCCCTCGCATGACCGGCGCGCAGCAGAACCTCCAGACGTCCTTCGCCGACCGGCACATCGGCACGACGAGCGCCGACCAGCAGGTCATGCTCGACGTGGTCGGGCAGCCGTCCCTCGACGCCCTCGTCCGCGCGGCGATCCCGGAGTCGATCCACGCCGCGCCCACCACCGACACGGTCGTCCCCGCGGCCGTCGGTGAGACCGAGGCGCTCGCCGAGCTCCGCGCGAAGGCCGGGCGGAACACCGTCCGTCGCGCCATGATCGGCCTCGGCTACCACGGCACCCACACGCCCGCGGTGATCCAGCGGAACGTGCTCGAGAACCCGAGCTGGTACACGGCGTACACGCCCTACCAGCCGGAGATCTCGCAGGGCCGGCTCGAGGCGCTCATCAACTTCCAGACGATGGTGTCCGACCTGACCGGCATGGCCACCGCCGGCGCGTCGATGCTCGACGAGGGCACGGCCGTGGTCGAGGGCATGCTCCTGGCCCGTCGTGCGTCGAAGGTGAAGGGCGACGCGTTCCTGGTGGACGCCGACCTGCTGCCGCAGACCCGCGCGCTGCTCGACCACCGTGCCGACGCGGTCGGGATCGCCCTGCGCGAGTTCGACGCGGCGACCGGGCCCAGCGACGACGACCTGGACGGCGCCTTCGGCGTGATCGTGCAGTACCCCGGTGCCTCCGGGCGCGTGGTCGACCCCTCGACGACCATCGAGCGCGTGCACGCCGGTGGCGGCATCGCCGTGGTCGCGGCCGACCTGCTCGCGATGACGCTCCTGGCGAGCCCGGGCGACCTGGGTGCCGACGTCGCCGTGGGCACGAGCCAGCGCTTCGGCGTCCCGCTCGGCTTCGGCGGCCCGCACGCCGGGTACCTCGCGGTCCGTGCCGGTCTGGAGCGGCAGCTGCCCGGCCGGCTCGTCGGCGTCTCCTTCGACGCCGACGGACAGATGGCCTACCGGCTGAGCCTGCAGACGCGTGAGCAGCACATCCGTCGCGAGAAGGCCACGAGCAACATCTGCACCGCGCAGGTCCTGCTCGCCGTGATGGCCTCGATGTACGCGGTCTACCACGGCCCCGAGGGGCTGCGCTTCATCGCGGACCGCGTGGCCCGGACGACCTCGGCGCTCGCCGACGTCGCCCGTGCGGCGGGGCTCGAGGTCGTGCACGAGCACTGGTTCGACACCCTGACCCTGCGGGCTCGCGGGCGCGCGGCAGCGATCGTCGACGCCGCGCGCGACGCCGACCGCCTGCTCCACCTGATCGACGCCGACACCCTCCAGCTGTCGGTGGACGAGACGACCACACCCGAGGACGTGACGGCGCTCGCCGACGTGTTCGGGGCGGTGGACGTGACCGTCCCGTCGACCGAGGGCGCCGTGCGCGACGCGGCCACGGGCCTCCCGTCCGACCTGCTGCGCAGCAGCGAGTACCTGACGCACCCCGTGTTCAGCGCGCACCGCAGTGAGACCCGCATGATGCGGTACCTCAAGCACCTGGCCGACAAGGACTACGCGCTCGACCGCGGCATGATCCCGCTCGGCAGCTGCACCATGAAGCTCAACGCGGCGACCGAGATGGCGGCGGTCACCTGGCCCGAGTTCGCGAACGTGCACCCGTTCGCCCCGCGCGAGGACGTCGAGGGGTACCTCGACATGATCGGCGACCTGGAGACCTGGCTGGCCGAGGTCACCGGGTACGACACGGTCTCGTTGCAGCCGAACGCCGGCAGCCAGGGCGAGCTCGCGGGGCTGCTCGCGATCCGGGGCTACCACCGGTCCCGCGGTGACGTCGACCGCACGGTGTGCCTCATCCCGTCGAGCGCCCACGGCACGAACGCCGCGTCCGCCGTCCTCGCCGGCATGAAGGTCGTCGTCGTGGCCTGCGACGAGGACGGCAACGTCGACCTCGCCGACCTCCGTGCCAAGACCGCGCAGCACGCCGACACCCTCGCCGCGCTGATGATCACCTACCCCTCGACGCACGGCGTGTACGAGCACGACGTCCGCGACGTCTGCGACGCCGTGCACGAGGCCGGTGGCCAGGTGTACGTCGACGGTGCGAACCTCAACGCACTGCTCGGGCACGCCCGGTTCGGCGACTTCGGCGGCGACGTCTCGCACCTCAACCTGCACAAGACGTTCTGCATCCCGCACGGCGGCGGCGGCCCCGGCGTCGGCCCGGTCGCGGCGAAGGCGCACCTCGCGCCCTTCCTGCCGGCGCACGCCTTCGCCCAGGACCCGGACCGGCGACCCGGATCGACCTCGGACGGGCGACTCGCCCACGCCGGTGGGCCGGTCTCCGCAGCGCCCTACGGCAGCCCGAGCATCCTGCCGATCACCTGGACCTACGTCCGGATGATGGGACTCGAGGGCCTCACCCGGGCGACCGAGGCCGCGGTCCTCGGTGCGAACTACATCGCCGCGCGGCTCCGTGACGCGTTCCCCGTGCTCTACACGGGGGAGTCGGGGCTCGTCGCCCACGAGTGCATCCTCGACCTGCGCCCCCTGCGCGAGTCGTCCGGCATCACGGTCGACGACGTCGCGAAGCGCCTGGTGGACTACGGTTTCCACGCCCCGACGATGTCGTTCCCGGTCGCCGGGACGCTCATGGTCGAACCGACCGAGAGCGAGGACCTCGCCGAGCTCGACCGCTTCGTCGACGCGATGCTGGCCATCCGTGCCGAAGCGGCAGCCGTCGAGCGGGGGGAGTGGCCGGCGGACGACAACCCGCTCGTGCACGCCCCGCACACCGCGGCGTCCGCGATCTCGGGGGAGTGGACGCACCCGTACACGCGGGAGCAGGCCGTCTACCCCGTCCCCGGGATCAGTGCGCGGAAGTACTGGCCACCGGTCCGCCGGATCGACCAGGCGTACGGCGACCGGAACCTGGTCTGCGCGTGCCCGCCGATCGAGGCGTTCGCCTGATCGGGCCCGCCGCCCGTGTCACACGGCGACGGTCCCACCCCTGAGCGCGTAGCGTGTGCCCTGTCCGGAGATCCGGGCAGGGCACACGTGCGCCAGGGGGTGTGCGCCGACGGTTCCGGACAGCGGGATGTCGGAGCGCTCCACCTCCGTCCGAGGGCTGCTCGGCTAGCCCATCGCTGTGCGCTCGTGCAACAACTTCGTTGCAGAAGCAACAAACCCGCTCGCGCCTCGTCAGGGCGACCGAATCTTGCATCCTCCCGCAACGATCCTGCAACTTGGTTTCCGGTTTGTAACCGATGGCCGCAGGGTTTGGTCGGCGGTCCGAGCACTGCCTACAGTGCAAGGACAAACGCGCCCGGCAGCACCTCTGTGCCTGGCGCGTCCCATGCACCAGGAGGAACCTTGATCAAGAAGCGCGCTGGGCTCTCTGCCCTCGCCGTGCTCGGGGCCACAGCAATCGCCCTGACCGGCTGCTCCAGCAACGGAAGCGGCAACGGCGGTGACTCGGGCTCGACGAACGCGTCCGGGATCGTCACCACGAACGGCTCCGAGCCCCAGAACCCGCTCATCCCCTCGAACTCCACCGAGACCGGTGGCGGCAAGATCATCACGTCGATCTTCGAGGGCCTCGTCTCGTACGACGCCGACGGCAAGCCGGTGAACGAGGTCGCGAAGAGCATCGACACCGATGACTCCAAGACCTACGACATCACGCTCAACACGGGCTACACCTTCACCAACGGCGAGAAGGTCACGGCCGAGTCGTTCACGAAGGCGTGGAACTGGGCTGCCCAGAAGTCGAACGCGCAGGGCGCGAGCTACTTCTTCGAGAACATCGAGGGCTACGACGCCGACAAGGACTCGGAGCTCACCGGGCTCAAGGTCAAGAGCGACGACGAGTTCACCGTCACGCTGAAGTCGGCGCAGTCGGACTTCCCGCTGTCGCTCGGCTACTCGGCCTTCATGCCGCTCCCCTCGGCGTTCTACGACGACACCAAGGCGTTCGGTGAGAACCCGATCGGCAACGGCCCGTACAAGCTCGACGGCAAGGGTGCGTGGACGCACAACCAGTCGATCAAGCTCGTCACCAACGAGGACTACGCCGGCAAGCGCAAGCCGAAGAACGGTGGTCTGACGATCACGTTCTACACCTCGCAGGACACCGCCTACGCGGACGTGCAGGGTGGCAACCTCGACGTGCTCGACGCCATCCCGGACGCTGCCTTCGCGACGTACAAGTCGGACTTCCCCGACTCGAACGCGAACCAGGCCGCGGCGATCTTCCAGGGCTTCTACCTGCCCTACTACCTCGACCACTGGAAGGGCGAGGAGGGCAAGCTCCGTCGCGAGGCCCTGTCGATGGCGGTCAACCGCAAGCAGATCACCGACAAGATCTTCGACGGCACCCGCACCCCGGCCAAGGACTTCACCTCCCCGGTCATCGCCGGCTGGAACGGTGACCTCAAGGGCTCCGACGTCCTCGACTACAACCCGTCCGAGGCCAAGAAGCTCTGGGCGCAGGCCAACGAGATGTCGCCGTACGACGAGACGCTCACCATCGCCTACAACGCCGACGGCGGACACGAGGCATGGGTGACCGCGGTCACCAACTCGATCTCGAACACGCTCGACATCAAGGCCGAGGGCAAGGCGATCCCGACGTTCCAGGAGGCGCTCGACGCCCAGACGCAGGACAAGCTCACGGGCGGTAGCCGCACCGGTTGGCAGGCCGACTACCCGTCGCTGTACAACTTCCTCGGCCCGACCATGGGTGAGGGCTCGTCCAGCAACTACGCGCGCTACGACTCGGCCGAGTACAACGAGCTGCTCGCCAAGGGCCGTTCCGCCTCGACCGTCGAAGAGGGCAACAAGTACTTCGACCAGGCCCAGGAGCTCCTGTTCCAGGACCTGCCGGAGATCCCGCTGTGGTACTCCAACGTGACCGGCGTCTGGTCGGCCGACAACGTGAAGAACGTCAAGTTCGGTTGGGACTCCGTGCCGCTGTACTACGACATCGAGGTCACCAAGTAACACCGGTGTCACCGCGGTCGAGCACCGCGGAGACACATCGCGAGCAGGTATCCTGCTCCGCGGCCACCGGACGGGGGTCCGGAGACCACACGGTCTCCGGGCCCCCGTACCTCGGCGGCAACACAACCCCCACCACCGCGGGCGCCGCCGCCCGCACCGGACACCCGTGCCGACCCGCGAGCCGTCCACCCCTCACGACATGAACCTGAACGACACGCGCGCCGCTGCGCAGGGCCGAGCGATCTGATGCTCTGGTACCTCGGCAAGCGCCTCCTGCAACTCATCCCCGTCTTCTTCGGGGCCACGTTCCTCATCTACTTCATGGTCTTCTCGCTGCCCGGCGACCCGATCGCCGCGCTGTTCGGCGACCGTCAGCCGTCGCCGCAGGTGATCGAGCAGCTCCGGCAGCAGTACAACCTGGACAAGCCGTTCCTCGTCCAGTACTTCCTGTGGATCGGTGGCGTCTTCCGCGGCGACCTCGGACTGACCTACTCGGGCCTGCCGGTGTCGCAGCAGCTCGCGTCGGCGTTCCCGATCACCGCGCGTCTGGCGCTCCTGTCCCTGCTCTTCGAGGCCGTCGCGGGCATCGTCGTCGGTGTCATCGCGGGTCTCAAGAAGGGCAAGTGGTTCGACACCTCCGCGCTCGTCGTCTCGCTGCTGCTCATCTCGGTGCCGACCTTCGTCGTCGGCTTCCTGCTGCAGTACGTCTTCGGCATCCAGCTCGGTCTGTTCCGCGTGACCGTGTCGGGTCAGGCACCGTGGTCGGAGCTCGTGCTCCCGGCCGTCGTGCTCGCGACCGTGTCGTTCGCGTACATCGTGCGGCTCACGCGCGCCAGCGTCGCCGAGAACATGAACGCCGACTTCGTCCGGACCGCCACCGCGAAGGGCCTGCCCCGTCGTCGCGTGGTCGGGGTGCACATCTTCCGCAACTCGCTCATCCCCGTGGTGACCTACCTCGGTGTCGACATCGGCAACCTGATGGTCGGCGCGGTCGTGACCGAGGGCATCTTCAACATCAACGGTGTCGGCGGCACGGTGTTCCGCGCCGTCAAGCTCGGCGAGGGCCCCACGGTCGTGTCGTTCGTCGCCGTGATGGTCATCATCTTCATGCTCGCCAACCTCCTGGTCGACCTGCTCTACGCCGTCCTGGACCCGAGGATCCGCTATGCCAAGTAACGCCGAACCCCGCTCCGCGACGCACTACGTGGCGCCGATCGAGGAGACGCCGCTCCAGGCCGTCGACCAGGTCGACGAGACGGAGAAGACGCGCTCGACCTGGACCGACGCGTGGGACTCCATGCGTGTCCGCCCGACCTTCTGGATCTCCTCGGTCCTGATCCTGCTCGTGCTGGTCGTCGCGGTCTTCCCCGGCCTGTTCACGCACGTGGACCCGCGCGCCGCGAACCTCGACTTCAGTGACGAGGGCGCCCGCCCGGGTCACCCGCTCGGGTACAACCGCCAGGGCTACGACGTGTACGCCCGTGTCATCTGGGGCGCACGCAGCTCGGTCATCGTCGGCCTGGTGGCCACGATCCTGGTGTCGCTCGTCGGCATCATCATCGGTGCCCTCGCCGGCTTCTACGGCGGCTGGCTCGACACGATCGTCTCCCGCATCGGCGACATCTTCTTCTCGATCCCGACCATCCTCGGCGCGATCGTGATCATGTCGGTCATCCCGGCCCGCAACGCGATCACGGTGGCTCTCGTGCTCGCCGCGTTCGCGTGGCCGCAGATCGCCCGCATCATGCGCGGTGCGGTGCTCAGTGCGAAGCAGTCCGACTACGTCACCGCCTCGGCGGCGCTCGGCGTCAGCCGCTTCACCACGCTCGTCCGCCACGTGATCCCGAACGCGATCGCCCCGGTCATCGTCATCGCCACGGTGTCGCTCGGGTCGTTCATCGTCGCCGAGGCCACCCTGTCGTTCCTCGGCATCGGGCTGCCCCCGTCGGCGCTCAGCTGGGGCCTCGACATCGGGACCGCGCAGACGTCGATCCGCACCAACCCGTCGACGATCTTCTGGCCGTCCGCCGCCCTGTCCATCACCGTGCTCGCGTTCCTGCTCCTCGGCGACGTGGTCCGCGACGCGCTCGACCCGAAGGCGAGGGCCCGTCGATGACCGAGACGCTCACCGATCCCACCACCCGTCGTCCGGCCGGTTCCGGCGCCCCGCTGCTCGAGGTCTCCGGCCTGCAGGTCGGGTTCCGCACGCAGAGCGGTCTCGTGCAGGCCGTGCGCGGCGTCGACTTCACCCTCGAGCAGGGCGAGCGTCTGGCGATCGTCGGCGAGTCCGGTTCGGGCAAGTCGACCAGCGCCCAGGCGATCATCAAGCTGCTCGCCGGCACCGGCGAGGTCACCGGCGGATCGATCAAGTTCAACGGGCGTGAGCTCGTCGGGCTGTCCGACAAGGAGATGGCCGGCATCCGCGGGAAGGAGATCGGCTACGTCCCGCAGGACCCGATGTCGAACCTCAACCCGCTGTGGTCGATCGGCTTCCAGGTGGAAGAGGCCATCAAGGCCAACGGCATGGCCACCGGCAAGCACGCGATCCGCGCCCGCGCGGTCGAGGTGCTGCAGGAGGCCGGCCTCGGCGACGCCGCCACCCGGCTCAAGCAGTTCCCGCACGAGTTCTCCGGCGGCATGCGCCAGCGGGTGCTCATCGGCATCGGTCTGTCCAGCCGCCCGCAGCTGCTCATCGCCGACGAGCCGACCTCGGCGCTCGACGTCACCGTCCAGCGGATCATCCTCGATCACCTCGAGACGCTGACCCGTGACTTCGGCACCTCGGTCCTGTTCATCACGCACGACCTCGGCCTCGCCGCCGAGCGTGCCGAGAAGCTCGTCGTGATGTACAAGGGCCAGGTCGTCGAGTCGGGTCCGTCCAAGGAGATCCTGGCCAACCCGCAGCACCCGTACACGCAGCGCCTCGTCGCCGCGGCGCCCTCGCTCGCGAGCCGTCGCATCCAGTCGAAGGTGCAGCACGCGCGGGTCGACATCGCCGACGCGGGCAGCGAGGACGACGAGCTGATCGCCCGCGCCCAGGAGCGCGAGCACCGTCCGGCGCAGGACCTCATCGTGGTGAAGAACCTGCAGAAGGTCTACAAGCTCCGCGGGAAGAACCTGCAGTCCCGCGAGCTCAAGGCCGTCGACGACGTCTCGTTCGCGATCCCGAAGGGCACCACCACGGCGCTCGTCGGCGAGTCGGGCTCGGGCAAGTCGACCGTCGCGAAGCTCGTGCTGCAGCTCGAGTCGATCAGCGGTGGTTCGGTCACGTTCGACGGCATCGACATCGGCGCCCTCAAGGGCAAGGACCTGTTCGACTTCCGTCGCCGGGTGCAGCCGGTCTTCCAGGACCCGTACGGCTCGCTGGACCCGATGTACAACGTCGGGAACACGATCGCCGAGCCCCTTGCCACGCACAAGGTGGGCGACAAGGCGAGCCGCCGAGCCCGCGTGCTCGAGCTGCTCGACCAGGTCGCGCTGCCGAAGTCGATGGTGAACCGCTACCCGAACGAGCTCTCCGGCGGGCAGCGGCAGCGCATCGCGGTCGCGCGTGCGCTGGCGCTCAAGCCCGAGGTCATCGTGCTCGACGAGGCGGTCTCGGCACTCGACGTGCTCGTCCAGGGACAGATCCTCGACCTGCTCACCGAGCTGCAGACCGAGCTCGACCTGACGTACCTCTTCATCACGCACGACCTCGCCGTCGTCCGCCTCGTCGCGGACAACGTCTGCGTCATGCGGAAGGGGCAGATCGTCGAGAAGGCGACGACCGACGAGGTCTTCGCGAACCCGAAGGAGCAGTACACGAAGGACCTGCTCGCCGCGATCCCGGGTGCCGGGTTCGAGTTCGGGCGCTGATCCCGCTGCACCACCCCGAGGCCGGACGTCCCGTCGTCCTCCGCGCAGGTCGCGGAGGGGCGGTGGCGTCCGGCCTCGTCGTCGTCCTGGGGGTGTTCCTGCTCGCCGACGCCGCGGTACGGGGGAGTTGGGACGTCGTCTGGGTCGCGGTCGGCCCGGTCGCCGCGATCGTGTGGGCGCTCTGGCTGCTCACCGTCCGGCCGTCGGTGCGGCTCGACGACGACGCGCTCACGGTCGTGAACCCGATGCGCACCACCCGC
Source organism: Curtobacterium sp. 1310 (assembly GCF_017834105.1). Classification (NCBI taxonomy): domain Bacteria; kingdom Bacillati; phylum Actinomycetota; class Actinomycetes; order Micrococcales; family Microbacteriaceae; genus Curtobacterium; species Curtobacterium sp. 1310. The sequence continues at coordinate 239,024 of NZ_JAFICY010000002.1, read as the reverse complement.
GTCCCGTGGGCTGCCGTCACCGACGTCCGGCTGCGCTGGCAGATCGTGGTGCAGACCGCCGACGGGCGCTCCGTCACCTGCCGCGGCGGGCCGTCGATCCGCGGGTCGCGTCCGGTCCGTCGTGGGCAGCTGTCCGTGCCGCAGGAGCCGGAGGAGCTGCGGACGATCCGCCAGCGCTGGCGCGCACGCCGCGCGGCCGGGGCACCCGACAGCGACGTCCGCCGCGGGTGGGACCGTCCCGCCGTCGTGACCGGGGCGGCGGTCGCGGTCCTGCTGCTGGTCTCCGCGGGCGCGCTGGCGGTCTGACGCACCACGGGGCGGTCGGGAGGCCCTGCGCGGTCCCGCCACGCGCCTCCCGTCCGCCGACGGGATGGCCGGGAGGCTCTGCGCGGTCCCGCCACGCGCCTCCCGTCCGCCGACGGGATGATCCGGAGGCTCGACGCGGTCCCGCCACGCGCCACCGGGCCGTTGCGTGCTCGTCTAGAGCTGTGCGCCTGCCATCGACGCGGCGACACCGAGCACGATCATCGCCGTGACCGTCCACCCGTGCACGCGGTGGACGATGGTCGCGGCCTCGACGGTCGCCGGCGGCGGTCCGTCCTGCACGACCGGCGCCGGCACGTGCGCGCGGAGGACGTCCGCGACCTCCCGGACGTCGGCGGCCGTCGTCGCGCCGTCGCCCGGCCGACGGATCCCGAGCGCGGCGGTCGGCCGCGTCGCGAGCCAGGTGCGGCGGACGCCCTCGGTCGTGACCACCTCGATGCCGTACTTCGTGCGGACCTCCTGCACGCGGCGCCAGGGGTAGGTGCTCGTGCGGCGGACGTCGACGATCGTCAGCGTCTCCTCCGTGAGCTCGAACCGCGGGCGCCAGAGCACGGCCCACGCGATGAACGCGGTGAAGATGCTCGGGACGGGGACGAGCAACGGGTTGCCGCCGGTCAGGAGCGCGAGCGGCACCAGCACGACCGCGACGACCCACAGGACGACGGCGAACAGGCGCATCCGGGGCGCGACGACGGTGCTCATCCAGGCCATCGTAGGGGAGTGGGCGGGGTCGAGAGCGCCTCCCCGGGGACGTCCGGGAGCGGGTGTGACACACCTGCGCGTACCGCCGGACGACCCGGTTCCCCGGAGAGGCGGGTCCGTTGCGGACCTCGTCCGTCCATGGTCGGCACCGCCACGCCCGGGTGTCAACACCCGGTGCCCGATCTTCAGGAACGCTGGTCCGTCCCGCGCGGTCAGACGAGTCGTTCGACCTGCTCGCGGATGGTGTCGGCCTTCGGGAAGCGCAGGCCGACGAGCCCGACGTGGCGCCAGCGGACGATGCCGTCGGCATCGATGACGAAGACCGAGCGGCGGAGGCCGATGCCCGGCGCACGGACGCCGTAGGCCCGCGCGACGTCGCCGCCGGTGTCGCTCAGCAGCGGGAAGGTGAGGGACGCACCGCGGGCGAAGTCCTCGTGCGAGTCCAGTGCCTGCGGGCTGACACCCCAGACGACGGCCCCGAGGTCGGTGAACTCGTCGAGCTCCTCCTGGTAGCTGCAGAGCTGGGCCGTGCACACGGGCGTGGCGTCGCCGGGGTAGAAGGCGAGGACGAGGGGGCGTCCGATGACCGCCGACAGGGCGTACTCGTCGTCCGTCCGTGCGCCGTTCCGGATGACCAGGCCGGGCAGGGAGAAGTCGGGCGCGGTCTCGCCCGGCTCGGGGATGCTCATGCCCTCACAGTAGGACAGGGAACGGGCCCGGTCGCGTTCTGCGACCGGGCCCGTCCTGGTGTCGTGCTGCTACTTCGTGAACCCGACCTTGGTCCAGTCGATGTTCTGCGCGCCCGCGAACGCGCCGTAGTTGGCGAGCTTCGGGTTCTGCGCGACGAGGGCCGGCTTCGCGGTGATCGGCATCGAGTGGCCGATCGCCCAGACCTGCTTGTCGACCTGGTTCCAGATCTCGTTCGCCTTGTCGGTGTCCGGCTCGGCGATGGCCTTCGCGACGAGTTCGTCGATCTTGTCGTCGCCGATGCGGCCGTAGTTCTGGCCGGTGTCGCCGGTGGTGTAGATCGAGGCGCCGCCCGAGTGGAAGCCGGTGCCGCCCCAGACGAAGATCGTCATGTCGTAGTTGCCCGGCGTGACGTACTGCTCGAAGAAGTCGTCCACCGCGACGGACTTGAGCTTCAGCTCGATGCCGACGTCCTTGAGCTGCTGCTGCATGACCTCGGAGAGCTTCTGCGATGCGGTCGCACCCGACGGGATCGTGATGGACAGCGAGAGCGTCTTGCCGTCCTTCTTGCGGTACTGACCGTCGGTCTTCCAGCCGTCGTCGTCCAGGATCTTCTTCGCCTTCTCGACGTCGAAGGTGCCGTTCGGGTCGGTGTTCGCCTCGTAGCCGTCGTCGGTCGACAGGAAGATGTGGTTGTCGAGCGTGCCGAGCTCGTACGGCAGCGTGCCGCCGATGACCTGCGCCAGCGCCTCACGGTTCACCGCGTGCTGGATCGCGAGTCGGAGCTGCTTGTCCTTGAGGATGCCCTTGGACGAGAAGTCGACGTGCGTGTACTGCGCCGAGGTCGAGGCGTAGACCTTCGAGTCCTTGGCGTCCTTGACGCGGTCGAACCGCTCGGACGTCGTCGTCAGGACCGAGTCGATCTCCTTGTTGAGGTAGGCGTCGACGTCCGCGTTGCCGTCGAGCGACCGGAAGATGACCTGGTCGAGCTTCGGCTTGTCACCCCACCAGTTCTCGTCGGGGACGATCGTCACGGTGCCGGCGGTCTCGTCGAGCTTCGACACCTTGTACGGTCCGGACGACAGCGGCACCTTGCCCTTGTACGCCTCGTTGAACTGCTCCGGGGTGCCGGTCTGGCTCGCCGGGTAGAGCGGGCTGAAGAGCGACTTCCAGTCGGAGAACGGCTTGTCGAAGACGACCTTGACGTCCTGGTCGGACGCGCCCTTCGACACCGACGCGATGTCCTCGTACCCGGTGGTCGACCCGACCAGGTAGTCCGGGTTCGACCCGTTCAGGGCCTTCCACTCGTTCTCGAAGTCCTTCCACGTGATGGGGGACCCGTCGTTCCACTTCGCCTTCGGGTTGATCTCGTACTCGATCGTGAGCGGGTCGTCGCTCGTCGCCTCGGCCTTCGACACGTAGTCAGTGTCGAGCTGCGGTGCGCCCTTGCCGTCGATCACGTAGATGAACGGCATCGTCGCCTGTTCGATCGTGGAGGCGTCGACCAGGGCGCCGTCGACCTGGTTGTAGTTCCACTGCGTGATCCACTGCGAGATCGGCAGACGGAGCGTGCCGCCGTCCTGCAGGTCCGAGACCGGCTGCTCGTTGATCTGGGCCGAGGTGGGCAGGGTCTTCTTGCCCGAGTCGTCCGAGCCGCCGCCGGATCCTCCGTTGGATCCGCTCGAGCAGCCGGTCGCGACGAGAGCGAAGCCGGCGAGTGCCGCCGTCAACGCCAGGACTTTCCTGTGCTTCATGGTGTTCCCCTCGTGAAGTTGTGGATCACCATACGGCCCCCGCGCGGGGGCAGTCGACCCGTTCTGTTGCAAACACCAATCCGTTACGCGGGATGTGTCGGGATGTGATCTCCCGGAAACAAATCGGGTCGTATGGTGTTCCGCATGACCCGCTTCCTGGCGCGTCGACTCGTGTACTACGTCGTGCTCGTGTTCCTCGCCACCTCGCTGACGTACTTCCTGGCCTCGGCGACGTTCAGCCCCCGATCCGTCTACGCAGAACGCAACCCGGCACCACCTGCGGCCACCATCGACAAGAAGCTCGACGACATCGGCGTCAACGACAAGACGCCGATCGTCGTGCGCTACGGGCACTGGCTCGGCGACGCCGTCCAGGGCGATCTCGGCCGGACGATCCAGGACCGCAGCGTCAACGACGCCTTCTGGCCGCGCCTGGGGGTGAGCCTGCGGCTGCTGGTGGTCGGGTCCCTGCTCGGCATCCTCCTCGGGGTGCTGCTCGGTGTCTGGAACGCCATCCGGCAGTACCGGATCTCGGACCGGGTGAGTGCGATCGTCTCGATCGTGCTCATCTCGACACCGGTGTTCCTGACGGCCGTGTTCCTGAAGATCGGAGCGACGAAGCTCAACCAGGACACCGGGACCCAGCTCATCAACTTCACCGGCGAGGCCACCCCGGGGCTGAGCGGCAGCGCGTGGGACCTGTTCCTCGACCGGGGCGTGCACCTGCTCCTGCCGACGATCTCCATCGCGCTCGGCCTCATCGCGATCTACAGCCGGTACCAGCGGGCGACGATGCTCGACGTGCTCGGCTCGGACTTCCTGCGGACCGCGCGGGCGAAGGGGCTGACGAAGCGCCAGGCGACCTTCAAGCACGGGCTCCGGACCGCGCTGATCCCGATGACGACGCTCTTCGCCTACGGGTTCCTCGGCATCCTCACCGGTGCGACCTTCACCGAGAAGATCTTCGGCTGGAACGGCCTCGGCGCGTGGTTCATCGACTCGGTGCAGAACAACGACGTGAACGCGGTGACCGCGTACACGCTGTTCGCCTCGGTCGTGGTCCTCATCGCGGGCTTCCTCGCCGACGTCCTCACCGCCGCCCTCGATCCGCGTGTGCGGAGGAGCTGAGATGACCGACACCCGCATCGAACCCGTCGACGGCACGACCGTCGGCCGGTCCGACACGCCGCTGCCCGGCAGCCCGAAGCCGGGCGGGAAGCAGCGCAACCGCTTCGTGCAGACCGCAGTCCGCGTGTTCATGAACCGTGGGGCCGGGATCGGCCTCGTGGTGATCGTGCTGCTCTTCGCCTTCGCGTTCATCGGGCCGTTCGTGAGCCCCTACGGCTACTCCCAGATCGACTACACCGCGTTCTCGCAGCCCCCGGGCGGCGCGCACTGGTTCGGCACGAACGGCATCGGGCAGGACGTCTTCGCGCAGACCGCTCGCGCAATGCAGAAGAGCCTGCTCATCGGTCTGCTGGTCGCGCTGTTCTCGACCGCACTCGCAGCGCTGACGGGTGCCGCTGCCGGCTACTTCGGCGGCTGGGTCGACCGGATCGTGATGTTCTTCGTCGACATGCTGCTCGTGCTGCCGTCGTTCCTCATCATCGCGATCATCAGCCCGCGCATCCAGGACTCCGGCTGGATCGTGCTCGTGGTCCTCATCGCGGCCTTCGGCTGGATGGTCACCGCCCGGGTCGTCCGCTCGATGACGCTCTCGGTGAAGGAGCGCGAGTTCGTGCGCGCCGCCCGGTACATGGGCATCGGCCCGTTCCGGATCATCCTCCGGCACATCCTGCCGAACGTGGCCTCGTTCCTCATCATCGACGGCACCATCCAGGTCGGGGCCGCGGTGCTCGCGGAGACGAGCCTGAGCTACTTCGGCTTCGGCGTCCAGCCACCGGACGTCTCGCTCGGCACGCTCATCGCGCAGAACCAGGACGCCGCGCTCACCAGCCCGTGGCTGTTCTTCTTCGCGGCCGGTGCGCTCGTGGTCTTCGCGATCGCGGCGAACCTGCTCGGCGACGGGCTGCGCGACGCGCTCGACCCGACGTCGGCGACGGGCAAGAAGCAGAAGCGGACCGGTCGGAAGCGCGACCAGAACCAGGCCGCGGTCGACGCTGCGACCATCACCACGCAGGCAGGGGCCGGCGCATGAGCACCACCACCACGACGACCACCACGACCGACCCGCTGCTCCGTGTCCGCGACCTCGACGTCCGGTTCCCGACCCCGCGCGGCGTCGTGCACGCCGTTCGGGGGGTCGACCTCGAGCTCCGGCGGGGCGAGGTCCTCGGCATCGTCGGCGAGTCCGGTTCGGGCAAGTCCGTCACGAGCATGGCGATCCTCGGACTGCTGCCGGAGACCACGAAGGTCACGGGGTCGATCGCGCTCGAGGGGCAGGAGCTCCTCGGCCGCAGCGACAAGCAGCTGAGCAAGCTGCGCGGAGCCAAGGTCGCCATGGTCTTCCAGGACCCGCTGTCCGCCTTCACGCCCGTGTACACGATCGGTGAGCAGATCGCCGAGACCGTCCGCGTGCACCGGGGTGCCTCGAAGCAGGACGCACGCGCCCGGGCGATCGAGCTGCTCGAGCTCGTCGGCATCCCGCAGGCCGCGCAGCGCGTGGACGCCTTCCCGCACGAGTTCTCCGGTGGCATGCGGCAGCGCGCGATGATCGCGATGGCCATGGCGAACGACCCGGACGTGATCCTGGCCGACGAACCGACCACGGCACTGGACGTGACGATCCAGGCCCAGATCATCGACGTGCTCCGCACCGCGCAGCGCGAGACCGGTGCCGCCCTGGTGTTCGTCAGCCACGACCTCGGGGTGATCGCCGGCATCGCCGACCGCATCGCCGTGATGTACGCCGGCCGGATCGTCGAGACGGCGAGCGCGGACGAGCTGTTCGCCCGGCCACGCATGCCCTACACGATCGGCCTCATCGGCGCGCTGCCGCGGCTCGACGAGTCGAGCGGCGAGCCGCTCGTGCCGATCCCCGGGTCGCCCCCGTCGCTCATCGGGCTGCCGGACGCCTGCCCGTTCGCCGACCGGTGCCCGCTCGCCGCGGCCGTCTGCCGTGGGTCGGAACCGCCGCTCGCCGCGGTCGACGTGGCGGCCGGTGTCCCCGGAGAAGGGCCGGTCGACACCTCGGTGCCGCACGCGGTCGCCTGCCACCGGTACGAGGAGGTCGCCGAGGCCCACGCCGACGCCGGCGCGATCTTCCGGCTGCCCGAGATCCCGGACACCGGCGTCGCGGTCACCACACCCGCCGCCCGCGAGCAGCGTCCCGCCGTCGTCCAGGTCGAGGGGCTGACGAAGACGTTCCCGCTCGTCAAGGGGTCGGTGTTCAAGCGCAAGGTCGGCGAGGTCTACGCGGTGGACGGCGTCGACCTCGACATCCGCACGGGCGAGACGCTCGGGCTGGTCGGGGAGTCGGGGTCCGGCAAGTCGACGACCCTGCACCAGCTGATGGACCTCGAGCGGCCCGAGCACGGCACGGTCGAGCTCTTCGGACAGCCGGTCACGGCGTCGAAGCAGCTGCGGCAGCGCATCTCGATGGTGTTCCAGGACCCCGCAGCGAGCCTCGACCCGCGCATGTCCGTGTACGACGTCGTCGCCGAACCGCTCCGGGCCATCGGCGCCTCGTCGGACCGCATCGCCGAGCGGGTGCCGGAGCTCCTCGGGCTCGTGGGGCTCCGTGCCGCCGAGGCCGACCGCTACCCGCACGAGTTCTCCGGCGGGCAGCGGCAGCGCATCTCGATCGCTCGGGCGCTCGCGACCGAGCCGGAGCTCATCGTGCTCGACGAGCCGGTCTCCGCGCTCGACGTGTCGATCCAGGCCGGGGTGCTCAACCTGCTCGCCGACCTCAAGGCACGACTCGGGTTGTCGTACCTGTTCGTGTCGCACGACCTGTCGGTGATCCGGCACGTCGCGGACCGGGTGAGCGTGATGTACCTGGGCCGCACCGTCGAGGAGGGCGCGGTCGACGAGGTCTTCGAGCGCCCGATGCACCCGTACACGGCTGCGCTCATGTCGGCGGTCCCGGTGCCGGATCCCGTCGTGGAGCGCGCACGGCGGACGATCCTGCTGCCGGGGGACCCGCCCAGCCCGACCGAGCGCCCGACCGGCTGCCGGTTCCGCTCGCGCTGCCCGCTCTACGCGATGCTGCCCGAGGCGCAGCAGGCGCGGTGCCGCGACGAGGTGCCCGAGAAGGCGCCGCGCGCCGGCGCGGAGCGCGACCACCGTGCGGCGTGCCACTACCCGGAGCAGGTGCCGCAGCTGGTCGCGTGACCAGCCGACGGACGGAAGGCGCGGTGCCGGTCGGTACCGCGCCTCCCGTCCGTCACCGGCCCACGTCCCGGTCGGTGCGCGACCACACGGTGAGGTCGACCACCGACCCGTCACCGAGGAACCCGGCGCGCCGCAGCGTCCCCTCGGGGACGAAACCGGCTCGGCGCGCGAGGGCGAGGGACGCAGCGTTGCCCGGTGCGATCCGCAGCTCCACGCGACGGAAGTCCGCCGACGTGACGAGGTGGTCCGCCAGGGTGCGGACGGCTGCCGCGGTCCCACCGGTGCGGCGCCGATCGGGCACCGACCAGTAGCTGAGTTCGCAGCTCCGGGCCCGGCGGTCGACACGTCTGACCTCGATCGACCCGGCCAGACCACCCGCCCACTCGATGGCGAGACGGAGGCCGGCGCCGGATGCGCGGAGCGCCGCGGCCTCGTCGGCCCAGGCTCCGTACGCCTCGGGCGGCAGGCCCCGCGGGACCGGGAGCCAGCGGCAGATCTCGTCGTCGCGGTAGGCCGCCGCGATGGCGACGCCGTCGGCGGCCGTCAGGTCGCGCAGTCCACCGGGCAGTCGACCCCACCTCGGTGCGCTCACCGGAACAGTCCCGGGAACGCCTGGGCGACGAAGGGGTAGCCCACGAAGACGACGGCGTCGAGCAGGCAGTGCGTGATGACGAGCGGGAGCAGCCGCCCCCACCTCGTGTAGATCCACCCGAACACGACGCCCATCACCGCGTTCCCCACGAACGCCCCGAACCCCTGGTACAGGTGGTAGCTCCCGCGCAGGACCGCGGTCGACAGGATGACCTGCCACCGCCCCCACCCGAGCCCGCCGAGCCGCTCGTACAGGTACCCGATGACGATGACCTCCTCCTGCAGCCCGGACCGGACGGCCGAGAGCAGCAGGACGGGGATCGTCCACCAGTAGGTGTTCAGCGCCGCCGGGTCGACGTCCACCGTGAAGCCGAGTGCGCGACCGGTGAAGTAGAGCGCGAGTCCGGGGACGCCGATGCCGAGCGCGATGAGGGCTGCACCGCCGAGGTCCGGCCGCGCCCGGAAGCGGTCGATGCCGAGCCGGTGGAGGTGCGGGCGCCTCGCGCTCCAGAGGAGGTAGCAGACCAGCGCGACCGGGGCCAGGTCGACCGCGATGCCGACGAGCTGCCGCGCGAGGTCGACGTACTGCACGGTCGTGGTGGACGTGTTGAGTGCCGTCGACTGCTCGCCGAGGGGCGTCGTCTGGGACAGGTCGTCGATGATCTGCAGCACCGAGTACAGCGCGCTGCCACCCAGTGAGAGCATGAGGACGATCGTGATCTCGGTCCACGTCCGCCGTCGGGTCATGCGCTGTACTCCTCAGGGTTGCGAACTACCGGTAGACTGGCGTGTCGGGCGTTCCAGCCCACCCCCGGGCAGTGCCACCACGGCGCGAGAGCCGCCGTCGGCCGCCCGATCTTCTCCGAACACTTGAAGGATGTCCTGTATGGCGCTCGCCACCCGGTCCGACCTGCGCAACGTCGCCATCGTGGCACACGTCGACCACGGCAAGACCACCCTCGTCGACGCGATGCTCACGCAGACCAACTCGTTCGACGCCCACTTCGAGGGCGAAGACCGGATGATGGACTCGAACGACCTCGAGCGCGAGAAGGGCATCACCATCCTCGCGAAGAACACCTCGGTGCTCTACAACGGGGAGCACGCCGAGCAGTTCAACCCGGGTGGCCGCATCACGATCAACGTGATCGACACCCCCGGCCACGCCGACTTCGGTGGTGAGGTCGAGCGCGGCCTCTCCATGGTCGACGGTGTCGTGCTGCTCGTCGACGCGTCCGAGGGCCCGCTGCCCCAGACCCGCTTCGTGCTGCGCAAGGCGCTCGCCGCGAAGCTCCCGGTGATCCTGCTCGTCAACAAGACGGACCGCCCGGACTCCCGCATCGACGAGGTCGTCTCCGAGTCGCAGGACCTGCTCCTCGGCCTGGCCTCCGACCTGTCGGACGAGGTCGACGACCTCGACCTCGACGCGATCCTCGACGTCCCGGTCGTCTACGCGTCCGGTCGTGCCGGTGCCGCGAGCCGCAACAAGCCGAACGACGGCGAGCTGCCCGACAACGACGACCTCGAGCCGCTGTTCGAGGCGATCCTGCAGCACGTCCCGGCGCCGACGTACGACGACGAGCACCCGCTGCAGGCGCACGTCACCAACCTCGACGCCTCGCCGTTCCTCGGCCGCCTCGCGCTGCTCCGCATCTTCCACGGCACGATGAAGAAGGGGCAGACGGTCGCGTGGGTCAAGCACGACGGCACCGTCGCGAACGCCCGCATCACCGAGCTGCTCATCACGAAGGCACTCGACCGCTTCCCGGCCGAGTCCGCGGGCCCCGGTGACATCGTCGCCGTCGCCGGCTTCGACACCATCACCATCGGTGAGACGCTGTCCGACCCCGAGGACGTCCGCCCGCTGCCGACCATCACGGTCGACGACCCCGCCATCTCGATGACCATCGGGACCAACACGAGCCCGCTCGTCGGCAAGGTCAAGGGCCACAAGCTGACCGCGCGCATGGTCAAGGACCGCCTCGACCGCGAGCTCATCGGCAACGTGTCGCTCAAGGTGCAGGACATCGGCCGTCCGGACACCTGGGAGGTCCAGGGCCGTGGTGAGCTGGCGCTCGCCATCCTGGTCGAGCAGATGCGCCGCGAGGGCTTCGAGCTCACCGTGGGCAAGCCGCAGGTCGTCACGAAGCGTGACGAGAACGGCAAGCTCCAGGAGCCCTACGAGCACATGACGATCGACACGCCGGAGGAGCACCTCGGCGCGATCACGCAGCTCATGGCCGCGCGCAAGGGTCGCATGGAGAACATGACGAACCACGGCACCGGCTGGATCCGCATGGAGTTCATCGTGCCGTCGCGTGGCCTCATCGGCTTCCGCACGTCGTTCCTCACCGAGACCCGTGGCACGGGCATCGCGAACGCGATCTCGCACGGCTACGACGACTGGGCGGGCCCGATCCAGACCCGCATCAACGGTTCGATCGTCTCCGACCGCGCCGGTGTCGTGACGCCGTTCGCCATCACGAACCTGCAGGAGCGCATGACGTTCTTCGTCAACCCGACGGAGGAGGTCTACGAGGGCATGGTCATCGGCGAGAACTCGCGCGCCGACGACATGGACGTGAACATCACGAAGGAGAAGAAGCTCACGAACATGCGTTCGGCGAACGCCGACTCCTTCGAGTCGATGACGCCGTCGCGCCAGCTCTCCCTCGAGGAGTGCCTGGAGTTCGCGCGCGAGGACGAGTGCGTCGAGGTCACTCCCGACAACGTGCGCATCCGGAAGGTCGAGCTCGACGCTCAGGCCCGTCAGCGCGCGTACGCCCGCCTGAAGCGCCAGGACGCGTAACCCGGCGACAGCCTGGAGGCACTGCCTCCGTCCGACGGCCCGGTCACCTCGTCGAGGTGGCCGGGCCGTCGGCGTCCGCGCCCTCCGGCTCCGGGGTTACGGTGGACGGGTGACCCTCGATCTCCTCTCCCTGTACCAGGACCTGCACGCCCACCCGGAGCTCGGCTTCCAGGAGCACCGCACCGCCGGTGTGATCGCCGACCGGCTGGCCGAGATCGGTGGGATCGAGGTCACCACGGGCGTCGGCGGGACGGGCGTCGTGGGCGTCCTGGCGAACGGCGACGGACCGGTCGTGTGGCTCCGCGCCGACATCGACGGCCTGCCCGTGCAGGAGCGCACGGGGCTGTCCTACGCGAGCACGCACACCGGCCGCGACGACGAGGGCGTCGAGGTCCCGACGATGCACGCCTGCGGGCACGACATCCACGTCACGTGGCTGCTCGGGACCCTCGAGCGCCTCGTCGACACCCGTGACGCGTGGCACGGCACGGTGGTCGCCGTCTTCCAGCCCGCGGAAGAGGTCATCTCCGGTGCCCGCGCGATGATCGAGGACGGCCTGGTCGAGCGCTTCCCGCAGCCGGAGGTCGTACTGGGGCAGCACTCCGCCCCCGCGCCGGTCGGGATCGTCGCGGTCGGCAGCGGACCGGTCATGGCGTCGAGCGACCGGCTGACGGTCACGTTCAACGGCCGCGGCGCGCACGGTTCGGCGCCGCAGGCCTCGCTCGACCCGATCGTCACCGCCGCGAGCGCCGTCGTGCGGCTGCAGACGGTCGTCTCCCGCGAGGTCTCGCCGTCCGACGCCGGTGTCGTCACCGTCGGCGCCTTCCACGCCGGGACCCGGCCGAACATCATCCCGGACCAGGCCGTCATCGAGATCTCGACCCGTGCTCGGAACGAGGAGACCCGCGAGCGGATCATCGCCTCGATCGAGCGCATCGTGCGGGCCGAGAGCGAGGCGGGCGGCCTCGCCGCGCCGACCATCGAGCGTGCCCCGGGTGCCGAGGTCACCGTGAACGACCCCGAGGCGGCGAAGCGCGTGCTCGAGGCGATCCGTCCCGTCGTGCCCGGCGCGCGCGACCTGGAGATCGGGCTGGCGATGGCGTCGGAGGACGTCGGGCAGCTCGCCACCGCGGCGGGGGTGCCGCTCGTGTACTGGTTCACCGGCATCACCGACCCGGAGCTGTTCCGCCGCGGCGAGGAGATCCCGAGCAACCACTCGCCGTTCTACGCGCCGCAGGCCGAGACGGCGATCCCGGTCGGCGTCGACGCCCTGACGGCAGCCGCCCGAACCTACCTGTCCTGACCGGCGGCGCGGCGGACGGGAGACTTCCCAGGGAACGCACGCCGCGCCTCCCGGCAGTCCACCTAGGGTGTCCGCATGCGCACGACCCGGACCCTCATCGCCGCCGTGACCGCGGGGATCGCCCTCGCGGGCCTGACCGGCTGCTCCGCCGACGCGGTGCGCCAGGCGACCGACCTCGGCTCGTCGGTCGCCTCGAACGTCAGCGAGACCGTGCAGGGCATCGACGGCAAGGCCGTGCAGGACGGCATGGCCTCGGTCGCGGGCGGCATCGACGGCGCCCTCGACGCGGCACTGTCGGGCACGGGCGTGACGAGCGACGGCAGGGTGCCGGACGGCTTCCCGACCCCCGACGTCCCGCTCGTCGACGGCACCGTGCTCGGCGGTGGGGCCGGGCCGAACGGTTCCGGCTGGGTGGTGCAGGTCCGCGTGGCCTCGGTCGACGACTTCGCGGCGGCCGCCGAGCAGCTCGCTGCCGCCGGGTACACCGAGTCCGCGAAGCGTGCGGACACGTCGAGCGCGTTCGGGATGTTCCGCAGCGACGCGTACCGCGTGGTGCTGACGGTGTCCGAGTCGTCGGACGGCGTGACCGCGACGTACATCGTCACGCCCCGCTAGCGAAGTACCCTGGGACGCGATGTCCAAGGCTCCCGCACCGCGTCCCGAGCGCGTCCTGTTCGTGCACGCCCATCCCGACGACGAGACACTGTCGTCCGGCGGCACCATCGCGACCCTGCTCGAGCTCGGCGCCGAGGTGACGGTGCTCACCGCCACGCGGGGCGAGCGCGGCGAGATGCTCACCGAGGCCCTGGCGCCGCTCTTCGGTGACGGCCCCCGTGTCGCGGCACACCGCGAGACCGAGATCGCCGCCGCGCTGGCCGCGCTCGGCGGTCCGGCACACCTGTGGCTCGGCGGTCGGGGAGCACGTCCCACCGACCTGCCCGAGCGGCGGTACAGCGACTCCGGCATGCAGTGGGGACCGGACGGACGCGCGACGGCCGCCGACGACGCCCCGGCCGACTCGCTCACCGCGGCGGACCTGGGCGAGGTCGTCGACGACGTGCGCGCGGCGATCCGCTCCACCGGCGCCGACGCGGTGGTCAGCTACGCCGACGACGGCGGGTACGGCCACCCGGACCACGTGCGGGTGCACCACGCTGCCCGGTACGCGGCCCGGGCAGAGGAGGTCCCCTTTTCGATGATCGTCGACCCGACGTCGGAGGAGGTCGACCTGACCGTCGACGTCGTCCCCGTCCGGGCGAAGGTCCGCGCCGCCGTCGAGCAGTACCGGTCGCAGGTCGCCATCGACCCCGTGGACCCGACCGACCCGCAGCGCCTGACCTGGGTGATGCCCCACGGCGTCCGGCAGGAGGCCCCCGCGGTCGAGGCGTTCCGGCACGACGCCGACCCGGTGCCCCACGCTCCCGAGACCTTCGCGGAGCTCACCCGTCAGGGGAAGGTGACGGCGGTCGTCGTCGCGGCGGTCGCCGGGCTCGTCGTCGGAGCACTCGGGACCGTCACACACCAGCAGCGGCTCGCGGGCTTCCCGGTCGGCATGGTCCTGACGACGCTCATCGTGCTCGGACTCGTGGTGGGACTGCGCCTCCTGTACCGCTCGCGGGCGATGGTCGCAGCGGCCGGCATCGGGATCATCGTCGCGACGCAGGTGCTCGTGAGCGTCGGCGGGCAGTCGTCCCCGCTGGTGCTCGCGAACCTCGCCGGCTACGTCTGGACCTTCGCGCCGGCGGCGATCGCGGCGTTCGCCCTCGCCTGGCCCGACCTGTCGGGGCTGCGCGCCCGCGCCGCGGCGGCGTCCGGAGCCAGAGCCGGGACGGCTGCCGCATCGTCCACGGACACCGCGCGGTCCGGGGCTCCCGGGCGCCGCGAGTAGACTCGACCACGCTCAGTCCGAAGGGAGCACCCGCACCGTGACCTACGTGATCGCCCAGCCCTGTGTCGACGTCAAGGACCGCGCCTGCATCGACGAATGCCCGGTCGACTGCATCTACGAGGGTGACCGGTCGCTGTACATCCACCCCGACGAGTGCGTCGACTGTGGTGCGTGCGAGCCGGTCTGCCCGGTCGAGGCGATCTACTACGAGGACGACCTGCCGGACGAGTGGGCCGACTACTACAAGGCCAACGTCGAGTTCTTCGACGAGGTCGGTTCGCCCGGCGGTGCTGCCAAGGTCGGTGTGATCCACAAGGACCACCCCGTCGTCACAGCCCAGCCCCCGCGCGGCTGACCCCGGACCGCTCCGTGGCGCTCGACCTCCCCGACTTTCCCTGGGACCAGCTCGTCCCGTTCAAGCAGCGCGCAGCGGCGTACGAGGGCGGCATCGTCGACCTCAGCGTCGGTTCGCCCGTCGACCCTACCCCCGAGGTCGTCCGACGGGCCCTGGCGGGTGCCACCGACGCGCACGCCTATCCGCAGGTCGCCGGCACGCCCGCGCTGCGCGAGGCGATCGCCGACTGGTACGGCCGTCGGCAGGGCATCACGCTGACGCCCGAGCAGGTGCTCCCGACCATCGGCTCGAAGGAGTTCATCGCCGGGCTCGCGCTCTGGCTCGGGATCGGCCCGGGGGACACCGTCGTGTTCCCGGAGGCCGCGTACCCGACCTACGAGCTCGGAGCCGCGCTCGTTCGGGCCGACGCGCTGGCATCGGACGACCCCGCCGCATGGCCGGAGAGCACGAAGCTCGTGTGGCTGAACTCGCCCGGCAACCCGGACGGTCGCGTGCTGTCCGTCGAACAGCTGCGCGCCGCGGTCGCACGGGCGCGGGAGCTCGGCGCCGTGATCGTCGGCGACGAGTGCTACGCCGAGCTCGGGTGGGAGCCGCCGTACGACGCGTCGCCGACACCCTCGATCCTCGACCCGCAGGTCGTGGGCGATCGGGTGGACGGCGTGCTCAGCGTGTACTCGCTGTCGAAGCAGTCGAACCTCGCTGGGTACCGTGCTGCCTTCGTCGCGGGGGACGCGGCGATCCTGGCCGACGTGCTGGCGGTCCGGAAGCACACCGGCATGATGCCGCCGCTGCCGGTCCAGGACGCGATGATCGTGGCCCTCGCCGACGACACGCACGTGCAGCAGCAGAAGGCCCGCTACCGTGCCCGACGGAACATGCTCCGACGGGCACTCGAAGGGGCGGGCTTCCGGATCGACCACAGCGAGGCCGGGCTCTACCTCTGGGCGACCCGCGGCGAGCCCGCGCTCGACACCGTCGGCTGGCTGGCGGAACGGGGCATCCTCGTCGCGCCGGGCACCTTCTACGGGCCCGCCGGGGCGGAGCACGTCCGGGTGGCGCTCACTGCGACCGACGACCGGATCGCGGCCGCGGCGCAGCGGCTGGCGAGCACCCGGAGACTGGCCGCGTCCTGATCGAGGTGGGCCGCGCCTCCCGGTCGTGACGAGGGGTGGGACCGCTGTGCGCTCCCTGCACAATCCGTGGAATCCACCAGATCTCCGCCTTCCGGTGGTGCACGACCGACAGTCGGCGCAGTTAGGCTGTCGTCGTGACTGACACTGCCAACGACGCTCAGAAGACGGCCACACCGCCCACCACGCCCGTCCCCGTGAGCCCCGCCGCCGCGGAGTCGACGGAGACGGCGACACTGACGTTCCCGGGTGGCACGGCGGAGTTCCCGATCCTGCCGAGCGTCGACGGCGCGTCCGCCATCGACATCTCCTCGCTGAAGAAGCAGACCGGGCTGAACACGCTCGACTACGGCTTCGTCAACACCGGCGCGACCAAGAGCGCCATCACGTACATCGACGGCGACCAGGGGATCCTGCGCTACCGCGGGTACCCGATCGACCAGGTCGCATCGGGGTGCACCTACCTCGAGGTCGCGTGGCTCCTCATCTACGGCGAGCTCCCCACGAAGGACGAGCTCGACGACTTCGACGCCCGCATCCGTCGGCACACGCTGCTGCACGAGGACCTCCGTCGGCTCTTCGACGCGCTGCCGCACTCGGCGCACCCGATGTCGGTGCTGTCGAGCGCCGTGAGCGCACTGTCCACGTACTACGAGGACGACATGGACGTCGACGACCCCGAGAAGGTCGAGCTGCAGACCGTCCGGCTCCTCGCGAAGCTGCCGGTCATCGCCGCCTACGCGCACAAGAAGGCGATCGGGCAGGCGTTCCTCTACCCGGACAACAAGCTGTCGTTCGTCGACAACTTCCTCCGGCTGAACTTCGGCACGATGGCCGAGCCGTACGAGCCGAACCCGGTGCTGTCGAAGGCGCTCGAGCGGCTCCTCATCCTGCACGAGGACCACGAGCAGAACGCCTCCACCTCGACCGTGCGCCTGGTCGGCTCGACGAAGGCGAACATGTTCGCGTCGATCTCCGCCGGCATCAACGCGCTGTACGGGCCGCTGCACGGTGGCGCGAACGAGGCCGTGCTCGAGATGCTGCAGCAGATCAAGGACTCCGGCGAGCCGGTGTCGCGCTTCGTCGAGCGGGTGAAGAACAAGGAGCGCGGGGTGAAGCTCATGGGCTTCGGGCACCGCGTCTACAAGAACTACGACCCGCGCGCGAAGCTCGTGAAGGAGTCCGCGCACGAGGTGCTGCAGTCGCTCGGGGTGCAGGACGACCTGCTCGACATCGCGATGGAGCTCGAGCAGATCGCGCTCGAGGACGAGTACTTCGTCAGCCGCAAGCTCTACCCGAACGTCGACTTCTACACGGGCATCATCTACCGGGCGATGGGCTTCCCGCCGCGCATGTTCACGGTGTTGTTCGCCATCGGGCGTCTGCCGGGGTGGATCGCCCAGTGGCGTGAGCTCAACAACGACCCGCTCAACAAGATCGGCCGCCCGCAGCAGCTCTACGTGGGGCACCCGGAGCGGGACCTGCCCGCTCGCTGACGTCCGGCCCCGGTCCGAAGGCCCGCTCGCGCCCCGCGAGCGGGCCTCTTCCGTCACGCTCAACGGTCGCGAGCCGCGAGCGGGCCATCTCTGTCACGCTCGGCGTCGTCCGGCGACGGTTCCTGCCCGCTCGGCAGGCGGCGCGCGGCGTGTCCTGCCCGCTCGGTGACCTGAGGGCAAGTGCGCGCGCCGGAGGGGAGGCGCGGTGCGGGCTGGCACCGCGCCTCCCGTCCGGCGCGCAGCTCGTTCCTTCCCATGACGAATGCCATGGCAGGCGGAACCGGGCGTACCTGGCCGATCCTGCGGATCAGGTACGCCCGGTTCTGCTGGGTACGCCTGGTGCCATCGAGTGCACCCGGATTCCGTCGGCGCCAGCCGGCGTCACCCGGCTCGCGCCGAGCTCCTCGTGGCGCTCAGGAGCGGCGGTCAGGCGCCGCGCTCAGGCGCGGCGGTCAGCAGGCGCGGCGCACCGCCGACGGGAACCGGCCCGTCGCCGTCGCCCAGGTCCCGAGCCGGTCGACGGCCGCACGGAACGCGGGCGTGCCCGGTCGGTTCAGGAAGGCGTGCCGATCGGGCAGGACGTGTCGCTCCACCGACGTGCCCGCCGAGACGAGCTCGGCAGCGAACCGCTCGCCCGACGCCCGCATCGCGTCGGACGCGGCGTCGACGACGAAGGCGGGCGGGAAGCCGGTCAGGTCCTGTCCGCCGGCGAACGCCGTCCGCTGCCCGAGTGCCGTCCGGGGCACCGCGTTCCGGTTCGCGACGTCGAGGGCCCACGGGGCGTGCGTCACACGGCGGTGTCCGCGGACGGTGCGCTGCACGGCGCGGTCGCGGGGGAGTCGGGCGTGGTGGAAGCCGTACGCGAGGACGACGCCCTCCGGCGGGTCGCCGGCATCGAGCAGGCCGAGCGTCGCGGCGGACGCGAGGCACGCCCCCGCGCTCGCCCCACCGAGCAGCAGCGGCCCGTCGGTGTGCGCCCTCGTGTGTCGGACCACCGCGAGCACGTCGTCGTGCGCGTGGGGCCACCGCGCCCGGGGCCGAGCTCCACGGCGTCCGACCCAGGGCAGCCCGGGCAGCGGAGCGAGGCGGTAGTCGACGGTCACGACGGCGAGCCCGTGGGCGGCCAGCGCGGTGGCGACGGCGTGCGACTCCGGTTGGTCGAGGCCACCGCGGAAGAACCCGCCCCCGTGCAACCAGACCAGGGTGAGTCGGCCCGGGCGTCCGTACCGCCGGACGGGCACCGGTCCGTGCGGCCCCGCGATCGTCGCCCCCATGCCGTCTCTCGTCGGGAGCCGCGCTACGCGTGCAGCGCCGTGTTGAGCTGGATGCCCTGGCCCTGGCGCTGCAGGGCCTCGACCGCACCGGAGAGCGAGTTGCGCCGGAACAGCACGTTCGGCACGCCCGACAGCTCTGCGGCCTTCACGGTGCGCGGCGTGCCGTCCGGGTTCGGTGCGACACCCACCAGGACGACCTTGGTGCCGGCCGTCACGTAGAGCCCGGCCTCGATCACGGAGTCGTCGCCGAGCGAGATGCCGAGGCCGGCGTTCGCCCCGAGGAGCGCCCGCTCGCCCAGCGACACCCGGTGCGTCCCGCCGCCGGACAGGGTCCCCATGATCGACGCACCCCCACCGATGTCGGTGCCGTCTCCGACGACGACCCCCTGCGACACCCGACCCTCGATCATGGCGTCACCGAGCGTGCCGGCGTTGAAGTTCACGAAGCCCTCGTGCATGACGGTCGTGCCGGGAGCCAGGTGTGCGCCCAGCCGCACCCGGTTGGCGTCGCCGATGCGCACCCGGTCCGGCACGACGTAGTCGAGCAGGCGGGGGAACTTGTCGACCGCGTGCACCGCGATGCCCGCACGCTGCAGGACCGGACGCAGGCGGACGAGGGCGTCCGGGTGCACCGGGCCGGCGTTGGTCCAGGCGACGATCGGCAGGTGACCGAAGACGCCGTCGAGCGAGACGGTGTTCGGCCGGACGTGCAGGTGGCTGAGCAGGTGCAGCCGCAGGTACGCATCGGGCGTGCTGGTGGGTGCGTCGTCGATGACGATCTCGGTCGTCACCGCCTCGATCCGGACCTCGCGCCGGGGGTCGTCGCCGACGTGCGCCTCGAGCTCGGGCGGGAACACCGCGTCGGCCGGACGCGCACCGAGGTGCGTCTCGGGGTACCAGGTGTCGAGGACGGTGCCGTCGGCGGCGATCGTCGCGAGGCCGTGGCCCCAGGCGTGCGTGGGTCGGTCGGTGGCTGCGGTCGCGTCGGTCACGCCCCCAGGGTAGCGAGCGGGCCGGTCGGCGACCCGTCCGGGGAGACGGTCTGTGGAGAACGTCGGTGACGAGACCAGGCCGGCCTGGAGGCAAAGGTGCTGTGGACGGATCGGCACCGTCCACAGGTGGTCGCCTCACCGTCCGCTGAGGGAAGCGGCCGGTACGCTGACCGCATGCCGGAGCAGCTCGACCTCACCGCCTCGTCCATCGACATCACGCGCGCCGTCTGCGACATCGAGTCGGTGTCGGGGAACGAAGGACCCCTCGCCGACGCGATCGAGGCGGCGCTGTCGTCGCTGCCCCACCTCGACGTCGTGCGCGACGGCGATGCGATCGTGGCACGCACGCAGCTCGGTCGCGAGCGCCGGGTCGTGATCGCCGGGCACATCGACACGGTGCCGCTCAACGGCAACCTGCCGACCGAGTTCCGGACCGCGGACGACGGCACCGAGATCCTCTGGGGTCGCGGCACGGTCGACATGAAGGCCGGGTGCGCCGTGCAGCTGAAGCTCGCGCACGACCTGACCGAGCCGAACGTCGACGTCACGTGGGTGTTCTACGACCACGAGGAGGTCAGCGACTCCCTGAACGGCCTCGGTCGGCTGGCGCGGACCCGTCCCGAGCTGCTCGCGGGCGACTTCGCGATCCTCGGCGAGCCGTCGGGCGCCCAGATCGAGGGTGGGTGCAACGGCAACCTCCGCGCCGAGGTCCGGACCTCCGGCAAGCGCTCCCACAGCGCACGCAGCTGGATCGGCGACAACGCGATCCACAAGACCGCACCGATCCTGGCGACGCTCGCGGCGTACGAGCCGCGCACCGTGACGGTCGACGGGCTCGAGTACCGTGAGGGGCTCAACGCCGTGGGCATCACCGGCGGCATCGCCGGCAACGTCATCCCGGACGAGGCCATGGTGCACGTGAACTACCGCTTCGCGCCGTCGCGCAGCGCGGACGAGGCGGTCGCGCACATCCGAGAGCTGTTCGCCGGGTACGACGTGCAGATCGTCGACCTCGCCGCCGGCGCCCGCCCCGGGCTCGACGCGCCGCTCGCGCAGCAGTTCGTCGCAGCGGTCGGCGGCCCGGCCCCGCGTCCGAAGTACGGGTGGACCGACGTCGCCCGCTTCTCGGCGCTCGGGGTCCCGGCGGTCAACTACGGTCCCGGCGAGCCGGTCTTCGCCCACCACGACGACGAGCAGGTCCCCGTCGACCAGATCACCGCGGTCGAGGACGGCCTGCGTCGGTGGCTGACGGCGTGACCACCGGCCCCGCGCGCACCGTCGCGGGGCTCCACGGCGCCGGCCGCTGGCGCGCGCGCTACCGGCTCGTGCCCTGGTGGGTCCGGGTCACCGTCGTCTACGTGGTCGCGCGGCTCGTGACGGGGGCGATGCTCCTGGCCTTCGCCGGTGTGCAGACCGCCAACTCGTTCACCGGTGCGCGTCCGTCGTACCTGTCCTTCGCATCGATCTGGGACGGCGCCTGGTACCGGGTGATCGCGTCGAACGGGTACCCGTCGACCCTGCCGGTGGACGCCGCGGGCCACGTCACCGAGAACGCGTGGGCGTTCATGCCCGCGTACCCGTTCCTCGTCCGAGGGCTGATGGTGCTGACCGGGGCGTCGTTCGAGGCCGTCGCGGTCACGGTGTCGCTGGTCGCGGGGTGGGGCGCTGCGCTGGTGTTCCGACGGCTGATGGGCCGCTTCCTCGACGACGGCCGGGCGACGTTCGCCACGGTGCTGTTCTGCGTCGCGCCGGTGTCCGCCGTGTTCCAGGTCGCCTACGCCGAGGCGATGGGGCTCTTCCTGCTCCTGGTCGCCCTGCTGCTGATGGTCGACCGCCGCTGGTGGACGATGCTGCCGGTCGTGCTGCTGCTCGGGATGACCCGACCGACCGGGCTCGCGTTCGCGTTCCTCGTGGTGCTGTTCCTGGCCGCCTGGACGGTCCGGCCGTCATGGGTGCGCGAGGTCGAGCGGCCGACCCTGCGCACCGCTCTGCCGCCACTCGTCGTGGGTGCGGTCTCGGGGCTCGTCGGACTCGCCTGGCCGGCGATCGCGTGGGCGGTGACCGGGGTCCCGAAGGCGTACACCGACACCGAGCTCGCCTGGCGGTCGTCGTACATCGGGTGGCGGGAACTCGTCCCGTTCGCGCCGTGGATCCAGGGCGCTGGCTGGTGGTTCGGGCAGCCGGCGGGCGGGATCCTGCTCGCCGTGGCGCTCGTCGGGTTCGCGGTGTTCGTCGCGCACCCCGCCGTGCGGCGCGTCGGCCTCGAGCTGCGGTTGTGGGGCGTGGCCTACGTCGTGTACCTGCTCGCCGTGTTCTTCCCGCAGTCGAGCACCTGGCGCATCCTGCTGCCGATCGCGCCGCTCCTCGGCATCGTGGCCCTCCCGCGGTCGTCGGGCTACCGGGTGCTGGTGGTCGCGGTCTGTCTCGGTCTGCAGTTCGTCTGGCTGTACACCTGCTGGTGGGTCGACGGCTACGACTGGACGCCGCCGTGATCGACCTCGCGGTCGTCTGAGTCCTCGGCGGCGGGTGTCGCCGAGGGGTCCTCGCCCGGGCGCCAGTCGGCCGCGGCGTGCACCATCGCGTTCACCGTCGCGATGAACGGCACGGCGAAGAAGGCTCCGACGACGCCGGCGATCGTGGTGCCCGCGGTCACACCGAGCACGACGCCGAGCGGGTGCACCCGGACGGCCGAGCCGGTCAGGAACGGGTGCAGCACGTGGCTCTCGAGCTGCTGGACCACCACCACCACGGCGAGCATGACCAGCGCCGGCACCAGTCCGTTGAAGACCAGCGCGATGAGCACGGCGACGATGCCGGCGACGATCGCCCCGACCACCGGGACGAACGCGCCGAAGAACACGATCACGCCGATCGGGACGGCGAGCGGGAGGCCGAGCGCGAGCGCGCCGATGACGATGCCGAGTGCGTCCGTCACCGCGACGACGAGCTGCACGCGGATGAAGCTGGTGAGGGTCTTCCACCCCGCCTGACCCGCGGCGTCGATGCGTCCGCGCGAGCGTCGCGGGAAGATCCGCACCACCCACGACCAGATCCGGCGGCCGTCGATGAGCACGAAGATCGTCGTGAACACCACGATGAACAGCCCCTCGAGCGCGTGCACCAGCCCACTGCCCGCCTCGGCGGCCCCGGACAGGATCGACGCGACGTGGGTCTGCAGGAACTTCGTCGCCTCCGCCAGGTACTTCGTGACCTGCGCCGAGGTGATGCCGAACGGCTCGGACGCGAGCAGGGTCTGGAAGGTCTGCACGTTGCTCGTCAGCCGACGCTCGAGCGTCGGCAGGTCGTAGCGGATCTGCGCCGTCACGACGAGCGCCAGGACACCGAGGACGACCACGACCGAGATGCAGGCCGTGAGCACGGCGAGCCACTTCGGCCACCGGTGACGTTGCAGGAACGCCGAGAAGGGGGCGAGCAGTGCGCAGACGAGCAGCCCGACCAGGAACGGCACGATGATGTCCTGCAGCAGGACCACGAGGGCGACGACGACGGCGAGGGCAGCCACCACCACGAGGAAGCGCCACGAGAACGCTCCGGCGATGCGCATGCCCTTCGGCACCGCCTCGACGACCGGATCGACCTGTGGACGCAGCACGGAGCGGATGTTCGGCACACGCCAAGGTGACCACCCGGAGCCGCGAGAACGTCGCATTCCGACACCCCCAACCTGGGCGGTTTCGCAGTTGCCCCCTCGGTACGGGATAATGGGCCTGCATCTTCTGCACGAAAGGGGACATCTGATGGCAGCGATGAAGCCGAGGACCGGTGACGGGCCGATGGAGGCTGTCAAGGAGGGTCGACTCATCATCGTGCGGGTTCCGCTCGAAGGTGGAGGCCGCCTGGTGGTCTCGGTCAACGACGCCGAGGCCAAGGAACTCCACGACGCACTGGCAGAGGTCGTCTCCGCCTAGTCCGTCGACGCACCACGACGAGAGGCCCGGAGCACGTACGCTCCGGGCCTCTCGTGTGCCTCGTGGCCGACGGAACCGGCAGACCGGGCCACGATGTCCGTCGCTCCGGGACGTCCGTCGGGTCAGGACGTCCGTCGGGTCAGGACGTCCGGCGGGTCAGGATGTCCGGCGGGTCAGGCCGAGACCTTCGTCATCTGCAGCAGCCCGTCCCCGGCGGGGGAGAGCGCGCTCCGCACCGCGCCCGAGGTCGAGACCTCGGTGAGCAGCAGGCGGAAGTCCGTCGTCGCACGGTCCCGACGCACCGGGTCCGCGACGCGACCGCGCCAGAGCGCGTGCGGCACGAGCACGGTGCCCCCGACGCGCGCGAGGCGGAGTCCGTGCTCCACGTACTCGATCACGTGCTCGGGGTCGGCGTCGACGAGGACGACGTCGTACGACGCCTCGTTCATCCGGGGCAGCACCTGGTTCGCCCGACCCGGGATGAGCCGGACACGCGAGGGTGCCGTGCCGGCGGCGACGTAGGCGTCACGGGCGTACTGCTGGTGGTCGACCTCGACGTCGATCGTCGTGAGGGTCGCATCGGGCGCGCCGCGCAGCAGGTAGAGCCCCGAGACGCCGAGCCCGGTGCCGATCTCGATCATGCTCGTCGCGCGCGATGCCGCTGCGACCACGGCGATCTGGGCGCCGATCGCGGGGGAGACGGCTTCCACCCCGAGTTCGAGGGAGTGCTCTCGCGCTCGGGCGATCACCTCGGGCTCCGAGACGATGTCCTCGGCGAACTTCCAGTTCGACTCTTTCTCTGACACGCACACTCCGTTCGGGAGACAACTCTACGGGTGCGGCGCAGTGGGACGGGTTACGCTCGTTGCCGTGTCCATCGACTTCAACAAGATCCTGATCATCGGGATCATCGCGGTGCTGCTGCTCGGGCCGCAGCGCCTGCCGATGTACGCGCAGAAGCTCGCCGAGTTCGTCAAGGCGATCCGCCGGTTCGCGGACACCGCGAAGGACCGCATGCGCGAGGAGATGGGCCCCGAGTTCGACGACGTCGACTGGCAGAAGCTCGACCCCCGGCAGTACGACCCCCGTCGCATCATCCGCGATGCCCTGCTCGACTCCGGGGGCACCGCCGCCGGCAGCACGGCCGCGGTGGAGACCGCGCAGGTCACCGCGTCGAGGGTGCGTGCGACGGCGCCGGTGGTGCCGCTCGCCGAGGGCGAGCCGGCCCCCTTCGACACCGAGGCGACCTGACGCGGCTCCCGTCACGACACGACGGACGGGAGGCCCGGTGCCAGCTGGCACCGGGCCTCCCGTCCGTTCTCAATCACGCGTCGCGACGATCGTGAACGTCGTCGGGATCCGGTCGCGGTCCGGGGCGGGCCACACCCACGAACCGTGGCCGTCCTCCTCCATGCGCGGGCTGAACCGCCACGGCAGGGTGCGCCCCTCGTCCAGTCGGCGGAGACGCAGTCCGGCGCCGAGCAGGGCGTTGACGACCTCGGACAGCGGGTGCGGCCACTCGTACGTCCGGGTGTTCGCGACGGTGCCCTCGCCGACGTAGGTGCCCGCGTCCTCCCACTGCTGGGCCGTGCCGTCGGGGAAGTACCGGTGCCGCGTCACGAGCTCCGGCGCGTCCTCGTCCAGGGCGTACAGCGCGGGGTGTCCGTCGCGGATGAAGAACACCCCGCCCGGCCTGAGGAGTCCCGCGACCTGCGCGGCCCAGCGGTCGAGGTCCGGGAGCCAGCAGATCGTGCCGATGCTCGTGTAGACGACGTCGAAGTCGCCGGTGACGGCCGCGCGGGCGTCGAGGACGTCGGTCTCCACCCACGTGACGTCGAGGCCGAGCCGGTCGGCCAGGGCCGCTGCCGCCGCGAGCGCCGGTGCCGAGAAGTCGACCCCGGTGAGGCGTGCACCCTCGCGGGCCAGCGAGACCGTGTCGGTGCCGATGTGGCACTGCAGGTGGCAGACGTCGAGCCCCGTGAGCGTGCCGCCGGGCAGCCACGGCGTGAGCGCGGGCAGGTCGTCGCGCACGACGTCCGACCGGTGTGCCGGGTCGTCGAGCGCGGCGACGTCGTACGCGCCCTCGTGGATGGGGACCCGGTCGTCCCAGTTCGCCCGGTTCGTCGCGCGGGCGGCGTCCCAGTCGACGCTGACGTGGTCGGAGCTGTCCATGCGGCCACGCTAGCGGGCGCATCGGCCCGTGCGCGACGATCGCTCAGGACAGGCTGAGTCCGAGCTTGCGTCCGGCCAGGCCCCGTCCCATCGTGGTGATGGTCTCGGCGACGGACCGCAGGGCGACCGCGGCGGGGTCCTCCGGGGCGCCGAGCACGACCGGGACGCCGCCGTCGCCGCCCTCCCGGAGCGGGACCGACAGGGGGACGCGGCCGAGGACCGGCACGGGGATGTCCTGCCCCCGGGAGAGCCGAGCGGCGGTCTCGTCGCCGCCGCCCTCGCCGAACAGGTGCAGGACGCTGCCGTCGGGCTGCACGAGCCCGGCCATGTTCTCGACCACACCGATGACCTTCTGCCCGGTCTGCCGTGCGACGACCCCGCTCCGCTCGGCGACGTCGGCGGCCGCGGCCTGGGGCGTCGTGACGACGAGCACCTCGGCGTGGGGGAGCAGCTGCCCGACCGAGATCGCCACGTCGCCGGTGCCGGGCGGCAGGTCGAGCAGGAGCACGTCGAGGTCGCCGAACCACACGTCGGTCAGGAACTGCGAGACCGTGCGGTGCAGCATCGGTCCACGCCAGGACACCGCGGTCGAGACGTCGTCGACGAACATGCCGATCGAGACGACCTTCACCTCGTGGGCGACCGGCGGCAGGATCATGCTGTCCACACGGGTCGGTCGTGGTGCGACGCCGTGCTCGTCGGTCAACCCCATCAGGCCGGGCACGCTGAAGCCGTGCACGTCGACGTCGACGATGCCGACCCGCTGACCGGCCGCTGCGAGCGCGACGGCCAGGTTGACGGTGACCGTCGACTTCCCGACCCCGCCCTTGCCGCTCGTGACGGCGATCACGCGGGTCAGGGAGTCCGGGGTGAACTGCACGCCGCGCGGCCGGCCGGCACGGAGGCGTTCGGTGAGGGCGGCGCGGGTCGCCGGGCTCATCACGTCGACGTCGACCTCGACGTGGTGCACGCCGTCCACGGAACCGGCGGCCGATCGCACGTCGCGCTCGATGGTGTCGGCGGCGGGGCACCCGACGATCGTGAGCTGCAGGTCGACCCGCACCGAGCCTCCCGGCCGGACGTCGACCCCGCGGATCATGTCGAGCTCCGTGACGGGGCGGCGGATCTCGGGGTCGATCACGCGACCGAGCGCAGCGAGGACCGCGGCGCCGAGCTGCTCGTCGGGCGTCGCTGCGGTGCCGTCAGCCACGCGTGCTCGCCGCTCCCTCACCGTCGTCGACGGAGTCGGCGCGCAGCGCTGCCTCCTCGGCGTCCCGCCGGTCGAGCTCCTCGAGCAGTGACCGGATCTCGGCGCGGATGAAGTCCTTCGACGCCATCTCCCGCATCGCCAGACGGAGGGCGACGACCTCGCGGGCCAGGTACTCGGTGTCGGCGAGGTTGCGCTCGGCGCGCTGGCGGTCCTGCTCGAACTGCACACGGTCGCGGTCGTCCTGCCGGTTCTGCGCGAGCAGGATGAGCGGCGCCGCGTACGAGGCCTGCAGTGAGAGCACCAGGGTGAGCGCGGTGAAGCCGATCGCAGCCGAGTCGAACTGCCACGGCTTCGGAGCGAGGGTGTTGTAGCCCATCCACAGGGCACAGAAGAGGGTCAGGCCGACCAGGAACCAGGGCGTTCCCATCGCCCGCGCGATGCCCTCGGTCGCCCGACCGAAGGTGTCCCCGCGGCCACGGCGGCGGGTCGGGAGCACACGCGTGCGCATGCCCTTGGGCGAGTCGAGTCGCTCCTGGCGGTTGTCATCCGTTCGGGCCACGGGTGGTCCTCCTCCCCGTCGTCACGGGCGTCTTGCGCTGGCGTTGGCGGAGTCGCGAGGGGGCATCCCCCTCGCCGTGACTTCGCCAGTCGTCCGGCAGGACGTGGTCGAGGACATCGTCGATCGTCACCACCCCGACCAGACGGTGGGCGTCGTCGACCACGGGGACGGACACGAGGTTGTAGGTCGCCATCACGCGCGTGACCTCGGCAGCGCTCGCGTCGACGCGGACCGGCTCGGTCTGCTGGTCGATGAGCGTGCCGAGGCGCTCGTTCGGCGGGTACCGGAGCATGCGCTGGAAGTGCACGAGCCCGAGGAACCGACCGGTCGGCGGCTCGTACGGCGGCAGCACCACGCACACGCTCGCGCCGAGCGCCGGGGCGAGCTCGTGCCGGCGGATGAGCGCCAGCCCCTCGGCGACGGTCGCGTCCGCCGAGACGATGACGGGCTCGGTGGTCATGAGACCACCCGCGGTGTCCGGCTCGTACTCGAGGAGCATGCGGACGTCCTGCGCCTCCTCCGGCTCCATGAGCTGCAGCAGCGCCTCGCTCCGGTCGTCGGGGAACTGCGCGAGCACGTCTGCGGCGTCGTCGGGCTGCATCTGGTCGAGGACGTCGGCTGCGCGGGCGTCCTCGAGCCGGGTCAGGATCTCGATGCGTTCCTGGTCGGGCATCTCCTCGAGCACGTCGGCGAGCCGGTCGTCGGGGAGCTCCTCGGCGACCTCGAACCGGCGCTCCTCGGGCAGGTCGAGGAGCGTCGACGCCAGGTCGGCCGGGACCAGGTCGGAGTAGGCGGCGATCACGTGCTCGGCGGACTGGGCCTCGCCGGGGAGCTCGTCCTCGGTGACCTCGTTCCACGTGGCAAACGTCGTCGGGCCCTTGCCGAACGGCGACGGCGTCGTCTTCGGCTTGCGGAGGAAGAGCTGCGACACCTCCCAGTCGCCCTGTCCGCGGTCCTCGATCGCGACGTCCTCGATCGTCGCGCGGATGCGGTCGCGCGTCAGCAGGACCTTGCGGCCGAGCATCTCCGCGATGACGCGCACCTCACCCCCGCGCTGCTCGAAGCGACGCATGTTGACGATGCCGGTGGTGATGACCTGACCGGCGCCGATCGACGTGACGCGGCCGATGCTGAGGAAGATGCGGCGCTTGCCGGGCACCTCGACGATGAGCCCGACGACGTGCGGGGCGTCGACGCGGCGGTACACGACCAGGACGTCCCGGACGCGACCGACGCGGTCGCCCGCGGGGTCGAAGACGGAGCACCCGGCGAGGCGGGCGACGAAGACCTTCGTGGCGCTCACCCGTCCAGCGTAGTCGCTGCCGCGCGCGCCCGGGACGAGCGCACCCTGCGCACACCGAGGGGACGCGCGGCTCGGTGCACCAGCCGCTGCGCCCCTGCCCCGGAGGTTCCCGGGAGGCGCACGTGTGATCGCAAGGTGCCCGGTGGATGATGGCTGGGTGAGCAACCAGAGCCCGTTCGCCGGACGCACCGCCCAGGCCTTCCCGACGCTGCCGCGTGGGGACGTCCTCGGCACCTACGACAGCTACCCCGATGCCCAGCGCGTCGTCGCGAAGCTCGCCGAGGCGGACTTCCCCGTCGCCAAGATCTCGATCGTCGGCAACGACCTGAAGACCGTCGAGCGCGTCACCGGGAAGATGACCTACGGCCGTGCGGCCATCGCGGGCGCGCTCTCCGGTCTCTGGCTCGGCATCTTCTTCGGCATCGTGCTGACGCTGTTCTCACCGACGGCGGGCGGTCTGATCATCGCCGCGGCGATCATCGGCGCCGCGTTCGGCATGCTGTACGGCATCGTCTCGTTCGCGATCACGAAGCGGCAGCGGGACTTCACGAGCGTGCACCAGGTGCTCGCCACGAACTACCAGATCGTCGTCGACCCGCAGCTCACCGGCCAGGCGCAGCGGATCCTCGGCCAGCACGGCGCGACGCCGTCGACGCACTGGAACGACGCTCCGCAGCCTGGCGCGCCGGGTTCGCAGGCCCGTCCGTCCCAGGGCCAGGAGCCGTGGCGTCCGGGCCCCCAGCAGGGCTCGCCCTACGGTGGGCACGCGACGCCGCACCAGCCGCAGCAGCACCGGCCTGGAGGCCCGCAGCAGTCCGGCCCGTCGGCCGCCGGTCCGCGGTACGGGACCAACGACGGCCCGCGGTACGGGACGAACGACGGCCCCCGGTACGGCGAGACCCCGCAGACGGCGCAGCAGCCGGCGCCGACGTCGGACCCGCGTGTCCCGCAGTCACGACCGGGCCAGCCCCCGCAGTACGGGGAGCGCGTCGACGGAGCCGACGAGCGCTCCGCCGGTGCGGACCAGCGACCCGGCTCGGCACCCGACGACCGCCGCGACGGCGAGCGCGGCTGACGGAGGGACCGAACCGAACCGGAGGACGCCCGCGTCGACGATCGTCGACGCGGGCGTCCTCCGTTGCGGCGCGTGACCGGTCAGGGCTCCGGTCACGGGTCGCCGGTCAGGGCTCGGTGGTCAGAGCACCTTCGAGTAGCACATCGACCGCGCCGCTCCGACGTAGGGCCCGAACTGCGCGATGCGGCGGAAGCCCTCGCGCTCGTAGAACCCGATCGCGCGCTTCTGCTCGTCGCCGGTCTCGAGCACGAGCGCCGGGGAACCCAGGTCGATCGCGGCCTCCTCGAGGCGACGGAGGATCGCGCTCGACACCCCGGCCCCGCGGGACTCCGGCCGCACGTACATCCGCTTCACCTCGGCGATGCCGTCCTGCACCAGGCGCAGGCCACCGCAGCCGAGGGGCGTGCCGTCCTCGTCGCGGGCCAGGAAGAAGACCGCGATCGAGTCGGCCGTCGGCTTCTCGCCCGGTTCGGTGTCCCCGCCGTAGGCCCGGTCGATCTCGAGACGCTGGGCGGCGCGGAGCCGCTGTGCGTCGGGCGAGTCGAAGTGCTCGACGTCGATCACCAGCCCGCGCGGCGCGATCGGGCCGTCGGTCGGGGCGGACGTCGTGCTGGGGGAGGCGTCGGGCATCGTCACCCGCTCAGGCTAGCGGCCGGTGCGGGCGATCCACCCCTCCACTTCCGAGGGGGTCCGGGGGATGCCGACCGACAGGTTCTCGGCGCCGTCCTCGGTCACCAGGACGTCGTCCTCGATCCGGACGCCGATGCCGCGGAACTCCTCGGGCACGGTCAGGTCGTCCTGCTGGAAGTACAGGCCGGGCTCGATCGTGAACACCATGCCCGCTTGCACGACGCCGTCGATGTACATCTCGCGACGGGCCTTCGCGCAGTCGTGGACGTCGAGCCCGAGGTGGTGGCTCGTCCCGTGCACCATGTAGCGGCGGTGGAACTGGTTGTCCGGCTGCAGCGACTCCTCGGCCGTACCGGGCAGGAAGCCCCACTCGGCGGTCTTCTTCGCGATGACCTCCATCGCGGTGGCGTGCACCTCGCGGAAGGTGATGCCCGGCTTCACGATCGCGAACGCGGCGTCGGCGGCTTCGAGTACGGCCTCGTAGACCATGCGCTGCACGTCGGTGAAGGTGCCCGACACGGGGAGCGTCCGGGTGATGTCGGCGGTGTAGAACGAGTCGACCTCGACGCCGGCGTCGATCAGGATCAGGTCGCCCGGCTGCACCGCGCCGTCGTTGCGGGTCCAGTGCAGGATGCACGCGTGGTGGCCGGACGCGGCGATCGTGTCGTAGCCGACCGTGTTGCCGTCGGCCCGTGCGCGACGGTTGAACGTGCCCTCGACGATGCGCTCGCCGCGAGGGTGCGCGAGCACGGCGTCGAAGTCGGCGATGACGTCGTCGAAGCCCGACCCCGTGGCCTCGACGGCCTTCCGGAGCTCGCGCACCTCGTACGCGTCCTTGACCAGCCGGAGCTCGGACAGGTCACGGGAGAGCACGTCCTCGGTCGCCGGGGCCCCGTCCACGGCGTCCGCACCGCCGACCGTCGTGCCGAGTCGGGTGTCGAGAGCGCGCGTCAGCTCGGCGTCGGCATCGCGGACGAGCAGGACGGATGCGTCGAGGCCGTCGGCCACCCCGGCGAAGGCGCCGAGGTCGGCCGTCGCGAGACCCAGGTCGGCGGCGACCTCGTCGAGCGAGGGACGGGGCCCGACCCAGAACTCACCGATCTCGGGGTTCGCGTAGAACTCCTCGGAGTCACGGCCGGCCGTGGCGCGGAAGTACAGCGTGGCGTCGTGACCGGACCCGTTCGGGGTCATCACCAGGACGGAGCCGACGACCGTGTCGGTGCCCCAGCCGGTCAGGTGCGCGAAGGTCGAGTGCGGACGGAACGGGTAGTCGCAGTCGTTCGACCGCACCTTCGCCTGACCCGCGGGGACGACGATCGTGCGTCCGGGGTGCAGCTCCGAGATGCGAGCACGTCGCTCCGCCGCGAAGGGCGACTGCTCGCGCGGCTCGGGGGTGGGGCGCTCCCGGTCCGCCCACTGCGACGCGATGTGGTCCTTGAAGGTCGAGGACCCGGGGGTGGTGGATCGGTTGCTCGTCGCGCGAGGAGTGGTGTCGGCCATGTCACCCATCATCGCACCGAGCTGACCCTCCGGCCTGAGCGGCTGTTCACCTGTCGGTAGCATGGTCGACGTGCCCGATCCGTTCATCGACCTGCACGCCCACTCGAGCGTGTCCGACGGCACCGAGCGGCCGGCGGAGCTCGTCACTGCCGCCGCCGCTGCCGGCCTCGACGGCGTCGCCCTGACGGACCACGACACGACGGCCGGCTGGGACGAGGCGACCGCCGCCGTCCGCGACCGCCCGATGTCGCTGCTCCCCGGCCTCGAGCTGAGCACCCGCGTCGGCCACCGGAGCGTGCACGTGCTCGGCTACCTGGTCGACCCGACCGACGAGGCCCTGGTCGCGGAGACCGCCCGGATCCGCGACGGCCGGTTCGCGCGGGCACGACGCATGGTCGAGCGCATCGGTCGCGACCACCCGATCACGTGGGACGACGTCCTCGCGCAGGCGCGCGACGGCGCCACCATCGGTCGGCCGCACATCGCCGACGCCCTGGTCGCCCGAGGGCTCGAACCGGATCGCAGCGCGGCGTTCCGCGGGATCCTGCACCCGGCCTCCGGCTACTACGAACCGCACGAGGCGCCGACGCCCCTGCGCGGCGTCGAGCTCATCCGCGGAGCCGGTGGCGTGCCGGTGATCGCGCACCCGGCGGCGTCCTCGCGCGGGATCGTGATCGACGAGCCCATGCTGCGTGACCTCGTCGACGCCGGCCTCGGCGGGCTCGAGGTCGACCACCGCGAGAACCTCGCCCACGGCAAGCGGACGCTGCTCGACTGGGCCGGTCGCTACGACCTGTTCGTCACCGGCTCGAGCGACTACCACGGCACCGGCAAGCCGAACCGGTTCGGCGAGCACCGGACCGCGCGGCACTCCTTCGACGCCATCGTCGACCAGGCCACCGGCAGCGACCCGGTGCACGGAGCGGGCTCCCGCCTGGCCTGACGTCCGCCCCTGTCGGGGTCCCCGGCGGGCAGGCCCGCGGACGTGACGAAGGCCCCGTCAGGTGAGTGACGGGGCCTTCGGACGGGAGGCGCTACTCGCCCTCGCCGGTGCCCTGCGGTGCCGAGGTGGTCGCCTCGGCGGAACCGCTGCGGCGACGACGACGGCGACGGCGCTTCGCGGCCCCGTCGGTGGTCGAGCCCTCGCCGGCGGGCTGCGCGGCGTCGGGACCCGTGGACTCGGCGGCCGGAGCCGACGTGACGGCGTCGGACGAGCCTCCCGACCGGGTGCGCGAGCGCGGACGCGAGCCGCCCTGGCGGTCACCGCTGCGCTCGGAGCCGCGACGGTCACCGGTCCGCTGCGCGCCACGGCCGGCGGAGGAACCTGCCTCGGCCGCGTGCGAGGGCGCACCGGGCAGGCGGCCCTTCGTCCCGGCGGGGATGTCGAGGTCGGCGAACAGGTGCGGCGACGACGAGTAGGTCTCGACGGGCTCGGGGATGCCGAACTCGAGGGCCTTGTCGATGAGCGTCCACTTGTGCAGGTCGTCCCAGTCCACGAAGGTGACCGCGATGCCCGTCTTGCCGGCACGACCGGTGCGGCCGGCGCGGTGCAGGTACGTGTCCGGGTCGTCCGGGATCGTGTGGTTGATGACGTGCGTGACGTCGTCCACGTCGATGCCGCGCGCCGCGACGTCGGTCGCGATCAGCACGTCGCGCTTGCCGGCCTTGAACGCCGCCATCGCGCGCTCGCGCTGCTCCTGGTTGAGGTCGCCGTGGACGGCGGCGGCGTTGAAGCCACGGTCCTTCAGCTCCTCGACGAGCTTCGCGGCGGCGCGCTTCGTGCGCGTGAAGATCACGGTCTTGCCGCGGCCCTCGGCCTGCAGGATGCGGGCGATGACCTCGTCCTTGTCGAGCGAGTGCGCGCGGTAGATGACGTGCTTGATGTTCGCCTGCGTCAGGCCCTCGTCGGGGTCCGTCGCGCGGATGTGCACCGGGCGCGTCATGAACCGGCGGGCCAGCGCCACGATCGGAGCCGGCATCGTCGCCGAGAAGAGCATGGTGTGGCGCACCGCGGGGACGGCCTGGAAGATGCGCTCGATGTCCGACAGGAAGCCGAGGTCGAGCATGCGGTCTGCTTCGTCGAGCACGACCTCCTGCACCTTCGACAGGTCGAGCAGGCGCTGGCGCTGCAGGTCGATGAGGCGACCGGGCGTGCCGACGACGATCTGCGCGCCGGCCTTGAGCTGCTCGATCTGGCCCTCGTACGCCTTGCCGCCGTAGATCGACACGATCGTGGTCGACCGGTTCGACGTGGCGAGCTCGAGGTCCTCGGTCACCTGGACCGCGAGCTCGCGGGTCGGGACGACGACGAGCGCCTTCACGCCGTGCTCCGGGTCGGCACCGAGGCGCTGGATCAGCGGCAGGCCGAAGCCGAAGGTCTTGCCGGTACCCGTCTTGGCCTGGCCGATGATGTCCTGGCCGGTGAGGGCGAGCGGGATCGTCTGCTGCTGGATCGGGAAGGGCTCGGCGATGCCCTTCGTCGCGAGCGCGTCGACGATGTCCTGCTCGATGTTGAGGTCTGCGAAAGTCAAAGAATCACCTTAGTCCTGGTGGAAGTCCAGGCCAGTCTACCGACGGCGGGCGAGGACAGCGCCCGCCGGGCGGGAGTGGTGCCCGCGGCCCGTATGCTTGGGGCGTGGTGTCGTGGTGGAACCGGAAGCGCGCTGCGCAGCTCGCCGCCGCGTGGCTGGCGTCGCGGAACCCGCGGAACGCCAAGCCCGTGGAGCGCCTGCAGCTGGACGACGTGAGTCCCGAGCTCGACGTGTACCTGGGGCAGGCGGCCTACCTGCAGCTGTCGCTCTACGAGACGATGGGTCGAGCCGGTGCCGCGGCGCCGACGATGTCCGGGCGACTCGTCACGGGCGTGCTCGCGACGACCGCGCTCGAGCGGCACCGGACGATCGTCGCCGAGATCGAACGAGGCGGGTGGGCGCCGGCGGAGCTCATGGAGCCCCACCGCGAGGCGATCGACCGCTTCCTGCTGCGCACGAGCGGCGCTGACTGGTACGAGTCGATGCTCACGGGCTACGTGACGGCAGGGATCCTCAACGACCTCTTCGGCAGCCTGCTCCGGTCGCTGCCGCTCGACGTCCGACAGCGGTTGCGGACGGTGTTCGACGCGCGCGAGGAACCGGCGGTCGTCGAGGAGCTGGCAGCGCACATCGAGCAGGACCCGCGCGTCGGGTCGCGCCTGGCGATGTGGGGCCGGCGGCTCGTGGGGGACACGCTGCTCGTGGCACGGTCGGCGCTGGCGGTCCACGCCCGTGAGGACCAGGAGAAGCTCGAGCCGGTGTGGACGGAGCTCATCGCTGCGCACACACGGCGGATGGACGCACTCGGCCTGACCGCCTGAGGCGCGGGCCGCGTCGACGGCCCGGGGCGCGGGGCGCGCTCGCTCGGGCCTGCTCGGTCAGACGCGCTCGGTGCGTGCGCGCTCGAAGGCGTGCTCGTCTGCGGCCGTGCGACGACGACCCAGGACCCACTCGGTCACGACGGCGACGACCCCGGCACCCACCAGGGCCACGACCCAGATCCATCCGCCGTCGTACGGCCAACCGGCCCAGGTCAGGGCCTCCCACACGACGGCCGCCACGACGCCGCCGACGACGGGGCCGAGCAGTGCTCCGCGCGTCGAGCGCCACGGCACCACGACGTGCGCGACGGCCCCCGCGATGAGGCCGCCGAGCACGGCGAAGAGCAGCTCCACGTCAGGCGACGAAGCCGATGCGGCGGGACTCCTCTGCGCCGACCTCGACGTAGGCGAGCGAGGCGACGGGCACGATGAACCGGCGGCCCTTCTCGTCCTTGAGGGAGAGGTGGGTCGACTGCGACTCGAGGGCCGCTGCCACGGCCTGCTCGATCTCCTCGGCGCTCTGGGCGGTCTCGAAGGCGATCTCGCGCGGGCTGTTGATGATGCCGATCTTGATGTCCACGAGCACAGCGTATCCGAGCGGTACCCCGTCGGCCCGGGCGTTCGCCGGGGGCGCACCGCCGACGGCGGTCCCGGTGCGTCGAGCGTTGCTGTCGGCCGTCCTCGGTACCGTGTCCGCGTGCCCAGGACCACGCTGACGACCCTCCCCGAGGACGTCGGGGTCGTCCGCCCGCTCGTCGCCGACCCCGCGCAGGACGCCGTGCTCGCCCTGCCGGAGGGCCGGCACGCCGCCGTGCTCGGCGCGCCGGGCACCGGCAAGACCACCACGCTCGCGCGGCTCGTCGCCGACCGGCTCTCCCGTCCGGACGCGGTCTCGCCGGACGGTCACGCCACGGTGCTCGCGCTGACCTCGGCCCGCACCGCAGCCACGGCGCTCCGCGATCGCCTGGCGGCCGCGGTCGACCGGGCGGTCCCGGGCGCGCTCGCCCGGACGGTCAACTCCCTGGCCTTCCAGGTCGTCGCGCACGCCGCCGCGCTGCAGGGGCAGGAGCCGCCGACGCTGCTCACGGGTGGCGAGCAGGACCGCATCATCGCCGACCTGCTCGCGGGGCACGAGACCGACGGGGTCGGACCGGAGTGGCCGGCGCCGATCACCGCCGTCGTGCGGGAACGGGCCGGCTTCCGCACGGCACTCCGCGACGTGATGATGCGCGCCGTGGCCGCCGGGGTGGAGCCCGAGGACATGCGGGAGCTCGCCGACGAGCGCGGTCGCCCCGAGTGGCGCGCGGTCGGTGACTTCGTGGACGAGTACCGCGCAGCGGTGACGGCCTTCCGTGGCAGCAGTCTCGACGCTGCGGAGCTCGTGGCGTTCGCGACCGCCGCGGTGCTGCGACACGAGGTCCCGGCGAGTGTCGCCGCGCTGCGCCTGGTCGTCGTGGACGACACGCAGGAACTCGTCGAGGGCGAGGTCGCCCTGCTCGGGGCGCTCGCCCGCTCCGGGGTGCAGGTCGTGGCGTTCGGAGATCCGGACATCGCGGCCTCGGCGTTCCGCGGTGCGGAGCCGGACGTGCTCGGACGCCTGGCCACCCGGCTCGGTGTGGCGCGCGTCGACGAGGTCGTGCTCGGCACGGTGCACCGGCACGCGGCACCGGTCCGGGAGCTCGTCGGCGCGGTGACGGCGCGCATCGGGGCCGCCGCGGCCGGACGCCAGCGCACCGCCGTCGCGTCGACGACCGGTGCCCGGAGCGACGCCGTGCTGCACCTCGAGGCCGGCAGCCGTTCGGCGCTCGTCGTCGCCGTCGCCCGGCGCCTCCGTGAACACCGGCTGCTGGACGGCGTGCCGTGGCACCGGATGGCCGTCGTCACCCGCAGCGGAGCGGCCATCCCGGAGCTCGTGCGTGCCCTGTCCGTCGCCGAGGTGCCCGCGACGGCCGGCGCCGCCCCGGTGCGCCCGCGTGACGACAGCGCTGCCCGGGCGCTGCTCGACGCCGCCGCGGTCGCGCTCGGGGTGCTCCCGCTCGGTGCCGACCTGGCGACGTCGTTCGCGACCGGACCCCTCGGGGGCCTGGACACCCTGGCGATGCGACGTCTCCGGCTCGCCCTGCGTCGCGAGGAACTCGCGGGCGGCGGGACCCGTACCGCCGACGAGCTGCTCGTCGAGGCGCTCGGTGCCCCCGAACGGCTCGCCACCGTCGACGCCGGCTTCGCCCGACGCGCGACCCGACTCGCCCGCAGCCTCGTGCAGGCGCGGGCGGACGCCGCCGCGGACGCCAGCATCGAGGAGATCCTGTGGGGACTGTGGGAGCGCAGCGGCCTCGCGACGGCCTGGGGCGGGCAGTCCGCGGCAGGAGGTGTCGGGGCCGCCGAGGCCGACCGGCACCTCGACGCCGTCGTCGGGCTCTTCACCGCGGCGAAGCGCTTCGTCGAGCGCACCCCGGACGCGCCCGCGCGGGTGTTCGTCGACGACCTGCTCGGCGCCGACCTGCCCGAGGACTCCATCGGCCCCGACCGCACGGCCGGACGCGTGCGCGTGCTCACCCCCTCGGCCACGATCGGGCTCGAGTGCGACGTGGTCGTCGTGCTCGGGCTCCAGGACGGTGTCTGGCCGAACACCCGGGTGCGGGGGAGCCTGCTCGACCCGGACGGGCTGGTCCGCGCAGCCGCCGGCATCGACGACCAGACCGTCGACGACCGGGCAGCCGTCATCGCGGACGAGCTCCGGTTGTTCGCCCGCGCCGTCTCCCGCGCCACCACCCAGGTCGTCATCGGCACGGTCGCCAACGACGACGAGGCACCGTCGCCCTTCGTCCGGCTCGTCCCGGTGCCGCCGGACCGGCAACCGACCGTGCACCCGCTGTCGCTCCGGGGCATGGCGGGTTCGCTGCGGCGCCGCGTCGTCGCCTCGGGCGACCACGAGGCCGCATCCGCCCTCGCACGGCTCGCCGAGGCCGGGGTCGCCGGTGCGTCACCGGACGAGTGGTACGGGACGGCCGAGCCGACGACGGAGGACCCGCTGGTCGACGTGGACGCCCCGCCGGCGCCCGAGCACGAGGACGGTGAGCCGGTCGCCCCGACGGTCGCGGTGTCGCCCTCGCGCATCGGCACCTTCGAGGAGTGCCCGGTGCACTGGTTCGTGCAGACCTTCGGTGGCAGCGCGCCGAGCCCGGCGATGGGCATCGGGACGATCGTCCACGAGGCGATGGAGCAGGCCACCGCGGTCGACGTCGAGTCGCTGTGGGACCACGTGGAGGGGCGCTGGGACGAGCTGACCTTCGAGTCGCCGTGGGTCGCCGACCGCGAACGCGCGCGGACCCGGCGGATGATCGAGGGGCTCAGCGACTACCTGCGCACGTTCGCGAGCGCCGGTCGACGGCTGCTCGGCGCGGAGACGTCGTTCGCACTCGTGACCGGGCCGGCGCGGATGCGCGGCAGCATCGACCGCATCGAGGTCGACCCCGACGGGCGGGTCAGCGTCGTCGACCTGAAGACCGGCCGCTCCATGCCGAGCGAGAAGAACGACATGCCGGAGCACCCCCAGCTCGGCGCGTACCAGCTCGCGGTCGAGGACGGCGCGGTCGAGGGGGTCCCGGCGGGCGCGCCGATGGCCGACGCCCGACTCGTCTTCGTGCAGAACCCCCGCTCGGGACAGGCGTACTCGGAGCGCACGCAGCACGCCTTCGACGACGAGGCGCGCGAGGCCTACCGGGAACGGTTGCACGCCGTCGCGCGGGGGATGGCCGGCCGGACCTTCCTGGCGAACGTCGACGACCACTGCGACCGGGCGCGGACCGGCGTCGAGTGCCGCATCCACGTGGTGGGGGAGGTGACCTGGTGACGACCGGTACCGACACGCAGCCCGGGGCCGACGCAGGTGTCGACACCGCCGCACCCCCGGCGGCCCACGACGCCGACGCGCCCCCGGCGGCCCACGACGCCGACGCGCCCCTGGCGGCCCACGACGCCGACGCGATCGCCGACGCCCTCGGCCGACCGCGCCCGACCGACCAGCAGCGTGCGGTCATCGAGTCGCCGCTCGCTCCCGCGCTCGTCGTCGCGGGAGCCGGCAGCGGCAAGACGGAGACGATGGCGTCGCGGGTGGTGTGGTTGCTCGCGAACGGGTTCGTCCGTCCCGCCGAGGTGCTCGGGCTGACGTTCACCCGCAAGGCGGCCGGTGAGCTGTCCGTGCGCATCAACGACCGGATCCGTGCGCTCGAGGACGTCGGGCTCCTGACCGCCGGCGACGCCTTCGAGGCCCCGACGGTCTCCACCTACAACGCGTTCGCCAACGCCGTGTTCCGCGAGAACGCCCTGCTGGTCGGACGCGACGGCGAGTCCCAGGTGCTCACCGAGCCCTCCGCCTG
This sequence comes from Curtobacterium sp. 1310, assembly GCF_017834105.1. Lineage (NCBI taxonomy): Bacteria > Bacillati > Actinomycetota > Actinomycetes > Micrococcales > Microbacteriaceae > Curtobacterium > Curtobacterium sp. 1310. The sequence goes on along the minus strand of NZ_JAFICY010000002.1, from coordinate 199,317 downwards.
GCAGCTCGCCCGTCGGGTGGTCGTCGGTGCGCGGGACGACCGGCTCGCCGGGCTCGACCGCGACGTCGACACCGTGACCGCTGCCGTCGTGGCCCTCGCCGGGGCGGTGTCCGAGCACCTCGTCGACCCGGCCGACCTGCGTCGCTTCGCGATCGACTTCGGTGCGCTGCTCGAGCTGCCCGGGAACGCCAGGGGCAACCCCTACAAGGCCGTGACCGACACCGTCGCAGCGATCGGAGCGCTGGAGCCGCTCGTCGACCTCGTCGAGGAGTTCCGACGGCAGAAGGTCGACCGCGGCTTCGTGGAGTTCTCGGACCAGATCGCCCTCGCGCTCGCCGCGGCCGAGTCCGCCCCGCGGGTGGTCGACGACCTGCGGAGCCGGTTCCGTGTGGTGCTCCTCGACGAGTACCAGGACACCTCCGTGGTGCAGACACGCTTCCTCGCCCGGCTCTTCCGCGGACACCCGGTGATGGCGGTCGGCGATCCGCACCAGTCGATCTACGGCTTCCGCGGGGCGAGCGCGGCGAACCTGGCCCGCTTCCCGCGCGACTTCGCGGTCGCACCGGTCGCACCGGTCGCACCGGACGCACCGGACGCACCGGTCGCACCGGACGCACCGGTCGCGGGGACGGACGGTGCCGGAACGCCGGCGCCGGTGACCTTCGCCCTGTCCACGAGCTGGCGCAACCCGGTCGACGTGCTCGCCGGCGCGAACGCCGTCGTCGACCCGCTGTCGGCTGCGTCGGAGGTCGCCGTGGAGCGACTCGCGCCGCGACCCGGTGCGGACGCCGGCACGGTGACGGCCGTCTTCCCCGAGACCCTGCCCGAGGAGGCGGACGCGGTCGCCCGCTGGTTCGCGGACCGCCGGAGTGCCTCGCCGGAGGGCTCGATGGCGCTGCTGCTGCGCTCGCGGAAGGACCTGTCGGCGTTCACCGCCGCGCTCGGTGCACACCGGGTGCCGTTCCACGTGCTCGGCACCGGCGGCCTCCTGCAGCGACCCGAGATCGTCGACCTGGTGGCGTGTCTCCGGGTGCTCCACGACCCGGCGGCCGGCAACGACCTCATCCGCCTGCTCGCCGGCGCACGGTGGCGGGTCGGTGCCGCCGACGTCGCCGCGCTGCACGAACTCGCCCGCTGGCTGTTCCGCCGCGACCACACGCAGCAGCGCCTCGACGACGAGCTGACCGCGGCGTTCCGCGCGTCCGTCGCCGCCGGGGAGCACGGATCGATCGTCGACGCGCTCGACTTCGTCGCGAGCGCCCCCGACGAGCACGGCGCCCTCGAGGGCATCAGTCCCGCCGGCCGCCAGCGGATGCGCGAGCTCGGGCAGCAGCTCGCCGCGCTCCGGGCCCGGGCGGCCGGGGACCTGGTCGACTTCGTGACCCTGGTCGTGCAGGAGATGCGGCTCGACGTCGAGGTCGCCGCCCACGAGCAGGGGAGCGCCGCCTTCCTCGACGCGTTCGTCGACGAGCTCGCCGGGTTCGTGACGACCGACGACCGCGCCGACCTCGGTGCCTTCCTCGGCTGGATCGACGCCGCCGCCCGCCGCGACGACATGGGCCCGCGGTCCGAGGAGCCGGAGGCCGGCACGGTGCAGATCCTGACGATCCACGGGTCGAAGGGCCTGGAGTGGGACGCGGTCGCGGTGCCGCGGCTCGTCGAGGGCGCGCTCCCCGCCCGACCGCAGGAAGGATCCTCGGGGTGGCTCGGCTTCGGCCGCCTGCCGTACGAGTTCCGCGGGGACGCCGACGAGCTCCCGCGGCTCGAGTGGCGGGGGCACGCGGACCAGAAGGGCGTCGTCGACGCCATCGAGGCCTACAAGGAGCAGGTGAAGGCCCGGAACGAGGACGAGGAGCGTCGGCTGACCTACGTGGCGCTGACGCGGGCACGGCACGACCTGCTCGTGTCCGGGTCGTCGTGGGCCGGCGGGGTCAAGCCGACGCCGCCGAGTCGGTACCTCCGGGACCTCGTCGCGGCAGGGGTCGTCGCTGCCGACGCCGTCCCCGACGGCACCGTGCACGAGGAGAACCCCCTCGGCGGGGACGGGGCGACCCAGACCTGGCCGCACGTGCCGTTCGGGCAGCGGGGTGCCCGGGTCCTCGCGGCAGCCGAGCGCGTCCGGAACGCGAACCCCGGTGCGGCCGGGCGCTTCGCGGCGGACATCGACCTGCTGCTCGCCGAGCGGCAGGCTGCACGGTCGGACCGGCGCCGCGTCGCGATCCCGCACCGTGTCCCGGCCTCGGGGTTCAAGGACTACATCGGCCAGCCGGACGCGGTCGCCGAGCGCCTGCGCCGGCCCATGCCGGAGCGGCCGTACCGTGCGACCAGGCTCGGCACGCTCTTCCACCAGTGGGTCGAGCAGCGCGCGCGCAGCGGTGGCTCGCTCGAGACCCTCGACCTGTGGGACGACGAACGCGACCTCGACGCGGACGAGGCCGTGGACGCCTCGACCGACGCCGCGGTCACCGACGACGACGCACGACGACTGGCGGCGTTCCAGGCGACCTTCGCCCGGTCACGCTGGGCCGACCTGACCCCGGTGGAGGTCGAGCGCGAGATCCACATCCCGTTCCTCGGGCACAGCGTGGTGTGCAAGCTCGACGCGGTGTACGAGATCGACGGTCGCGCCGAGGTGGTGGACTGGAAGACCGGCAAGGCACCGACCGGCACGGCGGACCTGGCCGCGCGGCAGCTGCAGCTCGCGCTGTACCGGGTGGCGTACGCCGAGTTCACCGGGCGACCGGTCGACGAGGTGGACGCCGTCTTCTACTTCGTCGCGGACGACCTCGAGGTACGGCCCACGGCGCTGCTCGACCGTGCCGGTCTCGAGCGCGCCTGGCAGGAGGCGCTCGGCTGATCCGGTGCGTCGACCGGCCGGGTGCGTCGACCGGCCGGGCCCGGTGCGTCGGCCGGCCGGATCAGGGCTGGGCCGCTGCGGCACGTGGACCGACGCCGTGTCGGACGGGAGGCGCGGGGCGGGGCCGCGGGGAGCCTCCCGTCCGATGGGTGGTCGCGACGGACGGGGCGGCGGCCGGGTCAGCCGTGTCGACGCTCGGTCGACGACAGCAACTGCTCGACCTCGCCGATCTCCATCGTCTCGGGGGAGACCGACTGCAGCGGCGCCGCGCTCGGGGTCTGCACGGCGTCGACCAGCCGGTGCATCATCGCGACCGCGTCGTCGACCACCTCGGTGCTCTTCGCCTGCACGCCGTGCAGCAGCCACTGGGCGGTCTCGAGCTCGTGGTGGACGCGGGCGCGCTGGGCGAGCTGGCGGTCCCGACCCCCGCCGTTCGCCTCGTACGCACTGATCACGGTGTCGAAGGCGTCGCGGTGACCGGCGAGCACCCAGGCCAGGTCCTTCGCGGGGTCGCCGAGTCGGAGCTCGCCCCAGTCGAGGACGCCGGTGACCGAGTCGCCGTCGACCAGGACGACCCCGGTGCCCAGCGCGCCGTGCACGACCGTCGGGGTGAACTGCCAGAGCTGCTGGTCGCGCGCAGCGCCCTCCCACCGTTCGACGAGTGCGGCGGGCACGAGCTTCGTGGCGACCGCGCGGTCCATCACGGAGACGGCGGAGCGCAGGACCTCGAACGGGGTGAGCGACGGCAGTCCCGCGTCCGTCACGAAGCTCGTCGGCAGCTGGTGGACGGCCGCGACGGCACGGCCGACGGCGGTCGCGAGGTCGGGACGCTCGGTCAGGTCGCGCAGCGTCGGGTGGGTGCCCGGCACGTAGGTCGTGACGATCGCCCGGGTCGAGCCGATCGGCGCCTGACCGCGGTACTCGGCCACGGCGAACGGCAGACGCGAACGGATGCCGGCGCTCAGGGCACGGATCGCGACGAGGTCCGCGGACTGCCGGGCCTCGGCCCGCTGGTTGCGCGGGCGACGGATCGCACTGAGCGCGCCGTCCGCGTCGCGGAGGACGGCCGACTCGTAGTCACCGGAGGCGGCCGAGCCGAGTGTGCGCGTGCCCGTGACGACCAGACCGGGAACGGCCGTGGTCGCCAACGCGGCTAGAGTGAACTGGGATCCCGCCATGCCCCTCAGGGTAGGTCCGCGTCCGGTGCCGGAGCGCACGCCACGCTGGCCTGTGCAAGCCCGGGCACCGTCCACAGGGTCCCGTTGAGAAACCCGTCCCGATCGAGGAGCACCCCGCCGTGACCGTCGAGTTCGCCGCCAGACTCCCGCTGTCCCGCAACGAACTCGACCGCGACGCGGAGTTCCGGACCACCCCCGACCTCGACCGCGTCCTGCGCGCCGACCCGGACACCCGGTGGCTGCCGGTCCGCGGTGCCGAGCTGCTCCGTGACGCCGACGGCGCGCTCCGGTTCGTGGGCGCCGACGCGGTGCCCGAGCACGCGGTGACGCTCTACCTCGGCCGAGCGGTCACCGACGCCGCCGACGCTCCCGCCGGCACGCGCTTCGCCGCCGCGCTGCTCGACGCGACGGCCGCCGCCGCGATCGAGCCCGACGACGGGGCGTGGTCGAGCCTGCGCATGTTCGGCACCGAGCTGTCCGCCCGCGACCAGGGCCTCGCGGTCGAGGCCGTCGCGATGGCGAACTGGCACGCCGTGCACGGGTTCTCCCCGCGCACCGGCTCGCCGTCCGACGTCGTCAGCGGCGGGTGGGTCCGCCGCGACCCCGAGGGGCACGAGCTCTTCCCGCGGACCGACGCGGCGATCATCGTCGGGGTCACCGACGCCGACGACCGCATCCTGCTCGGGTCGAACGCCGCGTGGGACGCCGACCGCTACTCGCTGCTCGCCGGCTTCGTCGAACCGGGGGAGTCCCTCGAGGACGCCGTCCGCCGCGAGGTCTGGGAGGAGTCCGGCGTGCGCGTCGAGGAGCCCGAGTACCTCGGGTCGCAGCCCTGGCCGTTCCCCGCGTCGCTCATGGTCGGCTTCCGCGCACGCGCCGTGGACGGCGATCCCTCGACCGCTCGACCGGACGGCGTCGAGATCCTCGACGTCCGGTGGTTCTCGCGCGACGAGGTCCGCGAGCGTGCCGGCGACACCCTGCTGCTGCCCGGCCGCACGTCGATCGCCCGCGCGATCATCGAGGAGTGGTACGGCGGGCCGCTGGACGTGCCGTGACCGATCCCCGCGCGGCGACCGGTGCCGCACCGGTGCGCCCGCCGTCGCCGGACGAACTGCTCGCGGCGCTCGACGCCGAGCAGCAGACCGTGGCCCGGACGTTGCTCGGCCCCGTCGCCGTGCTCGCCGGCGCAGGGACCGGCAAGACCCGGGCGATCACCCACCGGATCGCGTACGGGGTCGCGACCGGCACGTACTCGCCGAACCACGTCCTCGCGCTCACCTTCACGACACGGGCGGCCGGGGAACTCCGGTCGCGGCTGCGCGCGCTCGGCGCCGGGACGGTCCAGGCGCGGACCTTCCACGCCGCGGCGATGGCACAGCTCAGCTACTTCTGGCCGGACACCGTCGGCGGGCACGCCCCGCGCATCGTGGAGTCCAAGGGACGGGTCATCGCGCACGCCGCCGACACGGTCGGGATCCACGTGGACACCCCGGTGCTCCGCGACCTCGCGGCCGAGGTCGAGTGGCGCAAGGTGCAGATGCTCACCTACGACGAGTACGAGGCCGCTGCGGCCGACCGGGTGATGCCGCGGGACACCCCGCCCCGGCGGGTGATCGACCTCATGAAGGCGTACGAGCAGCTCAAGGACGACCGTCGGCAACTCGACTTCGAGGACGTCCTGCTCGCGACGCTCGGCATGGTCGAGTCGGAGCCGCGGGTGGCCTCGTACGTCCGACAGCAGTACCGGTTCTTCGTCGTGGACGAGTACCAGGACGTCTCGCCCGTGCAGCACGACCTGCTGCGCGCGTGGCTCGGCGGCCGCGACGACGTGTGCGTGGTCGGTGACGCCAGCCAGACGATCTACTCGTTCGCGGGCGCGTCGAGCCGGTACCTGCTGGGCTTCGGGTCGGAGTTCCCCCGCGGGTCGGTCGTGCGCCTCGAACGGAACTACCGGTCGACGCCCGAGGTGGTGCACGCCGCGAACACCCTGATGCGCGGGCAGCCCGGTGCGCTCGACCTCGTCGCGCAGTCCGCCGAGCGGGGCCCGGAGCCGGAGGTGCTGCCCTGCGTGCACGACGGCGACGAGGCGCAGACCGTCGCCCGTCGCATCGGCGAGCTCGTGGCGTCGGGAGCGGCGTTCGGCGACTGCGCGGTCCTGTTCCGCGTCGGCGCGCAGTCCGCCGCGCTCGAGTCCGCCCTCGGTCGCGCCGGCATCCCGTACCGGGTGCAGGGCGGCACGCGGTTCTTCGACCGGCCCGAGGTGAAGCTCGCGGTGCACCACATGCGCGGCGAGGCCGTCCGGCAGACCGACGACGAGCTCACCCGCCGGGTCGGGCTCGTGCTGCAGCTGAGCGGCTGGACCCCGACGCCGCCGGACGGCACCGGCGCGGTCCGCGACCAGTGGGAGGCGTTGCAGGCGGTCATGGGCCTGGCCGAGGCCGCGCCCGCCGGCACGACGATGCAGCAGTTCACGCAGGACCTGGTCGACCGTGCGGCGACCCACCACGAGCCGGAGCTCGACGCTGTGACCCTCGCCACGCTGCACTCCTCGAAGGGTCTGGAGTGGCCCCACGTCGTGGTCGTGGGCGCCGCCGAGGGGCTGCTGCCCATCTCCCACGCCGCGACCGACGCCGAGGTCGACGAGGAGCGCCGGCTGTTCTACGTCGGGCTGACCCGCGCGCGTCGCTCGGTCACCGTCACGTGGTCACGGCAGGGTTCCACGCGCGGGGGTGCCCGGGCGCCGAGTCGGTTCCTGGCAGCGCTCGACAGGCGCACCGAGGGTGCTGTGCCACCGGCAGCAGGCTGACCGTCAGGTCGTCGCGGTCGAAGACGACCTGCTCCGTCGTGGGGACCTGGGTCCGCAGGGGCAGGCGCTGCACGAGCATCCGCACCGCGGCCGATGCGACCGCTGCGCGTCGCCAGGGCGACAGCGGTGCTGCCGGCCGACCCCACACCTGGGCGGCCAGCGCGGGCCACGCCGGGTCCTCGTCCACGCGGGCGTACTCGACACACTGCAGGCACGGGCCGTCGCCCGGGACGACCACCGGCCCGAGCCGGATCCGACCGTCGCCGACCACGAGCGACAGGTGCGGGGTCCCGCGCCGCGCCCACGCCGACCGGAGCGCCGGGTCGACGACGTGGTCGACGACGACCACCGCGAGTGCGGGGGTCGGGTCCGGCAGCACGACCGGCCCACCGCGGCGCGCGGCCGTCCGGGCCACCGTCACGCCCTCGCCGGAGAGCATCTCGGCGACGGTGTCGGCGAGGACGCCGTCCCCGTGGACCTCGACCCGGGCGAGCGGCTCGGGCAGGACGTCGACGACGGCGGGGGAGGCGTCACCGAGCACGCGGGCCGCCACCTCGGGCCTGCACCCCGTCGTCCCGGCGAGGGCGGTCAGGGCGTCGCGGCTCGTCTCCCGCCGGAGCGCGCAGAGGAAGCGCTCCTCGGCCACGGTCGGGACGGGGACGACGGCGCGCGGCGGGTCGACGCCGAGCTGCACGGTCCCCGGGTCGCGCCAGACGAACTCGAGCGTGGGGTCGATGCGGATGCCCATGCACCCACGCTGGCGGAACGGCCGGCCCCGTGGGGACCGGCCGTCACGATCTGTGGAGAACTAGCGGGGTCCGGCGCCGGGGGTGTCGTCGCCCGCAGCGCGGTCGTCCGCGGGGCCACCCTCGTCCTCGATGCCGCCGCTCTCGTCCTCGCGCGGGCGGTCGCCGGAGGCGTCGTTGAGCAGGTCCTCGAGCGCCTTGTCGAACGCGTCGTCCTCGGCGGAGCGACCCGGGTTCCGCAACCGCAGCACGAAGGCGTCCGGGTCGTCCACGTCCTCGGACGTCGGCACGGCGTCGAAGTGCGACCACAGGGCGTCGCGCTCCTCGGCCCCGAACTCCTCGGTGACGCGCTGCCAGAGCGCAGCGGCCTCGCGCAGACGGCGGGGGCGCAGCTCGAGGCCGACGAGCGTGGCGAAGGCCGACTCGGCGGGACCACCGGCGGCACGGCGACGGCGGACCATCTCCGCGATCGCGTCGGACTTCGGCAGCCGGACCGTCGCGGCGGCGGTGACCGTGTCGACCCAGCCCTCGACGAGCGCGAGCATCGTCTCGAGCCGGCCGAGCGCGGCTTCCTGCTCGGGCGTGCGCGGCGGGATGAGCGCCCCGGACGCGAGTGCGTCGCGCAGCTGCTCCTGGTTGGTCGGGTCGATCTCCGAGGCCAGTTCCTCGACCCGGTCGAACGGGATGTGGATGCCCCGTGCGTAGTCGGTGATCGACGAGATGATGTGCAGCCGGAGCCAGCGGGCCGACCGGAAGAGCCGGGCGTGCGCGAGCTCACGGACGGCCAGGTAGATCCGGACCTCGTCCTCGGGCACGTCGAGGCCCTCGGCGAACTCGGCGACGTTCTGCGGCAGCAGTGCGGCGACCTGCTCGTCCAGGAGCGGTACGCCGACGTCGCCGCCGGAGACGACTTCCTTCGACAGCTGCCCGACGACCTGGCCGAGCTGGATCGCGAACAGGGCGCCGCCGACGCCGCGCATCGCCTTCGAGACGTCGCCGAGCATGGCCTTGAGCTGCTCGGGCGCGCGCTGGTCGATCGCCTCGGTGAGCGCGTTCGCGATGCTCAGCGCCACCGGCTCGGCGATCTGCGCCCAGACCGGGGTGGTGGCCTTCGCCCACTGCTCCCGCGTGTACAGGCTCGGCGTCGCGGTGAGCTCGGGGACGCTCGTGGCCTCGTCCAGCCAGAGCGCGGCGACCTGGAACGCCTGGTCCGATGCCTGGGCGGTCGCCGGGTCGACCGGGTGCCCGCCGTCGCGCGCGATCGCGGTCGCACGCTCGGACGCGACCGAGAAGTCGATGCCGTCCCTGCCCGACTGCGCCGCGCGCTGGAGCTGGCTCATCAGGTTCGCCACGAACGCCGGGTCGTTCGGCAGTCCGGCCGCGCCCGCGAGCTGCGACGGGTCGATCTGTCCCTCTCCGGAGAGCAGCTTGCGCAGCATCTCCTGGAAGTCGTCGTCCGGCCCCGGCTGCGGTTGATCAGGCATGACGACTACGCTAACCGCTGCTCACGGGGCCGCGCCCGGGATGCTCCCGAGGGGACGCCCGGACCGCTGCGCCGAGGGCGAACAGCCCGCGAGCACGCGGGCGACCGACCCGCCAACGCGCGGGTGCACCGCCCGCACCCGCGGGCGCCCCGCCCGTGGAAGGACGTCCGTGACCCTCTTCGCCCCCGCGCCCCGTCGCCGTTCCCGCGCACGCACCGTCGGCTGGGCGTTCGTCATCGGCGCGGTCGTGCTCGGACTCCTGGCGAGCTTCCTGCCGAGCCCCTACCTGATCGAGGTGCCCGGGCCGGTCTACAACACGATCGGCACGCAGCGGCAGGGGCAGGGCAAGGACGCGAAGGACGTCGAGCTCATCCAGATCGACGGGGCGGAGACGTACCCGACGGGTGGCGCGCTCGACATGCTCACCGTGGGCATCCAGGGTGACGCCACGAACCGCCCGTCGTGGACGAGCGTGATCCGCGCGCTGTTCTCGCGCTCCGAGGCGGTCATCCCCGCGAGCGCCGTCTACCCGGAGGGCACCACCACCGAGCAGGTGAACCAGCAGGACGAGGCCGACATGCGGTCGTCGCAGCAGTCCGCCGTCGCCGCCGCGCTCATCCACCAGGGCCACGACCTGCCGACCGAGCTCCGGGTCGGGACGGTGCAGGAGGGCTCCGCTGCGGACGGCACCATCCGCGAGGGCGACGTCATCACGGCCTTCGACGGGGAGCAGCTGACCGAGAACGTCGACGCCGGGTCGCTCCGTGCGGCGGTCGCGGAGCACGGGACCTCGTCGCCGGCGACGGTGACGCTGCTGCGCGACGGGAAGCGCGAGCAGGTCGAGGTCACCCCCCGCGAGGAGCAGGGGACCCCGCTCCTCGGGGTCGGCGTCACCGAACGGTACGACTTCCCCTTCGACGTGAAGATCGCGCTGCAGGACGTCGGCGGCCCGTCCGCCGGCATGATGTTCGCGCTCGGGATCATCGACGAGCTGACGCCGGGCGAGCTCAACGGCGGGAAGCACGTCGCGGGCACCGGCACGATCACCGCGGACGGCGAGGTCGGCCCGATCGGTGGCATCCGGCAGAAGCTCTACGGCGCGAAGGACGCCGGTGCGACCGTGTTCCTGGCGCCGGCCGACAACTGCGACGAGGTCGTCGGCCACGTGCCGGACGGACTCGACGTCTACAAGGTCGCCACGCTCGACCAGGCGGTCACCGACCTCGAGACGATCGCCGCGGGGAAGAGCACCGCCGGGCTCGCACGCTGCGGCTCCTGACCCGATCACCCGCACGGCGCGACGTGCGCGCTCGACGCGATCCGCGCCTCCCGGCCGACCGGCCCGGAGGCTCGGCTCGCCTTCCTGAGTCCCCGTACAGTTTCGCTGTCGGTCCGGACCAATAGGATCGGAGCACTGACGGCCCGGCGCGCCGGGCCCGCCGGTCCGACACGTCTGGAGCACATCAAGTGACGACAACCTCGTCCACCTCGGGCACTGCTGGGCGGCGTTCGCCGCGGGTCCCGATCGTGGTCACGATCATCGTGCTGGCCGCACTGGTGATCGGCTTCTTCATCTTCGCCAGCCTGTACACCGACTACGCGTGGTTCGCGCAGCTCGGGTTCCAGCAGGTCCTCACCACGCGCTGGATCGCGGGCACGCTCATGTTCGTGGCCGGGTTCCTCGGCATGGCGGTCCCGGTCTACGTGAGCATCGCGCTCGCCTTCCGCTTCCGCCCGGTCTACGCCAAGCTCAACTCGCAGCTCGACCGCTACCAGCAGGTCATCGAGCCCCTGCGCCGCGCGGTCATGATCGGCATCCCGGTCGTCCTCGGCCTGTTCGCCGGGCTCGCGACCGCCGGTCGCTGGAGCATGGTGCTCGAGTACTTCAACCGGACCCCGTTCGGCCAGAAGGACCCGCAGTTCGGGCTGGACATCGGGTTCTACGTGTTCGAGCTGCCGTTCTGGCGCTCGATCGTGGCGTACTCGTCGGCCGTCGTCCTCATCGCCGGCATCGCCGCGCTCGCCGCGACCTACCTCTACGGCGCGCTCCGCTTCGGCGGTCGCGAGGTCCGCATCTCGAAGGCCGCGCGCGTCCAGCTCGCCGTCACCGCAGCGGTCTACGTGGCGCTGCAGGCCGTCAGCCTGTGGCTCGACCAGTACGCCGCGCTGACGAAGGACAACCCGCTCATCACGGGTGCGCAGTACACCGACGTCAACGCCGTCATCCCGGGGCGCGAGATCATGGCGGGCATCGCGGCGATCGTCGCGATCCTCTTCATCGTCACCGCCGTCATCGGCCGCTGGCGCATCTCGATCGTCGGCACCGGGCTGCTGCTCGTCGCGGCGATCGTCATCGGCGGCATCTACCCCTGGATCGTCCAGCGCATCCAGGTGAAGCCGTCGGAGCGGACCTACGAGTCGGCCTTCATCGAGCGCAACATCAAGGCCACCCGCGACGCGTACGGCGTGAGCGGGGTGCAGGAGCAGAACTACGACGCCACGACCGAGGCGAGCTCCGGTGCACTGGCGCAGGACGCCCAGACCACGGCGAACATCCGTCTGATCGACCCGAAGATCGTCTCGGACACGTTCAGCCAGCTGCAGCAGTACCGGCAGTACTACCAGTTCCCCGACCAGCTGGACGTCGACCGCTACGACATCGACGGCCAGACCGAGGACACCGTCATCGCGGTCCGCGACATCGACCTCGACGGGCTCAGCTCGCAGGCGAACACCCAGTACAACCGGACGTTCGTCTACACCCACGGCTTCGGCGTCACCGCGGCCTACGGCAACCAGCGCGCGAGCGACGGCAAGCCGGTGTTCCTCGAGTCCGGCATCCCGTCGAACGGGCAGCTCGGCAACTACCAGGAGCGTGTCTACTTCGGTGAGACCTCGCCGCCGTACTCCATCGTGGGCGGACCCGAGGGCTCGAAGAACATCGAGCTCGACTACCCGGCCGGCTCCGACGACAGCGACGGCGGCAACGCCACGACGACGTACCAGGGCGACGGCGGACCGAGCCTCGGCGGGTTCTTCAACCGCCTCGTCTACGCGGCGAAGTTCCAGTCGGAGCAGATCCTGCTGTCGGACGCGGTGAACCGCGACTCGCAGATCCTGTACGACCGCGACCCGATCCAGCGCGTGCAGAAGGTCGCTCCGTACCTGAAGCTCGACAGTGACGCGTACCCGGCGATCGTCGACCACCGCATCCAGTGGATCGTGGACGGCTACACGACGAGCGACGCCTACCCGTACTCCCAGAGCCAGAGCCTGTCGGACACGGTCGCCGGGACCGACTCGTCGGCGTTCCGCACGGACCAGGTGAACTACATCCGCAACTCGGTGAAGGCCACCGTCGACGCGTACACCGGCAAGGTGACGCTCTACGCGTGGGACACCGAGGACCCGGTGCTCAAGACGTGGCAGAAGATCTTCCCCACGTCGACGCAGCCGGTCTCGCAGATGAGCGCGGAACTCCTCGACCACGTGCGCTACCCGACCGACCTGTTCAAGGTGCAGCGCTCGATCCTCGGCACGTACCACGTGACGAACGCGAACTCGTTCTACTCGGGTGACGACGCGTGGAACACCCCGCAGGAGACCACCACGGGCACGACCGACTCCGAGGCCAACTCGGACACGGTGTCGCAGACGACGACGAACGCCCTCGGTACCAGGACCACGGCGTCGCAGGGCAACCTGCAGGACCCGTACTACCTGACGATGAAGGTGCCGGGGCAGGACACCGCCTACTCGCTGTACACGACCTACATCCCGCAGCAGTCGGCCGGAGCGAACAACCGCAACGTGCTGACCGGGTACCTGGCGGTGGACTCCGACGCGGGTGGTGCCGGCAAGGGCGAGAAGGCGTCGAACTACGGCAAGCTCACGCTGCTGACGATGCCGAAGACGGACAACATCCCGGGTCCGGCGCAGGTGCAGAGCCTCTTCAACGGTGACACCACCGTGTCGCAGGAGCTGAACATCCTGAAGCGGGGCAACTCGACCGTGAAGCAGGGCAACCTGCTGACGCTGCCGGTCGGCGGTGGGTTCCTCTACGTCCAGCCCGTCTACGTCCAGTCGACCTCGAGTGGCTCGTACCCGCTGCTGCAGAAGGTGCTCGTGGCCTTCGGCGACAAGATCGCTTTCGAGGACACCCTCGACCAGGCGCTCAACGAGCTGTTCGACGGTGACTCCGGTGCTGCCGCCGGTGACCAGGGCGCGGCGAACGGGTCGGGTTCGACCGGTTCGTCGGACTCGGGTTCGTCGGGCTCGGGTTCGTCGGGCTCGGGCTCGTCCGACTCGGGTTCGGGATCGTCCGACTCCTCGGGTGACTCCGGTTCGTCGTCCGGAGGGTCCTCCTCCGGCGGCTCGGGCGACTCGTCGAGCAACACCGGCAACCAGGCGCTCGACCGGGCCCTGGCCGACGCGCGCAGCGCGCTGCAGGACCGCCAGAAGGCCTACGCCGACAACGACCTGGTCGCTGCGGCCGAGGCGGACAAGCGCCTGCAGGACGCCATCGAGGCCGCGACCGAAGCCGAGAACGGCAACTGACACGCCGTGGCGGGGCACTCGATTTGTGCCCCGCCACCGGGGTGTGTAGGCTATTGGATGTGCCGCGGGGTGGAGCAGTTCGGTAGCTCGCTGGGCTCATAACCCAGAGGTCGTAGGTTCAAATCCTGCCCCCGCAACCAAGCGTCACAAGAAGGCCCCGGTCCACTCGGACCGGGGCCTTCGTCGTTCGCACCTCGCACGTGCGAGGCCTGCTGGTCGTGCACGGCGTGCTGGTCGTGCTGGTCGTGCTCGTCGTCCTCGCTGCTGCGTTCAGCGAGGACGTGCCGCGGCTACGCTCGGGCCATGGCAACCCTCACCGTCGCCGCCGCGCAGTTCGCTCCCGTCGACGACACGGCGGCCAACCTCCGCACCGTGCAGGCCGCTGCCGAGGACGCCGCCGCGCGCGGGGTCGACCTGCTCGTGACGCCCGAGTACACGTCGTACTTCAGCGCCGAGATCGACGACCGGTTCGTCGCCGCCGCCGAGCCGCTCGACGGGCCCTTCGTGACCGGGCTCCGGGCGATCGCGCGACAGCACGCCATCGCGCTCGTCGTGGGTGTGGCCGAGACCGCGGGGACGCCGGGACGGTTCCGGAACACCCTGGTCGCGGTGCTGCCCGACGGATCGATCGCGGCGACGTACCGGAAGGTGCACCTGTACGACGCGTTCGGGTCGAAGGAGTCCGACCGCATCGAGTCGGGTGATGCCGACCAGCTGCCGGTGTTCGAGCTCGGCGGGGTCCGCATCGGCCTCGAGACCTGCTACGACCTGCGTTTCCCCGAGGTCACCCGGCGCCTGGCCGCACCCGAGGTCGGCGCAGCCGACGCGGTGGTCCTGCCGGCCGAGTGGGTGCGCGGCCCCGGGAAGGAACACCACTGGCGCACACTGCTGACCGCCCGTGCGATCGAGAACACGGTCTGGGTCGTCGGGGTCGGTCAGACCGGGCCGATCGGTATCGGCGACTCCGTGGTGATCGACCCCGCCGGTGTCGCGGTCGCCGCCGGCGGAGCCCAGCCCGGCACCGTCGTCGCGACGATCGACACCGCGACCACCGAGGCGGTCCGTGCGGTCAACCCCTCGCTCGCGCTCCGTCGGTTCGACGTGCGCCCGCGCTGAGCGCACGCCCCGCACGGGCACGGACTGTGCCCACGCCCACGCCCGCGCCGCACAGGCTGCGCCCGCCCGCGCCTCTGCCGCACGTCTGTCTCCCCGAGCGGGCGGAACCGGCATCGCGGCGCGAGCTCCGGCCTCGATTCCGCCCGCTCGCGCCCCCTGGTGCAGTCGTGTTCGCCCTCTGCTGCGAGCGGACGAACAGCGCGGACCAGCGCACGACGGCGAACGGGCGGAACCGGGAGAGCCGCGTGCGGAGGGTGCAGGAACGACCCGCTCGCGGGGACAGCCGGCGCGGACCGGTGTCGGAACGACGAGCTGCGCTCCCCGAACGGGCGGAAACGGCGGCTGGGTGCGCCGAGATGTGCAGAAGAGGCCCGCTCGCGGTGACCGGGTGATCGGAGGCCGGGAGACCGGGTGGCTGGGGGACCGGGGCTCGTCGAGCGGGCGGAAACGGCGGCTGGGGGCGGCGAGACGTGCAGAAGAGGCCCGCTTGCGGTACCTGGGGGACCGGGTGACCGGCACTCGCCGAACGGGCGGAAACGGTGCCTTGGTGCGCCGATACGTGCAGAGAAGGCCCACTCACGGTGACCGGGCGACCGGGTGGCCAGCGCTCGCCGAGCGGGCGGAAACGGCGGCTCGGTGCGGCGAGAAGTGCAGAAGGGGCCCGCTCGGCTGGTCCGCGCGGGACGGTGGCGGACGTGCACGTCGGGTGCGGCGCGCCGGAGCACGGGGTGCGCCGTGGGGGAGGGTGGGGGCGCCTCCCGGTCAGCGGGTCGGGGCGAGGGCTGCGAGGCGGCTGACCGCCTCGGACAGGACGTCGCGGCGCTTGCAGAACGCGAAGCGCACGAGCGACCGGTAGCCCGCCGCGCGCTCCGGTCGGACGAACGCCGACACGGGGACGCCGACGACCCCGGCGAGTCCGGGGAGCCGCAGGCAGAACTCCCGGGCGTCGTCGTACCCGAGCGGTGCGGTGTCCGCGAGGACGAAGTACCCACCGTCCGGGTGCATCACCTCGAAGCCCGACGCGCGGAGTCCGCCCGCGAGCAGTTCGTGCTTCTCGGACAGCTCCCGCGCGATGCCGTGGAACACCTCGTCGGGCAGACGGAGCCCGGCTGCGACCGCGGGCTGGAAGGGAGCCCCGTTCACGAACGTCAGGTACTGCTTGACCGAGACGACGGCCTCGACGAGTGCGGGCGCCGCCGTGAGCCAGCCGATCTTCCAGCCGGTGGTGCTGAAGGTCTTGCCAGCGCTGGAGATCGTGATCGTCCGGTCCGCTGCACCGGGCAGGGTCGCGACGGGGACGTGCGGTGTGCCGAAGGTGAGGTGCTCGTACACCTCGTCGGTGACGACCAGGGCGTCGTGCCGCTCGGCGAGCTCGAGGACGGTGGCCAGGACCTCGCGGGGGAGGACCCGCCCGGTCGGGTTGTGCGGTGTGTTCACCAGCACGACCCGCGTGCGGTCGGTGAACGCGGCACGCAGGGTGTCCTCGTCCGGCAGGAAGTCCGGTGCCGTCAGGGGAACCGTGACGTGGGTGCCGCCGGCGAGACGGATCAGCGCCCCGTACGCGTCGTAGAAGGGCTCGAAGGTGACGACCTCGTCGCCCGGCTCGACGAACGCGAGCAGCGTCGCGGCGAGGGCCTCGGTCGCGCCGGCGGTGACGAGGACCTCGCGGTCCGGGTCGACCGTCAGCCCGTACCAGTGCGCCTGGTGCTCAGCGATCGCTTCCCGGAGCTCCGGCGCCCCGCGGCCGGGCGGGTACTGGTTCACGCCGCGGCGGATCGCGTCGACCGCGGCGTCGAGCACCTCGACCGGGCCGTCCTGGTCGGGGAAGCCCTGGCCGAGGTTGACGGCGCCGGTGGCGGCAGCGAGTGCGCTCATCTCGGCGAAGACGGTCGGCGCGGGGACGCCGTCGGGACCGAGCAGCATCGCCCCCTCGGCGGCTCGGAGCCAGGGTCCGGTGCGGTGCATGGTGGTCCCTCCGGTGCGCGCGGCGCGGGTCGACGGCCTGGAGGCCCCAACCTAGTCGGACGGATCGGCGGTGCGCGTCCTGCGGGTCACCCGGCGCCGCGAGACCGGGAACGCGTCCACAGCCCACGCATAAGATCGCCATAGGTCGCTTGCAGCGCCAGCAGGAGCACCGCTCAGGTGGGTCCGGAAGACTGCACGAGCTTGAAAGGAGCACGTCCAGCATGACCGACACCACGCCACACGGCCAGGGCGACGACAACCGCCCCGAGGAAACCGACCACCGGGCCGCAGCCGAGGACGCCTCGCGCGCCACCTCCGGCGAGGGCACGTCGACGCAGGACGTCTCCGGACAGCCCGCCGACCGCCGTACGGACCACGACCACACCGACGTCATCGACGACGCCCACGGGGCCGAGACCGACGTCATCGCTGCGGGGACCGACACCACGACGGACCGCTACACCGCGCCCTACCCGACCATCGACCGCGACCGCGACGGCAGCGATGCCGTGCAGCAGGCGAGCCCCTACGGCTCCGACAACGCACACCACGGGCGGGGCGACGACCGGTACGTGCACAGCCAGTACGGCCAGGGTCAGAGCCAGTACGGCCAAGGCCAGTACGGCCAGGACCAGGACCAGGGCCAGTACGGCCAGGGCCAGTACGGACAGGGCCAGTACGGACAGAGCCAGTACGGCCAGAGCCAGTACGGCCAGGACCAGAACCAGTACGGCCAGAGCCAGAACCAGTACGGCCAGAGCCAGAACCAGGACGGCCAGAGCCAGTACGGCCAGACCCAGAACCCGACCCCGTACGGTCAGGACCAGTACGGCCGGTCCCAGGGCCAGCCCCGCTACGGCGAGTACGCCCAGGGCACGCCGCAGGTCGGCTCGCAGTACGGCGCACCGCAGAGCGCCTCGTACCCCGGCTCCGCCCAGGCCCCCTCGTCCGCCAGCGCCTTCGGCGACGTGGACGGCTCGAACCAGCGCAACGGCCACTACTTCGGCGGCGCTGCCGCGGGTGCGGCGACCGGGACCGCCACGGGTGCCGCAGTGGGCACGACCGCGAACGGGAAGGGCGGCCGCAACAAGCTCGTCCTGCCGATCGTCGCGGGTCTGGTGCTCGCCGGCCTGGTCGGCGGCGGCGCCGGTTGGGCGGCCGGTGCAGCCCAGGGCGGCGGCACCACCGTGATCGGCTCCGGCTCGTCGCAGAACGGCGGCAACCTCACGGTCAACGACTACAACAACGCCACCGTCGTGACCGCGGTCGCCGCGCAGGCGACGCCGTCCGTCGTCACGATCAACGTCTCCTCGGGCTCCGCGGGCGGCACCGGCTCCGGTGTCTTCTTCACGAAGGACGGGTACATCGTCACGAACACCCACGTGGTGACCCTCGACGGTGACAGCTCGAACGGCACGATCACGGTCACGACGTCCGACGGCAGGATCTACCCGGCGAAGCTCGTCGGCACCGACCCGACGGTCGACCTCGCGGTCATCAAGATCGACGCGACCGGCACCAAGCCGATCTCCTTCGCGAACTCCTCCGAGCTCAACGTCGGTGACACCGCGGTCGCGATCGGCGCGCCGCTCGGCCTGTCGAACACCGTCACCGACGGCATCGTCTCGACCCTGAACCGCAGCATCCAGGTCGCCTCGAGCGCCCCCAGCCAGGGCGGCGACTCGAACGAGGGCGGCAACGGCGACAGCCCGTTCGAGTTCCCGGGCAACGGCGGATCCTCCACCAAGACGACCGTCTCGCTGCCGGTCATCCAGACCGACGCGTCGATCAACCCCGGCAACTCGGGCGGCGCCCTGCTCGACTCGAAGGGCAAGCTGATCGGCATCAACGTCGCGATCGCGAGCGCGGGCAGCTCCCAGTCCTCCGACGCGCAGTCGGGCAGCATCGGTGTCGGCTTCGCCATCCCGGCGAACCTGGTCCAGCGCGTCGCGAACGAGATCCGTGAGAACGGGTCGGCGACGCACGGTCTGCTCGGCGCGACGGTCGGCGACGCCTCTGAGGACGCGAACGCCACCCAGATGGGTGCGCTCATCAAGTCGGTGTCGTCCGGCGGAGCGGCGGCGGACGCCGGTCTGCAGAAGGGCGACGTCGTGACGAAGATCGGCTCGGCATCGGTGGCGGACGCCACCGACCTGACCGCGCAGGTCCGCTTCTTCGCCGGCGGTGCGAAGACGACGATCACCTACGTCCGCGACGGTCAGACGCGCGAGGCCGACGTCACGCTCGGGACCTACAAGAGCTGACGCGACCAGCGACGGACGGGAGGCGCGGTGCCGGCTGGCACCGCGCCTCCCGTCCGTCGTCCGGCCCCGACGCGGCTCGTGGTGCGGTCCGACGGTCGGCGCCCTGGCGGGTCCGACGCAGGTGGGCGCTCCGGCCGCTTGATAGGCTCATGGCTGCTCTCCGGGGCGGTACCGGTCCACGGTGCGCTCCGCGCGTCAGCCACGACCCCGAGGACCGCATGCAGACAGACGGACAGCCCCTGACGGGGGTCTCGTACGTGATGCCGGTGCTCAACGAGGTCACCGAGGTCCGTGCCGCGGTCGGGAGCCTGCTGGAGCAGGACTACGAGGGTCCGTTCGAGGTGATCCTCGCGCTCGGACCGTCGATCGACGGGACGAACGAACTCGTCGCCGAGATGAGCGCCGCCGATCCTCGTGTCCGGGCCATCGAGAACCCCGTCGGCTCCACACCCGCCGGGCTCAACGTCGCCATCCGAGCGTCGGTGCACCCGATCGTGATCCGGGTCGACGCCCACTCGGTGCTGCCGTCGGACTACACCCGGATCGCCGTCCGCGTGCTGCTCGAGTCGGGTGCGGACAACGTCGGTGGCATCATGCACGCCGAGGGCCGCACGCCGTTCGAGCGTGCCGTCGCCCTCGCCTACTCCAGCCGGGTCGGCCTCGGTGGGACACCGCACCACGTCGGTGGCAAGGCCGGTCCGGCCGAGACCGCCTACCTCGGGGTGTTCCGACGCGACCGGCTGTTCGAGGTCGGACTCTTCGACGAGGGCATCAAGCGCGGCCAGGACTGGGAACTCAACCGGCGGTTGCGCCAGACCGGTGGCACGGTGTGGTTCACCCCGGAACTCGTGGTGACCTACCGGCCGCGGCCGAGCCTCCGACGACTGGTGCGCCAGTTCGTCGCGACGGGCCTGTGGCGCGGCGAGCTCGCCCGACGCTTCCCGGCGAACAACGGCCTGCGGTACTTCGCGCCCCCGGCGATGGTCGTGGCGATGGCGCTCGGGATCGTGGCCGGACTCGTCGGCATCGTCGGTGCCGTGCTCGGGTCGCCCGTCGCCTGGGCGGCGCTGGGCTTCGTCGTCCCCGCCGTCTACCTGCTCTTCGTCGTGCTCGGCGCCGTCCTCGTGGCGCGGCGTTCCGGGCTGCCCACGATGCTCTGGCTGATCGTCGTGCTGCCCTGCATCCACGTCGGTTGGGGCATCGGTTTCATCATCGGGTTCCTGACCCGGACCTCCGAGCTGACCACGCACACGGGACGGTGACCTGACCCCTTGACCGACGACACCACCGGCCGCGGCAGCGCCCGCCCGACCTCGATCGCCGAACTCCGTGCGGTCGCCCAACCCGACGAGGTCCGCTCGCGGGCGAACGCCGAGCACTGGACGGCGTCGCTCTACCTGCGCGACGTGTCGCCGTACCTGACCTGGGTGCTGCTCAGGACGCGGGTCTCGGCGAACCAGGTGACCGGCCTGATGATCCTGGTGGGGTGGAGCGTCGCCGCCGCGCTGCTGATCCCGGGCATCTGGGGTGCACTGCTCGCACTCGTGCTCGGTCAGCTGCAGATGCTCGTGGACTGCTGTGACGGTGAGGTCGCCCGGTGGCGCGGCACCCGGTCGCCCGCCGGGGTGTTCCTCGACAAGGTCGGGCACTACACGACCGAGGGACTCATCCCGATCGCGCTCGGCGTCCGCGCCGCGACCTGGCCGGTCCACGGCGCGGACTGGATGTGGACGACGATCGGGTGCGCGCTCGGCCTGGTGATCGTGCTCAACAAGGCGCTCAACGACATGGTCCACGTCGCCCGCGCGAACGCCGGGCTCGAGAAGCTCGTCGACCGCCGGGACGCCGGCACGGCCCCGTCCGGGCGGCGCTTGGCGACGCTGCGTCGCTTCGCACGCTTCCTGCCCTTCCACCGCCTGTACCACTCGGTCGAGCTGACCATCCTGGCGTTCGTGTTCGCACTGCTCGGGCTCGTCGTCGGCAGCCCGCTGGTCGACCGGGTCCTGGTCGGGGCGCTGTTGCCGCTCGCCGTCCTCGCCACGGCCGGTCACTTCGTCGCCATCATCTCGTCGAAGCGGGTGCGGGCATGACCTCGGGAGCGACGACGGGCGCCACACCGGAGGCGTTGCCCGGGACCCAGCGACGGAACGCCGTCCCGCACCGGCAGCGCCCGCGCATCGCCGTCGTGAGCCTGTCCCAGGGCACCCGTCCGGACGACCTCCGCCGTGGGCTGACGAGCGTGCTCGCGCAGCAGGACGTCGAGCTCGACGTCGTGTGCGTCGGCAACGGCTGGGCGCCGACGGGGTTGCCCGAGGGCGTCCGTGCGCTCGCGCTGCCCGAGAACGTCGGGATCCCCGCCGGTCGCAACGCCGGAGCAGCAGTCGTCGACGGCGACTACGTGTTCTTCCTCGACGACGACGCGTCGATCCCGTCGCCGACCTTCCTGCGTGACGCCGTGGCACTGCTCGAACGCGACCCGTCGCTCGGCCTGGTGCAGCCGCGGGTGGTCGACCCGACCGGATCGGCGAACCCCCGTCGCTGGGTGCCGCGCATCCGCAAGGGCGCTGCGACCGACTCGTCGCCGGTCTTCTCGGTGTGGGAGGGGGCCGTCCTCCTGCCGATGGACGTCCACCGCGCAGTCGGCGGGTGGGGTGCACCGTACTTCTACGCGCACGAGGGCATCGAGCTGGCGTGGCGTGTGTGGGATGCCGGTCGACGCGCCTGGTACGCCGGCGACCTGGTCGCGCACCACCCGGCGATCGACCCCGCCCGGCACGCCGAGTACGTCCGGCTGAACGCCCGCAACCGCGTGTTCCTGGCACGCCGCAACCTGCCGGTGGCACTGCGACCCGTCTACGTCGGGTCGTGGGCCGCGATCCAGATCGCTCGCTGGTGGCGACACCCGGTGCGCCTGCGGACGTGGTTCGCGGGGATCCGGGAGGGCTGGACGGCGGACTGCGGACCGTCGCGGCCCATGGGGTGGCTGACCATCGCCCGGATGACGCTGGCCGGTCGGCCACCCGTCGTCTGACTCCGCCGCCCGGACGTCCCGGCGCCCCGACCGGGCGTCCGCGGTCGAGCACCCCGTCGCTGCCCGCACCACACCCTTCGTCACTGCCGTCGTCGCCGAGCACACCGCCCAGCAACCGCCCGTAGCCTGAGGACCACCATGCCGATCACCAAGGACGTCCGGACCGCGATCCGTCTCGCCCGCCGCCTGCTGCGTGCCCGTCAGAACCGGCGGGAGCTCGACCGCCGGCTCCCGGAGGTCCCGGAGCTCGCACCGCGCTCGATCGAGGTCGCGGTCTACTTCGCCGACGGCAAGGTGAACATGTACCAGCTCCGGCAGTGGTACGCGCCGTTGGCGGAACTCGCCCGCGAGCACCCCGTCGCGATCATCTCCCGCAGCCCCGGCACGATGACGACCCTGCTCGACGAGTCGCCCGTCCCGGCGGTGTACGCCCGCCAGGTCGTCGACCTCGAGCGGTTCGTCGAGGAGCAGGCACCGAAGATCGTCCTGTACGTCAACCAGAACGCCCGCAACTTCCAGATGATGCGGTACGGGCGCATGTGGCACGTCTTCGTCAACCACGGCGAGAGCGACAAGATGTACATGACCACCAACCAGTTCAAGGCGTACGACTACGCCCTGATCGCGGGAGACGCCGCCCGGGACCGCCTGCGTGCCGCCCTGTGGGACTACGACGTGGACCACCGCACCATCGCCATCGGACGCCCGCAGGCCGACCACTTCGCCGGCGCGGTGCCGTACCCCCACGACGACCGGACCGTGGTGCTCTACGCGCCCACGTGGGAGGGCGACCGCGCCGCCGCCGCGTACGGCTCGATCGCGTCGCACGGGGTCGAGCTCGCCGAGCGCCTGCTCGCGACCGGTCGACACCGTCTGGTGTACCGGCCGCACCCGCGCAGCGGCGTGCTCGACCAGGACTACCGTGCTGCCCACGAGCGCATCGTCGCCGCGATCACCGCCGCGAACGCCGCCGACCCGTCTGCGCACCACGTGTACGACGACGGCCCGCAGCTCGGGTGGCAACTGGCGGACGCGGACGTCGCCGTGACCGACATCAGCGCGATGATCTACGACCGACTGGCCGTCGGCAAGCCGCTGCTCGTGACGCGTCCGGCGGCACCCGAGGCCGACGTGGACGAGCGCGGGTACCTCGGCGCCGCGAACTGGCTGCTCGCCGAGGACGCCGCCGACGTGGTCGCGCGGGTGGACGCCGCCGCGAACGACGCCGAGGAGCTCGCGACGCTGCAGCACTGGGTCGAGCGGTACTTCGGCGACACCACACCCGGCGTCGCGACGCGCCGGCTGCATGCTGCCGTCGACCGTCTCGTGGCGCGCTGGCACGAGGTCGCCCGGGAGCGCGGCGAGGGCTGACCCTGCGGTCGTCACGACGCGAGGCCGACCAGATGGTCGCCCACGAGTGACATCCGCCACAGGTACTCGGAACGGTCCGGGCGCCGCCACCGGACGACCACGATGCCGGTCTGCTCGGGGTCGGCGCCGAACACCGCGATCGACAGGGATCGACCCGGGTCGAGACGGTTGACCGCCAGCGGCGGGCAGTACCCGCTGCCGAGGTGCGTGAGGGAGATCGCGTGGAGCGGCTCCGGCCCGGTGTTCACCAGGTCGTAGCGACGTGGTGCCCAGGATCGGTCGACGGTGAACGGGACTGCGTAGGCCGTGGGTGGGTGGTGCATGCGGGCCACGGTAGGGGGAGGGGCCGACGTCGGGAGCCCGGGGGAGTGCGCTGGTGCCTCGGCCTGTGGACGAGGGGACGGCGGGCCCCGGGTGTGGAGGAGCGGAGCTCAGGCCCCGTGGTCGGCCGCGTACCGCGCCAGGGCTGCCTCGATCGTGTCGTCGAGCTGCAGACGCCCCTTGTCGAGGTAGAGCCCCCGGTCGCAGAAGCGACGCAGGTCCTTGTCGTTGTGCGAGACGAAGAACAGCGTCCGGCCACCGGCCAGCAGCTCCTCGATGCGCTTGTAGCACTTCTCGCGGAAGCTCTTGTCACCCACCGCCAGGACCTCGTCCACCAGGATCACCGGTTCGTCCAGCCGCGAGATCACCGCGAACGCGATGCGCACCTTCATGCCGCTCGACAGGTGCTTGTAGGGGGTGTCGACGAAGTCGCCGATCTCGGCGAAGTCGATGATCTCGTCGAAGGCGTCGCGGATCTCGGCCCGGGACATCCCGTGCAGACCCGCTGTCAGGTACACGTTGTCCCGGACGGTGAGGTCGCCGACGAAGCCGCCGGTGATCTCGATGAGCGGAGCGACACCCGCATCGACACGGATCCGTCCCTCGTCCGGCAGCATGACCTGCGCGACGAGCTTGAGCAGGGTGGACTTCCCCTGACCGTTGCGTCCGACGACGCCGATGGCCTCGCCCGGCCGGACGTCGAACGACACGTTGCGGAGCGCCCAGAACTCGTCCGCGCGCTTGCGGCGGTTGCTCCCGGCGAACAGGTCCTTGAAGCTCCGGCTCGCGCGGCGGTTGCGCTTGAACCGGATGCCGGCGTCGCGCACGGAGATCACGGGCGCCACGCTCGTGGACGGCGCGGTCCGGTCGGTCGCGGTCATCACAGCTCCTTCAGGACGCGGTGCTCGCTCCGGCGGAACACGAGGAGGCCGACGACGAGGACCACGGCGGTGACCACCACCGACACCCCGACCTCGAGCCAGTCGAGCTGGCCGGGGAAGAACGCGGAGCGGTACAGGCCGAAGATGCCGCTGAGCGGGTTCAGTGCGGCGATGTCGTGCAGCCGGTCGGGCAGGGCCTGCGTGCCGTAGATGATCGGCGACGCGTAGAACAGGAACCGCAGGACGAGCTTCACGGCGCGTTCCAGGTCACGGAAGAAGACGACCAGGGGTGCGACGATCAGCCCGATCCCGTAGACCAGGGCGCACTGCAGCACGATGGCCAGCGGGTACAGCGCCAGTTCCCAGTGCAGGTGCGCACCGGCGGCGATCGCGAAGACCGCGAGCACCGGCAGGCTCAGCAGGAACTCGATGCCCTTCGACGCGTTCACCCGGGCGACCCAGATGCTCCGGGGGATCGTCGTCGACCGGATCAGCTTCGCCTCCTTCGTGAAGGCTCGCGTCGAGTCCGACACCGCTCCGGTGAACCACATCCACGGCAGCAACGCCGACAGCAGGAAGACGATGTACGGTTCCTCGCCCACCGATCCCCGGTGGAAGACCTGGGTGAAGACGAACCAGTAGATCGCCGACATCACCAGCGGGTCGAGGATCGACCACAGGTACCCGAGCGCGGACGTCGAGTACCGGACGCGCAGGTCCCGCACGGTCAGCAGCCAGAGTGCCTGGCGGTACCGCCGACCGGCGCTCCGGGACGACGTCGATGCAGTCGTCGCGGGCGCGGTCGGCGCACTCGCTGTGGTCACGCGGCTTCCCTCCGGGCGGAACCGCCGAGGGGGTCCTGACGGTGGTTCAGGCGAACAGGTCGTTCGCGCGCTGGAGGTCCTCGGCGAAGTCGATCTCGACCGCGTACAGGTCGGAGATGTCGATCGGCGACCAGCGTAGCCCGTCCTCGGCGATGGCAGCCTCGATGCCGCCCTCGAAGTACTCCTGGTCGTCGACGCGGCCGAGCTGGCGGATGAGCGCCTGCTTGTCGCGCGAGGAGACGTAGTTGATGCCCACGGCCTCGCCCAGTCCGCCCACGACCCGCTTCGAGAGCTCCTTGATGCAGCCGTCGGCGTCGACCGTGTACTTGACCTCCTCGTCGGAGACCTTCTCGGTGTTGACGCTGACGAACGAGCGGTCCTGGTCCATCATGTCCGCGGCACGGACGAGGGCGCGCGGGTCGAAGACGACGTCGCCGTTCATCCACAGGACGCCGCTCTTGCCGGTCGCCTTGAGCGCGCGCAGCAGGCTCTTCGACGTGTTCGTCGAGTCGTAGGACTCGTTGTAGACGAAGTTCGCCTCGGGGAACGCCTCGACGATGTACTCGGACTTGTAGCCGACGACGATCGTGACGCGGGCGCTCGAGCCGAAGGCGGCTCGGATGTTGTCGAACTGCTGCTGCATGATGGTGCGGCCGTCGCTGAGTTCGGTCAGCGGCTTCGGCAGGCTCCGACCGAGTCGGCTGCCCATCCCCGCTGCGAGGATGACGATCTGCGTGGTCATGCTGGTCCCTTCTGGTGTCCGCCCGCGCGCCGCGTGGGGCACGGGCGGGCCTCGTCGAGTGTGCCCGCTCCGGGTCCGAGTTCGCCGTGAGCGTGCGCTTCCTGCACCTTCGTGCGGGGGACGAGCGGCCACGGGCGCCCGTCCGGGCAGGTTTCCATGTGGTGAACACTCCGTCGTGCCCTGGTGAATGATACGGAACGAGTGCGCTCCGGGGTACACCCCCGCGTGCTTCGTGCTCATTTCGTGATCCTGTGACCGGTTCGGTACCGAGGCCCTCGCGGACGCGCCGCCGGTCGGGGTCGGCCGCGTCCGGCGCGTTGGTACGGTGGGGCGGTGGCTGCAGCTGATGACGACGACGTGTACGCGACGTCCGACGCCGCCTGGCTGGCGGACGCGGACGGACCGTCCGGTGACGCGGCCGACGACGACACGGGGGACGAGGATGCGCGCGACGACGCCTCCGATGATGACGAGATGACGGACGACACGACGGGTGCGGCCGTCGCGGTCGGCCACGACGAAGGTGCGCCCGACCAGGGCGCCGACCCGGAGAACGCCGTCGCCGCGCGACCGGCAGCTGCTGCGACGAGCGCACCCGCCACCGCTGCTGCGGCGACCGGCACACCGACGGC
This sequence comes from Curtobacterium sp. 1310, assembly GCF_017834105.1. Lineage (NCBI taxonomy): Bacteria > Bacillati > Actinomycetota > Actinomycetes > Micrococcales > Microbacteriaceae > Curtobacterium > Curtobacterium sp. 1310. The sequence goes on along the minus strand of NZ_JAFICY010000002.1, from coordinate 172,542 downwards.
CACGGCCGCCGCGTCGGACCGCACCCCCCGCAAGGGCAAGGGCAAGGGCAAGGGCAAGGGGCGTGCCGCACGACCCTCGGGCCCCGCGACGCCCGCACAGCCCACCGACACGACCGCCACCGGCTCCGGCGCGGCCGGGGACGACGCGTCGAGCACGGGGACGACCCAGCGTGCGGGCACGCCGAAGACCGCTGCGGCCGGCTCCACGGCGAAGGAGAAGCGCGCTCCCGGACGCCAGCCGACCGCCACCGCCGCCGCGACGCAGACCGCACAGGCGCAGCAGCCCGTCGTGCTCCGCGCGAGCGGCCTCGTGAAGCGGTACGGCCAGACCCTCGCCGCGGACGAGGTCGACCTCGAGATCCGCCAGGGTTCGATCTTCGGCGTCGTCGGACCGAACGGCGCCGGCAAGACCACCACGCTCTCGATGGTCACCGGTCTCCTCCGGCCCGACGCGGGCACCGTGACCGTCCTCGACCACGACGTCTGGTCCGACCCGACGGCGGCCAAGCGCGCCCTCGGTGTGCTGCCCGACCGGCTCCGGCTGTTCGACCGGCTCACCGGCGCGCAGCTGCTGCACTACTCGGCCACGCTCCGTGGGCTCGACGGTGCGACCGCACGGAAGCGCAGCACCGACCTGGCCGAGGCGTTCGGTCTCGGCGAGGCGCTCGGACGCCAGGTCGCCGACTACTCGGTCGGCATGGCGAAGAAGATCGCGCTCGCCGCGACCCTGATCCACTCGCCGCGCGTCCTCGTGCTCGACGAGCCGTTCGAGTCGGTCGACCCGGTGAGCGCGGCGACGATCACGGACATCCTGCGGCGGTACACCCGCGGCGGCGGCACCGTGGTGCTCTCCAGCCACTCCATGGAGCTCGTGCAGCGCACGTGCGACTCCGTCGCGATCATCGTCGGCGGCAAGGTCCTCGCCTCCGGCACGATGGCGCAGGTCCGCGGGCGCAAGAGCCTCGAGGACAAGTTCGTCGAACTCGCGGGCGGCCGCGTCGTGGCAGAGAGCATGGAATGGTTGCACAGCTTCTCCGACTGAGGGTCGACCTGCTCGCGGGCGAGGTCCGTGGGGGAGCCCGACGGTCGGTCCTCGTGGTGCTCGGGTCCCTGCTCGGCCTGGTCGCCGCCGTGGTGGTGGCCGGCGAGCTCCTCGCGCTGCGGCAGGCACCCGTCGAGGTCGCGCGGTCGGTCGCGGTCCCCGTCGGCACGTTCGTCGCCCTCGCACTCACGCTGGTGCCGCTCGTCGTCGGTCGCAGCGACCAGTTCGACCCGCGCCGCTTCGCCGTGTACGGGATCGCCCGCCGTCACCTCGCCCTCGGTCTCGGCGTCGCCGGACTCGTGGGCGTCCCGGTGCTCGCCGTCGCGGTCGTCGCGGTCGGGCAGGTCGGAGCGTGGTCGCGCAGCGGCGGCACCGCGGTGCTGGCCGTCGTCGCCGCACTGCTCGGCACCCTGACCTGCGCCCTGCTGCTGCGGGTCGGCAGCGCCGTCGGTGCGACCTTCGTCGGACCGCACCGGTCGCGCGACGCCGGCTGGCTCGCCGCCCTCGTGATCGTCGTGCTGGGACTGCCGGTGGCGTCGCTGCTGTTCCGCAGCGACTGGCTCGACCCCGCCAGCACCGAGCTCCAGCGGATCGCCGACGTCGCCGGGTGGACGCCGTGGGGTGCCGCCTGGGCGGTCCCGGCGGACGTGGCGAGCGGTCGCGTCGGCGAGGGGCTCCTGAAGCTGCTGGTCGCCCTGGTCACCGTCGCACTGCTCGCGTGGGCCTGGTGGGCGCTGGTCGGCGCCGCACTCGAGGCCGCGGACGGACGCGCCGGCACCCGCCGCTACCGCGGGCTCGGCTGGTTCGCCGGCCTGGGCTCGACGCCGGTCGGCGCGGTCGCCGCCCGGGCGCTGACGTACTGGGGCCGTGACCCGCGCTACCGGATGTCCTACCTGGTCATCCTGTTCGTGCCGCTCGTGGTGCTCCCGCTCGGGGTCGCCGGCGTGCCGTGGCACTGGACCGCGCTGGTCCCGCTGCCGCTCATGGCACTCATCGCCGGGTTCCTGCCCCACAACGACGTCTCCTACGACAACACCGCGGTCTGGCTGCACGTCGCGTCGGGCGCTCCCGGTTGGACCGACCGGCTCGGGCGACTCGTGCCCCTGCTCGTCGTCGGACTGCCGCTCGTCGTGGCGGGCGCCGCCGTGTCCGCCGCGCTCTTCGGTGACCCCACGGCCTTCCCGGTGCTCACCGGCATCGCAGTGGGTGCACTGCTCGCCGGGCTCGGGCTGTCGAGCGTCGTCTCCGTCCTGCTGCCGTACCCGACCGTCCGCCCCGGCGACCACCCGTTCCAGCAGCCGCAGGCCGCCGGGACGACGGCCGCGGTCGCGCAGACGACGATGATCGTCGGCATCCTGGCGTCGCTCGTCCCCGCGGGCTGGCTGGCGGTGCTCACCGCGGTCGAGGGCCCGGAACCCTGGGCACTCGCGACGCTCCTCGTCGGCATCGCCGTCGGTGTCGTCGTGCTCGCGACCGGCGTGGCCGTCGGCGGTCGGCTCTTCGACCGGCGTGGTCCCGACCTGCTCGCTGCGGCGCAGCGGAACTGAGCGACTGCCGGCCGGGAGGCACGCTGTGGCCCGACGCCGTGCCTCCCGTCGGTACGCACCGTCGGACGGGAGGCGCGTGGCGGGACCGTCCCGTGCCTCCCGTCCGTCCTCGGTGCAGGTGAGCCGCGTGGCGGGGCGGACCCGCGCCTCCCGTCCGTCGCGGCGTCGGCCGCATCGTCGTACCCTGGACCCATGAGCATGACGGAACCCGGCGGCGGCCTCGACGTGATGGACCGCGAGCTCGAGAAGCTCCTCGAGGAAGAGGCGATCGAGCCCGGCGACCACGAGCGGTTCTCGCACTACGTGAAGAAGGACAAGATCCTGCAGTCCGCACTCTCCGGCAAGCCGGTCAAGGCGCTCTGCGGCAAGAAGTGGGTGCCGGGCCGCGACCCGGAGAAGTTCCCGGTGTGCCCGGACTGCAAGGCCATCTACGAGAAGATGAAGTCCGAGTAGTCCGCTAGACCACCATGGTGGGGATCGCCGGGTCGCCGCGTCCGATGCGGGACGCGTCCACCGGGAGCTCCGCCTTGGCGCGCTCGTGGTGCGCCCGAGCCGCCTCGACGCCGGCGACCCCGAGGAACGCCGGGTCGACCTCGCCGTGGTCCACCACGGGGACGAGCAGGGGTCGCTCGTCGGGGCCGAGGCGACCGGAGGTCAGGACGACCTCGGCGGTGGCGATGCCGTTGCGGAGGCGTCGGCCGGCCTCCTTGCGGCCACCGGTCGAGGCCTTGTCCGCGGACTTCTTCGCGACGGGGACCCACTCGTCGCCCGCCGGGGTCTGGTGCGCGACGAGCTTGAACACCATGCCCGCCGCCGGGTGGCCCGAACCGGACACGACGCTCGTGCCGACACCGTAGGAGTCGACCGGCGCGGCCCGGAGCGCGGCGATCGTGTACTCGTCCAGGTCGTTCGTCACGGTGATCTTCGTCGCCGGGGCACCGAGCCGGTCGAGCTGCGCGCGGACCGCGGCGACGACGCTCGGCAGGTCACCGCTGTCGATGCGGACCGCGCCGAGCCGGCCGTCGGTGAGCCGGACGGCGGTCTCCACCGCTGCCTCGATGTCGTACGTGTCGACGAGCAGCGTGGTGCCGTCGCCGAGGGCGTCGAGCTGCGAGCGGAACGCGGCCTCCTCGGAGTCGTGCAGGAGCGTGAACGCGTGCGCGGCGGTGCCCATCGTCGGGATGCCCCAGGTGCGGCCGGCCTCGAGGTTGCTCGTCGCGCCGAAGCCCGCGATGTACGCGGCGCGGGCGGCGGCGACGGCGTTCCACTCGCCGGTGCGGCGCGAGCCCATCTCGGCGAGCGGACGGCCGTCGGCGGCGGACACCATGCGGGCCGCTGCGCCGGCGATGGCCGAGTCGGCGTTGAAGATGCTGAGCGCGAGGGTCTCGAGGACCACCGACTCGGCGAAGGTGCCCTCGACCTGCAGCACGGGGGAGTTGGGGAAGAAGACCTCGCCCTCGCGGTAGGCGCGGACGTCCCCGGTGAACCGGTAGTCCGCGAGCCACCGAGCCGTCCCCTCGTCGATCACGCCGCGGTCGCGGAGGAAGCCGATCTCCTCGTCGCCGAAGCGGAACTCCGTGAGCGCCGTGAGGAAGCGCCCGAGACCGGCGGCAACACCGTAGCGGCGGCCGTCGGGGAGGCGGCGGGCGAACACCTCGAACACGCAGCGTCGATCGGCGGTGCCGTCCTTGAGGGCGGCGTCCACCATGGTGAGTTCGTACTGGTCCGTGAGGAGCGCGCTGGTCACGCGTCCGACACTAGTGACCTCCCGGTGCCGAGGTGACGTCGCTGTGCCGCGGTGACGTCGCGGAGCCGGGGCGACGTCGCGGTGCCGAGGCGCGGGGCGCGCGTGGTCGGGCGCCGGGTGGGTGCGGCTCGGTACGCTGGGCGGGTGACGGATGCACCGATCGGAGTCTTCGACAGCGGGGTCGGTGGACTGACGGTCGCGCGGGCGATCATCGACCAGCTGCCGCGCGAGAGCATCCGCTACGTCGGGGACACCGTGCACTCGCCCTACGGCCCGAAGCCGATCGCCGACGTCCGGCGGTACGCGCTCGAAGTGATGGACGACCTCGTCGACCAGGGCGTGAAGGCGCTGGTGATCGCCTGCAACACCGCGTCCTCCGCCGTGCTCCGCGATGCTCGGGAACGCTACGAGCAGGCGTACGGCATCCCCGTCGTCGAGGTGATCCAGCCGGCCGCCCGTGCCGCCGTGAAGCAGACCCGGACCGGTCGCGTCGGGGTGATCGGGACGGTGGGGACCATCGCCTCGCGGGCGTACGAGGACGCGTTCGCCGTGGCTGCCGACGTCACCCTGTCCCTCGCGGCGTGCCCGCGCTTCGTCGAGTTCGTCGAGGCCGGGGACACCTCGTCGCCGGCGCTCCGTGAGGTGGCGGCGCAGTACCTCGCGCCGATCCGCGCCGCCGACGTCGACACGCTCGTGCTCGGGTGCACCCACTACCCGCTGATGTCCGCGGCGATCCAGTACGTGATGGGCCCGGACGTCACGCTCGTGTCGAGCGCCGAGGAGACCGCGAACGACGTCTACCGTCGGCTCGTCGAGCACGGGCTCGAACGCACCACCCCGGAGCCGCCGACCTACGCGTTCGAGGCCACCGGCGACGACAAGAACGGCTTCATCCGGCTCGCCCGGCGCTTCCTCGGTCCCGAGGTCTCGAGCGTCGGACACCTCCAGACCGGGGCCATCACGCTGCCCCGAACCGAAAGGACCCCATGAGCACCCGCATCGACGGCCGCAGTGCCACCGACCACCGTCCGGTCAGCATCGAGCGGGGGTGGAGTTCGCAGGCCGAGGGCAGCGCACTCATCTCGTTCGGCAACACGAAGGTGCTGTGCACGGCGTCCTTCACCAACGGTGTGCCGCGCTGGATGGCCGGCAAGGGCACCGGCTGGGTCACCGCCGAGTACTCGATGCTGCCGCGGTCGACGAACGAGCGCATGCAGCGCGAGTCGATCAAGGGCAAGGTCGGCGGACGGACGCACGAGATCTCGCGGCTCATCGGGCGGTCGCTCCGAGCGGTCGTGGACATGAAGGGCCTCGGCGAGAACACCCTCGTCCTCGACTGCGACGTGCTGCAGGCCGACGGCGGGACCCGCACCGCGTCGATCACCGGCGCCTACGTGGCGATGGTGGACGCGATCGAGTGGGGCCGCGACAAGGGCTTCATCGCCAAGAAGGCGACGCCGCTGACCGACAGCGTGCAGGCGATCTCGGTCGGCATCGTCGGGGGGGAGCCGATGCTCGACCTCGCCTACACCGAGGACTCCGCAGCCGACACCGACATGAACATCGTGACGACCGGCTCCGGCAAGTTCATCGAGGTCCAGGGCACGGCGGAGCACGCGCCGTTCGACCGCGACGAGCTGGACACGCTGCTCGACCTCGGCCTCGCGGGCAACCGGTCGCTGGCGGCGATCCAGCGCGACGTGCTGGGCCTCGCGTGACCGGCCACACCGTCGTCCTGGCGACGCACAACCAGGGCAAGGTCGTCGAGCTGCACGGGATCCTCGGCGAGGCCCTCGGCGCGGGCGTCGAGCTCGTCGGGTACGACGGTCCGGAGCCCGTCGAGGACGGCGACACGTACGCGGCGAACGCGCTCATCAAGGCGCGTGCGGCGGTGGCGCACACCGGGCTGCCGGCGCTCGCCGACGACTCCGGGATCGCCGTCGACGCGCTCGGCGGGGCACCCGGCATCCACTCCGCCCGGTACGCCGGGACGCGCGTGGACGCGGACAACATCGCGCTGCTGCTGCGGAACCTCGAGGGGGTCGTGGAGCGGACCGCTGCGTTCGTGTGTGCCGCCGCCTTCGTCACCCCGGACGGCACGGAGCACCTGTTCGAGGCGGTGTGGAACGGCGAGGTCCTGACCGAGCCGGTCGGGGACGGCGGACACGGGTACGACCCGGTGTTCCAGCCGGACGACGCCGACCGTTCGGCAGCACAGCTGACGCGCGACGAGAAGAACGCACTGTCGCACCGGTCGAAGGCGTTCCGGGGGATCGCACCGATCGTCCGCGAGTACTTCGGGGTCTGACCACACCGGTCGGAGGGCTCCGCGGGACGCCGGCGTCAGCGCGGCGTTCCGTGCCCAGGCACAACGAGCGACACCTCGCGCCACGGGTTCCCGTGGCGCGAGGTGTCTTCGGTTGTGCGACGCCGCCGCTGCAGCGCCGTGTGCGGACGGTCAGCGCCGCCAGGCCGCCGGAGCGCCGACGGCCCGCCGACTACTGCTCGGCCGGGCGACCCGCGCCGTCGGCGGTACCCCGCTCGGCGCCACCGCGCTGGGCTGCCTCCTCGGCCTCGGCGGCGTGCTTCGCCTTGCGCGCGGTCCGCCAGTAGTGCAGCCCCGCGGGGACGACCGTGACGAGCACCGCGAGGATGAGGATCACGTCGATGTAGTTCCGCACGACGTACGCGATCGGCGGGATGTACCCGAGGAAGTACCCGAGGAAGGTCACGCCGACACCCCAGACGACCGCACCGACGGCGTTGTACAGCGAGTACTTCTTGTAGTTCATGCGCCCGACCCCGGCCGCGATCGGCAGGAAGGTCCGGACCACGGGGACGAAGCGGGCGAGGATGACCGCGAGCGGGCCGAAGCGGTGGAAGAACGCGTTCGTGCGGTCGACGTTCTCCTTCGAGAAGAGTCCGCTCTCCTTGCGCTCGAAGATCGGGGGCCCGGCCTTCTTGCCGATGTAGTACCCGAGCTCACCGCCCAGGAACGCCGCCGCGCCGATCATCAGCGCCGCCGCCCAGATGGGGATGCCGCCGATCTGGCCGCCGCGGTCGAAGGCGAAGAGCCCCGTGATGACGAGCAGGCTGTCGCCGGGGAAGACGAAGCCGATCAGCAGGCCCGTCTCGGCGAAGACGATGGCGCAGACGATGAGCACGGCGATGGCCCCGAAGTGGTCGAGGATGTACTGCGGGTCGAGCCACGGGATCAGGGCGAGTGCGACGGAGTGCATGGTTGTTCCGGTCGTGTCGGGGCGGGGCACGGGGAAGCTCCCGCGTGACGAGGGTACCGCCCGGCGGTGACCGCCCCATCCTCCTGTGGTGTGACTCCACCCGGCGAGCCGACCATCGTGCGGAAGGAGGGACTCGAACCCTCACGCCAGGGGCACAGGAACCTAAATCCTGCGTGTCTACCGATTCCACCACTCCCGCGAGCAGCGGCAGTCTACCGAGGCGTGGACGCGGGGCGGGCGGGAGCCGCGCCTCCAGGCCGTCCGCTCAGCGCACCCGACGAGGCAGGTACCGCGGCACGTACCGCAGCAGCACCCCCGCACCGACCAGGCCGAGCACCCCCATCACCCCGCTCGCCAACGCGAGCGAGGCGACCGCGGTGACGCCCGAGATCAGCAGTGGCGCCGCAGCCGACCCGAAGTCCCCCGTGAAGCGCCACGCGCCGAGGAACGGTGCCGGGTTCCCCCGCGGCGCGAGATCCGCACCGAGCGTCATGAGGATGCCGCTGCCGACACCGTTGGCGAGGGACATGCCGATCGCGATGCCGACGAACCACCCGACCCTCGCGTCGAGGTGCCCGCTCCAGGCGAGCAGGAAGTAGCTCACGGCGAGCCCGAGCATGCACGGCAGGGCGCTCGCGAGTCGACCCCAGCGGTCCATGATCTGCCCGCTCGTGTAGAAGAGCGCGAAGTCGACGGCGCCGGCGATGCCGATGACGAGCGCGGCCGAGGCGTCGTCGAGACCGACGCTGACCGCCCAGAGCGGCAGGATCACCTGCCGTCCGGCGCGGAGCGCGCCGATGAGCGCCGCTCCGCTGCCGAGCCGTGCCAGGACGGCGCGGTTCTCGCGGATGGTGCGGAAGAGGCCGTGTGCCTCGCGTTCGACGAACTGCGCGCCCGTGTCGGTGGGCGGCTCGTCGGGGTGCCGCGCGGGTGCCGTGCGCCGTGCCGCGTCGGCCGCGTCCGGTCCGCGGGTCGCGTCCGTCCCGTCGGTCGCGCTCGTCGTGTCCGGCCTGGAGGCCCTGCTCGGCAACCGCAGACCGCGTGCGCCCGTCGCGGGGTCGCGCAGGACGAGGAGCACGACCGCCGCCGCGAGGCAGCACACCACGTGGATCCAGAAGGCGCTCTGCGTCGTGCCGGTCAGGTGGACGACGCCGGCCGAGAGGAAGGGCCCGACGAAGTAGCCGAAGCGGAACACGCCGCCGAGGCTCGACAGGGCGCGGGCCCGGATCCGCAGGGGGATCGCGGTCGTCATGTAGGCGTGCCGGGCGAGGGCGAAGACGGCGGTCGAGACACCGACCAGGAACACCCCGACGGCGAGCACCCAGGGGCTCGGTGAGACGACGCAGACGAGCAGCCCGACGACGGACACCACCGCGGCGCCGATCATCGCGTTCCGTTCACCGATCCGCCCGACCACGACGCCGGAGGGCACGTCACCGATGAGCTCGCCGACGAGGATGAGCGCGGCGACGAACCCGGCGAACGCGAGGCTCGCGCCGAGGGAGTCGGCGGCGATCGGGATGATCGGGATGATCGCTCCCTCGCCGATCGCGAAGAGCGCCGCGGGCAGGAAGCCGGACAGCAGGACGCCGCGGCGGTCGAAGGCGTCGTTCGTGGTGCTGGTCATCGTCGAGCAACGGTACGCCTGGACTCGTCGGGGGATGCGCTTACCCTGGATGCATGCGTGTACTTGCGGCGATGAGCGGTGGGGTCGACTCGGCGGTGGCCGCGGCGCGGGCCGTCGACGCCGGGCACGACGTGGTCGGTGTGCACCTGGCGCTGAGCCGGATGCCGGGCACGCTCCGCACGGGGAGCCGTGGCTGCTGCACGATCGAGGACTCGATGGACGCGCAGCGGGCAGCCTCGGCACTCGGGATCCCGTACTACGTGTGGGACTTCTCGGCGCGCTTCAAGGAGGACGTCGTCGACGACTTCGTCGCGGAGTACCAGGCCGGCCGCACCCCGAACCCCTGCATGCGGTGCAACGAGCGCATCAAGTTCGCCGCCCTGCTCGAGAAGGCGCTCGCCCTGGGCTTCGACGCCGTGTGCACCGGCCACTACGCCTCGGTCGTGACCGGGTCGGACGGCGCCCGTGAGCTGCACCGTTCGGCGGCGTGGGCGAAGGACCAGTCGTACGTGCTCGGCGTGCTGACGGCCGAGCAGCTGGAGCACGCGATGTTCCCGCTCGGTGCGACACCGTCGAAGGACGAGGTCCGTGCCGAGGCGGCGGCGCGCGGGCTGACCGTCGCGCAGAAGCCCGACTCCTACGACATCTGCTTCATCCCGGACGGGGACACCCGCGGGTGGCTGGCCGACCGCGTGGGGACCGCGCCGGGCTCGGTCGTGGAGCGCGACGGCACCGTGGTCGGCGAGCACGAGGGTGCCACGGGCTACACCGTCGGGCAGCGCCGCGGACTGCACCTCGGACGCCCGGCACCGGACGGCAAGCCGCGCTTCGTGCTCGAGATCCGGCCGAAGGACAACACCGTCGTCGTCGGACCGAAGGAGGCGCTCGACGTCCGGTCGATGGCCGGCTCGCGGTTCACCTGGGCCGGGACCGCTCCGGCCGACCCGGCGACGCCGTTCGCGTGCGACGTGCAGATCCGGGCGCACGCCGATCCGGTCCCGGCGACGGCGCGGGTGACGGACGGCGAACTCGTGATCGACGTCGACGAGCCGCTGTCCGGTGTGGCTCCCGGTCAGACTGCGGTGGTCTACGTCGGCACCCGGGTGCTCGGGCAGTGCACGATCGACCGCACCGTCTCGGCGGTGCCCGCGACCGTCTGAGCCTGCGGCCCGGGGCCGGGCAGCCCGCTGCTGCCGGGGCCGGGCAGCGGGGTGCTGCCGGGGCCGGGCGGCTGGGGTCGGGGAGCCGGCTGCGGCCGGGGTCGGCGGTGCACGGTAGAACTGAGGCATGAGCGACACGACCCCCGACTCGGCCGACTCGACGTTCGAGACGCTGGCCCCGGCCGACCTCGACGCCGCGCAGGCCCAGCGGGAGGTCGACCGGCTCCGGGTGCGCATCGGCGAGCTGCGCGACCAGTACTACGAGGGCAACGGCTCGACGGTGTCGGACGGCGACTACGACGCGATGGTCCGTCGCCTCGACGCGATCGAGCAGCGCTTCCCGGACCTGCGCACCCCGGACAGCCCGACCCAGACCGTCGGCGGCCAGGCGCAGACGGTGCAGTTCGCGCCGGTCGAGCACGCCGAGCGCATGCTGAGCCTCGACAACGTGTTCAGCCCCGAGGAGCTGACCGAGTGGGCCGACAAGGTGCAGCGCGACGCCGGCTCCGAACGGGTCCGGTTCCTCACCGAGCTGAAGATCGACGGGCTCGCGATCAACCTGCGGTACGAGCACGGTCGCCTCGTGTCGGCGGCGACCCGTGGTGACGGCGTGGTGGGCGAGGACGTCACCGGCAACGTGCGCACCATGGGCACGATCCCCGACCGGTTGTCCGGCGAGGGACACCCGGCCATCGTCGAGGTCCGCGGCGAGATCTTCTTCCCCGTCGCGCAGTTCGACGAGCTGAACGCCCGGCAGCGCGAGGCGGGGGAGCGGGTGTTCGCGAACCCGCGCAACGCGGCTGCCGGATCGCTCCGCCAGAAGGAGGAGGGCAAGTCCGAGGCGAAGCGCGCGCTCATGGTCGACCGCCTGCGACGCCTCCGCATGCTCGTGCACGGCATCGGCGCGTGGCCGGTGCGCGAGCTCGAGCGCGACACCGAGGTGCACTCCCAGTCCGAGGTCTACGAGCTGCTGCAGACCTGGGGCCTGCCGACGAGTTCGCACTACCGGGTGTTCGACACCGTGGACGAGGTCATCGGCTTCGTGCGGACGACCGGCGAGCGTCGTGCGTCGGTCGAGCACCAGATCGACGGCGTCGTGGTGAAGGTCGACGACCTGGCCCTGCACGAGGAACTCGGCTCGACCTCCCGTGCACCGCGCTGGGCCATCGCGTACAAGTACCCGCCGGAGGAGGTCCACACGAAGCTCCTCGACGTCGTGGTCAGCGTCGGGCGGACCGGACGTGCGACGCCCTTCGCGGTGATGCAGCCGGCCGAGGTCGCGGGGTCCGTGGTGCGGCAGGCGACCCTGCACAACCAGGACGTCGTGAAGGCGAAGGGCGTCCTGATCGGCGACACCGTCGTGCTCCGCAAGGCCGGCGACGTCATCCCCGAGGTGCTCGGCCCGGTCGTCGAGCTGCGCGACGGCACCGAGCGCGAGTTCGTCATGCCCGCCGCGTGCCCGGAGTGCGGGACGCCCCTCGCACCGGCGAAGGAGGGCGACAAGGACCTCCGCTGCCCGAACGCCCGGAGCTGCCCCGCCCAGGTCCGTGGCCGGGTCGAGCACATCGCCTCGCGCGGCTCGCTCGACATCGAGGGCCTGGGCGAGGTCGCCGCCGCGGCGCTCACGCAGCCGCTGCACCCCGAGCAGCCGCCGCTCGTCACCGAGGCCGGGCTGTTCGACCTGACGATGGAGGACATCGTCCCCATCGAGGTGATCGTCCGCGACGCCGAGACGGGCATGGAGAAGTCCGACGACGACGGCACACCGAAGCGCGTCACGCCGTTCAGCCGTGCCCGCAAGAAGACCGATCCGCCGTTCGACCCCGACGCGCGCGGAGCCGACCACACGGGTGAGCCGAGCCGCTACCCGTCGAAGAACGCCTTCGAGATGCTGGCGAACATCGAGGCCGCGAAGACCAAGCCGCTCTGGCGCATCATGGTCGGGCTCAGCATCCGGCACGTCGGCCCGGTCGCCGCACGGGCACTCGCGAACCACTTCGGGTCGCTCGACCGCATCCGGGAGGCGTCGCGCGAGGAGCTCGCGGCGGTCGACGGGGTCGGCGGGATCATCGCGGACGCCCTGCTCGACTGGTTCGCCGTGGACTGGCACCGCGAGATCATCGACCGCTGGACGGCCGCGGGGGTGCAGTTCACCACGCCGGACCACCCCGGTCCCGGCGCCGCCGTCGAGGGGGGCGTCCTCAGCGGGGTCACCGTCGTCGCGACGGGCTCGCTCGAGGGGTACACCCGTGAGGGCGCGCAGGAGGCGATCATCGCCGCCGGCGGCAAGGCTGCGTCGAGCGTCAGCAAGAAGACGGACTTCGTCGCCGCCGGTCCCGGTGCCGGGTCGAAGCTCACGAAGGCCGAGCAGCTCGGGCTCCGCATCATCGACGCGGAGCAGTTCCGCCTGCTCGTGACCGAGGGGCCCGGCGCCCTGGAACCGGACCGGGCGGACGGACGGGAGCCGTCCGACGGCGCCGACGGCCAGGCGACCGACGACGCGGACGCAGGGAGCTGAGCAGCACGGCGGAGCGCGGCTCGCCGTGAGCGACGCGCCGTCTTCCGCGGGGGACCGTCGACGATCCGCACCCAGTTCGAGGGGCAAGTTGCACCGCGCACCCCCTCGTGAGCGCATTCTCCTTACACTCGAGAGGGCATCAATCGTCGGCTGAGGGGGTCGACGACACGGCCTTCCCGGGGAGACCTGATTGCTGCTCATCGCCGCGGCCCTGCTACTCACCGCCTCGATGCACTCGCTGGGAGTGGTCGAGGCCCCTGCCGTGCCCGTCCCGGGAGCGTCCGGCGTGGGCGTCCCGGCAGCGGCCGAGGCGCCCGTCGCGGAGGTGTCCGGGGTCCGGGACCCCGTGGCACGCGACGCTCCGCCCGACGCCCCGACGACCGCTGCCGGCGGTCACGTCGACCTCGAGCGGTTGGCGCAGGCGCGCGGCACGGCGTTCCTCGACGCACTCGTCGCGGTCGGTCCCGGCGACCTGGCACGCGCCGACGAGGACGATCGGGTGCTCGCGACCGCCCAGGACCGGCCACCCACCGCGGCCGCCGTCGCACGGTGGTGGGACGCGCTCGGCACCGCCGCACAGGAGCGCCTGGTCGCCCTCGCCCCCGCGGTCGTCGGCAACCTGGACGGGGTGCCGTACGACGTCCGTGACCGCGCCAACCGGACCACCCTCGCCGACGGGGTCGGCACCGACGACCAGGACTCCGACGACCAGGACTCCGATGCCCAGGACTCCGGCGCCGGGTCCGACCGTGCCGCCGCCCGCACCGCGTTGCTCGCGCAGGTCCGGGACTCCCTGCACCGCGAGTCGGGCCAGGCCCCCCGGCGCCTGATCGTCCTCGACACCCGGGGCTCGGGCCGCGCGGCGATCGCGGTGGGGGACCTCGCGACCGCCCGGGACGTGACGGTGGTCGTCCCGGGGATGTTCTTCACCGTGACCGGGCAGATGCACGACTTCACCGACACCGCGAGCGACCTGTACGACGAGCAGACCACCGTGTCGGCGCTCGCCACGACGCAGACCGCCCGAGGCGTCGCGGACCACGCGTCGAGCGGCACCGCCGTGCTCGCGTGGATGGGCTACCGGACGCCCGACATGTCCAACATCCTGTCGCTCGGACTCGCCCGCACCGGTGCCGAGCGGCTCGAACGGGTGGTCGACGGTCTCGACGCCGTCCGCGGCGACGACCGGCCCCGGTTGAACGTCGTCGCGCACTCCTACGGGTCGACGACGGCGCTGATGGCGCTGTCGTCCGGCCGCATGCAGGCGGACTCGCTCACCGTGCTCGGCTCGCCGGGCAGTGCGGTGCAGACCGCCTCCGAGCTCGCGGTGGGTCCTGGCCAGGTGTACGTCGGCGACGCGCACAGCGACCCGATCGCGGGCTCCGGGTACTTCGGGACCGACCCGGGTTCGGCGGGGTTCGGGTCGACGCTCCTCGACCTCTCCACGGACACCGTCGAACCGGACGCGGGCGTGTTCCGCCGACCGGTGGGTCACAACGACTACCTCAAGCCGGGGACGGCGTCGCTGCACGACGTCGCCCTCATCGGGGTCGGTCGCGGTGACCTCGTCCGGCACCAGGCCCGGCGCGGCCAGGGTGGCGGCGGGACCGCGCAACCGGTGCCCGACATGTACCTCCTGCGACCCCAGGACCTGCAGCCCCGCGACTGAGCGGACCCGCCCCGTGGGCGATGCACGACCCTCCCTGTGGGTGATCCTGTGCGCCGCCGCAGCCCCTGACCTCCGCACGGCAGAAGCACCCCAGTCCGGGCCCGTACCGTGCCGCCATGCGTGCGATGCGGTGGTCCGGTGCCCTCACGACCTTCCTCGCCATGTCCGGCCTCGCAGGACTGCTGGTGGCGGTCGCGGTGACCCCGGCCGTGGCGGTGGCGGGCGAGGCGACGTCCGGAGCGGTGTCGTTCTTCGAGGACCTGCCGAGCTACCTCGACATCCAGACCCCGCAGCAGGTGTCGTCGGTCTACGCCACGAAGGACGGCCAGCAGGTCAAGATCGCGTCGTTCTACGCCGAGAACCGGACCGACGTCGCCTCGGACGCCATGGCGGAGTCGCTCAAGCGCGCGGCGATCGACACCGAGGACCCCCGCTTCGAGGACGAGGGCGGCATCGACGTGCTCGGGACCGTCCGCGGCGTCGCGGCGACCGTCGTCGGGGGCGACGTGCAGGGCGGTTCGAGCATCACGCAGCAGTACGTGAAGAACGTCCTCGTGCAGCAGTGCGAGCAGCTCACCGGCGCGACCGCGGCCGCCACCCAGGCCAAGGTCGCGGCGTGCTACCAGGACGCCGCCGGGGTGACACCGCAACGCAAGCTGCAGGAGATGCGCTACGCCATCGCGGTCGACAAGAAGTACACGAAGGACCAGATCCTCACCGGCTACCTGAACCTCGTCGGGCTCGGCGGCCGCGTCTACGGCGCCGAGGCGGGTGCCGAGTACTACTTCGGCGTGCACGCGAAGGACCTGTCGCTCCCGCAGTCCGCGACGCTCGTCGCCATCCTCAACAACCCGGCGAACCTGCGCATCGACGAGCCGGACGACGAGGACAACGGCGCGGCGAACGGCTACGCGGCGACGAAGACGCGGCGCGACTACGTCCTGCAGCGGATGTACGTGCACCACGACATCTCGAAGGCGCAGCTCGACCAGGCGGAGGCCACCCCGGTCACGCCGCGGATCACCGACACCGCGAACGGCTGCTCGGCCGCGGCGAGTGCGTACGACGCGGGGTACTTCTGCGACTACGTCCGCGACCAGGTGCTGCAGGACCCGGCGTTCGGCAAGACCGCCGCGGAGCGCATCGAGACCCTCGACACGAAGGGCCTCGAGATCCACACGTCGCTCGACCTCGACCTGCAGGCCCAGGCCCAGTCCGCACTCTCGTCCTACGTGCCCGCGACGATGACCGGTGTCGACCTCGGCGGCACGAACGTCACCGTCCAGCCCGGCACCGGACGTGTGCTGTCGATGGTGCAGAACACGACGTACACGCAGCGCGACAACGCCGGCCCCGGTGCGACGGCCATCGACTACAACGCGGACACGGCCTACGGCAACTCCGGGGGGTTCCAGACCGGCTCGACCTACAAGGTCTTCACCCTGGCCGAGTGGCTGGCGTCCGGGCACACGCTGTCGGAGTCGGTGCCGACTGGCGAGCACCTGTTCCAGCAGTCCGAGTTCACGAACTCGTGCGAGGCACTCGGCGGGTCCCCCTGGCCCGTCTCGAACGCCGAGACCGTCCCGGCGAGCATGAGCGTCCAGGCGGCGACCTCGGAGTCGATCAACACCGCGTTCGGCGCGATGGCGAAGCAGCTCGACCTCTGCAAGATCAAGGACCTCGCGCAGGCCATGGGCATCCACCAGGCGGACGGCTCGGCCCCGGCGTCGAACCCGGCGTCCGTGCTCGGCACGAACCCGCTCTCGCCGATCGACCTGGCCGAGGCGTACGCCGGCTTCGCGAACGGCGGCGTCGTGTGCACGCCGACCGTCATCGACTCGGTGCGCGAGGCCGACGGCGCGACGGTCACGCCCACGCCGTCCAGCTGCACCCGGGGCGTCTCCGCCGAGGTCGCCGGGACGGTCGACCACGCACTGCAGGGCGTCCTGACCGGCAGCGGCACCGCGGCCTCGGCGAACCCCGGTGACAGCACCCCGAAGTTCGCCAAGACCGGCACGACCGACGCCGACACGCAGAACTGGCTCGTCACGTCGAGCACGAAGTACACCAACGCGACGTGGATCGGCAACGTCAGGGGGCTCGTCGGTCTCGCGAACACGTCCTTCCCGCAGGGCACGACCGGGTACAGCGCGAAGTTCGGCGTCGGCCGCTCGATGATGTCGTGGCTCGACCAGCGCTACGGCGGGGGAGCGCTGCCCGAGCCCGACCCGGCGATGATCGGCTCGACGCCGCGGTCCGTCGACGGTTCGGCCTCGGACGCGGCGACGGGCGGGGACCAGGCGACGCCGGGGACGAGCGCCCAGGCGCCCGCCGCGCCGGGATCGTCCACCGCGGACACGACCGGCGGCACGACGACGGGCGCGCCCGCACCGGGCGGGGCAGCCGGGGCCGGCTCGCAGCCGGGCGCGGGTGCCGACGCGACGTCGACCGGGACGGGCACCGGCGGCGGCGCGCAGGGCACCGGAACGGGCGAGGCGACCCAGCAGCCACCGTCGCACGGGTAGGCGGCGACGGCGAGCACGCGACGGGCTGGAGGCCCGGTGCCGGTCCGCCGGACCGGCACCGGGCCTGGCGTACCGGTTCTCCACAGCCCCGGTGACCGTGGTGCCGCCGCTGGACGCGGCCAATAGACTGGTGCGCATTCCACGAACCGATCGACGGAGCACCATGCCTGACATCACGAGCGAGCAGGTCGCCCACCTGGCGAACCTCGCACGTATCGCACTCACGCCCGACGAGATCGAGAAGCTGACCGGGGAGCTGTCGCACATCGTCGAGAGCGTCGCCAAGGTCGCCGAGGTCGCGACCGACGACGTCCCGGCGACGAGCCACCCGGTGCCGCTCGGCAACGTCACCCGACCCGACGTGGTGGGGCAGACGCTGACCCAGGAGCAGGCGCTCTCCGGCGCGCCCGACTCCGACGGCGAACGGTTCCGCGTGACGGCAATCCTGGGAGAAGAGCAGTGACCGACGACCTGACCCGCCTCAGCGCGGCCGCCCTCGCCGACGCCCTGGTGGCGCGCGACGTCTCGAGCGTCGAGGCCACGCAGGCCCACCTCGACCGGATCGCAGCGGTCGACGGCGACGTGCACGCGTTCCTGCACGTCAACGAGAACGCCCTGGCGGCAGCGCGGTCGATCGACTCGCGTCGCGCCGCGGGCGACGACCTCGGCGCGCTCGCCGGTGTGCCGATCGCGATCAAGGACGTCCTGTGCACGCAGGACATGCCGACCACCTCGGGGTCGAAGATCCTCGAGGGCTGGCGGCCGCCCTACGACGCCACCCCGGTCGCGAAGCTCCGCGCCGCCGGCCTCGTGCCGCTCGGCAAGACCAACATGGACGAGTTCGCGATGGGCTCGACGACCGAGTTCTCGGCGTACGGTCCGACGCGCAACCCGTGGGACCTCGACCGGATCCCGGGCGGCTCCGGCGGGGGATCGGCGGCAGCGGTCGCCGCGCACGAGGCACCCTTCGCCCTCGGCTCCGACACCGGTGGCTCGATCCGCCAGCCGGGTGCCGTCACGGGCACGGTCGGTGTGAAGCCGACCTACGGCGGGGTCAGCCGGTACGGCGCGATCGCACTCGCGTCGTCGCTCGACCAGATCGGTCCGGTGTCCCGCACGGTCCTCGACGCCGCGCTGCTGCACGACGTCATCGGCGGGCACGACCCGAAGGACTCGACGTCGATCCCTGACGCCTGGCCGTCGATGGCCGCCGCTGCGCGCGAGGGCCTGCAGGCCGACACGCTCCGCGGGCTCAAGGTCGGCGTCGTCAAGGAGCTCGCGGGGGGCGAGGGCTTCCAGGCCGGCGTCACGCAGCGCTTCCAGGAGACGGTCGCGATCCTCGAGCAGGCGGGCGCCGAGGTCGTCGAGATCGACGCGCCGTCGTTCGCGTACGCGATCAGCGCGTACTACCTGATCCTGCCGGCCGAGGCGTCGTCGAACCTCGCGAAGTTCGACTCGGTGCGCTTCGGCCTGCGCGTCACGCCCGAGAACGGTGCGACCGTCGAGGACGTCATGGCCGCGACGCGTGAAGCGGGCTTCGGCCCCGAGGTCAAGCGCCGCATCATCCTCGGCACCTACGCGCTGAGCGCCGGCTACTACGACGCCTACTACGGGTCCGCGCAGAAGGTCCGCACCCTGGTGCAGCGCGACTTCGCGGCGGCGTTCGACCAGGTCGACCTGCTCATCAGCCCGTCGGCGCCGACGACCGCCTTCCCGCTGGGGGAGCGCCTCGACGACCCGCTGTCGATGTACCTCAACGACCTCACGACGATCCCGGCGAACCTCGCCGGCGTGCCCGGCATGAGCATCCCGAACGGCCTCGCGCCCGAGGACTCGCTGCCGACCGGTGTGCAGCTCATGGCGCCGCAGCGCGAGGACGCCCGCCTCTACCGGTACGGCGCCGCGCTCGAGCGCCTGCTCGAGCAGCAGTGGGGCCGCCCGCTCATCGACAGCATCCCGGACCTCGACCAGTCTCAGCAGTCCGCTGCGCAGGAAGGTGTGATCTGATGGCGCAGAAGGACGCGCTGATGGACTTCGACGAGGCGCTCGAGCGCTTCGAGCCGGTGCTCGGCTTCGAGGTCCACGTCGAACTCGCGACGAAGACCAAGATGTTCTCGGACGCCCCGAACTTCTTCGGTGGCGAGCCCAACACGAACGTGACCCCGGTCGACCTCGGGCTGCCCGGGTCGCTGCCGGTCGTCAACGAGCAGGCCGTGCGCTACTCGATCCAGCTCGGGCTCGCGCTCGGCTGCTCGATCGCGGAGTCCTCGCGGTTCGCCCGGAAGAACTACTACTACCCGGACAACCCGAAGAACTACCAGATCTCGCAGTACGACGAGCCGATCGCGTTCGAGGGTGAGGTCGAGGTCGAGCTCGCCGACGGCACCATCTTCCAGGTGCCGATCGAGCGCGCCCACATGGAGGAGGACGCGGGCAAGCTGACGCACATCGGTGGTGCCACCGGTCGCATCCAGGGCGCCGAGTACTCGCTCGTCGACTACAACCGCGCCGGCGTCCCGCTCGTCGAGATCGTCACCAAGCCGATCTTCGGCGCGAAGGACCGTGCTCCCGAGCTCGGCGCCGCGTACGTCCAGGTCATCCGTGACCTGGTCCGCGCGCTCGGCGTCTCCGAGGCCCGCATGGAGCGCGGCAACCTGCGCTGCGACGCGAACATCTCGCTGCGCCCCTGGGGTCAGGAGAAGCTGGGTACCCGCACCGAGACGAAGAACGTCAACTCGTTCCGCGCCGTCGAGCGCGCCATCCGCTACGAGATCCAGCGCCAGGCCGCGATCCTCGCCGCGGGTGGCACGATCACGCAGGAGACGCGGCACTGGCACGAGGACACCGGGCGCACCTCGGCCGGCCGCCCGAAGTCGGACGCCGACGACTACCGCTACTTCCCGGAGCCCGACCTGCTGCCGGTCGTGCCGGACCCCGCGGTCATCGAGGAACTCCGGGCATCCCTGCCCGAGGCGCCCGTCGCACGTCGCCGCCGTCTCAAGGGGGACTGGGGCTTCAGCGACCTCGAGTTCCAGGACGTCGTCAACGGCGGGCTGCTCGACGAGGTCGAGGCGACGGTCGCCGCCGGTGCCTCCCCGCAGGCCGCGCGCAAGTGGTGGACGGGCGAGATCAGCCGCGTCGCGAACGCGCAGGACGCCGCAGCGGGTGACCTCGTGTCGCCGCAGCACGTCGCCGAGACGATCGCGCTCGTCGAGTCCGGTGACCTGACCGACCGTCTGGCGCGCCAGGTGCTCGAGGGGGTCATCGCGGGCGAGGGGTCGCCGGCGCAGGTCGTCGAGGCCCGTGGGCTCAAGGTCGTCTCCGACGACTCGGCCCTCACCGCAGCGGTCGACCAGGCGCTCGCCGCCCAGCCGGACGTCCTCGCCAAGATCCAGGACGGCAAGGTCCAGGCAGCCGGCGCGATCATCGGCGCGGTCATGAAGGCGATGCAGGGACAGGCCGACGCGGCCCGCGTCCGCGAGCTGGTCCTGGAGCGCGCGCAGCAGTCGTAGCGTCCGGCCGCGACGGACGGGAGGCACGGGGCCGGCTGGCACCGTGCCTCCCGTCCGTCGCGGCACCGACCGGACCGGACCAACCTGGGGACGTGTCAGCGACCCGGTGACAGGATGGGTCGTGACCGCAACGATCCGCGCCATCGGGACCGCCGTCCCCGACACCACCCTCGACCAGGGTTCGGTGCGTGACCTGTTCGCCGGGCAGCCCGGCCTCGGCCGCCTCGGCGCACGGATCGTGCCCGCGGCGTTCGACGCATCCGCCGTGGAGCACCGGCACACGGTGATCGAGGAGCTCGACGCCTCGCGGCCCGGCGGCCTCTTCCGACAGGACTCCGGAACGCTCGTCTCACCGTCCACCGGCACACGCAACGACCGCTACCGGGACCTCGCTCCGGCGCTCTTCGTCGCGGCCGCCCGTGACGCCGTCGAGCGCGCCGGGGTGGCACCGGACCACGTCACCCACCTGGTGACCGTCTCGTGCACGGGGTTCACGCAGCCCGGACCGGACATCGACGTCGTCGACCAGCTCGGACTGCCCGCCGGGGTGTTCCGACACCACATCGGCTTCATGGGGTGCTGCGCCGCCTTCCCGGCGCTGCGGATCGCGGCGGCCTTCGCCGAGGCGGACCCCGACGCGGTCGTGCTCGTCGTCTGCGCGGAACTCTGCACCCTGCACGTCCGCGCGTCGGACGACCCGGACCAGATCGTCGCGAACAGCGTCTTCGGCGACGGCGCGGCGGCAGCGGTCGTCGCGGCGGGCGGGCCGGGCCTGCGCATCGAGCGGTTCGCGACGGCGACGGTGCCCGAGGGTGCGTCCGAGATGGCGTGGAACATCGGTGACGAGGGCTTCGAGATGGTGCTCTCCACCGCCGTCCCGAAGCTCGTCGGTGTGCACGTGCCGGCTGCCGTCACCGCGCTGCTCGGCGAGGGCGAGACCTTCGCCGACGTGCCGGTGTGGGCGGTGCACCCCGGTGGACGGGCGATCCTGGACCGGGCGCAGGACGCCCTCGAGCTGCCCGACGGCGCGGTCGCGTCGAGCCGCGCCGTGCTCCGCGACCACGGCAACATGTCGAGCGCGACGGTGCTCTTCGTGCTCCGCGACGCCGTCGAGCAGGGCCTCGCGCCCGGATCGCCGGTCGCGGCCGTCGCGTTCGGTCCCGGGCTGACGGTGGAGAGCGCGAGGCTCACGGCGGTCGAGGCGTGACGGACCGGCCACGGACCGTGCGCGGCACGGACGGCGGACGTGAGCCCGGCGCCCGAGCGGTCGACCTCCGACAGCGGGACACGGTCCTGCAGGAGCTGATGGACGACCCCGGGTGCGACCCGCGGGTGCTCGACCGGACGTTCCGGCGGTTCGCCGTGGTGAACGCGCTGGTCAGCGGGTGGCGGGCGGTCTGGCGGACGCACGTCGTCCCCGCGCTGCCACCGAGCGGTCGTGCGCGGGTGCTCGACCTCGGCTGCGGTGGCGGCGACCTGGCACGCTCGCTCGTGCGGTGGGCGGGCAGTGACGGGCTCTCGCTCGAGGTCGTCGGGGTCGACCCGGACGACCGCGCCATCGCTGCAGCCCGACGATCGACAGCGCGCGGGGTGACCTTCCGGCAGGCGTCGAGCACGGACCTCGTCGCCGCGGGGGAGCGGTTCGACGTCGTCGTGTCGAACCACGTGCTGCACCACCTGGACGACGACGCCCGAGCGGCCTTCCTGTCGGACTCCGAGCAGCTGGCCACCGGTCGGAGCCTCCACTCGGACATCCGTCGGTCGCGGCAGGCCTACCGCGCGTACGCGCTGGCATCCCCGCTCGTGTCCGCCGGGACGTTCGTCCGGGTGGACGGGCTCCGCTCCATCCGCCGGTCGTTCACCGTGCCGGAGCTGCAGGAGGCGCTCCCCGCGGGGTGGAGGGCCGAGCGGGCGGCGCCGCACCGTGTGCTCGCGGTCCGCGACGCGTAACGCTCGCGAAACAGCCGCTGCGGGACGCTCGACCCGTGACTCCCTCGCTGTTCCGCCGCG
This sequence comes from Curtobacterium sp. 1310, assembly GCF_017834105.1. Lineage (NCBI taxonomy): Bacteria > Bacillati > Actinomycetota > Actinomycetes > Micrococcales > Microbacteriaceae > Curtobacterium > Curtobacterium sp. 1310. The sequence goes on along the minus strand of NZ_JAFICY010000002.1, from coordinate 149,946 downwards.
CTGCGCGCGACGCCGTCCTGCTGACCTCGATCATCGCGGCGTCGGCCGCACTGACCGCGTGTGCGGGCACTGCCCCTCCGCCGGACGATCGCGCGACCGCCGGGGCCGGTGAACGGTGGTCCGCCTGCATGCGCGGGAAGGGCTACGACGTCGAGGACGTCACCGACCGTCAGGCCGAGTCCGGTCTGTCGAAGGTACCCTCGGGAGCCGACGAAGCGGCGTTCTCGGAGGCAGCGGGAGCCTGCTCGACGGCAGTGGGGATCCCGCGTGCGGACGAGGCGCAGCTGCGGGAGTGGGATCGCCAGTACGAGGCCGCGGACGCCTGCATCCGCGAGCGCGGCTACCCGGACTTCCCCGGACAGCACGGCAGCGGCCGGTTCGACCGTGAGGACGAGCCGGAGTTCACGGAGGTGGCATCGGCGTGCCTCCGGGAGTTCGCGCCGGACGTCCAGCAGATCACGGTCCCGCCGCCCGGCGACTGAGCACCGAGCGGCGGGACCGGACCTGCGACGCGGCCGGTGCTACGGACGCAGCAGCACCTTGATCGCGCGCCGCTCGTCCATCGCCGCGTACGCCTCGGCGGCCTGGTCGAGGGGCAGCTCGAGGTCGAACACCCGGCCCGGCTCGATCGTCCGCGAGAGCACGTCGGGCAGCAGCTCCTCGATGTACGCGCGGGCGGGGGCCATCCCGCCACCCACGGTGATGTTCTTCGCGAACAGGAAGGGCATCGGCAGCTCGGGTGCACCCGCGGGGACCCCGACGTAGCCGACGTTGCCGCCGGGGCGGACGACCCGCAGCGCCTGGTCCATGCTCTCCGCCGTACCGACGGCCTCGAGGGCGCAGTCGGCGAGCTCCCCGCCGAGCAGTTCGCGCACGGCGGCGATGCCCTCCTCGCCGCGGGTCTCGACGACGTCGGTCGCCCCGAACTCCCGCGCCAGTGCCTGGCGGTCCGCGTGCCGGCTCATCGCGATGATGCGCTCGGCGCCCAGGCGCGCGGCGGCGAGCACCGCGGACAGGCCGACCGCGCCGTCGCCGACGACCACGACGGTCTTCCCCGGGCCGACCTCGGCCGACACGGCGGCGTGGTGTCCCGTCGAGAAGACGTCGGAGAGCGTGAGGAGCGACGGCACGAGGTCGTCGTCCACCGGGCCCGGGACCTTCACGAGCGTCGCCGCGGCGTCGGGCACCCGGACGTACTCCGACTGGGCGCCGCCGATGGGGTGGCCGTACGCGTCGGTCGTGCCGCCGAAGATCGAGCTGTGCTCGCAGCCGCTCGTCATGCCGTGCGTGCACGCCTGGCAGGTGCCGTCGTTCGTCGTGAACGGCGCGATGACGAAGTCGCCGGCGGACAGGCCCGTGACGTCGGCGCCGACGGACTCGACGACGCCCACGAACTCGTGTCCGATGGTGTGGGCCTGCTCGGTCCCGCGGACGCCGCGGTACGGCCAGAGGTCCGATCCGCAGACGCAGGACGCGGTCACCTTGACGACGGCGTCGGTGGGCTCGATGAGGACGGGGGTGTCGCGCTCCTCGACGCGGATGTCGCGAGGGGCGTGGATGACGGTTGCGCGCACGGTGTGGCCTTCCGATCGGGGGTGGACGCGGCGCGTACCGTGACGCGCCAGGGTGCCGGCGCCGTTGCGGGACCCGTCGACACTACGCTTCCCGGGTGGACGACGACCGGTACGGCAGTGACGTGCTCTCGGGCGACTGGCGCTCGAAGGGCGTCAAGAAGGTGCGGCAGGTGCCGCTCGAACGCGACATGGTGCTCGAGGACCCCGACTCCGGGTGGGCGGGCGCCGTCGTCGGGCTCGAGGCGGGCAACGTCGCCCTGGAGGACTGGAAGGGTCGCACCCGCGCCTTCCCCTTCACCGGGCAGTTCCTGCTCGAGGGCGAACTCGTCACCCTCGGTCGTCCGCAGGCGCCGGTCGGTCGTTCCGCCGCGGCTGCACCCCCGGCTCGCGCCGCCGGTGCGGACGGGAGGCCCGGGACCGCGGCCGCCGTGCGGCACACGACCGACGGTGGTCGCCTCCGGACCGCGTCGGGTTCGTTCGCCGTCGAGCAGCAGCGGGCACGAGTGGCGCTGCCCTCGCGGATCATGGTCGAGGGCAGGCACGACGCCGAGCTCGTGGAGAAGGTCTGGGGCGCCGACCTCCGTGTCGAGGGCGTCGTCGTCGAGTACCTGGAGGGCGTCGACAACCTGGCCGACGTGCTCGACGAGTTCCGGCCCACCCGAGAGCGTCGCGTCGGGGTGCTCGTCGACCACCTCGTCCCGGGGTCGAAGGAGTCCCGGTTCGCCGACGCCGTGATGCGCGGGAAGTGGGGCGCGCACGTCCTCGTCGTCGGGCACCCGTTCGTCGACGTCTGGCAGTCGGTGAAGCCGGCGCGCCTCGGGCTCGAGGCGTGGCCGACGATCCCGCGCTCGATCGAGTGGAAGAAGGGCATCCTGCAGCACCTCGGGTGGCCCGCGGCGGAGCAGGCCGACGTCGCCCGTGCATGGCAGCGGATCCTCGGGCAGGTCCGGACCTTCAACGACCTGGAGCCACAGCTGCTCGGGCGCGTCGAGGAGCTCATCGACTTCGTGACCGAGCCGCGGGCCTGAGCACGGCACCACCCGGGGCCGGATCGACCGAGGCGGGGCCGACCCGCGCCTCCCGTCCGTCCCGTTCGCCGAGCGGGCGGAACCGGCGGGGGCGGACCACCCCTGCTGCCGTTCCTTCCCGCTCGCCGGCGCCCGCGTCCGGCGGCCATCGCGAGCGGGCGGATCGCGTACTCCCGCGCCCGGTCCGGTCGCCGGTTCCTTCCCGCTCGCCGGCCCCCGCGTCCGGCGACCATCGCGAGCGGGCGGATCGCGTACTCCCGCGCCCGGTCCGGTCGCCGGTTCCGCCCGTTCGCCGGCCCCCGCGTCCGGCGGCCATCGCGAGCGGGCGGAACGCGTACTCCCGCGCCCGGTCCGGTCGCCGGTCCCGCCCGCTCGCGCGACGTGTCCGCTCGCGCGTCCGGTACCGAGCGCGAGAGGGCGGAACGCGCAGGTCCGCGCAGGGCTGCTCGGCCGTTCCGCCCGCTCGCCGGGTGGTGCCGGACGCTCACCCGAGCGGGCGGAACTCGCACCTGCGCGACCGGTCCGGCAGGCGTTTCCGCCCGCTCGCGGCACACCTGGCCGCTCGCCGCACCGCGCCGGGCCGACGAGGGGGCGGAACGTGCGGGCCGCTCGGCGAGCGCGGCGCGTTTCCGCCCGCTCGGGCGCGCTCCGGGGGCAACCGCGCCGCGCGGCCTACTGTTGAGGGATGGACGGCATCGACGGTCGCGTGCGGAGCGCGGTCGACGTGTGGTTGCGCTGGCTGCCGCGCTGGCAGATCGGGACCGCCCGCCCGCGGACGCGGATCTGCCGGAAGTGCACCGGTTCTCCGATCGCCTCGGCAGCGGGCTTCGGCCCGGACGTGCCGCACGCCGTCCAGCACGCGTTGATCGGTCGGATCTCGACCATCGTCGAGGACGCCGTCGACGAGTACACCGCGAAGAACCTCCCGCTGCTGCACCGTGAGCTCGAACGGGCCGCCGCGCGGAAGCGGCACGCGGGCTACCAGCCGACCGAGGGCCTGTCGCCGGAGTTCCAGGGACTCGACGTGGACCCGGAGCCGTCGCCCGGGGAGCCGTTCCTGTTCACCCTCGACGAGATGACCGGCACGGGGGCGGGGGAACAGACGCCGCGCGAACCGCTGTCCGACGAGGCGAAGGCCGCACTGCGGCACGAGATCGCCCTGTCCGACGAGTGTGCGCGCGCCACGGGGACGGCCGTGTGCCTGGCCCTCGTCGAGCACCGTCCGCGGATCGCCGAGGCCGTCGAACGCCTGGTCGAACCGCAGATCGCGGCGCTCGTGTCCGACATGTTCCGCGGGTTCGACCTGCCGGAGGAGAACGGTCGCCCCGGGCTGTTCTGAGCGCGGGCCCCGGCAGGACTGGGTCACGACGGGCAGGGCAACGACGGCGCAGGGTCACGACGGGGTGGGTGCGACGACCGGGCGGGGGTCACGAGCAGCGCTCCGACCGCGCGAGAATGGTCGGGTGACTCGCACCTGGGGCTGGCTCGCAGCCGTCGTCGACATCGTCCTCATCGTCGCCTTCGCGCTCATCGGGCGGTCCTCCCACGCCGAGGCCTCGTCGCTCACCGGACTGTGGACGACGGCGTACCCGTTCCTGGCCGGCTGGCTCGTCGGGTACCTGGTCGTGCGCGGTTGGCGGCGTCCGCTCAGGGTGTGGCCGACCGGTGTGGTGGTGTGGGTGGCGACGGTCGCGATCGGGATGCTGCTCCGCGTGCTGACCGGGCAGGGCGACGTCGCGGGGGATCCGCTGCCCCTGTCGTTCGTCATCGTCGCGACGATCTCGCTCGCGGTCTTCCTGCTGGGGTGGCGGCTGCTCGTCGGGCTCGTCCTCCGCACCGGGCGGCGGGGTCGCGGGCGCGCCTGAGCAGTCGCCGGCGCTCGTGGCCGTGGCGGGAGCCCCGTCCTCGTCGCCCGCCCGGGTGCCGCCGACGCGCGCTCCACGGCCGGGTCGACGGCGCTCGGCGCGCGCTGACACCGCTCTCGGCCAGTTCTGTGCGGTCGCACAGTCAGCGGTCGCCGGCGCTCCCTAGGGTGGCACCGACGGACCCTCCCGACCGGGGCGGACCGCACCGAAGGAGCAACGACATGGGATTCCTCGACCGACTGCTCGGCCGTCCCGAGCGCGACCGCGACCAGCAGGGCGGGTGGGGCCAGCCGCAGCAGCAGCCGCAGCAGCAGCAGCAGGGCTACCGGTACGGACAGCAGTCGTACCAGGTGCCGCCCGTCCAGCAGGGACAGCAGGACGGCGACCAGCAGTACGGAACCCCGCAGTACGGGACCCAGCAGGGCCAGCAGTACGGCGGCCAGCAGTACGGGACCCCGCAGTGGGGCGGTCCCGCTCAGCCCAGCGGACAGCAGTACGGCGGACAGCAGTACGGCGGACAGCAGCCGGGCGGACCGCAGGGTGCGGCGTCCACCGACGACGAGCGCGCCGTCGAGCGCTACCGCTACCTGCTCCGCACGGCGCCGCCGGAGCGCATCGAGGAGGTCCACGCCGAGGCCTTCGCGACCCTGACGCCCGAGCAGCGTCGGATGGTCTACGACGAGTTCACCCGCAGCGCCCCGGACGGCGAGGCCCCCCGCGGGGACGACCCGCGGTCCCTCGCCCAGGCGGCGACCCGCTCGGAGATCCGGCAGCCCGGCTTCATGGAGCGCTCGCTCGGCGGCATGAACGGCGGCGCGGGAGCGATGGGCCAGCGCGGTGGTCCGTCGTTCGGCCGGATGATCGGCGCCTCGATCCTCGGCACGGTCGCCGGGTACGTCATCGGCTCGGCGATCATGAGCGCCTTCCTGCCCGACGCCGGATCGTTCGACGGCGGTACCGATGCTGCGGGCGACGGCGGTTCGGAGGACACTGGTGCCGACTCCGGTGACGGCGGGGCGTCCGATGCGGGCGCGTCCGACGGCGGCGGGTACGAGAACGCGGGCTGGGACGACGGCGGCGGAGACTTCGGCGGCGGCGGCTTCGGCGACTTCGGTGGTGACTTCGACGTCTGAGTGACGTCGTCGCTCCCTCCGACCCCACACCACACCGACGTGGCCGACGAGGGAGCGACATGGCCATCATCGAAGCCTCCGGGCTGACCAAGACCTACCGATCGCGCTCGGGTCCGGTGCACGCGCTGGCCGGGCTCGACCTGTCCGTCCCGGAGGGCACCGTCACGGCGCTGCTCGGTCCGAACGGCGCGGGCAAGACCACCACCGTGAAGGTCCTCACGACGCTCGTCACCCCGGATTCCGGCCGGGCGACGATCGACGGCGTCGACGTGGTCGCCGATCCGCAGGCCACCCGGCGGTCCATCGGTGTCTCGGGGCAGTACGCCGCGGTCGACGAGAACCTCACCGGGGCCGAGAACCTCGAGATGATCGGCCGGCTGTACCACCTCGGTCGACGGGCAGCGCGGCAGCGGGCGCGCGAACTCATCGAGGTGTTCGACCTGTCCGAGGCCGGAGACCGACCCGTGAAGGGCTTCTCCGGCGGCATGCGTCGGCGCATCGACCTCGCCGGTGCGCTCGTCACGAACCCGCGCGTGCTGTTCCTCGACGAGCCGACCACCGGACTGGACCCCCGGAGTCGCCTGGCCCTCTGGGCGATCATCGAGGGCCTGGTCGGCGACGGCGCCACCGTGCTGCTCACGACGCAGTACCTCGAGGAGGCCGACCAGCTCGCCGACGACATCGCCGTGATCGACGACGGACGGGTGATCGCCGAGGGCACCGCCGACCAGCTCAAGGCGCAGGTCGGTGGACACCGTGTGGTGGTCACCCTGGTGGACGAGGACGACCGGGAGGCCGTGGTCACCGCCCTGCGCCGCCACGGCGTCGGGGACGTGGAGACGTCGGCCGACGGGCGCACCTCCGGCATCGCGGTCGAGGCCGGACCGCAGGCGCTCCAGCGGGTCCTCGCGGACCTGGGCGAGGCGGGCATCCGGCTGCACGACGCCGGCATGCGACGCCCGACGCTGGACGACGTCTTCCTGCGCCTCACGGGACACGCCGCCACGGCGGACGAGGAGGACGCGCCGGACGGTGGCGGCGGGGCGGGCGCGGGACGTTCCTCCCGGCCGGGGCGACGCGACACGGTGGGAGCCACGGGGGAGACGAACGACAGCACCCCGGAGCGTGTCCGGTGACCGCCGTCGGCGCGTCGCGGCAGCAGCTGCCGGTGGTCGTGACCTCGCCCGTCGCGATCTGGTTCGAGGACGGCTGGACCGTCACGCGACGGAACCTGACGAAGATCAAGCGGTCCCCGGACATGCTCGTCTTCGCGGTGCTGCAGCCGATCATGTTCGTGCTGCTCTTCAGCCAGGTCTACGGCGGGGCGATCCAGGTGCGGGGGACCGACTACACGCAGTTCCTGATGGCGGGGATCTTCGCGCAGACCGTCGTGTTCGGGGCGACCTTCTCGGGGTCGGCGATGGCGCAGGACCTCAAGGAGGGCCTGATCGACCGCTTCCGGACCCTGCCGATGTCGGCGTCGGCGGTGCTCGTCGGGCGCACGAACTCGGACCTGGTGCTCAACGCGATCTCGATGGTGATCATGATGCTGACCGGGCTGGCGGTCGGGTGGCGGGTCGGGTCCGCACCGCACGAGTTCCTCGCCGGGGTCGGGCTGCTCCTGCTCTTCAGCTACGCGTTCAGCTGGGTGATGGCGCTGCTCGGAATGAGCGTCCGGACGCCGGAGGTCATCAACAACGCGTCCTTCATGGTGCTGTTCCCGCTGACGTTCATCTCGAACGCCTTCGTGCCGAGCGAGACGATGCCGCTCGTGCTGCGGGTGTTCGCCGAGTGGAACCCCGTGTCGTCGCTCGTGCAGGCCGCACGGGAGCTGTTCGGCAACGTCGGCACGGCTCCCGTCCCCGACGTCTGGACGATGCAGCACCCGGTCGTGACGGTGCTGATCGGGATCGTGGTGCTGCTCGTGGTGTTCGTGCCGCTGTCGGTGCGGAAGTACACCAGGATCAGCGCGGGCTGAGGCGCCGTCCACAGACCCGGTCGTGGGGTGCCCGAGGGTCGTCGGGACCGCTTACCATCGACTCTCGTGACCGCGACCGAAGCCGAGCGTGCCGCCCAGGGCGGCGCCACCGGGCGACCCTCCGACCGCAGCGTGCGGCTGCGCCGCTGGATGCTGCACGGAGCCGACCAGGGTGCCTCGCACCAGGGCCCTCACCAGGTCGAGGTCGAGAAGACCCACTCGTGGTGGCGGGTCATGTGCCTGACCGGGGTCGACTACTTCTCGACGCTCGGATACCAGCCCGCCATCGCGGCGCTCGCCGCCGGGCTGCTGTCGCCCATCGCGACGATCGTGCTCGTGCTCGTGACCCTGTTCGGCGCCCTGCCCGTGTACCGACGGGTCGCGTCGGACAGCTTCAAGGGTGCCGGCTCGATCATGATGCTCGAGAAGCTGCTGCCGTGGTGGGCCGGGAAGCTCTTCGTGCTCGTGCTGCTCGGGTTCGCCGTGACCGACTTCATGATCACGATGACGCTCTCGGCCGCCGACGCCACCGCGCACATCGCCGAGAACCCCTTCACGCCGCACTGGTTCACCGAGATCCCGGTGCCGATCACGCTCGTGCTGCTGCTCCTGCTCGGCGTCGTGTTCCTCCGCGGGTTCAAGGAGGCCATCGGCATCGCCGTCGGGCTCGTCGCGGTGTTCCTCCTGCTCAACGCGGTCGTCGTCGTCGTGGCGCTGTGGCACGTGTTCGAGCGTCCCGTCGTCGCGAGCGACTGGTGGTCGAACCTCACCGCGCAGCACAGCAACCCGCTCGTGATGATCGGGATCGCGCTGGTCGTGTTCCCGAAGCTGGCGCTCGGCCTCTCCGGCTTCGAGACGGGCGTGGCGGTGATGCCGCAGGTGCGCGGCGGGGCCGGTGACGACCCGGACGGCCGCCCCGAGGGACGGATCCGCGGCACGAAGCGCCTGCTGACGACCGCCGCGATCATCATGAGCACGTTCCTCATCACGTCCTCGATCGCCACGACCTTCCTCATCCCGCAGCAGGAGTTCCAGCCGGGCGGCGGCGCGAACGGTCGCGCCCTGGCGTTCCTGGCGCACGAGTACCTCGGCAACGTCTTCGGGTCGGTCTACGACGTGTCGACGGTGGCGATCCTGTGGTTCGCGGGCGCGAGCGCGATGGCCGGTCTGCTCAACCTCGTGCCGCGCTTCCTGCCCCGCTACGGCATGGCGCCGCAGTGGGCGCGTGCGACCCGGCCGCTCGTGATCATCTTCACGCTCATCGCCTTCGCGATCACGATCATCTTCGAGGCGAACGTCGACGCGCAGGGCGGCGCCTACGCCACGGGTGTCCTCGTGCTCATCACCAGCGCGGCCGTCGCGGTGACGCTGTCGGCTCGGCGGCGGCAGCAGAAGAAGCGGACGATCGGCTTCGGGGTCATCGCGGTGGTGTTCGTCTACACCACGGTCGCGAACGTCATCGAACGTCCGGACGGTGTCCGCATCGCCGCGGTCTTCATCATCGCCATCGTCGTCGTGTCGCTGGTGTCCCGTGTGCGGCGGTCGTTCGAGCTCCGGGCGTCGTCGATCGAGCTGGACGCGACCGCCCGGCAGTTCATCGAGGCCGACGCCGACCAGTTCAGCTCCGTCTGCATCATCGCCAACGAGCCAGGCGCCGGGACCGCCGAGGCCTACCGGTCGAAGGGGCGCGAGGAACGCCGCGACTCGGGCATCCCCGCGCGCGTGCCGACGATGTTCCTCGAGGTGCTGCCAGCCGACTCGTCCGACTTCGAGGAGGACCTGGTCGTCGAGGGACACGTCGTGCAGGGCCACCGTGTCCTGCGCGTCCGGTCCGGCAACGTGCCGAACACCATCGCGTCGACGCTGCTCGCCGTGCGGGACATCGCCGGCGTCGTGCCGAGCATCTACTTCGAGTGGAACGAGGGCAGTCCGATCCAGAACGCCCTGCGCTTCGTGTTCACCGGGGTCGGCGACGTCGCCCCGGTGACGCGCGAGGTCCTGCGCGAGGCGGAGCCGGACGTGCACCGGCGGCCGACCGTCCACGTGTCGTGACCGACCCGGCGGCGGCCGACGGTCCACGTGTCGTGACCGACCCGGCGGCGGTGGGTCGTGCCTCCCGTCCGGTGGGCGGCCCCGTGGCGGTCCTCGTCGCCGCCGCCGTGTGGGGGACGACGGGGACCGCGACCCACTTCGCGCCCGGCGTTCCCGCGTTCGTCTTCGGTGCGGTCACGTTCGGTCTCGGCGGGCTCGTCCTCGCCGCGACGACGGGTCGCTCCGCGCTGCGCGCGGTCGTCCGACCCGGTGCACGGAGCTGGGTGCTGCTCGGCGCGGTCTCGCTCGTCGTGTACGCGGTCGCGTTCTACGCAGCGCTCGCGGACGCGGGGGTCGCGCTCGGCACGACGGTGGCCATCGGGTCGTCGCCGCTCTTCGCGGGCATCGTGGAGTGGGCGGCGGACGGGAGGCGCGTCACCGGTCGCTGGGTCGTCGCCACCCTGGTGAGCGTGGTCGGCATGGTCGTCGTGACGCTCGCCAGGTCGGCGGCGCCGGGCGACGGGTCCCTGCTGCTCGGGCTCGGCAGCGCACTGCTCGCCGGACTGACGTACGCCACCTACTCGTGGGCGGTCGCGCGGGGGATGCACGCGGCGACCCGGCCGGCCCCGGTGCCGCCGGCACTGCCGACCGCCGTGTCGGGCAGTGCGGCCGGTGCCGGCGGGCGCGGGGTGGTCGGCGCCGTGTTCGGGCTGGCTGCCGTCCCGCTCGTCGTGCTCGCGGCGGTCGCGGGACGTGACGCGCTCGTCGTCGGGACGAACTGGCCCGTGTTCGTGTACCTCGCGCTCGTGCCGACGGTGCTCGGACACTCGCTGTACGCGGTCGGGCTGCGGCGGGTCAGCGCCTCGGTCGCGACACTGCTGTCGCTGTTCGAGCCCGTGGTCGCCGCGGTGCTCGCCGTGCTCGTGGTCGGCGAACACCTCGGCGGTGCCGGGTGGCTCGGGATCGCGCTCGTCGTCGCCGGCCTCGCGCTGCTCGCGGTCCCGCGACGGAGCGGCCCGCCTACTTCGCGGTGATCTGGTCCCGCACCTTGCGGCGGAGCACCTTGCCGATCATCGAGCGCGGCAGGTCCTCCACCACGACGATGCGCCGCGGCACCTTGTAGGCCGCGAGCTGCTCGCGCGACCACGCACGGAGCGCCTCGGCGTCGAACGACGCCCGGTCCTTCGGCACGACCGCCGCGACGACCTGCTCGTTGCCGCCCTGCGTGATGCCGACGACGGCGACCTCGCGCACGCTGGGGTGCTTGAGCAGGGCGTCCTCGACCTCGGACGGCGAGACGTTGAAGCCGCCGGTGATGATGAGCTCCTTGAGCCGGTCGACGATGCTGACGAAGCCGTCCGCGTCGATCGACACGACGTCACCGGTGCGGAACCAGCCGTCGGGCGTGAAGACCTCGTCGGTGGCCTCGGCCTTGCCCCAGTAGCCGCGGAACACCTGCGGGCCCCTGACCTGCAGCTCGCCGGCCTCGCCCGTGCCGAGCACCTTCGTCTGGTCGTCCGGGTCGACCACGCGGGCCTCGGTGGACGACAGCGGCAGTCCGATCGCGCCGAGGCGACGCTCCGGGGAGACCGGGTTCGCCATGAGGACGGGGGAGCACTCGGACAGGCCGTAGCCCTCGACGAGGTAGCCGCCCGTCCGGGCCTCCCACGGCTCGACGACGCTCTGCGACAACGGCATGGCGCCCGAGATGCCGATCTCGATGCCCTGCAGCGACACCTTCGCCGAGTCCGCCGCGTGCTGCAGTCGGGTGTAGATCGGCGGCACGGCCGGCAGGAACGTCGGCGGGTGCTTCTTCATCGCCTTGAGGACGAGTGCCGGGTCGAACGCCGGGAAGAGCACCAGCCGCGAGGCCATGCTCATCGCGAAGGTCAGGCACAGCGTCAGGCCGTAGGCGTGGAACATCGGCAGCACCGCGTACACCGTGTTGTCGCCCCGGCGGATCGTCGGGACCCACGCCCGTGCCTGCGCGGCGTTGGCGAGCAGGTTCCGGTGGCTCAGCACCGCACCCTTCGGCACCCCGGTGGTGCCGGACGTGTACTGGATGAGCGCGACGTCGGTGGTGGCCGGGCGCGGGTGACGCTTCGACAGCTTGCGCGTCGAGACGAGGTCGTCCCACTTCGTCGTGCCACGCACGCTCGTGGTGAGCTTCGCGCGCGACTCGCGGGCCTTGGCCACCGGCAGCGACAGGGCGATGCGGGTCGCACGGGGCATCGCGCGCGTCAGGTCGACGGAGACGATCGCGTCGAGGCGCAGGTCCGCGGGGAAGTCCTGGAGCGTGGAGACGGACTTGTCCCACGCGATCGCGACCTTCGCGCCGTGGTCCTCGAACTGGTGCCGGAGCTCGCGCGCCGTGTAGAGCGGGTTGTGCTCGACGACGATCGCCCCGAGCCGGAGCACCGCGTAGAACGCCACCACGTGCTGCGGGCAGTTCGGCAGCACGATCGCCACCCGGTCGCCGGCGCCGACGCCGAGCTTCCGCAGGCCGTTCGCGGCCCGCAGGATCTGCTCCTGCAGGTCGGCGTACGACGTCGTCCTGCCGAAGAACTCGAGCGCCACCTTCCCCGGGAAGCGGTCCGCGGACTGCTCCACGATGTCGGAGAGCGAGCCCGTGGGCTCGTCGATGTCGTGCGGGACCCCCGGGGCGTACGAGGCAAGCCAGGGACGAGGCGTGTCGATGCTCACCCGGCCAACCTACCGGCGGAGCCGTGCTCGTTGTCAGGGGCACGACGGACGATGGGTGCATGGCTTCCGTGTCCGACGCGTTCCGCTCCCGCCTCAACGACACCTTCACCAACGGCGCGACCGAGCGTCCCGCCTGGATCGACGAGCTCGAACAGGGCTCCGACGCGGGCTTCTTCGGCCCGGGCTCCGCGACCTGGGCCGTGCACGGCGGCAACCACACCGTGCTCGCGGGGGTCCGGGCGCTGCTCGTGCAGGCGCTGCACCCGGGGGCCCTCGCCGGGGTGGCCGACCACTCGCGCTACCGCGAGGACCCGTTCGGCCGCCTCGCCGGCACCATCCGGTGGATCTACACGGTCTCGCACGGCGACACGCAGCAGGCCACGCACGCCAGCCAGTGGGTGCGGAAGCTCCACGAGCGGGTGGTCGGCGAGTACGTGGACGGCCACGGCGTGACGAAGCCGTACGCCGCGAACGACCCCGACCTGGCGCGGTGGGTGCACCTCGCCTTCACCGATGCCTTCCTGCGGAGCGCCCAGGTGTGGGGCAAGCCCATCCCGGGTGGTGCCGACGCCTACGTGCGCGAGTGGGCGGTCGCCGGGCGACTGATGGGGGTGGAGGACGCTCCGGAGTCGGACGCCGAACTCCGAGCACAGATGAACGGGTACCTCGACCGCGGCGAGCTCAAGGCCGACGCCCGGACGCACGACGTGGTCCGGTTCATCAAGGACCCCCCGCTCGCCAGGCTCCTCCGACCGGGCTACCGGGCGTTGTTCGACGGAGCGGTCGCGTCGCTCGACCCGCGACACCGGTCGATGCTCGCGCTGCGGACGCCCGGGGTCGGGCCCGTGCAGCTGCCGGTGCGGCAGGTCGCCGGCGTGGTGCTCGACGGCATCGGCGCGGTGCTGGGGACGACCCCGGGCACCGAGCGCGCGGCGCTCGTCCGGATCGCCCGGTTGGAGCAGGAGTCGCGTCAGGACGCGACCGCCTGAGCGGTGCGCCGTCCGTGCGGCGTTCCCGGACTGACTGACCTGACGGACGGGAGGCGCGGTGCCACCTGGCACCGCGCCTCCCGTCCGTCGTCGGGTCGCGTCAGAAACCGGACGGCACCCGCGGGGTGTAGGCGGACTCGAGTCGCGACACCTCATCGGGCGTCAGCTCCATCGCGGCCGCCGCCACCGCGTCGTCGATGTGGTGCTCCTTCGTCGCGCCGATGATCGGCGCGGTGACGGCGGGCTTGCCGGCCACCCACGCCAGGGCGACCTGCGCCATGCTCGCGCCGCGGGCCTCGGCGACCTGCTGGACCGCGTCGACGACGGCACGGTTCGCGTCCTCGTCCTGGCGGTACAGCGTCTTGCCGAACTCGTCCGTGTCCGAGCGGCTGCCCGAACCCTGGGCGTCCCACGGGCGGGTCACCTTGCCGCGGGCCAGTGGGCTCCACGGGATGACGCCGACGCCGGTCGCCTGCGCGAACGGGTGCATCTCGCGCTCCTCCTCACGCTCGAGGAGGTTGTACTGGTCCTGCATGCTGACGAACTTCGTCCACCCGTGCAGCTCGGCGGTGTGCTGCATCTGCGCGAACTGCCACGCCCACATGCTGCTCGCGCCGATGTAGCGCGCCTTGCCGGCCTTGACGACGTCGTGGAGCGCCTCCATGGTCTCCTCGATCGGCGTGTGCGGGTCGAACCGGTGGATCTGGTACAGGTCCACGTAGTCCGTGCCGAGCCGGGTCAGCGAGGCGTCGATCTCGTGCATGATCGCGGCTCGGGAGAGCCCGGCGCCGTTCGGACCGGGGCGCATGCGGTTGAAGACCTTGGTGAAGACCTGGACCTCCTCCCGCGGGGCGATCTCCTTGAGGAGCTGCCCGGTGATCTCCTCGCTCGAGCCGGCCGAGTAGACGTTGGCGGTGTCGAACGAGGTGATGCCGGCCTCGTAGGCACGGCGGACGAACGGGCGGGCGTCGTCGATGTCGACGCTCCACGGGTGGGCACCCTGGTCCGGCTTGCCGTAGGACATCATGCCGAGGACGATGCGGCTGATCTCGAGGCCCGTGCGCCCGAGGCGGGTCGTGCGCACCGAGGACCCGGCGGCGTCGGGGGCGTCGGTCGAGGCGGTGGTTCCGGCGGTTCCGGGGGTTCCGGTCGTTCCGGGGGTTGCGGTCTCTTCGGCGGCTCCGTGGCGTCCGTGGGCGTCGGTCGAGGCGGTCGAGCGGGCGTTGTCTGCTGCGTTCGTGATGGCTCCTTCGTCGATTCCGCCCGCCGGGTGTCCGGCGGGCGGTTCCTGTTGGATGAGTGCTGTCATCGTCATCGTCGTCGTGTCGGGCCGTCAGCAGTCAGGCGTCCGGCCTGCCGAACGACGAACGGGCGGATATTCCTCGCGTGCGCTCACGCTGCCGCTGGTTCCGCCCACTGGCGTGCTGCCGCCGATTCCGTCCCTCGGTGTCGAACGGGCGGAAAGACGCGTCAGGCGTTCACCCTGGCATCGCGACCTGTGACCGCGAGCAGGCGGACCTGCAGCGGCGCATCGTCGTCGACCTCGACCGGCGCGGCGTACAGCCCGGTCGCCGCGAGGTCCTGGATCTGCGGCTCGAAGTACTCCCACACAGCGCGGACGAGTTCGTCGGGCAACGCTTCGTCGGTCCCCGTCGCGCGCGCGAGGTCCCACGTGTGGATGGTGATGTCGCTGGTCTGCTCGGTCAGGTACTCGTCTGCACGGACCACGTCGGTGCTGAGGTGCACGGGAGTGTCAGCGGGCGCGTTCTGCCATGCGCTCGAAGCTGCCGCCGCGAACTTCGCCCACTCGTCGACGAGGTCCTGCCCGATGGGTTCGAGGTCCGCCTCGGCCTGCGCGTAGTCGCACCCCGTCAGGAGCTTGGGGATCCATCGCTGTTCGTCGATGACGTGCGTCACCAGGTCGCGCGTGGTCCACTCCGAGTCGGGAGTGGACGCTTCCCAGTCGGTCACTGCAGCGACGCGGCGTCCGAACTCGGCTGCGGCGAGGGACTGCAGCGCGATCCAGTCGGTGGCCATGGTGGTGCTCCTCTTCGGTCGGGGCGGGTGCGAGGTGCAACGGGACCGACGGACGGGCGATTCCCGCGCTGAACAGGCGACACGCTACGCCCGCTCGCTAGTTCTGTGCGCGTGCGCGGCAGTGCTCGGTGTCGTCTGCGGGCCGAGGGCGGTCGGTCATCGCGACGGTCGGGCGGATCCGGCGTCGAGGTCGAGCCGGCAGCGACGGAAACACCCGCTCGTGCTCGGGCGGGCGGAATCGGTACGCGGCGGCGGGGACGGCTGCGGGAACGGCCCGCTCGTGCCTGAGCGGACGGGATCGGCGCATGCAGGGCAACGGTTGTCACAGGAATGGCCCGCTCGAGTTCACGGGCGGGCGTCCGGCCGGCTCACCGATCACGGACCGGGCCATCGGGAACGCGGAACGGCCCGGCTCCGTGGGGGAGGAGCCGGGCCGTTCGCCGGGTACTGCAGGTACTTCGTTCGGTGTCCGCGGCCGTCGTCCCCGCGCTCGGGCGGGGCGACAGCCGTGGTTCAGTGACCCGGAGGTCAGGCCGCCTGGAGGACGAACTGCACGTCGAGGTTGATGGTGACGTCGTTGCCGAGCGTGAAGCCGCCGGCCTCGAGCGCCGCGTTCCAGTTCACGCCGAACTCGGTGCGGTCGATCTTCGTGGTCGCCTCGGCGCCGAGCTTGACCTGGCCGTAGCCGTCGGTGGTCACGCCACCGAACTCGGTCTTCAGCGTGACGTTCTTGGTCACGCCGCGGAGCGAGAGCTCACCGTCGATGAGCATGTCGTCGCCGTCCTCGCGGATGCCGGTCGACTTGAAGGTCATCTGCGGGTGCTCCTCGGTGAGGAAGAAGTCACCGGTGGCGAGGTGCTGATCGCGCTGCGCCTGGTTCGTGTTGATGCTCGCGACGTCGATCGAGGCCTCGAGGGTCGTGTCGAGCGGGTTCTCGGCGGTGACGAGCGTCGCGTCGAAGCGCTCGAAGGAGCCCTTGACCTTGCTGATCGCGAGGTGGCGAACGGAGAAGGTGACCTCGGAGTGGGTCGGGTCGATCTTCCAGGTACCGGTCTGGTAGCCCGGGATGGCGGAGGCGTTGAGCGTCATGGTGACTCCTTACGAGAGCGTTGGTCTGCGGTTCCCGACCAGGCGAGCATCTTCATGCGCCTGCATCGATTCGAACTGTAGCCCATTGTGCACCTGTTTGGTTGAAGCGTCAACCAATGTTCACGTGAACGTCGCAACGGGATGTCGGGACCGCGTGTCGTGCCTCCCGGCCGTGCCCGTCGTGAGCAGCCGCCGGATGCGCTCCACGAAGTCGTCGGCGAGCGGACCGACGTCATCCGCTGTGGCCCGGATCAGCCACCAGTCGACGTCCTTCAGTCGCTCGCCGCGTGTCAGGTCCTTGCGGAACTCCCGCGGGTCGGATCGGTGGAGGTCGCTCTCGTACTCGATCGCGACCCTCGCGTCCGGGTAGGCCAGGTCCACGCAGGCGACCCATCTGCCTCCGACGACGACGTCGTGGTTGCGCGACGGAAGGGGGAGTCCGCGCCGGACCAGGACCAGTCGGAGACGTGTCTCGCCCGGGCTCCGCGAGCCCGGGCGCACCTCGGCGAGCGCGGCGCGTGCCTTGCGGACGTGCCGCCCGCCGCGGTGGCGGCGGACGACGGCCCTGAGTTCGTCGACCGTGCACCAGTTCAGCCATCCGACCAACGCGTCGCCGGCGATGACGAGCTCGTCGACCGTGAGGAACGCTGCCAGCACGACGAAGGTGGTGGCCGGGTCCACGATCGGGGTGGTCCCGGAACGGACGACGTTCGCGAGGTGTGCCCTGGTTCGGTGTCCGACGGTCCCGCGCACGCGGATGGCCTGGTCCTTGCCGATGGTGGTCACGTGGATGCGTCGGTCTGCCTCGAGTCTGCGTGGGAGCGGTATGCCGAGGAGGTGCGCTGCGGTCGTGTGACTGAACGCCTGGTCGTACCGGAGCCGTGGAGCGACCGCGCGTGCACGGTCCGCGTGGGAGGTGGGTGGGGTCCAGCACCGTGTGCCGTGGAAGGGGCGGCAGAGCCGTCGTGAGCGGAGTCGGCTTGCCGGGACACCGCGGTGCAGTGCCTCGCGGACGCGGAAGGGGCGTCCGCGGAGCGGCGGCGGGAAGTGGTCGGCGAGGGACATGCGGGCAGCGTGCCTGATCGTCCAGGTCGGCCGTGGCGGGTGCTGTCGAGCTGTGGACGGGCGCCGGACGGAGCGAGGTGTGCAGGACTCGTGCCTTGCCGAGGACCGGTGCGTGCGGCCCGGAGCGGGCGGATCCGGGCTGTTGCTGCTCGCACCCCGAGCGGGCGGATCCGGATGAGGTCGGGAGGCGCGCGTCGCGTGTTCCGCCCACTCGCGCCAGCACCCGATCCGATTCCACCCGACCACACCGCGTCGCGTGTTCCGCCCGCCCACGCAGGCGGCGCCCACGCCGGCGGCGCCCATTCCGGCGGCGCCCATTCCGGCGGCGCCCGTGCCGGCGGCGCCCGTGCCGGCGGCGCCCGTGCCGGCGGCGCCCGTGCCTCTCCACAGGTACTCGCACACCCCCTCACGAGAGCGCTCACTCCACTAGCGTCAGGAGCATGGAATTCAGGTACCTGGGCAACTCCGGACTCAAGATCTCCGAGATCACCTACGGCAACTGGCTGACGCACGGCTCGCAGGTCGAGAACGACGTCGCCACCCAGTGCGTGCGGGCAGCGCTCGACGCCGGCATCACCACGTTCGACACCGCCGACACGTACGCCAACACCGCGGCGGAGACGGTCCTCGGCGAGGCGCTCAAGGCCGAGCGTCGCCAGTCGCTCGAGATCTTCACGAAGGTCTACTGGCCGACCGGGCCGAAGGGGCACAACGACGTCGGCCTCTCCCGCAAGCACATCACGGAGTCGATCGACGGCTCGCTCGAGCGCCTGCAGACCGACTACGTCGACCTCTACCAGGCGCACCGCTACGACCACGAGACGCCGCTCGAGGAGACCATGCAGGCCTTCGCGGACGTCGTCCGTCAGGGCAAGGCGCTCTACATCGGCGTCAGCGAGTGGAACGCGGAGCAGATCCGCGCCGGTGCCGCGCTGGCGAAGGAGCTCGGCTTCCAGCTCATCTCGAACCAGCCGCAGTACTCGATGCTGTGGCGCGTCATCGAGGGCGAGGTCGTCCCCGCCTCGAAGCAGCTCGGTCTCAGCCAGATCGTCTGGTCCCCGATCGCACAGGGTGTCCTCACCGGCAAGTACAAGCCGGGTCAGCCGGCCCCCGAGGGGTCCCGCGCCACGGACGAGAAGGGCGGCGCGGACATGATCAAGCGGTTCATGCGCGACGAGGTCCTCGAAGCCGTGCAGCGCCTGCAGCCCGTCGCCGACCAGGCCGGCCTCACGCTGGCCCAGCTCGCGATCGCGTGGACGCTGCAGAACCCGAACGTCGCCTCGGCGATCGTCGGCGCGTCCCGCCCCGAGCAGGTCACCGACAACGTGAAGGCCGCGGGCGTGACGCTCGACGCTGATGCGCTCGCCGCCATCGACGAGGCGCTCGGCGACATCCCGGAGCGCGATGCCAGCAAGACGGTCAGCCCGGAGCAGCGCCCCGCGTAGCGCGCGACCGACCGACGGACGGGAGGCACGGTGCCAGCTGGCACCGTGCCTCCCGTCCGTCGTACAGCAAGCTCACGACGAGCGCGACCGTCCGGACGGACTGCCCTTCTGGCACCTGATCAGCAAAAAGGCTGAAGGATGTTCACTGATGAACGGCAGGTGTCGCGGAACTGGCAGAGTCCTGGCAGGGGCTGTACCCCGACCAAACCACTCCGCAACGTGCCCCCGAAGAGGGGGCATGACCCGAACCGTCACCCCCGTTCTGGTGCCACCAGGCACAGGCTCGGTGCCGACCTCCACCGCCTCGACCGCCCACCCAGCGGCGACCGGCGTCCCTGCGGCGAGCGTCGCACGACCGGCCTTCGGCCCGCGGCTCCGCGCCACCATGACGCAGCTCGCGTCGTTCGGCGCCATCGGAGCGATCTGCTTCCTCATCGACCTCGGCGTCTACAACCTCCTGCGCGCGACCGTCCTGCCCGACGGTCCGATCGCCGCGAAGATCGTCTCCGCCGTCATCGCCACGGTGGTCGCGTGGCTCGCGAACCGCTCGATCACGTTCCGTTCGCAGCGGCAGGTCGGCCGGAAGGAGACCCTCCGCGAGGGACTCCTCTTCGCCGTCACGAACGTCATCGGTCTCGGCATCGCCGCGGCCTGCCTGTTCGTCTCGCACTACGTCCTCGGCTTCACCTCGACCCTCGCCGACAACGTCGCCGGCAACGGGGTGGGTCTCGTCCTCGGCACCGTCTTCCGGTTCGCCGCGTACAAGGCCCTCGTCTTCCGTTCCACCGACGCTCACGCGAAGGAGCACGCCGCATGACCATCACCACCACGCTGCTGACGGCCGCCGGGCCGCTGCTGCAGCCGAACGAGGGGACCGGTCCCGCCGGGGACCTCCCGAACCGCGGGACCACGGACGTCCCGACGGGAGGCTCGGGGCAGGCTCCGCAGGTCGCCTGGTCGCTGGGCGAGTGGGTCGGCTACTCGGCGCTCATCGCGGTCTCCGTGCTGCTCACGGTGATCGCGCTCACCACGCTGTGGTGGATGCTGCACGCCTGGCGCTCACGTGACGCGCTGAAGTCGACGAGCTTCAGCCAGACCCCGCTGCCGGCCGCCCACCGCTTCACCCTGCTGGTGCCCGGTCGGCACGAGCAGGACGTGATGGGCGAGACGCTCGACATGCTCGCGACGCAGGACCACCCGGACTTCGAGATCATCGCGATCGTCGGCGAGGACGACCCGGAGACGGACGCCGTCGTGCGCGCGGCTGCGGAGCGTCATCCAGGGCTGATCCGCGTGGTCGTCGACGACACCGCACCGAAGAACAAGCCGAAGGCGATGAACCTCGCGCTGCAGTACGCGACGGGCGACATCGTCGGGGTGTTCGACGCCGAGGACGAGGTCTACCCGAAGCTGCTGTCGCTCGTCGACTCGCGCTTCCAGGAGACCGGCGCAGACGTCGTGCAGGGCGGCGTCCAGCTGATGAACTTCAAGTCGAGCTGGTGGTCGCTCCGCAACGTGCTCGAGTACTACTTCTGGTTCCGCTCGCGACTGCACTTCCACGCGGGCTCGAAGTTCATCCCGCTCGGCGGCAACACCGTCTTCGTGACGAAGGAGCGCCTCGAGTGGTCGGACGGCTGGGATGCGCACTGCCTCGCCGAGGACTGCGAGCTCGGCGTCCGGCTCTCCGCCGACGGCGCGAAGGTCGTCGTCGCCTACAGCCCCGAGGCCGTCACCCGCGAGGAGACGCCGCCCACGTTCGCGTCCCTGCTCAAGCAGCGGACCCGATGGAACCAGGGCTTCCTGCAGGTGCTCGGCAAGGGGGAGTGGAAGAAGCTGCCGTCCTTCCGCCAGCGCTTCTTCGCCCGCTACATGCTGACCATGCCGTTCATCCAGGCGGCGACCGGTCTGCTCATCCCGCTCAGCGTCCTGATGATCCTCTTCGTCAAGGTGCCGACGGCGATCGCCCTCGTCTCGTTCATCCCGGTGGCGCCCACGCTCATGCTGCTCGCCGTCGAGGTCGTCGGACTCAACGAGTTCGGTCGCATCTACAAGGAGAAGGTCCGCATCCGCGACTACGTGAAGCTCGTCCTCGGCCTGGTGCCGTACCAGGTGTTCCTCGCCGCAGCGGCGGTCCGTGCCGTCGTCCGCCACGTCAAGGGGCAGAACGGGTGGGAGAAGACCGAGCACACGGGCCAGCACCGCACCGGTGGCGCTCAGCCCGAGGTCGTCGGGTTCGCGTCCGAGCTGACCGGCTCGGCTGCGTCCGCATCATCGGCTGCGTCCTCGTCCTCGTCCTCGTCCTCGTCTGAGCGTGCGCTCGCCGGTTCGTCTGCAGGAGGTGCCCGATGACCGCCACCATCACCCACACCACCGGGATCCCCGTCCGGGGTGCCGCCTCCCTGTCCGGCGTGCGCGGTTGGTTCCGTGTCCACGCGGCGAGCATCGGTTGGCTGGTGCCCGTCCTCATCGTGACCGTCGTGGTGCAGGCGTGGAACATGACCGGTACCCCGCAGCGCATCGACGACGAGGGGACCTACACCGCCCAGGCGTGGGCGATCGCCAACCTCGGGGAGATCACCCACTACACCTACTGGTACGACCACCCGCCGCTGGGGTGGATCCAGATCGCGGCGTACACGTCGCTGACCGGGGCGTTCGCGCGCTACCCGTTCGCCGTCGAGGCCGCCCGCGAGGCGATGGTCTTCTTCGCCGCCGTCTCCAGCGTCCTGCTCTTCGTCCTCGCGCGTCGACTGGGCGCAGGTCGCGTCACGGCCGCGGTCGCGGGGCTCGTCTTCGCCCTCTCGCCGCTGGCCCTGCAGTACCACCGCACGGTCTACATCGACAACGTCGCGACGCCGTGGCTCCTCGCCGCGTTCGTGCTGGCGCTCAGCCGACGCCAGCAGCTCGCCGGGTTCGCCGGAGCCGCCGCGTGCCTCGGCGTCGCGGTGCTCTCCAAGGAGACGTACCTGCTCGCGCTGCCGTTCCTGATCTGGATCGCGGTCCGCCGGGCCGACAGGAGCACCCGTCGGTACACGCTGAGCGTCGCCGGGGCCGTCCTGGTCGTCATCGGTGGCGGCTACCTGCTGCTCGCCGCGGTCAAGGGTGAGCTCCTGCCCGGCGCCGGCCGGGTGAGCCTCTTCGAGGGCATCACCTACCAGCTCGGTTCGCGCACCGCGTCGGGATCGATCTTCGACGGAGGCAGCCTGGCGAACCAGGCCGCCGCACAGTGGTGGGCGCTCGACCCCGTCTTCATCGTGCTCGGTTCGGCCGCCGCGGTCGTCGGGCTCTTCCTGCGCCGGGTCCGCCCGATCGCCGCGATGCTCGTCTTCCTGCTCGCGATGATGTTCCGCCCGAACGGGTACCTGCCGGTGCCGTACGTCATCGTGCTCGTGCCCTTCGCAGCGCTGCTCGTCGCGTACACCGCCGAGCGAGCGGTCCTCGCGCTCGCCGGACGGATCCGGTCCAACGCCCGGACCCGGGTGCACGGAATCGCTCGACGTGGCTTCGGTGCCGCCTGGGCCGTGGTCACCGCAGCGGCCGTCGTCGTGGCGGTGCCGCTCTGGGGCACGCAGCTGCGCGGGTTCACGTCGGCGAACCTCGATCTGCCGATGCAGCAGGCCGAGCAGTGGGTCGGCGACAACGTCCCGAAGTCCTCGCGGCTGCTCGTGGACGACGCCATGTGGGTCGACCTGGTCCGCGACGGGTACGCCCGCAACAACGTCATCTGGTACTACAAGCTCGACACCGACGCCGCCGTCCAGCGCCAGTCGCCGAACGGGTGGAAGGACTCCGACTACGTGGTCACGACGGACTCGATGCGCACCGGCGGGAACTCCTCGCAGGACGTGTCGCTCGCCATCCGGAACTCGACGAGCGTGGCCACGTTCGGCACCGGCGACCAGCAGGTCGACGTCCGTCGCATCCACTCCGAGGGCGAGGCGGCCGCGAACGACGCGATCACCGCCGCGACGAACGGGCGGAAGACGATGGGGACCGAGCTCGCGCAGAACCCGGCGCTCCGTGCCGACGCCGGCACGAAGTCGCAGTTCCGAGCGGGTCAGGTCGACTCGCGCGCGATGCTCGCCCTCGGTCAGGTGCTCGCTGACCAGTCGGTGGCGGTCGAACGATTCCGCCCGCTCACGGGGGAGGACGGGCAGCCCTTCCGCCGGCTCGTCGTGCAGACCGCCGACCGGGCGGATGCTGCTCGTGCCGTCGCCACCTTCGATGCCATGAGCGACGGGATCCGCCCGGCCGACGTCGAGCGCGACGGGGAGCGGGTCGTCGTGACCTACACCCCGGCCGATCCCACGACGACGCCGACGAGCGCCTCCTGACCCCGGCCCCGTCGTGAGCGGGCGGAACCGGTAGCCGAACCGGCAGCCCCCGAGCAGGATCCGCCCGCTCGCGGAACGGCGAGCGCCTCCCGACCCCGGCCCCGTCGTGAGCGGGCGGAACCGGTAGCCGAACCGGCAGCCCCGAGCAGGATCCGCCCGCTCGCGCACCGCCACCGGCCACCAGCCCCGCTCCCCACCTCCACCCCCCACACGCTGCCCAGCCCCACGGTCCGCCCACACCCACACCCGCACCTGCTCCCCAGCCCCAGCCCCAGCCCCAGCCCCAGCACCAGCCCCAGCACCAGCACCTGTACCACCCGAACCGAAGGAGCACCACGATGCACGCACGCACCTCCGCGCCCACCGTCACCCGCCGCGCCACCCGCCGCCCGGTCGTCGTCGCCGGGATCGCCGCCGCCGTCGTCGCCGCCACCGTCGGCCTCGCCGCACCGCAGACCGCCTCGGCCGCGACCGGCTCCGACGAGGGCTGGCTCCGCGTCGGCCACCTCTCCCCGGACACCAAGGGCGTCGACGTCGAGCTGACCAGCCTGTCCGGCGGCAAGACGGTGTTCGAGCTCGACGACGTCACGTACGGCCAGGTCAGCCCCTACCAGGAGCTCCCCGTCGGCACCTACGTCCTCTCGATGCGCGCTGCCGACGCCCCCGACTCCACCCCGGTGATCTCGACCGACGTCCAGGTCCAGCAGGGCGACGCGAACACCGTCGTCGCCTACGGCAAGAACGACGACCTGCAGACCAAGGCGTTCACCGACGACCTGCAGCAGCCCGGTGACGGCAAGGCCAAGCTCCGTCTCGTCCAGGCCGCGACCACGGCGAAGGAGGTCGACGTCAGCACGACCGACGGCACCGCCATCGCCGAGGACGCCTCCTTCGGCACGGCCACCCGGTACGCGACGGTCGGCGCCGGCAAGTGGTCGCTCGACGTCTCCGGCAGCGGCCAGCGCGGGACCGCCGAGGTCGACCTCGCCGGCAACACCGTCTCGACGCTCTTCGTCCTCGACGACAGCAAGGGCGACCTGACCGTCGTGCCCGTCACCGACGCGGCCGCCACGGCAACGACCCCGTCCGGTGGGGTCCAGACCGGTGGTGGCGGCGCAGCCGCCGACCGCCCCGTCACCGAGTTCACGCACGCGATCGTCGCGGCGTTCCGCTCGCTGTTCCACTGACCGACGGGCAGCCGACGGGTCGCGTGACCCGTCGGGCCCGGCCTGGAGGCGCGGATCACCGCAGCCCGAGCGCCCACCTGGTGCGCGCCTCCCGTCCGACCGTCCCCGACCACCCCGGAAGAGGTGCCGGCATGACCCGCAGGACCTGGATCCCCATCACCGCCGCAGCGGCGGTCGTCGTCGCCGTCGGCGCCGCCCTCGTCGCCGTCCGTCCGTGGAGCGACGCCGTACCGCAGGCAGGAGCGACCTCGAGCGTGACCTCGTCGCCCGCCCCGGACGTCGACCGCAGCGCCGCCGAGCTGCGGCAGGACTTCCTCGACGACTACGTGCAGGACGGCCGGGTCGTCCGCACCGACCAGGGCGGTGACACCGTCAGCGAGGGGCAGGCCTACGGTCTGCTCATCGCCTACGCGGACGACGACCGTGCGACCTTCGGCGACATCTGGTCGTGGACGAAGCGGCACCTGGTGACCGACGACGACCTGCTCGCGTGGCGGTGGACGCCGGAGGACGGGGTCGTCGACGGCCAGTCCGCGAGCGATGCCGACCTCGACGCCGCCCGGGCACTCGTGCTCGCCGGCGACCGGTGGGGCGACGAGCGGTACACCGCCGCGGGCAGGGCCATGGCGTCGGCGATCCTCGAGCACGAGACGGCGGAGACCGACCTCGGGACGATCCTGCTGCCGGGGCCGTGGGCGGACACCGAGCCGTACCGGTACGACGCGTCCTACGCGTCACCCGCCGCGTTCCGGATCCTGGAACGGGCGACCGGAGACCGCCGCTGGGCGGAGCTCACCGAGGGCTCCCGTGCGGCGACCGCCGCCGTGCTCGACGTCAGCGACCTGCCGAGCGACTGGTCCCAGGTGCACGCCGACGGCACGGTCGAACCGATGCCCGCGAACGGCGACCAGGGCAGCGTCGTCTACGGGTGGGACGCGATGCGGCTGCCGCTGCGCTACGCCGAGGCGTGCTCGGCCGAGGACCGCACGCTCGCCGGGTCGATCGCGCCGACCCTGCGCCGGAGCACCGAGCTCGCAGCCCAGCTCGACCTGGGCGGCACGGCCGTGACCGGGGACACCAGCGCGCTCGCCTACGCCGCACGGGCAGCGGCCGAGCACGCGGCCGGCTCGTCGGCGGCGGCGTCGGCCGACCTGCGGCGAATGGACCGGACCTCGGCGACCACCCCGACCTACTACGGCGACGCGTGGGCAGCGCTCGGCGCGACCATGCTCACGTCCGACGTCCTCGGTGGCTGCGCGACCGACGCGGGAGGCGCCTCGTGACCGGGCGTCGAACCGCGACCGGACCGAGCCGGTGGTGGTCCGGCCGCCCCGGCGTGCTCGTCGGTGGAGCGGTGGCGGCGGTCCTCGTCGGCGGCGGCATCGCCGGGGTGGCCGTCGCCACCACGGGGACCGACGCCGCGGGGACCCGGACGGCGGCGACCAGCAGCCCGTCCGCGAGGACTGACCCGGGTGCGGCGGCGAACGGCTCCGGGGCAGGCGAGACGTCGGGCTTCCAGGACCCCGCTGCCCCGGCGGCACGCTCGACCGCCACGCCGGTGCGGGTGGAGATCCCGGCGATCGGTGTGTCCTCGGGCCTCGAGGACCTCGGCCGCGGTGCCGCTGGGGAGCTCGACCCGCCGGAGGACTGGGACAGCGCGGGCTGGTTCGCCGACGGCATCGTGCCGGGGCAGGTCGGGCCGGCCGTGATCGCCGGGCACGTCGACAGCCCGACGAGCGCAGCCGTCTTCTTCCGGCTCGACGAACTCGTGGCCGGGGACGAGATCCACGTGGCGATGTCCGACGGCACGACCCGCACCTTCACGGTCGACCGTTCGGAGCGCGCCGCGAAGTCGGCCTTCCCGACGAGTGACGTGTACGGCAGCGCACCGACCCCGCAGCTCCGGCTGATCACGTGCGACGGTACGTTCGACACCGCGACCGGGCACTACACGGACAATCTGATCGTGTTCGCAGACCTGACGTCGGGCTGACGCAGGGCGACCCGATACCCTTCGATGCGAACCGCGAGGAGCACCATGAGCACGTCCCTGGTCATCATCCCGACCTACGACGAGGCGGAGAACGTCCGCCCGATCGTCGCCCGCACCCTGGCCGCGACCGACGACAGCGTCCACGTGCTCGTCGTCGACGACAACTCCCCGGACGGTACCGGCGACATCGCGGACGAGATCGCGCGTGAGACCGACCGGGTCCACGTGATGCACCGGACGGTGAAGGACGGCCTCGGCGGCGCGTACCTCGCGGGGTTCGCCTGGGGCCTCGAGCACGGCTACGACAAGCTCGTCGAGATGGACGCGGACGGCTCGCACCACCCGGAGTACCTCCCGTGGATGCTCGAGCTCGCCGACTCGAACGACCTCGTGCTCGGCTCCCGCTGGATCAAGGGTGGCGAGGTCGAGAACTGGCCGTGGTACCGCGAACTGCTGTCCCGCGGCGGGAACCTCTACACGCGGATGGCGCTCGGCATCGCGGTGCGTGACGCGACCGGCGGCTTCCGGGTGTTCACGTCGAAGGCGTTCGAGCGGATCGACCTGGCCGGGGTCGCGTCGAAGGGGTACTGCTTCCAGGTCGACCTGTGCTGGCGTGCGCTCGAGGCCGGGTTGCGGGTCGTCGAGACGCCGATCACCTTCACCGAGCGCGAGTTCGGCGTCTCGAAGATGAGCGGCAACATCGTCCGTGAGAGCCTGACGCTCGTGACGAAGTGGGGCATCGACCGGCGGGTGCGCGAGGTGCGCTCCGTCGTGAAGGACCACCGCCGACTGCCCTCGGTGCGCAAGAACGCGCACGCGG
Organism: Curtobacterium sp. 1310; assembly: GCF_017834105.1. Taxonomy (NCBI): domain Bacteria; kingdom Bacillati; phylum Actinomycetota; class Actinomycetes; order Micrococcales; family Microbacteriaceae; genus Curtobacterium; species Curtobacterium sp. 1310. The sequence goes on along the minus strand of NZ_JAFICY010000002.1, from coordinate 122,675 downwards.
TCGGAGACCAGTCCGCCTGACCCGCAACGGCCCGGGACCGGTGCCGGTGACGGCCCGGTGACGGCCCGGTACCGGTAGCGGTTCTGCCGCGCCGTGCCCGGCCGGTGTCGTGGCCACTCTGCTCCGCGGAAGCAACAGTCCCCCGTGGGGGTTCCACGGGGGACTGTCGCTCACGCAGATCGGTCAGGGGACGTCCGTCAGCGCAGGACCACCACGCCGCGCGACGCGAACCCGACCACACCGGCGTCGACGCTCGCCTCACCGAAGCGGTAGAGCTCCTCACCGGTCGCGTCCGGGACGGACACCTCGGCAGCGTCGTCGGCGAAGTTCACCACGACGTGCACCGGCGCCGCGTCGGGCCCGAGCAGACCGCGGGTCAGCACGAGCCAGCGGTCGTCCCCGTCGAAGCGGACGGCGTTCGCCTCGTAGCGGTGGTCGACGAAGGCCTGCTCGGTGCGGCGCAGCGCGACGAGCACGCGGTAGGCCCGGAGGATCCGCGCACCCCGCTCCGAGGTGACGTCGGCCCAGTCGAGCTTCGAGTTCGAGAACGTCGTCGGGTCCTGCGGGTCCGGGACGACCGATTCGTCCCAGCCGTGCTCCGCGAACTCGGCGATCCGACCCTTCGCCGTGATCTCGCCCAACGCCTTCTCCGGGTGGGAGGTGAAGAACTGCCACGGCGTGGTCGCGGCGAACTCCTCGCCCATGAACAGCATCGGCGTGAACGGGCCGAGCAGCGTCAGCGCCGCAGCGATGACGAGCGACTCGTCGTCGAGTGACGCCGCGAGCCGGTCGCCCGCGGCGCGGTTGCCGATCTGGTCGTGGTTCTGGTTCGCGACGACCAGCGCCGTCGCGGGCGACGTCCCGCGGTCGATCGGTCGACCGTGCCGCTTCCCGCGGAACGACGACCAGGTGCCGTCGTGGAAGAACCCGTGCTCCAGGACCTTCGCCAGCGCCGAGAGCGGTGCGAAGTCGGCGTAGTAGCCGTTCGTCTCGCCGGTGAGCGCCACGTGGACGGCGTGGTGGAAGTCGTCCGACCACTGTCCGGTCAGGCCGTACCCGGAGGCCTCCTGCGGACGGAACATGACCGGGTCGTTGAGGTCCGACTCGGCGATGAGCGAGAGCGGGCGCCCGACGAACTCCGAGTACGACTCGGTCTCGGAGGCCATGACCTGCAGCACGTGCGGGCGCGTGGTGTCCCGGATCGCGTGCACCGCGTCGAGCCGGAGTCCGTCGACGTGGTGGTCGCGGAACCACATCCGCACGTTGTCCAGCACGTACCGGCGGACCTCGGGGTGCTCGACGTTGACCGAGTCGCCCCAGGTGTTCCCGAGCCCCTGCAGCAGGTACGGACCGTACAGCGGCAGGTAGTTCCCGCTCGGGCCGAGGTGGTTGTAGACGACGTCCTGGATGACCCCGAGGCCCAGCGCGTGGGCGGTGTCGACGAAGCGGTCGTAGGCGTCGGGACCGCCGTAGGGGTGGTGCACGGCGAACCAGCCGACCCCGTCGTAGCCCCAGTTCCACTCGCCGTTGAGGGCGTTGACGGGGAGCAGTTCGACGAACTCCACGCCGAGCTCGACGAGGTGGTCGAGCTTCGCGGCCGCAGCGTCGAGGGTGCCCTCGGGCGTGTAGGTGCCGATGTGCATCTCGTAGATCACACCGCCGCGGGCGGGACGGCCCGTCCAGGCCTCGTCGGTCCACGCGAAGCGCTCCGGGTCGACGACCTCGGACGTGCCGTGCACCCCGTCCGGCTGGTACCGGCTGCGGGGGTCCGGACGGACGTCCTCGTCGTCGTCGATGCGGAAGCCGTAGCGGGCACCGACCACGGGAGCGACCTCGTCGGTGCTCCACCAGTCGTCGTCACCGCGGGTCAGGGCGTACTCGACGTCGTCGACGACCAGGCGCACGCGCTCGGGGTTCGGCGCCCAGACGGCGTAGCGGGCGGGAACGGTCATGCGTGACCCTCCAGGATCTCGATCTCGGCCTGCTGGTCGGAGACGGCGGCGCCGTCCGGTCCGGCGGCCGCGGGGGTGGTCGTCGACGTGGACGAGGAGGCAGCGGCCGCCCCGGCGTCGGCGAGGTCGGCGGGCACGAGGAGCGCCACCGGCAGGTCCGTGAGCAGCTCGGCGAGCGCGATGCCGCGGGACGCCGGGAACCGTCGACCGGTGAGCAGGTCGATCCGGTCGAGCGGCACCGGGTGCACCAGGGTGTCGCCCCAGCCCCCGACCCGCTCGAGTCCGACGGGCAGGCGTGTCGCGACGGTCACGGCACCGCCGCGGTCGAACGCCAGGACGTGGTCGGCGGCGCTGCCCGTGGCCTCGAGCCCCAGGTAGCGGGTGAACAGCTCGGGGTGGTCGCGGCGCAGGCGCAGGGCCCGGCTGACGACGAGGGTCTTCACGGCACCGTCGAGTCCGACGGCCGGCAGCCGCTCGGGGCCGTCGTCCTCGGGGCCGTCGAGCCCGGCGAGCACGTGCCGGAGCTCGGCGTAGTCGACCGGTCGGCGGTTGTCCGGGTCGACGAGCGACCGGTCCCAGCCCTCGGTGCCCTGGTAGACGTCCGGCACGCCGGGCATCGTCAGCTGCACGAGCTTCTGGGCCAGCCCGTTCGACCAACCGGCAGCGTTGATGACAAGGTCGAGCTCGTCGAGCACGGCCACGACCTGCGGATCGTCGAACGACGCGTCGACGAGCGCGTGCATCTGCTCCTCGAACGCCTCGTCCGGCTCGGTCCACGTCGTGCTGTCGCCGGCCTCGCGCGACGCCTTCTCGGCGTAGGCGTGCAGGCGCTCGCGGCTCGCTGGACGTGCACCGACGACGGCCTGCCACAGCAGGTCCGCCATCACGGCGTCGTCGAGCGGGGCCAGGGACCGCAGCCGCGCGAGGGCGTCGGCCCACTCGGAGCCGAGCTCGGCGAGCACGCTGATGCGCGCACGGGTGTCCTCGCTGCGCTTCGTGTCGTGCGTGGTGAGCGTCGTCATGGTGTGCGGCCAGCTGCCCTGGCGGTCGCGCTGGGCCTGGTGGAAGTCCTCCACCGAGACGGCGAACAGGCTCGGGTCGGCGCCGACCTCGCTCAGGGTGGTCAGGCGCGACGTGCGGTAGAACGCGGTGTCCTCGACGCCCTTCGCCATCACCATGCCCGACGTCTGCTGCAGCCGGACGGCCGCGGCGTGACCGGGGTCGACGAGCGCCGGTGCGATGCGGTCGATCACGTCGTCGAGGTCCGGGCGGGCCTCGGCGGCGCGTTCGAGGGCGTCGATGAGGTGGTGGACGCCCTCGGGCAGGTACGTCCGGTAGACCTCGAAGGACGCGACGATCTCGGCGACGGCGTCGACGACGCGGTCCTCGGGCACGTCGGGTGCCACGGGGGCGAGGAGCCGTGCGAGCCGGCGGACCTCGCTGCCGAGGATGCCGTCGGCGATCCCGCGCCGGGTGTCGTGCGTGAGCTGCTGCCAGTCGGCGGGCTCGGCACCGGACGCGGCGGTGAGCGCCGGTTCACCCGCGGGGTCGACGAAGACACGGTCGACCACGGCGAGGGCGTCGTAGCCGGTGGTGCCGTCGACCGGCCACGACGACGGGAGCTGCTCGCCGGGCTCGAGGATCTTCTCGACGAGCGTGTACGCGCCGCCGGTGAGGTCGTGCAGGTCCTGCAGGTACCCGGCGGGGTCGTACAGGCCGTCCGGGTGGTCGATGCGCAGGCCGTCCACGAGCCCGTCGCGGAACCAGCCGCCGATCGTCGCGTGGGACGAGGCGAACACTTCGGGCTCCTCGACGCGGATCGCCGCGAGGGTGTTGACCGCGAAGAAGCGACGGTAGTTGAGGTCGTGGTCCGCGCGCTTCCAGTGCACGAACTCGTAGTGCTGACGGGCGTGCACGGCTGCGACGTCGTCACCGTCCTGCACGGTCCCCTCGGCCGCCGGGTAGGCGGTCTCGCCGACGTACAGCCGGCCGTCCCGCAGCTCGACCGCGTCGAGCAGCCGGTCGTCGAGCACCGGGATCCGGATGCGCCCGTCCCCGGCCTGCCAGTCCACGTCGAAGGCCCACGCGACGGGGGAGCCCTGTCCGGACTCGAGCAGGGACCACCACCACGGGTTCGCCTCGGGAGTGGCGACGCCGACGTGGTTCGGCACGATGTCGACGAGGACGCCCAGCCCGGCGGCGTGCGCGGCCTCGGCGAGGGCTCGGAGCGCGGCGTCGCCGCCGCGCTCGGTGTCGACGTGCGAGTGGTCGACGACGTCGTAGCCGTGCTGCGACCCGGGCTCGGCCTGCAGCACGGGGGAGAGGTAGACCCAGTCGGCACCGAGGGTGCGGATGTGGTCGACCACGCCCCGGGCGGCGTCGAGGTCGAAGTCTGCGGTGACCTGCAGCCGGTAGGTGGACGTGGGGACGCGGCGAGCGCTCACGCGGTGGCTCCTGTGGGATCGGGTTCGGGTTCGGTGTCAGGGGAGTCGGGGTCGGCGTCGGTCTCGTTGACCGGGTCCGTTGCGGACGTGCCCTCGGCCGACGCCGTCAGCTGTTCCGCCCCGGACGGAGCAGCGTCGGACGGTTCCGCGCCGGACGGTGCAGCGTCGGACGGTGCAGCGTCGGACGGTTCCGCCCCGGACGGTTCCGGGTCGGTGGCGGACGCCGCCGTGGACGCCGCGGGGTTGGTCGGGGTGGACTGCCGCCCGCCCTCGACCGACTCCACCTGCGTGGTGGTGACCTCGTGGTCGGGCTCGGCACGGAGCACGATCATCGAGCGCGCCGGCACGTCGAGCGGGGTCCCGGCGTCGAGGACCGTCTCGCGGGCGCCGGGTTCGGCCGTGTCGATCCGGACGGTCCACCCGGGCGAGTACTCCTCGGGCGGCAGGGTGAAGGTCACGACGTCGTCGTGTGCGTTGTAGTACGTCAGGAACGCCACGTCGGTCACACGCTCGCCCCAGCGGTCGCGGCCGCGGATGCCCTCGCCGTTCAGGTACATGCCGACGCTCTTGCCGAAGCCGGAGTCCCAGTCCTCGGGGTCCATCGCGTCGCCGGACGGGGTCAGCCACACGACGTCGGGCAGTGGCTCGCCCTCGCCCCGGCGCACCGGACGACCGTTGAAGTACCGGGTGCGGCGGAAGGTCGGGTGGTCGTGCCGGAGCTTCACGACGTCGGCGGTGAACTGCACGAGTTCGTCGTCGGCGTGCTCCCAGTCGATCCAGCTGATCGCGGAGTCCTGCGCGTACACGTTGTTGTTGCCGTGCTGGGTGCGGCCGAGCTCGTCGCCGTGGGCGATCATCGGCACGCCCTGGCTGAGCAGCAGGGTGGCGAGGAAGTTCCGCCGGCGCTGCAGTCGGAGCGCGGCGACCTCCGGGTCGTCCGTCGGCCCCTCGACGCCCGAGTTCCACGACCGGTTGTGGCTCTCGCCGTCGTTGTTGTCCTCGCCGTTGGCGTCGTTGTGCTTCTCGTTGTACGCGACCAGGTCGTACAGCGTGAAGCCGTCGTGGGCGGTGATGAAGTTGATGCTCGCCTTGGGCGTCCGGCCGTCGTGCTCGTACAGGTCGGCCGACCCGGAGATGCGCGAGGCGAACTCGCCGAGCGTCGAGGGCTCGCCCCGCCAGAAGTCACGCACGGTGTCGCGGTACTTGCCGTTCCACTCGGACCACTGCGGCGGGAAGTTGCCGACCTGGTACCCGCCGGGCCCGACGTCCCACGGCTCGGCGATGAGCTTGACCTGGGACACGATCGGGTCCTGCTGGACCAGTTCGAAGAAGGCCGCGAGCCGGTCGACCTCGTAGAACTCGCGGGCCAGGGCCGCGGCGAGGTCGAAGCGGAACCCGTCGACGTGCATCTCGGTGACCCAGTACCGCAGCGAGTCCATGATGAGCTGCAGCGAGTGCGGGTGCCCGACGTTGAGCGAGTTCCCGGTGCCCGTGGTGTCCATGTAGTACCGCTTGTCGTCCTCGACCAGGCGGTAGTACGCCGCGTTGTCGATGCCGCGGAAGGACAGCGTCGGCCCGAGGTGGTTGCCCTCTGCCGTGTGGTTGTAGACGACGTCGAGGACGACCTCGATGCCGGCACGGTGGAGCTCGCGCACCATCGCCTTGAACTCCTGCACCTGCTGCCCGCGGTCGCCGGACGACGAGTAGTGCGAGTGCGGCGCGAAGAAGCCGATCGTGTTGTAGCCCCAGTAGTTCGACAGCCCCTTCTCCTGCAGCGTGGAGTCGTTGACGAACTGGTGCACCGGCATGAGCTCGAGCGTCGTGATCCCCAGGCGCTTGAGGTGCTCGATGACCGCCGGGTGCGCGACACCGGCGTAGGTGCCCCGTTGCTCCTCGGGCACGTCGGGGTGCGTCTCGGTGAGGCCCTTGACGTGCGCCTCGTAGATCACCGTCTCGCCGTAGGGGACCCGGGGAGCCCGGTCACCCTGCCAGTCGAAGAACGGGTTGATGACGACGCCCTTCATCATGTGGGACGCCGAGTCCTGGTCGTCGGTCGAGTCCGGGTCGCCGAACGTGTACGAGAACAGCGCCTGGTCCCAGTCGATGTCCCCGCTGGTCGCCTTGGCGTACGGGTCGAGGAGCAGCTTGTGCGGGTTGCCGCGCAGTCCGTTCGCCGGGTCGTACGGGGCGTGCACGCGGAAGCCGTACTCCTGCCCCGGGGCGACGTTCGGCAGGTAGGCGTGCCAGACGTGTGCGTCCACCTCGACCAGGTCGACGCACTCCTCGTTCCCCGCGTCGTCGAAGAGGCACAGTTCCACGCGGTCGGCGACCTCGCTGAACAGGGCGAAGTTCGTGCCGCTGCCGTCGTAGGTCGCCCCGAGGGGGTACGGGTTGCCGGGCCAGGTGTGCAAACAGTCCTCCAGGTGTGGGTTCCGCCACGGTATCGGCGCGGGCCGTCCGCGTCCGCAGACAAGCCCCAGGGGTGGACGGCCGCCGGTGCTCGCCGGCCTGTGGAGGAACCGCCGAGTAGCCTCGCGCGCATGGCCAACATCGTGAGTCAGATCGCAGACAAGGTGCGCCCCGTGGGCGTCTCGACCAACTACGGCGAACCGGTCGAGGTCGGGGACCAGACCCTCATCCCGGTGTCCATCGGCTGGTTCGGCTTCGGCGCCGGCGGGGACGACGAGAACGGCGGCGGCGGTGGCGGCGGGGCGTCGATCCCCGTCGGTGCCTACGTGCGTCGCCCGGGGCAGGACCTGCAGTTCGAGCCGAACCTGATCTCGCTGCTCGCGGTGAGCATCCCCACCATCTGGGTGACCGGCAAGGCCCTGAGCAAGGTGATCCGCGCCCTCAAGAAGTGACCCACCGGACGGGAGGCCCGTGGCGACGCCGCCACGGGCCTCCCGTCCGTCACGCGGTCGCGACCGCGTCTAGACTGCTGCCACACACACGGGAGTCCGGGACCGCCGGGCTGAGAGGGAGCGAACGGCGCTCCGACCGTCGAACCTGATCCGGGTCATGCCGGCGCAGGGAGGAGTCAGCAACCATGCCTGCAACCACGCAGTCCGCAGCACCGTCCACCACCGTCAGGCGCTCGTTGCGCTGGCGGGTCGTCGACATCGTCGTCGCGAGCGTCCTCGCCGTCGCGATCGGTGTCGTCTTCAAGCTCTGGGAGTTCGGCTACGAGCCGATCAGCGCCGTCGCCGCCCTGGTCCTCCCCGGCACCCAGGCACTCTTCGGCGGGGTCTGGCTGCTCGCCGGGCCGCTCGTCGCCATCGTCGTCCGGAAGCCCGGGGCCGCACTCTACGCCGAGATGGTCGCCGCCAGCGTCGAGGCACTGCTCGGCACCCAGTGGGGGTGGCTGACGCTCGAGGCCGGTCTCGTGCAGGGCCTCGGGGCCGAGGTCGTGCTCGCACTGTTCCTCTACCGGGCCTACCGGCTGCCGGTCGTCGTGCTCGCCGGTGCCGCCGCGGGGCTCGCCCTCGGCATCAACGACACGGTGCTCTGGTACCCGGGGCTCGACGCGGCGTTCAAGACCGTCTACGTCGTGTCCGCGGTGGTGTCCGGCGCCGTGATCGCCGGGCTCGGTTCGTGGCTGCTCGTGCGGGCGCTCGCCGCGACCGGCGTGCTGTCCTCGTTCGCCGCAGGGCGTGAGCACGCCCGACGGACGCACGCGACGACCCCGCAGGACTCGTCCGCCCCGACCGGCGCGACCGTTCCGCTCGACGGCGCGCAGTCCGGCACCGCGACGCCTGCTGCCGAGCAGGCCGAGCGCGGGTCCCGCGCCGCTCGGTGACGGCCGTGTCGTCCTCGGGGGCGGCGCGGATCGCCTTCCGTGACTGGGGCTGGCGGTACGCCGGGCGCGACGCGTGGGCGGTGCGCGGTCTCGACCTCGTCGTCGAGCCGGGTGAGCGCGTCGCGGTCGTCGGCCCCTCGGGCGCCGGCAAGTCGACGGTGCTCCGCGCGGTCGCAGCGGTGCTGGCGGACGAGCCGGACCCCGACGACGACACCGCCGCAGCCGTGCAGGGCTCGGTCCTGGTCGACGGCGCCGACCCCCGCGCGGTCCGCGGGCGCGTCGGCCTCGTCATGCAGGACCCCGAGGCCCACACGGTGATGTCGCGCATCGGCGACGACGTGGCCTTCGGGTGCGAGAACACCGGCGTCCCGCGGGCCGAGACGTGGGAACGCGTCCGGCACGCGCTCGGGGTCGTCGGCCTCGACCTGCCGCTCGACCGGTCGACGAGCCGGCTCTCCGGCGGGCAGCGGCAGCGTCTGGCGCTCGCGGGCGTGCTCGCGATGCGCCCCGGCGTGCTCGTGCTCGACGAACCGTGCGCGAACCTCGACCCCGAGGGCGTGGCGCAGGTCCACGACGCCGTGCGGGCGCTGCTCGACACCAGCGGTGCGACGATGCTCGTGGTCGAGCACCGGATCGGCACCTGGCTCGACCTGGTCGATCGACTCGTGCTCCTCGAGCCCCGGGGCGGGGTCGTCGCGGACGGGACCCCCGCGTCGGTGCTCGCCGAGCACGGTCCGGCGCTGACGGCGGCGGGCGTGTGGGTGCCCGGTGCCGAGCCGGCGCGGGGATCGTCCCGGGCCGGCGGCGGACGTCCGGACGCGCCGTCGACCGGTGCCGGACGTCCGGTCGCGCCGTCGACCGAGCGAGCGGGCGGATCAGCACCGGGAGCACCGGTGGCCGGGGGCGCCTTCCGCCCGCGCGACGATGAGACGGCGCTGCTCGAGGCGCGGGGACTCGCGACGGCGCGCGGGGGCATCCTCGGACGTGCCGGCGGGACCCGTGTCGGCAGCGGCATCGACCTCGGGGTCCGTCGCGGTCGGGTCCTCGGGGTCACCGGTCCGAACGGCGTCGGCAAGTCGACGCTCGGCCTCACCCTCGCCGGGCTCCTGCGGCCGTCCGGAGGGACACTCCTCGCGACGCCCGACCTGGCCGGGGAGGCCGGTGACGCGCCGATCCGGTGGACGAGCCGGCAGCTCGCGGCCCGGATCGGGTCGGTGTTCCAGGACCCCGGACACCAGTTCGTGGCGCGCAGTGTCCGCGAGGAGCTCGGTGCCGGACCGCGCGCGCTCGGGATGTCGGACGCCGACGCGCGGGTGGAGGAACTCCTCGACGCGTTCGGGCTCCGGCACCTCGCCGACGCCAACCCCTTCACCCTGTCCGGCGGTGAGCAGCGGCGGCTCGCGATCGGTGCCGTCGTCGCCTCGCGGCCGCCCGTGGTCGTGCTGGACGAACCCACCTCGGGCCAGGACCGTGCGACCTGGCAGGCCGTGGTCGACCTGCTCGGGGCGCTGGCGGACGTGGGGACGGCGCTCGTCGTGGTGACGCACGACCGTGACCTCGTCCGTGCGCTCGACGCCGACGAGGTCGTGCTCGCCGCCGACGGTGCGAGGGCCGTGCCGCCGGCCGGAACCGCCGTGCCGCCGACCGGAACCGCCGTCCCACCGGACGGACGCGGTGACCCCTCGGCCGGACCCGGCACCCCGCCGGCCGGACCGGACGCCCCGTCGACCGGACCCGGCGGACCCCGACCGACCAGGGAGGTGCACCGGTGACCGCCCCGACGACCCGCGCCGGTGCGGGCGGGCGAGCCGAGCCTCCCGGCCGGACGCGCCGCGGCGTCGCCGGCGTCCAGCCCGTCGCCGCGATGCTCGGCGTGCTCGCACTCGGCCTGTGCCTCGTGACGAGTCTCGACGTCGTCTCCGCGGCCGTCGCGCTCGCGCTGGAGCTGCTGCTCCTCCCGGTGCTCCGGATCCCGCCGCGGACCCTGCTGCTGCGGGCGTCGCCGGTGCTCGTCGCCGTGCCCCTGACGGCGCTGAGCATCGCGCTGTACGGGCGGCCCTCCGGGCGGGAGTGGTTCGACCTCGGCTTCGTCCACGTCACCGACGGGTCGCTGACGCTCGCGCTGGCGACCGCGCTGCGGGTCCTCGCGGTCGGGCTGCCGGCCGTCGTGCTCTTCGTCGGGGTCGACCCGACCGACCTGGCCGACGGGCTCGCACAGCTGCTGCGGCTGCCGGCCCGCTTCGTGCTCGGGGCCCTGGCCGCGGTGCGGATGACGACCCTGCTCGGCGAGGACTGGCGCCAGCTCGCCAGGGCACGCCGCGCACGGGGGCTCGCCGACCACGGGCGACTGCGGCGCGGAGCGTCGATGGCCTTCGCGCTGCTCGTGCTCGCACTCCGCCGGGCGACCACGCTGGCGGTGGCGATGGAGTCGCGCGGCTTCGGCGCTCCCGGTCCCCGGACGTGGGCGCGGCAGGCGCGGTTCGCGGGACCGGAGTGGGCGATGGTCGCCGTGCTGGTGGGGATCGGTGTCGCGTCGATCGGGGTGGCCGTGGCTGCGGGGACGTGGCGTGCCTGAGCGCGCGCGGCCGGACGCGACCGCCTCGGGTGCGGTCGCCGGGGGAGCGGTGCCGGATGTGACGGCCCGGGGTGCGCGGCCGGACGCGACCGCCGGGGGAGCGGCACCGGATGCGGCGCTCGTCGAGGGGATCGCCGCGGCCGCGGTCGGCGCTGCTGCCGCCACCGGTCGACGGCTCGTCGTGCTGGTCGACGGGCGCTCGGGCACCGGGAAGACCACGCTGGGCGACGCCGTGGCGGCACGGCTCGGCGCACGGGTCGTGCACCTCGACGACGTCTACCCCGGGTGGGACGGCCTGCGCGCGGCCGCCGACGCGGTCGTGTCCGACGTGCTCGGGACGCCGTCGGGGTACCGGCGCTGGGACTGGGAGCGGTCCGAGCCGGCGGAGTGGGTGTCGATCGAGTCGCACGAGCCGCTGGTGGTCGAGGGGTGCGGGGCGCTCTCCCGGCGGTCCGCCCCGAACGCGACCCTCCGGGTGTGGCTCGAGGCGGACGACGACGTCCGACGCGACCGGGCGATCGGCCGCGACGGCGAGGTGTTCGCCCGCGAGTGGGAGCGCTGGGCTGCCCAGGAGCGCGCCTTCATCGCCGCCGAGGCGCCCGCCGAGTTCGCGGACCTGGTGCTCAGGACGTAGTCGGCGGGGTCGACGGCGAGACCCGGGCTGACCGACGTCCCTCGCGGCCCGGATCCCGAGCCCCGTCGCTCAGCCCGATACTGGCCCACCGGCACCGGCACCGGCACCGGCACCGGCACCGGCACCGGCACCGGCGCCGGCACCGGCACCGGCACCGGCACCGGCCGCCCGGGCGTCCGCCCGCCGCGCGTCGCGCACCGGGTCGACCGCGAACACCGCGGCCACGACCGACAGCACCGCGTACACGCCGAGGTACGCGCACAGGATCCACGGCGAGCCCCCGCCCACCTCGACGAACACCGCCGCGAGCAACGGCGTCAGCCCCACCGAGAAGATCGACCCGATCTGGTACCCGAGGCTCATCCCCGAGTAGCGCCGCCCGGTCGGGAACTGCTCCGCGAACCACGCCGCCTGCGGACCGTAGATGCTGTCGTGGAACACGCTCATGCCGATCAACGCCACGAGCGGCAGCAGCACCAGGGGCCCAGCGTCGAGGAACGCGAAGAACGGCCAGATCAGCACGCCGATCCCGATCGCCGACCCGATCGCGAGCGGCCGGCGCCCGACCCGGTCGGACAGCCACCCCCAGAACGGCGTCGACACGAGCGACACCGCCGAGATCACGAGCACCGCCTGGAGCCCGGCCGCCGAGCCCTCCTCGCCGCGCTTCGCCCCGAGGTACGTCAGCGAGTACGTCGTCAGGATCGAGTAGAGCGCCGGCTGGACGAGCCGCAGTCCTGCGGTGACGAGGATCGACCGCGGGTGCCGACGGACCGCCTGCCACACCGGGAACCGTTCGACACCGCCGGACGCGCGCAGCGTCTGGAACACCGGGGCATCCTGCACGCCGAGCCGGATGACGAGTCCGACCGCGACGATGACCGCGGAGAACAGGAACGGCAGGCGCCACCCCCAGGCCAGGAACGCCTCGTTGCCGAGCAGGGTCCGTACGAGCGTGAAGACCCCGGTCGCCAGCAGCATGCCGCCGGCGGACCCCATCTGCGTGAACGCCCCGAACAGTCCCCGGTGCCGCGCCGGCGCGTGCTCGACCGACAGCAGCGCCGACCCGCCCCACTCCGCGCCGGCTGCGACGCCCTGGAGCAGTCGCAGCACCACGAGTGCGACCACCGCGCCGACCCCGATCGTCGCCGCCGAGGGGATCACCCCGATGAGCGTCGACGCGATGCCCATCAGCACGAGGGACGCCACGAGCAGCTTCTTCCGCCCGATCCGGTCGCCCAGGTGCCCCGCCACGATGCCGCCGAGCGGCCGTGCGACGAAGCCGACACCGTAGGTCGCGAAGGACGCGATCACACCGACGGCCGGCGTGACGGACGGGAAGAACGTCGGGGCGAACACGAGCGCCGAGGCCGTCGCGTACAGGTAGAAGTCGTAGTACTCGACGGTCGTCCCGACGAACGACGCGAGCGCGACGCGACGTCGGGTCGCGTTCGTGGACGGAGACGGGGGACGGACGGGAGGCGCGGCTGCGGTCGTCTGGGTCGGCATGCCTCAGGAGCATGGTCGCCGCCCGGCCGCCGCGGAACCGCGCCCGTAACGCGAGGTCACGTCATGACCGTCGGCGGTGGCTCCCCGGACACCATGGGGGGCATGAGCGATGCACCGACCCGTCCGCTGCGCTTCGCGGCCTTCGTCATGAACACGACGTCGCACATCCAGCACGGCCTCTGGCGGCACCCGGCCGCCCGGCAGGCGGACTTCGACGACGTCACGCTGTGGACCGACCTCGCCCGGACGCTCGAGCGCGGGAAGTTCGACGCGATGTTCTTCGCGGACGTCGTCGGCACGTACGGCCCCGCCCGCGGCGACTACGCGACGAACCTCCGCGAGGGGCTGCAGATCCCCTCGAACGACCCGTCCGTGCTGCTCTCCGCGCTCGCCGTGTCGACCGAGCACCTCGGCCTGGCGTTCACCTCGAGCGTCATCCAGGCGCACCCGTTCGACTTCGCCCGCAAGGTGTCGACGCTCGACCACATCACCCGCGGCCGCATCGGGTGGAACGTCGTGACGAGCGCCCTCGACAGCGCCGCCCGGAACTTCGGCGCCGACCGGCTCGAGGAGCACGACGAGCGCTACGCCTGGGCCGAGGAGTACCTCGAGGTCTGCGCCAAGCTGTGGGAGGGGTCGTGGGAGGACGGCGCCGTGCTCAAGGACCCGGTGCGCGGCTACGCGGACCCGGAGCTGGTGCACCGCATCGACCACCACGGCAAGCGGTACGACGTGCAGGGGCCGCACCTCAGCGCGCCCTCGCCCCAGCGGACGCCCGTGTTGTTCCAGGCCGGGTCCTCGCCGGCCGGCCGGGCCTTCGCCGCGCGGAACGCCGAGGCGCAGTTCATCCTCACCTCGAACCGGGACGCCACCGAGCAGCTGATCCGCGAGACCCGAGACCTCGCCGCCGCCGTCGGCCGACGCCGCGAGGACATCGCGTTCTTCCTCGGCCTGACCTTCGTCACGGGATCCACCGAGGCCGAGGCGAAGGCGAAGGAAGCGGAGATCGACGAGTACCTGGCCGCCGACGGCTTCCTCGTGCACTCGAACCTCGGCTTCGACCCGGACACCGGCGAGCCGCTCGACCCGGCGACGCCGCTGTCCGAGGTCCGGACCCAGGCCGGGCAGTCGCACCTGCAGTGGCTCCGCGAGGCCGCCGGCGACCGCGAGCCGACCATCGCCGACCTCGCCCGGCTCTCCGCCAAGCTCCGCGCCCGGGTCGTCGGGACGCCCGAGCAGATCGCGGACGAGCTCGCCGCGTGGCAGCGGGTCGGGGTCGACGGCGTGAACGTCATCAACTGGACGCTGCCCGGCTCGTACGAGGAGTTCGTCGACCACATCGCGCCGACCCTGCAGGAGCGCGGACTCATGCAGTCGGAGTACCGGGAGGGCACCCTCCGCGAGAAGCTCTTCGGCCACGCGCAGCTGCCCGACTCGCACCCGGCGAGGCGGTGGCGCGGCGCGTTCTCCGGCGGCGCGGCCGGGACCGGCGCGGACGAGGCGCGCGACGCCGTGGAGGTGACCGCATGACGGACGTGACGACGAGCGCCGGGGGTGCGCCGGGCCTCCCGAGCGACCGTCCGGACGACGTGACAGTGAGCGCCGGGGGTGCGCCGTGCCTCCCGGTCGACCGTCTCGCAGTCCTGCGTGCGCGCTTCGCGCCGGTCGTCGAGGCGATCCGCGAGGGCGCGGTCGCGCGCGAGCTGGCGTCCGGCACCCCTGGCGACCGCGACCTCCCGCACGCCGAGGTGCGCGCGCTGGCGGACGCGGGCTTCGGGCGGCTGCGCGTGCCCGAGGAACGCGGTGGCTTCGGCGTGACGCTCGTCGAGCTCGCGAACCTGGTGGCGGACCTCGCGGCGGCGGACTCGAACATCGCGCACCTGTGGCGGGGACACTTCGGGTACACGGAGCTCGTGCTCCTGCGTCCGGACTCGCCCGCTCGGGACGAGTGGCTCCAGCGCATCGTCGACGGGGCGATCGTGGGGAACGCGACCTCGGAGCGGACCGGCACGACGCTGGCGGACATCTCGACGACCGTCGCTCCCGACGACTCCGGCACGTGGCGGCTCGACGGGCGGAAGTTCTACTCGACCGGCACGCTCTACGCCGACTGGATCTACCTGGCGGCCGACCGCGACGGCGAGCGGGTGACCTTCGCCGTGCCGACCGGTGCACCGGGTGTGACCGGCGTCGACGACTGGGACGGCTTCGGGCAGCGCCTCACCGCTTCGGGGACGACCGTCTTCGACGGCGTCGCGGTCGACCCGGCGGTGGTCTCGGCCTACCGGGACGCGCCGCTCTCGCACATCCAGGCCTTCTACCAGCTGTACCTGCTGGCGGTCCTCGCCGGGATCGGACAGGCCGTCGTCGACGACGCCGTGGCGTTCGTCCGGCCGTGGACCCGCACGTACATCCACGCGAACGCCGCCGTACCGGGGGAGGACCCGCAGGTGCTGGCCGTGCTCGGACGGCTGTCGGCGGGGGCGTTCACCGCGCGGTCGCTCGTCGTCGCCGCGGCAGGGCTGCTCGACGGGGTCGTGGCGACGAACGAGCCCGGGGTGGGCGTCGACCACGCACTGCTCGACGCCGCCGAGAACGCCGTCTACCAGGCGCAGGTCGAGGTCGGGCCGCGCGTGCTGCAGGCGGCCACGGAGTTGTTCGAGGTCGGTGGGGCCTCGGCGGCCGACCGGACGCGGGCGCTCGACCGGCACTGGAGGAACGCCCGGGTGGTGGCGTCGCACAACCCTGCCGTCTACAAGGAGCGACTCGTGGGGGAGTACGTGCTGCACGGGCGGGGGCCGGTGGACGCGTGGGAGCGGTACCACGAGGTGGGGCCGACGCGGTTCTGAGGGCGCCGCGCGTGCCGCCAGCGCGAGTCTCGGCCCCGCGGACACGTTCGCGTCTTCGGAGCCGCGAAACCGTCCGCCAGCGCGAGTCTCGGCTCAGCGGGAGCCGGGAGCCGGGCGCACGCGTGCGCGCGGCGCGCCGCGCGCGGCGCGCGCGGCGAGTGCCGCCAGCGCGAGTCTCGGCCCCGCGGACACGTTCGCGCTTCCGGGACCGCGAAACCGTCCGCCAGCGCGAGTCTCGGCTCAGCGGGAGTCGGGAGCCGGCAGCCGGCAGCCGGGCGCCTCTACGCCCAGCCGAGCTCGTGCAACCGAGCGTCGTCGATGCCGTAAAAGTGCCCGATCTCGTGGACGAGCGTGGTGTGCACCTCGTCCCGGAGTTCCTCGACGGTGTCGCACTCCTCGAGGTGCTGCTTCCGGAACACCACGATCCGGTCGGGGAGCTCACCGAACCCGTACTGCCCGCGCTCGGTCGCGGCGACCCCGTCGTAGTACCCGAACAGGTCGGAGCCGTCCTCCGGCTCGTCCTCGACGACGAACACCACGTTGTCCAGCCCGTCGACCATCTCGTCGGGCAGCCGGTCGAGCTCGTCGGTCACGAGCTGCTCGAACTCGTCGGCGGACATCTCCATCACGAGGCTGATCGTGACACATCCGCCTGGACGGCAGCGAGCGATCACCCCGCTGCGCCGCCGGTGCTCCCGTCCTGCGGGGGCAGGACCCCTGCGCTCACGAGCGCGTCTTCCAGGGCCGGGGCGACGTCCTCGGCTGCTTCGAACGTCGCGTGCGTCCCGTCGAACGAGACGGCGCGATCATCGATGACAGCCGGACACCGGCCACCAGCACACCAGAGGGCCGTCGGATCGATGTAGGGGATGTGACTGCGCCTGGCTGCGTCCTGATCCGCCGAGATCGACGGGCGCCACCGCTGCGTCGTGCCCGTGCAGGCTTCCGGGCCGATCAGGGCACTTCCGCAGTCGTCCCACTTCGGACCGGGGACGTTGGGGCCCACGATTGCGACTGATCCGACCGCGGCGCGCACTTCGTCGATCCTGGCGATCACGCCTGCGGCCCGATCGCTCTCTGGAACATCCGTGCCGTGCAACTGCAGGGGGCCCAGGACGTTCATCACGACGAGGACATCCGGTGACGCCTGAGCGATGTGTGCCAGTACCTCCTCACGGGCCTTCGAACAGTCGGTGTCGCCGTGCGCGAGTTCCAGCGTGCTGAACGGACAGCCGTACCGCGCGCCTGCGATCAGCTTCCATCCAGATCGGTGTTCGGTCATCCGGCGGAATGCTGGTGTGAGGAACTCCGCGGTCGAGTCGCCCACGATCATCAGTGACTTCGAGCCGTCTCCGAGCGTGCACTGCTCCACCGTGTGGTTCTGCCCTGGCTCGGCGCACCGAGCGACCTGCTCGAAGCGAGTGTCCTGCTCGAGCGCGGGAAGGTAGTCGTGACCACGCAGTTCGTCGAGTCGAGGCTGCAGGGAATCGGGCCACGACCGGAGCGACAGACCTTGCTCGACAGCTCGTCGGCGCTCGGTCTCCACGGTTGCTGGTCCCGGATCTGAAGGGTCGACCGCGTTCGGCTCCGGGGCGGGTGGAGCGGTCGCCTCGTACCGGCTGACGGCCGAGGCAGTCGTGACCGTGGCGATGATCGCGAGGGCGACAACGGCTCCGGCCGACTGCTCGAGCCTGGCCGACCTGTGCCCATGGACGAGTGTCGGCTGCGAATTTGCTGAGCCCCTCCGTCGGATCGGTCGTTCGACGAAGGCATGGGACAGCACAGCTGCGGCGACCGCGACCGCGAGCGCGACCACCGGCTCCGTCCCGAGTACGGCCGGAGCGAGGACGAGGACCGGCCAGTGCCACATGTAGAGCGCGTAGCTCCGCTCGCCGACGAGGACGAGCGGCCGTGCGCCAAGCAGCTTCGTCACCATCGTGGGCGCACGGCAACCTGCAGCGATGATCATCGCGGTTCCCGCTGCCGGAGCGAGACCAGCGGGGAACGGAACACCGACGTCGGGTCGGGTCAGGAGTGCGGAAGCTACCAGCAGGAGGAGACCGGACACTGCCATGACTGCTGTCCTTCGCAGCGCGCGTGCCGGTGCCGGCCCCAGCCCCTCGAGACGGTGCGCCACCAGTGCCAGTCCGACGCCGGTTCCGAGCTGCCACAAGCGTGTCACTGTCGAGTAGAACGCGAAGACAGGCTGCGGTGCGGTGGTCGCGACGACTGCGGCAAAGGACGCGACCACCACGGCGGTGATGACGAACAGACCAAGCCGTCGTCGTCTGATGACGAGCAGGAGTGCCAGCGGGAGGAGGAAGTAGCATTGCTCTTCGACACCGAGGGACCACAGGTGACGGAAGGGCGACGGAGCCGATACGCCGTCGAAGTAGCCAGCGTCACTTGTGATGAACCGCCAGTTGGCTGTGCCGAGGAGCCCGGCGAGTCCGTCGAACAGTGTTTGCTCCCGCCGCGAGCCTCGGAGGAACAGCGCGGAGACGGCCATGCTGAGGCCGATCACGAGGAGGGCGGTCGGCGCGAGACGTCGCGCCCGACGCCGGAAGAAGTCGATGATCCGGATCTGGCCGTGGGTCGCGCCCTCGTTCAGGAGCCCCCGTCCGACGACGAAACCGGAGATGACGAAGAACACATCGACTCCGAGGAAACCCCCGACCGGCGTTGCGAAGGTGTGTTCCAGCAGCACCATGAGGACCGCGATCCCCCGAAGCCCCTCGATGTCCGGCCGGCGCTTGTTCGCTGAGGTCATGTAGCGAGACTAGGCCGAGCTGGTACGTCAGTTCCAGAAGGTGATATTCCACTGTGGAGAGATTGCAAAAAAGGACCGTCCCCGCGCTAACGGGGACGGTCCTACTGGGGTGAATAACGGGTCTCGAACCCGCGACCTCCTAGACCACAACCAGGCGCTCTACCAACTGAGCTATATCCACCATGTCCGAACCGGCTGACCGGCGCGACCACTCAATAGTAGTACATGCCGGAGGCCGCGACGACCACGCGTGTCGCTACTCCGCCGTGGGCTGCCCGAGCCGCGGCTCCCACTTCTCGACCACCTCGGCCGCGACGGCGCGGACGTCCTCGGTCGTCGGGCCGGGCTCCGGGATGAAGCCGGCGCGACGGTAGTACTCGAGCTCGCGGATCGACTCGAGGATGTCCGCGAGGGCACGGTGGCCGCCGTGCTTCTCCGGCGCGTTGAAGTACACGCGCGGGAACCAGCGGCGGCAGAGTTCCTTGATGCTCGACACGTCGACGCTGCGGTAGTGCAGGTGCCCGTCGACGCGGGGCATGTACTTCGACAGGAAGGCGCGGTCCGTGCCGATCGTGTTGCCGGCCAGCGGCGCGCTGCCCTCGGCCGGGACGTGCTGGAGGATGTACTCGAGCACCTGGTACTCGGCGTCCGCCAGCGAGACACCGTCCGGGATCGCCTCGGCGAGGCCCGAAGTCGCGTGCATGTTCGTGACGAACTCGTTCATGTTGTCGAGCGCCGACTGGTCGGGCTTGATCACGATGTCGAACCCGGGGTGCACGGGGACGAGGTCGAAGTCCGTGACGACGACGGCCACCTCGACGAGTTGGTCGACCTCGACGTCGAGGCCGGTCATCTCGCAGTCGATCCAGACGAGGCGGTCGTTCGCAGTTGCCATGTCCTCGATCCTATTCCGCACGGGTGACGCTCCCGCGCCCGGACCCGAGGCTGTGGAGCGATCCAGGTCGGCACCGTGCCGGCTCCGCTCGAGGCGACACCGGGACGCCGTGGACACACGGCTGCCCCTGGCCGAGCGGGCGGAACCCGCAGCCGCGAGACGGCCCGTCTGCAGGATCCGCCCGCTCGCGGCGCGCGCGGTCCGGATCCAGGTGGGCCGTGCCTCCCGGTCGGTCTGTGAGCGGGCGGAACCGGCAGCCGCGATCCGGAACGGCGGCAGGATCCGCCCGCTCGCGGCGCGCGGTGCGGCTCGACGGGCGCCGTGCCTCCCGGTCGGTCCGTGAGCGGGCGGAACCGGCAGCTGCGATCCGGAACGGCGGCAGGATCCGCCCGCTCGCGTTCACGCGGCTGCCCTCACCACCGGTCTGGAGGCTCGACCCGCGTCAGACGGTCCGCTCCAGCCCGTCCTCCGGTTGCCCAGCGGGCGGAACCGGTCGGGCGGACGGCGCCGGCCCGGCGCGTCCTGCCCGCTCGCGCGGCCTGCCGAGCGCACTCGGCCCCGAGGACCCCCCCCCGTGCGCCCGAGGGGTCCACCCCTGGATCTCCATCCACTCGCCCACGCGCGTCCGCACATGACGAACGGGCGAGACCCGCGACCGGACCGGAGTCCCGACCGCAGCCCTCGCCCGCAGCGAAGCGCACCGAGCGCGAGCAGGCTCATCGCCCACCCGCGCTCGCACCGAGCGCGAGCGGGCTCATCGCCCACCCGCGCTCGCACCGAGCGCGAGCGGGCTCACCGCCCACCCGCGCTCGTGTCGACTCAGACCATCTCGCCCGCCGAGATCGCCTCTGCCTCGACACGCTCCGGCTCGGCCCCGTCGTCGACCCGCCGCAGCACCTTGGTGGTCAGCACCACGACCACGAACGCGACCGCCACCGAGACCCCGGCGAACACGTAGGCCGCCGACGGCGAGAACGAGTCGGCGAGCAGCGTCGCCACGGGCGGGGCGATCGCACCGCCGATGAAGCGCACAGCGGAGTACGCGCTCGACGCCACCGAGCGGGGGAGGTCCGTCGCCTCCATCACGCACTCGGTGAGCACCGTGTTGAGGACACCGAGCACGAGGCCGCCGATGACCACGCAGATGATGAGCCCGGCCTGCGAGGTCACGACGACCGCCGCGGCGAACAGGTCGAGGGCGAGGAGCGGCAGCGCGATCTTCAGCACGGTCGTGCGGCGCATGCGCGCGGTCAGCATCGGGGCGACCCACACGGAGGTGATCGCGAGCCCGACGCCCCACCCGAAGAAGGTGAAACCGATGCCGAGTGCGCCGAAGCCGAGCGGGAACGGCGTGTACGCGAGCAGCACGAAGAAGCCGATGTTGTAGAAGAGCGCGGTCACCGCGAGGGCCGCGAGCGCCGGCTGTCCGAGGGCGCGGAACGGTGCCGAGAGCTTCGTCGGCGTGGGCTTCTCGAGTCCGGAGGTCTTGAGCAGCGCGACGACGGCGATGAACGCGATCGCCATCAGGGTGGTGACGCCGAAGAAGGGACCGCGCCAGCTCACCGACCCGAGCAGTCCGCCGACCAGGGGCCCGACGGCGATGCCGAGGCCGAGCGCTGCCTCGTAGAGGATGATCGCCGACGCGGTGCCGCCGGACGCTGCACCGACGATGGTCGCGAGTGCGGTGGAGATGAAGAGCGCGTTGCCCAGGCCCCAACCGGCGCGGAAGCCGATGATGTTCCAGACGCTGCCCGAGGTCGCTGCGAGCACCGAGAAGGCCACGATGAGCGCGAGCCCGATGAGCAGGGTGTTCTTCGCACCGATGCGGCTCGACACCCAGCTGGTGAAGAACATGGCGACGCCGGTGACGGCGAGGTAGCTCGTGAAGAGCAGTTCGGTCTGCGCGGCGGTGGCGTGCAGCGACGTCGCGATCGCGGGGAGGATCGGGTCGACCAGGCCGATGCCCATGAAGGCGACGACGCAGGCGAACGCGATCGCCCAGACGGCGGACGACTGCTTGAGGATGCTGCCGGACGCAGCGGGTGCGTGGGCGTTCACGCGTGGATCTCCGTTCTGGTGGGGTTCGTGGTGGTGCGCGAGGCGATGATGGCGGCGGCGTCGCGCAGGACGTCCCAGTCGTCGTCGTCGAGGTCGGCGAAGACCGGTCCGACGGACTCGGCGATCGTCGCGCGCCAGGTGGCGAGCCGCTCGCAACCTGCGTCGGTGAGCTCGATGAGCTGTCCGCGTGAGTCGTCGGGGTCGACGGTGCGCGAGAGCAGACCGTCGGTGAGCATGCCTGCGACGATCCGGGTCATCGTGGGCTGTGCCACACGGGACGCGGCGGCGAGCTCACCGAGGCGCAGCGGCTGCTCGGTCTCGAGGATGCCGAGCGTGCGCCAGACCGCGGCCGAGGTAGCGTCGCCGGAGGCCTGCGCCGCAGCACGGACCAAGCGGTTGACCGAGATGATCAGCGTCTCCAGCGCTTGTGCCCGTGATGCTTCCATGTCTGAACTATATAGCGGTGCTATACATCCGTCAACAGGGCGCCCCTGGTAGAAGGGACGCATGAGCGACATCACCATCCACGAGGGCGACGAGTACACCGCGATCTTCCACGGCGGTCCCTTCGACGGCACGACCGACACCCGCACCGCCACGAGCGACGCGGTCGACGACGAGGTCACGGTGTACGCGGACGTCGAGGGCCTGCAGACGGCCTTCGCCTACAAGGCCACCAAGACCCGTCAGGTGCTCGACCAGACCTCGGTCGAGTACGAGTACGACGCCGCGGACTCCGACCCGGTCGACGACCTGCAGGACCGCGGCGACCGCAGCGGCGAGTTCGACCGGGAGTAGATCGCGCGCCGCGCACGTTGCACCGTCCCGTGCAGCTCGATCTCTGGACCTCCGCCTTCTGCGCCCCGTGCGCAGCCGCCCGCCGTGTGAGCGGTGAGGCAGCGGCGCTCGTCCCCGGGCTCCGGGTCACCGAACGCGACGTCGCGGCACACCCTGACACTGCAGAGGACCTCGGCATCCGTTCGACCCCCACGATCATCGTGCGTCGGGACGACGGTGCCGAGGTCTTCCGTTCGCCGGGCGTCCCCTCGCGGGACCAGCTGCTGGTGGCGGTCGCGAAGGCGCTCTGAGCGGACCCGGTCGGGAGGCACGGCGCACGTCCGCCTCGTCCGGTCACCGTGCAGGCGTGCTCGGCCAGGAGGCGCGGTGCATGTCCGCCACGTCGGTCGCGCCGGCAGCGCGTGCCCTCACGCGAGCGGGCGTTCCCTGCTGTCCGGCGGTGCCGCGCTGACCGGTTCCGCCCGCTCGGTGCGCCGGTCGTCCGGGCTGCCGGGCGTTTCCGCGCGGGCGGGCGTTCCCTGCTGACCGGCGGTGCCGCGCGGACCGGTTCCGCCCGCTCGGTGC
The DNA here is from genome assembly GCF_017834105.1 of Curtobacterium sp. 1310. NCBI lineage: Bacteria > Bacillati > Actinomycetota > Actinomycetes > Micrococcales > Microbacteriaceae > Curtobacterium > Curtobacterium sp. 1310. The sequence goes on along the minus strand of NZ_JAFICY010000002.1, from coordinate 99,831 downwards.
GCCGGTCGTCCGGGCTGACCGGTGCGACCCCGGCGGGCGTGCCCTTCGTGCTCACCGGCGGCACACGCCGCACCCCTTCCGCCCGCTCGGGACGGACGAGCGGTCGGGCGCGATCGCCGAGCGCCGGCCTCGTGCGTGGCAGTGCAGCGCCCCGACGACCGACGGCGGTAGAATCGTCGCCGCTCGCCTCCGTAGCTCAGTGGATAGAGCAGGTGGTTTCTACCCTCCGTGTCGCGGGTTCGATTCCTGCCGGGGGCACACGCGACGAGAGGCCGCCATCCGTCGGGATGGCGGCCTCTCGTCGAACGGGGGAGGTCTCAGTCGTCCTCGGCTGCTCGGCGTCGCAGCTCGCTCGCGCTGATGGGCTGGGTGTACGGCGAGGCGTCGTCGTCCTCTCGAGCACCCGGCGTCGCGTTCGCCGCCCCGGGCCGGTCGAGCCCGGTCGCTGACGTTGCGGCACGGTTCACGTGGGCGTCAGCCGACGTCGGGCTCGCGACCCGGGGCGCGGAGGTCGGCCGGTCGTCGGAGCGGGCATCACCGCCACGATCGGTCACGTCGACCTCGCCGGAGTCCGAGGAGTCGTCGCTGCGCGAGCCGAGGTCGTTCCGAGCGCTCGGAGTCGTGCCGTTCCCCGGACGCGCCGACGCGATCGGCGACCCGAGCGGAGGGCGGACCGGCGTGCCGTCGAGCTGGACCGTCTCGCGGTCGCCGTAGGGGCGCGTCCGGTTGTCGGCAGCACCTCGGACGTCGTCGATCGGGGTGGTGGCGTCCTGGTCGACCGTCGCCGCGGCGGTCGGGCCCGAGGTGCGGCTCGCCGACGTCCCCGCCGCAGGGGAACCGACGGGAGACTGCTGCGGCGCAGGACGGAGCGAGGTGGTGGTCGGCGTCGGGCGCGACGGGGCCGTGCTGGCGTCTGCCTCGGCCGACCGCTGCTGCTGCTGACCGGCGTTCCAGTCCTGCTGGCGGGCGATGAGGTCGGCGTCGGGGTCCGGAGAATCGAACTTCCAGCGTTCGAGATCGGCCTTGAACAGCTTCTTCGCGCGACCTGGCTTGCCGTTCCACTCGAGCAGACGGTCGCGGAGTTCGCCGAGCGACTGGTCTGCCTGCGAGGTGAAGGTCGAGGAGTTCCGCTTGATGTCGGCGATCTCGTGCTGCACCCAGTCGGCGGCCAGCGGAGCACCGCTCACCGGCAGGAGGCGCAGCCGCACGTCGGCGTCCTCGGCGAGGTGGTCGGCGTAGGCACGTTCCTCGTGTCCGAGTGCTCCCCAGCGTGAGGCCTTGCGCGCCGCGGTGACCACGCCCGCCACCGCTGCGTTCCGGCTCTCGCGGTCGTGGAGCGCGACGACGCGCTTCGTTGCCGCGCGTCCGATCAGCGCGGCGATCACTCCGGCGACGACGATCGCGACGAAGGGGATGATCGCGCCGGACAGCACGCGCCATCCCTCGTCGGATGCCGTCCAGTCGGTCAGGTCGTTCCACCAGTCCATGGGCGAACCCTACGCAGCGTGCGACGCAGAACCGCGGAGGTCGGACGGCGTTCCGTCGAGCCGGGCTGCGCTCCGTCGAGCCGGGCTGCGCTCCGTCGATCGGGGCGGCGTTCGCTCACGCGCAGCGGTGTTCCTTCGAGCGGCGCGGTCGAAGTGCGCGGGCGGCTGGTCAGCCCCAGCGCAGGCAGTCGACGGCGTCGTCCGCCGACCACACGTTCGGCAGCTCGACGAACCGTCGCTCGACCGCCACGTAGCGACGGGCGCGGTAGGCCGTGCCGCCCGCGACGTCCACGCGGTCGACGTACCCGACGATCTCGCCGTTGGTGCGGGTGACCCGGCTGAGGTCGTCCCGCACGTCGAGCACGCGCAGGTCGCCACGGCTGCGTGCGACCGGCGTGGAACGGATCCGGAACGCTGGTTCGGTGCTGGTCTGCACGGGTGCCTCCTGCTGGTTCGTCGTGGTCTTCGTTGCCTCGACGGTACGGCTGACCACCGACACTCCACGGCCGTGCAGTGGCGTCAGGGGAGCGCTCACGGCGAGGACGATGCTGTGCAGGAGACGTACCCCCGCCCCGTGTTCCGTGAGCGCAGGAGGGTACGGTGGCGCGCATGACGACGTTCGTGCTCGCAGGTGGATGCTTCTGGTGCCTCGACGCGGTGTACCGCACGTTGCAGGGTGTGCAGGACGTGGTGTCGGGCTACACCGGCGGCGTGGTCGAGGACCCGACGTACGAAGCGGTCTGCACCGGTGCGACCGGTCACGCCGAGGCGGTCGCGGTGACCTTCGACGAGTCGGTCATCCCCGCCGACGTCGTCCTCGACGTCTTCTTCACGCTCCACGACCCGCGGCAGCTGAACCGCCAGGGCGCGGACGTCGGCACCCAGTACCGCTCGGCGATGTTCCCGGCGGACGACGAGCAGCGAGCGCTGTTCGAGCACGCGGTGCAGCGCGCTGCGGACATCTGGGACGGCGGGATCGTGACGACGATCGAGCCGCTCGGTACGTTCTTCCGTGCGGAGGAGCACCACCAGGACTTCTTCGCGAAGAACCCCGGTCAGGGCTACTGCCTCGCGGTCGCGCTGCCCAAGGTGAACAAGGTCCGCAAGGCCTACAGTCAGTACATCCTGGCGTCCTGAGGCACGGACGTCGGGGCCACGAGGAGGTGGTCGAACGATGATGGACAACACCGGGACCTGGGTGGCCGTCGGTCCGGCGGGCGCGGTCGGGAGCATCCGCCGCGCGTCGGACGGCTTCCACGTCGAGCTCTACGGTCGACGGGGCCGAGGCGGGACCTACCCGTCGCTGGAGACCGCGAAGGGTGCGGTCCACGCGGCGCTCGGGCCTCTCGCCGACCGACCCGAGTTCCGCGCGCACTGACCCGCCAGCCCGGAGGTTCGGGGGAGTCTTCCTCCACAGCCCACCTCGACGAGTCGGCTGCTCACAGATCGAGCCCCGGGTCGCAAGTGCGGCCCGGGGCTCGCAGACGATCGAGTCATGAACGACACGATCACCGTCTGCGGCATCGTCGCGACCGAACCCCGGCACCTCGTCACCGACACCGGCATCGCCATCTCGAGCATGCGCCTGGCGTCCCCCTCCCGTCGTTGGGACCGCAGCACGTCGTCGTGGACGAACGGTCCGACGAACTGGTACACGGTCACCGCCTTCCGGTCCCTCGCGGCGAACGTCCACAAGTCGCTGAAGAAGGGCGATCGCATCCTCGTGACCGGACGCGTCCGGATCCGCACCTGGGAGCGTGACGGACGGAACGGGACCGCGGTCGAGATCGACGCCGACGGCATCGGGCACGACCTCGCCTGGGGCATCAGCAACTGGATCCGCGTCCCGCGGCACGTCGGCGACTCCAACGCGGGTCCCGGGGTGCCGCCGGGGGTGCCGACGGTGGACCCGGACACCGGCGAGGTGACGGGCACGGTGCCCGAGGACGACCACGCGACGCCCGTGCTCGGCGGGGACGGCGACGATGCGCTGCCCGGGGCAGCAGACGGGACCGTGCTGGCGCGCCACGGCGTCCGGGACGGCGGCGTCCTGAGCGTCGGCATCCCGGGCGACGGCGTCGCGGACGGCGGCGACCCGGGTGACAGCGGGGCGCGGGCAGCCGGAGGGGTCGCCCCGGTCGTGCCCGGATCCCGAGAGCCCGAGCCGGGGGCAGACGGCGACGCCGACGCCCGTGCCGTCGCATGAGTCGTCGCACGGGTCATCACCGGGACCGTCGGCGACGCACGACAACCGCGCCCTGCCCATGCCGGCCGTCTCGGCGCGAGGCACACGCGTCCTGCCGGTGCCGGCCGCCTCGGCGCGCGCCCCACCGTGGTCCTGTCGGCGCCGCCGACCCGCGCGCCCTGCGCCGCGGCGCAGGGGGGAGCGGTGACGTGCCCGGGTCAGTAGACTTGCGCCGATATGGCTGAGTACATCTACCAGATGGTCCGCGCCCGCAAGACGGTCGGCGACAAGCTGATCCTCGACGACGTCACGATGTCGTTCATCCCCGGCGCCAAGATCGGCGTCGTGGGGCCGAACGGCGCGGGCAAGTCGACGATCCTGAAGATCATGGCGGGTCTCGACCAGCCGTCCAACGGCGAGGCGAAGCTCACGCCGGGCTTCTCCGTCGGCATCCTCATGCAGGAGCCCGAGCTCGACGAGTCCAAGACCGTGCTCGAGAACGTCCAGATGGGCGTCGGTGCGATCAAGGGCAAGCTCGACCGCTTCAACGAGATCTCCGCGCTGATGGCGGAGCCGGACGCCGACTTCGACGCCCTCCTGGCCGAGATGGGCACCCTGCAGGAGGAGATCGACGCGGCCGACGCGTGGGACCTCGACTCCCAGCTCGAGCAGGCCATGGACGCGCTGCAGTGCCCGCCGGCTGACGCGCAGATCGCCAACCTCTCGGGTGGCGAGAAGCGCCGCGTGGCGCTCTGCAAGCTGCTCCTCGAGAAGCCCGACCTGCTCCTGCTCGACGAGCCCACCAACCACCTCGACGCCGAGTCCGTGCTGTGGCTCGAGCAGCACCTGTCGAAGTACCCCGGCGCAGTGCTCGCCGTCACGCACGACCGGTACTTCCTCGACCACGTCGCACAGTGGATCGCCGAGGTCGACCGTGGTCGCCTGTACCCGTACGAGGGCAACTACTCGACCTACCTCGAGAAGAAGCGCGAGCGTCTCGAGGTCCAGGGCAAGAAGGACGCCAAGCTCGCCAAGCGTCTGTCCAGCGAACTCGAGTGGGTCCGGAGCAACTCGAAGGGCCGCCAGGCGAAGTCGAAGGCCCGTCTCGCCCGGTACGAGGAGATGGCTGCCGAGGCCGAGCGCACGCGGAAGCTCGACTTCGAGGAGATCGTCATCCCCGTGGGCCCGCGTCTGGGCTCGCAGGTGATCGACGCCGAGAAGCTCCAGAAGCAGTTCGGTGAGCGCGTCATCATCGACGGCCTGTCCTTCACGCTGCCCCGCAACGGCATCGTCGGGGTCATCGGCCCGAACGGCGTCGGCAAGACCACGCTGTTCAAGACCATCGTCGGCCTCGAGCCGCTCGACGGCGGCCAGCTGCGGATCGGCGACACGGTCGACATCTCGTACGTCGACCAGAGCCGCGGCGGCATCGACCCGAACAAGAACCTGTGGGAGGTCGTCTCCGACGGCCTGGACTTCATCCAGGTCGGCAAGACCGAGATCCCGTCCCGCGCCTACGTCTCGCAGTTCGGGTTCAAGGGTCCGGACCAGCAGAAGAAGGCCGGTGTGCTCTCCGGTGGTGAGCGGAACCGCCTGAACCTGGCGCTCACGCTCAAGCAGGGCGGCAACCTCCTGCTCCTCGACGAGCCGACCAACGACCTCGACGTCGAGACCCTCGGCAGCCTCGAGAACGCCCTGCTCGAGTTCCCCGGCTGTGCCGTGGTCATCACCCACGACCGGTGGTTCCTCGACCGCATCGCGACGCACATCCTCGCGTGGGAGGGCGTGAACGAGGACGGTACCCCGAACTGGTACTGGTTCGAGGGCAACTTCGAGGCCTACGAGGAGAACAAGCTCGTGCGCCTCGGCCCGGACGCGAACAAGCCCGGTCGCTCGACGTACCGCAAGCTCACCCGCGACTGACCCGTGGCGAGGCTGCACGCTCCCGTCCGCATCCGGTGGAGCGACATCGACGCGTACGGCCACGTCAACAACTCCGCGATGCTGCGCCTCCTCGAGGAGGCGCGCATCGCGGGGTTCTGGGGCCACGACCCCGCCGACGTCGCGCCGGAGGACGACCTGCCGGACCCGATCATCGACGGCCGGCCCGGCTCCGGGACGATGACGGTCATCGCTGCACAACGTCTCGAGTACCTCGCATCGATCCCGTACCTGCGCCGGCCGCTCGACGTGCAGATGTGGATCGGACGCATCGGTGGCGCGAGCATCGACGTGTCGTACGAGATCTGGTCACCCGTCGGAGTCGAGCCGCAGGTGCTCTACACGCGCGCCACGACCGCCTTGGTGATGGTCGACGCGGCCTCGAACCGGCCTCGGCGCCTGTCCGAGGCCGAGCGCGCCGCCTGTGCGCCGTTCGTCGAAGCGCCCGTGCAGTTCTCCCGCCCGTAGCGGCGGGACCACCGGTGCAGTTCTCGAGCCCGTAGCCGGCTGGACCGCCGGCGCAGTTCTCGAGCCCGTAGCGGCCAGGACGGGCGGCACCGTGTGTCCGCCAGGAGCGGGCAGGGCAGCCGTCAGCGCGGCACGCGCAGCATCCCCTCCTGCGCCACCGAGGCCAGCAGCCGACCGTCGCGCGCGAACATCCGCCCGAACGCCAGTCCCCGGCCGCCCTGGGCGCTCGGGGACTCCTGTGCGTACAGGACCCAGTCGTCGGCACGGCCGTCGCGGTGCCACCACATCGCGTGGTCGAGGCTCGCGCTCTTCACTCCCGGCGTGCCCCAGGCGACGCCGTGCCGCCGCATGATCGGCTCCAGGATCGACATGTCGCTCGCGTAGCCGAGCACGGCCCGGTGCAGCGACGGGTCCTCCGGCAGGTCACCGTCGACGCGGAACCACACCGCCTGGTGCGGGACGCGCTCGCCCTGTACGTCGACGAACACCGGGCCCTCGACGTGCCGCAGGTCGATCGAGCGTTCCGCCCAGGCCTGCGCCACGGGGTGGTCGATCGCGGACAGGATCGACGCGGCCGAGGGCAACGACTCGGGATCGGGGGTACCGACGGGGAACGGGTCCTGGTGCTCGAGTCCGTCGTCCGGTCGCTGGAAGGAGGCGATCATCGAGAAGATCGGCACACCGCGTTGGTAGGCCTGGACACGGCGCGTGGCGAACGAGCGGCCGTCGTGGATGCGCTCGACGGCGAAGGTGATGGGCACGTCGATGTCACCGGGACGCAGGAAGTACCCGTGCATCGAGTGGATGTCGCGGTCCTCGATCGTGTGCTGCGCGGCGACGATGCACTGCGCGAGCACCTGTCCGCCGAAGACCCGGCCGCCGGGCGACCAGTGGCTGGCACCGGTGAGGATCGTCTCGCCCGTGCTCGCGCCGGTGTCCTGCAGGCGGAGGGTGCTGAGGAAGTCGGGTTCGCCGTTCACCCCCGCAGTCTACGAACCCGTCGCCGGTAGGATCGGTGTCGACATGGGCACCTCGTTCACGCTTCCCGACGCCGCTTCGCTCGGCGACCTCCGCACCTACCTCGGACGCGCTGCCCGGATCGAGGACGGCTCCGTGCGGCTCATCGCCGACTCCGGCGTCCTCGCCGTCTACGCCGCGATCCTCTACCCGGTCGGGCTCCTCGACGAGCTGCCGACCGTACTCGGTCTCCGCACCTTCTCGCTGACCGAGCCAGCGACGATCGACGCGGTCGTCCCGCTCGCCTCCCTGCGGGAGCGGCTCCGTGTGCTGGCCGAGGAACAGGACGCCGCCGGTGCCGACGGTGCCGACCCGACGCGACCGACCCCGATCGAGGTCGGGCTGCCGCACGAGGTGCACACCGTGACGTGGGCCGCGATCTCGCCGCCCCGCGGGGGATGGGTGCCGCTGCCCGACGTCTCGCCGGAGCTGCTCCGCCGCGCTGCCCGCGACGGGATCGCCGAGGTCGCGGACGCCGTCCCGTCGAACGCCGGTGACGCCATCGTCCGCCGCATCCGCGCCGAGGTCTGGGGCCGTCCCGTCCCCGGGATCGAGCACGTCCCCGCAGCAGCCGGGTTCGCGGGGGAGAGCCTCGGCTTCCTCGGGCACGATCCGGTCCGGCTGTTCGAGACCGGCCCCTGGAGCCGCTTGACGACGTCGCGCGGGCACATCCTGGTGAAGCGACGCGCCTGGAGCCTCGACCACTAGTGCCGCCGCGGCACTGCCGATCCCTGCACGGTCGCGTACGAGCCCTCGTCCGTCCACACCTCCGACGGGCACCCGGTCAACGCCGTGAGCGGCATGGTTGGGTTGCGTCATGCACGTCTTCCTCACCGGCGCATCCGGGTACATCGGGTCATCAGTCCTCCGCGCACTCCTCGCCCACGGGCACCAGGTCACCGCGGTCGTCCGTTCCGACCAGAAGGCGCAGGCGGTCCGTGAGGCAGGCGGCCAGGCGGTCGTCGGCGACCTGTCCGACACCGAGCTCGTGCGCCGACTCGCGCACGAGAGCGATGCCGTCGTCCACACCGCGTCGGCCGAGTCGGTGGACCCGGACTTCACGGCGACGGTGACCGAAGCGTTCTCGGGGACGTCGAAGCCGTTCGTGCACACGGGCGGCATCTTCACGTTCGGCGACTCGACCGACATCTCGGAGCAGTCGCCCGTCGACCCGCCGGAGCTCACGGCGTGGCGCGCCCCGATCGAGGCGCGGGTCCGCGCGAGCGACGCACGGACGACGATCGTCGCACCGGGCATCGTGTACGGCCGTGGCGCGGGCATCCCGGCGATGTTCGTCGGCGACGGGGAGCACGAGGTCCGGCTGGTGGGCGACGGGTCACAGCGGTGGACGACGGTGCACGTCGACGACCTCGGCGATCTGTACGTCCTCGCCGTGCAGCGCGGGGAGCAGGACGGCTACGTCGTCGCCGCGACCGGTGACAACCCGACCGTGCGCGAGATCGCCGAAGCGGGCGCGCACGGGTCGCCGGTCGTCGCCGAGAGTGCCGGCGACAGTCGGGAGCGGCTCGGGCGCACGTACGCAGACGCCCTGCTGCTGCACCAGGAGGCCTCGGGCGCGCACGCGCGTGCCGCCTTCGGCTGGAACCCGACCCGACCGACACTGGTCGAGGACCTCGCCAGCGGGTCCTCCGCCCGCTGAACCCAGGTGCGGGGCGGACGGGAGGCCCGTGGCGGCCCGCCACGGGCCTCCCGTCCGCGTCCCGCCCGGCAGCGACCGCCACAGGACGAACCCGCTGTCCGGCTCGGCATCGGGCGGACCAGCCGGGTACCGAGCGGACCGGCCGGGTACCGAGCGCACCGGCCCGATACCGAGCGGACCGGCCCGGGTTCGAGCTGACCGGCCCGGCGTCGAGCGAGAGGACGCTCAGTCGAACGTGTTCGTCATCGCGTGTGCCGCCCGGTCGAGGTACGCCCACAGTTCGGCCTCGTCGAGGGGCGCCAACCCCAGCGACTCGACGGCGTCGTGCATGTGGTGGAGCCAGCGCTCCCGGGCTTCGGAGGTGATGCGGAACGGGTTGTGGCGCATCCGAAGCCGGGGGTGCCCGCGCTCTTCGCTGTACGTGCCGGGGCCGCCCCAGTACTGCTGCAGGAACGCCGACAGCCGCCAGATCGCACCGTCGAGATCGTCAGCCGGGTACATCGGCCAGATGACCTCGTCCTGCTGCACCCCCTCGTAGAAGCGTCGGACCAGCCGGTCGAAGGTGGGAGCACCGCCGATGCGTTCGTACAGGGAGCCGGTCGCGCTGGCGCCGTGCTCGCCGACGCGGAGCGTGATCGGCTGCGCCGGTACGCCGCCCCGGTCCGGAGGGGTGAGGTCGCTCACTGGTGGTCCTTCCCGGGGTCCTGGCCGCGGCCGGTGTCGTCGGTGCGGATCGCCCGTCCGAACAGGTTCCCACGCTTCCCACCGCGCGACTTCGTCGGTGCGGGCGTCGGCTGCGTCCGGACCGACCGGAGGCCGTTGATCGAGGTGGCGTTCTCCCACCCCTCGGGCATGATCATCGCCATGGCGGGCAGTGTGACGCCGAGCTCGTCGACGGCGCGCTTCAGCCGCACGCGCATCTCGCGCCCGACGACGTCGAGCTCGGACGCGCGGGTCTTGACGACGAGACGGAACACCATCCCGGCGTCGGAGATCGACTGGAGACCCCAGATCTCCGGCTTCTCGACGATCCGCTGACGCCAGCGCGGCTCCTGGGACATCGTCACCGCGGCACGGAGGAGGGCGTCCTGCACGGCGTCGATGTCGGTGTCGTACGGGACGGTGATGTCGACCAGCACGCGCGACCAGCCCTGGGAAAGGTTGCCGACGCGCAGGATCTGCCCGTTCGGGACGAACCACAGGATGCCGTTCACGTCGCGGATCTGCATGACGCGGAGTCCCACGTTCTCGACCACGCCGGTGGCCTGCCCGGTGTCGACGACGTCCCCGACGCCGGCCTGGTCCTCGAGGATCATGAAGACGCCGGAGAGCAGGTCCTTCACGATGCTCTGCGCACCGACGGCGAGGCCCGCGGCGATCAGCGAGGCGCCACCGACGATCCCGACGGCCGCGCCCTGCCACACGGCGGTGACGATGACGATCAGCGCGATGACCACGACGACGACGGTCGCCAGGTTCTCGAGCACACTGCCGAGGGTCCGGGTCCGTTGCACGACGCGGGCGGTCTGCACCGGCGAGGCGATGAGCGCCTGGGTGTCGTCGACGTTCTGGCGGCGCTTCGCCCCGTTGACCACCTGGTCGACGACGCCCTTGATCACGCGCCGGAGGATCAGCCGCAGGACGATCGCCGCGATCACCGTGATGACGATCGTGATCGGTGCTTGCCAGGTGTCGACGAACTGGGTGAATGCGTTCGACGCCCACTTCGAGACGTCGTCGGTCGTGTTCGCTGCCGAGTTCATCATCCGGACGATGCTAGAGGGCGAGGCCTCGGCGACCCTTGAGGATCACCGAGGCCCCGCCCCTGCACTGCCGTCGGACGACGATCAGGCGTCGGCCGCCTGGACCCGCAGCGCGCGCTCGGTACCCGCGAGGTTCTCGGACACGATGCGGCGGAGCGCCGGGGTCTCCGGGTGTGCCTCGAGCCACGCGTTCGCGGCGTCGCGGAGCTCGACCGACGCGAGCGGCGCCGGGTAGAGGCCGCTGACGATCGTGTCGGCGATGTGGTAGCTCCGCTCGGCCCAGATGCGGGTCAGCACGTCGAAGTACCGCGACACGAGCCCCTCGAGGACGACCGGGCTGTTGGTGTGCTGGAAGCCGACGGTCGTCTGGCGGACGATGGCGTTCGGCGCCTCGGACGAGTCGACGAGCGACGAGAACGCCGCGAGCTTGCCCTCGGCGGTCGGGATCGTCGCCCGCACCCGCGCGGCGGCCTGCTCGCCCGAGGCCGTCTTGTCGGCGGCGAGCTCGGCGTCGACCTCGGCGTCACCGGCAGCACCTGCGAGGACGAGGCCCTCGAGCAGCTCCCAGCGCAGGTCGGTGTCGATCTCCAGGCCCTGCAGTGTGACGGACCCGTCGCGCAGGCCCTGCAGGGTCGTGACGTGCTCCGGCGTCGAGGCGATCTGCGCGAAGAACTTCACGAACTGGAACTGGGCGTCGGACCCGGCCTCGGCCGAGGAGGCCAGCTGCCAGAGGGTGTCGCCCACGGTGCGGACGGTGGCGTCGACCTTCGCCGGTGCCACGTAGCTCCGGGCGGTCAGCAGCAGCTGCGAGAGCGTGGTGCGGATCGTCGTCGACTCGGTCTCGGTCGCGATGTTGCCGAGCACCAGGCGGACGTAGTCGCTCGCGGGCGACTCGGCGTCGCGCGTGGCGTCCCACATCGCGCCCCAGACGATGGAGCGGGCGAGCGGGTTCGCGATCGCGGCGAGGTGCTCGATCGCGGTGCGGCGGGACTGCTCGTCGAGACGGATCTTGGCGTACGCCAGGTCGTCGTCGTTGAGGAGCACGAGGTCGCCGCGGTGCACGCCGACGAGCTCGGGGACCTCGGTGCGGGCACCGTCGACGTCGATCTCGACGCGGTGCGTGCGCTCGAGCTTGCCGCCGCCCGACGCGGTGTCGGCACCGAAGGGCGCCGACTCGTCCGTCGTGAAGCCGTAGACGCCGATCGCCAGGCGGTGCGGGCGGAGCGTCGGGTGGTCGGCCGGAGCCTCCTGCAGCACGGCGAAGGACGTGATCACGCCGGACTCGTCGACCTCGATCTCGGGGCGCAGCGTGTTCACGCCGGCGGTCTCGAGCCACAGCTGCGACCACTCGGACAGGTCGCGGCCGCTGGTCGCCTCGAGCTCGACGAGCAGGTCGCGGAGCTCGGTGTTGCCGTGGTGGTGCTTCGTGAAGTAGGCCGAGACGCCCGCGAAGAACGCGTCGATGCCGACCCACGCCACGAGCTGCTTGAGGACGGAACCGCCCTTGGCGTACGTGATGCCGTCGAAGTTGACCTGGACGTCCTCGAGGTCGTTGATCGTCGCGACGATCGGGTGCGTCGAGGGGAGCTGGTCCTGGCGGTAGGCCCAGGACTTCTCCATCGCCTGGAAGGTGGTCCACGCCTCGGTCCACTCGGTGGCCTCGGCCGTGGCGATGGTCGACGCCCACTCGGCGAACGACTCGTTCAGCCACAGGTCGTTCCACCACTTCATGGTGACGAGGTCGCCGAACCACATGTGCGCGAGCTCGTGCAGGATCGTGACGACCCGGCGCTCCTTGATGGCGTCGGTGACCTTCGAGCGGAAGACGTAGGTCTCGGTGAAGGTCACGCAGCCCGCGTTCTCCATCGCGCCGGCGTTGAACTCCGGCACGAAGAGCTGGTCGTACTTCTCGAACGGGTACGGGACGTCGAACTTCTCCTCGTAGTAGGCGAAGCCCTTCTTGGTCGTCTCGAACACGTACTCGGGGTCGAGGTACTCGGCGAGCGAGCGCCGCGCGAAGACGCCGAGCGGGATGGTCCGACCGTCGCGGCTCGTGAGCTCGTCGCGGACGACCTCGTACGGGCCGGCGACGAGCGCGGTGATGTAGCTCGAGATCGTCGCGGTCGGGCTGAACGCCCACGTGGCGATCTCGCCGTCGACGTGGGGCTCGGGCGTCGGGGAGTTCGAGACGACCTGCCAGCGCGACGGTGCCGTGACGGTGAAGGAGAACTCGGCCTTGAGGTCGGGCTGCTCGAACACCGCGAACATCCGGCGCGAGTCCGGGACCTCGAACTGGGAGTACAGGTAGACCTCGTCGTCGACCGGGTCGACGAAGCGGTGCAGGCCCTCGCCCGTGTTCGTGTACATCGCGTCGGCGACGACCACGAGCTCGTTCTGCTCCTGCAGGTCGTCGAGCTGGATGCGCACGCCGTCGTTCACCGCGGCGACGTCGAGCGCCGAGCCGTTCAGGGTGATCGAGTGCACGGTCTTCGTGATCGCGTCGATGAAGGTCGAGGCACCGGGCGTCGCGGTGAACCGGACGCGCGTGGTGCTGCCGAAGGTCTCGGCCCCGCGGGTCAGGTCCAGCTCGACGTCGTACGTCTGCACGTCGACGATCGCGGCGCGTTCCTGGGCTTCGGTTCTGGTGAGGTTCTCTCCGGGCACGGACGCTCCAACTTCGCTTGCGGCGCGGACGATCGATGTCCGCGGTGAGGGGATCCCGACAGGCGTCGTGCGCCGTCGGGACGATGGGATCAGCCTAGCGAGCGCACGTACGCTCGCAGCGTGACCGAGACGACTGTGGACAACACCGAGACCGCCCGCACCGCCGTGGAGTTCTGGTTCGACCCGAACTGCCCGTGGGCCTGGATGACGAGCCGCTGGGTCGGCGAGGTCGAGCGCCAGCGCCCGATCGACGTGACCTGGAAGGTGATGAGCCTCTTCGTCCTCAACGAGGACCAGGACATCCCGGACGAGTACCGGGAGCGCATCCACAAGGGGCAGCTCTACCCGCGCATCGTCACCGCCGCGCTGCTCCGCCACGGCCAGGACGTCGTCAAGCCGCTGTACGACGCGCTCGGCGAGCACGTCCACCACCGCCAGGAGTCCGACCCCGACCAGGTCGTGCCCGCCGTGCTCCGCGAGCTCGACCTCGACGAGGACCTGCTCGAGTACGCGTGGACCGACGAGGTCGACCAGGCCGTCCGTGCGAGCCACCAGGACGGCATCGACCGGGTCGGTCAGGACGTCGGCACCCCGGTCATCGCCGTCGAGGGCACCGCGTTCTTCGGCCCGGTCATCTCCCCGGCGCCGAAGGGCCAGGAGGCGCTCGACCTGTGGGACGGCGTCGTCGCCGTCGCGAAGGTCCCCGGCTTCTTCGAGCTCAAGCGTTCGCGGACGGTCGGTCCGATCTTCGACACCGTCGAGTAGCCCGGCCGGCGTCCACGACGCGACCGGTGGACGGACGGACGGGAGGCGCGGTGCGGCTCCGCCCCGCGCCTGCCGTCCGTCCGACGCCCCGTCAGGACAGGGGCAACCGCATCAAGGTCAGGTCGAGCCACCGGTCGAACTTCCGCCCGACCTCGGGCAGCACGCCGACGGTGGTGAAGCCGAGTCGCTCGTGGAGGGCGATCGAGCCGGTGTTCGTCGAGCAGATGCCCGCCATCAGGACGTGCACGCCGGCCGAGCGGGCGTGCGCGACGAGCGCGTCCATGAGCACGGTGGCGATGCGCCGACCGCGGAACGCCGGGACGACGTAGACGCTGTGCTCCACGGTGTGCCGGTACCCCTGGTGCGGCCGGAAGGCGCTGTAGGTGACGTACCCGGCGACGGCGCCGTCGACCTCGGCGACCAGGACGGGCAGCCCGGCAGCCCGGCGCTCCGCGAGCCAGCCGTCGAAGTACTCCCGCGGGTGCGGCTCCTCCTGCCAGATCGCGGTCGAGTGCAGCACGGCGTCGACGTGCAGGGCGTGGACGACGTCGAGGTCACGCGGCTCGCAGTCGCGGACCGTGACCGAGGACGCCGACCCCGTCGCATATGCTGTCGCCATGTCTCAGATCGTAGACGACTTCTCGGCGACGGTGGAACCGATCACCGAGCACCCGGACGACGCCGACCAGCGTCGCCTGGGGGAGCGACTGCAGCGCCTCCGCACCGAGCGGAAGTGGAGCCTGACCGAGCTCGCCGAGGAGTCCGGTGTCTCCCGCGCGATGATCAACCGCGTCGAGCGCGGGGTGTCCAGTCCGACGGCGACGATCCTCGGGCGGCTGTCCGGGGCGTTCGGACTCACGATCTCGCAGCTCCTCGACGAGGCACTCGACCACGAGGTGCCCAGGGCGACCGACCCGGACGAGGCGCGTGGCGTCCAGCGCGGGGTGACCGCCGACTCCTGGACCGATCCCGAGACCGGGTACCGCCGTCGTCCGGTCTCGAGTGCCGACTTCCCCGCGGACGTCACCGAGGTGCGCCTCCCGGCCGGTGCGCAGGTGGCGTACCCGGCGTCCGCCTACGCGTTCCTGCGGCACTGCATCTGGGTGGTCGACGGCGTGCTCGAGGTCGTCGTCGGCGACGAGCCCACCCGGCTCGGTGCCGGCGACCGCATCGAGCTCGGTGAGCCCGCCGACGTGGTCTACCGGAACCCCGGCGCGGAGCCCGTGCGGTACGTCGTCGTGGTGGTCCGGGCCCCTCGGGGCCGGGAATAGGATCGGAGCCATGCGCATCCACCTCGGAACGGACCACGCCGGCCTCGAGTTCACCAAGACCCTCGCCCAGCACCTCACCGAGGCGGGGCACGAGGTCGTCGACCACGGGCCGACCGAGTACGACGCGCTGGACGACTACCCCTCGTTCTGCATCAACGCCGCGCACGCCGTCGTGCAGGACCAGCGCGCGGGCGTCGAGGCGCTCGGCGTCGTCTTCGGCGGGTCGGGCAACGGCGAGCAGATCGCCGCCAACAAGGTGGAGGGCATCCGCGCCGCGCTGGTCTGGAACGAGTCGACCGCGCTCCTCGCCCGCCAGCACAACGACGCGAACGTCATCTCGATCGGCGCGCGCCAGCACACCGAGGAGGAAGCGATGCGCTTCGTCGACCTCTTCGTCGCCGAGCCCTTCTCGGGCGAGGAGCGTCACACTCGCCGCATCGCGCAGCTGGCCGAGTACGAGACGACGGGGCACATCGCCGGTCGGCAGATCGACGAGTAGTCCGGGTAGACAGGACCGATGCCAGAGGGTCACTCCGTCCACCGCATCGCGAACCAGTTCTCCCGGCACTTCGTCGGCAAGCGCTGCGAGGTCTCCAGCCCGCAGGGGCGGTTCGCCGCCGGTGCCGCCCAGCTCGACGGCAAGCGCATGGTCGCCGCCCGGGCCGTGGCGAAGCAGATGTTCCTGGAGTTCGAGGACGACCTGTTCCTCCGCGTCCACCTCGGGCTCTACGGGGCGTGGGACTTCGCGGGCGTGATCTCGTCGGCCGAGGCCCTGTCCGAGGACGGCGACGGCGAGGAGTCGCTGTCGTCGATCGGCGCCCCGCGGCTCGCCCGGTACCGGATGGCCGAGCAGGAGAAGTCGGAGGACCCGATCGAGTCCTTCCCACCGGACCCGGTCGGCCAGGTGCGCGTCCGCATCCTGACCGAGGACACCGTCGCCGACCTCCGCGGTCCGACGGCCTGCGTCGTCGAGGACCCGGCCGGGGTGCAGCGCGCGCTCGACAAGCTCGGCCCGGACCCGATCAACGACGACGGCCCGGAGGCCGAGCAGACCTTCGTCGACAACGTCCGGAAGCGGAACGTCGCGATCGGGCAGCTGCTCATGGACCAGGCCGTCGTCGCGGGCATCGGCAACATCTACCGGGCCGAGCTGCTCTTCCGGCAGCGCATCGACCCGTACAAGCCCGGCAGGAAGATCACCGTCAAGCAGGCGAAGGCGCTCTGGCAGGACTGGTCGAAGCTGCTGCACGCGGGGGTCCGTGACGGCCTCATGCTGACGATGGACGACCTGTCCGAGGCCGACCAGGCGAAGGCCGTGCGCTCGCGGAAGGACCGCCACTGGGTGTACCACCGCGAGGGGGAGCCCTGCCGGGTGTGCGGCACCGAGATCCGGATGGCGGACATGGCCGGACGCAAGCTCTACTGGTGCCCGAAGGACCAGAAGTAACGCCGGGGACCAGGAGGAGCCAGGGGACGAGGAGGCGCCGGGGCCGCTACAGGTCGCGGTGCGTGAACCGTCCCGCGATCGCGGTCCCGAGCACCTCGGCGTGCCGCAGCGACGCCGAGTCGGCGACCGCCAGCGGGTCCGCGGCGAGCAGCACCAGGTCGGCGACGTCGCCGACGGACACCCCGACCCGACCGCCCTCGGTCGAGCCGCGCCACGCGGTCAGCGCCGCCAGCCGCTCGGACGGGTGCCACGGTGTGCGTCCGTCGCGGTCCCGCCCGACCGCGGCCGCCATCGACACCCACGGGTCGAGCGGCGCCACGGGAGCATCCGACCCGAGCCGGAGCTCCGCACCGGCCCGGTGCAGCGACGCGAACGGGAAGGCCCGGTCGGTCATGCCCGCCCAGTACCGGTCCGCGATGTCCCGGTCGTCCATCGCGTGCTCGGGCTGGACGGACGCAGCGACCCCGAGCCGGGCGAACCGGTCGACGTCGGTGTCGACGAGCAGCTGGGCGTGCTCGATGCTGCCCCGCGCGCCCACGGCCTCGAACACGTCGAGCGCCAGGGTGTTCGCCCGGTCGCCGATCGCGTGCACGGCGGGGACGAGTCCGGCGTCGACCGCGCGCCGGACCATCGCGACGAGGTCCTCGAACGGGTACGCGAGCACCCCCTCGCCCGACGTCAACGCGGCGGTCCGGGTTCCGAGCGAGCCGTCGGTGATCACCTTGAACGGACCCGTCCGGACCAGACCACGGGTACCGTCCACGACGTCGCCGGTCCGGAGACCACGGGCGATCGCCGCGTCGAGGCCGCCCGGGTACACCCCGCAGTCCACCCGCAGGCCGTCGGTGCCGGCGCGGACCCGTCGCGTCCAGCGGTCGAGTCCGGACACCATCTCGAGGTCGACGACACGCGTCACGCCGCGGGCGGCCGCTGCGTCGACCGCCTCCGCCGCCCAGTCGTCGAGCACGTCGTCCGGCACCCGGGACAGCACCGCGGTCACGTCGAAGGCGTCCTGCTCGCGCAGGACCCCGTCGTCCCCGGCGGCGAGCGGCCGTCCGACGAGCGCCGAGCAGTGGGCGAGCGCGAGCGCGTTGCACCACACGGCGTGCAGGTCGGCGCTGATGACGACGACCGGGAGGCCCGGTGCGGCTCCGTCGAGCAGCTCGCGTCGTGCGGGGCGCGGCCAGGTCCCGTCGCGGTAGCCGTGGCCGACGAGCACCAGGTCCGACACCCCGGTGCGCGCGACCGCGGCGAGCGACTCGGCCGTCGCCTCCGCCGACGTGCAGGCGGACACGTCGACGCGCCGGCGGACCAGGGCCCACTGGTCGAAGTGCACGTGGTGGTCGACGAGCCCCGGACCGAGCCACGCGCCGTCGGTCTCGACGACGTCGGTGTCGGCGCCCGGGGGCGGGTCGAGCGTGCCGGCGGGGGCGACCGCGTCGACGCGGCCGCCGACGATGCGCACGTCGCACGGCGCACCGGCGGTGCCCACCCGGCGGACGGTGCGGAGCAGGACGTCGGTCACGATGCCTCCCGGTCGTCCCGGCGCGCCACCTGGGCGCGCTCGACGGCGTCGGCGAGCGCTGGCGAGGCGTACGGGCCGTCGCCGCGGAGCCCGGCGACGATCCGCTCGACGACCTCGGGAGCCTTGTTCTGCGAGAGCTTCGCGCGGGCGTCGAACCGGGTGACCCGGATGCGGATGCCGACGGTGCCCTTCGCCGCGCGGCGGGCGGTCGCGGGGTCGACGTCGAGGGACACCGGCTCGGGCATCACGCGCTCGAAGTGGTCGACCAGCTCGCCGAGCACCCGGAAGTTCTCCTCGTCGGACAGGATCTCCGGCGTGCCCCAGCAGTGCGCCGTCACGTGGTCCCAGGTCGGGACGAACTGCTCCGGCGGGTACCAGGCGGGGGAGACGTAGCCGTGCGGGCCCTGGAACACGACGAGGACCTCGTGCTGGCCGAGCTCGTGCGCGACCTCGTCCGGTCGGCCGACGTGCGACACGAGGACGAGCGCGTCGGGATCGTCGTCCGGTCCCGGCGCCTCGAGCAGGAACGGGTAGTGCGAGGCGACGAGCCCCTGGGCGGTGTGCGACACGATCGTCGCCCACGGGTACCCGTCGATCAGACGTCGCACCTCGTCGACGTCGGTCATGAGGAAGTGGGGTGTGTGCCGCATGCGACGAGCGTGGCACATGCGAGGCTGGTCGGCATGGAGAAGCGCGCCGCGTACGAGTCCGTCCTGCCCTACGTCCGTGAGTGGATCGACTACAAGGTGTGGCAGCTCCGGCTCCCGGGCGTGCAGGTCGCGATCGGATTCGAGGACGAGGTGCTGTTCTCCGAGGCCTGGGGTCACGCGGACGTCGAGGCCGGACGGCGCCTGACGACCACGGACCTGTTCCGGATCGCGTCGCACTCGAAGACCTTCACCGCGACCGCGCTGCTGCAGCTCGCCGACGCCGGCGCGCTGCGGCTCGACGACACCGTCGGGTCGTTCGTGCCCGCCCTCGTCGACGCCGGGTCGCCGATCGCCGACGCGACGGTGCGCGAGCTCATGGAGATGGGCGGCGGTGTCGTGCGTGACGGTGCCGACGGCGACCACTGGGCGCTCGACCACCCGTTCCCGGACGCCGACCAGCTCGTCGCGCTCGTGGTCGAGGGCGGCGCGAAGGTCCCCGTCGGCTCGGCCTTCAACTACTCGAACCTCGGCTACGGCCTGCTCGGACTCGTCATCGAGGCCGTCACCGGCACGACCTACGCCGAGCACGTCCGGCGTGCGATCGTCGAGCCGCTCGGACTCACCGGCACCGGGCCGGAGTACGACCCGGCGCGCGAGGACGAGTTCGTCGTCGGCTACACGGGCCTGCACACCGCCCGCACCCGCCAGCGTGTCCCGCACGTCACGACCGGGGCGCTCGCCGCGGCGACGGGCTTCCACGGCACCGCGTCCGACCTCGTCCGGTACTTCTCGGCGCACGTGCCCGGCCGGGGTTCGCTGCTGTCCGACCACGCGAAGCGCCTGGCGCAGCGGAAGGCCTGGAGCGCGCTCGACACCGATCCGGCCGCGCGGGGCTACGGCGCGGGCTTCATCGTCGACCGGATCGGCGGGCGCGAGGTCCGTGGGCACTCCGGCGGCTTCCCCGGCCAGATCACCCAGACGGTGTTCGACCCGGCGTCGTCGCTCGTCGTCTCCGTCCTGACGAGCAGCGCGACCGGCCCGGCGGGGATGCTCGCGACGGGCATCGTGCACCTGCTCGACGCCGCGGCCGACGAGCACGCCCCCGGCCCGGAGCTGCCCGAGGGCGTCGACACCGACCGGTACACGGGACGGTTCACGACGTTCGAGGGCATCACCGACGTCGCACGGGTGGGGGACCGGCTGCTCGCGATCGACCCGACGCAGCCGGTGCCGACCGAGTCCCCGGTGCGCCTGGGCGTCGTCGACGAGGACACGCTCGTGATGGCGGCGGGGAACCGCTTCGGCTCGGTGGACGAGCGGATCACCTACGCGCGCGACGAGACCGGCGCCGTCGTGTCGTTCCGCGGGGACAGCGGCATGACGCACCGCCCGTGGTCGGTCCCCGAGGAGTCCCCGGAGGTCGCCGCCGCCCTCGTCTGACGGCGCGACGGGCGCAGGGGGTGGGGACAACCCCACCCCCGATCCGGGAGACGGCAGGATGGGACGCGGGGACGGGCTCCGTGAGGCTGGACCCATGACCGACACCGACCGCCTCGACCAAGCCGAGACCGTCCCGCTGGAAGACCATGCCGCCGATCGTGCACAGACCGTCCCGCTCGACGGAGCCGTGCCCCAGGGAGCCACGAAGCCGATGCCCGAACAGCCCCGCACGCCCGACGGCGGCCCGTCCTCGGCGCCCTCGGGATGGGGTGCGACACCGACCACGGGGCGGGCGTCCGCTCCGGGGGAGCAGCCCTTCGCCCCCGCGGGTGCAGCGGGGCAGCCGCCCTTCGCCGCCGCGGGTGCGCCGGGCAACGGGGGTGGTGCCGGCTCCGGCATGACCGCCGGTCGCTTCTACCGCGAGGCCTGGCGTCGCCTGCCGCGCGACTTCGGCTACATGGCGCTGACGGCCGTGCTGCTCTGCACGCTGTACGCGGCGTTCCCCGCGGCGCTGTTCGGGCGGGGCCTGCGCGACCTGTTCAACCCGTTCGTGCTCCTGATGTTCTTCATCGCGCTGTTCGTGGCGCGGTGGCTCGGCCAGTTCGAGAAGACCCGCATCGGGTGGGCAGACCCCCGGCCGATCCGTCCGGTGGACTGGACGCCGCGGTGGCAGCAGAACTGGTGGACGCGCACCGGGTCCGCGGTGGCAAACCCGCACTACTGGCTGTACCTGCTGCACGCGGCCGTGGTCTACCCGCTCGCGGCACTCGTGACCGTGGGAGCCGGTGTCGTGCTCCTCGCCGGGTTCGCCTGGCCGTTCGTGGTCGCCGTCGCCTGGGGCTTCCTCGGCGTGGGCGGCATGTACCTGCCCAGCTCGGACAGTGCCGCGCTGCTCGCGATCGGACTCCTCAGTCTGCTGTCGATGGCCGCGTCGGTGGCGCTCCTGCCCCTCTGGGCACGTGGCTCCGTGCTCGCCCACTACTGGATCGACCTCGGTCTGCTCGGTGGCTTCCGTGCCGAGCAGCTCGAGCAGCGCGTCGCCGGGCTGCAGGCCTCCCGCGCGGGTGCCGTGACGGCCGAGGGCCAGGCACTGCGCCAGATCGAGCGAGACCTGCACGACGGTCCGCAGCAGCGGCTCGTCCGGCTCCGCATGGACCTCGCCGCTGCCGAGCGCGCCTTCGACCGCGACCCGGAGAAGGCGAAGCGGCTCATCGGCGAGGCGACCGAGCACGCGCAGGACGCCCTCGACGAGCTCCGCGCCCTGTCCCGCGGCTTCGCACCGCCGATCCTGCTCGACCGCGGACTCGTGGCAGCGCTCGAGGCACTGGTCGCCCGGACGCCGATCCCCGTCGGGCTCGACGTCCGCCTGCCCGAGGGGCTCGAGCTCGCGACGGAGATCCAGCGCAACGTGTACTTCACGGTGAGCGAGCTCCTGACGAACACGACGAAGCACGCCGGTGCCTCGACGGCCGGCGTGTACCTCGGGCTCATCGTCGACGCCTCGGGCCTCTGGTACCTGACGGTCAGCGTCACCGACGACGGCCGTGGTGGCGCACGACCGCAGGAGGGCCACGGCATCGAGGGCCTGATGGGGCGGATGCGCGCCCTCGACGGCGAACTCGTCGTGAACAGCCCCGAGGGTGGTCCGACCGAGGCCACCGCCCGGATCCCGCTCGGAGCCCTGAACGGCGTCCCCGTCGTCCGCGGGTGACGACGTCGGGAGCGGCCCGGCGCCACGGTCGGCGCACCCGCTCCCAGTAGGCTGGTCGGCATGAGCGACGGCCCGGGTGCAGCACGCATCCGGGCCGTCGTCGTCGACGACGCGGTGCTCCTGCGCGAGGGGCTCGCCCGCGTGCTCGACGAGGCCGGCATCGACGTCGTCGGCCAGTACGCCGACGCGGACGCCTTCCTCGCCACGCTGCCCGACGGTGCCCCCGACGTGGTCGTCATGGACGTGCGGATGCCGCCGACCTTCACCGACGAGGGTGTGCGCGCCGCCGTCGCCACCCGCCGCGTCGCACCCCGCACCGGGGTCCTGCTGCTGTCGCAGTACGTCGAGGCCACCTACGCCGAGGACGTCCTGGCCGCCGGGGCGACCGGCATCGGGTACCTGCTCAAGGACCGCGTGACCCGGCTCGAGGAGATCGACGACGCCGTCCGGCGCATCGCCGCGGGCGGCACCGTGCTCGACCCCGAGGTCGTCACGCAGCTCATGGGTCGTCGGCGGGACCCGCTCGCCGCCCTGACGCCCCGCGAGCGCGAGGTCCTCGGGCTGATGGCCGAGGGGCGCACGAACGCCGCCATCGCCCGTGCGCTCGTGATCGGCACCGGAGCCGTCGAGAAGCACGTGTCGAGCATCTTCGGCAAGCTCGCCCTGGAGGACACCGGTGAGGACCACCGCCGCGTCCTCGCCGTGCTCGCGTACCTCGGCTGACCCGACGCATGGCGACCGCACCGTGACCCGCGTCCCCGCACCGGTGCTCGCCCTCGCCGCGATGCTCTCGGTGCAGATCGGTGCCGCGCTGGCGAAGACCCGCTTCGACGAGGTCGGGTCGGTCGGTGCCGCTGCGCTCCGGCTCGTCATCGGTGCGCTCGTGCTCCTGCTCGTCGTGCGCCCGCGCGTCCGGCACTGGACCCGCAGGCAGTGGACGGCGGCGGTGCTGCTCGGCCTCGCGCTCGGCGGGATGAACGTCTTCATCTACGTGGCCTTCGCGAGCATCCCGATCGGCGTCGCCGTGACGATCGAGTTCCTCGGACCGCTCACCCTGTCGCTCGCGCACACCCGACGGTGGCGGGACGTCACGTGGGCGGCCCTCGCGCTCGCCGGGGTCGTGCTGCTCGGTGTCGGTCCGGCCGCGGTCACCGCGGTCGGTGGCGTCGTCGCCGCGATCGCCGCTGCTGCGTGCTGGGCGGGCTACATCGTGATGAACCGTCGGGTCGGTGCCGCCATCCCCGGGGTCGACGGGCTGGCGGTGTCGATGGTCGTCGCGATGCTCGTGTCGCTGCCGACCGGACTCCGTCCGGCCGTCGACGGCGTGGTCGGCGACCCGTCGCTGCTGCTCGTGTTCGCGGGCGTCGCGCTGCTCTCGACCGTGCTGCCGTACGCCCTCGAGATGCTCGCGCTCCGCCGGATGCCCACCCGGGTGTTCGGTGTGCTGCAGAGCCTCGGTCCGGCGATCGCGGCCCTGGCGGGCCTCGTGGTGCTGCACGAGGAGCTCGCGGTGCAGGAGGTCGTCGCCCTGGCCTGCGTGAGCGTCGCCAGCGTCGGGGTCACCCTGTCGGCGCGACGCGGTCGCGCGCGACCTGACGCGGGTCGGACGGGAGGCGCGGGGCAGGTTCCCTGACGTCGGGGACGTCCGTCGTGCCTCCCGGCCGACCGCCTACTCGGCGCGCAGGAAGTCCGCGTACGTGGGTTCCGACTGCACACCCGACAGCAGGGCCGGATCGTTGATCCGGCGCTCGACGTAGGCCGCGATGACCTCCGGCGGGGTGAGCACGTGGGCGACCCAGGACGGCACCTCGTTCCTCTTCACAGTGCCTCCTCTCGTCGGGTCGTGGCCGTCGAACTTCTCGATGATCGTGTAGTTCGACGAAGCGGTACGGGCAGAACGATCCTCGTGATGCGGGTGGAAGTCAATGCGGTGCGTTCCCCGGATGCCGTGGGTCGGCGCGGAGCGTGCGGTGCTTCACGGCCGACCGCCAGACCCAGGCGTCGGCCTGCTGCCCGAACTGCGCCCACTCGACGAGCACGGCGTCACGGGTCCAGCTCTTCGCGAAGCCCTTCACGCGGATGTGGAACGTGGGGAACTGGATCCACGCCCACACTGGTGCGGGGGTGACCGCGTGGCAGACGTCGGGCCCGCGGGCATCCTCCGACAGGGAGTAGGCGCGCGGGCGTTCGACCTCCGGGTGTTCCGGGGGCTGCCACCGGTTCTCGCGACGCCGTCCCACAGGGGTATTCGAACGTGTGTTCGAACCGGCGTCAAGTCAGCCGCGCGGTCAGCGTGTGGAACGGCCGCCGTGCGGGCGTGTCGGTGCGCGACCGGTGGAGTCGCGCACGCTGAGGGTCAGCGAGGGGCCGGGGCGTGAGGGCAGGACCGCGCCCGAGTCGATCTGCTCGCGCAGGAGCACGGCGGCCCGCTGCCCGAGCTCGACCGTGTCGCGGGTCAGGGACGTGATCGCGGGGCGCACGAGGCGGATCATCGCGGAGTCGTCGAACGAGACGATCGACACCGCGTGGGGGACCGCGATCCCCATCTCGCTCGTGACGCCGAGGCCGGCGACGGCGAGCACGTCGTTGTCGTACACGATCGCGGTCGGCCGGTCGGTGCCGGACAGCAGCGTCCGCGTCGCACGGGCGCCGGCCTCCGCGGAGTAGTCCGTCGGGATCGACACCGTCCGCTCGAGCCCCTCGGTCGCGGCGAACGTCTCGAGGCGCGCCGTGCGCATCGCCGTGTGCTCGAACTCCGGAGGACCGGCGACGTGGGCGATGCGGCGGTGACCGAGGGCGTGCAGGTAGCGCAGGACGGTCTCGGTGGCGTGGGAGTCGTCGATCCAGACGCTCGGCGCCGCACCCGCCGGTGACGGGTGGGACCCGACGACGACGGCCGGCATCCCGAGCTCGGCGAGCAGGGCCAGGCGGTCGTCGTCCTGTCTCGGGTCGATCACGACGACGCCGTCGACCCGGTGGCCTCGCCACCAATCCCGGTACGTCTGGAGCTCCTCGTCCGCATCCCGCGCCACGAGCAGGGTCATGCCGACGTGGGTGCCCGCGAGACCGAGCTGGATCCCGGAGATCAGGTCGCCGAAGAACGACTCCGTCCCGAGGGTGCGTGCGGGCCGGTTCAGCACGAACCCGATCGAGCCCGCCCGGGCTCCACCGAGCGCGCGCGCCGCGGTGTGCGGCTGCCAGTCGAGCTCGCGCGCGATCTCCTGCACCCGTCGACGGGTCTCCGGGGAGACGCCCGGTCGGTCGTTGAGCGCGAACGACACCGCGCTGATGGACACGCCGGCTCGGGCGGCGATGTCGGCGATCGTCGTCCGACGCTTCGGTTGCACGGGGTTGACTATAACGCTTTAGTCCCGCACAGTGGCACACAACCCGGTTGCAGCACACGACGGCTGAACCGCTTGAGCAGGATGACGAAGGAGTCACAACGCCATGAGGACCACACCACGACCGACGAGGGGCCGCGCGGCAGCGCTGCTCGCGACCGCGGCGGCCACCGCCCTCGTCCTGACCGGCTGCTCGAGCGGCAGCAGCGGCGCGACCGGCGGAGGGAACGGCAAGGTCGAGGGCACCATCACCCTGCAGACCTGGGCGCT
This sequence comes from Curtobacterium sp. 1310, assembly GCF_017834105.1. Taxonomy (NCBI): domain Bacteria; kingdom Bacillati; phylum Actinomycetota; class Actinomycetes; order Micrococcales; family Microbacteriaceae; genus Curtobacterium; species Curtobacterium sp. 1310. The sequence continues at coordinate 74,223 of NZ_JAFICY010000002.1, read as the reverse complement.
CACGCCGACCTACACGGACTACCTGCAGGGCGTCATCGACGGCTTCGAGCAGGAACACCCCGACGCGAAGGTGAAGCTGCAGGACCAGCCGGGCGACGGCTACGCGGACAAGGTGCTCAGCCAGGCGTCGTCGAACTCGCTGCCGGACGTCATCAACCTGCCGCCGGACATCGCGCTGCCGCTCGCGAAGCGCGGGTTCCTGCAGGACGTCTCGAAGGACGACAGCACGCTGAGCAGCACGTACGTCGCCGGCGCGTTGGACTCGTACGAGTACAAGGGACTCGACGGCACCTACGGCTACCCCTGGTACCTCAACACCGACGTCGACTACTGGAACTCGACGATGTTCGCGAAGTGCGGGCTCGACGCGAACGACCCGCCGAAGACCACCGACGAGCTGTTCACGCAGGCGAAGACCATGCACGAGAACTGCCCGGACGACTACCTGATGAGCCGGAAGCCCGGGCTCGGTGACTTCACGCTCGCCGGCGTCAAGGTGGTCAACGGGGACGGGACGAAGTTCACGTTCGCGGACTCGTCGAAGGCCGCCGACCTGATCGACCGGTACAGGACGGCGTACCAGGACGGCTACATGCCGTCGAACGTCCTCAACAGCGACTACCTCGGCAACTCGACGCTCTTCACCCAGGGCAAGGTCGCCTGGACCACCGGTGGTGCGACCGCGCTCGCCGACATGGAGAAGAGCAACCCGTCGCTCACGGGCAACGTCACCGTCAGCCCGGCGCTCGACACCCCGCCGCTGTACGTGCAGGGCCTGTCGGTGTCCAGCAAGTCGAAGCACCTCGCCACCGCCGAGGCGTTCGCGCAGTACATGACGAACGCGAAGAACCAGGAGGCGTTCGCCCACCAGGTGAACATCTTCCCGTCGACCGTCTCGTCGCAGGCCGACCCGTACTTCTCGAAGGACGACGGCACCGTGAACGGCAAGGCCCGCGTGCTCGCGAACGAGGCGCTCAAGGAGGCGAAGGTCCTCAACCCGGTCGAGGCGAACTCCGCGATGACGGACTTCCTCGACCAGCAGATCGCCCTCGCCATGAAGGGGCAGGCCTCGCCGGAGAAGGCCCTGCAGACCGCGCAGGACAAGATGAACTCGCTCCTGGCCAACGGCTGATGCGCGCCAACCGCTGGTTCACGCCCTGGCTGCTCGTCCTGCCGGCACTCGTCTGGCTCCTCGCGTTCAGCCTCTGGCCGTCGATCAACACCGTCCGGTTGTCGTTCACGAACGCCAGCCCGCTCGGGGGCGTGAGCCAGTGGGTGGGCGTCCGCAACTTCCAGACCCTGCTCGCCGACCCGCAGGTGTGGGAGGCGTTGCTCAACAGCGTCATCTACATGGCGATCTGCCTGCCGCTGCTCACCGTCCTGCCGCTGCTCATCGCGGTGCTCGTGCAGCAGAAGCTCCCCGGGATCGCGTTCTTCCGTACGGCGTACTACACGCCCGTGATCGCCTCGGCCGTCGTGGTCGGGCTCATCTGGACGTGGATCCTCGACGACCGCGGCGTGGTGAACGAGATCGTGAAGGCGCTCGGTGGCGCGGGCATCCCGTTCCTCACCGACCGGTGGCTGCTGCTCATCAGCGCGATCAGCCTGACGGTCTGGAAGGGCCTCGGCTACTACATGATCATCTTCCTCGCGGCGCTCGGGAACGTCGGCAAGGACCTGCACGAGGCCGCCGCCCTCGACGGTGCCGGGTCGGTCCGCCGCTTCTGGTCCGTGACCATGCCCGGTGTCCGCGGCACCATGACGCTCGTCGGCATCCTGGTGTGCGTCAGCGCGCTCCGCGTGTTCAGCGAGCTCTACATCCTCACCAACGGCACCGGCGGACCCGGCGGGCAGGACAACTCGCTCGTCATGCTCATCCAGCAGTACGCCCGCGGCTTCACCGGCAACCTCGGCTACGCGTCCGCGCTCAGCCTGCTGCTCTTCGTGGTGACGCTGGTGCCGATGCTCGCCCTGGCGCGCATGAACAGCAAGGCGGACAAGTGACGAACACGACCAGCACCACGGAACCCGTGATCGGGGGCGCCGCCGGCGTCGCCGCACCCGCACCGGACGTGACCGGCGCGACGGCACGCGGACGCGCCTCCGGTCCGACACCGCGGAAGCGCCGCCGGGTCTGGGGCGTCATGTCCACCCGTGAGAAGGTCGTCCGCTACGTCCTGCTCGTGGTCGTCCTCTTCATCACGATCGGCCCGTTCCTCTGGCAGTTCTCCACCTCGCTCAAGGGTGCGGGCGAGGACATCTACACCGCGAACCCGTCGTTCATCCCGAGCGAGCCGACGTTCGACAACTACCTCAAGGTGGCGGCGGCGATCCCGGTCTTCCGGTACATCGGCAACTCGCTGCTCGTCGCCGCGATCGACGTGTTCGGCAACATCGTGTTCGCCACCCTCGCCGGGTTCGCCCTCGCCCGCCTGCAGTGGCGCTTCCGGAAGCTCGTGCTCGGCCTCTTCCTGGCCACCCTGGTGCTGCCGGGCGAGGCGACGATCATCAGCCAGTTCGTCACGGTCAAGGACCTCGGGCTCGCCGACAACCTGGTCGGCGTCGCGCTGCCGGGCATGATCGCCGCACTCAACGTGCTGCTCATGTTCAACGCGTTCCGGCAGATCCCCGAGGAGATCGACCAGGCCGCGGTGGTGGACGGCGCGAACGCGATGCAGCGCCTCCGGTACATCTCCCTGCCCGCCGTGCAGGGGACCATCGCGGTGATCGCGATCTTCTCGTTCATCGGTGCGTGGGACGACTTCCTCTGGCCGCTCATCGTGCTGCAGTCGCCCGAGAACCTCACGCTGACGGTGGGACTCCAGTACCTGCAGGGCACGTTCGCGACCGACCAGCGCATGATCGCCGCAGGCACCATGATCGCCTTCATCCCGATCGCCGTGATCTTCGCCGTCCTGCAGCGCTTCTTCTTCAAGGGCGTCGAAGAGGGCGGGGTGAAGGGCTGATGCGCTTCGGTGTCAACCACACCCCGTCGGTCGGCTGGTTCCACTCGTGGCTCGACTTCTCGCCGGCGGACACCGCGCGGGACATGGAGCAGATCGCCTCGCTCGGTGCCGACCACGTGCGGATCTTCCCGCTGTGGCCGGTCGTCCAGCCGAACCGGACGCTCATCCGGGAGGCGGCGCTGCGCGACGTCGCCACCGTCGTCGACATCGCCGGCTCCTTCGGGCTCGACGTGAACGTCGACGCGCTGCAGGGGCACCTGTCGAGCTTCGACTTCGTGCCGTCGTGGCTCGACAGCTGGCACCGCCGGAACATGTTCACCGACCCGGACGTGGTCGCGTCGACGGCCGCGTACGTCGAGGCACTCGCCGCGGCGGTCGCCGACAAGCCGAACCTGCTCGGCATCTCGATCGGCAACGAGGTCAACCAGTTCGCGCACGCACCGCACCCCGCACCGCACGACATCACCGCGGAACAGGGACACGCGTGGGCCGCGGCGATGGTCGCGGCGGCGCGGCGCGGGCTGTCCGGTGGGTCCACGGTCGGGTCGTCGGCCGGCCGGGAGGCACCACCCGCGTCCGCCTCGTCGGCTCCTGCCGCCCCCGGGTCGCGACCTGCGCCGCTGGTCACCGTCGCGCAGTACGACGCGGCCTGGTACGACGACACACAGCCCTTCGGTCCGGCCCACGCGGCGGACCACGGCGACGCGACGGTCACGCACTCGTGGGTGTTCAACGGGTCCGCGGCCCTGCACGGCGCACTCGGCGCCGGGTCGGTACGGCACGGGGAGTACCTGCTCCAGCTCGCCGCGGCCTGGAACCGTGAGCCCGGTCGACCGAACTGGCTGCAGGAGGTCGGCGCCCCGACGAACGTCGTCGACCCGGCCGACGCCGCCGCGTTCACCGACCGGACCATCCGGCACGTCGCCGGCGCCCAGGACCTGCTCGGGGTGACCTGGTGGTGCTCGCACGACGTCGCACGGTCGCTCGCCGACTTCCCGGAGCTCGAGTACGACCTCGGGCTGTTCACGAACGACGGCCGGCTGAAGCCCGCGGGCGAGGCGTTCGCCGCCCTGGCCCGGACCGGTCTGCCCGCCCCCGCGGCGCCGCCGACCACCGCGGTCGTGCTGGACGACGTGCTCCCGGACGGCTCGCCCCGGTACGGGGTGCGTGCGGACTGCGCCCCCGGTGGCCGGTTCGCGGCCGCGTGGCTCGCGTGCGCCGAGTCCGCCACGGACGGCCGCGGACCCCAGGTCGTGCTGCGCTCCCGGCTGCCCGACACCGCGCACACCGCGGCCAGGGGCATCAGGAGCACCGTGGAGGTGCCGGACGACCTCGCCGGCACCGCGCTGTCGATCGCCCACCCCGCGACGATGCCCTGACCCCGGCCCACCACGGCCCACCGCCCCGCCCGACCACGCCCCGATCCGTCCACCCGGAAGGACCCCATGCACGACGACATCCCCCTCACCACCGGACGCGCCCGACGGGTCCTCGACGAGCGGATCCTGCCCGCGGTGCACGCGACCGCGGTGCCGCTCGGAGCCGCCTGGCACGAGCTGCCCGGTGAGCCGGTCCCGCCCGCCGCCGGTCTGCAGCTCGACTTCACGCCGTACGAGGTGGGGACGCCGTGGAGCGCGGCCTGGGGCACGACGTGGTTCCGGCTGTCCGGCACGATCCCGCAGGAGTACGCCGGGCAGCGCGTGGAGGCGGTGATCGACCTCGGCTTCGACGAGAACATGCCCGGGTTCCAGTGCGAGGGGCTCGTGTACCTGGCCGACGGCACGCCGGTGAAGTCGATCAACCCGCGGAACCAGTGGGTGCTCGTCACCGAGCGGGCCGAGGGCGGCGAGACCGTCGAGCTCTTCGTCGAGGCCGCGTCGAACCCGGTGCTGCTCGACTACCACCCCTTCCTGCCGACGCAGGAGGGCGACGTGCAGACCTCGTCGTCGAAGCGGCTGTACACGAGCCGCCGGATGGACCTCGCGGTGTTCGCGTCCGAGGTGCACCACCTGTCGCTCGACCTCGAGGTCCTCCTCGAACTCCAGGCCCAGCTGCCCGACGGCCCGCGGCGGATGCGGATCCTGCAGGCACTCGACGACGCCCTCGACCGGCTCGACCTGCAGCACATCGTCGGGACGGCAGCGGACGCCCGCGCCGCACTCGCCGACGTGCTCGCCGCGCCCGCCGAGGCCTCGGCGCACACGATCTCGGCGATCGGGCACGCACACATCGACTCCGCGTGGCTGTGGCCCGTCCGCGAGACGATCCGGAAGGTCGCCAGGACGACCTCGACGATGACCGAGCTCATCGACCAGACCGACGACTTCCTCTACGGCATGTCGAGCGCGCAGCAGTACGCCTGGATCAAGGAGCACCGGCCCGAGGTCTACGCTCGGGTGCAGGCCGCGGTCGAGGCGGGTCGTTTCCTGCCGCTCGGCGGCATGTGGGTCGAGTCCGACACCGTGATGCCGACGGGCGAGAGCATCGTGCGGCAGTTCTCGCAGGGACAGCGGTTCTTCGAGCGGGAGTTCGGCATCCGGCCGAAGGGCGTCTGGCTGCCGGACAGCTTCGGGTACTCGCCGGCGCTGCCGCAGCTCATGCGCCGCGCGGGCTTCGAGTGGTTCTTCACCCAGAAGATCTCGTGGAACCAGGTGAACAAGTTCCCGCACCACACCTTCCTCTGGGAGGGCATCGACGGGTCGCGGGTCTTCTCGCACTTCCCGTCCATGGACACCTACAACTCCCGGCTCTCCGGGGAGGAGGTCGCGAAGGCCTCCCGCCAGTTCCGCGAGAACCGCCTCGCCACGGGGTCGATCGCCCCGGTCGGGTGGGGTGACGGTGGCGGGGGCACGACGCGCGAGATGACCGGCACGGCCGAACGCCTCGCCGACCTCGAGGGCAGCGCGAAGGTCCGGTGGGAGCACCCGGACGCGTTCTTCGACCGGGCGAAGTCGGAGCTGCCGGACCCGCCGGTGTGGGTGGGGGAGCTGTACCTCGAGCTGCACCGCGCCACGCTCACCAGCCAGCACCAGACGAAGCAGGGCAACCGCCGGTGCGAGCAGCTGCTCATCGAGGCCGAGCTCTGGGCCACGACCGCCGCGGCACGCACCGGGTTCGTGTACCCGTACGACGAGCTCGACGCGCTCTGGCAGCAGGTCCTCCTGCAGCAGTTCCACGACATCCTCCCCGGCACCTCGATCGCCTGGGTGCACCGCGAGGCGGTCGCGAAGTACGCGGAGACGGCCGCGGCCCTGACCGCGATCATCGAGGACGCGCTGTCGGCACTCGCCGGCCCCGGGACGGAGACCGTCGTCGTCAACCCGGCCCCGGTCCTCCAGGCCGGTGCTCCCGCGCAGGGTGCGCTCCCGGCGACCGACGTGCCCACCGCGGAGCCGGTCTCGCTGGCCCGGCAGGACGGCGGGTACGTGCTCACCAACGACCTGGTGCGGATCGTCGTGACCGCACAGGGGCTCGTCACGAGCGCCGTCGACCTGGCCACCGGACGCGACGCGATCGCCCCGGGGCAGGCCGCGAACCTGCTGCAGCTGCACCAGGACTTCCCGAACATGTGGGACGCGTGGGACGTCGACCGGTACTACCGGAACCGGGTCGAGGACCTGGTCTCCGTCAACTCGCTCGACGCATCGGTCGACGCCGCCGGGATCGCGCGCATCGTCGTGTCGCGCTCGTTCGGGGACTCCACCGTCACGCAGGAGATCGTGCTCGCGCCCGGTTCCCGCACGCTCGAGTTCGACCAGACGACCGACTGGCACGAGACCGAGAAGTTCCTCAAGGTGGCGTTCCCGCTCGACGTCCGCGCCGAGCACACGGTCGCCGAGACGCAGTTCGGCGCGCAGAAGCGCGTCACGCACACGAACACCTCGTGGGAGGCCGCGAAGTTCGAGACGTCGATGCACCGCTACGTGCTGGTGGAGGAGCCCGGGTTCGGGGTCGCCCTCGTGAACTCGTCCATCCACGGCTTCGACACCACCCGTGACGCCGTCGACGGCCACGTCACCACCACCGTCCGGCTCTCGCTGCTCCGCGCACCGCGCTTCCCCGACCCGGAGACCGACCAGGGCGTGCAGACCCACCGGTACGGCATCGTCGTCGGGACGGACCAGCTCGGCGCGACCGCGGCCGGCATCGTGATGAACGCCCCGGCACGGCGCCTCACGGGCGCCCACGGGTTCGAGCCGCTCGTGCAGGTGTCGGGCGACGTCGTGCTGTCGAGCGTCAAGCTCGCCGACGACCGCTCGGGCGACCTGGTCGTCCGCGTGTACGAGCCGAGCGGGCGGCGGGGGACCGGCGGCATCGCCGTGGCCGAGCCCGGCGTCTTCGGCGACCCGGTCGAGGTGACGCTGCTCGAGGAGGTCGACGACGCCCTGCCGGGCGTCGCCGCGCTCACCGACGGTGTCGCGGCCTTCCCGGTCGACGCGTACGAGGTCCGGACCTTCCGCTACCCGCGCGCCTGAGACCCCCGCCGCCGGGGGTTCGGGATCCCCGGCGGCGGTCCCCGGTCGGCACCGGTCGACCGGGCCACCACTCGATGAGGAGTGACATGAAGCAGTCCGTGAAGATCGGCATCGTGGCGGCGCTCGCCGCGATGCTCGCAGCACCGATGGTGCCGGCCGCAGCGTCGGCGGCACCGTCCCCGACCGGCCTCTCCCACGGGGTCGGCGCGTACCACGGCGTCGGCCACGGGAAGCAGCCGCACGACGTCCCCACGAAGGACGGCCCGACGAGCATCGCCTACGTCGAGGTCAACAACGACCAGCTCGCGAACGTCGGCCGCTACCGGCTCGCGAACGGCGCGAACGCCTTCGACGTGGCGATCATCTTCGCCGCGAACATCAACCGCGACGCGGACGGCAACGCGGTGCTGTACGCCAACGAGAACGTGCAGCGCACCCTCGACGACGCCGCCACGCAGATCCGGCCGCTGCAGGCGAAGGGCATCAAGGTGTCGCTGTCGATCCTCGGCAACCACCAGGGCACCGGCATCGCGAACTTCCCGACGCAGGCCGCCGCCGAGGACTTCGCGGCACAGGTCTCCGCGACCGTCGCGGAGTACGGCCTCGACGGGGTCGACCTCGACGACGAGTACTCCGACTACGGCACGGACGGCACCCCGCAGCCGAACCAGCAGTCGATCGGCTGGCTCGTCAGCGCCCTGCGCGCCGACATGCCCGACAAGCTCGTCTCGTTCTACGACATCGGCCCGGCGTCCGACGCCCTGTCGTCGTCGAGCAGCGCGATCGGTTCCCAGCTCGACTACGCCTGGAACCCCTACTACGGCACGTACTCGGCGCCGTCGATCCCGGGGCTCGGCAAGGACCGGCTCTCGGCGGCGGCGGTCGACATCCAGAACACCCCGCAGTCGACGGCGGTGTCGCTCGCGCAGCGCTCGAAGGCCGACGGGTACGGCGTCTTCATGACGTACAACCTGCCCGACGGCGACGTGAGCTCGTACGTCTCCGGGTTCACGAACGTGCTGTACGGCCAGAGCACGACCCACGAGTGAGGACGACCGACCGATGAGTGCTGAACGCCGTGGCGGCCCGACCGGCCCCGTGACCGCGGTCGCGGCCCGGAACGGGGTCGGGTTCGTCTCGCAGCAGGCGACCCCGATCGAGCAGACCGACCCGACGGGGACCGTGCAGGTCCTCGACGGGCACCGAGGTCACGACGTCGGGCCGACCGACGTCCTGACCTGGGTCTGGTTCCCGGAGCGGTCGCTGCCCGACGGGCGGACCGAGCCGACGACCACGGACCTCGACCGGTTCTGGGCCGCCACGGCGTTCGCACTCGACGTCGTCTTCACCGACGGCACCCGACTCAGCGCGGGCGGCGCCCGCGACCAGTACGGCGACCTCGTCACCCCCGAGGCGCAGGACGACGCCCGCAAGCAGTGGGTCGACCAGTGGAACCGGCGGACCGTCGACCTGTCGGCGCACGTCGGCCGGACGGTGGACCGTCTGGAGGCCCGGCTCGGCCGGGCGGACCGGCCCGCGCCCGACGGTGACCCCGGCACCGCCGTCCGCGGTTGGCTCGACGACGTCCGGATCGGACCCGCCGGGCGCGCGACCGGCCACCTGCCGGAGGGTGCCCGACCGCTCGACCACGTCCGCACCACGCGTGGCACCCACTCGTCCGGCACGTTCTCGCGCGGCAACACCGCGCCCCTCGTCGGGCTCCCGCACGGAGGTGTCTTCGGCCTGCCGATGACCGACGCTGCCGACAGCCGGTGGCCGTACGCCTACCAGGAGCACAACCGGCGGAGCGACAACCGGCCCACGATCCAGGCGTTCGCGACGAGTCACCTGCCCTCGCCGTGGATGGCCGACCGCGGGGTGTTCCAGGTCATGCCCTCCCCGCTCGCCGACCCCGACCTCGACCGGACCGCCCGCGCGCTCGGCTTCGACCACGTCGACGAGGCCGACGGCCCGCACCGCTACCGGGTCACCCTCGACGCAGGCGTCACCGCCGAGATGACCGCCGGGGAGTTCGCCCTCGCGTGGCGGTTCACCGGCGTCCGCAGCATCGTCCTCGACCACCACGGCGTCCTCCGCTCGTGCACGGTCCGCATCGAGGACGGCACCGCGGTCGTCGACGCCCTGCTCGACGACCGGGCCGAGACGCCGCCGCACCACGTGCACGTGCGGATCGGGAACGCCCTCGCCGACCGGACGACGTTCGTCGACGGCGAGCTCCGCGGACGGGTCGAGGTCGCCGGTGACACCGACGTGCTCCTCGGCATCTCCACCGTGTCCGCCGAGGACGCGGTCGCGAACCTCGACGCCGCCGGTGACTTCGACGCGATGCACCAGCACGCCGAGGAACGCTGGACCGCCGAACTCGACACACTGCAGGTCGAGGGCGCCACCCCGGACCAGCTCGTCTCGCTGTACTCCGGCCTGTACCGGGCGTTCCTCCACCCGACCCGGGCGGGGGAGACCGCGCTGACCGGGAGCCCGCGACACCGTTCCCCGTACGGCGGCGTGCTGACCGTGCCGATCCGCGACGAGCCCGGGCCCGAGGTCGTCGACGGCCCGCTCACCACCACGAACGGGTTCTGGGACACCTACCGGACCGCCTGGCCGCTGCTCGCGCTGCTCACGCCCGACACCGCCGCCGACCTCGCCGAGGGGGTCGTCGGCCACTTCACCGACGGCGGGTGGACTCCGCGGTGGAGTGCGCCCGGGGCCGAGGACGTGATGACCGGCACGACGAGCGACACCGTCCTCGCCGACCTCGTGGCGAAGGGTGTCGACGGCTTCGACGTCGAGCAGGCGTACCGGTCCGCGGTGCGGAACGCGACCGTCCCGTCACCGGACCGACGCGTCGGGCGGAAGGGGAGCCTCCCGGGTGACCTCCGCGGGTACGTCGACACGGCGACCGACGAGGGGATGTCGTGGACCCTCGACGCCGCGATCAACGACTGGGGCGTCGCCGTCCTGGCCGACACGATGGCCACGCGAGCCGCGGCCACCGGTGACGCGGGCGGCGAGCGACGGTACCGGGCCGAGCACGAGTGGTTCGCACGCCGCTCGCTCCGCTACCGGAACGTCTTCGACCGGGAGCGCGGGTTCTTCATCGGCCGCACGCCGGACGGCGCCTGGCGGTCCGGGGACGACTTCGACCCGGACGTGTGGGGGAGCGACTACACCGAGACCAACGCCTGGGGCACGATGTTCACCGCTCCGCACGACGGCGCCGGGATCGTCGACCTGCACGGTGGACCGGCCGGCTTCGACGACGCCTTCCAGCGGTTCCTGCAGCGGCCCGAGACCGGCGCCACCGACCGGTCCGGGTCCTACGGGTTCGCCATCCACGAGATGACCGAGGCGCGCGACGTCCGCACGGGGATGCTCGGCCTGTCGAACCAGCCCGCGCACCACATCCCGTTCTTCCCGATGTTCACCGGACGGCACGACGACGCGCACCGCATCGTCCGCGAGTGCCTCGACCGGCTCTTCGTCGGCTCCGACCTCGGTCAGGGGTACCCGGGCGACGAGGACAACGGCGAGATGAGCGCCTGGTACGTCCTCGCCACGATCGGCCTGTACCCGCTGGCACCGGCGACCGGCACCTACGTGCTCGTCCCGCCGTCGGTCCGGCGGACGGTCCTGCGACGGCCGGGAGGCGCGTCCACCGTCATCGAGACCGCCGGGGACGGACGGTTCATCGCGTCCGTCACGGTCGACGGTGAGCCGTGGGGCTCGATCAGCATCCCGCACACGGTGGTCACCGCCGCGGAGCGGATCGTCGTCACCCTGGCGGAGGCCCCGACGGGGTGGGCTGCGGACACCCGACCGGTCTCGGCGTCCGAGCTGCACGGCTTCCGGGACACCCCCGACGACGTCCTGCCCGTGGGGGCGTCGCCCCTGACCGACGACACCGGACTGACCCCGGTGGCGCTCACCGCGGGGGAGTCGGTGTCGGTGCCGGTCACCGCGGCCGGGACGTCCCTGTACACCGTGACCGCGGCAGCGCCGGTGACGGCCTCGTGGCGTGCGGTGCTCCGGAGTGCGGACGGCACGGTGGTGCACGCCGTCGAGGAGCGGGACGCGGCGTTCACCTGGGCCGGGCAGACCCGGGTCTTCCGGTTCGCGGGCGGGGTGACCGGCGGGACGTTGGCGTTCGAGGCTGCCACACCCGTGGTGCTGACGCAGCTGCAGCTCATCGCGGCGGACAGCACGGTCACGGCCGGGACCGACGTGCACTGACCCGGCGCACCCGGTGCTGGTCGGTCCGCCACGAGGGGGACCGGCTTGTACCCCGTTCGTGGGCTGTCGCGCTCCGGGGACACGGGGTGGAATGGACGGTGCAGGACACCCCTGCGTGCTTCACCCGGAGGAGCCGCATGACCGTCACGCTCTCCCGCCCGCACCCGGCGCCGACCGGTGCGGTGCCGGCACCCGCACCGCTGCGGCCCCTGCCGTCCGTCGCCGTCCGGTGGCTGCTCCGCGCCGCCTTCGCGCTGCCCTACGTGGCCCTCGCGCTCGTGGCGTCGCGCATCACGACGACGCCGCTCATCGGGCTGACCGGCAACCAGGTGACGCTCGACCGGGCGACGGCCGCGCTCGACGGTGGCGTGGTGCCGGCCATCGGGCAGCTCTGGCCGCTGCTCTCCGGGGTGCTCCTGCGCTTCATGCCCTTCGGTGTGCAGGGTGCCGCGGTGCTCGGCGGGATCGTCGCCGGCGTGCTGCTCCAGCTCCTCGCGCAGGACATGCTGCGCCGCGGCCTGCGCATGCGCGAGGTCGTCGCGTTCACGATCGCGCTCGGCGCCAACCCGCTGTACGCCTTCCTCGCGCTCGACGACCTGCAGGCGTTCCTCGGCATCGCCCTCTTCGCCCTGGCCGTCGTCGACATGGTGCGGTTCTTCGCGTGGGGGGACACGCAGGCGGGGTTCCGCGCGGGCCTCGCGCTGATGCTGTCCACGCTGGTCGACCCGATGGGCTTCGTCTACGTCGGCATCGCGGCGCTCGCCGCCCCGTTGCTCGACCTGGCACGGCACGACCAGCGCGGCATCCGGCGGGCGAACGTGCTCGTCCTGGTGTTCCCGAGCCTCGCCGTCGCGCTCTCGACGGCCGTCCTCGACCTCATGGTGCTCCACGACCCGTTCGCGGCGCTGCGCGGGACGATCAGCGTGTCCGAGGAGCGACTCGACGGCCTGCGCCACCTCTTCGCCTCGGCGGACGGCCTGCTCCTGGTGACGATGCTCGTCGCCGGCGCCACCCTGGCACTGCTCGTGCGCCGGCCCGGCGCGATCGCCCTCGTCGCGGCGCTCTTCGTCGGGACCGTGGGCGGGTACGCGATCGGGCTCGTGCCGGTCGCGACGGCCGGCAACGTCTTCGTCACGATGCTCAGCGTCGCGATCGCGATCCTGCCGCCGGTCGCCGGCCGGGTCACCAGCACCCTGGTCGTCGTCCTCGCCGTCCTGCAGGTCCCGCTCGCGTGGGCCGCGGCCTCCGAACGCCAGGTCGTCGTCGAGTGGATGCACGCCGTCGCGGCGGTGGTGCTCCGGTGACCGCCGTCGGAGCGCGGCCGCCGGTGGACGCCGAGCCGACCGTCGTGGTCGGTGGGACCGGTCGGCACCGCGGCGAGGACGTCGACTGGCGACCGCGGCACCGGTGCTCCGTGCAGCGGCACGTCGAGGAGGGCTGGGTCGCGTCCGCCCGCATCCGCGAGGGCGTCCTCGTCCTGACCAGCGGTCGGTCGGACCCGGACGTCCTCCGGGCGGCGCTCACCGAGGAGTTCGGCGAACCCGTCGTCCTCCGCAGCGCGTCCGAGGCGGACGTCCGGCAGCGCATCGCGTACGAGCTCGAGGAGGAGGTCGCCGACCTCGCCGCCCACGGTCTCGCCCGGACGAACCCGGCCCTGTCCGCACGGACCGTCCTCTCACGAGGACAACGGGTCGGCGGTGCGGTCGCCCTGCTCCTGTTCGCGGTGTGCCTCGTCCTCGCACCGGGCAGCACGGTCGCGGTCGCGACGGCGGTGCTCTCCCTGGGGTTCCTGGCCGGGATCCTCTTCAAGTTCTGGGTGTCGATGGTCGGGGCCCGCTTCGACCTGGTCGAGCAGGTCTCGGCCGAGGACGTCGCCGCCCTGGACGACGACGCCCTGCCGACCTACACCGTGCTCGTGCCCGTGTTCCGCGAGGCGAACATCGTGCACGACCTCGTCCGGAACCTCGAGGTGCTCGACTGGCCGAAGGACCGGCTCGAGGTCCTGGTGCTCGTCGAGGCCGAGGACCACGAGACCCGCGAGGCCGTCATCGACGCAGCCCCGCCGGACTGGATGCGCATCGTCATCGTCCCGCCGGGGTCACCCCAGACGAAGCCCCGCGCGTGCAACGTCGGCCTCGCCATCGCGCAGGGGGAGTACGTCGTCATCTACGACGCCGAGGACCGTCCCGACCCCGACCAGCTCAAGAAGGTGTTCCTGACCTTCGACCGCGCCGGGGACGACACCGTGTGCGTGCAGGCGGCGCTGAGCTACTTCAACGCCGACGAGAACGCGCTCACGCGCATGTTCACGCTCGAGTACTCGTACTGGTTCGACTACATGCTCGCCGGCCTCGACGCGCGACAGCTGCCGATCCCGCTGGGCGGGACGTCGAACCACTTCCGCGCCGAGCTGCTCCGTGAGCTCGGCGGGTGGGACCCCTACAACGTGACCGAGGACGCCGACCTCGGCATCCGCGCGTCCGCCGTCGGGTACCGCGTCGCCGTCGTCAACTCCACGACGATGGAGGAGGCGAACACCTCGATCCCGAACTTCGTCCGGCAGCGCTCCCGGTGGATCAAGGGCTACATGCAGACCGCCCTCGTGCACGCGCGCAGGCCCCGGGCGCTCGTCCGCGAGATCGGCCCGCGTCGCGCGGCCGCGTTCGCCCTGCTCATCGCGGGGACCCCGCTGACGTTCCTCGGGATGCTGCCCGGCGTCCTCGTGACGATCGCGACGCTCGTGCTGCCGGCCGACTGGACCGCGCCGCTGTTCCCGGCGCCGGTGCTGTGGCTCTGCGTGCTCGACTTCCTGCTCGGCAACGCCACGATGATCTACCTGACGATGATGGGGCCGTACAAGCGCGGTCGGTTCGACCTGATGGGCTGGGCGCTCCTCAACCCGCTGTACTGGATCCTGCACTCGGTCGCCGCGTACAAGGGCCTGTGGCAGCTGATCACCCGGCCGCACTACTGGGAGAAGACCGAGCACGGCCTGACGAAGACGACCGCCTGATCGCGACGACGGTGTGGAGGGGATGACGGGAACCGAGTTTCGGCGCAGCGCCGGTCGGAAGCCGTGAAGAGGACGTGGAGGGGATGACGGGAATCGAACCCGCGTGGCCAGTTTGGAAGACTGGGGCTCTACCATTGAGCTACATCCCCGCACTGCGGCACCAGTCCGCAGCGCCACCATCGTAGCGGACGAACGGCCCCCGACATGCCATCGAACGTGCTGCCGCAGCCGGACGGCCCCGACACGCGCCGGATCAAGCGCTCCCGGGTGCTCTCGTTCGCGCTGCTCGCCGTCGCCGCCGTGGTGTTCTCGCTCCGTCCCGAGGCCTTCGGCGACCCGCAGGCCCAGCCCTGGCACGCCCTGCTGCACGTCTGGCGCATCGTCCTCGGCGTCGCGCTCATGGTCGCCGCGCTCGGGGTGCAGGTCGCCGTCGGGGTGCGGTGGCGACGGGGCCTGCGGCGCAGCGCCGAGCAGGAACCGTCCACACGCGGCACGCCGCCCGGGAACCAGGCAGCGGGGGACCGCTAGACTCGTCGCGGTCGTGCGTGCCCTCGGGCGTGCGCGGTCACCTGGCCCAGTCACGGGGCGTAGCTCAGCTTGGTAGAGCGCCCGCTTTGGGAGCGGGAGGTCGCAGGTTCGAATCCTGTCGCCCCGACCAGGTCCACTCGAACGTCAACCAACAGGAGTACATCCCTTGGCCACCAGCACCGTCGACAAGGTGAGCGACACCCGCGTCAAGCTCACCGTGAACGTGACGCCGGACGATCTCAAGCCGAGCATCGACCACGCCTACAAGCACATCGCCGAGCAGATCAACATCCCCGGCTTCCGCAAGGGCAAGGTCCCGCCGGCGATCGTCGACCAGCGCGTCGGCCGCGGCGAGGTCCTGAACCACGCCGTCGGTGACGCCATCGACACCTTCTACCGCCAGGCGGTGGAGGAGCAGGAGCTGCGCATCCTCGGCCGTGCCGAGGCCGACGTCGCCGAGCTCCCGAACGTCGCGGACTTCTCGGGCGACCTCGTCCTCACCTTCGAGGTCGACGTCCGTCCCGAGTTCGACCTCCCCGCGTACGACCAGTACGAGCTCACGGTCGACGCCGTCGAGGTCTCCGACGACGAGATCGAGGAGGAGCTGCAGAACCTGCGCACCCGCTTCGGCACGCTCGTGACGGTCGACCGCCCGGCCGAGACCGGCGACTTCGCCCAGATCGACCTGACCGCCACCATCGGTGACGACGAGGTCGACTCGGCCACCGGCGTCTCCTACGAGATCGGCTCGGGCGACCTGCTCGAGGGCATCGACGAGGCGCTCGAGTCGCTCACCGCCGGTGAGTCGACCACCTTCGAGTCCACGCTGGTCGGTGGCGACCGCGAGGGCGAGACCGCGCAGATCGCCGTCACCGTCACCGCCGTCAAGGAGCGCGAGCTCCCCGAGGCCGACGACGAGTTCGCCCAGATCGCCAGCCAGTTCGACACCATCGACGAGCTCAAGGCGGACCTGAAGGAGCAGATCGCGAAGTCCAAGACCTTCGGTCAGGGCGCCGCGGCTCGCGACAAGCTCGTCGAGAAGCTCATCGAGGACGTGGACATCCCGATCTCGGAGCAGCTCATCGAGGACGAGGTGCACCGTCACCTCGAGCAGGAGAACCGTCTCGAGGACGAGGAGCACCGCAAGGAGGTCTCCGAGTCCAGCGAGAAGGCCTTCCGCTCGCAGCTGCTCCTCGACGCCATCGCCGAGAAGGAGGAGATCCAGGTCTCCCAGGAGGAACTCACGCAGTACCTCATCCAGGCGGCGTCGCAGTACGGCATGGAGCCGGCCGAGTTCATCAAGGTGATCGACCAGAACGGGCAGATCCCCGGCATGGTCGGCGAGGTCGCCCGCTCGAAGGCGGTCGCGACCGTCCTGTCGAAGGTCACCGTCAAGGACACGAACGGCGACGCCGTCGACCTGTCCGCCTTCACCGCCGGTGTGGCGCAGGAGTCGGCTGACGACGAGTCGGCCGACCCCGACGAGGTCACCGAGGCCGACGCGAAGTAACGCGACGCGCTGACGGACGGGAGGCACGGTGCCAGCTGGCACCGTGCCTCCCGTCCGTCGTGCCGGCACCATCCGACCGCCCAGAGCGAACAGACGCGAAGTGGTGCGTTGCACCCGATAAGTTCGACATCAAGCGACAACTGAACGGGAGCTTTTCCATGGCCGAAGCGACACTGAACCCCAGTGTTTTTGACCGCCTTCTGAGAGACCGGATCGTGTGGCTCGGCTCTGAGGTCCGCGACGACAACTCGAACGAGATCGCAGCGAAGCTGCTGATGCTCGCCGCCGAGGACCCCGAGAAGGACATCTACCTCTACATCAACTCGCCCGGTGGCTCGATCACCGCGGGCATGGCGATCTACGACACGATGCAGTTCGTGCCGAACGACATCGTCACCGTGGGCATCGGCCTCGCCGCCTCGATGGGGCAGTTCCTGCTCTCGTCGGGCACCCCGGGCAAGCGCTACATCACCCCGAACGCCCGCGTGCTCCTGCACCAGCCGTCCGGTGGCTTCGGCGGCACCGCTGCCGACATCCAGACGCAGGCGAAGGTCATCCTCGACATGAAGCAGCGGATGGCGGAGCTCACGGCGGAGCAGACCGGCAAGACGATCGAGCAGGTCCTCAAGGACAACGACCGTGACAACTGGTTCACGGCGCAGGAGGCCCTGGAGTACGGCTTCGTCGACCACCTCCGCGCCTCGTCGGTCGAGGTCGTCGGCGGCGGCGGCACCGTGAGCGACGGCGAGACGCCGACCGCGGCAGCCGAGCCCGAGTCCAACTGACCACCACCGAAGAGAAGGAAACGAGAATGCACCTCCCCATGCTCGGTGGCGCGCAGAACGTCCCGGCTCCGTCCGATCGCTACATCCTCCCCAGCTTCGAGGAGCGCACGGCCTACGGCTTCAAGCGGCAGGACCCGTACGCGAAGCTCTTCGAGGACCGCATCGTGTTCCTCGGCGTCCAGGTGGACGACGCGTCCGCCGACGACGTCATGGCCCAGCTGCTCGTGCTCGAGTCGATGGACCCGGACCGCGACATCGTGATGTACATCAACTCGCCCGGTGGCTCGTTCACCGCGATGACGGCGATCTACGACACGATGCAGTACATCCGTCCGCAGATCCAGACGGTCTGCCTCGGCCAGGCCGCTTCGGCCGCGTCGGTGCTCCTCGCCGCGGGGACCCCCGGCAAGCGTCTCGCCCTGCCGAACGCCCGCGTGCTCATCCACCAGCCCGCCGTCCAGCAGGGTGGCGGTCAGGCGTCCGACATCGAGATCCAGGCGGCGGAGATCCTCCGCATGCGCACCTGGCTCGAGGAGACGCTGTCGAAGCACTCGAACCGGACCCCGGAGCAGGTCAACAACGACATCGAGCGCGACAAGATCATGTCCGCGGAAGAGGCACTCGAGTACGGCCTGATCGACCAGGTCCTCACGAGCCGCAAGAACCTGCCGGCGCTCGTCAAGTAGCGCTGCACGCACGGAGGCCCCGCACCGATCGGTGCGGGGCCTTCGTCGTGTCCGGTGCGGCGTCGAGGGTGCGGATCCGGCCTGGAGGCGCGGTGCCGGTCCGGTGGGAGGGTGTCAGTCCTCGTCGTGGTCGTCGGCCGCCGGGGCGGCGGGACGGCGACGGAGCAGCAGCAGGACCGCGACGACGACGCCGGCGAGGACGATGCCACCGGCGCCGATGAACAGGGCGTCGGTCGCGCTCGAGTCGCCGGTGTCACCGGATGCGGCGTCGGGTGCGCTGGACGCTGCGGCCCCCGAGCCGCCCCCGCTGCCGTCGGCGCAGGTCGCCGGCGTCGCGGTGCCGCGGTCGGGGGAGAAGCCGGCCGGGGCCTTCCAGGTGAAGTCGTACCGGTCGGAGACCGTGTGGCCGTCGGCCGAGACGATCTGCCACTCGACCTCGTACTTCCCGGAGTCGCCGAGGGCGGCCTTCGTCGTCATCGAGGGGCCGTCCACGGAGACGCAGCCGTCCTCGTGGTACCGACCGTCCGGGCCGATGACCCGGAAGGCGAAGCCCGAGTCCGACCCGCCGATCGCCAGGAGCCGGTCGTTCGTCGTGATGTCGAAGCGGTCGGGGAGCTCGGTGAGCGTCCCGCCCACCTTCGGCGTCGACGACACCAGGTAGTTGTGCGCGCTGGCGGGGGCGGCGAGCCCGAGGACCGCACCGCCCGCGACGGCGAGGGTCGCGGCGGTCGCGGCCACGGGCCTCCAGACCGGACGCCGGTCACCCGGGGACCGACGGGCGCGCGCCGACCGTGCGGTCCGCGTCACTTCGAGGCGTCCCGGCGGCGCGTGGCGGCGACGGCGACGACCAGGCCGACGGCCCCGACCACCAGGCCGCCGAGGCCGAGGAAGCGACCGACCAGGTCGGGCTGCGCCGCGGTGGTCGTGGTGTCGCTCGCGGTGGCCGTCGTCGCGTCGTCGTCGTCACCGCTCGCCGCGCTGGCGGCGGTCAGGACGATCGACGGCGCGGGGTGCTCCGGCTCGGACTCGCCGCTCTTCTGCACCTGGTCCCAGTCGGTCGACCCCTGCTCGCAGGTCTGCACGACCGGGAAGGCCACGCGGTCGCCCGGCTTGCCGTCGGGCAGCGCGAAGGACAGTGAGAAGGTGTCGCGCTCGTCAGCGGGCAGCGGGGTCTTCGCGGTGTAGGTGACGCTCGTGACGCGCTCGGCGCCGGCCTCGGACTCCTCGTCGCTCGCAGCGCTGCTCGACGGGGCGGTGTAGGGCTCGGTCGCCTTCGTGATCGTCCAGTTCGGGTTGACGGTCGGCGTGACCTCGATGACGGACTCGGGCACCTGGAAGACGAGCTTCGTGGTGGGGGAGCCGTCGCAGCCGTGCGGCACCGAGAACGTCGCGGTCGTGTACGAGTTCGCCGCCGTCGAGGTCGCATCCGCCTCGACGTGTGCGCTCGCGGCGGCCGCGGTGCCGAGGACGATCGCGGCGGAGACGCCGAGGGTTCCGGTGCCGAGGAGAGCGAGGCGCTTCGTCATGGGGTCCTTCCGGTTTTCTACAACTTGTAGAGGAACGTGCCAACGGTACCAGGTGTGCACGCCCTGGGCGAACGCGTGGGGACAGGCCGGACGGCGTCGCCGTGGGTGTCACCGGATGCGGTTAGAGTCGATCACATCGGGCGGGTCACCAGCCTGCATCGCTGAACTGCACCGGTCATCCAAGGAGGGCACCGACATGGCACGCATCGGGGAGAGCGCTGACCTGCTCAAGTGCTCCTTCTGCGGCAAGAGCCAGAAGCAGGTCCAGCAGCTCATCGCCGGGCCGGGGGTGTACATCTGCGACGAGTGCGTCGAGCTGTGCAACGAGATCATCGAGGAGCGCCTCGCCGAAGCGGGTGAGGACACCACGAGCGGCGACTTCGAGCTGCCGAAGCCCCGCGAGATCTTCGACTTCCTGCAGGAGTACGTGATCGGCCAGGACCCGGCGAAGCGTGCGCTGGCCGTGGCCGTCTACAACCACTACAAGCGCATCCGTGCACAGGGGCAGATCACCGCTGCCGAGGACCGCGACGACGTCGAGATCGCGAAGTCGAACATCCTGCTCATCGGGCCGACCGGCTGCGGCAAGACCTACCTCGCGCAGACCCTGGCGAAGCGGCTCAACGTGCCGTTCGCCGTCGCCGACGCCACAGCCCTGACCGAGGCCGGCTACGTGGGCGAGGACGTCGAGAACATCCTGCTCAAGCTCATCCAGGCCGCGGACTACGACGTCAAGCGTGCCGAGACGGGCATCATCTACATCGACGAGGTCGACAAGATCGCGCGCAAGGCGGAGAACCCGTCGATCACGCGCGACGTCTCCGGCGAGGGCGTGCAGCAGGCGCTGCTCAAGATCCTCGAGGGCACGACCGCGTCGGTCCCGCCGCAGGGCGGTCGGAAGCACCCGCACCAGGAGTTCATCCAGATCGACACGACGAACGTGCTGTTCATCGTGGCGGGGGCGTTCGCGGGACTCGAGGACATCGTGTCGTCGCGCGTCGGCAAGCGCGGGATCGGGTTCGGCGCTCCGCTGCACAGCCCGCTCGACCAGCAGGACCTGTTCGCCGACGTCCTGCCCGAGGACCTGCACAAGTTCGGGCTCATCCCCGAGTTCATCGGTCGTCTGCCCGTCGTCACGACGGTGTCGCAGCTCGACCAGGCGGCGCTCATGCAGATCCTGACCGAGCCGAAGAACGCGCTGGTGAAGCAGTACCAGCGGATGTTCGCGATCGACGGTGTCGAGCTCGACTTCGACCGCGGGGCGCTCGAGGCCATCGCGGACCTCGCGGTGCTGCGCCAGACCGGTGCCCGCGGCCTCCGGGCCATCCTCGAAGAGGTCCTCGGTCCGGTCATGTTCGACGTGCCGTCGGACGACGACGTCGCGCGCGTCGTCATCACCCGCGAGTCCGTGCTCGAGAACGCCGCGCCGACGATCGTGCCGCGTCCCCGGGCGAAGCGCGTGGAGAAGTCCGCGTAGCGTCCGACGCCCGCAGGCCGACGGCCCGGTCCCCGCGTGGGGCCGGGCCGTCGCCGTGTGCGGGAGGGGGCGCGGGTGCGGGTGCGTTCGTGGGAGCGGTCGTGGGAGCGGTGCGCAGGCGGACCGGGGTGATCCGCGGTGTGACGTGCCGCTGCACAACGGGAAGCACGTCGCGCCGCGGACTTCCGCGGCGCGACGTGCTTCCGGTTGTGCCGACGCACTGGCCCGGCGCCGCGGCGGCGCGCCGCGGCGCGGCGCCGCGCTACTCGAGCCCGCGACGGCGCAGCAGCGGCCCGACCTCGGCGTCGCGGCCGCGGAACGCACGGTAGGCCTCGAGGGGGTCCTGCGCGCCGCCGACCCCGAGCACGAGCGACGCGAACCGCCGCCCGGCCTCGCGCGAGAGTCCGCCGTGCTCGCGGAACCACTCGACGGTGTCCGCGTCGAGCACCTCGGACCAGATGTACCCGTAGTACCCGGCGTCGTACCCGCCCGAGAACGTGTGCGCGAAGTACGTCGACGAGTACCGCGGCGGCACCGCGGTCACGTCGATGCCCGCGGAAGCGAGGGCCTGGCGCTCGAACGCCTCGACGTCGGTCACCTCGGCGGCCTCGGCGGCCGACAGGCGGTGCCACGCCTGGTCGAGCAGCGCCGCGGCGAGGTACTCGGTGGTCGAGAAGCCCTCGTTGAAGCCGGCGGAGTCGCTCAGTCCGAGCACGAGCTCGGGCGGCAGCGGCTCGCCGGTCTCGTGGTGCTTCGCGTAGTTCGCGAGGACCGAGGGCCAGGTCACCCACATCTCGTTGACCTGCGAGGGGAACTCCACGAAGTCCCGTTCGACGTTCGTGCCCGAGAACCGTGGGTAGGTCGTCCTGGCGATGAGCCCGTGCAGCGCGTGCCCGAACTCGTGGAAGAGCGTCTCGACCTCGTCCTGGATCAGCAGCGTGGGGGAGCCGGCGGCGGGCTTCGCCACGTTGAGGTTGTTCACGACGACGGGCAGCGTGCCGAGCAGGTGTGACTGCTCGACGACGGGGTTCATCCAGGCACCGCCACGCTTGCCGTCCCGTGTGTAGAGGTCGAGCAGGTAGAGCCCGACCTCCTCCCCGGAGTCGCCGTGCACCTCGAAGACCCGGACCTCGTCGTTGTAGCCGTGCAGGTCCGAGCGTTCGGTGAACGTCAGTCCGTACAGGGCGCCGGCGGCGTGGAACACCCCGTCGTGCAGGACGCGGTCGGCCTCGAAGTAGGGCCGCAGCGCCGAACTGTCCGCGGCGAACTGCTCGCCGCGCAGGACCTCCGTCGCGTGTGCCCAGTCCCAGGCCTCGACGTCGAAGCCGACCGTGCGGGAGCGGACGGCGCGCTCGTCCTCGGCGTTCGCGGCCGCGGCCGGGACGAGCGAGGAGAGCAGGCCGTCGACCGCCTCGGGCGTCCCCGCGGTCTCGTCGGCCGTCACCACGGCAGCGTGGTTCGGGAAGCCGAGGAGTTCGGCCCGCTCGGCCCGGAGCCGGACGATGCGCAGCAGGACCTCGCGGTTGTCGTGCGCGTTCCCACGACGCCCCCGCGACAGCGAGGCGCGCATGATCCGTTCGCGCAGGCCGCGGTCGGTCAGCGAGGCGAGCCACGGGTGACCCGTGTACAGCGGCAGCGTCACGAGCCAGCCGTCGAGGCCGCGGTCCGCCGCGGCTGCGGCGGCGGCCGACTTCGCGCCGTCGTCGAGTCCGGCGAGCTCCTGTTCGTCGGTGACGTGCAAGGCGAGGTCGTTCGTGTCCTCGAGCAGGTTGCGCTCGAAGGTCGTGGTGAGCGTCGAGAGTTCCTGGTTGATCGCGGTGAGACGCTCCTTCCCACCGTCGTCGAGGCCGGCTCCCGCGAGCGTCATCTCGGTGTGCACCCGCTCGACGAGTCGACGGTCCTCGTCGGACAGGTCCGCACGCTCGTCGAGCGAGGACCGCACCGCATCGACCCGTGCGTACAGGCGCGCGTCGAGGGTGATCGCGTCGCGGTGGGCGGCGAGGAGCGGCGACACCTCGGCCTCGAGGTCGTGCAGCTCGGGCGTCGAGTCGGCGGAGGACAGCGTGAAGAAGACGTGCGAGACCCGGGTCAGCAGCTGCCCGGAGCGTTCGAGCGCCACCAGCGTGTTCTCGAACGTCGCTGCACCGGGATCGGCGGCGATGGCCTCGACCTCGGCACGCTGCTCGGCGATGCCGGCGTCGAACGCGGGACGGAAGTGCTCGAGCCGGACGTCGTCGAACGGCGGCAGGGCGTAGGGGAGGGTGCTCGGCTGGTCGAACGGGGTGTCCATGGCCCCACCCTACGGACCGGACCGGACGCCGGTCTGGAGGCACGTGGCGGGCCCGCCCCGCGCCTCCCGGCCGACGTCGGGTCGTGTCGGGCGTCGTGTCGTCGAGCGTCCGGTCGGAGCGTCAGGTCAGCGCGTCGGGTCAGCGCGTCCGGTCGGTCCCCGCACGCATGGCCACGTCGATCAGCGTGGCTGCCGCGCGCCGCGCGTGCCGTGCCGGCGTCGTGTCGCCCGCGATCGCGGCCGTCGTCTGCGCACCCTCGGCGAGGAGTGCGAGCTGGGCGGCGAGCTCCTCGGCCGCGTCGAGGTCCGGCACGGCGGCCGCGGCGAGCCCGGCGACGTACCGCTGGAACGAGTCCTTGTGCTCGCGGGCGATCTCGGCGACCGCGGGGGAGGTCGCACCCAGTTCACCGAAGGCGTTGATGAAGCCGCAGCCGCGGAAGGTGTCGTCGCCGAACCACTGCTCCAGGAAGTCGTACATCGCGAGCAGCCGGTCCCGCGGGGTCCCCGCTGCGGCCACCGCCTGCTCGATGCCCTGCTCCCAGAGGTCGTGCCGCCCGCCGAGCACCGCGGCGACGAGCTGCTCCTTGCCGGGGAACACCGAGTAGAGCTTCTTCAACGAGACGCCGGCGGTCGTCCGGATCTCGTCCATGCCGACCGACTGGAACCCGCGGGCGTAGAAGAGCGCGTCCGCGGCGTCGACGATGCGCTCGCGCACCTGCGGGTCGGTCGTGCTGGCGGTGCCGGACACGGGCATCCCCTTCCTCCGCTGCGGTCCCACTCGTCCCCGTCGCCTCGGGAACGGACGTTCTCCAGTGTAGGCCGCGTCCCCCGGTCCCGGTCGAGCCCGGGATCGGGGGGACGGCCTAGTCCTCCTCCGGCGCGTCGTCCGGGTTCGTCACCTGCGCACGCCCGGCGGGGTCGAGGTGGATCGACGTGCCGTCGTCGAGCTCGACGATCGGCTTGCCCTCGAGGTACGTCAGCGTCCAGCGCCAGGTCGATGCGTCGACCGACGCCGCCGCCAGCTCCTCCTCGACACCGCGCGCGGCGACGACCATCGCCTCGGGGAGTCGCTCGGGTGGCTGCCCACCCACGTTCCAGCGTGTACCCAACTGCATCCGTGCCTCCAGTGCCGACTCGTGCTCGTGCTCGTGCTCGTGCTCGTGACGACGGGCCGGGCCGCACGCGACCCGGCCCGTCGACGGACGACGCTACGCCTGCTGCTCCGCGAGCTCGATCTCGGTCACCGCGAGCTCCTCGCCGTCCGTGAACGACAGGTTCTCGATGCGGCCCACGGCGGCCAGGTCGACCGCCGCGCGCTCGATGAGCGCGCGCTGGTCGGCCGGAGCCGCCACGACGGCACGGGTGACCGGCGTCTTCTGGGACGCCTTGGCGGCGGTCTTCGCACCGCGGATCCCGATCAGCGCCTGGCCGACGGCGGCCAGCAGCCCGGACGGCTCCGCCTGCGTCGGGAGCTCCGTGACCGTGGGCCACGCGGCCGTGTGCACGCTGGTGTCGTGGGTCCAGGCCCACACCTCCTCCGTCGCGAACGGGAGGAACGGTGCCAGCAGACGGAGCAGCGCGTCGATCGCGGCGCGCAGCGCCAGGACCGCACTCGCCTGGGTCTCGTGCGTCGCGTCGGGCGCGGTGCCGTAGGCACGCTCCTTGACCAGCTCGAGGTAGTCGTCGCAGAAGGTCCAGAAGAACCGCTCGGTGACCTCCAGCGCACGGGCGTGGTCGAAGCCGTCGAACGCGGCGGTGGCCTGCTCGATCACGGAGCCGAGCTCCGCCAGCACGTCGACGTCGAGGGGCTCGGTGACGGTCGTCGCACCGCTCGGCAGTTCGAAGCCGTACACGAACTTCGCCGCGTTGAGCACCTTGATCGCCAGGCGACGACCGACCTTGATCTGCTTCGGGTTCTGCGGGTCGAAGGCCGCGTCGGTGCCGAGCTTCGACGAGGCTGCCCAGTAGCGGACCGCGTCGGCACCGTGCTGCTCGAGGATCGAGAGCGGCGTGACGACGTTGCCCTTCGACTTCGACATCTTCTTGCGGTCGGGGTCCACGATGAAGCCGGAGATGCTCGCGTGCTTCCACGGCGCGACGTCGGCCTCGAGCTGGCTGCGGAGTGCCGTCGTGAAGAGCCACGTGCGGATGATGTCCTGCGCCTGCGGGCGGACGTCGTACGGGAACACGAGGTCGTAGAGCGCCGGGTCCGTCTCCCACTTGCCCGCGAGCTGCGGGGTGAGGGACGAGGTCGCCCAGGTGTCCATCACGTCGAGCTCCCCCTGGAAGCCGCCGGCGACGCCGCGCTGGTGCTCGGCGTACCCGGGGGCCGGCTCGGACGCCGGGTCGACGGGCAGCTGTGCCTCGGTCGGGACGATCGGCTGGTCGAAGACCGGGTTGCCGTCGGCGTCGAGCGGGTACCAGACCGGGATCGGCACGCCGAAGAAGCGCTGGCGCGAGATGAGCCAGTCGCCGGAGAGGCCACCGACCCAGTTGTCGTAGCGGACGCGCATGAAGTCCGGGTGGAAGGCGATCTCCTCGCCGCGCTTCCGCAGGGTCTCCTTGAGCTGCTCGTCGCGCGCGCCGTTGACGATGTACCACTGGCGGGTCGAGACGATCTCGAGCGGCTTGTCGCCCTTCTCGAAGAACTTCACCGGGTGGTTGATCGTCTTCACGTCGCCGACGAGCTCGCCCGACTCGGTGAGCGCGTCCACGAGGACCTTCTTCGCCGAGAAGACGGTCTTGCCGGCCATCTCGGCGTAGAGCTCCCTGCCGCGGGTCGACTCGATCCACGCGGGCTCGTCCGAGCGGACGCGGCCGTCGAAGCCGATGATCGCGCGGTTCGGCAGCTGCAGTTCGCGCCACCACACCACGTCGGTGGTGTCACCGAAGGTGCAGACCATCGCGATGCCCGCGCCCTTGTCCTGCTGCGCCAGGTGGTGCGCGAGGACCGGGACCTCGACGTCGAACAGGGGGGAGCGGACGGTCGTGCCGAACAGGTCCTGGAAGCGCTCGTCGTCCGGGTGCGCGACGAGGGCGACGCAGGCGGGGAGCAGCTCCGGACGGGTGGTCTGGATGACGACGTCCTCGCCGCCGTCGGTGCGGTGGAACGCCAGGCCGTGGTACGCGCCGGGCATCTCCTTGTCCTCGAGCTCGGCCTGCGCGACGGCGGTGCGGAAGGTGACGTCCCAGAGCGTCGGGGCGTCGGCCTGGTAGGCCTCGCCGCGCTCGAGGTTGCGGAGGAACGCACGCTGCGCGCTCGCCCGCGAGGTGTCGTCGATCGTGCGGTACGACTGCGTCCAGTCCACCGACAGGCCGAGCGTGCGGAAGAGGTGCTCGAACTGCTGCTCGTCCTGCACGGTCAGGCGCTCGCACAGCTCGATGAAGTTGCGGCGCGAGATCGGCAGCTGGTCGCCCGCCTTGCTCGACTTGCCGTCGCCGCCCTCGAACGGCGGCACGAAGGCGGGGTCGTAGGGGAGCTGCGGGTCGCACCGGACGCCGTAGTAGTTCTGCACGCGGCGCTCGGTCGGCAGGCCGTTGTCGTCCCAGCCCATCGGGTAGAAGACGTGCTTCCCGCGCATGCGCTCGTACCGGGCCTTGAGGTCGGTGTGCGTGTAGGAGAACACGTGCCCGATGTGCAGCGAACCCGACGCGGTCGGCGGCGGGGTGTCGATCGAGTACACCGCGTCCTTCGTCGCGCTGTCGCGGTCGAAGCGGTAGGTGCCGTCCTGCTCCCAGACCGGACCCCAGACGTCCTCGAGGCCGTCCACCGTGGGCTTGTCGGGCATGGGCTTCGTCATGGCAGGGCCTTTCGATCGATGTGTGCGGCACCGAGTCCGTGGTGAGGTGCCTGAGTGTCGCGCGTACAGTACGCGGTGGCCTCATCGTAGCGGTCCGCCGCGTCGGAGCGCTCCATCTGGTAGGCTGTCGGAGTTTGTCCGGCGAGCGCGGTGTTCGCGAGGACTGCACAGTCGCTCTCCGCCGGATGCCCGAAGGCAAGACACAGCACTACCGGAGGAACGAACTTGGCACCGAACGACGCACACCAGCACGGCGACCGGCCGTTGCGCACGAAGGGCGCAGCGAAGCGTGCACGCCGCAAGCTGACCGAGGACGACGTCACCGTCGTCGAGGAGTCGCTGCTCAAGCGTGCCGTCGCCGCTGCGGCCCTCGGCAACGCGATGGAGTGGTTCGACTTCGGCATCTTCGCGTACCTGACGGTCACGATCTCGAAGGTGTTCCTGCCGGCGGGCGACCCGACGTCGAACCTCGTCGCGACCTTCGGGTTCTTCGCGGCCGCCTTCATCGTCCGCCCGATCGGCGGCGCCGTCTTCGGCCCCATCGGCGACAAGATCGGCCGGCAGAAGGTCCTCGCGCTGACGATGATCCTGATGGCCGCCGGCACGCTCATGATCGGCCTCATCCCGTCGTACGCGACGATCGGCTTCTGGGCCCCCGTGCTGCTCCTCGTCGCCCGCTTCGTGCAGGGCTTCTCGACCGGTGGTGAGTACGGCGGTGCCGCGACGTTCATCGCTGAGTACTCGCCCGACAAGCGCCGCGGGTTCATGGGCTCGTGGCTCGAGTTCGGCACGCTGGCCGGCTACGTGCTCGGCGCGTCGATCGTCACGGTCCTGCAGTACGCGATGCCCGAGGACACCCTGCTCAGCTGGGGCTGGCGCATCCCGTTCATGATCGCCGGTCCGCTCGGCCTCATCGGGCTCTACCTCCGCCTGAAGCTCGAGGAGACCCCGGCCTTCCAGAAGCAGCAGGAGCAGGCCGCCGAGCGCGAATCGCAGAAGACGCCGTTCCTCAAGCTGTTCGCCGAGAACTGGCGCTCGCTCATCATCTGCATCGGCCTGGTCCTCGTGTTCAACGTGACCGACTACATGCTGCTGTCGTACATGCCGACCTACCTCGAGACGAACCTCGGGCAGAACGCCACGTTCGGCCTGATCCTCATCGTCATCGTGATGATCCTGATGATGGTCGTCATCACCTTCGGTGGTCGCCTGTCCGACAAGTTCGGCCGCCGGCCGGTCCTCGCCGCCGGCTGCATCGGCTTCATCGTGCTGTCGTGGCCGGCGCTCAAGCTCGTCCAGACCGGGACCGGTGCCGGGGTCTTCTTCGGCCTGCTGATCCTCGGTCTCGTGCTCGTCACGTTCACGTCGACCATGCCGTCGACGCTCCCCGCGCTGTTCCCGACGATCATCCGCTACGGCGCGCTGGCGATCGCGTTCAACGTGTCCGTCTCGCTCTTCGGTGGCACGACGCCGCTCGCGACGCAGGCGCTCATCGCCGGGGCGAAGGACGCCGGGCTCTCGTGGGCCGAGGACATCCCGGCCTTCTACCTCATGCTCGCGGCCGTGATCGGCCTCGTCGCGGTGTTCTTCACCAAGGAGACGGCTGCGACGCCGCTCATGGGCTCGGGCCCCACGGTCGCCCACGAGGACGAGGTCGCCGACGTCATCAAGGACTACAACGACCCGACCTCGGAGCTCGCGCAGTCCGACTGGGCGAAGGACTTCTCGACGAGCGAGATCCCGATCATCTCGGGGGACACCCCGAAGCCGGGGTCCGACAAGGAGCCCGCGGGCTCGTAGCCGCCGCTGTCGGCCGGGAGGCACGGTGCACGTCCGCCACGGACGCGCACCGTGCCTCCCGGCATGTCCGCTCCGTGGGCGCTCCCCGAGTCTCGGCCCGGCGGACACGTTCGCGGCTTCGGTGCCGCGAACGTGTCCGCCTGAGCGAGACTCGCCCGCTGGCGCGGCGCCGGCGCGCCGCGGCGCCGCTGCGCCGCTGCGCCGCGGCGCCGGCGCGCAGCGCTCAGGCGCCGCGGGCGAGCCGGGCGGCAGCGTCGACCAGGCGCGCGGTCGCCGGGTGCTCCGGCGCGCCGAGCACGCGTTCCGCGGGGCCCTGCTCGACGACGCGGCCGTCGTGCACCACGAGCACCTCGTCCGCCATCCGCCGGACGGCGCGCAGGTCGTGCGACACGAACACCATCGCCACGCCGGTCTCGTCGCGCAGTCGTTCGAGCAGCGTGAGCACCGCGTCCTGCACGGTCGCGTCGAGTGCCGTCACCGGTTCGTCGAGGACGACCACCTCGGGCGACGTCGCCAGCGCCCGGGCGATCGCCAGTCGTTGCCGCTGTCCGCCGGAGAGCGTGCGCGGGGCGCGTGACCGCAGGTCTGGGTCGAGTCCCACCTGACGGAGTGCGGCGTCGACCGGGTCGGCCAGACCACCCCGCGCCCGCCGCTCCTGCCCGCGGGACAGGGCGTCCGCGAGCACCCGTCCGACGCTCCACCGCTCGTCGAAGGTCGCCCCGGGGTCCTGCACGACGGCCGCCACCCGGTGCCGACGAGCCCGGCGCTCGCGCTCGGGCAGGGGCACCCACGGGTCGCCGTCGAGCGTGACGGTGCCGGCGTCCGGCGTCTCGAGTCCGAGCAGCATCCGCGCCACCGTCGTCTTGCCCGAGCCGGAGGCACCGATCACACCCGTCACGCGGCCCGGTCGCACGGTGATCGACACGTCCTGCACGGCGGGCACCCCGTCGAAGGAACGGGACAGCCCGGAGCCCTCGAGGAGCGGGGCCGACGGCGCACCGGTCCGGGGCACCCGTCCCACGGCCCGGCGCGTGTCCGCCCGTGCCGCCCGCACCAGGGCTGCGGTCGCCGGGTGCTGCGGTGCTGCGAAGACCTCGGCGACCGGTCCGTGCTCGACCACCGTCCCCTCGTCGACGACGAGCACCCGGTCCGCCCACCCGGCGACGAGCCCGAGGTCGTGCGTGATGACCAGCAGCCCGGCGCCGCGGTCCTGCACGGCCCGGAGCTGCTCCATCACGGTGACGGCCACGGCGGCGTCGAGGGCGGTCGTCGGTTCGTCCGCCACCACGAGCGCGGGGGAGGCCACGGTCGCCGCCGCGATCAGCGCGCGCTGTCGCATGCCGCCGGAGAGCGTGCCGGAGCGCCGGCCGTCGGTCGCCATCGCGGGGTCGAGCCCCACGCCCGCCAGTGCGGCGCGCACGGCATCGACCCGTTCTGCTGCGCGCAGGTCGGTGTGCAGGCGCAGGGCGTCGGCGACCTCGCGGCCGACGGGGCGGAGGGGGTCGAGTGCGCCGAGGGCCTCCTGGCCGACGTAGCCGACGGTGCTCCCGCGGAGCCGACGCCAGCGCCGCTCGGCGAGCCCGCGCACGTCGGAGCCGACGAGGTCGAGGCGGTCGGCGGTGACCGCGGCACCCGCTGCGGAGAGCCCGAGCACCGCCCGGGCGGTCGCGGTCTTGCCGGAGCCGGACGCCCCGACCAGGGCGACGCACTCACCGGCGTCGACGTGCAGGTCGACGCCGTGCACCACCGTCGCGCCGTCGATCGACACAGCGAGCCCGCGGACGTCGAGCACGCGACTCCCCACCGGCCGTGCTGCACCGGTCCGTCCCACGACGTCGTCGGGCCCCCGCTCGGAGCCCCTCACCGCACGGCCCCCGTCCGCCGCACCGCACGGCCGAGCACCGTCACCGCGGTCGCCAGCACCACGATGGCGAGGCCCGGGAAGGTGCTCATCCACGGCGCGGTCAGCAGGTAGGTGCGGCCGTCCGCGAGCATCGCACCCCACTCCGGCGCGGGCGGCGGGGTTCCGACCCCGAGGTAGCTGAGCGCCGACGCCCACACGACCGCCTGGCCGACCCCGAGCGTGGCGACGGCGACGACGGGCCAGAGTGCCGCGGGCAGGACGTGCCGGAACACGATCCGGCCGGGGGAGCGGCCCTGCAGCACGGCGGTCTCGACCACCTGCGACGACCGCGCACTCCGGACCAGGCCGCGGACGATCCGGGCGTACCCGGGCGCCGTGGCGAACCCCACCGCCAGGGTCGCGGGCACCGGTCCGGGGCCGGTGACCGCGATGACGACGAGCGCGACGAGCAGCAGCGGCAGCGCGAACGCCACCTCGGTGACCCGGCCGACGACCGCGTCCACGATCCGACCACCGAGTCCGGCGAGCGTGCCGAGCAGGATCCCGGTGAGACCGCCGACGAGCGTCGCGGCGACCCCGACCACGAGTGACGCCCGTGTCCCCGCGACCACGCGCGCGAGCACGTCGCGTCCGGACTCGTCGGTGCCGAAGGGGTGCGCCGGTCCGGGTGGCGTCAGGGCGTCGGCGGGGTGCACCGCGAGCGGGTCGCCGCCGCCGAGCAGCGCCGGCCAGACCGCCGCCAGCACCGCGACCGCGACGACGACCGCCGCGACCGAGCCCGCCGGGCCGAGCGTCCCCCCACGGAACCGCTCGGACCGTCGGGCCCGCCCCTCGGACGCACCGGCCGGGAGGCCCGGGTCGAGCACCCCGCTCACCGTGCGTCCACCCTGCTCTGCGTGCGCACGCGCACTCGCTCCACGCGACCGGCCGGGCGTCGGTCGCGGGTCCGCGGGTCCACCGCCCGCTCGACCAGGTCCGCGACCGCCAGCACGACGACGTACGCCGCGGCGGACACGAGGGCGATCCCGGCCACCAGGGGCATGTCCCGCTGGGTGACCGCGGTGACCAGGGCACGACCGATGCCGGGCAGCGCGAAGACCGACTCGACGACCACGGCACCGGAGACCAGCGAGCCGAAGGCCCACGCGGACAGGGCGATCCCGGGGAGCGCCGCGTGCCGGAGCAGGTGACGACCGAACAGTCCGACGCGGGTCTCCCCGCGGCCGCGGGCTGCGAGGGCGAACGCGGAGCGCTGGGCGTCGACCACGCCGTCGCGGACCGTCTCGGCGAGGTACCCCGCGACCGGCACGGCGACGGTGAGCACGGGCAGGACCCAACCGCGCAGGCTGCCGTCCGACACCGCCGGCACCCACCCGAGTGCGCTCGCGAAGACCACGATGAGCACGCTGCCGAGCCAGAAGTGCGGCACGACGCTCGCCGTCACGGTGATCGCGCCGGTCAGGGCCGCGGCGATCCGTCCGCGCTGCGTCGACCACCACGCGGCGCCGATCGCCAGGACCCAGGCGACGACGAGCCCGGCGACCGCGAGCGTCAGCGTCACGGGGACCTGCTGCGCGAGGAGCTCGGACACGGGCGTGCGGAACGCGTACGAGTCGCCGAGGTGCCCGGTCGCCAGACGCCCGAGGAACACCGCGTACTGCACGAGCACCGGCCGGTCGAGGCCGTACTCGCGGCGGACCGCCTCGACCGCCTCCGCCGAGGCCTGGGACCCGGGGCCGCCGAGGATCGCCAGCGCCGGGTCACCCGGGATCAACCGGATCGCGACGAAGACGATCGTGGCGACCGCCCAGAGCACCCCGATGCCGCCGGCCGCACGGCGGAGACCCCACAGGACCCACGCCGACCACCCGCGACGGGTGCCGGTGCGTGGCGGACGCGGGGCGGGCCTCCCGGCCGGCTCGCCCGTCAGCGGGCGATCCACGCGGTGCCGAACCACGGGGTGGAGACCGACGTGGTCTCGATGCCGTGGACGGCGGAGCGGTACAGGAAGTGGTTCTGCTGGTCGTAGAGCGGCAGGACGGTGCCGCTCGCCAGGATCCGCTGCTGCGCCTGGCGGTACAGGTCGCCGCGCTCGTCGGCGTCCGACGTGCGTGCCGCACGCTCCAGCAGGTCGTCGACCGTCGGGTCGTCGAGCTGCGCGAGGTTCGCGAAGTAGCCCGACGGTGCGGGCTCGATGCTCGCGCTGTCGTACAGGATGCGGAGGACGTCCGGGCCGACCTTGGTGTACGGAGCGCTGACGACGTCGTACTCGTTCGCGGCGAGGGCGGCGTACCAGCTGGAGAGGTCGAGCTCCTCGAGCCGCACGTCGAACCCGACCGCCTTCTCCGAGGCCTGGACCTGCTGGAACAGGCTGCGCTCCGCGGGCACCGACTGGTTCGTCGACACCGGGAAGGTGACGATGAGCCGCTGCCCGTCCTTCTCGCGGACGCCGTCGCTGCCGACCTTCCAACCGGCCTCGTCGAGCAGGCGTCCGGCCGTCTTCGGGGAGTACTCGAACAGCGCCGGGTCGGAGTACCCGTCGGGCTCGACGCTCGACAGCACCGAGTACGAGCGCTTCGCGGTGCCGAGGAACAGGCTCTGCAGGCCCGGGTCGATCTCGGCGCCGGCGATGAAGGCCTTCCGGACCGCCTCGTCGCGGAACACCCCGTGCCCGGAGTTCAGTTCGAGGCGGTTCGAGGCGCCGGGGCGCGGGGCGTCGAGGTCGCGGATCGCGCCCTTCGTCGAGGCGCTCTTGAGCTGGTCGGGCTGGGCGTTGTCGATGACGTCGACCTGACCGGCCTGCAGTGCGGCGTAGCGCGAGGTCGAGTCGGGCAGGAAGCGCCACGTGATGCCGTCGAGGCGGGGCGCCGTCGAGCCGGTGAGCGGCGTGTACCCGTCGTTCTTCGTCAGCGTGATGCGATCGCCCCGCTGCCACTCCGTGACGGTGAACGGGCCGGTGCCGACGGGGGATGCACAGTTCGTCGCCTGCGGCCGCTGCAGGGCCTTCGGCGACTCCATGCCGACCCAGGGCTGCGAGAACGACTCGAGCAGCGCGCTGTCCGGGCGGCTCAGGGTCAGCGTGACGGTGTGGTCGTCGGTCGCCGTGGCCTTCGTGATCGACTGCAGGGCGAGGTAGCCCGTGCTCGACGCCGTCGTCGGGTCCTGCACGTGCTCGATGTTCGCGACGACGGCGGCCGCGTCGAACGGGGTGCCGTCGGAGAACGACACGTCCGTGCGCAGGTCGAGCGTCAGGGTCTTCCCGTCGTCGCTCGTCGTCCACCCGGTCGCGAGGGCCGGGGTCGGCTTCCCCGCCCGGTCGAGCCCGGTGAGCATCTCGATGTACTGCGTCGACAGCAGGGCCTGCGGGTAGTTGCCGCCGACGTGCGGGTCGAGGCAGGTCGGCTCGGCGTCGCCGGAGGCGTACGTGAGCGTCCCGCCGCTGACCGGCGTGCCGGCGTCGGTGGCGGTGCCGCCGCCGGTGCAGGCGGTCAGGGCCAGCAGGACCGCGGTGGCTCCCGCGGCGGTGAGGAGCGTGCGGGCGCGTGTTTTCTGTACTCGGTCCAAGATCATGGCTGCACGAGTCTAGCGGTTTACTGGCGGCATGGACGAGACGATGCGCCGCGGTGGCCGCCCCCGACGCTCGAGTGCCGAGGTCCTCGCCGACGCGGCTGCCGAGCTGTTCCTCGAGCAGGGGTACGCGCGGACGACCGTCGACCAGATCGCGGCCCGGGCCGGGGTGAGCCGAGCGACGTTCTTCAACTACTTCGGGGCGAAGTCGGACGTGCTCTGGCTGGAGCTCGACGCCGCGGTGGCCGACCTGCCCGCGTTCCTCACCGCCTCGACGGAGTCCTCGCCCGTGCGCGCCGTGGAGCAGGCCGTGCTCGCCGCGGCGCGGGCGCACGACCCGGACCGGGTGCCGTGGGCGATCGCCCAGGCCGAGGTGATGGACATCGGCACCGAGCTCGTCGCCAGTGTGGCGGCGCGGGTGATGGCACAGCACGGGGCGGTCTCGGCGTTCGTCGGCTCGCGGACGGGGGAGCACCCGACGTCCCTGTGGCCCCAGACCGTGTCCGGGGCGATGCTCGGGGCCGCGGCGGCGGCGTTCGGGGTGTGGGTCGCCGACGGTGTCGCCCGCAGGTCCCTCGTCGAGTACGTCGGCGCGGCGCTGACCCCGGTCGCGGCAGGCCTCGACGCGCGCTGAGGCGACGGGCGCTACTCGGTGCGGAGCGTCCCGGCACCGCCGGCCGCGACGTCCTCCACCGTGCCGTCGCGCACGATCCCCGGGACGTCGCCGTCCCCTCGGGCTGCGAGCGACGCGTCGCCCGGGATGCTCAGGGTGAGGACGGCCTCCTCGATGTACTGGCTCTCCTCGAGCGACGCCTCGACCCGACGGAGCCGGACCGCGACGTGGTCCTCGAGCTCGTTGCCGGTCAGGTCGACCGCCGCCACCAGGAACACCCGGGACGGTCCGACGAACTCCAGGTGCAGGTAGGTGACGCGCTCCACCTCGTCGCGACGGAGCAGCTCGGTGAGCACGGCGTCCTCGAGCTCGGGGGACGTCGCCTCGCCGACCAGGAACCGGCGGTTGCGCTCGATGAGGACGATCGCGACGACCCCGAGCAGGAGTCCGACCGCGATGGAGCCGATCGCGTCGAACACCGCGAGGCCGGTGAGCTGGTGCAGCAGCACGCCGAGGAACGCGATCACGAGGCCGACCAGCGCCGCGGCGTCCTCGGCGAAGACCGCCCGGAGCGTGGGGTTCGACGACTGCAGCACGTGGCGGAGCACCGGGACGCGGCGCTTCGTGGCGGCTCCGTGTGCCTGGCGGTAGGCCTGCAGGAAGCTCGTGCCCTCGAGGACGAACGCGATGCCGAGCACGACGTAGTTGAGCACGACGTCCTCGGCCGGACCGGTCTCGCCGAGCTCGGTGATGCCGTGCCAGATCGACACGACGGCACCCGCGGTGAAGAGGCCGAACGCGGCGAACATCGACCAGATGTAGGTCTCGCGACCGTACCCCAGCGGGTGCTTCCGGTCCCGCTTCTTCGCGCCGCGTCGTTCGGCGACGAGCAGGAAGATCTCGTTGCCCGTGTCGGCCCACGAGTGCGCGGCCTCCGCGGTCATCGACGCCGAGCCCGAGATCAGGGAGGCGACGGTCTTGGCGATGGCGACGAGCAGGTTGGCGGCGAAGGCGATGACGACGGTGAGCAGGGACTCCGGACGGTCCTGCTTCTCGGACGAGGGCATCGCTCCAGCATGCTCCGACTCTTGTAGACTCGTCCCACCAGGCGTCGAACCGGCCATCACCGGTGAGCCTCCGGAAGAACGCGGCAGCACCACCGCCGTCAGTAGACCCGGGCGGACCGGACCGCACCCCATCCGGCGAACGAGCGGTCGGTCGCAGCGCGAGCAGCGTCCGGCAAGCGAGGTGGTACCGCGGAGCACGCTCCGTCCTCGTGGAGACGAACCGAACCCACAGGAGCAGCTCGTGGCCTACCCCCTCAACGTCCCCACCGACGGTGTCGTCCCGTCCCCGTCCTTCCCCGCCGTCGAGCAGGGCATCCTCGCCTTCTGGAAGGGCGACGACACGTTCCGGGCGTCGATCGACCAGCGCGAGGGCTGCACCGAGTGGACGTTCTACGACGGCCCGCCGTTCGCCAACGGCCTGCCGCACTACGGTCACCTGCTGACCGGCTACGCGAAGGACGTCTTCCCGCGCTACCAGACCATGCGCGGCAAGCAGGTGCACCGCCGCTTCGGGTGGGACACCCACGGGCTGCCCGCCGAGCTCGAGGCCATGCGGCAGCTCGGGATCACCGAGAAGCACGAGATCGACGACATGGGCGTCGACGTCTTCAACGCCGCGGCCAAGCAGTCCGTGCTGCAGTACACCGACGAGTGGCAGGCGTACGTCACCCGTCAGGCGCGCTGGGTCGACTTCGAGGACGACTACAAGACCCTCGACGTCACCTTCATGGAGAGCGTCCTGTGGGCGTGGAAGCAGCTCTGGGACAAGGGCCTGGCGTACGAGGGCTTCCGCGTCCTGCCGTACTGCTGGAACGACCAGACGCCGCTCTCGAACCACGAGCTGCGCATGGACGACGACGTCTACAAGATGCGCCAGGACCAGTCGGTCACGGTGTCGTTCCCGCTGCATGGCGCCCGCGCCGCTGCACTCGACCTGACCGGGGTCCGCGCACTCGCCTGGACGACGACCCCCTGGACCCTGCCGACGAACGCGGCGCTCGCGGTCGGTCCGGACATCGCCTACGCGGTCGTGCCGGCCGGGCCGGGAGGCGCGGCTGACGGTGGCGACGCCGGCTCGGCTCGGTACCTCCTGGCTTCGGACACCGTGGCCGCCCACGCGAAGGAGCTCGGCTACGAGAGCGCGGACGACGCGCTCGCCGCCGTGCTCCGCACGGTCGTCGGCGCCGAGCTCGACGGCGTCGAGTACGAGCGCCTGTTCGACTTCCTCGCGGAGGCCGAGGGCTACGAGCACGCGTGGCGCATCCTCGTCGCCGAGTACGTCGAGACGGGTGAAGGCACCGGCATCGTGCACCAGGCCCCGGCGTACGGCGCCGACGACCAGGAGGTCTGCGCGGCCGCCGGCATCCCCGTGGTGCTGTCCCTCGACGAGGGCGGACTCTTCACGGCGCAGTTCGGCGACGTCGCCGGCATGCTCTGGTCGGACGCCAACAAGCCGCTGACGAAGGCCGTGCGCGAGGCGGGCCGACTGCTCCGCCAGGCCTCGTACGAGCACAGCTACCCGCACTGCTGGCGCTGCCGCAAGCCGCTCATCTACAAGGCGGTCTCGTCGTGGTTCGTCCGCGTCACCGAGTTCCGCGACCGCATGGGCGAGCTCAACCAGGACATCAACTGGGTGCCGGACAACGTCAAGGACGGTCAGTTCGGCAAGTGGGTCGGCAACGCGATCGACTGGTCGGTGTCCCGCAACCGGTACTTCGGCACGCCGATCCCGGTCTGGGTGTCGGACGACCCGGCGTACCCGCGCCAGGACGTCTACGGCTCGCTCGAGGAGCTCGAGCGCGACTTCGGTCGCCTGCCGCTGAACGCCGACGGCGAGGTCGACCTGCACCGTCCGTTCATCGACGAGCTGACCCGGCCGAACCCCGACGACCCGACGGGGCGGTCGACCATGCGCCGCATCTCGGACGTGTTCGACGTCTGGTTCGACTCCGGCTCGATGCCGTACGCGCAGGTGCACTACCCGTTCGAGAACCGCGAGTGGTTCGAGGAGCACAGCCCCGCGGACTTCATCGTCGAGTACATCGGGCAGACCCGCGGCTGGTTCTACGTCATGCACGCGCTGTCGACCGCGCTGTTCGACCGCCCGGCCTTCCGGAACGTGATCAGCCACGGCATCGTGCTCGGCTCGGACGGCCAGAAGATGTCGAAGTCGCTCCGCAACTACCCGGACGTCTCCGAGGTGTTCGACCGCGACGGCGCCGACGCGATGCGCTGGTTCCTCATGTCGTCGTCGGTCATCCGCGGCGGCAACCTCGTCGTGACCGAGGAGGGCATCCGCCAGGGTGTCCGCGAGTTCCTGCTGCCGCTCTGGTCGACGTACTACTTCTTCACCCTCTACGCGAACGCCTCCGGCGACACCGGCTACCAGGCCTCGCGCAGCACGGCGAGCACCGACGTGCTCGACCGGTACCTGCTCGCGAAGACCCGGGTGCTCGTCGCGGACGTGACCACGCACCTCGACGCGCTCGACACCCCGCTCGCGGCCCAGGCCGTCCGGGACTTCGCCGACGTGCTGACCAACTGGTACGTCCGTCGGTCGCGCGACAAGTTCTGGCTCGGTGCGGAGTCCTCACCCGAGGCCCGCGCGGCGTTCGACACGCTGTACACCGTGCTCGAGACGCTCACCCGCGTCGCCGCCCCGCTCGCGCCGCTCGTCACGGAGGAGGTCTGGAAGGGCCTGACCGGCGGGCGCAGCGTGCACCTCGAGGACTTCCCGTCCGCCGACGAGTTCCCGGCCGACGACGCCCTGGTCGCCGCGATGGACCGCGTGCGCGACGTCGCGTCGAAGGGGCTCGCGCTCCGCAAGGCGACCGGCCGCCGTGTCCGTCTGCCCCTCGCGACCCTGACGCTGGTCGTGCCGGACCCGGCAGCGATCGAACCGTTCGCGGACATCCTGCGTGACGAGCTCAACGTGAAGCGCGTCGTGCTCGAGCAGCAGGAGGAGTCCTCGCTCGGCCGCTACGGCATCGAGCGGAAGCTCACCGTCAACGCCCGCGCCGCTGGCCCCCGGATCGGCAAGCAGGTGCAGCAGGTGATCCCGGCCGCCAAGAAGGGTGACTGGGTCGCGACCGAGTCCGGCGTGACGGTCGGCGGCGTCGACCTCGTCGAGGGCGAGTACACGCTCGACCTCACCGTCGCGGACGACTCCGTCGCGGTGGCGTTCCTCGACGGCGGCGGCTTCGCGGTGCTCGACACCGTGACGACCCCCGAGCTCGAGGCCGAGGGGCTCGCCCGTGACGTCGTCCGCGCCGTGCAGCAGGCCCGCCGCGACGCCGACCTCGACGTCAGCGACCGCATCGTCCTGACGCTCCGGGTCTCCGAGGACGCCGAGGACGCGATCCGCACGCACGAGCAGCTCATCGCGGGGGAGACCCTCGCGACGAGCGTCGAGGTGACCACGACGACGTTCGCTCCCGGCGAGGGCTCGGACGTCGGCGACGGTGCGAAGGTGTCCGTGGAGGTGGCACGCGCATGAGCGACAGCGAGCAGTACGACGACGACCACGACGGCATCGAGGACCTCGGTCCGCTCGACGACACGGCCGGGGTCCGCATCCCGGTCGGACCGTCCGGCGAGCAGGCCCCGACGGACGCGCTGCCGTACGGCGGCGACGACGACGAGGTGCAGCGCGTCGAAGCCGCCCTGTACGCCCGGATCGGCGAGCAGGCACCCGAACGTCGGTTGACCGCCACCCGACGGGCCGTCGAGCTCCTCGGCGACCCGCACCTGGCGTACCCGGTCATCCACGTCACCGGCACGAACGGCAAGACGTCGACCGCGCGCATGGCGGAGAGCATCGTCCGCGCCCACGGGCTGCGCACCGGCCTCATGACGAGTCCGCACCTCGTGTCGATCCGGGAGCGCATCGTCATCGACGGCGAGCCGATCGCGGCCGACCGGTTCGTGGAGAACTGGGACGACATCACCCCGATCCTGGCGATGACGGACCAGGAGCTCACCGACAAGGGCGAGCAGCCGCTGACCTTCTTCGAGGCGTTGACCGTCCTGGCCCTGGCGTGCTTCGCCGAGGCACCGGTCGACGTCGCCGTCATCGAGGTCGGCATGGGCGGCGAGTGGGACTCCACCAACGTGGTGCAGAGCCAGGTGCAGGTGATCACCCCGGTGGCGATCGACCACGCCAAGCAGCTCGGGTCGACCGTCGCCGAGATCGCGCGCACCAAGTCCGGCATCATCAAGCCGTCGTCGTCGGTCGTGTCGAGCGCGCAGACGCCGGAGGCACTCGCCGAACTGCAGCGCGCGGCCGAGCTCACCGAGTCGACGCTCGCCGTCGAGGGCACCGGGTTCTCCGTCGTGTCCGACACCCCGGCCGTCGGCGGGCAGCTCGTCACCGTGCAGGGCATCGCCGGGCGCTACGACGACCTGTTCGTCCCGCTCTTCGGCCAGCACCAGGCGCACAACGCCGCCGTCGCCATCGCCGCGGTCGAGTCGTTCCTCGGGCGGGGCTCGCAGGCCCTCGACGAGGACGTCCTGTCCGAGGGCCTCGCGAACGCGACCAGCCCCGGCCGGCTGCAGCCGATCGCGCAGGAGCCCACCGTCGTGGTCGACGCCGCGCACAACCCGCACGGGGCGCGCGCCCTGGCCGAGGCGCTGCCGGTCGCGTTCCCGTCCGAGCACGTCGTCGGCGTCGTCGGGATCCTCGGCGACAAGGACGCCCGCGGCTTCGTCCGGGCGCTCAAGGACACGGTCCAGACCTTCGTCGTCACGCAGCCGCCGGGGGACCGTGCACTCGACGCGGACGCGTTCGCCCGCATCGTCGTGGCCGAGGTGGGCGAGGACCGCGTGGTCGTCGAACCCGCGCTCGAGCAGGCACTGCAGGAAGCGCGCGACCTGGCGGAGGAGGCGGACGCCGAGGACGCCCTCGTGCTCGTCGCCGGCTCCATCGTCATGGTGGGGAAGGTCATGGACCTGGTCCACGCGGAGAGCGGGACGAAGTGACGGACGCACCACGGGCCTCCCGGCCGGGTCGACAGCCGCGCGTGCGGAAGCCGCGCCCGCAGCGCGGTGCCCGCGAGAGCCTCCTCGCGATCACCCTCGGACTCGAGGCCGTGATGTTCTTCTTCCCGATGCTCGTCGTCTACGGGAAGGGCACGCTGCCGCCGCTCGCGGCGTTCGGTGGCGGCATCCTGGCGATCATCGTCCTCGCAGCTGCCTCACGCCTGACGGGCAAGCGCGCCGGTGTATGGTTCGGGTGGCTGCTGCAGGCGGCCATCCTCGCCACCGGCTTCATCGAGCCGTTCATGTTCGCGGTCGGCGCGGTGTTCCTGGCGCTGTGGGTGTTCTGCTTCGTCAAGGGCGGTCAGCTCGACCGGCAGAACGCCGCGTTCCGGGCCGCTCAGGCCGAGGACTGACCACCACCGAACCACAGGAGAACTGCGTGTCCGATCTCGAAGAGACCCTCGTCCTCGTCAAGCCCGACGGCGTCGCCCGCCAGCTCACCGGAGAGGTCCTCCGTCGCATCGAGACCAAGGGCTACGAGATCGTCGACCTCAAGATGGTCACGGCGTCGCGTGAGCTCCTCGACCAGCACTACGAGGAGCACCAGGGCAAGCCGTTCTTCGAGCCGCTCGTCGAGTTCATGCAGTCCGGCCCGGTCGTCGCCGTGCGCGTCGCCGGCAACGGTGTGATCGCGGGCTTCCGCTCGCTCGCCGGCACCACGGACCCGACCTCGGCCGCCCCGGGGACCATCCGTGGCGACCTCGGTCGCGACTGGGGCCTCAAGGTGCAGCAGAACCTCGTGCACGGCTCGGACTCCCCGGAGTCGGCCGCCCGCGAGCTCGCCCTCTGGTTCGCCTGATCGACCGAAGCGGAGCACAGACGCGATGACGAACAACGACCGTCCCACGAAGAACGAGCGTCGCCAGCACGCCCGTGAGGTCGCCCGCCAGCGGGCCGACGCCGAGAAGCGCCGCAAGCGCCGCAACAAGTGGTTCCTGCAGGGCGGCATCGGCCTGGGCATCGTGGCCGTCGCGGCGATCATCGCGATCGTCGTGGTGAACGTGAACAGCGGGGGCACCACCTCCGCCGCCGGCCCGAAGAACATGGTCACCGGTGGCATCCAGTTCACCGGCGGCGACGGCAAGATCACCCCCGTCACGACCGGAGCGGTCTCGGCGGACGGCACCCCGTCCCCGGTCGCCACGGCCGACAGCGACGGCAAGGTCAAGGTCGTCGAGTACGTCGACTGGGCCTGCCCGGTCTGCAAGCAGTTCGAGGGTGCCTACGCCGACCAGATCACCGACTTCGTGAAGAACGGTCAGGCGACGCTCGAGATCCACCCGGTGTCGATCCTCGACCGCAGCTACCTCGGCTCGCGCTACGCCAGCCGTGCCGCGAACGCCGCGATGTGCGTCGCGAACTACGCGCCGGACAAGTTCCTCGACGTGCAGACGCAGTTCTTCGAGAAGCAGCCGGAGGAGGGCACGAAGGGCCTGACCAACGCCGAGATCGCCGACCTGGTGAAGGCCGGCGGGGCCACCGGCTCCGACGTGTCCGAGTGCCTGTCGAACGAGACGTACAAGGGCTGGGTCACGAAGATCACGAACCAGGTCACCTCGGACCCGGCGGTCGCCGGTCCCCAGGGCTTCGGCACGCCGACGATCCTGGTGAACGGGCAGCGTGTGAGCACCCTCACCGACGTCGTCCCGACCATCGAGGCCGCCGCGGAGTAGTCGGCCCCGCCGCACTCGGCCCCGCGCTCCCGATCCGGGAGCGCGGGGCCGATCGCTGTCCCCGGACTGCCTGGGGCGCGGGCGCGCGACGCAGAGCCTGGGGCGCGGGGAGGCGCCTGGGGTGCGGGGAGGTGCGGTGCGGCGCGGGGGCGCGCGGCGGCGTGCGCACCTGGTCGATCCGGGCGTACCGAGCGAAACCGGGCGTACCTGGCGCTTCGGTTGCACCAGGGATGCCCGAAAGCGCCTTGCATCGCAGGTGTCATGGGAAGGATCGGGCGTCCGGGCCTGGCCGGGTCGGCGGATCACGGGCCGAGGCAGCACGCTCGCCGGTGCGGGACGATCCGCTCGCACACCGTAGGAGCGAGGAGCACGTGTCGTCCGGACGCTGCGCGAGCGATCAGGACCGATCCGACGGCCCTCCCGAGTGGGCAGGACACGCCGCTGGCGATCCGGGCGAGGGCACGATCCGTCGCCGGAGAACGTCGAGCGTGACGGATCTGGCCCGCTCGAGGGACCGGGACGGGGGGCATCGCAACGGTCCGGTGGCGTCAGGACGACCGGGACGTGCACCGAGCAGCGGCCCGGCAGCGTCAGGCGGACCGGGACGCCGTCACGAGCGCGGCGTCAGAACGGGAGCGTCGTGAGCACGCGGGGGAACACGATGAGGATGCTGACCACGATCACGGCGTAGTTCGCCAGCACGAACGCCCACGAGTAGGGCAGCAGCGAGCGCCCGACCCGCTGGAGCCCGGCGCCGAAGCGTCCCTGCGCCGCGTTCCAGGTCGTGAAGATCCAGAACATCGGGATCGTCACGGTCCACACGAGCAGGCACCAGGGGCACAGGTAGCCGATGACCCAGACGGTCTGCGTGAAGAGCCAGGTGACGAACACCCACGCCAGGAACACCCCGGCGTTGAACAGCACCCAGAACCAGCGGTGACCGTTCCGCATGCCGGCGAGCAGCATCACCCCGACGGCGATCGGGGCGACGAAGCCCATCACGCCGAGGAGCGGGTTCGGGAACCCGAACAGGGAGCCCTGCCAGCTCGTCATCACCTGCGAGCAGT
Organism: Curtobacterium sp. 1310; assembly: GCF_017834105.1. Classification (NCBI taxonomy): domain Bacteria; kingdom Bacillati; phylum Actinomycetota; class Actinomycetes; order Micrococcales; family Microbacteriaceae; genus Curtobacterium; species Curtobacterium sp. 1310. Next base: position 30,225 of record NZ_JAFICY010000002.1, on the reverse strand, counting down.
TCACGAACGGGCTGACGTCGCAGCTGAGTGCCTTCGACGGGTTCTCGTACTTCGCGAACTCGTCCAGCACCAGGTTGAACGCGGCGAAGAGGCCGACTGCTCCGGTGACGATGAGGAAGACCGCCATCGCGACCGGGCGGCGGGGCGTGGTTGCGCTCGTGCTCACGGCGTCATCATCGCATGTCCGTTCCGGACCTTTCCTGGCACCTCGTGCGACAATGACAGCAGTCGCGCGGCCGATCCGTGCGGCGAGAGAGCTTTCCGGGCGCAGCCCGGACGATCAGGCGCGGTGAGAGCGCGCCGTGACCGGGACTCGCGTCACATCCGATGCCGAGCCGGTCGGGCCGGGTGTCCGACACGGAACGACACCGGACCGCACGCCGGGACGACGAACACCGGTCACGAGAACGAACACGGGGGCGTGGACGCCACCCGTGACAACCACAGAATTCCCGCCGTCCGTCAGGACGCGAGTGGGGCCGAGGAGTGCACCAGATCCATGGTGGAGCAGAACACCGACAACCCGAACAACGAAGAAGTCGCACCGAAGCGCCGTGGCCGCCTGTTCGGCAGCCGTCGCGCCCGGTCCACCGGCCAGGAGGCCCGTGGTGACGTCGACACCGACACCAGCGACATCGAGACGGTCGCCGTGACCGACGACGCGCCGACCGACGAGACCGCTGCGGTCGACGGACCGGTCGCCCCGGACAGCGCGTCGACGGATGCCGAAGCGACGGACACCGAAGCGACGGACACCGAAGCGACGGGCAGCGCGCCGACGACCCCCGAGCCGACGACCCCTGCGTCGACGGACACGGCGACGGCGGACGACGCCGTCGAGGTCGCGGTCGAGCACGTCACGGCCGCCGCCGCGGAGCCCCAGGACGTCTCGACGGTCACGGGCAGCCAGCCCGTCGTCGACGCGTCGTCGGACGGCGGTGCAGCCGGCACCGAGCGCAGCACGGTCGCGGACGCACCCGCTGCGACCACAGCGGCCGACCCGGACGGGGCGACCACGGCGGACGACGCGTCCACCGCGGTGGCGACCGACGCGGTCGAGGTGGGCGGTGCCTCCCGGCCGGAGCCGGCATCTGCCCCCGAGGCGGACGAGCCCTTCGTGCCGAAGGCGACCAGCACCCTCAGCCTGATCTTCCACGCGCCGGTCCTGCCGGACCTGCCGGCCCTGCCGGCGCGCGCTGCGCGTGACGAGGACGACGACGAGGACGACGAGCAGGGCGGCAGCCGCCGTCGCTCGCGTCGTCGGGGGAGCAGTGCCGACCGCCAGGAGCGCGGTGTCCGTGAGCCGCGCGACCACCAGGAGCCGCGCCGCCGCGAGCCGGAGCTCATCACCGAGCCGCAGCGCATCAAGGGATCCACCCGCCTCGAGGCGAAGAAGCAGCGTCGCCGCGACGGCCGTGACGCCGGTCGTCGTCGCACGGTCATCACCGAGGACGAGTTCCTCGCGCGCCGCGAGAGCGTCGACCGCCAGATGATCGTCCGGTCGAGCTCGTCGAAGATCGAGATCGGCGTGCTCGAGGACAACGTCCTCGCGGAGCACTACGTCACCAAGTCGCACAACGTCTCGCTCATCGGGAACGTCTACCTCGGCAAGGTGCAGAACGTGCTGCCCTCGATGGAGGCGGCCTTCGTCGACATCGGCCGCGGTCGGAACGCCGTGCTCTACGCGGGCGAGGTCGACTGGAACTCGGTCGACACCGGTAACCACGGCCGACGCATCGAGGCCGCGCTCAAGCCCGGGGACAAGGTCCTCGTGCAGGTCACGAAGGACCCGGTCGGGCACAAGGGTGCCCGTCTGACCTCGCAGGTCTCGCTGCCGGGTCGCTACCTGGTCTACGTGCCGAACGGCTCCATGAACGGCATCTCGCGCAAGCTGCCGGACACCGAGCGCGCGCGCCTGAAGAAGATCCTCAAGGAGGTCCTGCCGGAGCACGCGGGCGTCATCGTCCGCACCGCTGCCGAGGGCGCGACCGAGGAACAGCTCACGCGCGACGTGCAGCGTCTGACCAGCCAGTGGGACGCGATCCAGAAGAAGGTGCAGAACGGGCACGCCCCGGTCATGCTGCACTCGGAGCCGGACCTGCTCGTCAAGATCGTGCGTGACGTCTTCAACGAGGACTTCACGAAGCTGATCATCGACGGCGAGGCCGCGCGCGGCACCATCGAGGAGTACCTCGACGCCGTGGCGCCCGACCTCAAGGACCGCGTCGAGATCTACGACGGCCCGGACTCGTTCGAGGAGTACCGCCTCAACGAGCAGATCGAGAAGGCCCTGGACCGCAAGGTGTGGCTGCCCTCGGGTGGCTCGCTCGTGATCGACCGCACCGAGGCCATGACGGTCGTCGACGTCAACACCGGCAAGTTCGTCGGCTCGGGCGGCAACCTCGAGGAGACCGTCACCAAGAACAACCTCGAGGCGGCCGAGGAGATCGTCCGACAGCTCCGCCTGCGCGACATCGGCGGCATCATCGTCATCGACTTCATCGACATGGTGCTCGAGTCGAACCGCGACCTGGTGCTGCGTCGCCTCGTCGAGTGCCTGAGCCGCGACCGCACGAAGCACCAGGTGGCCGAGGTCACCTCGCTCGGCCTCGTGCAGATGACCCGCAAGAAGATCGGTGTCGGGCTGCGTGAGTCGCTCGACGAGGTCAACGCCAAGGTCAACGACAACAACGCGGACCCCGGGCCCTCGAAGGGGCGCCGCAAGGGCCGCGGCAACGGCGGCTCGACCGGTGGCAACGGCAACGGCAACGGCCAGGGAGGCAACGGGCACGCTGGCAACGGCGGCTCGGGCAACGGAGGCTCCGGCAACGGGTCGACCGGCCAGTCGTCGCAGGCGCACCAGATCACCGAGGACGTCAAGAACGCGCTGTCCCGCATCGCGGCCTCGACCCTGCCCCACGACGAGGCGTCGTCCGGCGAACCGGTGACCGGCGTGGCTTCGCCGCGCGGCGGTGCGGCGACCCCGGACCCCGAGGTCGCGGTCTCCGCCTCGGCCGATGCACCAGCGTCCGGTCCGTCGCCGGTGTCCGCGCCGGAGCGTGGCGCGGAGGACGCCGGGGGTGCGGGCAACCGTGACGGCGAGCAGTCGTCCGGGTCGAAGCGCCGCCGCCGTCGTGGCGGTCGTGGTGCCGGCAGTGCTGCACCCGAGCAGCGCGGTACCGACGAGCAGGATGCCGAACAGCACGGCGGCGAGCAGCGCGGGTCCGCCGTGCGCGACACCGACGAGGCCGTCCAGCACCGTTCCGGCCGCGCGGGCTCCGCTGGCGCACAGGAGACCCCTTCGCAGGGGTCCGCTCCCGAGCCGTCCGCGCAGGAGGCTGCTCCGGCGAAGACCGCGCCGACACGTCGCCGCGTGAGCTCGAGCGCTCCCGTCACCCCGACCGAGAACACCGTCGCGATCCTCGACATCCCGGTGGCCGTGACCAAGCGTGAGCCGCGTCCGGTCCGGGACGACGCGGAGTCGCTCCTCGACTCCGTGCTGCAGGCCCTCCCGGAGCCGAAGCAGCCGGGGCAGGGCCGATCGCGGTCGCGCCGTGTGTCGTCGCCGAGCATCAGCGCACCGGCGTCCTCGGACGACGACGGGCAGGACGACGGCGCCGTGATCGTGGGGAACTGACGTGACCCACGCGGGCGACCCGAACGGTCGGCAGCAGGACCGCGGGTACTACGGTGCGGGCTGGTCGCAGCCCGCACCGCCCGCGGGCGGCCAGCCCGGTGGCCCGGCGTGGCCCGGCCAGCAGCACGTCGGCCAGCAACCCGGCGGCCAGCAGCAGCCGCCGTACGGCCGCCCGCAGGACGGTCAGCAGCCGTACGGTCAGCAGCCGTACGGCCAGCCGCAGGACGGCCAACAGCCGTACGGCCAGCAGGGCCGGGTGCGGTCACGGCCGCCCCGGACCGCGGATCCGCGCCGGGCGTTCGCACCCGGAGCGTCGGTCGCCAACGTCACGGGGGCCCTCATCGCCGTCGTGTCCGTCGTGCTCGTCGAGGTGGTGTCCGGCGTCCTCGGGCTGCTCGGGGCGTCCCTCGTCGTGCACCCCTTCTCGACGTACGGCACCGGGGCGAGCCTGCTCGGCAGCTTCGTGTCGGGCGTGTTCGCCTCGCCGTTCCCGTTCTACGTGGGAGCGTTCACGGCCCTCGCGTTCCTCACGCCGATCGCGCGGCGGAGTCCGCTGCCGACGGTGCTCCTCCGTGCCGTGCTCGCCGGCGCCGCGGGGACGGTCGCCCTGGCGCTCGTCGGGGTCTTCACCGGGTCCTACGCCGCGGTCCGGACGGGGTCGGGTGCCCGGCTCGTCATCGACGTCCTCACCGGGCCCCTGCAGAACGGCATCCCCTTCACCCTCATGCTCCTCGCGACGTCGACCGTGGCGTGGCTCTGGCTGGGACGTCCACGGGGAGGACGCCCGGGGCAGGGGCCGACGGGCGGACGACCGGGGACGGTCCGTCCTGCGGACGCCGTGCCCGCGCCGACCGTGCAGCCCGCCGTGCAGCCCTACGGTGCGCAGCAGCAGCAGCAGCAGCAGCAGCAGCAGTACGGTCAGCCGTCCGGGTCCCAGCAGGCCGCCGGCCAGCCGCCCGTGCAGCGGCCCGACGACCGGTGGACGCCGCCGACGCGCTGACACCGACACGCTCGGTCGCCGGGCACCGCCGGTGCGCTGACACAGCCACCGGCGGGAGCCCGGCTCCGGGCGTCCGTCGTCGGCTCGCTCGACCCCGCCGGGCCACCCCGTGCACCGCCGGACCGCCGGACGCCGAACCGTGCCGACCGCACGGCGCGAGCTGCTGCTGACCACCGGGAAGCACCTCGCGCCACGCCGTCACGTGGTTCGACGTGCTCGACGTCGTGCGGACGACGACAGCGCCGCCACACTGCCGCTCGCCGGCCGGCGGCCGGCGGCCGGCGGCCGGCACCGTGCCGCTCGCCGGCCGGCGGCTGCCGGCGTCCGGCGTCCGGCGCCCGGCCTCCCGCTGCTGCCGTCCGCTGTGGCGGCCGGCCGCCGACCGCACGCTACGGCGGGTCGCATCGATCGTCGTGCCATGGCCGACGGGACCGCGGCGCCCCCGCGTGCTCCCGGGTGGTCCACCGGGCGCGACGCTGCGTCGCGGCGGCGGGGCGCGCCTCCCGGCCGTCGCGCCGCGGACCCGTGCGACGCGCCACGGAGGGAGCGCGTCGCCGTCCGTCCGCGCAGCCCGCGCAGACGGTCAGTGCGCGTGCCGGTCCCGACCGCGCTTGTCGCGCTGCGCGACCCGCAGGCCGCTCGCGATGAGCCGGAGCACCAGCTCGCGCCCGGTCACCGCCGTCGCGCCCGCAGCCACCAGTTCCTCGTAGCGGGAACGCGGTACGTCGTAGTGGTCGTGGTCGAACGCGCGGCGGGGGATCCCGGCCCGTTCGGCGAAGGCGTGGAGTTCGTCGTAGGATGCATCACTGACGAGGTGCGACCAGACGGTGTCGTGGGCGGGCCACGTCGGCGGGTCGATCAGCACGGTCACGCGAGTCATCGTACGTGTGTCGCCGTTTGACCGGACCCGGGGGGATCGAGTATTCTCGATCCCTGGTGTCAGCGGGCCGTTCTGCCTGCGTCGCCGATCGGGCCCGGCCTCCGGGAGCCGCTCGTGCAGAAGTGGGCACCCGAGACTTCCCTCAAGCAGAGTACGTAAGGAATTCCACGTGGTTTACGCAGTAGTGCGCGCCGGCGGCCGTCAGGAGAAGGTCGAGGTCGGCACGATCCTCACGATCGACCGTGCCAAGGCCGACGACAAGGGCAACATCGACCTCGCCCCGGTGCTCCTCGTGGACGGTGACAAGATCACGTCGGCGGCTTCCGAGCTCGCGAACGTGACCGTCACCGCCCAGGTGCTCGAGGACCTCCGCGGCCCGAAGGTCGTCATCCAGAAGTTCAAGAACAAGACCGGGTACAAGAAGCGCCAGGGCTTCCGCGCTGAGCTCACCCGTGTCAAGATCACCTCGATCGCGTAAGGCGGGAGTAGAAGATGGCACACAAGAAGGGTGCGAGCTCCACTCGCAACGGTCGTGACTCGAACGCACAGCGCCTCGGCGTGAAGCGCTTCGGTGGCGAGGTCGTCAACGCCGGCGAGATCATCCTCCGCCAGCGTGGCACCCACTTCCACCCGGGCGCCAACGTCGGCCGCGGTGGCGACGACACGCTGTTCGCCCTCTCGGCCGGTTCGGTCGAGTTCGGCACCAAGGGCGGCCGCAAGGTCGTCAACATCGTCAACGCGTAACACCAGCGACGACAGACTCTGCGGGAGGGGCGGGCCACGTGCCCGCCCCTCCCGTTCTTTCGTGCACGACCTCGAGCGCCGCGGTACCGTCCGCGCGCTCGAGCCAGAACCAGGAGTGGACCCATGGCGACCTTCGTCGACCGCGTGACCCTGCACCTCACCGCGGGGAACGGCGGCAACGGCTGCGTGTCGGTCCGCCGTGAGAAGTTCAAGCCCCTCGCCGGCCCGGACGGCGGCAACGGCGGTGACGGCGGGGACATCGTCCTCGTCGCCGACCCGCAGGTGACGACCCTGCTCGGCTACCACCGCTCGCCGCACCGCTCGTCGAAGAACGGCCAGCCGGGCATGGGCGACATGCGCAGCGGTGTCAGCGGCGAGACCCTCGAGCTCCCCGTCCCGATCGGCACCGTGGTGCACGACGAGGACGGCGAGGTCCTCGCCGACATGACCGAGCCGGGCATGCGCGTCGTCGTGGCCCCCGGCGGTCAGGGCGGTCTCGGCAACGCCGCGCTCGCGACCACGAAGCGCAAGGCCCCCGGCTTCGCGCTCCTCGGCACCCCGGGGTGGACCGGCGACGTCAGCCTCGAGCTGAAGACGATCGCCGACGTCGCCCTGGTCGGGTTCCCGAGCGCCGGAAAGTCCTCGCTCATCGCCGCGATCTCAGCAGCGAAGCCGAAGATCGCCGACTACCCGTTCACGACCCTGACGCCGAACCTCGGCGTCGTCGAGTCGGGCGAGGTCCGCTTCACCGTCGCCGACGTCCCGGGCCTGATCGAGGGCGCGTCGGAGGGCAAGGGCCTCGGCCTCGAGTTCCTCCGGCACGTCGAGCGCTGCGAGGCGCTCCTGCACGTCATCGACTGCGCCACGCTCGACCCGGGCCGCGACCCGCTCTCCGACCTCGACGTCATCCTCGGCGAGCTGGAGCGCTACCCGGTGCCGGAGGGCCAGACCCCGCTCCTCGAGCGTCCGCAGCTCGTCGCGCTCAACAAGGTCGACGTGCCCGAGGCAGCCGAGCTCGCCGACTTCGTCACCGCCGAGCTCGAGGAGCGCGGCTACCGCGTGTTCCCGATCTCGACCGCGTCCCGCAAGGGTCTGCGCGAGCTGACGTTCGCCCTGGCCGAGGTCGTCGAGCAGGCGCGTGCCGATCGTCCCGCCGCGCCCGAGCAGGAGCGCATCGTCCTCCGCCCGAAGGCCGTCAACGAGAAGCCCTTCACCGTGCGCGCCGAGGGCGGCGAGGAGCACCGCTTCTACCGCGTCCGGGGCGACAAGCCGGAGCGCTGGGTCACCCAGACCGACTTCACGAACGAGGAGGCGATCGGCTACCTGGCCGACCGGCTCGCGAAGCTCGGCGTCGAGGACGGCCTGTTCAAGGCCGGAGCGGTCGCCGGGTCCACCGTCGTCATCGGCGGGGACGGCGGCATGGTGTTCGACTGGGAGCCCACGCTGACGTCGACCGCCGAGCTCATCACGAGCGCCCGCGGCACGGACGCCCGCGTCGGCGGATCGTCGCGCCCGACGCGCAACGAGCGCCGCGAGGAGTACTTCGAGCGCATGGACGCCAAGGCGGCTGCGCGCGCCGAGCTCGAGCAGGAGCGCGTGTCCGGCCTGTGGGCCGACGACGACCGGGACGACCAGGACTGACCGACGCATGACCGACGCGCGCGCACGCACCGACCTCGGGCCCGTCAGCCGGCGGCAGGACGTGCCGCGTGCGCGTCGGCTCGTCGTCAAGGTGGGGTCGTCGTCGGTCAGCGGTGACAACACCGGGCAGATCGCCGCGCTCGTGGACGCCCTGGCCGCGGCACATGCGCGTGGCACCGAGGTCGTGCTCGTGTCCTCCGGTGCCATCGCCACCGGGTTCCCGTTCCTCGGGCTCGAGGGACGCCCCGAGGACCTGGCGACCCAGCAGGCAGCGGCCGCGACCGGGCAGAACGTGCTCATGTTCCGGTACCAGAAGGAGCTCGACCGGCACGGCATCGTCGCGGCACAGGTGCTCCTCACCGCGGGGGACATGCAGAACCCGACGCACCGGGTGAACGCGCAGCGGGCGGTCGACCGGTTGCTCGCGCTGCGGGTGCTCCCCATCGTCAACGAGAACGACACGGTCGCCACCCACGAGATCCGCTTCGGGGACAACGACCGGCTCGCGGCCCTCGTCGCGCGGCTCCTCGGGGCCGACGCGCTCGTGCTGCTGTCCGACGTCGCGTCGCTCTACACCCGTCCGCCGGAGCACCCGGGGGCCGAGCCCATCGACGAGGTCCCGTTCGGCGACGAGCTCGCCGGCGTGACCTTCGGGTCGGTCGGGGCGGCCGGCGTCGGGACCGGCGGAGCGGGCACGAAGGTCGCCGCGGCCCGGCTCGCGGCCGAGGCGGGGACGTCGGTGCTCGTCACCGGGACCGCGCTCGTCGACCGGGCACTGGCCGGGGAGCACGTCGGCACCTGGTTCCACGCGGCGCCGCGGCGCTGACGGGACTCGGTCGGCCTGGAGGCACGGTGCCGGCCCGCGACGTCGGCCTGCGGTCGAGACGTCGGCGTTCGGTCGAGACGCCGCGGAGCGGGTGAGACGCCGCCGGAAGCGGGTCCGTCTCGGCGGCACCGGACCGTCCCGCGCCGACGGCGGCGTCCCACCGCGGCACGCTCCGCCCCGGCGGCAGGATCGCGAGCGGTGCCGGACACTCGCGGACGTGAGCCGAGTCCTGCACCGGAGTCGCGCCTCCCGGCCGTCTCCACAGGCATGACCCCACCAGCGTCACGAGCCCGGCGGCCGACCTAGTATCGGACCATGTCGCCGACCGTCACCGCCCCCACCCTCACCGACAAGCTGGTCGCGGCGCGTGCCGCCTCGACGGCGCTCGCGACGGCGACCACGGCGGTCAAGGACCAGGCACTGCGCGCCGTCGCGGTCGCCCTGCGTGCCGGGACGGACGCCATCGTCGCGGCGAACCACGGAGACCTCGTCGCGGGCGAGGACGGCGGGCTCTCCTCCGGTCTGCTCGACCGCCTGCGCCTCGACACCGCACGGATCGACGCCCTCGCCGGGGCGGTCGAGCACGTTGTGGGACTGCCGGACCCGGTCGGCGACCTCGTCCGCGGGTCCCGGTTGCCGAACGGACTCCAGCTCACCCAGGTCCGCGTGCCGTTCGGGGTCGTCGGGGCCATCTACGAGGCGCGCCCGAACGTGACCGTCGACATCGCCGCGCTCGCGCTGAAGAGCGGCAACGCCGTCGTCCTCCGTGGCGGATCCGCAGCGCAGCGCACCAACGCCGAGCTGGTCGAGCGCATCCGCGGGGCGGTGGCCTCGGTGGGGCTGCCGGCGGACCTCGTGCAGACGATCGACGAGTTCGGGCGCCAGGGGGCGACCGACCTGATGCGTGCTCGCGGGCTCGTGGACGTCCTGGTGCCGCGGGGGAGTGCCTCGCTCATCCAGACCGTCGTGACCGAGTCGCAGGTGCCCGTGATCGAGACCGGTGCGGGCGTGGTGCACGTCTACCTCGATGCGTCGGCACCGCTGGAGCGCTCGGTCGACATCGTGCTGAACAGCAAGGTCCAGCGGCCGAGTGTCTGCAACGCCCTCGAGACGCTGCTCGTGCACGAGGCGGCTGCCGAGCGGTTGCTGCCGGTGCTGGCCGACCGCCTCCGAGCCGCCGGCGTGACCCTGCGCGGCGACGATGCCACCCGGACCATCGTCCCCGGCGTGCTCCGCGCGACCGATGCGGACTGGGCGACGGAGTCGATGGACCTGGACCTGTCGATCCGGGTCGTACCCGACGTCGACGCGGCGATGGCGCACATCGCGCGGTGGTCGACGCACCACACGGAGTCGATCGTGACCGACGACGTCGACACGGCCGAGCGCTTCCTGGCCGAGGTCGACTCCGCGGTGGTGATGGCGAACGCGTCGACGCGCTTCACCGACGGCGGCGAGTTCGGTTTCGGCGCCGAGGTGGGCATCTCGACGCAGAAGCTGCACGCGCGCGGCCCGATGGGACTGCCCGAGCTCACCAGCACCAAGTGGATCGTGCGCGGGCACGGACAGATCCGCGGCTAGACTGGGCCGCGACTTCCCACCCGATCGAACGGAGCACCGGACCGATGACCTTCCTCGCAGAAGCTGCTGAGCACGCCTCCGGGGTGCCCGCGTTCGTCTTCCCGATGTGCGGCGCGCTGTTCTTCACGTTCCTCGGGTTCGTCACCTGGAGCTTCCGCGACGTCGCGTACCGTCACTCGCACAAGTTCGAGGCCACCCGCCACCACGAGACGGGTGTCGACGAGTTCGGTCACACCAAGCTCTGACACGCCGCTCGATGCTCGAGAGCACGGGGCGCCCACGCATCGGCGTGATGGGCGGCACGTTCGACCCGATCCACCACGGGCACCTCGTGGCGGCGTCCGAGGTCGCGCGCGCCTTCGACCTGGACGAGGTCGTCTTCGTCCCCACCGGTCAGCCGTACATGAAGTCGGACGTCACCGACGCCGAACACCGGTACCTGATGACGGTCATCGCGACGGCGTCGAACCCGATGTTCACGGTCAGCCGGGTCGACATCGACCGTCCGGGGCCCACCTACACGATCGACACGCTCCGCGACCTGCGTGACCAGCGACCGGATGCGCAGCTCGTCTTCATCTCGGGCGCGGACGCCGTTCAGCAGATCCTCGACTGGAAGGATCATGATGGTCTCTGGGACCTCGCGCACTTCGTCGCGGTCACCCGTCCGGGCCACGATCTGAGCATCACCGGACTCCCCGAACGAGACGTGAGCTTGCTCGAAGTCCCTGCACTGGCGATATCCTCGACGGATTGCCGCGACCGGGTCAGGCGCGGCCACCCCGTGTGGTACTTGGTCCCCGACGGGGTCGTCCAGTACATCTCCAAGCACCACCTGTATCGGAGCGTTGCATGAGTTCGTCCGACGCGCAGCCGCCTCTCTCGCGGCGTGAGGCGCGCGAGCGGGAGCGTGCCGCCGCAGCCGGCGGGCAGCCGGTCACCCCGCCGCCGACCGTCGCAGCACCATCCGACCAGCCCGAGGCCCGTCGTCGACCGGGCTCGCACGTCGCGCCGTCGCCGAGCGGCCCCGCGCAGTCGGCAGCCCGTCCCACCTCCGGCGACTCTGCTCCTGCCCCGCAGCCCGCCAGCGCGGTGTTCCCGCTCACCCCGGCTCCGGCCTCGGCGACGGAGATCGTGCCGGGGACCGGCGGCCTCACCCGTCGTCAGCTCCGCCTGATGCGCGAGGCCGAGGGGCAGGCGGTGCAGCCCGTGCCGCTGCGCGCGCCGACCCCGCAGTCCTCCGACCGCACCGTCCAGGACGTCATCGGGTCGGTCGGTCACCTCGACCAGGACACCGAGCGTCCGCGCCCGGCCTCGGCAGACCGCGGGTCGTCGACCCCGCCGCGTCCGGTCCCGGCGTCCGCGGATCGTCCGACCTCGGCGCAGGACCCGGTCCGGTCCGCCCAGGTCCCGCTCGCCCCGACCCCGGTCGTCGACGCCTCCGAGGCGACGGACGGGACCGGCGACGCCACGGACGCACCCGGTCAGGAGCCTGCCGCCGAGACCGAGATGCTCGACGCCGCTGCGGTGGCCCAGGCGACCGAGGCCGACGGCTCCCCGGACGCGATCGAGCCCCTGAGCGAGGCCGCGGCGCACGCCGAGGAACCCCGACGCCACCGCACGACCTGGGCGCCGCCGGAGACCGACGACGCCCCGACCACCGACGACGCCCGGGCCACCGACGACGGCCAGGCCACCGACGACCGTCAGACCGACGACGACGCACGGCGCTCGGACGGTGCCGCGGACGACGATGCTCCCCGAGTGTCGCCGTCGTCGGCGCCGATGGCCTCGTCCTCGACGCCCGTCGTCTTCCCGCTGTCGCTCGACGACGACACGAACGAGGTCCCGATCCAGCGCCCGACGCCGGCGACGGACTCCCGTCCCGACGACGGTGCCGACGCCGTCGGTGACGCCCCCCGCGTCCCCGCCGCGTTCCGTCGGAGCCCCGAGCCGAAGCCGGTCACGACGGCCTTCGAACCGCCGGCCGGTCACTGGACCCAGCAGGCGCGGGACGCCGGTGACGCCGAGGTGCACGACGTGACGGGCACGCGCCGCGTCGCGGTGCAGGACACCAACTCGATCGTGCTGCCGAACTCGGCGCTGGCCGACCCGACCGGGGCCCTGAACGCCACGGGTGAGGTCATCCTGACCGGTTCGATCGACCTGCCCGCATCGCTGTCCTCCACCGGGTCACACCGACCGATCGACGGGTCCGAGGTCGACCGTCTGCTCGAGCAGCACGACGAGCAGCCGGAGACGGACGCGAGCCCCGTCCGGGCGAGCCGTGCGGTGTCGAGCCACACGTCCACCCGTCAGGTCGTGCTCGCCGCCGCGAAGCCGAAGGAGTCCCGGACCCCGGTCATCCTCGGCGTCACCGTCGGCGCCGTCGGTCTGGCGGCCGCCGGGGTCATCATCGTCGCCCTGCTCACCACCCACCTCGGCGGCTGACCGCCCGCCGACCCCTCGTCGAACGTCGCCCCGTCGCCCGACCCGGCCCACCTGCCTGGCCGCTGTCGGCGGGGTGGCCTATGATCAGGACCCACCACACGGACCCGCAGAGCGCGGTGCCGACGACCGGAAGGACTCCGTGACCGCCTCCTCACGCGCACTGGAACTCGTGCAGATCGCCGCCCAGGCGGCCGACGCGAAGCAGGCCGAAGACCTCGTCGCCCTCGACGTGACCGGGCCGCTGCAGCTCACCGACGTGTTCCTGCTCGCGACCGGCCGGAACGAGCGCAACGTGCTCGCCATCGCGGACGAGGTCGAGGACCGTCTGATCGCTGCCGGCGCCAAGCCGCTCCGACGCGAGGGCCGGACCGAGGGCCGCTGGGTCCTCATCGACTTCGGCGACATCGTCGTGCACGTCTTCCACGAGGAAGACCGTCAGTACTACTCGCTCGAGCGCCTCTGGTCGGACTGCCCGACGATCCCGCTCGAACTGCCCGTCGACCACACGGCGTAGTCGCGACGCGCCCGGGTGGCGGAGACGATTTCGTCACCCGGCGTTCGCGTGGTGTACGCTTTCATGGTGCCGCCGGGAACGGGGGCACGGAGCAACACGATCTGGGTCTGTGGCGCAGCTGGTAGCGCACCTGCATGGCATGCAGGGGGTCAGGGGTTCGAGTCCCCTCAGATCCACCGAAGAACACGACGAAGCCCCGCCGGACCCCCGGCGGGGCTTCGTCGTTCCGGGCCGCCGCACCCCAGTACGCTGTTGCGCATGAGCAACGTCGCCCCCGTGGCCGGTTCCCAGCCGACCGGTCCTCACCTGGCCGGATCCCCGCTGTCCGGGTCCGCCCTGACGATCACCGCCGGCGGGTACACCGCCGAGATCGCCTCGGTCGGGGCGTCGCTCCGGACACTCCGCGCCGACGGACGCGACCTGGTCGTCCCGTTCGCCGCCGACGAGGTCCGTCCGGCCTTCCGCGGCGCCGTCCTGGCTCCGTGGCCGAACCGGGTCGTCGACGGCCGGTACACCTTCGGCGGACAGGACCACGAGCTCGCCCTGACCGAACCGAAGCGGCACCACGCGCTGCACGGCCTCGTCGCCTGGACCGACTTCCGCATCGTGGCCCACGAGCCCGACCGTGCCGTGCTCGCCACGACCGTCCCCGCGCAGGAGGGGTACCCGTACCGCGTCGAGGTGCTCGTCGAGTACCGCGTCGACGCCGACGGGCTGCACACGACCGTCACCGGGACGAACACCGGTGGGGACGCGGCACCGTGGGGGACCGGGCCGCACCCGTACCTCGTCGCCGGCGCCGGTCGCGTCGACGACTGGACCCTCACCCTGCCCGCCGCCGAGGTGCTCGAGGTCACCGAGGACCGTCTCGTGCCGACCGGCACCGCCCCCGTGCACGACGAGTTCGACCTGCGCACCGCGACCGCGATCGGCGACCGTTTCATCGACCACGCGTTCACCGGGTTCGACCGGAACGGCGACGGGCTGGCGACGATCGTGCTCACCGCGGCGGACGGCCACGGGGTCCGGGTGTCCTTCGGGCCGGAGTGCGGCTGGGCGCAGGTGCACACCGCTGACCACGTCGTGCCGGAGTACCACCGCGTCGGCCTCGCGGTCGAACCGATGACCTGCGCGCCGGACGCCTTCAACGCTGGCGAGGAGTCCGGGCTCGTCGTGCTCGCACCCGGTGCCGCGCACGCCGCCTCGTGGACGATCGCCGCGGTCTGACCCGAGCGCGGGTCCTCGCGCGTCGCCTCGACGTCGCCCCGGACCTCGGTGCGCTGGCGGCTGCCACCGGCTCCGACGTCGTCTGGCTCGACTCCGGGCTGCCCGAGGGTGCGCCGGAGGCCGCTCGTGGACGCGCCCGGTGGTCGGTCCTCGCCCACACGGACGGGCCGTTCGCGACGCGGTTCCGGCACGAGGACCGACACGCGGTGCTCGAGGTCCCGTCCGCTGCGCAGCGGTGGTTCGGGCCGTCCCGCACCGAGGCGCGTGCCGCCTTCACCGTGCTCGACGACCTGCTGACCCGGACCCCGGCGCTCGAGGCCCCCGTGCCGGGCTGCGGGTTCGCGCTCGGCTGGGTCGGGTTCCTCGGGTACGAGCTCGGTCGCGAGTCCGGCGGCCCCGACCGCGCCGCGGCACACGCGGACGCCGACCTGCGCTTCGTGGACCGCGCGCTCGTCGTGCACGCCGACGGTCGTGCCTGGGCGCTCGCCCTGGTGACCGACGACGAACCGACGGCCAGTGCGGCGAACCGGGCGTGGCTCGCGGGGCCGCACACGGGGCGGCCGTCCGTCGACGCGACGGACGGCACCACGGGCCTCCAGGCCGGTGCGGACGGGCGCGTGTCCCGCGACGCGTACGAGGCAGCGGTCGAGGCGTGCCGCGCCGAGATCCGTGAGGGGAACGCGTTCCAGGTGTGCCTCACGACCGCCTTCGCGGTCGGTGCATCCGGACGGGAGGCCCTGCCCGCGCCCGCCACGGACCCGCACCTGGTCGAGTACCTGCGACTGCGGCGGGCGGACCCCGTCCCGTTCGGTGCCTACCTGCGACTCGGCACGCTGCGGGTCGCGAGCCGCTCGCCGGAGCGGTTCCTGCGGGTCGGTGCCGACGGCACGGTCGTCGCCGAGCCGATCAAGGGCACGCGGCCGCGTGACCCGGACCCGCGACGTGACGCCACGGCGCGCGCGGCGCTCGCGGCGAGCCCGAAGGACCGCGCCGAGAACGTCATGATCGTCGACCTGCTGCGGAACGACCTGCTCCGCTCGGCGGTGCCCGGGTCGGTGCACGTCGAGCGGCTCTGCGACGTCGAGACCTACGCGACCGTGCACCAGCTCGTGTCGACGGTGTCCGCCGTGCTGCCGGCCGGGGCGTCCCGTGCAGCGCTCGTGCGCGCTGCGTTCCCGCCGGGATCGATGACCGGGGCGCCGAAGATCAGCGCGATGGCGATCGCGGACCGGCTCGAGGGGGCACCGCGGGGCGTGTACTCGGGGGTCGTTGGCTACTTCTCCGCGGACGGTGCGGTCGACCTGTCGGTGGCCATCCGCACACTGGTGACGGTGCTGGACGACCGGGGAGCGGAACGCGTCCGGACGTTCGGGGCCGGAGGCGCGGTGACGTGGTCGTCGGTTGCGTCGGACGAGGCGGACGAGGTCGAGACGAAGACCCGGTCGGTGTTCGGAGCACTGGGGGTCTCGGCCCGCTGGTGAGCAGGGTGCCCGGGCGCGGGTCGGGACCGCGTCCCGGCACCGGTCGGGCATGTCGAACGGGTGTTCGAAGTCGTTGTCCACCGGATGTCGGAACCGGTTGACATCATCGAACACATGTTCGAATATGAGGGCATGCAGACGGCGGCGGCACTCCTGTCGCCCGGGCCCGAGGGGGCGACCGGGCCCGACGGTCCCGCTCGCCCCGGGGGCCGCTCCGGGGCGTCCCGACCGACCCGGCGCGTCGACCACCTGGGGGACGCCCGGGCGGCGCTCGAACGCATCACGTCGCTGCGCTCCCGAGTGTCCGAGATGGAAGCACCCCGCGTCGACGTCCAGGGGCTCCCCACCGCCGACGCCCTGCGGTCGCTGCTGCCCGGTGGCGCGATCCGGGTCGGTGGCTCCTACGCCGTGCAGGAGTCCGTGCTGCTCGCGATGACCATGCTGCAGGCGGCCTCGGCCGAGGGAGCATGGTGCGCCGTGGTCGGTGTGCCGTCCTTCGGGGTCGAGGCGGCGGCGGCGATGGGCATCGACCTCGAACGACTCGTGCTCGTGCCCGATCCGGGCGACCAGTGGCTCACGGTGACCGCAGCCCTCGCCGACGTGGCGCAGATCGTCCTGACGCGACCGCTCGGCCGGGTCGTGCCCGGCGACGTCTCGCGGCTGTCCGCGCGGCTGCGGCAGCGCGGTGGAGCGCTCGTCGCCCTCGGCACCTGGCCGGGCGCCGACGTCACGCTGCGGGTGAGCGGCTCGGTGTGGACCGGCATCGGCGACGGCCACGGGTACCTGGCGGAGCGGCGTGCCACGGTGACGGCGTCCGGCCGCGCGGGAGCAGGTCGACCCGTCAGCGCCGACCTGCTGCTCCCGGCGGCGGACGGTGCGGTGCGACCCGCCGCGCCCCTGGTCGCCCGGGCCGGTGGGACGGACACGGGCGCTCCGGGCGGCGTCGGCATCGCGGCCGCCGACGGTGCCGGGGACTCCCGGGTGCTCCGCCCGGTCGCGGTGGCGTCGTGAGCTCGCGAGGACGGGCCCGTGCCGCCTCGCCGCGCGGCACGACCAGGGGGACCGCCGGCGCCGGGGTGCCGGGGCCGGGGGCCGTGCGTGCCGATGCCCTGGCCCGTGGCGGCGCCCTGCCGGAACCACCGCCTGCGCGCACGATCGTGCTCTGGTGCCCGGACTGGCCGGTGATCGCCGCCGCCCGGGCCGCGGGGTCGCCGCCCGAGCACCCGTTCGCCCTGGTGGCGAAGGGGGTGGTGTTCGCCAGCTCGGCCAGTGCCCGGCAGCAGGGGGTGGTGCGGGGCCTCCGCGTGCGCGAGGCCCAGGCGCGCTGCCCGGAACTCGTGGTCGAGCCCTACGACGACGCACTCGACCACCGCGCGTTCGAACCCGTCATCCGTGCGATCGAGGAAGCGGTCCCCGGGGTCGAGGTCCTGCGACCGGGGACGATCGCCCTGCGCTCCCGGGGGCCTGCGCGCTACTACGGCGGCGAGCGGGCGGCCGCGGCGACGCTGGCCGGGATCGCCGCCGACCACGGTGCGCCCGGTGTGCGTGCCGGGGTGGCGGACACCCCGTTCGCGGCGGAACAGGCAGCGCGGTCGCGTCCCGTGCGCCCGGGGGAGCGGGTGCGCATCGTGCCGGTCGGCGGTTCGGCCCTGTTCCTGGCGGACCTGCCGCTCGGCGTGCTCGGCGACCCGGACCTGGCGATGGTGCTCGGGAGGCTCGGCATCGCCACGCTCGGTGACTTCGCCGCGCTCGGCGACGAGCAGGTGCGCGACCGGTTCGGTGTCGCCGGGGCGTTCCTGCACCGGCTGGCGGGCGGTCGCGACCCGCGCGAGGTCGCAGCGCGGGCGGTCCCGCCGGAGCTCCGGGTCGAGGCGTCCTTCGAACCACCGCTCGACCGCGCCGACCAGGTGGCGTTCGCCTTCCGCCGTTCGGCCGACGACTTCGCCGCACGGCTGCGCGCGGCCGGACTCGTCGCGACCACGATCCGGGTGGGCATCGTCGACGAGCGCGACCTCCTGCTCGAACGGACCTGGGTGCACCCGCGCTGGTTCGACGCCGCCGACGTCGTCGACCGCGTGCGCTGGCAGCTCGCCGGCGGCGTGGACCCCTCCGGGCTCGAGGCGCCCGTGGTCCAGGTGGTGCTCGAGCCGGTCGCGGTCGACGACGCGTCGAACCACGAGCGTGGGCTCTGGGGGACCGGACCCGACGAACGGGTGCACCACGCCCTCGCCCGGGTGCAGGGGCTCGTCGGGCACGAGGGCGTGGTCACCCCGCGGATCGGCGGGGGCCGCACGCTGGCCGAGCGCGTCGTGCTCGTGCCGTGGGGCGACGCCCCGGTCGGCGGCGAGCGGGCGTTGGCGACCGTCCGCGACCGGCCGTGGCCCGGCAGGCTCCCGGGGCCGCCACCCGCGACCGTGCTCGAGCGACCCCGTCCGGTGGACGTCGTCGCTGCGGGGGGTGACACCGTCGACGTCGACGGCCGCGGCGCACTGACCGCGGTGCCGGAGCGGTTCCGGGCCGAGGGCGAGCGGGGCGGCCGGTTCGCGTCCGTGACCGCGTGGGCGGGGCCGTGGCCGCTCGTCGTGCGCTGGTGGGAGGCCGGCGGGCGGCGACTGCACCGGCTGCAGGTCGTCGACGACGACGGCCGGGCCTGGTACCTGGTGCTCGCCGACCACCGGTGGTGGGCCGAGGCGGTCGCGACGTGAAGGAGACCTGATGGGCTACAGCAACCCACCGATCCCGTGGTCGCAGTTCGAACGCGCCCTGTCGGACAAGCGGCCGGACAGTGCGCACGCCGGCGACGGCGGGGACAGCCCGGCCTGGTCGCGGAAGCGGTCCCGGTACGTCCCGCCGACCCCCGCCGCCGACGACGACGCCCCGGTCGTGCCGTACGCCGAGCTGCACGCGCACTCGACCTTCAGCTTCCTCGACGGCGCCAGCGGTCCGGAGCACCTGGTCGAGGAAGCTGCACGCCTGCACCTGCACGGCCTGGCGCTGACGGACCACGACGGGTTCTACGGGGCTGCCCGGATGGCGGAGGTGGCCGAGGCGTACCCGACCGTGACGACCGTGTACGGCACCGAGCTGTCCCTCGGGCTGACCGAACCGCAGAACGGCGTCCCCGACCCGGAGGGCACACACCTGCTGCTGCTCGCCGACGGGCAGGACGGCTACCACCGGCTCGCCGCGGCCGTCACGCGGGCGAACCTGGCAGCCGGGGCCGAGAAGGGGCGGCCGCAGTACGACCTCGACGAGCTCGCGGCGCAGGCCGACGGGCACTGGCGGGTCCTCACGGGCTGCCGGAAGGGCACCGTCCGCCAGGCCCTCGAGCGCGGGGGCGAGTCGGCGGCGGACGAGGCCCTGCGTGCGCTGCTCGACCGGTTCGGCACGGCCGGGGTGGTCGTCGAGCTGACCGACCACGGGGAACCGCTCGACACCGCCAGGAACGACGTCCTCGCGACGCTCGCGGCACGGCACGGACTCCCCGTCGTGGCGACCGGGAACGTGCACTACGCGACCCCCGACCGCTTCCCCGTGGCGACCGCGCTGGCGGCCGTGCGGGCACGGCGGAGCCTCGACGAGATCGACGGCTGGTTGCCGGCGGCCCCGACCGCCCACCTGCGGTCCGGTGCCGAGATGGCCGCGCGCTTCGCGCGCTGGCCGGGCGCCGTCGAGACGAGCGTCGACCTGGCCGACGAGCTCGGGTTCCGGCTCCGGACCGCCAAGCCCGGGCTGCCCGACGTCGAGGTCCCCGAGGGGCACACGACGATGTCGTGGCTGCGCGAGCTCACCTGGCAGGGCGCCCGTCGGTTCTACCCGGGCAGCGCCGACGGTGTCGACCCGCAGAAGCGCGAGCGCATCGAGCGGGAGCTGTCCGTCATCGCGGACAAGGACTTCCCGGGGTACTTCCTGATCGTGCGGGACATGGTGCAGTACGCCCGGCAGCGGGGCATCCTGTGCCAGGGGCGCGGCTCGGCGGCGAACTCGGCCGTCTGCTACCTGCTCGAGATCACCGCGGTCGACTCCATCCGGTACGGACTGCCGTTCGAGCGGTTCCTGTCGGCGATGCGCGACGAGGAGCCCGACATCGACGTCGACTTCGACTCGGACCGGCGCGAGGAGGTGATCCAGTACGTCTACGAGAAGTACGGACGGTTCAACGCGGCGCAGGTCGCGAACGTCATCACCTACCGGCCGAAGGGCGCCGTGCGGGACATGGCGAAGGCGCTCGGGCACAGCCCCGGGCAGCAGGACGCCTGGTCGAAGCAGGTCGAGCGGTGGGGGTCGGTCACCGAGAGCCAGGACCACGACATCCCGGACACCGTGGTCGACATGGCCCAGCAGGTGCTCGGGTTCCCACGGCACCTCGGCATCCACTCCGGGGGCATGGTGCTCACCGACCGGCCCGTCGGTGAGGTCGTGCCCATCGAGCACGCCCGCATGGACGGCCGGACCGTGCTGCAGTGGGACAAGGACGACTGCGCCTTCATGGGGCTCGTGAAGTTCGACATGCTCGGGCTCGGGATGCTCGCGGCGCTGCAGTACTCGTTCGACCTGGCCGACGAACACTGCGGGGAGCGCTGGGACATGCACTCGATCCCGAAGGAGGAGCAGGGCGTCTACGACCAGCTCTGCCGCGCGGACACGATCGGGGTGTTCCAGGTGGAGTCCCGCGCACAGATGGGCACCCTCCCGCGGCTGCTGCCCCGGCGGTTCTACGACCTGGTGATCGAGGTCGCGCTCGTGCGTCCCGGTCCGATCCAGGGCGGTGCCGTGCACCCGTACATCCGTCGTCGGACGGGCGAGGAACCGATCACGTACATCCACCCGTCGCTCGAACCCGTGCTCGAGCGGACGCTCGGGGTCCCGCTCTTCCAGGAGCAGCTCATGCAGATGGCCATCGCCGTCGGCGGGTGCTCCGGGGACGACGCCGACCTGCTCCGCCGGGCGATGGGCTCGAAGCGTGGCCTCGAGAAGATCGAGCGGCTGCGCGAGAAGCTCTACGCGGGGATGGCGGCGAACGACATCCACGGCGAGGACGCCGACACGATCTACGCCAAGATCCAGGCGTTCGCGAACTTCGGGTTCGCGGAGAGCCACTCGATCAGCTTCGCGCTCATCGTCTACGCCAGCGCCTGGATGCGGCTGCACTACCCGGGGGCGTTCCTGGCGGCGTTGCTCCGGGCACAGCCGATGGGGTTCTACTCACCGCAGACCCTGGTCGCCGACGCCCGGCGGCACGGGGTGCGGGTGCTGCGGCCGGACATCCTGCGCTCGGCGGTCGACGCGACGCTGGAGCCCCTGCCCGACGCCGAGAGCGGTGCGACCGGGGCCGACGCCTGCCTGGCCGGGGAGCAGCCGCCCGTGCTGCCGTTCGACGGCTCGCTGCCCGACGACACCGCGGAGCACCGACGCGACGGGGCCTTCGCCGTCCGCCTGGGCCTGGCCGAGGTCGCCTCGCTCGGCCGGCGGAGCGCCGAGGCGATCGTCGCGGAGCGGGCGGCGCACGGGCCCTTCACGGACATGTCCGACCTGGCCCGTCGTGTCCGGCTGACGACCGCGCAGCTCGAGGCCCTGGCCGCAGCGGACGCCTTCGCCGGGCTCGGGATCGACCGGCGCAGCGGCATGTGGTCGGCGGCGCAGGCGGCTGCGGAACGACCCGACCAGCTGCCCGACACCCAGGTCACCGTGCAGCCGCCGCTGTTCGGGCAGATGACGAGCGGGGACGTCCTGATCGCGGACATGTGGTCGACGGGCATGTCGACCGACGACCACCCGGTCCACCACGTCCGCCCGCGACTGCGCGCCCGCGGGGTGCTCAGCGTGCAGGACACCGCGACGGCGGAGACCGGACGACGGGTCGAGGTGGGCGGCATCGTGACGCACCGGCAACGCCCGGCGACGGCGTCGGGCATCACGTTCCTGAACGTCGAGGACGAGACCGGGCTGGTGAACGTCATCTGCAGCGTCGGCGTGTGGGGACGGTACCGGCGGGTGGCACGGGAGTCGCCGGCCGTGGTGGTGCGGGGGATCCTCGAGCGGTCGCCGGACGGCGTGGTGAACCTGGTGGCGGACCGGATCGAGCACCTGCCGCTGGCGGTGCGGACCCGGTCGCGGGACTTCCAATGACCGTCAGGACGCGGTCTGCTCGCGCACCACGGGGATGCGCACGGTGACCTCGAGGCCACCGGACCGGACGTTGCGGAGGGCAGCCGTTCCTCCCGACCGTTCCGCGATCGCGCGCACGATCGCGAGCCCGAGGCCCGAGCCGCCCGGCACCGGCACCCCGCCCGTCGCCGGGTCCGGGTCGCGGCGCGACGTCCGGGCCTCGTCCGGCCGGGTGAATCGGTCGAACGCGACGGGGATGAACGACTCCGGGACACCGGGTCCGTCGTCGGTCACCTGCAGGACACCCTCGTCGCCCTCGACCCGCCACGACACGAAGACGCCACCACCACGGGGGAGTGCGGCGACCGCGTTGCTCGCCGTGTTGGTGACGAGCTGCGCCATGCCACCGGTGTCGAGGCGGAAGCGTGGTTCCGCCGCTCCGACCGGGTCCGGGGTCCGTTCGAGGTCGAAGTCCACCGTGATGTCCTTCGCCGAGGCGATGAGGCGCACCCGGTCGACGGCGGCCATGACCTCGTCGCCCAGGTCGCTCCAGGCGGTGGTCGGCTGCGCGCCGTCCTGCTCGCGTTCCTCCGCGTCCTCGATGCGCGACAGCGTGAGCAGGTCGTTCGCGAGCCGCGAGAGCCGGGCGACGCTCCGCTTGGCGCGGTCGATGTGCGCCGCGAGCGCCGCAGCGTCGTCGCCGTCGAGCGACGCCAGGTCGAGCTGGGTGGTGAGGATCGCGAGGGGCGTGCGCAGCTCGTGGCTGGCGTCGGAGACCATCTGACGCTCGCGTTCGGTCACCTGGCGGGTGCGTGCGAGGAAGGCGTTCAGCGTGGTGGCGAGCGAGGCCAGTTCGTCCTGCGCCGGACCGACCGGCAGCTCGGCGCGCTCGGGGGCGACGGAGAGCCGTTCGGCCTCGCGGCGCATCCGGTTCACCGGGCGGAGCGCCGCGGTGGCGAGCGCCCACGACGCGATGCCGAAGGCGATGAGGATCGCGAGGCCGGTGAGCGACAGCGTGGTGGTGAGGTCGTCGACCACGATCGCCTCGGCCTGCGAGTTGCGTGCGGCGACGACGGTCCAGCGTCCGGCGGCGTTGACCGGGTGCTCGATGACGACGCGGTACTCGGACCCGGAGACGGTGATGAGCGACGTGCCCGACTCGGTCGACGTCAGGCTGCCGAGCGCCCGCTCGACCCGGGGCGGCATGGTCGACAGCCGGATCTGGCCCGACGGGGCCACGACGGCGACGAGCTGGGCGTTGCCCGGTGCGGACAGGTCCGGGTCGCTGTCGACCTCCAGCGTCGCCACGTACGGGTCGACGTCGGCGTCGAGCAGGGTGCGGGTGGCGCTCGCGACGACGCTGACGACCTGGAAGCGCATGACGAGCACGAGCAGCAGGATCACGACCGCCGCGATCGCCGTCGAGCCGATCGTGATGCGGGCGCGGAGCGAGAGCACCCGGAGCGGCCGGGGCAGGCCGCGTCCGCCGCGGACCGTCCCGGTCGTGGGTGCCGACCCGGTCACGCCCCGAGCAGGTCGAGCCGGTAGCCGCGGCCCCGGACCGTCGCGATGGCGACCGTCGCCTCGTGCGAGGTCAGCTTCTTGCGGAGGTACGAGATGTACTGCTCGACGACGTTCGGGTCCACGTGCTGCGAGCCGTCCCAGACCTCCTCGAGGATCTTCGGGCGGTCGACGACGGTCCCGACCGACCGGGCGAGCAGCCGGAGCAGGGCGAACTCGGTCGGGCTGACGGCGACGCGCTGCCCCTTGATCGACACCCGTCGGGCCTCGGAGTCGATGGCGACGTCGCCGACCTCGATGACCCGCTGCCCGGCAGCCGACTCGCGGCGACCGAGCGCGCGGAGGCGGGCGGTCAGCTCGGCGAACGCGAAGGGCTTCGTGAGGTAGTCGTCCGCACCCGCGTCGAGTCCGAAGACCCGGTCGTCGACGGCGTCACGTGCGGTGACGAGCAGGATGCGCACGGGGTCCTCCCGCTCGCGGATCCGGCGGGCGAGCTCGAAGCCGGACATGCCCGGCATCATGACGTCGACGACCGCGAGGTCGAAGGCCTGCTCGCCGAGGGCGATGAGCGCCTCGACACCGTTCTCGACCGCCGTGACGCGGTACCCCTCTGCCGCGAGCCCACGCTCCATGAGCGCGCGCATCTCGTCGTCGTCCTCGACCACCAACAGGCGCATGATCGACCTCCTCGGCCCCCATCGTGGCAGGGAACGGCGGTCCGTGGGCGGTTCCGGGTGGGAAGAGGCTGAATCTCGTCACAGTGACCCCGCCACGCCACCCGGACGAGGGCAGAACGGTCCGTCCCGCAGAGGGGGGTATCGGCCTCGCGAGCAGCGCGTTGCTAGGCTCCGCAGCGGACACGGCGTACCCGACGCAGTGTCCCGAGGGGGCACCATGCAGGATCAGGAGAACCGTCCGTACCGTCCGGACGACAGCGTCCACCCGGCCATCGTCCGGTTGCACGCGGAGCTCGAGGCGGCACGGCACGGCATCGACGTGCTCGGCGAGCTGGAGGACGCCCGCCGCGAGCGGGTCGTCGCGGAGCTGCTGAGCGCGGTGCCGGACGTCGCGAGCCGTGCGGCGTACGAGGCCGGCGCCGATCGCGCGGTCGCGACCATCCAGGGCTTCGAGGGGGTCCGCTCCGACGAGCACGAGTCGGGGACGGCGCTGTGGGACCGACTCGTCCTCACGGCCGTCGAGGCAGCGGCCGCGGTGGAGCCGACCGAGGTCGAACGGACTGCCGTCGAGTCGACTGCCGTCGAACCGGCCGCCGCGTCCGAGCCGGCAGCAGTGGGCGGGGGATCGCCCACGCTCGCTCCCGCCGCGGACGCCGCACACCCGGCGGCGTCCGGTCACGCCGCACACCGCGCCACGGCCTGACGCCGCGCGCCGCGCGGACCTCAGTCGTCCTCGCCGAGCAGCTCCTCCCGCACCCGTCGGATGTCCTCGAGCAGGGCGCCGATGAGCACCCAGTGCCGCGAGTTCGGCCGGACGACCTCGAGCGGCGCCGTCAGCGCGGGCTCCGCGGCCGTCGTGTCGTCGGCGGCGGTGCCCGTGAAGCCGTCGCGCTCCGCGTGGTGCAGCCGCGTCGCCTCGACCCGTGCGCTCAGTGCTCGGACGTCCGCCCCGATGCGGGCGACCTCGGTCGCGATGCTCCCCACCACCGGGTCCGACCGGAGGTCCGGCGCCGTGTTGTCGCGGATCGCCCGGGTCATCCCGGTGACCCGTGTGACCAGGACGCGCAGGTGCTCCGCGACCGTCGTGTCCCGCTGCAGGATCGTTCGGTGTCGGCCACCACGGGGGTTCATCGTCAGCGACTCGCCCGCCGCGGTGAGCGAGGCCTCGGCGCGGGCGTGCTGCTGCCGGAGGGCCCGCGCCTGGCGCAGGGCCTCGTCCCACCGCTCGGCGTCCCAGCCCTCGGTGAGGCCGATCGCGATCCGTTCGAACGCGGCGGCGGTGTCCCGGGCCAGTCGGGCGACCGCGAGGTGCGCCGGTTCGAGGAGCACGGGCGGCACGATCACGGCGTTCACCGCGAGTGCGACGACGGCGCCGACGACGGTCTCGAGGACCCGGTCGGCCGAGTAGTTCGGCGTGACGACCCCCGCGGTGAGCACGAGCATGCCGCTGATGCCCACCTGGGTTGCCGACGTCGGGGTCAGACGGAGTGCCCAGCTCAGCAGGATCGCCAGCACGATGACGACGAGCACGACCCAGACGCCGTCACCGAAGACCAGGTGGAAGGCGGTCGCCAGCACGACGCCGAGCACCACGCCGGCGCTGCGCTCGAGGCCCTTCACGAACGACTGGTTGATGCTCGGCTGCACGACGAGCAGCGCGGCGATCGCGGCGAAGGTCGGGAACGGCCCGTCGATGAGCGCACGGCAGAGCAGGACCGCCGCGACCACCGCGACCGCGGTCTTCACGACCTGCAGGAACGGTGTGCGGCTGGAACTGCGGAGGCGCGCGACCGGGTTCACGACGACCACGGTAGCCACCAGCCGCACGCCGAGCCGTGCACGATGGCGACGAAACCGCCGCGGCACGGTTGACTGGTCACGTGTGGCCCAACCACGAGCGCATCATCCCGCAGGCCTTCGCCGGCTCCGGGACCTCCGTGGTCGCCGCGCGCGCCCACTCGGTCGAGCCGTCGGGCAACGGCTACCTGTACGGCTACGAGGTCGACACCGTCGACCGGGCCGGTCAGCGCGCCACCGTCCTGACCTACGTCGACACGGGTGGCGCCCACGACCAGAACAGCGCCGTCGTCACCGACCCCGCCACGGGCGAGCCGGTCTCGGTCTGGGCCTACCCGAACGACCCGGGCCTCCCGGTGCTGCCGCAGGTGACGTACCGCGACGCCGTCGCCGAGCTCCTCGCCGGCCTCGGCCTGCCGGTCACCGACCCGACGCTGTCGGTCGCCGCCTACCGTCCGGGCAAGCGCGCGGTCGTGCGCGTGGACGCCCCGGAGCGCGTGCTGTTCCTGAAGATCGTCCGCCCGCACCGCGTCGCGCCGATCGTCGAGACCCACGAGCAGTTCGTCGCCGCCGGGCTGCCGGTCCCGCGGGTGCTGTCGAGCCGGGGCGACGGCCTGCTCGTGCTCGAGCGCATCCGCGGGGTGCCCGCGGGCAGCCGCATCACCGAGATCGCCGACGACCCGCGGTTCGTCGCCTCCCTCGCCGCCCTGACCGGCCGGATCGCGACGGTGCCGATGACGCAGCAGGCCCGCGCGGACGCGATGGACCACGCCGACTGGCACCGGCGCACGCTCGTCGCCGCCCTGCCGCAGGACGCGGCCGAGATCGACGAGCTCTACGACGGCATCGGGCGGCGGTCCATCGGTTGGGGGGCCGCCCCCAAGCAGGTGGTGCACGGCGACCTGCACCTCGAGCAGGTCTTCGTCGACGAGGACGAGCCGTGGCGCATCTCCGGCCTGCTCGACATCGACACGGCGGGCTGGGGGTTCCCGGTCCGCGACGTGGGTGCGGTCGTCGCGCACCTGGTCGTCACCGGCCTGTGGCACCGGTCCCGTGGGGACGCCGAGCGCGGGGCAGCGGCGGAGCGGCTCGCCGACGCGGTCGCCCGCGACTGGGTCGCCCGGAATCCGGCCGAGGCCGACCGCATCGGTCCGGCGATCGGCGCGCAGCTCCTCGCGCACGCCGGTGGGCAGGCGACGACCGGGTCCGAGAACGGCATCCGGACGGCGCAGCAGCTGCTGGCGGCGACGCGTGCGGCGCTCGCCGAGGCGGCGCCGGCGGTGCCGTCGGCCGGCACCCTCCGTCCGCGGTCGGCACCGCAGGTCTGACCCGGCCGTCGGACGGTCGCCGGCCGCGCGGTGGTGGTGGGCAGTGCCTCCCGGCCGTCGTGGCGTCCCGTCCACCGCGCGGTCGGACGGGAGGCGCGACGCGCGCGGGTCCCGTCGAGTCGCCTCCGTCGGGGGTGCGGGAGTAAACTGAGCCCAGCACGCACCGTGTCGTCGCGTGCCGCGTCGTTTCCGGACGTGGCAGTCGGTCACTTGACCGACGTGGGGACCGGATCCGTGGGCGTCCGACGGGCACCACGTGCGTGCGACGGCGCCGGGTCCCGGCGCGGATCGTCGTGTCGAGCACCCGAGGGGTGCCGGCCGCACGGACCGCGGGAGTCCACCGGACGTCCCACGGCGGGACCGGCGCACGAGCGGGCCAGGGTGGCCCGCGGACCGGGGTCGTGCCAGACGCCGGTCGAGGACTTCCCGCCACGACGGCGGCTCGCCCGTGGAGAACGGGCGGAACAGGAGGAGCGTTGGCTCGATCAGGCACCCGGCGAGCAGCCGGCGGGACGCGGACCGCGTCGCGCCGTACCCGCCCGCTGGACAACGACGGCGTCATCCCGGTGCTCGCCCGCGCGGTGCGCGAGGTGGAGGCGGCGGCGCAGCGCGGACCGCTGAAGGCGTCCAACCGGTCGAAGTTCCAGGCGGTCGCGCTGCTGATGCGCGAGGAGCGCGCACGGGTCAAGGCCGACCCGGAGCTCACCGACGCGCAGCGCGCCGAGCAGCTCAAGCGTCTCGACGGTGTCGCCACGATCCTGGCGAAGACCGCCGCGCGGGACACCAGCGTGATCCAGCTGCTGACCGAGGAGGCCTCGGTCAGCGAGGCGACCCGCACGGTCAAGCGCGACATGATGATCGCCGGCGGCATGGAGCTGCAGCCCGAGGACCTCGTCATCGCGGCCGAGCCGTCCCCGGTGGTCGACGCCCCGGTGCGCTCGGTCGTGCCGCAGGCGGTCGTGCAGCGCCAGCTGGCCAACCCCTTCTTGGCGCCCGACTTCGCCCTCGCCGACCAGCCCGTCGCCCACCCGCGTCGCCTGGCGAACTGGGAGCTGTTCGGTCCGCTGTTCAAGTCGTTCGAGTACGGCGCCGGCGGTGGCGCGGCGTCGATGCCGTTGCCGGAGCCGACCTCGCTGCACTCGCGGTCCGGCACCACGCTGATGAAGCACCAGGCGGAGCTCGTCGCCGCCGCGGCGCAGGGACACCGCACGTTCCTGCTCGCGGACGAGCCCGGCCTCGGCAAGACCGCGCAGTCGCTGCTCGCCGCCGACGCCGCGAACGCCTTCCCGCTGCTCGTGGTCGTGCCCAACGTCGTGAAGACCAACTGGGCACGCGAGGCCGAGCGCTGGGTGCCGAACCGCACCGCCACCGTCATCCACGGCGACGGGGACGACCTGGACGGCTTCGCCGACATCGTCATCGTGAACTACGAGATCCTCGACCGGCACGCCGGCTGGCTCGGGGCCTTCGGCTTCAAGGGCATGGTCGTCGACGAGGCCCACTTCATCAAGAACAAGGAGTCGCAGCGCTCCCGGTTCGTGCTGCAGCTCGCCGAGCAGATCCGTGCGCGGGTGTCGTCGCCGCTGTTCCTGGCGCTGACCGGTACCCCGCTGATCAACTCGGTCGAGGACTTCCGCACCATCTGGGAGTTCCTCGGCTGGATCGACGACAAGAAGCCCCGCGCGACGCTCATGAACGAGCTCGAGGACATCGGGCTCACCCCGGCCGACCCCGGCTTCTTCGTCGAGGCCCGCAAGGCCGTCATCGACCAGGGCATCGTCCGCCGCCGCAAGGTCGACGTCGCCGCCGACATCCCCGCGCGACGGATCGCCGACATCCCGGTCGAGCTCGACGGCGACGAGGGCCGCTCCATCCGCGACGCCGAGCGCGAGCTCACCGCGAAGCTGGTCCGTCGGTACCACCAGGCGCTCGACGCCCGCACGGGGCAGGACCCGGTCGTCGGCATCGACCACAAGCTCGTCCGCCAGGTCGCGCGGTGGGAGCTCGAGGACCAGGACGCCTCGTCGACCGGCGAGAACGTGTTCTCGATGGTGCGGCGGATCGGTCGTGCCAAGGCGCAGCTGGCGGCGGACTACGCGGCGCAGCTCGCCTCGAACGTCGGCAAGGTGGTCTTCTTCGCCAAGCACCTCGACGTGATGGACCAGGCCGAGGAGGTCTTCGCCCGTCGGCACCTCAAGACCGCCACCGTCCGCGGTGACCAGACGCCCGCACAGCGCACGGCCGAGATCGACGCGTTCGTGAACGACCCCGACGTCGCCGTCATCGTGTGCTCGCTCACCGCCGCCGGCGTCGGCCTGAACCTGCAGGTGTCGTCGAACGTCGTGCTCGCCGAGCTGTCGTGGACCTCGGCGGAGCAGACGCAGGCGATCGACCGCGTGCACCGCATCGGGCAGGAAGAGCCCGTCACCGCGTGGCGGATCATCGCGGCGCAGACGATCGACACCAAGATCGCCGAGCTCATCGACTCGAAGGCGTCCCTGGCCGCCCGCGCGCTCGACGGGTCGGACGAGGAGATCGCCGACTCGGGCGACATCCAGCTCGACGCCATGGTGGCGCTGCTGACGGAGGCGCTCGGGGGCTGAGCGCCGGGTGCGCTCGGTCGCTCGCGGAGTCGGCGCGGCGGCCGCCGCCCGGTGCCGGCTCCGGCGCCCGGTGCCGGCGCCGGGTCCGGTCGCGTTGCGGCACGACGTGCTCCCGCACAACGAGAAGCGGGGGGGGCGGCCCCCCCCCCCCCCGCGGGGGGGCCGGGAGGGTGGTGGGGGGGCCCCCCCCCGCGCCGCGCGGACCCCCG